>NZ_LHVO01000028.1 GCF_001269925.1 Pseudomonas sp. MIACH
TAGCGGTGCATCAGCCAAGTATTCATTGACTGATGCACCGCTATCGGGAGCAAGCCCCCTTCCACATAAGGAGCTCATTGTTCGACAGATCGCTGTACGGCACGCCCTTTGCTGTACAGCCCATGAGGTAAACGGAATTTGTACAACCTCAGCGACGGAGTGGCCGGTGGTCAGGCAACGCGAACTAATCCCGATACCGGTCGTCAATGACTGCATGTTCTTATCAGGCGGTAACGCACCATGGACAACCCTTTTCAGATCATCACCGACACCTTCACCCCAAAATACCGTGTCAACCTGAGCATCCAGCGGCTGGATGGCAGCATCATGTTGACCCTCTCGGATGACACTGGCGTAGTGGCCAAACGCATGATCAGCGCCGAACAACGCAACGATCCGCAACGGCTCAAACGCTTGGTGCAAAGCATTCAATTCGGCATCGCCATCGAGCAGGGCCACAGCGCCATGGAGATCCTGGCGGTGATGACGGACGGCGACAGCCACAAATTGCTGCAGCGGCCACCGACCCGCGCCCTGCCCTTCAGCGTCGGGCTTTAAAGCTCACCCTTCTCGGTCTCCAGGCTCGCCTCGCCCTTGCGACGCGGGCCTTCGACCTTCACCGACGGGAACGCCGACGACGCGTAGCGCACCACCAGAATCGCAAACGCCAACAGCAGAATCCCACCGCACAGGTAGATGATGCCGATGTCGGGCGGGTTGTGGTGGGACACGTTGGAGATCAACAGCCGCGTGAGCGCGGTGATCGCCACGTAGATCAGGAAGCGCACCGGCATGTGGTTGGTCTTGAAGTAAATCCCGACCATGGCGCCCAATTCCAGGTAGATGAACAGCAACAAGATGTCATCGATCTTGATATGCCCGTTCTCCAGCATCCCCAGAAACTCCATCACCGCTGCCCAGGCGGTCACCGCACCGATGGCGAACAACGCCAGGTAGTGGAACGACTCGACAAACAGGTTACCCAGGGACTCGGCCAGCCCATGGACTTGATGGCGCAGCTTTTCGGCCCAATTAAATTTCACGATGGTGCTTCCTTAGGTCGGTTCGACCGGATAATGCGGGTTGGACGTGACGGTTGTTCTGCATGCAGAAAAAAGGCCAGAGGCGGGTATAAGATGATGGCGGGGTGACATAAGGCACGCCGAACCGGTATTTACGGGCTACATTAAAAAACTGCTACCCAAACCCCACGGTTTGGCTTACCCTTTTAGCTGTATATAAATACAGTAGTCGCAAAAGACAACTATCGTGAAGGCATGTGAGGTGGTGAATGGCCGTCGAAGTGGTATACCGCAGCAGCCGAGATCTGGAGCGTTTGTTCATGGATAAAGCCGAAGCTGACCGTCATGACAAGATGCTTGAACTCGCTGAGTTGCTCGCAGAAGTGTTGCAAAAAGCCGTGCCGTCCCTGAGCGAGCAGCAGGTGGAAGAAGCCGGGATCTACATGGCGAAGAATCGCGATGTGTTTGCCAAGGCGTTCAAGAGCCAGCCGGACGCATTGTCCGAGCTGCTGAACGCGCCGGCGGAATAAAGCCCGAATTGAACAGGCCCTGAATCTTGGATTCAGGGCCTTTTTAATGTCTGGTCTATTTGTAGAGCAAACGCTCGGCCAGTTCGTCCGCGACCCGTGCAGGGGAGCGTTTTTCGGCTTGGGCGTGGGCGAAGATTTCGGTCAGTCGCGTGCCGATGTTCGATAGGTGCGCGGTGATGGTCGGCAGTTCGGCGCCGCTGTGTTTGAGGGCGACATAGATCAGGCCGCCGGAGTTGATCACGTAGTCCGGGGCGTAGAGGATGCCGCGGCCTTCGAGCTGGTCGGCCACTTGCAGGTTGGTCAGTTGTGCGCTGGCGGAACCTGCCACAGCGGCGCAGCGTAGCTGACCGACGCTCTGGCGGTTGAACACGGCGCCCAGGCCACAGGGCGCGAGGATGTCGCACGGGGTGCTGAGCAACGCGTCGTTGGCGATGGGGTGCGCGCCGAGTTGTTCCATGGCCAGTTGCACCTTGCCGTGGTCGATATCGCTGACCAGCAGTTCGGCGCCGGCGGCATGCAGTTGTTCGGCCAGGGCGAACCCTACGTTGCCCAGGCCCTGGATTGCCACGCGCAAGCCTTCCAGGTTGTCGCTGCCCAGTCGGGCCATGGCGGTGGTACGGATACCGGCGAACACGCCCATGGCCGCATGGGGCGAGGGATCGCCGGCAGCGGTGGTACTGGTGACGAAACGGGTGTGTTGGGCGATGCAGTCCATGTCGGCGACCGAGGTGCCGCTGTCGGTGGCGGTGATGTAGCGACCGTCGAGTTGCTCGATGCAACGACCAAAGGCTTCAAACAGCGCCGCACGGTTTTCCACATGGGCGGGGCGCAGGATCACCGCCGTACCGCCCCCCACCGGCAACCCCGCCAGGGCAGCCTTGTAGCTCATGCCTTGGGCCAGGCGCGCAGCATCTGCCACGGCGCTTTCGTCGTCGGGGTAAGCAAGGTAGCGACAACCGCCCAAGGCAGGACCCAGACGGCTGTTGTGGATGGCTATGACCGCCTTCAACCCCGTCACCGGGTCGATGCTCAGGTGCAGCGATTCAAGGCGGGTGCTGTGCATGAGAGCAAACATCGTCAAGCTCCCGAATCACTTCTTGTGTCGCCAAGTATAGGCTTGCGGCAGAAAACTGCCGAAGTGCGCTGGAATAAGCCGCCCGGTTTTGCGGGCCCTGCGACATAAGCACGTAGGATATCTCTTAAGACACTGGACGAAATTTCCCAGCAAGGCTAAAACGGGGGCATCCGCCGGAGAAAGCAATGAATCCCCGCCAAGCCTTTTTCGCCTGCCTGGAACGTTCGCCCCCTGCGCTGTTTGAGGCCGCGCTGTGGATGGCTGCCGAGCATGACCCAACGGTGCAACCGCTGGTGGTCCTGCAGGACCTGAAATTGCTTGAGCAACAGGTCAGCCTGGGCATGCCCCTGCTGCCGGCGGACGAGCTGGGCCAACCCTTGCTGCGACGCATGAATGACCTCGGCTTCGCCCAGGATGACTTCACACCACTGCGCCCCGCCGCCGCCCTGCTGGACAAGGTGTTGCAACGCAAGCGCGGGCAGCCCCTGGCGATGGGGTTGATTGCCATGGAGCTGGCTCGACGCCTGGGGATCCCCATGGTCGGCGTCAACTTCCCGGGTCATTTCCTGCTACGAGTGCCCGGCGCTGATCACCTGCTGGACCCTTGCGGCGGACGACGCCTGTACCCCAACGATTGCCGCGAACTGCTGCAACGCCAATACGGCCCCAACCTCAAGCTGCAGGCCGACCACCTGCACACCGCCGAACCCCGTTCGATCCTGCAACGGCTGTCGCGCAACCTGCGCCAGTTGCACCTGGCCAATGACAACCCCTTGGCCGCCCTGATCGACGCCGAACGCGTGCTGGAACTGGGCAATGCCAGCGCTGCCGATTACCTCGCACGAGCCAGCCTGTATCAACGCCTGGACTGCCCCAACGCCGAGCGTTTCGACCTGGAACACGCGCTGATGCTCAGCGAAGACCCGATCCAGCGACTGCGCCTGACTGAACGTCTGGGACACCTGCCGCCCAACACCGTGGTGCATTGAACAACCTATTTTCAGGCGCATATTTCCCTGTGGCGAGCGGGCTTGCCCCGCGTTGAGCTGCGTAGCGGCCCCAGAAATCTTGGGAGCGCTTCGCACTCCAACGCGGGGCAAGCCCGCTCGCCACAGAAGCCCGTTCACCACAGAGGCCCGCTCGCCACAGAAGCCCGCTCGCCACAGTGATCCTGCTCGATGTAGATGCAGTATTGTCAGTGATTGGCCGGCACCTTGAGGATATCGCCATGCAAAGGGCTCTTCGGCGCGTCAGTCGCGGGCGAGCGCACTTGGATAATCAACAACGCCGCGATCACCGCCGGAATCGCGCAGAAAAAGAAAATCTGCTGCACCGGAATCTGCATCGCCAGCAGCATGCTGCCAAACAGCGGCCCCAGGATTGAGCCAAAGCGCCCCACACCCAGCGCCCAGCCCGTGCCGGTCGCCCGCACGTGGGGTGGATAGAAATTGCTGGCGAATGCATTAAGGGTCAGTTGCCCGCCGATGATGCAAAACCCGGCGGCAAACACACAGGCCACCAGGTAACGCGGGTTGTCGTGGTTCAGACCCAGCAGCACAGTACACACCGCAGCCGCCGCCAGCACGCCGGACAACAGCCGCACCTTGCGCTGCAAGCGGTCGGCAAACCAGGCCATGCCGATGGCGCCCAAGGTGCCGGCGAACAGGAACATTGAGGTCACCAGGTTGGCTTCATTCAGCGCCAGGCCACTTTCCAGCAGCAGCGACGGCAACCAGCTGATCATGAAATACAACAGGATCAGGCTGACAAAAAAGGTCGCCCAGATCAGCACGGTCGGGCGTGCATAGCCATGGCGAAACAGCTCCACCACCGTCAGTTGGCTACCCTGTTCGCGGCGGTTTTCTTCCTCCCTCGCCAGAGGCGCACGCCATTGCGGCAACATGCGCGCGGTGACCTTGTGCAAGCGTGCATACGGCGGCGCATCGCGTAACAGGCGCGGCAGGGATTCCGGCAGCCGCCATACCAGGAAAGGGAACAGCAGCAACGGTGTCACGCCGCCGGCAAGAAACACCGCCTGCCAGCCGAAGCCGTCGATAAATCCCGCCGCCACAAACCCACCGGCCGCCCCGCCGAACGAAAAGCCACACGCGGCCAACGTCACCATCAACGTACGCAAACGGGGCGGGGAATAGTCCGACATCAACGCCATCGCACAGGGCATCGCACCGCCCATGCCGATGCCGCAGATAAACCGTGCGGCCATCAGGGTGGTGAGCGAGTTGGCGAACACCATCAAGAGCGTGAGGCTGGCGTAGATCAGCACGCAGCTCAACAAGATGCGGCGTACGCCAAACCGGTCCGCCAAGGGGGTCACGAGCAGCGAGCCCAAGGTCAGCCCCAGCAGGTTGGCACTGAACACCGGGCCGAACACGGCCTTCTCCAAGCCCCAATCCTTGGCCAAGGCCGGCACTACATAGCCCAGCACCTGGGCATCGTAGCCATCGGTCACCAGCAGCAACGCCAATAACAGGAGAATCAACCACTGATAGCGCGACACCGGACGGGCATCGAGTGCCGCGCGAAAGCTGGCAATCTGGTTGTGCATCGCAAGGTACCTGTTTTTATTATTGTTCCCGCGCAGAGCGTGGGAATGATCACTCAGGGGGTGTCGGGTTGGTTGGCAGGGTGAGCCTGGACGAATGCCGGATGCTGCGCCGCCAACGCCGCCACCCTGGCAATGCGCGGATACGCCACCAACGGCACCTTGAAGCGCTCTGCCGCATACAACTGGGGAATCAGGAATGCATCCGCCATCCCCGGCTGCTCGCCAAAGCAATAGCCCTTATCGCCAATCAACTGCTCCACCGCGCCCAGCCCCTGGCTGATCCAATGCCCGATCCACTCCAGCACCTGCACCTCATCATGCCCCCACTGGCGCAACAGGTTCTGGGTGCTGGAGTTGTGCAACGGGTGGATATCGCAGCCGATGATCGAGGCGACCGCGCGTTCGTGGGCACGGGTGGCCAGGTCCTTGGAAAGCAGCGGTGCCTGTGGATAACGTTCTTCGAGGTACTCGATGATCGCCGGCGACTGAATCAACAGTTCACCGTCATCGGTACGCAAGGCCGGCACCCGACCTTGGGGGTTGATGGCCAGGTACTCCGGCTGGCGATTGGCGCCGCCCGCCGGCACCAGCAGGTTGACCGGCACGGCGGTGAAATCCAGGCCCTTGAGCGCCAGGGCGATGCGAACCCGGTACGACGACGTTGAGCGGTAGTAGGTATAGAGTTCCATCGCCCTGCCCTCTTAGCGCGCCGCGACCACAGTGCCACGGCATTCGCCGAAGCCGATGGAGACGAAGCCTTCACGACTGCAACGGGCGCGCAGGATGATTTCGTCGCCGTCTTCAAGGAATCTGCGCACTTCGCCGCAAGGCAGTTCGATGACCTTCTTACCACCTTCGGTCATCTCCAGCAGACTGCCGAACTGCCCGGCTTCAGGGCCGGACAAGGTGCCCGAACCAAACAGGTCACCGGCCTGCAGTTGGCAACCGTTGACGCTGTGGTGCGCCACCAACTGCGCGACGGTCCAGTACATATGCAGGCTGTTGCTCAGGGCGAGGCGATGAGCCGGCAGGTTTTGCTCGCGCATCGAAGCGGTGGTGATCAGTACTTCCAGCTCAATATCGAGCGCGCCGGCCGCCTGATCGCGGTTATCCAGCAGGTACGGCAGCGGTTGCGGATCGCCTTCGGGCCGCGACGGCTGCGCTTTGCGAAACGGTTCCAGGGCTTCGGCCGTGACCACCCACGGTGAGATGCTGGTGATGAAGCTCTTCGACAGGAACGGGCCCAGCGGCTGGTATTCCCAGGCCTGGATGTCCCGCGCCGACCAGTCATTGAGCAGGCAGAAACCGGCGATATGCTCAGCTGCATCGCCGATGGCAATCGAGTCGCCGATGGCGTTGCCCTGGCCAATCCAGATGCCCAACTCCAGCTCATAGTCCAGGCGTGCGCAGGGGCCGAAGGTTGGTTCGGTCTGGCCAGCCGGCAAGGTCTGGCCTTTGGGACGACGGACGTCGGCACCCGAGGTGCGAATGGTCGAGGCGCGGCCGTGATAACCGATCGGCACATACTTGTAGTTCGGCAGCAGCGGGTTATCCGGGCGGAACAGTTTGCCGACGTTCTGCGCGTGCTCGATGCCGACGTAGAAGTCGGTGTAGTCGTTGATCTTCGCCGGCACGTGCATCTGGCAATCGGCGGCGCGGTGCAGCACCTGCGCTTCACGGGTCTGCAGTTTGCTGCCCTCCGCCAACAGTTCCAGCAGGCGCTCGCGCAAGGCCACGCGCGGACCACGGCCCAATTCGAAGAAGGCGTTCAACTGGCCGCCGGCAGTGGCTTCAACGGCGCGGCGGGCTTCGCCTTCAAACTCATCCAGGGCGGCATGCAGGTCAAGGATGGAATCGCCAATCGCCACGCCACTGCGCGGTGCCGAGCCGTTGATGCTGAACACCCCCAGCGGCAGGTTTTGCAGGGGGAAATCGCGGTGGCCGTTGGCAGAGGCTACCCAGCTGCGGATAGGAGTTGGCTGTGTCATGGGTTATCTCCGATTCGGGTTGAAGGTGGCGGGCAGCGAAGCCCAGCACGCGTCATAAGAAGGTTGCAGTTGCGGGCACTCCAGGGCGAACCGGGTGGGACGCAGCACCTGGCTGGTCTCGAACATGAAGGCCATGGTGTTATCGATCTTGTGCGGCGCGAGGTCCACGTTGATGGCCTTGGTGCAGGTCTCGCCGTCCGGGCCGTGGGCGCTCATGCAGCTGTGCAGCGAGGCACCGCCGGGCACGAAGCCTTCGGCCTTGGCATCGTAGGCGCCCTGGATCAGGCCCATGTACTCGTTCATCAGGTTGCGGTGGAACCATGGCGGACGAAAGGTGTTCTCGGCCACCATCCAGCGCGGCGGAAAAATCACAAAGTCGAGGTTGGCCAGGCCGTGCACGCTGGTGGGCGAGGTCAATACGGTGAAGATCGACGGGTCCGGGTGATCGAAGCTCACGGTGCCGAGGGTGTTGAAGCGGCGCAGGTCGTATTTGTACGGCACGTTGTTGCCGTGCCAGGCCACCACGTTCAGCGGTGAATGGTCCAGCTCACAGGCCCACAGTTCACCGAGGAATTTCTGCACCAGCGTGGTCGGTTGCTTGAGGTCTTCGTAGTGGGCCACCGGCGTGAGGAAGTCACGCGGGTTGGCCAGGCCGTTGCTGCCGATAGGCCCCAGGTCCGGCAGGCGCAGCGGCGCGCCATGGTTTTCGGCGACGTAACCGCGCGCTTGTGCATCCAGCAGCTCCACGCGAAATTTGAGGCCACGGGGCAACACCACAATGTCCAGCGGCTCGACGTCCAGCACGCCCAATTCGGTGGCAATGCGCAGGCGGCCCTGCTCGGGGACGATCAACAGCTCGCCGTCGGCATTGAAGAACACGCGGTCCATCGAGCGGTTGGCGCAGTAGTTGTAGACGCTGATGCCTGAGGGTTTCTCTGACCCTGAGTTGGCGACCATGGCGACCAGGCCGTCGACAAAGTCCGTCGGCTCAGTCGGAATATCCAACGGGTTCCAGCGCAGGCGATTGGGCGTCACCGCGCCCAGAGGGCCACCGGCCAGCTGTCGCTCCAGCTTGATAAACGCCGGGTGATTGGCCGACGGCTGGATACGGTACAGCCAAGTGCGGCGGGCCTCGCTGCGCGCCATGGTGAACGCCGTGCCGGAGAACAGTTCGGTGTACAGCCCGTAGGGCGCTTTTTGCGGGGAGTTCTGGCCGACCGGCAGCGCGCCGGGCAGGGCTTCGCTGGCGAATTCATTGCCGAAGCCCGACAGGTATTCGAGGTTCATGGATCATCCTCTGACGGAAGTTGTTTTTATCGTAATCCAGTTACGCATAACGTAATTTGATCACTATCGACCGTCAAGCTATAAAGACGCCCATTCATCTCTCGGATTCTCGCCCTTCCATGGAAAAGCCCCGCGACACCGGTAAACAGAAAGTCCGCTCGGCCGAAGTGGGCACCGATATCCTCAAGGCCCTGGCCGAACTGTCGCCGGCCACGTCGTTGTCGCGTCTGGCCGACCATGTGCAGATGCCGGCGAGCAAGGTGCATCGTTATTTGCAGGCGCTGATCGCTTCGGGTTTTGCCGAACAGAACACCGCCACCAACCATTACGGCCTGGGCCGCGAAGCATTGCGCGTGGGCCTGGCCGCGCTGGGCAGCATCGATGTGCTGAAAGTCGGTGCCCTGCCCCTGGCCGAGCTGCGCGACGAACTGAATGAAACCTGCTTTCTCGCGGTATGGGGCAATCAGGGCGCGACCGTGGTGCAGATCGAACCGGCGGTACGCGCAGTCACGGTGGTGACGCAATTGGGCTCAGTGTTGCCGCTGCTCAGCTCATCGACCGGGCTGGTGTTCAGTGCCTTCCTGCCGTCGCGGGAAACCGTCGAGTTGCGTGAGCGTGAGATCGCGGCCGGTATCGCCCATGCCCTCGCGGACGATCAGGCCTACGCCACCACCTGCGAACAAATCCGCCAGCGCGGCCTGCACTTTGTGCATGGCCTGCTGATGCCGGGGGTAGATGCGTTGTCGGCACCGGTATTCAACGCGGTCGGGCACGTGGCGGCGGTGATGACCGTGGTGGGCCCCACCTCGTTGTTCCATGCCGACGAAGATGGCCCGGCGGCGCGGCGCTTGCTGGCGGCGACCCAGGCCGTGAGTTGGCGGATGGGTTACCAGCCCTGAACTAGTCGTGCCACTGGGCCAGGGCCAGCGCCAGGCGGTTCTCCAGGGCGCGGATAGGGGCGGCGTCGCTGACGTAGTTATTGCTGATCATCGAAAACACCAGGCGCCTTCCCTCAGCGTCGGTGATGTAGCCGCTCAGCGATGACACGCCGGCCATGGAGCCGGTCTTGGCGTGCAGGTTGTTTTCGGCAGCCGTCCCGCGCAGGCGATAACGCAGGCTGCCGCCGGTCATACGGTCGGCATTGCCGGCAATCGGCAAGGCGCTGTACCAGGCGTCGAACCAGGGTTGTTTTGAAGCGGCCAGCAGCAGATCCGTGAGATTTTGCGCCGACACCAGGTTGCGTCGCGACAAACCTGAGCCATCTACCTGGCTGAGCGTCGCCGGGTCCAGGCCCTGGCGCTGCATGAACGCCGCCACCGCCGCCACGCCCGCTGCCGCAGTGCCCGCATTGGCCGTTTTGCGGCCCATGGCCTTGAGCAGGGCTTCGGACATGTTGTTGTTCGAAAGCTTGAGCAGCGGCGTGATCAAGTCCTGCAACGGCGCCGATTGATGCTCGGCCAACACCGTCGCCGTCGCAGGGCTGGCCCCCCCGATCACGCGCCGCCCGAGCACCTGGATACCCTGCTGCGCCAGCGCCTGCTCAAACAGATTGGCCACCAATTGCGTCGGTTCCCACACACTCACCCACTGCCGGCTTTGCTTGCCCGGCGCCAGCGCGCCGCTGAGTTGCAGCAGGTTGGTGCCGTGCTGGCGGGTAATCGCGTAGCTGTTGCCGGGGCCGCTGACGGCGCGGTTGCTCAGTTGCACGTAGTCGGTGGACGGGCTCACCACCACGTTCACTGGCTGGCCGAGGGCGACGGGAGCCTTTGCCGTGACGAGTAAGGTGCCTGCATCAAAATCCGTGTTGGGCGACACCGTCAGCGCCGAAATCTGTGCGCCGTAGTAAGTGCTCTCGTCGTCCTGGGCCCAGTCCACGCCCAAGCGCTCGGCGTCGAACCACGTGTCGTCGAACACCAGGTCGCCTTGCACCTGGCGCACGCCCTGGCTCGCCAGTTGGGCAGCCAGTGCCTGGTAGTCGGCGAACTGCGTGGTCGGGTCGCCGAGACCGCGCAGGTACAGGTTGCCGGCCAGGCGCCCACCTTGCAGGGTGCCGTTGCTCAACAGTTGGGTGGAGAAGCGGTATTGCGGCCCCAGCACATCCATCGCCGCAGCGGTGGTCAGCAACTTGAGGTTGGAGGCCGGGATCAGGCGCGTGCGCGGGTTGTGTTGATAGAGGGTGCTGCCACTGCGGGCGTCGCGCACCATGACGGAAACCGTGGCGCCGTTGAGGGCAGGATCGGCCAGCAGGTGATCCAGTGTTGAAGGCGTGGACGGCGGCGAAACACTCGCACAGCCGCCCAGTAAAACGCTCAGGCACAGCAGGTGTAGCCATCTTCCAAAGTGCATCAGTACTGTGTTCCGCAAAGCCATTAATGGCCGCAACGCTAACAGCTCCGTACCTTTGTGGCGAGCGGGCTTGCCATAGGGAGCCCGTCAGGTTTTAGAACTCCAGGGTACTGGACACCGACACCTGCCGCGCATCGCCCATGGACACAAACAACCGGCTGGCCGCAGAGGTGTAGTAAACGCGGTCGAACAGGTTCTTCACGTTGACCTGGAACTTGACCTTCTGCCCGTCGATCTTGGTGTCGTAGGTGGCGAAGGCATCCGCCACGGTGTAGCCCGGCAGGGTGAAGTCGTTGGCGGCGTCGCCTGCGCGCTCGCCGACATACCGCGCACCGGTGCCCACACGCAACTGATCGCCGCCGAAAATGTTGCCGAAGTCGTAGGCCACCGACAGCGAGCCGGTGTGCTTGGCCACGTTTTGCAGGCGGTTGCCTTCAAGCGTCGGGTCGTTGTCCTTGATGTCTTCGGCGTCGGTATAGGCGTAGCTGCCGATCAGGCTCCACTGGTCGGTCAACTGGCCGGTGGCGTCCAGTTCCAGGCCACGGGAGCGTACCTGCCCCGCGATGCTGTAGATGGTGTTGGCACCGGAGCCCACCGACACCAGCACATTGCGCTTGTCGATATTGAACAACGCCGCACTGGCGGTGATGCGCCCCGGGATGTCGAGCTTGGCGCCCAGTTCCCAGGACTTGGATTCCTCAGGCGTGAGGTCGCCGGTCAGCGTGCTGCCATCGGCCAAGGCAGCGATGGTGGAGTTGGGTTTGAATGACTCGGTATAGCTGCCATAGAACGACAACTCGTCGGTGTAGCGATACACCAGACCGGCACGTGGCACCCAGGCCTGGCCATTGCCGTTGGTGTTGGCCTTGAACGGCACGCCTTTGCCGGCGTACTGGTCATACATCTGATAGCGCGCACCGGCCACGAAGATCCACTGGTCAGTCAGGTGAATCGCGTCCTGGAAGAACAGCGAATCGCTGCGCAGCAGGTCGGTCTGGGCGCTGTCGGCCGCACTGACGCTGGTGCCCGCGACTTCGTTGCCGTACACCGGATTGTTGTAGTTGAAGGTGCCGCGCGAGTTCTGGCGAATCAGGTCGGCGCGGTAGATCTTGCGGTACTCGTCGTCCAGGCCGAACACCAGGTCATGCTGCATGCCCAGCACATTGACCTTGCCTTCCAGGCTGGCCGTGGCGAAACGGTCAGTGGTGATCGCCCCCTTGGTACCGTCCATCTTGCGGGTCAGTGTGCCGTTGGTGTTCACCGCGCTGACGCGCACCTGGCTGGCGTCGTAGGTCTCACGGTTCCAGCTGTAGCCGAAATGGGCTTTCCAGTCGTCGTTCAAGTCGTGGTCGGCTTCAAAGCGGTACAGGTCAGAACGCCCTTCCATGTTATTGAATGGCTCATCCAGACGGCGGGAGGCCGGGATGTCCAGCGGGTGGTTGGACTTGTCGATGGCCGTGCCGCGGTCGAACGGCGAGAGAAATTCGCGGTGTTCGTAGGCAAACAGCAGCTTGGTGGTATCGCCAAACCAGGCCAGGGACGGCGCCACCAGCGTCTCGCGGTGGGTGCCGAAATTGCGCCAGTAGTCTTCGTCTTCATGGTCGACGATCAGGCGATAGGCCAAGCCCGAATCACCAATCGGCCCGGTGGTGTCGAGGTTGCCGCCGCTGCCGTTCTTGCCATCTCCGAAGGTCGAGCCGCGCACGGTCAGGGACGTAGCCTGGGTCAGTTGCGGCTTTTTGCTGACGATATTGACCACGCCGCCCGGGTCCTGGATGCCATACAGCAGCGACGACGGGCCCTTGAGCACTTCGACCCGTTCTGCGGTTGAGTTCAATGCGCGCCCCTGCACCACCGGCATGCCATCGCGCATGATCGAGCCGTTACGGTTGTCGCCAAAGCCGCGCAGCATCACCGCGTCCTGGGTGCTGGCCAAGGTGTTGGCCTGGGTGATGCCGCTGACGTTGGCCAGGGCATCATCCAGGTTGCGCGGGGTCTGGTCGCGCAGCACTTGGGCGGGTACCACGTTGACGGTTTGCGGGGTTTCCAGCAACAAAGCACGGGAGCGCATCACCGAACTGGTGGGCGGGGGCTGGTAGCTGGTGCTGTCCTCGGTTTGGCCGACACCGCTGATGGTGGTGGCGCCGAGGTTCAGCGCGCCATCGGTGGGCACCGGTTCCAGGGCCAGGGTGCGGGCGTCGATCTGGCGGAAGGTAAAGCCGCTGTTCGCCAGCAAGCGTTGCAGGGCCTGGGTCGCACTCATTTGCCCGCTGACCGCCGGGGCACTGAGGCCATAGGGCGCCTCATCGGTGTAGATCACGCTGATCCCGGTGACCCGGCTGAAATCACTCAAGGCCTGAGGCAGCGGCTTGGCAGCCTGGGCAAAGGTGAACTGGGCGCTTTGCTGCTCCTGCGCCTGCGCCACGCTGAGGGGCAGCAACGCCAACCCCGACACCGCCAATACCGAGGCTCCCAGCCACTGTTTAACCCAACCGCCCGCCGTCGACTTCATGCTGTGAGAACCCGTGTAGAAAACGCTGTTAATGCGAATAGATCGCAGTTTCAAGCACTACACGGATGGGCTGACGGTTTACCTCACCTTTATTTGCAAATATTTTTATTTATTGCGCCTGAATGCAAAAACCCAAGCGTGGGAAATGCACATGCACGGTGCCGGCGCGCTCATCGGTACGGCGCAGGATCAGCTCTTCGCGCCCGGCAAACAGCAGCTCACCGGCCACGGGGTCGGTGCCGTAGTCAGTGGCCGAGATGGTCACCTGCTGGCCGGCCCTGAAGCCGTTCAAGTCCTCGAAAACCTCATCGGGCAGCGCAGCGGGCGTTGCGTTACGCGCCACCTCCAGCGCTTGCTCGGCGCTGATCTCACTGGCAGTGCCATGGCCAAAGCTCAGCACCCGGTCCAACCACGCCGCGACAGCGGGATACCCATCCACCAACGGCGCCGTCACCGACGAGCCTTTAAGGAACCACAGCGGATGGGCCAGGGCAAAGTCGGCAATCGACGGTTCACCGAACAGGAAGTCCCCCGGGGGATGCTGCAATTGTTGATCGATGCGGCTGACGATCGCCGGCCATTGATGCCTGGCCTGGTCCAGTTGCACGCGGGCGGCGGTGCCACCGCTGAACAATTTGCTGCGGTCAGCCACCAGCACCTGGAGCATTTGCGGCGGCACCTGGGCAAATTTGACCGCCAGGGATTCCGGCTGGAACACCAGCGCCACGGTTTGGGAAAACACCACCGAGTCGGCCCAGGCGGCGAAGCCTTGGGTAACCAGTTCCAGGCCTTGGGGGAACAGCGCCGGGGCGGACTTTTCCTGCTCCAGGCGTCGGGCGATCAAGGCGGTGTCACAGTAGATGTCGGCACCGACCTGCAGCACCGGCGTCTTGCGATAGCCGCCGGTCAGGGCCGTAAGGTCAGGCTTGGGCATCACCGGCGAGATGCGCACGGAGTGCCAGGACAAGCCCTTGAAGCCCAGCATCAGGCGGGCTTTTTCAGCAAAAGGGGACTGCGGGTAATGGTGGAGAATCAACTCAGACATGCCAGGCTCCGCTCGATAGGTGAGCGGCTAGCTTAGCCCGCCAAACCGCATGTGGGCACTATGGGACCCTATCAGTCAGATCAATGAACCACTGGCTGCCAGGCATTCCTTGGCGCTCTTCTTGAGTTTCTTGATCAGCCGCTCCTGGCGCAGCGCCTCGCCCTTGCTCGCGCATTGCTCGGTGTACACCAACGCCACTGCGGGGCTGGATAAAAAGAACCGCGCGCCCTTGCCACGTTGATGGGAGGCAAAGCGGCGCACCGGGTCATTGCTGATGCCGCAATACAAGGAGCCATTGGCGGCGCGCACCAGGTAGACGAACCAGGGTTTGGATTCAGGAAGGTCAGTCACAGGTCAATTCGGCAAACCAGGGGGATGCCAAGTTTATCAACGACCGGCCTGAAATGCCTTCAGGCCTTTGCGCGCCTGGGCACGCACGGCGTTTTTCAGCGCCGGCGACCAACCCAGCAGCAGCCCCTTCAAGCCCAGTGCCTGGCGCGACCAACGCCACAGATCGAAGTGGTCGTGGTGTTCGCAGATCTTGCCATCGCGAAACACAAACCGCGCACCGATGTCGTTGACTACCGTGTTACCGGTGGCGCTGAACAAATAGGTCGCGACCCAATGCGCGCTGCCGGTAGTTTCATCGCTGCGCACATGGTCGAACGTCAGGGAGAAATCCTTGGCCCGCGTGGTGAGCATGCGCCACATATCGCCGGCGTCGCGGCCGCGCAGTTCACCGAACGCCGGGTCGCTGAACAGCACATCGTCGGTGTAGCAGGCCGCCATGGCCTCGGCGTCCAGCCGTTGGAAAGCGCTGTAGAACTCGGTGATCAGGGCGTTGTGTGCGTCGCTCATGGGCAGGTTCCAAACCAGGGGGTTGTAAGCCGTCAAAGATAGTCTGCGCGCGGGCAAAACTCTATCGGCATTCACAGTGGCAATGCCCGGACAAACCCTAGGGCACCATGCCGCAGCTGCGCGCGTAGGCAAACAGGTCCACATCGGTGGAAATGCACAGCCGGCTCATGGCGGTACTTTTTTGCTTACTGATCGTGGAAATACTGCGATTGACCCGTGCCGCAATCTGGCTGACGGTCATGCCGCTGGCCAGCATCCTCACCACCTCCCGCTCCTTATCGGACAACTGCGGCTGTTGCGACTGGTCGCCGGTGCCTGCCTCCACCAGTTGCGCCCGCAGGCACTCACTGGCAAACGTCTCGCCCTTGACCACCGCGTTGATCGCAATGGGCAACTCCCGGGCCGAAGCGCTCTTGGCGACAATCGCCCGCGCCCCGTGGGCAAACGACGCACGCAGCGTTGCCACGTTGGCAAACATGGTCACCAGGATCACCGGCAATGCCGGGTACTGGCGGCGCAACAGGCCCAGTAATCCATACCCGTCGGCCTGCTGCCCCCCCGGCATGGCGAAGTCAGTCACCAGGACATCACAGGCCACCGTGCTCAATAACCGCAGTAACTCATCGGGGCCATCGGCCTCGCCGACCACTTTGCACCTGCCGCCCGCCTCAATCACCACGCGCTGACCGATGCGCACAATGGGGTGATCGTCGGCAATAATTACACGAAGCATAAAGACCCACGAATGATGGCAATTGGAATTGGCGCAAAAATACCTTTGTCCTCAAGCCTCAACAACCACCCGAGGCGGCCTGTTCAGCACCGCGCCCAGTAATTGATAGCCAACAAATTTATACCTACAAAACAAAAAGAAATTACCTACATCCAAAACCTCCAATTCAATGGAAAAACATCCTACAAACCTCTCCATTCAAAGGGTTTACAACCGACTCAAATAATCAATATACACCCGCAAATTACGCTGAAACGCCTGCAACTGCGGGGCCGTTTCCACCACCCCAAGGGCTTGGACCCGAGCAATCAATTGCTCGCCGCCACGCTCCAGGTCGACGCCACCGACGAACGCCAGGCTGCCCACCAGACGATGCAGTCGCTCCACCACCAGGGGCACATCGGCACTGGCCCGCGCCTGGTCCAGCAAGGCATTGTCCTCCCGGGCTTCATTCATCAGGCTGACCAGTATCCGGCTCACCAGCTCATCACTGCCGAAAATTTCGATCAGTCTGGCGCGAGTCGGCCACGTAATCCCCGCCGCATCATGAACCGGCTCTGCCACCCAGGGCGGCGGGGGCGAGGGTGCCAACTTCAGGACAGGTACTTGATCGAAAAATACCTTTGTCACCATGGTCACCTCATTGCGCTTACAGTGATTGTTCAGCCCGTGAGTTCATCGAAACTCCAAGGCACTCACAGACTGTCCACAAGCAACCATGAATATCCCTCTGGATATAAAAATGACGATACAACAACTACGAAAAACCCAACTTTCTTACATAACAAGAACATAAATTCTGACGTTCTCAAGCCCAAATACTTGTCACCTCGATTGTCGTAATAGTTGTATTTCCCCCGCCCCACCCCCCGGCTAAATTGCCGCCACTCCGCAAAGACGGAACGGGCTCGCGATCTTCAGCGATCCCAGCCAAATACAACCTGCCGCCTTGCTCGCCGCCCTTACAGAAAGGCCGGATGATGCCGGGCGCGCTTCTATCAGCCAGCCCTGTAGTGGAACGTATTGAAATGAGCAAGTCCCTGACGCTGTCGAGCATCGCCCTTTTACTCGCCAGTGCTGCACCCGCCTTTGCTGCCAGCAACGTCGACCTGACCGTCAAAGGCCTGATCACCCCGAATGCCTGCACCCCGACGGTCTCGGCCGGCGGCATGGTGGATCACGGAAAAATGGCCTCCAAGGACCTGGTCCAGAACAACCCGACTTCATTGCCCCGAGTGACGCTGCAGTTGAGCATCGCCTGCGATGCAAGCATTCCCTTCGCGATCAAGCCCATCGATAACCGCAGCGGCACCTCTACCGGCACCATGGACTTCGGCCTGGGCCTGATCAACGGCAACAAGCGACTGGGCCGGTTTTACCTGACCCCCTTGAACATGCGCGCCGACGGCGTCAGTGCCCAGCCGATTGCCTCCAGTGACGGCGGCCGCACCTGGTACGGCGAACGTAACTGGGAACTGCAAACCCTATGGGGTGCCGGGGCCGTGGATGACGCAACCACACTGCTGCCGATCAAAAACCTGGTGATGGACCTGGGCGTCAATACCAGCATCGCCCGTGCAGACCAGTTCGATTTCAGTGACGAGGCGCCCATCGACGGCTCCGCGACCCTGGAAGTGATGTACCTGTAACTCCCACCCCGTTCACACGGAAGGTTCCAGCCATGCACGTTTGCAACGCAATCCCGTTGGCAGTGTTGTTACTCGCGGCCTCGCCACTGGCACTGGCCGCCAGCACCACCGACCTCGCCGTCAAAGGCACCATCACCCCGAGTGCCTGTGCGCCGCTGATTTCCGGCGGTGGCACGGTGGACTTCGGAAAAATGGCAGCCAAGGATCTCGAGGCCGAGCAGTACACCTCACTGCCCCACCAAACCATGCAGTTGAGTGTGCGCTGTGAGGCGCCGACCTTCTTCACCCTGAGCACCATCGACAACCGCGCCGGTTCCTCGGCCAACCACGCCAACTGGCATGGCCTGGGCATGACATCGGACGGTGAAAAACTTGGCGGCGCCGCCTTCCACCTATATGCCCCAGTGGCGGACGGCGTCGCTGCACGCGCCATCACATCTGTCGATGGCGGCGTTACATGGCTGCCCACCAGCATGCTCACCCACTCCACGCTGACGGCAATCGCCAGGGGCAGCCAACTGGTGCCCATTGCGGTGCAGGACTTCGATGCCGAAATCCGCCTGTTCACCCACATCGCCCCCGCCAACGGCCTGACCCTGACCGACGAAGTCCCCGTCGACGGGCACGCCACGGTCCAAGTCAACTACCTGTAATGCGCCACTCAGACTCAATCGAAAGGAACTCGTCGCCCATGAAGCCCCTGTTTACCGTACTCGCCACCGGCCTGATGCTGCTCGGTTCTGCCACCAGCTACGCCGCGTCCACCGTCGACCTGACCGTCAAGGGACTGATCGTACCGAGCGCCTGCACCCCCGTGCTGTCCAGCGGAGGCGTGATCGACCACGGCAAGATTTCCGCCAAGGACCTGAACATAAACAACCCAACGCATATCGGGACCCACACCTTGACCATGGTCGTCAGCTGCGACAGCGCGATCAGCTTTGCACTGCACTCGGTCGACAACCGGGCCGGTTCGTCCATCACCCCCTCCTACTACGGCCTGGGCCTGATCAACGGCAACCAGAAGCTCGGCTGGTTTGGCCTGACACTCGACAACCCGGTCGCCGACAGTGTCGCAGTGCAGTCAATAGCGTCCTTCAACGGACGGGACAATTGGTACCGCGAAAAATTCTGGGACCCGGGCCTGTACATGTCGGTGGCCAGCATGGCCGACGACACTCAACCGGTACCGGTCAAGGACTTGTCGCTGGACGTAATGGTTGAAACCTACATCGCCCGCACCGACGGCCTGGACCTGAGCAACGAGGTCACCCTCGACGGCTCGGCCACCCTGGAAGTGAAGTACCTGTAACACCCCGAGCGCCCATGCCTGGCAATCCCTCACGGGCATGGGCGTTGTTTTTGTACCGCCCGTATTCAACTCGACCCGTGGCGCTCCCCATGAACACGCTCACTCAACGCTTGGCTGTATTGCTCTTGCTGACGATTATCCCTGCGGTGTTCGCCGCATCCTTCGTCGACCTTACGGTGACCGGGCGGCTGACGCCGGACGCCTGTCACGTCATGCTCTCAGACGAAGGCACGGTCGATCACGGAAAAATCCCCTCGCACAGCTTGAATGCCAACAAATTCACGGTACTGCCCAGCCAGTTGCTGCAACTGAATGTGCAATGCAGCAGGCCGATGCTGTTTGCCCTGGTGGGGCTCGACAACCGTGCCGAGTCGTCACTGGCCCCCGGTTTTTTCTATGGCCTGGGCAGGAACATTCATGTGCCGGCCGAGCGCCTGGGATCCGTAGCCTTGTCCTACCGCAACCCCATCGGTGATGCGCAGCCCATGCAGGTCATGGCCTCCAGTGACAACGGTGAAACCTGGTCGCCGGAACCGAATGCGTACCCCAAGTCCTATGTGGGCTTTGCGCCTCCCGGTGATCGCCAGCCCGACTTCATCGGTCAGTTGAGCACCCAACTGCGCATCGACACCTCCATCAATTTCGCCGAGTACCTGACCCTGAATCAGGAGGTACCGCTGGACGGCTCCATCGTGCTGGACCTGCGCTACCTCTGACCTCTTCACGCTGCCCCAATGGAAAACCCCGTCATGCTGACGACATCGTTCAAACCCTCCACCTGCCTGCTTGCCCTGACCCTGCTGTTTGGCACAGGCGCGCAGGCCGACGGCATGATCCCGGACACCTCCGTGGTCATCGTCTACGAAGCCGAAGGGGAGGCGGCCGTTTCGGTCACTAACACCGACGCCCAACTGGCCCTGCTGCACGTCACCCTGGAAGACATTCCCGAAGACCGCGAGCCGTTGCTGGTGGTCACCCCGCCCCTGTCGCGGGTGGAAGCGTCCAAATCACAACTGGTGCGGTTCATCCTGCAACGCCAGCAACCACTGCAAACACAGCGGCTCAAGCGCGCGATCTTCGAAGGCATGCCCCAGGGCCGTCCCGCCACCGAAGCCGGGCATGCCCGGGTGGGCGTGACCGTGCGCCAGAACCTGCCGGTGATCATTCATCCCAAGGGCCTGGCGCTTAATCGCACGCCCTGGACCCGCCTGACCTGGTCACAACACGGCAGCACTTTGCAGGTACGCAACGACAGCCCGTATGTGGTGCGCCTGGCCCAGGAGCTGCGCCTGCTGCCTGGCGACGGCAAGGCCATGCTGCCGCGCACCTACGTGTTGCCGGGGGAAACCTTGAGCGTACCCGCCACCGGTGGCGCCGCCACTAAAGTGCGGCTGCAACCGGCCACGGTGTATGGCTTTGCCGTGGCCGCCTACGAAGCCCCCCTCACCTGACCAACGCCTGCATCACGAAGTGACGGCGCCAAGACCGTCATCGGGGCGCGCAGACGCCCATCATTCGAGTGCCTTTCGTGAAAACAGTATTGAGCTACCGTGACGGCGATGCCGTGCCCGACATACCCGCCCGCAGCGCCTTCCCAGCGCTGTTGCTGGCGTGCACCCTGCTGCCCGCCGAAGCCTGGGCCCAAGAACGCACCAGCTTTGATGCGACCACCCTGCACCAACGCGGCATCGACCCGCAGTTGGCCAGCCTGCTGCTGGACGCACCGCGCTTTGCCGCTGGCCGGCACGCGGTGAGCCTGCGGGTCAACGGCCAGCCCAGGGGGCGCTTGGAAGTCGGTTTCGATCAACACGGCCAACTCTGTTTTGACCAGGCCCTGCTGGACGCCGCCAACCTGAGGGTGCCCGGCGACAGCGGTCCCTGCCATGACCTGTTCGCGCAGTACCCCCAAAGTCTGGTGGAGCAGGACCCGGCCAGCCTCACCGTATCGCTGGTGGTGCCCAGCGAAGCGCTGCGACCGCTGCAACAGGACATCTCCGGCTATCAAACCGGTGGTGTCGCCGCCCTGCTCAATTACGACCTCACGGGTTTCTATAACCGCTTCAGCGATGACGACAGCCGCTTTGGCTCGGCGAATACCGAGGTGGGCTTCAACGCGGGCGACTGGATCGTGCGCAGCCGCCAGGTACAGACCTGGCAGGATGGCCTGTCGCGCAGCACCCACCTTGAGGCGTATGCCCAACGCACCTTTGCCAGCCTTCAGGCAGTCCTGCAAGCCGGGCAGATCAATCTCTACAACCCGGTGTTGTCGGGTGCACAGATCACCGGGATGCAGGTACTGACCGAACAGGCGCTTCAAGAGCAAGGCCAGGGCGCGACCATCGACGGTATCGCCAACAGCCCGGCCCAGGTCGAGGTGCGGCAGAACGGCGCGTTGATTCACTCCACCGTGGTGCCGGCCGGGCCGTTTTCCCTGACGGATGTGCGGCGCCTGAACTCTCGCTCGGACGTCGAAGTCACGGTCAAGGAAAGCAGCGGCGGCGAGCGCCGTTTCACCGTTCCCGCCGCCATGCTCGGCCTCGGGCTCGCGGCGCCGGGGTACTCGGTGGCAGCGGGCCGCGTGCGCACTATCGGCGATGCCCAGGGTGACGATCCTTGGGTGGTCAGCGCAGGCTGGACCGGCGCCGTGCACCCGCAACTGTCCTTGGGCAGCGGGGTGCTGGCGTCCAGCGAATACCGTGCGGCGGGCGTGAGCCTGGGGTGGCTGCCATGGCTGGACAGTCAGGTGCAGTTGACCACTCAGCTTGCCGATACCCAGGCACGGCACAAGGTGCGTGGTGTGCAGACCGACCTGGGATGGTCTCAGCGCCTGAATGACCAATGGTCATTCAGCGTCGCCAACTCCTGGCGCACATCCGGCTATCGGGAACTGGAAGAAGCCACTTACGAAGCCGAAATCACTCAGCAACGGCGCTCACGTTATCGCGATCAACAAAGCGCCACGGTCGGTTGGTCGCACCCGTGGCTGGGGGCATTCAGTGCCGGGCTGTCGCGCTCCAGCAGCTTTGATGGCGACAGCAGCAGCCGAGGCCTGGCGGCGTGGGGCACCAGCGTCGGTGGCGTGTCGTTGTCGGCCAGTGCGGAATGGCAGATAGGCGGGCGCCAGCAACAGGACAACGCGGTGTACCTGAATGTCAGCCTGCCCCTGGGCGAAAGTCGTCGCGTGCGCGCCTGGGTGCGTAACTCGGGCGGCGAACATCGCACCGGCCTGGGGCTGAACGAACAGATCGATGATCAATTGAGCTATCGCGTCAGCGCCGAACACGACACCCGCGACCAACAGGTGGAAACCACCCTCGGGCTCTCGGCCCTGCCGCGCTACAGCCAACTCGACGTCAGCTACAGCCGCTCCGATGCCGAGCGATCGAGCTATCAAGGCAGTGCCCGGGGTGGCGTGGTGGTGCATGGCGACGGAGTGACCTTTTCGCCCTACCCGGTGCGCGACACCTTCGCCGTGGTCTCGGTGGGCGATATGGGCGGCATCAAGTTGAGCACCCCCAGCGGGCCGGTGTGGACCGACTGGCAAGGCCAGGCCGTGGTGCCCCAAGTGAACGCCTATGGCCGCAGCCCGGTGGAAGTGCAGACCCGCTCGCTGCCGCGCAATGCCGATATCAACAACGGCCTGGCAATGATCTCGGCCGGGCGTGGCGCGGTGGATCGGGTCGAGTTCGGGGTGACGTTGACTCGCCGAGTGTTGCTCACCGCACGTACCGAACAAGGCGCACTGCTGCCCCGTGGCGCCTCCGTCAGCACCGCCGACGGCGAGTTCGTGACCCTGGTGCAGGACGGCGGCCAGGTGTTCCTGCCCAATGTGCTGGAGCAATCCGCACTGTGGGTCAGCGCGCCCGGCATGACGCGCTGCCGGTTGCACTTCGAGGTGCCGGCCAAAGGCGATCCCCAGGTGTATTTCGAAACCGCGCCCGCGCGCTGCAACCCCCTATGAGGACGATCACCATGCTCCTTTTCCGCGCCCCCTGGCTGACGGCTGCATTGATGAGCGTCGGCCTCGTCGCAAACGTGTGGGCCGACGATGAGTGCCGGATAAACATCAGCGAACCGGTGCTCGACTTCGGCCTGATGAAGCGCCTTGCACAACACGACGCCGCGCCGCAGCGCCTGCTCGGCGAACGCCGCTTGAGCGTGAACCTCAACTGCCCGCAATCGACAGACATGAGTGTGTTCTATCGCGCCCTCGCGGCCAGTGCCCAACGCCTGCAATTTACCGAGCACGGCACCTACGCTCTGCAGGTCAGCGACGGCGTGCTGGACGGCCAGGCGGTGGAGCTGGGCTTGCTGCCGGCAGCCGGCCAGGCACCGGCCGCGGTCGGTACGACGTTGAGCTGGCTGCCAGGCCACGGCGTGGCCCCCGTGCAAGGCACCCGCGTCGTACAGGGCAAGCACTTCGCGCTGCAAGTGAGCCTCAGCGCCTGGGCCGACGTCGCCGCGACCCGGGTCCGCGAGGCGACCACCTGGGAAGTGTCCGGGACGTTCGATACCCGCCAGGGCGACCGCTCGCGGGAACTCACCCTGCGCGCCCACTTCGCCCCCATCGCGTGCACACCGCAGTTGTCCAACGGCGGGCTGGTGGATTACGGCACGCTGCTGGCCAAGGACCTCAATACCAGCAATGAAACCCCGCTGCCGACCCGCACCTTGCAACTCTCCGTGAGTTGCGACGCGGCGACGTCTTTCGCGCTGAAGATGCATGACAACCGCAAAGGCTCTGCCACCGGCGGTATCGATGAAACCGCCTACGGCCTGGATCTGGACGGCAGCCAGAACAAGATTGGGCGCTTCTACTTGAACATCGACCCGGCCGAGTTCAGCGCCGACGCACTCGGCACCCTGTATCGCACCGACTCCACCAGTGGCGGGGCGGCGTGGAGCAGTTCCAGTGCCCGGCAGATCCCCATCGCCGCCAACAGCCTGATGGGGTTTACCGATAGCGTCGGCAATACCCGTGGGCCGGTGCCGATCCAGCACCTCGTCGGTACGGTGCGCATCAAGGCCTACCTGGCCCCGACCCAATCACTGGACCTGCGCAACGTGGTGTACATCAACGGTTCGGGCACCCTTGAAATCATCTACCCCTGACCTCTGGAGCTCCCTTTATGAACACGTATTGCACTGTCGTTTGCGCCCTGGCGGTACTCACCACAGCCCCCCACACCCTGGCCGCCTCCAGCGTGGACCTGAGTGTCAAAGGCCGGCTGACGCCCACCGCCTGCACACCCCTGCTGTCGAGCAACGGACTGATCGACTACGGCAAGATTTCCCAGCAGGACCTCAACGTCGAAAAGGGCACTCGATTACCGGTCAAGCACCTGCAAGTCAGTATCGGCTGTAACGCGCCGAACCGCTTTGCCCTGCGCATGCGTGACAACCGCGACGGCACGGCCACGGTCAACAGCGAGATTTACTACGGGCTGGGTCTGGACAACAGTGGCAACCGTATTGGCCTGTATTCCCTGAGTTTCGACCCTCGCCAGACCCAGGTAGACAGCCTCGCGACCGCCTACGGTACCGAATCCACCACCGGCGGCCTGGCCTGGCGCACCGCCAACCTCAACCCGATCGACATCGGCGCCAACAGTTACCTGGGGTTCACCGACACCCAAGGCAGTACCAGCGGACCTTCGGCGATCCAGGCGTTGACCAGCACCGTCAAGGTCGAGGCGGTGATCAACGCCAAGCAGAACCTGGACCTGAGCAGCGACACCTGGCTCGACGGCTCGGCAACCCTGGAAGTGCTGTACCTCTAGAGCCTTTCGCTGCTGACCTGCACATACAGCGCCCGCCCCGCGCCCAGCCCGGCGACGATCGCGCCCAGGCCGATCACCGCGAAAATCCAGCCGATGGCCGACCAGCCGCCGGTCCAGTCGTGCACCAGGCCTACCGCCAATGGGCCTACGGACGCCAGCGTGTAACCAATGCCCTGGGCCATGCTCGACAGGTTGGCTGCCACATGGGAGTCGCGCGAGCGCAGCACGATCAAGGTCAGCGCCAGGCTGAACGTGCCGCCCTGGCCCAGGCCGAGCAGGATCGCCCAACCCCACAGGCCGTCCAGCGGCGCATACAGGCAACCGAACAGGCCGCCGAGGGTCAGCAGCATCACCACCACAATCGCCAGGCGCTGGTCTTTGCCACGGGTTGCGAGCCAGGGCGCTGCGAGGGAACTGAACAATTGCATGACGATGGAGCCGGACAATGCCAACCCGGCTTCGGTCGCGCTCAGGCCGCGGCCGATCAAAATCGACGGCAGCCAGCCAAACACGATGTACGACAGGGACGATTGCAAGCCCATGTACACGGTGACTTGCCAGGCCAACGGGTCACGCAACAGGCCCTTGACCCGGTAGGCGACCTGGTGGGCGCCGTGTTTCTGGCCGACCTGGGGTAACCAGAACAACGCTGCCACCAACGCCGGCAGCACCCAGAAACCCAGGCCAATGGTCCAGCGGTCGCCGAAGTAATGACTCAGCGGCACCGTGGCGCCCGCCGCCAACGCTGCGCCCAGGCACAGGGCCATGGTGTAGACACCGGTCATGGCGCCGGCTTGTCTGGCGAAATCACGCTTGATGATGCCCGGCAGCAATACGCCGATGATGCCGATGCTCGCACCGGCAATCAGGCTGCCGGCGAACAACCCCACTTCGCCAAACGAACTGCGCAGGATGATGCCGGCGGCCAGGGTCAGCAGGATTCCCAGCACCACCCGCTCGGCGCCAAAACGCCGGGCCAGGACCGGTGCCATTGGCGCGAACAAGCCGAGGCACAACACCGGCAAGGTGGTCAGCAAACCGGCCTGGGCCGCCGACAATCCCAGACTGCTGGAAACCTCGGCCAGCAACGGCGCCACGCTCGACAACGCCGGGCGCAGGTTCAAGGCCACCAGGATCAGGCCCAGCAGCAACAGCCAAGGGCGGCTTACCAGCGGGTGACTGGCTTGCACCACTTCGTCGTCGGCTTCGGCGTCAATCAACAGTTCTTCCAACTCGGTCGTACGTTTGGTTTCAGGGCTCATTGATCAACTGCCGGCAAAGGGATTTGGCGCGTTCCGGGTCTTGGTGTTCCACGGCTTCAAGCAGGGCGATATGCAGGTCGAACACCGCCTGGCGGCGCGGCGAGATGTTCAGGGTCTGGCGCAACTGAGCGCCGACAATCGCGGAAAAATACTGGTACAGCTCGCTCAATGCCGGATTGTGCGCGGCATCCACCAGGCGTTTATGGAATACCAGGTCGGCGCTGATATAGGCCTCCAGGTCACCGTGGTACAGCACCGCGCTGGCCTTGAGTGCCTCATGCAAAGCGGTGAGGTCGGCTTCGGTACGGCGCATCGCCGCAAGCCCGACGGCCTCCACTTCCAGGATCTGCCGCGTCTCCTGCGCCTGCTCCAGGCTGCAGTGGGATAACGCGCGCATAGCGCCCAGCGGGTCGGTCATCGAGCGCAGGTAACTGCCGTCGCCCTGGCGGATTTCAATCAATCCGGAAAACGCCAGTACGCGCATGGCCTCACGCACGGTATTACGGCTGATGCCCAGCTCGGCGGACAGCTCCGGCTCGGTGGGCAAGCGTTCGCCGATGGCCCACTTGCCTTCGGTAATGCGCCAGCGCAACTGCTCCAGAGCCTGGTCCACCAGGGAGCGTTTGATCAGGGGGGCGATGTCTGTCATGGGATGCAGGCTTTCGTCCAATCATAGGATGAATTTTCCTACAGCCTATTCAGAGTTGCCCACAAAGGCAACGCACTAGGGTTCTTAGGCAGCAAAAGGAGCAGTATTTTCGATTGGTAAAATTACCCTTAGAGGGTAATTATTCGCCTCAGGTGTCTTATGGAAAAGTACACACCTCATTACGATCTGGCGGTGATCAAGGCGGATGTCAGGCGGCTTGGAGGCCGGGCATTTACGCTCGCAGCAAAGGAAACAGGCGCGCGGCTCGGCCTGAATATCAAGGAGATGCAAGAGGTCGTTTTCGAACTACAAAACAGGATGTTGTACAAATCGATGACCACGTATGCGGATCACCGGGTGTGGCAGGACGTGTACCACATCAATTCACACGGTCTGGAGATTTACATCAAGGTCACTTACTGCACAGCCGGTAACCCTCCAGTGATCTCCTTCAAGAAGAAGAGCTCATGAACACTCAACATTGCTTCATTTGCGGTGCACCCGACGCCATGAGGCGCTTCGAAAGCCGCAGCGAAACCCTCCGTGTCAACGGTATGGAACGGCGTGTCGACGACCTGTCTGGCTGGGAATGCCAACTGTGCGGCGACGGCATGCATGACCCTGACAGCTCCGACCGCTATAGCGCCGCCAGCGATGAACTGGTCCGCACTGCGCGGACAATGATCGGCAACGAGATGAAACGCATCCGTCGCAAGCTGCACCTTACGCAAAAAGAAACCGTGCAACTGCTGTCCGGTGGCGGTCACAACGCTTTTTCACGTTATGAACGCGGTGAGCTTCTGCCACCGAAGCCACTGGTTCTGTTAATGCGATTGTTGGACCGTTACCCTCATTTGCTCGCCGACGCCAGGATATTGGCCGAAGGCGCTGACCTGCGGGGCTTCACTCATACCGTGAACACAGGGCAGGAGGCGCTCAAGGCCTCCTGAACAGACAAAAATAAACCCGGCCAGGCCGGGTTTATTTTTTCAAACATCGATCAATGCAAAATCTGGCTCAAGAACAACTTGGTCCGGTCATTCTGCGGGTTGTCGAAGAAGTCATTCGGCGCCGCCTGTTCGACAATCTCGCCCTTGTCCATGAAGATCACGCGGTTGGCCACGGTGCGGGCAAAACCCATTTCGTGGGTCACGCACAACATGGTCATGCCGTCTTCGGCCAGGCCGATCATGGTGTCGAGTACTTCCTTGACCATTTCCGGGTCGAGGGCCGAGGTCGGTTCGTCGAACAGCATGATTTTCGGCTTCATGCACAAGGCACGGGCAATCGCCACACGCTGTTGCTGGCCGCCGGACAGCTGCCCCGGAAACTTGTGGGCCTGCTCCGGGATGCGCACACGCTCCAGGTAATGCATGGCGATTTCCTCGGCCTTGCGCTTGGGCATCTTGCGCACCCACATCGGCGCCAGCGTGCAGTTCTGCAGGATGGTCAGGTGCGGGAACAGGTTGAAGTGCTGGAACACCATGCCGACTTCACGGCGGATCGCTTCGATCTGCTTGAGGTCGTTGGTCAGCTCCACGCCATCGACCACGATGCGGCCCTGCTGGTGCTCTTCCAGACGGTTGAGGCAGCGGATGGTGGTGGACTTGCCCGAACCCGACGGGCCGCACAGCACGATACGCTCGCCCTGCTTGACGTTGAGGTTGATGTCTTTCAACACGTGGAACTGGCCGTACCACTTGTTGACGCCCTGCATCTGGATAATGCCTTCAGGGCTCACAGGCTGTTTGATCGCTTCGCTCATAACATCAACTCCTAACGCTTGTGGCCTGTGTCGAGCTTGTGTTCCAAATGAATGGAATAGCGCGACATACCAAAACAGAAAATCCAGAACACCAGGGCGGCAAACACATAGCCTTCGGTGGCCATACCCAACCATTTAGGGTCGGCGGCGGCTTGCTTGACGCTGTTGAGCAGGTCGAACAGGCCGATGATGATCACCAGGCTGGTGTCCTTGAACAACGCGATAAACGTGTTGACGATGCCGGGGATTACCATCTTCAGGGCTTGCGGCAGAATCACCAGGCCCATGCTGCGCCAGTAACCCAGGCCCATCGCCGCGGCCGCTTCGTACTGACCTTTAGGGATCGCCTGCAAACCGCCACGCACCACCTCGGCCACGTAGGCCGACTGGAACAGAATCACGCCGATCAACGCCCGCAGCAGCTTGTCGATACCCATGCCTTCAGGCAGGAACAACGGCAGCATCACCGAGGACATGAACAGCACGGTGATCAGCGGCACCCCGCGCCAGAACTCGATGAAGGTCACGCAGACCACACGAATCGCCGGCATGTTCGAGCGCCGGCCCAACGCCAGCACAATGCCCAGTGGCAAGGCACCGGCGATGCCGACGGTGGCGATGACCAGGGTCAGCATCAGGCCGCCCCATTGGCTGGTGGCCACGTTGGTCAAGCCGAAGATCCCGCCGTGCAGCAGGAAGTAGGCGATGATCGGGTACAGCACCAGGAAGCTCAGGCCGTAGATCGCCTTGCGTGGGAAACGCGAGATGAACAACGGCGCCACGCCAACGATGGCCAGCCACACGGTCAGGTCCACACGCCAGCGCAGGTCGCCGGGGTAGTAGCCGTACATGAACTGCCCGAAGCGCTGTTGGATAAACACCCAGCACGCGCCCTCTTTGGTGCAATCGGCGCGCGTGGTGCCGACCCAATTGGCATCGAGGATGGCCCAATGCAGGATCGGCGGCACCACCAGGTAGATCAGGTAAAACGCCAACAGCGTCAGCAGGGTATTGAGCCAACTGGAAAACAGATTGGCGCGCATCCAGGCCACCGGTCCGAAGACTTTGCTCGGCGGCGGCATATCAGGTTTGAAAGTATGCGAACTCATGTGCGTTTCCTCACCGCTCGATCAGCGCAATGCGCTTGTTGTACCAGTTCATCAGCAGGGAAATGCTGATGCTGATCGCCAGGTACACGCTCATGGTGATGGCAATGACTTCGATCGCCTGGCCGGTCTGGTTGAGCACCGTGCCGGCAAACAACGAAACCATTTCCGGGTAACCGATACCGGCGGCCAACGACGAGTTTTTCGCCAGGTTCAGGTACTGGCTGGTCAGCGGCGGAATGATCACCCGCAGGGCTTGCGGGATGATGACCTTGCGCAGCGTCGGCCCAGGGCGCAGGCCCAGGGAGCGCGCGGCTTCGGTCTGGCCGTGGCTGACGGACTTGATGCCCGAACGCACGATCTCGGCGATAAACGCTGCCGTGTACACGGTAAGCGCCAGGGTCAACGCCAGCAGTTCAGGGATCAGTACCCAGCCGCCGACAAAGTTGAAACCTGAAAGCTTTGGCATTTCCCAGTGCAGCGGCGCGCCGAAGATCAAGGCACACAACGCCGGGATCAGGATAAACAGCGCCAGGCCCGCCCAGAACTTATGGAACGGTACACCGGTCGCCTCGAAGCGCTTGTTGGCCCAACGCGCCATCAGCACGATTGCCACGATGGCAACCACGATGCTCGCCACAAACGGCCAGAAGCCGTCAGCGGCCAGCGCTGCCGGCATGTTCAGGCCACGGCTGCTGACAAAGAAGGTATCGCCGAAGTTATGGCTGTTGCGCGGCCCCGGCATGGTCAGGAACACCGCGAAGTACCAGAACAGGATCTGCAGCAGCGGTGGAATGTTGCGGAACACTTCCACATACACGGTCGCCAGCTTGTTGATCATCCAGTTCGGGGACAGACGTGCCACGCCGATGATGAAGCCGAGCAGCGTCGCCAGGACCACACCGATCACGGTCACCAGCAAGGTGTTGAGCAAGCCGATGACAAAGACGCGGGCGTAGCTGTCCGATTCGGTGTAGTCGATCAGATGCTGCGCGATGCCGAAGCCGGCACTGCGCTCAAGAAAGTCGAAACCCGAGGTAATGCCCCGGTGTTGAAGGTTGGTCTGGGTGTTATTGAAGAGGTACCAGCCCAGCGAGACCACCGCCACAATCGTGATGATCTGGAAGAGCCACGCACGCACTTTGGGATCGCTGAAGCTGAGCTTCTGCTTTGGTGCGCCGATTTGATTTTGCATGAAGTGCCCCGGAGAGAATGGAACAGAACATCACCCGGCGGTTGGCCCACCGGGTGACAGAACCATCAGCGATCAGCGCACAGGTGGTGCGTATTGAATGCCGCCGTTGTTCCACAGCGCGTTCAGGCCACGGTCGATTTCCAGTGGGGTGCTCTTGCCCAGGTTGCGCTCGAACACTTCACCGTAGTTACCGACTTGCTTGACGATCTGTACAACCCAATCTTTCTTCACTTTCAGGTCTTTGCCGTATTCGCCGTCAGCACCGAGCAGACGTGCAACGTCCGGGTTCTTGGTGGACTTGGCTTCAGCTTCAACGTTTTTGGAGGTGATACCGGCTTCTTCAGCGTTGAGCATGGCGTAGCCAACCCAGCGCACGATGGCCAGCCACTCGTCGTCGCCGTTACGCACGACCGGGCCCAGCGGTTCCTTGGAAATGGTTTCCGGCAGAACCACGTAGTCCTTCGGCGCGGCCAGCTTGCTGCGCTGGGCGAACAGTTGGGACTTGTCGGAGGTCAGTACGTCGCAACGGCCGGATTCCAGCGACTTGGCGCTTTCATCGGAGGTGTCGAAGGTGATCGGGGTGTATTTGAGGTTGTTGCCACGGAAGTAGTCGGAAACGTTCAGCTCGGTGGTGGTACCGGCCTGGATGCAGATGGTTGCACCGTCCAGTTCCTTGGCACTTTTGACGCCCAGCTTGTTGTTAACCAGGAAGCCGATGCCGTCGTAGTAAGTAATGAAGCCCGGGAATTTCAGACCCATGCCCGCATCGCGGGAGCTGGTCATGGTGGTGTTACGCGACAGGATGTCGACTTCGCCGGACTGAAGCGCGGTGAAACGCTCCTTGGCGTTCAACTGGCTGAATTTGACCTTGGTGGCATCGCCGAAAACAGCAGCGGCCACGGCACGGCAAACGTCAGCATCGATCCCGAGGATCTTGCCGCTGGCATCCGGTACCGAGAAACCCGGCAAGCCGTCACTCACGCCACATTGCACAAAGCCTTTCTTCTGCACAGCGTCCAGAGTAGCGCCGGCTTGGGCGAAACCGCTGACACCCAGTACAGCCGCCGCGCAAACGATGGCCAGGGTGGATTTCAATACCTTCATTCAAACCTCCAGTTGCTCTTGTTGTGTCGAAGCTCCAACCTCAGCGCACCCTTATGAGGCGATATCGACCCGTGTTGGCTTTTTTTAGGGTCAAGCGGCATGAGGCTTTCGCGGTAATTCCAGCTGCTATCCCGAAAGCGGCAGTCACTGATAGTGTTACCGTCTCAGGAAAGTTCTGACATCGACCTACACATAGCAAGGCGCGTACCAGAGTGGTCGCTGAGTCGTTTCAGCCCATGGTCAATAGAAAAAGATTCAACCTTGCGACATTCTCTTAACAGATCAACCTGTCGCGCACCGTTCCGTCGCACTTAATCGGAGCGCACGCACATTTATGGAGCAGACATGACCGAACCCTTGATTCTTCAGCCCGCCAAGCCCGCAGACGCCTGCGTAATCTGGTTGCATGGCCTGGGTGCCGATCGCTACGACTTCCTACCGGTGGCCGAGGCGCTGCAGGAAAGCCTGCTGTCCACCCGCTTTGTGTTGCCCCAGGCGCCTACGCGTCCGGTGACGATCAACGGCGGCTACGAGATGCCCAGCTGGTACGACATAAAGGCCATGAGCCCGGCGCGTTCGATCAGCCTGGAAGAACTGGATGAGTCGTCGAAAATGGTCACCGACCTGATCAAGGCGCAAAAAAGCGACGGAATAGACGCTTCGCGAATTTTCCTCGCAGGCTTTTCCCAAGGTGGCGCGGTGGTATTCCACACCGCGTTTACCAAATGGCAGGGCGCGCTGGGTGGCGTGATCGCCCTCTCCACCTATGCGCCCACCTTCAGTGATGAACTGGAATTGTCCGCCAGCCAGCAACGCATTCCCGCCCTCTGCCTGCACGGCCAGTACGACGAGGTGGTGCAGAACGCCATGGGGCGCACGGCGTATGAGCATCTGAAGAGCCGTGGTGTCACCGTGACATGGCAGGAATACCCAATGGGCCACGAAGTGTTACCCCAGGAGATACACGACATAGGTACCTGGCTGACGGCGCGCCTGGGCTGAAAACCCGTGTTTATGTAGCCGTATGACAGACGCACTACGCCGCGCCCGATTCTTGCATTACACTGGCCGGCGTACATTCCTTAACCAATTAATGAGATCACCGTGCTCAAAGCACTCAAGAAGATGTTCGGCAAAAGCGAGGCTGAGCCGCTCGCGCCTGTTCCCAGTGCTCCTGTGCCCTCCTCCGGCAGCCGCAATGACGGTCAACAGCCCGGCCGGACTGCACCTGTCGCCCAGCCGCAGACACCGACGGTGACACCGCCCGAACAGGCAAAACCTGAGGCTGAAGCCGCACCCGCCCCCAAGCCTCGCCGCGAACGCGCGCCAAAACCGCCGGTGATCCCGTGGAAACTCGAAGACTTCGTCGTCGAGCCCCAGGAAGGCAAGACCCGCTTCCACGATTTCAAACTCGCCCCGGAACTGATGCACGCCATCCAGGACCTGGGTTTCCCGTACTGCACGCCGATCCAGGCGCAGGTCCTGGGCTTCACCCTCGCCGGCAAAGACGCCATCGGTCGCGCCCAGACCGGTACCGGCAAGACTGCCGCGTTCCTGATCTCGATCATCACCCAGCTGCTGCAAACGCCGCCGCCGAAAGAACGCTACATGGGTGAACCGCGCGCGCTGATCATCGCCCCTACCCGGGAGCTGGTGGTGCAGATCGCCAAGGACGCCGCCGACCTGACCAAGTACACCGGCCTCAATGTGATGACGTTCGTGGGCGGCATGGACTTCGACAAGCAGCTCAAGCACCTCGAAGCCCGCCACTGCGACATCCTGGTGGCGACTCCTGGCCGCCTGCTGGACTTCAACCAGCGCGGCGACGTGCACCTGGACATGGTCGAAGTGATGGTGCTGGACGAAGCCGACCGCATGCTCGACATGGGTTTCATCCCGCAAGTGCGCCAGATCATTCGCCAGACCCCGCCGAAAAACGAACGTCAGACCCTGCTGTTCTCCGCGACCTTCACCGAAGACGTGATGAACCTCGCCAAGCAGTGGACCACTGAGCCCTCCATCGTCGAAATCGAAGTGCTGAACGTCGCCAGCGAAAACGTCGAACAGCACATCTACGCCGTGGCCGGTGCCGACAAGTACAAGCTGCTCTACAACCTGGTCAACGACAACGGTTGGGAGCGCGTGATGGTGTTCGCCAACCGCAAGGACGAGGTGCGTCGCATCGAAGAACGCCTGGTGCGCGATGGCGTGAATGCCGCGCAACTGTCCGGCGACGTGCCGCAGCACAAGCGCATCAAGACCCTGGAAGGCTTCCGCGAAGGCAAGATTCGCGTGCTGGTGGCCACCGACGTGGCCGGGCGCGGGATTCACATCGACGGCATCAGCCACGTGATCAACTTCACCCTGCCGGAAGTGCCGGACGACTACGTGCACCGCATTGGCCGCACCGGCCGGGCGGGCGCTGCGGGTGTGTCGATCAGCTTTGCCGGGGAAGATGACTCGTATCAGTTGCCGTCGATCGAGACGTTGCTGGGGCGCAAGATCAGTTGCGAGACACCGCCGACGCACTTGCTGCGGGCTGTAGAACGCAAACGCCCGTAAGCTGAAATGCAATAAAAATGTGGGAGGGGGCTTGCTCCCGATAGCAGGGTGTCAGTCACTTTATCTGTGACTGACCCACTGCTATCGGGAGCAAGCCCCCTCCCACATTTGGTTCTGTGTTCGGCTGGCTATTTCCAGCGATCAGCAGCTGCGTGGTCGCTGCCCCGACCTTCCACCCAACGCGCACCTTCGCTGGTATTTTCCTTCTTCCAGAACGGCGCACGGGTTTTCAGGTAATCCATCACAAACGCACAGGCATCGAACGCCGCCTGGCGATGGGCACTGGCGGCCGCCACAAACACAATCGGCTCACCCGGCTGCAGCGCACCGATACGATGCAGCACTTCGAGCTTGAGCAGCGGCCAGCGTTGCTCGGCTTCGACGGCGATCTTGGCCAAGGCTTTTTCCGTCATGCCGGGGTAGTGTTCCAGGAACATCCCCGCCACCTCGCGACCGTCATTGAAGTCGCGCACATAGCCGACAAAACTCACCACCGCGCCCACGCCCACATTCGCCGCGTGCATCGCGTTGACCTCGGCACCGGGGTCAAACGGCTCGACCTGTACACGAATGGCCATGTTCAGCCTCCGGTCACGGGCGGGAAGAACGCGACTTCATCACCGGCCTGCAACGGCTCGTCGAGACCGCACAACTCCTGGTTGCGAGCACACATCAAGCTGGTTTCGTTGAGCACTTCAAAGCCCGGATCACCGGCCAACGCCTGGCGCACGGCATCGACAGTGGCGAAGTCGCCTTCCATCTCAAGTGAATCCAGGCCCACTGCTTCGCTGTAACGCGCGAAAAACAGTACGTTGATGCTCATTGTTCATCCGCCTTGAAATGCCCGCTTTTACCGCCAAGCTTTTCCAGCAGGCGAATGGTTTCGATGGTCATGCCGCGATCCACGGCCTTGCACATGTCATAGATGGTCAGCGCGGCGACGCTGGCCGCCGTCAATGCTTCCATCTCCACGCCGGTCTGCCCGGACAGCTTGCAGCGCGCGACGATGTGCACCGAGTCTGCGCCATCGGGACTCAGTTCGACCTTGACCCCGGTCAACATCAGCGGGTGACACAAGGGGATCAAATCACTGGTTTTTTTCGCGGCCTGGATCCCGGCAATGCGAGCCACGGCAAACACGTCGCCCTTGGGATGGGCGCCGTCGACAATCATTTTCAGGGTCTCGGGCAGCATGCGCACCCGCGCTTCAGCCACCGCCTCACGGAACGTCACGGACTTGTCAGTGACGTCGACCATATGGGCGCGACCTTGGGAATCGAGATGAGTCAGCACAGGGATACTCCTGATCAGGAGCAGCGATTGTAAACCCAATGCATAACAAATGTGGGAGGGAGCAAGCCCCCTCCCACACTGACCGCGTTTACAAATGCGATTCGGCGTATTCGGCCAGAATCGAGCGAGGCACCCCTTGCAGCGCAATGTGCACGCCGTTCGGGAAATCCTTGAAGCGTTCCGTCAGGTAAGTCAGCCCGGAGCTGGTCGCGGACAGGTAAGGGGTGTCGATCTGTGCCAGGTTGCCCAGGCACACCACTTTGGAACCGGCGCCGGCACGGGTGATGATGGTTTTCATCTGGTGCGGGGTCAGGTTCTGGCATTCATCGATCAAAATCAGGCTCTGCTGGAAGCTGCGACCTCGGATGTAGTTGAGGGATTTGAACTGCAACGGCACTTTGCTGAGGATGTAGTCGACGCTGCCATGGGTGTTTTCGTCATCCATGTGCAAGGCTTCGAGGTTGTCGGTGATCGCCCCCAGCCACGGCTCCATTTTTTCCGCCTCGGTGCCGGGCAGGAAACCGATTTCCTGGTCCAGACCCTGCACGGAGCGGGTGGCGATGATGCGGCGATAGCGCTTGGTCACCATGGTCTGCTCGATGGCGGCGGCCAGGGCGAGGATGGTTTTACCGGAACCGGCAGCGCCCGTCAGGTTGACCAGGTGGATATCCGGGTCGAGCAGCGCATACAGCGCCAGGCTCTGGTAGATGTCACGCGGTTTCAGGCCCCAGGCTTCCTGGTGCAACAGGGGTTCCTGATGCAGGTCGAGAATCAGCAGCTTGTCGACCTGGATCTCTTTGATCCAGCCCACGAAGCCCTGTTCGTCGACGATGAATTCATTGATATGCACGGCCGGCAGGTTGTCGATCAGTTGTACCTGGTGCCAGGTGCGGCCGTGATCCTGACGGGTTTCGACCTTGCTGACACGGTCCCAGAACGAGCCGGTCATCATGTGATAACCACGGGACAGCATCGACACGTCATCGACCAGTTGGTCGGTACTGTAGTCCTCGGCAGCGATCCCACACGCTCGTGCCTTGAGGCGCATATTGATGTCTTTGGTCACCAGCACCACGCGCAGGTCCTTGTCGCGCGCATGCAGGTCGATCAATTGGTTGATGATTTTGTTGTCGTTGAGGTTTTCCGGCAGCAGGCTGTTGGGCTCGCTGCGCTTGCTCATCAGAATCGACAGCAAGCCCTTGGGCCCGCTTTTGCCGCGTTGGATCGGCACGCCGACTTCCACGTCCTCGGGTGACGCTTCGCCCAGGGTCTTGTCGATCAGGCGGATGGCCTGGCGGCATTCGGCAGCCACGCTGTGGTGCCCGCTTTTGAGTTTGTCGAGCTCCTCAAGCACGATCATCGGAATGGCGACGTGGTGTTCTTCGAAGTTAAGCAGTGCGTTTGGATCGTGGATCAATACATTGGTATCAAGCACATAAAGGATTGGCTGGTCGGAAGAAGGGGTGCGTCCATGATCATCCATACTCGGTCACCTTTGTGGGAGCCAGTCGACGCAATACCACGACAGTGCTGCGCCTCGATTCGACCACCGACTGCACCTGAGTGACGTCAAGCGCAGTGCCCACATGAGGAGTCTTGGAAGACGCCACCTGTGTTGCAGGTTTCGGCGATCTGACTTCGTAATACCGCAAAACCCATGACAGGAAAAAGCACTTTGACGCTTTTTTGAAGTTTATTTTTCAGGATGACGAATAGCACTAGCCGAGTGCCCGATGCACCGTTAAAGTCGGAAGTCCGCCTGCATCGAAATGTTGCAAAAAATCAGCGCAAAAATGCCTCGCACCCAACAGGGCCGGGCACTTCATCTTTTTAACGAAATGCTTCCCGGCAGTCCTGCCAACCCAGCCCACTTTGCGCCGTTGCTTGCAGCAACATCGGCAATGCCACCCGCGCCTTGTCCTGGGTGTCGTGAAACACAATCACGCCTTTGCGCCACAACAGCATCAACGTCAGCACCCGCTGCGCAGACTCATCCGCCTTGAGCTTGCCCGGCTCGTCCTGGGAATCGATGTCCCATAACGCCACCTGCAAGCCCTGGGACTGGAAAAACCCCTGGCTGTCCGCGCGACGTTGCCCGTAAGGCGGACGGAACAGCGGCACGTAGTTTTCCGGCATCAGGTTCTGCACCAACTGCGCGCTGCGGGTAATGGAGCCTTGCCAGTCGACCCAATGGCTATGGGAACGGTACTGCCAGCCCTGGGTGCCGACGCACTGCCCCTGGTACAACGCCTCCACCTCAGCGGCGGAACTGCGCTCCACGCGGGTTTGCAGGCTGCTGCCGAGGGAAAAGAAGGTGGCGTTCATCTTCTGCTTGCGCAGGTAGTCGGCGAGCCAGTCGGTATTGCCGCTGACCGGCGCCGGACCGCCGTCGAAGGTCAGCAGGAAGAGACGGTCGTTGAACTCGTCGCCATTACGCTCATGGTCGCCAAAGCGTGCAACTTCGCTGCTGATCTGCGGAAACAGCGCGGCCTTGCGCAGCAGTTCGTCCAGGTAACGCTCATGGAAGGCATGGCTGGGGGCTGCCCAGCCTATATAGAAAGAGTCTTCGCTGATCGCCAACTTGCCGGCCTGCTCCCGCAGGTCGTCCATGCTCTCCACCAGGTAGCAGAACGAAGCGTCAACTTCGCAACTCTGCTGGGCGAAGGTGTAGTTCTCCAACAACCGCTGCCAAAGCTCGCGACGCAGGTCGTCGATGGCGGCCAGGTTGATGATCTTCAAGCCCAGGCGCTGCTTGAGTGCGGCTTCATCCAGGGCTTCACTGGCCAGCAGGCTGTGGGCGAACATCAGGATTTCCGCGCGCGAGGCCACATCGAACAGCGCCGGGCTGCTGAGTTTTTCCGGCCAGGTGCCACGGTCCAGGCTGGCTACATCCACCGGCGCCGCCTGGGCATTCAGGCACAGCAGGCAAGCCGACAACAAAAGCGCTATTCGCACGCAGGGTCTCCCTCTCCAGAGTCACCGGCCATCATAGCGGATCGCGCCTATCGCCATCATAGGTGGAGTCAAAACGCCCCAACCCCTAGAATCCCCGCACGATTACAGGAGACGACTTCATGCTGATGGTGATTTCCCCCGCCAAAACCCTCGACTTCGAGTCAAAGCCGGCGACCCAGCGCTTTACCCAGCCACAGTACCTGGACCATTCCCAGGTGCTGATCGAGCAACTGCGCGAGCTGAGCCCGGCGCAGATCAGCGAATTGATGCACGTATCCGACAAGATCGGCGGCCTCAACGCCGCCCGCTTCGGCAGCTGGACCCCGGCCTTCACCCCAGAGAATGCCAAGCAGGCCTTGCTGGCGTTCAAGGGCGACGTGTACACCGGCCTCAACGCCGACACCTTCACCGATGCCGACTTCAGCTACGCCCAGGACCACCTGCGCATGCTCTCGGGCCTGTACGGCCTGCTGCGCCCCCTGGACCTGATGATGCCGTACCGCCTGGAGATGGGCACCAAACTCGCCAACGCCCGTGGCAAGGACCTGTACGCCTTCTGGGGCACGCGCATCAGCGAATGGCTGAACGAAGCCCTGGCCGAACAAGGCGACGACGTACTGCTCAACCTTGCCTCCAACGAGTACTTCTCGGCGGTCAAGCGCACGGTCCTGAACGCGCGGATCATCAACACCGAGTTCAAGGACCTGAAGAACGGCCAGTACAAGATCATCAGCTTCTACGCCAAAAAGGCCCGGGGCATGATGAGCCGCTTCGTGATCGAAGAGCGCATCAACGATCCGGCCAAGCTCAAGCAGTTCGATGTGCAGGGCTATCGCTTCAATGCGGAGCAGTCCAAGCCGGATAATCTGGTGTTTTTGCGCGATCACACACCGGAATAAGGCCGTACCAGCCTCTTTCAGACGATGAAATCCAACTGTGGGAGGGGACAAGCCCCCTCCCACATTTGCCCGCGCTTCAAACCAAGATAAGCCAATTATTTGACGTCAAAAAACACACACGCGCATCCCTAACATTTTTTTCACTCGACATTTCCGATTTTTTTTCGTAGTGGCACCACTTTTTTAAATCAGTAGTGGCACAAAACTATCCCTGCGCGCCAACTCCCCACAACTACTGGCCCAAATAGCAAGTGCTATCAATATAGTACTAGTGCCATCTTCGCTAATATTTCAAGAAATTTCCGCAAACAGGATGAGCGGCCAGGAACTTCGTCCTAAAGCACCGCTCATACCACCGGTAACGAAATTCTCTGTTTCTGTAGGAGATGACTTACAAGGCGGACCAACGGAAGTAGCAAAGTTGTCACATTGAACTTTGACTCAGTGGTCACATCACCAACCGATTAGTTGAGAGCGGCGATAAGGATTAATTGCCACGAACTATAAGGCCAAGGCTGTGCTTACCCTAATGGGTCAGTGAGACAACCCAAGGCATTGATACTTAAAGGCTTACGGCCTCTATCAAAGCCCTGCGGCACTGGCGCCAGGCCCTTCTCCCAGGAAGGCTGGCTGCATTTCAGGGCAGGCCCCAATAACAAGGCCAAGTTGCGCACAACTTGAGTGCAATAGTTAGTCACTCGTTATTCAACATGCCTGTACGCGGCAAGTCGGCGTCTATTCGCCCAACTTTCGCGGCATTTGTGACGTTTGCAAACATGAACTCCAGCCATCTAATGGCATGATTTAAATACAGAGGTAATTGCGATGCGCATCAGCATATTTGGTTTGGGTTACGTTGGCGCAGTGTGTGCCGGTTGCCTGTCTGCCCGTGGCCACGAAGTGGTCGGCGTAGACATCTCCAAGGATAAGATCGACCTGATCAATGCAGGCAAATCGCCAATCGTTGAGCCAGGTCTGGGCGAGCTGTTGAGCCAGGGTATCGAGACCGGTCGGCTGCGCGGCACCACCAACTTCGCCGACGCCATCCGCGATACCGACTTGTCGATGATCTGCGTCGGCACGCCAAGCAAGAAAAATGGCGACCTGGAACTCGACTACATCGAAGCCGTGTGCCGCGAGATCGGTTTTGTCCTGCGTGACAAAGCCACCCGCCATACCGTCGTCGTACGTAGCACCGTGTTGCCAGGCACCGTGGCCAACGTGGTCATCCCAATCCTCGAAGACTGCTCCGGCAAGAAAGCCGGCGTCGATTTCGGTGTTGCGGTCAACCCGGAATTCCTGCGCGAATCCACCGCCATTGCCGACTACGACCTGCCACCGATGACCGTCATCGGCGAATTCGACAAAGCCTCCGGCGATGTCCTGCAGTCCCTGTACGAAGAGCTCGACGCACCGATCATCCGCAAGGACATCGCCGTTGCCGAGATGATCAAGTACACCTGCAACGTGTGGCACGCCACCAAAGTGACCTTCGCCAACGAGATCGGCAACATTGCCAAGGCCGTCGGCGTCGACGGTCGCGAAGTGATGGAAGTGGTCTGCCAGGACAAGACCCTCAACCTGTCCCAGTACTACATGCGCCCAGGCTTCGCCTTCGGCGGCTCGTGCCTGCCGAAGGACGTACGCGCCCTGACCTACCGCGCCAGCTCCCTGGACGTGGAAGCGCCGCTGCTCAACTCGCTGATGCGCAGCAACGAATCCCAGGTGCAGAACGCCTTCGACATCGTCGCCGGCCACGACAAACGCAAAGTCGCGCTGCTGGGCCTGAGCTTCAAGGCCGGTACCGATGACCTGCGCGAAAGCCCGCTGGTAGAGCTGGCGGAAATGCTGATCGGCAAGGGCTTCGACCTGAGCATCTACGACAGCAACGTCGAATACGCCCGTGTCCACGGCGCGAACAAGGACTACATCGAAGGCAAGATCCCCCACGTGTCGTCCCTGCTCAACTCGGACTTCGACGAAGTGATCAACAACTCCGACGTGATCATCCTCGGCAACCGCGATGAGAAGTTCCGTGCCCTGGCGCAGAACGCACCGCACGGCAAGCAAGTGATCGACCTGGTGGGCTTCATGTCCAAGGCCACCTGTGCGACCGGCCGTACCGAAGGCATTTGCTGGTAACAGCAACGGCAAGTTTCGGGCTGCAGGCGTACCAATCCCCAGCGCTTGCAGCTCGAAGCCTTCTTCACCTTCGGATGACGCTTATGTCCAAGTTAAAACACGTACTGCTCCACTCCGCCGGCTGGCTGTTCTTCCTGAGCCTGCTGATGGGTCTCGCCCTGCTGTTGCCGGCGAGTACGTTCGACTCCGAGTCGAAGAATTTTATTTTCCTGATTGGCGCCGTCGGTATCTGGCGCTACTCGATGGGTGCTACGCATTTCTTTCGCGGCATGCTGTTCCTGTACGTGGTCTACCCCCACCTGCGCCGTAAAGTGCGCAAGCTGGGCAAGGCTGCCGACCCGTCCCATGTGTTCCTGATGGTCACCAGCTTCCGTATCGATGCGCTGACCACCGCGCAGGTCTACAGCTCGGTGATTCGCGAGGCCATCGAATGCGGCTTCCCCACCACCGTGGTCTGCTCGCTGGTGGAAATGTCCGATGAGCTGCTGGTCAAGAGCCTGTGGGAACGCATGAACCCGCCGGACCACGTCAAGCTCGACTTCGTGCGGATCGCCGGTACCGGCAAGCGCGACGGCCTGGCCTTCGGTTTCCGCGCCATCTCGCGCCACCTGCCGGACGACCGTGCCGTGGTTGCCGTGATCGATGGCGACACCGTGCTCGCCGAAGGCGTCGTGCGCAAGACCGTGCCGTGGTTCCAGCTGTTCGGCAACGTCGGCGGCCTGACCACCAACGAGTTCTGCGAAGTGCGCGGCGGCTACATCATGAGCGAGTGGCACAAACTGCGCTTCGCCCAGCGCCACATCAACATGTGCTCGATGGCCCTGTCCAAGCGCGTACTGACCATGACCGGTCGCATGTCGGTGTTCCGTGCCAACGTCGTGACTGACCCCGGCTTTATCGCCGACGTGGAAAGCGACTCGCTGCAACACTGGCGCCTGGGCCGCTTCAAGTTCCTCACCGGTGACGACAAGTCCAGCTGGTTCAGCCTGATGCGCCTGGGCTACGACACCTTCTACGTGCCTGACGCGGCGATCCACACCGTGGAACACCCGCCGGAAAAGAGCTTTATCAAGGCCAGCCGCAAGCTGATGTTCCGCTGGTACGGCAACAACCTACGCCAGAACTCCCGCGCCCTCGGCCTGGGTGTACGCCGCCTCGGCCTGTTCACCAGCATCGTGTTGTTCGACCAGCGCGTGTCGATGTGGACCTCCCTGCTCGGCCTGACCGTGGCCATCATCGCCACCTTCAAGTACGGCGGCGCGTTCATCCTCGCGTACCTGCTGTGGATCGGCATCACCCGCCTGATCCTGACCCTGCTGCTGTCGTGCTCCGGCCACAAGATCGGCCCGGCGTACCCGGTGATTCTCTATTACAACCAGATCATGGGCGCGCTGGTGAAGATCTACGTGTTCTTCCGCCTTGATCAACAGTCCTGGACCCGCCAGGACACCAAACTGACCCGCGATTTGGCCAGCTTTCAACGTTGGTTCAACACCTGGTCGTCTCGGACCATGACCTTCTCCGCCGGCAGCATCTTCGTTGCCGTGTTGCTGATGATGGTCTGACAGCCAAGCCTGAATTAACCAAGGAGCTATCCCTAATGAGCATAAACAGTCAAGTAAACGCCAACGTTGTCCACGAATCCGAAGCACAGCGCCAACATGCCCGGGTCAAAATCCCGGCCAAGCTGCGCTTCTTCAACACCGACCGCACCCAGACCGAAGCACGGGTGATCGACCTCTCGGCCGGCGGCCTGGCGTTCACCGCCACCCAGCCGTTGACCGTGGGTGAAGTGCACAAGGGTCGCCTGCAATTCGTCATCGATAACCTCGGCCTGGCCATGGATGTGGAGCTGCAGATCCGCTCCTACGACCGCCAGAGCGGCCGCACCGGTTGCCAGTTCCAGAACCTCGACGCCCAGGATATTTCCACCCTGCGCCACCTGATCACCTCGCACTTGTCGGGCGACATCGTGACCATGGGTGACGTGCTGGCGACCCTGCAACGCGACAACTTCACCAAGGCGCGCAAGGTCAAGGACGGCGGCAGCAACATGAGCGCCTTCGGCCGCCTGCGCGCCGTGACGTTCAGCCTGGCGATCTTCCTGGTCGGCCTCGCCGCGTTCGGGTTTGTCTTCAAGTCGGTGTATGGCATGTACTTCGTCAGCCACGCCCAGGCCGGCCTGGTGAGCGTGCCTGGCATGAACGTGACCATGCCGCGCGACGGCACCGTGCAAAGCCTGCTCAAGGGTGACGCGATTGCAGCCAAAGGCGCGCCACTGGCGACCTTCAGCACCAGCATGCTGGATGTGCTCAAGGGCCATCTGGACGAAGACCAACTGCAACCGGCCAAGGTCGAAGAACTGTTCGGCAAGCAAATGACCGGCACGCTCACCTCCCCATGCGATTGCGTGGTGGCGCAGCAACTGGTCGCCGACGGCCAGTACGCCAGCAAAGGCGATGTGATCTTCCAACTGGTGCCACGCGGCAGCCAGGCTAACGTCGAAGCTCGCTTTACCTATCGCCAGTTCGGTGACGTGCGCCCAGGTACCCCGGTGAGCTTCCAGGTGGCCGACGAAGAACAAGTGCGCACCGGCACCATCGTCAGCAGCACCAGCCTGAACAGCGCCGACCTGTCCTCCGACATCCGCGTCCAGATCAAGCCTGACGCCCCGCTGGACAGCGCCTACGCCGGTCGCCCGGTGGAAGTGACCAGCGACCGTGGCCCATCCCTGAACTGGCTGATCGATAAAGCCATGGCTGCAGGTCTTTAATCATGAGCGCCCTTCGAACCCTGCCGGTGCCCCTGGCGCTGGCCATCGCCCTCGCCGGTTGCGCCGGCCTGCCCGACCAACGCCTGGCCAATGAAGCGCTCAAGCGTGGCGATACCGTCACCGCGCAGCAGAATTACCAGCAACTGGCAGACCTGGGCTACAGCGAGGCCCAAGTGGGCCTGGCCGATATCCAGGTAGGCACCCGCGATCCGGCGCAAATCAAACAGGCCGAGGCCACCTACCGCGCTGCGGCGGATACCTCGCCGCGCGCCCAGGCCCGTCTTGGTCGCCTGCTGGTGGCCAAGCCAGGCTCCACTGAAGCCGAACACCATGAAGCCGAAGGCCTGCTGAAAAAAGCCTTTGCCAATGGCGAAGGCAACACCCTGATCCCGCTGGCGATGCTGTACCTGCAATACCCGCACAGCTTCCCCAACGTGAATGCCCAGCAACAGATCAGCAAGTGGCAGGCGGCCGGTTACCCGGAAGCCGGCCTGGCCCAGGTGCTGCTGTATCGCACCCAGGACACCTACGACCAGCATCTGGATGACGTTGAGCGCATCTGCAAGGCCGCGCTGAACACCACCGACATCTGCTATGTCGAGTTGGCCACGGTCTACCAGAAAAAAGCCGAGCCGGAAAAACAGGCCGAACTGCTCAAGCAGATGGAAGCCGGCTACAGCCGCGGCACCGTCACCGCCCAACGCGTCGACAGCGTAGCCCGCGTATTGGGCGACGCCACACTGGGCAAGACCGACGAGAAAACCGCCCAGGCCCTGCTGGAAAAAATCGCCCCCGGCTACCCCGCTTCCTGGGTCAGCCTGGCACAACTGCTCTACGACTTCCCCGAACTGGGCGACGTCGACCAGATGATGAAGTACCTGGACAACGGCCGCGCCGCCGACCAGCCGCGCGCCGAGCTGTTGCTGGGCAAGCTCTACTACGAAGGCAAGTGGGTGCCGGCGGACGCCAAGGCGGCCGAAGCGCACTTCCAGAAAGCCGTGGGCCGCGAAGTGGCTGCCGACTACTACCTCGGCCAGATCTACCGCCGTGGTTACCTGGGCCAGGTCTATTCCCAGAAGGCCCTGGACCACCTGCTGACCGCTGCGCGCAACGGCCAGAACAGCGCCGACTTCGCCATCGCCCAATTGTTTTCCCAAGGCAAGGGCACCAAGCCCGACCCATTGAATGCCTATGTCTTCAGCCAATTGGCGAAAGCCCAGGACACGCCAGAGGCCAATGACCTGGCCACGCAGCTCGAAGCCCCGCTCACACCAGAACAACGCGCCCAAGGCCAACGCCTGGTGCAACAGGAACTGGCCGCGCGCGGCACCCTGGCCCAGAGCGCACTGCAACTGCACGCCCTGGAAGAAGAAGACGGCGAGGAATCCCTATGAAGCTCAATCCATTCGTGCAGGCCGGCATCGGCCTGACCTTCGCCCTGCTGTGGTCGTGCCCGACCCTGGCCGCGCTGACCGAAGCCAAGAACTTCGGCCTGGAAGTCAAAGCCACCGCGCAGTCCGAAGATGACCGCGACCTCGGCACCCAGAAAGGCGGCGACGTCAACGGCATCGGCCTCGACCTGCGCCCGTGGATCTACGGCGAAAGCGGCAACTGGAGCGCCTATGCCATGGGCCAGGCGGTGGCTTCGAGCGACATCATCGAGACCGACACCCTGCAACAGTCGGCGGATGACGAAAACCAGCAAACCACCAACAACGACCGCAAGACCAAGAAAAACTACCTGGCCATGCGTGAGTTCTGGGTTGGCTACAGCGGCTTCACGCCCTACCCCGGCGAGATCCTCAAGCTCGGTCGCCAACGCCTGCGCAACGACGATGGCCAATGGCGCGACACCAACATCGAAGCGCTGAACTGGACCTTCGACACCACCCTGCTCAAGGCCAACGTCGGCGTCGCCGAACGTTTCAGCGAATACCGCACCGACCTCAAGGAACTGTCGCCCAAGGACAAGGACCGTCAGCACCTCTACGCCGACGCGTCCTACCAGTGGACGCCAGGCCAGTGGATTGGCCTGCGCGGCCACCACACCCATGACAACGGCAAGCTCGACTACCCGGAACCGGGCGTGGCCACCGACTCCCTGGACAAGCGCGAGAACGGTGACCTGACCTGGCTCGGCATCGAAGCCAACAGCGACGCCTACAACTGGCGCAACACCAACACCGTCAACTACTGGGCCAGCGTCACCGGCATGAAAGGCGACCGCGACTCGGTCAATGCCTTGAACGCCGACGGCACCCGCCCGACAGAGGCCAAGCGCAGCGATGACGTCAGTGGCTGGGCGACCGACCTGGGTATCCGCCTGCGTCTGGACCCGCAATGGCAAGTGGGTGCGGCCTATGCCCGCGCCAGTGCCGAGTACGAGCAGAACGGCCTGCAAAGCAACCGTTCGAACTTCACCGGCACCCAGTCCCGCGTGCACCGTTTCGGCGAAGCGTTTCGTGGCGAGATGAACAACATGCAGTCCATGAGCCTGTTCGGTTCCTGGCAGCTGCGCGAGGACTACGACGCCAGCCTGGTGTACCACAAGTTCTGGCGCGTCGACGGCAACAAGCCAGTCGGCAGCAACGGCATCGACGCCGTGCAGAACAACACCGATGACGTCACCGGCGCGATCCTGTCCAGCACTTCCCTGCCCCTTGAAGACGGCAAGAAAGACCTGGGCCAGGAGATGGACCTGGTCGTCACCAAGTACTTCAAGACCGGCCTGCTGCCAGCCGCACTCAGCCAGTCGATCGACGAGCCGTCGGCCCTGGTGCGTTTCCGTGCCGGTGTGTTCAAGCCAGGTGATGCCTACGGCAGCCAGGTCGACTCGTACATGCACCGCGCGTTTGTCGACGTGATCTGGAAATTCTGATGGGAGCCTGCGCAATGAATGCTCAAAGCCTACTCGTCGCGGCAATGCTGATGGCCAGTGCCACAGCGTTTGCCGATACGGCGGCCAAGGCGCCGACCATCGCCAAGGAACTGCAACAGGCCAAGACCTACACCATTTCCAGCCCGCCGACCGCGCCGCTGGAAATGGCCAAGCCAGCCCTGCCGGACCTGTCGGGCTACACCGCCGCAGCCATGGAAAAGAAGATCGTACGCACCAAGCCCGGCAAGATCAGCATCCGCCGCATGATGCAGGAAGACGCCCTGAAGGACTTTATCGGCGGCGACAACAAGATGGCCGAATGGGTGGTGCGTCAGCACGGTATTCCCCAGGCGATCTTTGTCGACGACGGTTACATGAACCTCAAGGACCTGCTCGGCAAAGTGCCCAAGCAGTACTTCAGCGAAACCTCGCCGGGCGTGTTCCTGGCCAAGTTGCCGATCGTGGTCGGCCGCAAGGGCATACTGGACATCGATAAAAACACCCAGGAACTGCGCCTGTCCCAGCAAGCCGGTTCGTTCCTGATCAACGACGGCCAGCTGTTTGTGCGTGACACCAAGATCACCGGTTGGGACGAAAAAGCCAACGGCCCGGCGCTGTTCAAGTCGCCCAAGGAATTCCGCCCGTTCCTGCTGGCCTGGGGCGGCACCGAGACTTACGTCTCCAAGACCAAGATGGCCAGCTTCGGCTATGCCAACAGTAAGTCGTACGGGGTGAGTATTTCCCAGTACACGCCGAACATGGCCAAGGTGCTCAAGCGCCCTGAGCCGACCGGCTGGATCATCGATTCCGAGTTCTCGGACATGTGGTACGGCTTCTACTGCTACGAGACCACGGGCTTCGTGATCAAGGGCAATACCTACAAAGACAACATCGTCTACGGCATTGACCCCCATGACCGTTCCCACGGCCTGATCATCGCGGACAACACCGTCTACGGCACCAAGAAGAAGCACGGCATCATCATTTCCCGTGAGGTCAACGACAGCTTCATCTTCAACAACCGCAGCTACGACAACAAGCTTTCGGGCCTGGTGATCGACCGTAACAGCGTGAACAACCTGATCGCCGACAACGAGATCTACCGCAATCACACCGACGGCATCACCCTCTATGAGAGCGGCGACAACCTGCTGTGGGGCAACAAAGTGATCAGCAACCGTCGCCACGGCATCCGCATACGTAACAGCGTGAACATCAAGCTGTACGAGAACACCGCCATGGCCAACGGCCTGACCGGCGTGTACGGCCACATCAAGGATTTGACCGACACCGACCGCGACATCGCCCTCGACCCCTTCGACGCCAAGGTCTCGCTGATCGTGGTCGGCGGTGAACTGGCGGGTAACGGCAGCGGGCCGCTGTCCATCGACTCGCCATTGAGTATCGAGCTGTACCGCGTATCGATGCTGGCGCCGACCAAATCCAGCGGCATCAGCTTCTCCGGCGTGTTGGGCGATCGTCAGGAAGAAATTCTCGACCTGCTGGTGCGCCAGCAGAAAGCCGTGCTGATCGACCCTGTCGAACGCCAGACCGAAATGCAGGACTGAGGATGACCCTTATGCACCCACACATGATCAAACTGCTGAGCCTCTCGGGTCTGACCCTCGGCCTGCTCGCAGCCAGCCAGGGCGTGCGCGCCGACGAAATCAAGGCCCCGACCTTCACCGCCGAACCGTGCTGCAGCCTGTGCCCGGCCGCCCACGACGCGAAGAACTACACCACGCGCTACCAGCAGAACTTCACCACCCTGGTCCAAGCCCAGGGCGACTGGCTGTTCCGTACCCAGGAAGACCTGCGCACCGAATTCGACACCACCCCGGCCGGCTACAAGCGCATGCAGCAGCTACACGATGCGTTCAAGGCCAAGGGCGTGGAACTGGTGGTGGTCTACCAGCCGACCCGTGGCCTGGTGAACCGCAACAAGCTCAACCCGGAAGAGAAAGCCAAGTTCGATTTCGACAAGGCCCTGGGCAACTACAAGACCATGCTCGGCCGTTTCGCCAAGATGGGCTACGTAGTGCCGGACCTGTCGCCGTTGACCAACGAACAACTGCCGGACGAATTGCCGGCCCACGACTTCTACTTCCGCGGTGACCAACACTGGACCCCGTACGGCGCCCAGCGCACGGCGAAAATCGTCGGTGCCAAGGTGCGTGCAATGCCTGAGTTCGCCGATATTCCCAAGCGCGAATTCGAGACCAAACGCTCCGGGCGCATGGGCAAGACCGGCACCCTGCACAACATGGCCGGGCAATTGTGTGGCACCAGCTACGCCATCCAGTACATGGACCAGTTCACCACCGAGCCGAAAGGCGAAGCCGGTGACGGCGACCTGTTCGGCGATTCGGGCAACCCGCAGATCACCCTGGTGGGCACCAGCCACAGCGGCAAGAACTACAACTTCGCCGGCTTCCTGGAACAGGAAATCGGTGCCGACATCCTCAACGTCGCCTTCCCCGGCGGCGGCCTGGAAGGCTCGATGATCCAGTACCTGGGCAGCGACGAATTCCAGAAGAGCCCGCCGAAAATCCTGATCTGGGAATTCTCGCCGCTGTATCGCCTGGACCAGGAGACCATCTACCGCCAGATGATGTCGCTGCTCGACAACGGCTGCGAAGGCAAGAGCGCGCAGATGAGCGCCAGCACCACGTTGAAACCCGGCAAGAACGAATTGATGGTTAACAGTTCGAATAAAGACCTGCGCAACGCCAACCATCAGGTTGATATCCGCTTCGCCGACCCCTCGGTGAAAACCTTGCAAGCCACCCTCTGGTACATGAACGGGCGCCACGAGGACATCAAGATCGAGAAACCCGAAACATCCGATACAGACGGGCGTTTCGCCTTTGAACTGCGCACCGATGAAGACTGGGCCTCGCAGAACTTGCTGGCCGTGGAAGTGCAGGGCCCCGAAGCGGGCGCTGCTGCGCAGAAGGTCGAAGCGAAAATTTGCACACGCAACGTATTCCCAGCGGGTGGTCAACAGACCGCCTCGACAGGGCAATGAGGTTACTTATGCAGAAGTTATTGATTCCATCGTTGCTGGGCCTGGCGATCTTCGCCGGTGCAGCCAACGCCGCCGCCCCGCTGCGTCCGCCCCAGGGCTACTTCGCACCGATTGAAGCGTTCAAGACCGGCGACTTCAAGAATGACTGCGATGCCATGCCCGCGCCGTACACCGGCTCGCTGCAATTTCGCAGCAAGTACGAAGGTTCGGACAAGGCCCGCTCCACCCTGAATGTTCAGTCGGAAAAAGCCTTTCGCGACAGCACCGCCGACATCACCAAGCTGGAAAAAGACACCAGCAAGCGCGTGATGCAGTTCATGCGCGACGGTCGTCCGGAACAATTGGAATGCACGCTCAACTGGCTGACCAGCTGGGCCAAGGCCGATGCATTGATGTCCAAGGACTTCAACCACACCGGCAAGTCCATGCGCAAATGGGCACTGGGCAGCATGGCCTCGGCCTATGTACGCCTGAAGTTTTCCGAGTCCCGCCCGCTGGCCAATCACCAGCAGGAATCGCAACTGATCGAAGCCTGGTTCAACAAACTGGCTGATCAGGTCGTCAGCGATTGGGACAACCTGCCGCTGGAAAAAACCAACAACCACTCCTACTGGGCCGCCTGGTCGGTAATGGCAACCTCCATCGCCACCAACCGTCGCGACCTGTTTGATTGGGCCGTGAAGGAATACAAGGTCGGCGCCAACCAGGTCGACGACCAAGGCTTCCTGCCTAACGAACTGAAGCGTCAACAACGTGCCCTGTCGTACCACAACTACGCGTTGCCGCCGCTGGCGATGATCGCCAGTTTTGCCCTGGTCAACGGGGTTGATCTGCGCCAGGAAAACAACGGTGCGCTCAAGCGCCTGGGCGACAAAGTGCTGGCTGGGGTCAAGGACCCGGAGATCTTCGAACAGAAGAACGGCAAGGAGCAGGACATGAAGGACTTGAAGCAGGACATGAAATTCGCCTGGCTCGAACCCTTCTGCACCCTCTACACCTGCGCCCCGGATGTGATCGAGCGCAAGCATGGCATGCAGCCGTTCAAGACCTTCCGCCTCGGGGGTGACCTGACCAAGGTCTACGACCCGACGCATGAAAAAGGCAACAAAGGTTCCTGAGCAAACTCGGTTAGAAATGTGGGAGGAGGCAAGCCCCCTCCCACAGTTTGAGCCGGTTTCGTCAGTAGGAATGTTGTACCGCCCTCCCCGTCTTTTCGTGGGGGGTTTGGGGGGGCTCTGGCCCTTGACTGTTGGTTAAACATGGAGAGATCGGGATGGTTTTCTCGTCCAATGTGTTCCTGTTTCTGTTCTTGCCGATCTTTCTCGGCTTGTACTATTTGAGCGGGCAACGCTATCGCAATCTGCTGCTGCTGTTGGCCAGCTATGTGTTCTACGCCTGGTGGCGAGTGGACTTCCTGGCGCTGTTCGCCGCCGTCACGCTGTGGAACTACTGGATCGGCCTCAAGGTCGGTGCCGCCGGCGTGCGTACCAAACCGGCCCAGCGCTGGCTGCTGCTCGGCGTGGTGGTCGACCTGTGCATCCTCGGCTACTTCAAGTACGCCAACTTCGGTGTCGACAGCATCAACGTGATGATGAAGTCGGCGGGCCTGGAGCCGTTTATCCTCACCCACGTGCTGCTGCCGATCGGGATCTCGTTCTACATCTTCGAGTCCATCAGCTACATCATCGACGTGTACCGTGGCGATACCCCGGCGACCCGCAACCTCATCGACTTCGCAGCGTTCGTGGCGATCTTCCCGCACTTGATCGCCGGCCCGGTGTTGCGTTTCCGCGACCTGGCCGACCAGTTCAATAACCGCACCCACACCCTCGACAAGTTCTCCGAGGGCTGCACGCGGTTCATGCAGGGTTTCATCAAGAAGGTCTTCATCGCCGACACCCTGGCGGTGGTGGCCGACCACTGCTTCGCCCTGCAAAACCCCACCACCGGCGATGCCTGGCTGGGGGCGCTGGCCTACACCGCGCAGTTGTACTTCGACTTCTCCGGCTACAGCGACATGGCCATCGGCCTGGGCTTGATGATGGGTTTCCGCTTCATGGAAAACTTCAAGCAGCCGTATATCAGCCAGTCGATCACCGAGTTCTGGCGCCGCTGGCACATCAGCCTGTCCACCTGGCTGCGTGACTACCTGTACATCACGTTGGGCGGCAACCGTAAAGGCACGCTGACCACCTACCGCAACCTGTTCCTGACCATGCTGCTCGGTGGCCTGTGGCACGGTGCGAACATCACCTACATCGTGTGGGGTGCCTGGCACGGCATGTGGCTGGCGATTGAAAAAGCCATCGGCCTCAACACCGCGCCACGCAGTTTCAACGTCCTGCGCTGGGCCTTCACGTTCCTGCTGGTGGTGATGGGCTGGGTGATCTTCCGCTCCGAAAACCTGCACGTCGCCGGCCGTATGTACGGTGCGATGTTCAGCTTTGGCGAGTGGTCGCTGTCGGAACTCAATCGCGCCAACCTCACCGGCCTGCAAGTGGCAACCCTGGTGGTGGCGTACGCAACGTTGGCGTTCTTCGGCCTGCGCGACTTCTACACCAACCGCCCTGCGGAAAAAACCAAGCCGGCCGACCCGAGCCTGATCAAGGCCGTGCCGGGCGACAACCCGGGCAGCATCCACGAGCCAGGTTTCACCGTTGGCCGTGACGCTGCCGTGCAACCGGCCTACTGGACCGCTGACTGGCCACGCTACGCCATGCGCGCTGCGGTGCTGCTGCTGTTCGTGGCGTCGATTCTCAAACTGTCGGCGCAGAGTTTCTCGCCGTTCCTTTACTTCCAATTCTGAGGGAGCCGACCATGACCCGTTCATTACGCGTCCTCTATATCGGCCTGTTTCTGGTGGTGTTGCTGGCCCTGGGCGCTTGGTCGCTGCGCAGTTTTCTGGGCTTCAGCACCAACGCCGACGCGACCGTGCTCAACGGTCGCTGGACCAAGGCCGTCGAGACCCATTACGACGAGGAGTTCCCGATCAAGCGATTGGGCACCAACCTCTGGGCTGCGCTGGACTACAAGCTGTTCAATGAAGGCCGCCCTGGCGTGGTGCTGGGCCGCGATCACTGGTTGTACAGCGACGAAGAGTTCAACCCCGCCGTCAACGAAGACCAGAACCTTGAGGGCAACTACGCGCTGGTCGAAGGCGTACGCCAGAAGCTCAAGGCCCAGGGCATCCAGTTGGTGATGGCGATCGTGCCGGCCAAGGTGCGCCTGTACCCGGAACACCTGGGTGAAGTGAAACCGGCGAGCATCCACGCCAACCTGTACCAGGACTTCCACGCCCGTGTCGCTGCCGACAAGATCATCGCTCCTGACCTGCTCGGCCCGCTGCAACAGGCCAAGCTGGGCGGCAAGCAGGTGTTCCTGCGCACCGACACCCACTGGACCCCGGACGGCGCCGAAATCGCTGCCAAGCAGTTGGCTAAAACCATCGCCGCCAAGACCCCGCTCCATGGCGAGCCGCAGCGCTTTGTCACCGAGGCCGAGAAGACCGAGCCGCATAAAGGCGACCTGCGTCTGTTCCTGCCCCTGGACCCGCTGTTCGAAAACCTGATGCCGCCGAAAGAGCCGCTGGAAAAGCGCGTCACGCACCTGGCCGAAACCAAAGGCGACGACGCGCTGTTCAGCGACAGCGAAACCCCGGTGGCACTGGTGGGCACCAGCTACAGCGCCAACCCCAACTGGAACTTCGTCGGCGCCCTCAAGCAAGCCCTGGGCAGCGACGTGGTCAGCTACGCCGAAGACGGCCACGGCCCGATCCTGCCGATGCTCAGCTACCTGAAAAGTGACGACTTCAAGAACAGCCCGCCACAGGTGCTGATCTGGGAGTTTCCTGAACGCTATCTGCCCGTGAACAACGAAATCGGTGATGCCGACCCATCGTGGGTTGCGCAACTTAAACAAGCCGGTTCGCGCCAACAAAACATGGCACTGAACACCCCAGCTAAAAACCCAAAATCCGAGACGCCCGACCGGGCGCAAAACTGAAAGAGAGGTAACTCACATGACTTTCACTACTACTCCGCGTCGTCTCGCTAAGACTCTGGCCCTGGCTGCCGGTATGAGCTTGGTATCCCTGTCCGCCTTCGCCGGTGACGCTGCCTTGTACGGCCCAGTCGCACCGAAAGGCTCAAGTTTCGTGCGTGTCTACAACGCCTCCAACCAGGAAGTCAGCGCGACAGTCGGCAGCACCAACCTCAGCGAAGTGGCCCCGCTGGCCAGCAGTGACTTCAGCTTCATGCCCGGCGGCGACTACAGCGCCAAGATCGGCAGCCAGACCGTGCCGGTCAAACTCGCGCCGGATCACTACTACACCCTGGTCAACAACAACAGCGGCCAGCCACAACTGATCGAAGAACCGCCGTTCAAGAACAAGCAGAAATCCCTGGTGCGCGTGCAGAACCTCAGCGACAAGGCCCTGACCCTGAAAACCGCCGACGGCAAGACCGACGTGGTCAAGTCGGTGGCCGCCAAAGGCCGTGGCGAGCGCGAAATCAACCCGGTGAAGGTCAGCCTGGCGCTGTATGACGGCGACAAGAAAGTCGGCGACGTCAAGCCAGTGGCCCTCGAGCGCGGTGAAGCAGCGGTGCTGTACGTCACCGGTTCGGGTTCGAGCATTTCGCCAGTCTGGGTAAAACGCCCGGTGTCGACCCGCTGAATGAATTTTCCGGGTCGGCTGCGGCCGGCCCGGACACGAGACAAAAACAAGAGTGAAACGACAAACCTTCGTAGCTCTGACCCAAATTGATTCAAGGAGAAACACATGATCCCAGTAATCCTTTCCGGTGGTAGCGGCTCACGTCTTTGGCCGCTTTCCCGTAAACAGTTCCCCAAACAATTCCTGGCCCTGACCGGCGAGCACACGCTGTTCCAGCAAACCCTGGAACGCCTGGTATTCGAAGGCATGGACTCCCCGATCGTGGTCTGCAACAAGGACCATCGCTTCATCGTCAATGAGCAACTGAGCACCCGTAAGCTGGAGTGCCAGCGCATCCTGATGGAACCCTTCGGCCGCAACACCGCGCCGGCCGTGGCCCTGACCGCGATGATGCTGGTCAACGAAGGTCGTGACGAACTGATGCTGGTACTGCCGGCCGACCACGTGATCGACGACCAGAAAGCCCTGCAACGCGCCCTGGCCCTGGCCACCGTGGCCGCCGAGCGTGGCGAGATGGTGCTGTTCGGCGTGCCGGCCACCCGTCCGGAAACCGGTTATGGCTACATCAAGTCCACCAACGATTCGCTGCTGCCCGAAGGCGTAAGCCGCGTGCAGCAGTTCGTGGAAAAACCCGATGAAAAACGCGCCGTCGAGTTCGTCAAAAGCGGCGGTTATTTCTGGAACAGCGGCATGTTCCTGTTCCGCGCCAGCCGCTTCCTGGAAGAGCTGAAAAAGCACGATCCGGACATCTACGACACCTGTGTGCTGACCCTGGAGCGCAGCGTGCAAGATGCCGACACCGTGACCTTCGACGAAGCCACCTTCGCCTGCTGCCCGGACAACTCCATCGACTACGCCGTGATGGAAAAAACCCAGCGCGCCTGCGTGGTGCCGTTGAGCGCCGGTTGGAGCGACGTGGGTTGCTGGGCCTCGCTGTGGGCGGTCAACGATAAAGACGCCAACGGCAACGTCACCAAGGGCGACGTGGTGATCCAGGACAGCAAGAACTGCATGATCCACGGCAACGGCAAACTGGTGTCGGTGATCGGCCTGGAAAACATCGTGGTGGTGGAAACCAAGGACGCGATGATGATTGCCCACAAGGACAAGGTCCAGGGCGTCAAGCAGATGGTCAACACCCTCAACGAACAGGGCCGCAGCGAAACCCAGAACCACTGCGAAGTCTATCGTCCGTGGGGCTCCTACGACTCGGTGGACATGGGCGGCCGCTTCCAGGTCAAGCACATCTCGGTCAAGCCGGGCGCGTGCCTGTCGCTGCAAATGCACCACCACCGCGCCGAACACTGGATCGTGGTCAGCGGCACCGCCGAAGTCACCTGTGACGAGAACGTGTTCCTGCTCTGCGAGAACCAATCCACCTACATCCCGATCGCCTCGGTGCACCGCCTGCGCAACCCGGGCAAGATCCCGTTGGAGATCATCGAAGTGCAATCGGGCAGCTACCTGGGCGAAGACGATATCGAACGTTTCGAAGACATCTACGGGCGCTCGACGCCGGTTGAACGTGGCGTTTCGGTGAAAACTATCGCGCAGTAAAACAGTCGTAAAAAGAAGCCCTCGCCCAGCCCATTGCGTCCCCTATCCGCAGTGGGTTGGGTGGGGGCTTTTTGTTTGGGATTTGCGCTGGCTGTGAGGGCCTCATCGGGGGCAAGCCCCCTCCCACATTTGAATGTATTCGCAGGTCAAAGGCGGGAGGGGGCTTGCTCCCGATGAGGCCCGCACGCCCACCACAGCACTCAAGGTAGCCAATCCCACCTACGCTTAAGTTAGGATGCTCGTTCCCTATTCGAGGTGGTCTCCATGTTCTTCGGCGTTCTCCTGATCATCACCTGGCTGATCCTCCTGCTGCGCTACCCGGCCAAGGCCCTTCCGGTTTCCCTTGCTGCCTTGGCAGGCCTGGGTTGCGTGGCCGTCTGGGTGGTCTGGCTGGACAGCCGCGAAGCCTCGCAACTGGCGCGCCTGGAACTGCGCATCAGCTACGCCCCGCAGGACTGCCCTGCCGACCGCCCATTGAAACTGACCCTGAATAACGGCAACGACGTACCGCTGACCGAACTGCGCTGGCGCGTCGCCGCCTATGCGCCAGGCGACACGGTCAACCTCGCCGATAACGTCTATGCTGCCCCCCGCTATCGCGGCCCCGGCGAGTTACAGGCCGGCGCCACTTGGGACGATTGCCTGCCCACCCCGCCCCTGCGCCCCGGCTACCGCCCGCAAACCCTGGAATTTCGCGCCGAGCACCTGCAAGGCAGTTTCTCGGACTGACAAAGGACTGATGCATGCCCAATGTACTGATCACCGGTTGCTCCAGCGGTATTGGCCGTGCCCTGGCCGATGCCTTCAAGTCCGCCGGTTTCAACGTGTGGGCCAGCGCCCGCCGCCCGGAAGACGTCACCGCCCTCGCCGCCGCGGGTTTCAATGCAGTCGAACTCGACGTCAACGACAGTACCGCTTTACAGCGCCTGGCCGAACAACTGGGCGAGCTGGATGTACTGGTCAACAACGCCGGCTACGGCGCCATGGGCCCGCTGCTCGATGGCGGCACCGAAGCGATGCAGCGCCAGTTCGAGACCAATGTATTTTCCATCGTCGGCGTGACCCAGGCACTGTTCCCGGCCCTGCGCCGCAGCAAAGGCCTGGTGGTGAATATCGGCAGCGTTTCCGGCGTCTTGGTCACGCCGTTTGCCGGTGCCTACTGCGCCTCCAAGGCGGCGGTGCATGCGCTGAGTGATGCATTGCGCATGGAGCTGTCACCCTTTGGTATCCGCGTAATGGAAGTGCAGCCCGGCGCCATCGATACAAGCTTCGCAAAAAACGCCGGCGCCCAGGCCGAACTGTTGATCAACGAAAAATCCCCGTGGTGGCCATTGCGCGATGGTATCCGCGCCCGTAGCCAGGCCTCTCAGGACAAGCCGACACCCGCCAGCGTGTTTGCAATGGATGTGCTCAAGGCGGTGCAACAACCACAGCCGCCGCGCCTGTTGCGTTCGGGTAATGGCAGCCGGGCGTTGCCGTTGATGGCAGCGTTGTTGCCCAAGGGGCTGCTTGAGACGGTATTGAAAAAGCGTTTTGGCTTGAACGGGGTGTTGTAAGCAACCGTGAAGCCCACCTGCCAAAACCTTGGATGAGTGCCATAATCGCCGCCTGCCTCTAGACACTGACTGGCCCCACAAGGGTAATACGATGGAAATCAGAAAAATTCGACTGAATAACGTCGGTCGTTTTACCGACTTGGAAGTCGCCTTTGCGCCTACCGAAAACCATGCGTCGAAGGTGACGGTGTTTGTGGGGAATAATGGCGCGGGGAAGACGACGATTTTGAAGTCGATAGCCACATCTTTTAGTTGGTTAGTGGCGAGAATTCGCTCAGAGAGAGGCAGCGGAAGCCCAATTGCAGAAGACGATATAAGTAACGGAGCCACTTCAGCATCAATCACCATTGATATCAGTGCCATCTCTCATCCAGCGGTGCACCTATCAACCGTTTATTCGTGGACTCTTGCACGTACGCTACGATCGCGTAAATCCAAGCTTGAAAGCGCGCTTGCAAACGTTACGTTACTCGCCGACTTTTTCCGTTTTCACCTGGGTCTGGTCGACGAAAGCGCTGCATTGCCACTCATCGCCTTTTATCCCGTAGAAAGATCCGTAAACGACGTTCCACTGAAGATAGGGAAGTCTGATCAACTTTTTGACCAGTTTGATGGTTACGAGAATGCACTAAACGGTGGAGTAGATTTTGGCCGTTTTTTTCAATGGTTTCGTGAACGAGAAGATAGCGAAAACGAGCGGGGTATCTCGTTTGAAACCTTAAAGCACTTTGAGACCTCCCTCCCTGATTCGGAAGCTAAAATAATTTCTGAATTACGGGATATGCACATCGCTTCTCGCGACATCCAACTAACGGCCGTTCGCCTCGCGATCGAAGCATTTATGCCTGGATTCAATAACCTAAGAGTTCAACGTAAACCTCGATTGCATATGGCTATCGATAAAGCAGGTAAAACACTCGTCGTTTCTCAGCTCTCTCAAGGCGAAAAATCCCTGTTGGCACTTGTCGGCGATATTGCCCGTCGTCTAGCGATTATGAATCCGTCACTTGAAAACCCTCTGCACGGGAATGGCATTGTCCTAATCGACGAAGTTGACCTCCATCTGCATCCTCAATGGCAACGCCGCCTGATCCACCAACTCACCGAAACCTTCCCCAACTGCCAATTCATCCTCACCACCCATTCCCCACTGGTGATCAGCGATACCAAGGACGTCCTGTGCTATGTCCTTGACGACGGCGAATTGGAAGAACGCAACGGTCTCTACGGTCTCGATGCCAATCAGGTGCTGCTCAGTGTCATGGACACCGATATACGCAACAGGGAGGTTCAGGCTCGTCTCGATCGCTTGCTGGACCTGTTGCAAGACAAAAAATTGAAAGAGGCGAAGACCCTTTTTAAAGAACTGTCCGCAGAACTTGAACCTGGCCACCTCGAACTGACCAAAGCCTCTCTCCTGATTCGCAAGCTGGAGTTACGCAGTGCGTAAGATCACCAAAGGAGATGAGCCGGCAGCCCTGACACAATGGAAGCGTACGCACCCGAACGGCGGCTATACAGATTTAAGCCCCGAAGAAAGAACCAGTATCCGCGAAGCCTGTATCGAAGAACAACATGGCCTATGTGCGTATTGCTGCCACGGAATCACATCAGGCAGCGCCCACAACGAACATGTTGAGGCCAGGCAAACAGCACCACACCGTTCGTTGGACTTCTCTAACATCGTTGCCAGTTGCAACCGCAACAAGCAGTGCGGCAAAGCACACGCCCATCAGGTTTTGCCGCTTACATCCTTGATGAATGAGTGCGAAACCGAGCTGAAATTTTATCTGTCCGGTCGTGTGGAAGGCTTGACTCCCAGAGCAGCCACGTCCATTCAAGTACTGAACCTTGGAAACAGTCGTGAAAACAATCGCGCCCTATTCGGCGCCAGAAAGTCCATCCTGGATGCACTGCTCTATGACAGCGGTATGGATGGCGATGACCTTGAAGTCGCCGATTTCGACTTGTTGATGCTGCTAAGGGAAGAGCTGCAACAACCCGACGCCAACAACCGCCTGAAACCGTTCGCCCCCGTTCTGGTGAATGTAATTCGCCAGTTAAGCACCTGATAACGAGTACACCATGATCGACTACAGCGACTTTTTCGAAGAAGTCATCCAAACCCACGTCGAGATCGAGCAATGGTTTGCCGGTGTTGCGCCAGAAGGCACCCTGCAAAGCCTGCTTGCGCGCTTCTCGCCGGAGTTCAGCATGATCGCCCCCGCCACCGGCACACGCGTCAATGCAGCCGGGGTCAACGCGCTGTTCACTCGCCTGGGCGGCATGCGCCCAGGGTTGAAGATCACCTTGAGTGAAATGACCGGGATTGACCGACATGCACGCGGGGCCACGGTGACTTATCGCGAGCATCAGATCGATGCCAGCGGCACCCGGACGGACCGCCGTGCCACCGTGGTGTTTGAGAAACAGGCCAGTGGCGCACTGCTGTGGCGTCATCTGCATGAAACATTTATCAAGGCCTGACTCGGTCAAATGTGGGAGGGGGCTTGCTCCCTCCCACATTTCAGTTCGGCGTTTGGTTAACGATCACCGTGCAGGTAATCCCCGCCGCCAATAACACCCCCTCCGGCACTTCATCAATATGAATCCGTACCGGCACGCGCTGGGCCAGGCGCACCCAGTTGAAGGTCGGGTTCACATCGGCGATCAGCTCGCGACTCTCCGGGTTGTCGCGGTCGTAGATGCCGCGCGAGATGCTTTCTACGTGCCCCTTCAACGTCTCGCCGCTCATCAGCTGCATGTCGGCTTTGTCACCGACTTTCACATGGGGCAGCTTGGTTTCTTCGAAGAAGCCATAGACCCAGAACGAGTTCATATCGACCACGGCCATCTTGGCTTCGCCTATGCGTGCGTAGTCGCCGCGATGCACGTTGAGGTTGGTGACGTAGCCGTCCACCGCCGCCACAACCTGGGTGCGTTTCAAGTTGAGTTCGGCCGCTTCGAGTTGTGCCAGCGCGTGCTGGTAATCCGCCAGGGCCGAATCGGCGATGTTGCTGGCGTCGTCGCGGTTTTCCTTGGAGATCACCAGGGCGTCGAGGTCGGCGCGGCGGTGGGCGTTGACCTTGCGCATTTCCCAGGTGGCTTTGCGCGAGGCGACCAGGGACTGCGCCTGCTTGACGGCGATGCGGTAGTGCTCGGGGTCGATCTGCATCAGCAGGTCGCCCTTCTTCACCAACTGGTTGTCGCGCACCGGCACGTCGACCACTTCGCCGGTGACGTCGGCTGCCACGTTGATGATGTCGGCGCGCACGCGGCCGTCGCGGGTCCACGGGGTTTGCATGTAGTGCACCCACAACGTGCGGCCAATCCAGATCGCCAAAGCCAGTCCCAGCAAAGTCGCGAGCAGGCTGAAAAACTTTTTCATCGGGGCATTCTCAACGGTAGACGGTCAGCGCCAGGGCACCGAACAGGCAAACGAACAGGCTCAGGCGCAGCAACGCCGGGTGCCAGAAAAAACGGTACAGGTCGAACCCGGCCAGGAAGCGGTCCAGGGCCCAGGCCAGCACGGCCGCGATCAGGAACATCAGGGTCATGGTCGGCATATAGAGGCCGTGGAAGGCGATTTCACGAGGCATGCGGGGCTCCTTTGAGGGCCGCCAGTGGCGATTGCGGGTCCAGCAGCGAGGTGCGGATAAAGTGCAGGTAGCTTTTCACGCGGCGCAGGGCCGAGGTGTCGAAGTGCGGGGCGAAGGGTTCGTCGGTGGCCTGCACGCGGCTGATCGCGTGGTCGACGGCGATCAGGCCGCGCTCCAGGTTGCTGGCGCTGGGTTGCAGGAACAGTCGCACCAACGAGCGGCCCATCACCCGGATTGCCTGGCGCCAGGGCTGGGACTCGGCGTAGGCGGGGTGCACCGGCAGGATCGCCTGTTCCTTGCGCAACTCGATGATCGCGTGGCCGACTTCCAGCACCACGAACATCCAGCGCAGCAGGTCGCGTTGCACTTGCGGCTGGCCGACAGCGAGGCCGTAGGCCTGGTGCAGCAGGTCACGGGTGCGGCTTTCGAAGCTCGACGCCAACCCCTTGAGCTTGCCGCTGATGGCATACACCACCTGCTCGCGCAGGTCCTGCTCCAGGCGGCGCCACAGCCAGCGGCTGTTGGGCGGCAGGATGATCGCTCCCGCCGCCGCGCACACCAGCATGCCAATGATCATGGCGATGTAGTCGTTGATAAAGGTGTAGGGGTTGTAGACCGTGAGGTTGTCCGGCACCGAGCCGGTGCTGAAGAAAATCAGCAGGCCCACGCCCACACCGGCGTATTGCGGACGTGAGGCGAGGAACGCACCGAGGATGATCACCGGCGCAAGCATCACGCACAGCAGCGGGAAGCCGTCGATCCACGGGAACACGAAGAACATGTCGACGAAACCCACCAACGCGCCGATCAAGGTGCCGCAGGCCATCTGGAAGGCCATGCGCTTGGGGTTGGGTGTGGCGGCGGACAGGCCGACGGTCGCGGCGGCGATCAGGGTCATGGTGGCGCCGCTGGGCCAGGCCGTGGCCACCCAATAACTGCCCAGCACGATCAGGATGAACGACGCGCGAATCCCCGAGGCGGCGCAGGCCAGCCAGTTGGTCTTGGGGCTGAAGGTTTCGTCCCATTGCTCCCGTGCATGGCTGTGATCGGCCAGGGAGGCATGGGTTTGCGCGTAGTTGTGCAGGTCATCGACGAAGCGGTAGAGCAGCTCATAAGCGGTGTGAAAATCCAGCTGCTCGGCCTCACTCGGATTGCCCTCCTGGAAGCTCGCCCGCAGGCTGCGCACCTTGGCGGGCAGGCTGTCCTTGTAGGCACTGAGTTGGTTGACCAACCGCGCGGCATCGGGGCTGGTGAGGGCGCGACCGGAGAAACCGTCGAGCACTTCGGCCAGGTCCTGCAGGCCGGGTTTGATCGCCGCCACCACATGATCCGCGGAATCCGTGCGCAGGCGTTCGAGCAACTGGTGCAAAGCATTGAAGCGCGTGGTGATGCTCATGAACTCGCTGTTGAGGCGACTGAGCCGACCGTTGCGCCGGCGCATATGCGGGTCTTCGAACACCGTGAGGCTGCGCAGCCCTTCCAGGCCCACGGCCTCGGCGATAAAGCGCACGTTGCTGGCCTCGAACCCTTCACGTTGGCTGCGCCCGCGCAGGCCGTCGGTGACAAACAGCGCGAACACGCCAAAGCGCTGATAGAGCGCATTGCGCATGGCGGCGCTGGAGGTCTGCGGCAGGATCGCCGCGCTGACCAGCGTGGAACACAGGATCCCCAGGGAAATTTCCAGCACCCGCCACACCGCTGCCATAAAGGCGCCGTCCGGATGGGCCAGGGCCGGCAGGCCGACCATCGCGGCCGTATACCCCGCGAGCACGAACCCGTAGGCGCGGAAGTTGCGGTTGCGTGTCGCGCCAGCGGTGCAAATGCCGACCCAGATCGCCAACGCCCCCAGGAACAACTCGGTGTTCTGCGCAAACAAAGCGATCAACAACACCATCACCGCCGACCCCGCCAGGGTGCCGAGGAAACGATAGAAGCTCTTGGCGAACACCTGGCCGCTCTGCGGTTGCATCACGATAAACACGGTGATCATCGCGGTGCGTGGTTGCGGCAGCTCCAGGCGCATGGCCAGCCACAGCGTGAGGAACGCGGCGATCAGCACCTTGAAGATGTACACCCAGGTCACGCCGTCGCTGCGTGCCCAGTCGAAAAAACCACGGCGCCACTCAAGGGAATGCAGCCAGCGCAGCGGTGCAGGCATCGGAGTCATTAAATCCTACTCAGTGACCAAACTATTCAGTGATAAAACACGGCAAGCGCCGCCGGGGTCTTGCTCGGGAGGGTCTTGGCGTCTTGCGGCTGGTCGTTGCCGGCGTCGAGACCGCCACCCAGGGCGGTCACCAGTTCGGCATGGGCACCAAGCCGCGCGGCCTGTACCTGTTGCTCGATCTGTTGTTGGCGAAACAGCAAGGTCTGGGCGTTGAGCACATTGAGGTAATCGGTGAGGCCACGCTGGTAGGCGATCATCGCGATGTCGTAGGTCTTCTGCGCCGAGGCCACCGACTGCGCGGCAAATGCGGCTTGCTTGTCCATGGACTCGCGGCGGATCAACTGGTCGCTGATGCCCTTGAGCGCATTAACCAGGGTCTGGTTGTAGCGCGCCACGGCGATGTCATAGCCGGCGCTGGCTTCACCCAGCTCTGCACGCAGGCGGCCGCCGTCGAAGATCGGCAAGGTGATGGCCGGGCCGACGCTATAGTTGAATTTCTTGCCGGCGAGAAACGCCAGCATGCCGCCGCCGGTGGCCATGTAGCCGAGGCTGCCGACCAGGTCGACGTTGGGGTAGAAACCGGCGTGGGCGACATCGATGCCACGGGCTTGCGCCGCGACCTGCCAACGGCTGGCAACCACATCCGGGCGCTGGCCGAGCAATTGCGCGGGTAGGCTTGAGGGCAGTTTCAGGGGGGCGGCAAGGGACAGCGTCGGACGCTGCAAGGTGGCCCCCTCCCCCGGACCTTTACCGGCAAGCGCCGCCAGCTGGTTACGGCTCAGGGCGATTTCTTCGTCCAGGGCATCCAATTGACGATGGGTTTCCGGCAGCGGCGTTTCGGCCTGGCTCACGTCGAAATGGGTGCCGATCCCGGCGTCCAGGCGTTTGTTGGCCAGGTCGAGGATCTGCTGTTGCTGGGCCAGGGTCGCTGCGACGATATCGCGGTTGGCGTAATGCAACGACAGCTGGATATAGGCGCGCACCACGTTGTTCTGCAGTTCGAGTTGGGCCTGGCGTGCTTCGGCGGCGCTCATGTGGGCCAGGTCGACGGCACGTTCGGTGGCGTTGCTTTCGCGGCCCCACAGGTCAAGGGCGTAGCTCAGGCCCAGGGACGCATTGTTGTCCCAGGTGTTGGCACCGCTCAATTCACCAGGGCCGTAGAACTGATCCTTGGGCCAATTGTGGCGTTTGAGGGTGGTATCAGCGTTGATCTGCAGCGACTCGGCAGACTCGGCAACCCCGGCCATGGCCCGCGCTTCTCGCACCCGCGCGGCGGCCATCGCCATGCTCGGGCTGCTTTGAGTGGCGAGTTCGACCCAGCGATTGAGCTGGGGGTCGCCGTAGGCCTGCCACCACTGCGCGGTGGGCCAATGGGCGTCCTGGGCGGCGCTGCGGATCGCTTCGTCGGTGACCAGGGTAGTAGCGTTGAGGGCCTGGCCTTGGGGGGCGATTCCTCCGGTTCCGATGCAGCCGCTGATTGCTAACGATAAAGCGCAAACGCTGAGAGCCTTCAGCGCTCGGTTAATGAGAGTCTTCAGCTCTCTGCTGATGCGACGCGGCACGGCGAACGAATTCCTGAGGTGGTGTTGCGGGGGGAGGTGGCGCAATTCTAGGCGGCGCCATGGAGGACGATAAGCTGGCATTCCTGTGAATCTTTGTTACCGTTCAAGCGATAATCCGTTGGTAGGGATCACTGGACGGCGTAACTTTCTGTCACAATTTGGCATCTCCCCTGAGAACTCTCCATGGACACTTTGCAAAACATGCGCGCCTTCAGTTGCGTGGCCGAAGCGGGCAGCTTCACCGCCGCCGCCGCGCAACTGGACACCACCACCGCCAACGTCTCGCGCGCGGTCTCCAACCTTGAGGCCCATCTGCAAACCCGCTTGCTCAATCGCACCACCCGCCGCATTGCCCTCACCGAGGCAGGTAAACGCTACCTGCTGCGCTGCGAGCAGATCCTGGCCTACGTCGAAGAAGCCGAAGCCGAGGCCAGCGACGCCCACGCCCGCCCCGCCGGGCAGCTGAAAGTGCACACCATGACCGGCATCGGCCAGCATTTCGTCATCGACGCGATTGCCCGCTACCGCCGCACCCACCCGGACGTGACCTTCGACCTGACCCTGGCCAACCGCGTACCGGACCTGTTGGACGAGGGCTACGACGTGTCCATCGTGCTCGCCAGCGAACTGCCGGACTCGGGTTTTGTCTCCCAACGCCTGGGCATCACCTACAGCATCGCCTGCGCCTCGCCGGACTACGTCAAGGCCAAGGGCTGCGCGCAAAGGCCCCAGGACTTGCTCAACCACGCCTGCCTGCGCCTGGTCAGCCCGGTGATCCAGTTGGACAAGTGGACCTTCAACGGTCCCGAAGGCCAGGAAAGCGTGGCGATCAATACGTCGCCGTTCCTGGTCAACTCGGCCGACGCGATGAAAACCGCGATCACCAGCGGCATGGGCGTCGGCCTGTTGCCGGTCTATGCGGCCATCGAAGGCCTGCGCAACGGCACATTGGTGCGGGTCATGCCCACCTATCGTTCCCAGGAGCTGAACCTGTACGCCATCTACCCGTCGCGCCAATACCTGGATGCGAAGATCAAGACCTGGGTGGAATACCTGCGCGGCTCGTTGCCGGAGATCCTGGCGGCGCACCAGGCGGAGCTGGTGGCGTATGAGTTGAGCGGCAGCCTGAGTGGTGCGCGGCTGGCTAATTGAGTAACACATGCCAGGGCGCTTCTCTGGAAGCGCCAGGCATGTGTCGGCATTGGACGATGTTCCGCCCTACACGCTTTATTCAACGTCAGTAACTTTACTGTAGCGCTCCATCCTTGTTGATAACGAGATCCAAAGAGTCCAACCGGAACACATAATCACCCGTTTTACGCGTATTTATCACTTGAGTTTCTCCCGCAACACGACCCGTCTCTATCTCTTTAGTGTCTTTTGTAAAGCACTCCGCTCTAACACTGCAAAATTTAACGGGTTCTCCCTTTTCGTAATCGTACGACTGACTCATCGGTCGCGGATCATAAGTACGCTTATCAAAAGGATCCATGGCAACTATATTGCCAGGCCTTGTGATACATGTTCTGGAAGCGCTGCTCTTCAACCATTGATCTATACAATCTTGATCAGTGAAACCTTTATCGGCCAGTACCGCTGAGTTTGAAAGCCAGGCGATCAAACCAAACACTAATAAATACCTCATGATTGCTCACTCCTGAAGAGTTCCACTTCCCCCTCTTTCGCAAATAGCCTGCAATAAAAATACTGCGCTTAACACTGTTAGATTTCACAGTTTCTCAGCGCAATTGATAATACCCAGCGAGTCCATTCGTTATATACAGCACGCCGTCCAGACACTGACGCCGCTGTCTGCAGGTGCAAGCTTGTGGTGTTGCGTGGAGGGGATAAATGTTAGCGTGCTTGGCATTCTCCCGTAGTCGATGAGCCCGCCTGCAATGAAAAAGACCGTCCTCGCCTTCAGCCGTGTCACCCCGCAAATGATCGAACGCCTGCAACAGGATTTCGAGGTGATCGCGCCCAATCCCAAGCTGGGTGATATCAACGCACAGTTCAATGAAGCCCTGCCCCATGCCCACGGCCTGATCGGTGTGGGTCGCAAGCTGGGCCGCGCGCAACTCGAAGGCGCGAGCAAGCTGGAGGTGGTGTCCAGCGTGTCGGTGGGCTACGACAACTACGACGTGCCGTACTTCAACGAGCGCGGGATCATGCTCACCAACACCCCCGACGTGCTCACCGAAAGCACCGCCGACCTGGCGTTCGCCCTGCTGATGAGCAGCGCGCGCCGGGTGGCCGAGCTGGACGCCTGGACCAAGGCCGGCCAGTGGAAAGCCAGCGTCGGTGCGCCACTGTTTGGCTGTGACGTGCATGGCAAGACCCTCGGCATCGTCGGCATGGGCAATATCGGCGCAGCCGTGGCCCGTCGCGGGCGCCTGGGCTTCAATATGCCGATCCTGTACAGCGGCAACAGCCGCAAGACCGAGCTGGAACAGGAGCTGGGCGCGCAGTTCCGCAGCCTCGACCAGTTGCTGGCCGAGGCGGATTTCGTCTGCCTGGTGGTGCCGTTGAGCGACAAGACCCGCCACCTGATCAGCACCCGCGAATTGGGGCTGATGAAGTCCAGCGCGATTCTGATCAATATCTCCCGTGGCCCGGTGGTGGACGAGCCGGCGCTGATCCAGGCCCTGCAAAACCAGACCATTCGCGGCGCCGGGCTGGATGTGTATGAGCAGGAGCCGTTGGCCGAATCGCCACTGTTTCAGTTGAGCAATGCGGTGACCCTGCCGCACATCGGCTCGGCGACCCATGAAACCCGCGAAGCCATGGCCAACCGCGCGTTAGACAACCTGCGCAGCGCCCTGCTCGGCCAGCGTCCACAGGACCTGGTGAATCCGCAGGTGTGGAAGGGCTGAGACGGGCCAAGCCCGACACAAAATCGGGTTAAAGCCTGGCTCTCCCGAGTCGATAACCTTCAATAGAAGTTCGTCATCCCTGATCCTCAGAAGGTTTTTATGTCCACCACCAAAGCCCGCGCAGACTCACTCTCACTTCTGCTCTTTACCTTGCGCAGCGGCAAACTCATGGCCATCAACCTGCTGAAAGTCAGTGAAATCATCCCTTGCCCACCGCTGACCAAGCTGCCGGAGTCCCATCCGCACGTCAAAGGCATCGCCACCCTGCGAGGCAACTCGTTGGCGGTGATCGACCTGAGCCGTGCCCTGGGGGAAATGCCCCTGGAGGACCCGGACGGCGGTTGCCTGATCGTCACCGACGTGAGCCGTTCCAAGCAGGGCCTGCATGTGCAGGCGGTGAGCAAGATCGTGCACTGCCTGACCACCGATATCCGCCCGCCACCCTACGGCTCCGGCGGCAACCGCGCGTTTATCACCGGGGTAACCCAAGTGGAAGGCGGCCTGGTGCAGGTGCTGGACATCGAAAAAGTCATCCACGGCATCGCCCCGGCACCGATTGAAGCGGCGCCTACCGACCTGACCATGGAAGAGGCTGAAGTGCTCGGCAATGCGCGGATCCTGGTGGTGGATGACAGCCAAGTCGCCCTGCAGCAATCGGTGCACACCCTGCGCAACCTCGGCCTGACCTGCCACACCGCGCGCAGCGCCAAGGAAGCCATCGATGTGCTGCTGGAGCTGCAAGGCACGGCCGCGCAGATCAATGTGGTGGTGTCGGACATCGAGATGTCCGAAATGGACGGTTACGCCCTGACCCGCACCCTGCGCGAAACCCCGGATTTCCAGGATCTTTACGTGTTGCTGCACACCTCTCTGGACAGCGCGATGAACAGCGAAAAGGCACGCCTGGCCGGTGCCAACGCGGTGCTGACCAAGTTCTCCTCACCCGAACTGACCAAATGCCTGGTGGTAGCCGCTCAGACCGTGGCGCAACAAGGCCTGTAACCGGTGGCTGAGTATTTCCAACTGCTGCGCCGCGACCTCACCGGCAGCCTGCCTGCGCCGCAATGGCCGGCCCATACGCAGTTGGATCATTACAGCGACCACTTGGCCCCGGCGATCCATGCGGTATTGCGCATGACCCAAGAGCAAGGGGGTGGCCGCGTCCCTCATCTGCCAACCTGGCAGCAGCAATTCGTCACCGATGCCGAATTCGATCCTACGCTATGCCTGGTGGCCAGCAACGGCGATGGCATTCTCGGGGTGGCGCAGTGCTGGACCAGCGCGTTTATCAAGAACCTGTCCGTGCATCCTTGCGCTCAAGGTCAAGGCTTGGGCCGGGCGTTGTTGTTGCACTGCTTCCAGGTGTTCAAGCAACGTGGCGAACCCTATGTCGACCTCAAGGTGCTGGAAAGCAACCTGCGCGCTCGGCAACTGTACGAAAGCGCAGGCATGGTCTTTGTGTTGCGGGATGTGGTCGCCGAGGACTGACAGGCGCTGGCGCATAACTTGCTTCCAGAGCAGCACCACGGTGGATAGAGGTAAAAACCCGTCACCGTAATTGCGTGCCCTCTGACCTAGCCCGGTGACAGATCCGCCATGAACACCCATTTTTCCTGCGTCGGCTGCGGCAAATGCTGCAGCGATCATCACGTGCCCCTTACCCTCGCGGAAGCCCGTATGTGGGCGGCGGACGGCGGTAATGTCATCGTTCTGGTGGAAGGTTTCCTGAGCAATGGCCTGGGCCTGCCCCAGCAGCAGCGCGAACATGCCGAGCGCCGTTCGGTGGTGGTACCCAGCGGCAACACCGAGGCATTTGTGGCAATCACCTTTGCCGCCTACAACGCCGGGCGCTGCCGGAATCTTGACGCAGACAACCTGTGCCGCATTTATGAGCGCCGCCCGTTGGTGTGCCGCATCTACCCGATGGAGATCAACCCGCATATCCCGCTCAACCCCGCCGCCAAGGATTGCCCGCCGCAATCCTGGGAACAGGGCCCGGCATTGATCGTCGGTGGTGAATTGGTGGACCAGGAGCTGGCGGAGCTGATCCAGCGCTCACGCCAGGCCGACCGAGACGACGTGCAGACCAAAGAGGCGGTGTGCGCCTTGCTGGGCATTCGCACCACGGCGCTCAAGGGGGATGGATTTACCGCGTACCTGCCGGACATGAGCGCGTTTGCCCAGGCGATTGAGCTGGCGGTGGACCAGCCGTCCGTGGCCAGTGAGTGGGTGTTTCATGTCTCGGGGATGGACATCGCCGAGCAGATGCTGGATGCCGGGGCGCAGATTGCCACCGAGGTGCCGGCCAACTACGCGTTTATCTCGCTGCGGGCGGCGTAAACCCTGCAGGTGTCATCACGCGGCGGTGGCGATTAATCCGCCATCACGACTCGGCAGGCGCGGCGTCCAGGCGGTAGGGTTGGATAATCCGTTGGTACTCGCCGTTCTGCTTCAGCTGTTCAATGGCGCAGTTGAGTTCGCTGCGCAATGCGGTGTCGGGCTTGCGCACTGCGATGGCCACGCCATCCCCCAAAAGCGCGGATGAAATGGCAGGGCCGACGAAGTCGAAATCGTGACCGTCTTCGGTGTCGAGCAAGGCTTCGCGAATTTCTACGGTGCCCTGCAGTGTCGCGTCAATTTCACCGGCTACAAGGCTGCTGACCAGTTCATTATTGAGCCAGAAACTCTTGACGATGACGCCCCTGGGGGCCCATGCCGACAGCGCAAAAGCCTCGCGATTGCTCCCCAGCAACACGCCCACACGCTTGCCCTTGAGCGACGCTACCCGGGGCAGCAAGTCTGATGTGCGGCGGGCCACCAGGCGCGTGGTGAAGGGGTAGAGGTTATCGGTGAAGCTGACCCAACGTTGCCGTTGCGGCGTAGGCGCCATCCCCATGATCGCGTCGAATTTTCTGGCTTCAAGGGAGGTGAAATCTTCGGCAAGCACCTGGTCGACCCAGGTGCAGCGTGCATTCAACTGCACGCACAGGGCGTTGCCCAGCTCGATATTCAAGCCTACCAACTGCCCTTGCGGGTCGCGGCTCTGGAAGGGGGGGAATTGTGCGGCAACGGCGAAACGGATTTCGCGACGTGGTGGGTCATTGGCTGCAAGGGCATTAGCCGAAAGCAACAGGGTAAACACTACACAAATGTGTATCAGGGCCACGGGGGACATCCTTTTCCGGAAAGACCAGCATCACCGTGCTCCCCCTGAATTCACTGGGGCAGAGCAAAGGCTGTGCAAGCTTTCAAGAAACGGACGTAGGCCTACAATCAGACATTTCAGCAGAAACTGTAGGCCATAATCGATACGGCCTTAGGCTTATAAACCTCAGCGTTTACCCATCGAACGCCGAGTACCCGGCGGGGCCATGCCTGGCGACTTGGTATGGCCGTTCTTGGCGCCGTTTTTGTACCACGGCTGGGCCGCATTCTTGGCCCCTGCCAGCTCACCCGGCTTGAACGGAAACTTGAACGCCGGGATCTCGGCTTTTTCAACGCCTTCAGCGCTGGCCGGATCGACGATGTCGGTCGCTTCAACAGGGGGTTGTGTCGGGGAAGTCATGAAAGCTCCGGAACGTGCAAAAAATGATGCGAGGCCGGATTGCGGGCCACACTGGCACGCAGTATACCTGCGAGCTTCAGATCTTTAACCACCACCTGTACGAATGGTCAGAGTTTACTGACAGCGCTGTCAGTTAGCCGTCACCGTGCTGACCGGGTAGGAGGGCTATAAAGACCACTCACTCTCCCCATCCTTTGCCTCGGCGCCTCACCCATGCAGATTCAACGAAAAACCGCCCTGATCGTGGGTGTCCTCGTGGTAATAGCGATTGCGGCCTGGGCACTGACCCGGCCAGCCAAGGCCAAACTGGCGGCGCCGACCGCGGTCCCGGTGCGAGTGGTGAGCGTCGCGCAGCAGGACATTCCACGCTTTGTCAGCGGCATCGGCACCGTGTTGTCCCTGCACAGTGTGATCATTCGTCCGCAAGTCGACGGCATTCTCACCCAATTGCTGGTGAAGGAAGGCCAACGGGTCAAGGCCGGCGACCTGCTGGCCACTATTGATGACCGCTCGATCCGCGCCAGCCTCGACCAGGCCAAGGCGCAACTGGGCGAGAGCCAGGCGCAGTTGCAGGTGGCGCTGGTCAACCTCAAGCGCTACAAGGAATTGAGCATCGACGACGGCGTGTCCAAGCAGACCTACGACCAGCAACAAGCCCTGGTCAACCAGCTCAAGGCCACCGCCCAAGGTAACCAAGCTGCAATCGACGCGGCCCAGGTACAGCTTTCCTACACCCGGATTCGCTCCCCCGTCAGCGGCCGCGTCGGTATTCGCAATGTGGATGAAGGCAACTTCCTGCGCACCAGCGATACCCAGGGCCTGTTCTCCGTGACCCAGATCGACCCGATTGCCGTTGAGTTCTCTCTGCCGCAACAGATGCTGCCGACCCTGCAAGGCCTGATCGCCGCGCCCACCCAGGCCAGCGTCGACGCCTACCTGGGCGCCGACACCGATGGCCAGACCGGTGATTTGCTCGGCGAAGGCCACCTGAGCCTGATCGACAACCAGATCAGTTCCACCACCGGCACCCTGCGCGCCAAGGCCGAGTTCGACAACGCCTCGCAACGCCTGTGGCCGGGGCAACTGGTGACCATCAAGATCCAGACCGCCCTCGACAAAAATGCCTTGGTGGTGCCACCGACCGTGGTGCAACGCGGCCTGGATTCGCACTTCGTGTACCGGGTCAGTGGCGACAAAGTGGAGGTGGTGCCGGTGCAGGTGACGTACCAGGACAGCGACGTCAACATCATCAAGGGCGTACAGGCCGGCGATGTGCTGGTCAGTGACGGCCAGTCGCGCCTCAAGGCCGGTGCCCAGGTGGAGGTGCTCAAGGAGCCGCCGCAAGTGATCCAGACCGTCGACGCCAAGGTGCAGCCATGAACGGCAGCCGCTCACCCTCGGCATGGTGCGTCGACCACCCGGTCGCCACCCTGCTGCTGACCTTCGCCCTGGTGCTGCTCGGGATCATTGCCTTCCCGCGCCTGGCCATCGCCCCACTGCCGGAGGCGGAATTTCCGACGATCCAAGTCACGGCACAGCTGCCCGGCGCCAGCCCGGACACCATGGCCTCCTCGGTGGCGACGCCGCTGGAGGTGCAGTTCAGCGCCATCCCCGGCATGACCCAGATGACCTCCAGCAGTGCCTTGGGCTCAAGCCTGTTGACCCTGCAATTCACCCTCGACAAGAGCATCGACACCGCCGCGCAGGAAGTGCAGGCGGCGATCAACACCGCATCCGGCAAGCTGCCCAGCGATATGCCAAGCCTGCCGACCTGGAAAAAGGTCAATCCGGCGGACAGCCCGGTACTCATCCTCAGTGTCAGCTCCGACAGCATGCCCAGCACCGAGCTAAGCGACTATGTGGAAACCCTGCTGGCGCGGCAGATCAGCCAGATCGACGGCGTCGGCCAGATCAACATCACCGGCCAGCAGCGCCCGGCAATCCGTGTGCAGGCCTCCCCCGACAAACTCGCGGCCATCGGCCTGACGCTGGCCGATGTGCGCCTGGCCATCCAGCAATCGAGCCTCAACCTGGCCAAGGGCGCGATCTACGGCGAGAACAGCGTGTCGACGCTGTCGACCAACGACCAACTGTTTCACCCGGAGGACTACGCGCAGTTGATCGTGTCCTACAAGAACGGCGCACCGGTGCAACTGCGCGATATCGCCAAAGTCATCAACGGTTCGGAAAACGCCTACGTGCAGGCCTGGTCCGGCGACACACCGGGGGTCAACCTGGTGATTTCGCGCCAGCCCGGCGCCAACATTGTCGAGACGGTGGACCGCATCCAGGCCGAGTTGCCACGCCTGCAAGGCATGCTGCCGGCCTCGGTGCAGGTCAGCGTATTGACCGACCGCACCAAGACCATCCGCGCGTCCCTGCATGAAGTGGAAGTGACCCTGCTGATCGCCATCCTGCTGGTGGTGGCGGTGATGGCGCTGTTCCTGCGCCAATTGTCGGCGACGCTGATTGTGTCCAGCGTGCTCGGCGTGTCGCTGGTCGCCAGTTTTGCGCTGATGTACCTGATGGGCTTCAGCCTGAACAACCTGACCCTGGTGGCGATTGTGATCGCCGTGGGCTTTGTGGTCGACGATGCCATCGTGGTGGTGGAGAACATTCACCGCCATCTGGAAGCGGGGCTCGACAAGCGCGAAGCGGCGATCAAGGGCGCCGGCGAGATTGGCTTTACCGTGGTGTCCATCAGCTTCTCGCTGGTGGCGGCGTTTATCCCGCTGCTGTTCATGGGCGGTGTGGTCGGACGGTTGTTCAAGGAATTCGCGCTGACGGCCACCTCGACCATCCTGATTTCGGTGGTGGTCTCGTTGACCCTGGCGCCGACATTGGCAGCGCTGTTCATGCGCGCCCCGACCCATCCCGCCCACGACAAGCCCGGCTTCAGCGAGCGCCTGCTCGCCGGCTATGCGCGCAACCTGCGTCGCGCGCTGGCCCATCAACGCACCATGGCCGCCATTTTCGTGGTGACCCTGGCCCTGGCGGTGGTCGGCTACGTGTTTATCCCCAAGGGCTTCTTTCCGGTACAGGACACCGGTTTTGTGCTCGGCACCAGCGAAGCGGCGGCGGACGTGTCGTACCCGGACATGGTCGCCAAGCACAAGGCCCTGGCCGAGATCGTCAAGGATGATCCGGCGGTGCAGGCGTTTTCCCATTCGGTGGGGGTGACCGGCAGCAACCAGACCATCGCCAATGGCCGCTTCTGGATCGCCTTGAAAGACCGCGGTGATCGCGACGTATCCGCCAGCCAGTTCATCGACCGCATCCGGCCCAAGCTCGCGAAAGTGCCGGGCATCGTCCTGTACCTGCGCGCCGGCCAGGACATCAACCTCAGCTCCGGCCCCAGCCGTGCCCAGTACCAGTACGTGCTCAAGAGCAACGACGGCCCGACGCTCAATACCTGGACCCAGCGCCTCACCGAAAAACTGCGCGCCAACCCGGCGTTTCGCGACCTGTCCAACGACCTGCAACTGGGCGGCAGCATTACCCATATCAGCATCGACCGGCAGGCCGCCGCGCGCTTTGGCCTGACCGCCACCGATGTCGACCAGGCGCTGTACGACGCCTTCGGCCAGCGTCAGATCAATGAGTTCCAGACCGAGATCAACCAGTACCAGGTGGTGCTGGAACTGGACACCCAACAGCGCGGCAAGGCCGAAAGCCTGAACTACTTCTACCTGCGCTCGCCACTGACCAATGAGATGGTGCCGTTGTCGGCAGTGGCCAAGGTCGACGCGCCGACCGTGGGGCCCTTGTCCATCAGCCATGACGGCATGTTCCCCGCCGCCAACCTGTCGTTCAACCTGGCACCCGGCGTCGCGCTGGGCGATGCGGTGATCATGCTCAACCAGGCCAAGAATGAAATCGGCATGCCCACCACCATCATCGGCAACTTCCAGGGCGCGGCCCAGGCGTTCCAGAGTTCGCTGGCCAGCCAACCGTGGCTGATCCTCGCGGCGCTGGTGGCGGTCTACATCATTCTGGGTGTGCTGTATGAGAGCTTCGTGCACCCGCTGACGATTATTTCCACTTTGCCCTCGGCGGGCTTGGGCGCGCTGATCATGCTGTCGTTGATGGGCCAGGACTTCTCGATCATGGCGCTGATCGGCCTGGTGCTGTTGATCGGGATCGTGAAGAAGAACGGCATCCTGATGATCGACTTTGCCCTGGAAGCCCAGCGCGTCAGGGGTATGTCACCGGAGGATGCGATCTACGAAGCCTGCGTGACACGGTTCCGACCGATCATCATGACCACCCTCGCCGCCCTGCTCGGCGCGGTGCCGCTGATGCTCGGTGCCGGCCCTGGCGCGGAAATGCGCCAGCCGCTGGGGATCGCGGTGGTCGGTGGCTTGCTGGTGAGCCAGGCGCTGACGCTGTTCACCACGCCGGTCATATACTTGTACCTTGAAAAGTTTTTCCACCGGCCCAAACCAGCGGTTGAGCTGGCGACCCCACACTGAGGCCAAGGCACCGCCCTGGAGCAAAACGCTCATGCGCGTACTGATTGTTGAAGATGAAGAGAAAACCGCCGACTACCTGCACCGTGGCCTGACGGAGCAAGGCTACACCGTCGACGTAGCACGCGAGGGCGTCGAGGGCCTGCACCTGGCGCTGGAGAACGATTACGCGGTGATCGTGCTCGACGTGATGCTGCCCGGCCTCGATGGCTTTGGCGTGCTGCGGGCGTTGCGGGCGCGCAAGCAGACGCCGGTGATCATGCTCACCGCCCGCGAGCGCGTGGAAGACCGCATTCGCGGCCTGCGCGAAGGCGCCGACGACTACCTGGGCAAACCGTTTTCGTTCCTGGAACTGGTGGCGCGCCTGCAAGCCCTGACCCGCCGCAGCGGCGGCCATGAACCGGTGCAGGTCACGGTCGCCGACCTGTGGATCGACCTGATCAGCCGCAAAGCCAGCCGCAACGGCCTGCGCCTGGACCTCACCGCCAAGGAGTTCTCGTTGCTCAGCGTATTGGCGCGGCGCCAGGGCGAGATTCTCTCCAAGACCTCGATTGCAGAAATGGTCTGGGACATCAATTTCGACAGCGACGCCAACGTCGTCGAGGTGGCGATCAAGCGCCTGCGCGCCAAGCTGGACGGGCCGTTCGAACACAAGCTGCTGCACACCATTCGTGGCATGGGCTATGTGCTGGAGAACCGCATGCTGGAGAACCAAAGTGGCGGCTAACTCCATCGCCCTGCGCCTGAGCGGCATGTTCACCCTGGTAGCCTTGCTGATCTTCCTGTTGATCGGCGGCGCGCTGTACCAGCAGGTCGATCGCGGCCTGGGCTTGTTGCCGGGGGCAGAGTTGGACGCGCGCTACAGCGTGCTCGAATCGTCGGTGAACCGCTTCGGTACGCCGGACCATTGGGTGAAAATCAAGGCCAAGCTCAAACTGTTGGCGGAGGAAGACAAACGCATCCGTTTCTGGGTGGTGAGCAGCGACCCGGACTACGAATATGGCAACCCGGACGCGCAGCTGCGTGCCTTTGCCGAGGGGCCCACGGGCAAGCGAGACCTGCACCTGCCCGGCCACGCCTACCCGTTCAAAGTGCTGGTGAGCCAGTTCCCGGCCAAGGAGCAACGCCCGCCGCTGCGCTTCATGATCGCCATCGACACCGAAAACTTTCGCGCCACCCAGCACCATTTGCTGGTGGCGCTGGTCAGCCTGGCGCTGGTCGGCGTAGTGCTGGCCGCGCTGCTGGGTTTCTGGGTGTCGCGCATCGGCCTCAAGCCGCTGAGCAAGCTGTCGGAGGAGGCACAGAAACTGGCCCCGCCGAAGCTCTCCGGGCGCCTGCAACTGTCACCACTGCCACCGGAGCTGAGTCAGTTCGTCAACTCGTTCAACGCCACCCTCGACCGCGTAGAGCAGGCCTACTCGCGCCTGGAGTCGTTCAACGCCGACGTCGCCCACGAACTGCGCTCGCCGTTGACCAACCTGATCGGCCAGACCCAGGTTGCCCTGACACGCGGGCGTTCAGCCGAGCATTACTTCGAGGTGCTGCAATCCAATCTCGAAGAGCTGGAGCGCCTGCGTTCGATCATCAACGACATGCTGTTCCTCGCCAGCGCCGACCAGGGCAGCAAGGCCACCAAGCTGATCGAAAGCTCCCTGGCCGACGAGGTCGCCACCACCCTCGACTACCTGGACTTTATCCTCGAAGACGCCCAGGTCCGGGTGCAGGTTCATGGTGACGCCCAGGTGCAGATTGAAAAAGCCCACCTGCGCCGCGCCCTGATCAATCTGTTGAGCAATGCCGTGCAGCACACCGCGCCCGGGCAGGTGATCGACGTGAAAATTGATGTGCTGGAGCATCAGGTAGCCATCGGCGTGACCAACCCTGGCGATGTGATTGCCAGCGAACACCTGCCACGCTTGTTCGAACGCTTCTATCGGGTGGACGCGTCGCGCAGCAACAGCGGGGCGAACCACGGTTTGGGCCTGGCGATCGTCAAGGCAATTGCGCTGATGCATGGCGGCGATGTGTTCGTGCGCAGCGACGGCAGTGGCAATACCTTTGGCATGATCCTGCCGGTCTAGACACCTCCCACATGGGCGCCGCCATCACTGTTGCGATTTGGGCAACAGTCATTATCTTGTTACACTCTGTATCGCACCGCTCGCCTGCGTTACTTTGACGCATCGATGAGCGCGACGGCAAAGGCAGCTGCCCGCTTACCCGAATTTCCCTCGACTTATTTCCAGGGCTCTACACTGGGAATCTGTCTTAAAGCCGCTGACTTCAGCGGCTTTTTTTTGCCGTAAAAAAGGCCAGGCACACCCCATGACATTGGCCGTTTTCGATTGACCAAAGGAGCTCTACCGGTGAAGAACTCGCTGACGTTCACCCCGTTATTCCTCGCGATTGCAGCAACGATCGTTCCCCTTGCCCACGCGGCAGACACCACCCCCGCCGACGGATTCGTCGAAGGCGCGCACCTCAACATCAACACCCGCAACTACTACATGAACCGCGACCGTCGCGACCTCCACACCGATGACAGCAAGGAATGGGGCCAAGGTTTTATTGGCACCTTCGAATCCGGCTACACCCAGGGCACCGTCGGCTTCGGCCTGGACGTCCACGCCATGCTCGGGCTCAAGCTCGACGGCGGTGGCGGCACCGACGGTTCCAGCATCCTTCCCTACGGCAGTGCTGACGGCAGCGGCAAAGCGCCCGGTTCGTTTTCCACCGCAGGGGGCACCTTGAAGATGCGCGCCTTCGACACCGAGTTGAAGGCCGGTGACCTGTTCCTCAACAACCCGGTGATCGCTGGCGGCATGACGCGCATGCTGCCGCAGACCTTCCGGGGTGTGAGCCTGACTAACCACAGCTTCGACGGCTGGATGCTCGAAGGCGGCCAGGCCAGCTTCACCAAGCTCTACAACCAGAGCGGCCACCGACGCATCGGCACCAGCTACGGCGCATTGCCGAGCAACGCTGACAGCCAGCACATGAATTGGGCCGGCGTGTCGTTCAGCGGCATCCCTGGTGTCACCAGCAACCTGTACGCCTCCGAACTCAAGGACGTGTGGCACCAGTACTACTACGACCTGGACTACACGTACGCGCTGAACGACTTGGTCAGCCTCAATCCCGGCCTGCACTACTACCACACCCAGGACACCGGCCAGTCGCTGCTCGGTGATATCGACAACAACACCTACAGCCTGCATTTCACCGTAGCCGTGGGTCACCACAGCGTCACCGCCGCGTACCAGCGGGTCAACGGCAACACGCCGTTCGACTACATCAGCCAGGGCGACAGCGTGTACCTGGATAACTCCCAGCAATACTCGGACTTCAACGGCCCCAACGAGCGCTCGTGGAAGCTCAAGTACGCCTACGACTTCGCGGGCCTCGGCATGCCCGGCCTGACCTCGGCGGTGTCCTACATCAGCGGTAAGACCGATCTGACCAAAGTCGACCCGCAAAGCCGTGGCTACAGTGCCTGGTACAGCGCTGACGGCAAGGACGCCAAGCACTGGGAACGGGATATCGATTTGAAGTATGTGGTGCAAGGTGGCAAGGCCAAGGACTTGGCGGTGCGCCTGCAATGGGCGACCAATCGCGGCAGCAATGGCTACTCGGCGGTGGATCGGGATGTGGATGAATACCGGGTGATCGTCGACTACCCGATCAACGTGTTCTGACACGCGGATCTTTCTTTTTGACCGAGTATTTAATTTTCATCGGGTAGAACTAAACTGCCAGTACTGCCCCGCTGAAGTTTGCCCGATGAGTCCACCCCGCGTTCGAAGCTTACCGGCACGCCCAGAGCTATTACTGATTCTGGGCAGTGGCCTCACTGTCGCCCTCATCGTGGTCATCGTCGCGGCGTTGCTGATCCGCGAACACGCCAGCACCCTGCAGGCCGCGACGCGCTCAACCACCAATATTGCGCAGTTGATCAATGCCGACGTGCTGCGCAACGTCGAACTCTACGACCTGGCCCTCAAGGGGTTGATTGCTGCCAGGCAACGCGATGACCTGTCCCAGGTTTCCGCGAATATCCAGCACCTGGTGCAGTTTGACCTCTCCACCGCCGCGCCTTTCAAAGGTGAAGTGCTGTTGTTGGATGCCAATGGCGCGGTGATCGCCGACTCTTCGACCCTTCAACCGACCCCGCGCAATTTTGCCAACCGCGATTACTTTCAGATGCATGCCAAGGACGCCCAGGCCGGCTTGTTTATCAGCCGACCGTTCAAGATTCATTGCAACTGCGACCAGCTCTGGCGCATGGCATTCAGTCGACGAGTGTCGGGGCCCAATGGTGAGTTTGCTGGCGTTGCGGTCGCGACCATGCGCCTGGCGTATTTCGACCAGTTGTTCAACACCGTGACCATCGGCAACGGCAGCAGCGTCAACCTGCTTAATAACAAAGGCTTTTTATTAGCCCAACAGCCGCTGCTCGAAAGCGACATGATCGACAAGGACCTGAGCGAGCGACCGAACTTCAAGAGAATACTGCGTGAAGGCAGTGGCACCTTCCAGGCCATCTCCGCCATCAGCGGCAAGGAGCGCCTGTACACCTTCACCAATGTGGGTGAGCTACCGCTGATTGTGGTGGTGGCACTGTCCAGCCAAGATGTATTCGCTCCTTGGAAACGCGCCGCTCTGCTGACCAGTGGCGCCACTGGCATCCTGTGTATCGGTTTGTTATGGCTGACCTGGATGCTGCGCCGCGAACTGCGGCGCCGTTATCGCGCGGAGCGCGTGCTGTCAGAACTGGCAGCCACCGACGCTCTGACCGGCTTGCCCAACCGCCGCATCCTCGACGAACGCCTGCGCCTTGAATGGGACCGCGCGCAACGCTCGGTCGAACCACTGACCGTGCTGATGATCGACGTGGATCACTTCAAGGCCTTCAACGACCGCCACGGCCATCACGGTGGCGACGCCGCACTGCGCACCGTGGCGCAGGTAATCGGCGCCAATATCCGTCGCCCGGCTGACCTCGCGGCGCGTTATGGCGGCGAAGAGTTCGCGGTGGTGCTGCCCCATACGGACACCAAGGGCGCCTGGGTCATTGCCGAGCATATCCGCAGCAGCGTAGAACACTTGCCACGGGTGGCCGGGGATGAGCGGCCGATCACCGTGAGCATCGGCATGAGCACGTGGGACAAACGCAGTCGCATGCCCCTGGAGGCATTGCTGCTCAGTGCGGACCAGGCGTTGTATGAGGCCAAGCACACCGGGCGCAATCGGATTGTGGATGCCACGACGTTGCCATGAGGCCAGCGGACTCATGTGGCGAGCTCGCTCGTCATTCGCAGTGTCTGGCCCGGAGGCATAAAAAAAGGCCACCCGAAGGCAGCCTTTAAAAACTAAAGAAAGAGAGTTGTTACTTACACCGCCGCAACGGGACGCATGTAAGAGATCGGTGCGGTGCTGGCATCTTCGAAGGTCACGACTTCCCAAGCGTCTGTCTGCTCAATCAACTTGCGCAGCAGCTGGTTGTTAAGGGCGTGGCCCGACTTGAAGCCTTTGAACTCGCCTATCAGGCTATTGCCCAGCAGGTAGAGGTCACCGATTGCATCGAGGATCTTGTGCTTCACGAATTCGTCTTCATAGCGAAGGCCGTCTTCGTTCAGTACACCATCCGCGTCGACCACAATGGCGTTTTCAACGCTGCCGCCGAGTGCGAGGTTGTGCTTGCGCAGGTACTCGATGTCACTCATGAAACCAAAGGTACGGGCGCGGCTGACTTCTTTTACAAACGAAGTGCTGGAAAAATCCACGCTTGCACTTTGGGTGCGGTCACGGAATACCGGGTGATCGAAATCGATCTCAAAGCTCACTTTAAAGCCTTCGAACGGGACGAAGGTGGCGCGCTTGTCGCCGTCTTCTACTGTCACTTCCCGCAGAATGCGTATGAACTTCTTGGCTGCGTCCTGTTCTTCCAGGCCGGCAGATTGAATCAAGAATACGAAGGGTCCAGCGCTGCCATCCATGATCGGGACTTCGGACGCGGAGAGCTCGACGTAGGCGTTATCGATGCCCAAACCGGCCATGGCCGAGAGCAAGTGCTCCACCGTGTCCACTTTGACGTCACCGTTGACCAACGTGGTCGACATCGTGGTTTCGCCAACATTTTCCGCGCGAGCAGGAATCTGCACCACAGGGTCCAGGTCGGCACGCACAAACACGATGCCGGTGTCGACAGGTGCAGGCTTGAGGGTCAGGTATACCTTCTCCCCGGAGTGCAGACCTACACCTGTGGCACGAATAATATTCTTCAGGGTGCGTTGTTTAATCATGGCTTGGACCGCTTCAGCGCAAATTGCGAACTGGTATCAACAAAGGCTGGCGATAATAGCAGACCAGACCTTTGCTGAACACCAATCACCTTCATAGCCCTGATACATTCCATTAATCGGCCTGACGACGCAGGAATGCCGGGATGTCCAGGTAGTCCAGATCATCTTGCGGATTCGGGCTACGGGACGCCGCAGCACCGGCCTGAGCCTGGTTGCGCATCACGGTCGGACGGTCCAGGTCACGGTAGTTCACCGACGGCAGTTCCTGGCGCGAAGGCGCTGGAGCGGCAGCCGCTTGGCTGGCGTGGCTGGTATGAACGGTATTGTCGATGACCTTCACAGGCTTCTCGATTTTTGCGCCCAGGCCGGTAGCAACCACGGTCACGTGCAGTTCGTCGCGCATGTCCGGATCGATAACGGTACCGACTTTGACCATGGCGTGCTCGGAAGCGAAGGCTTCGATGATGCTACCCACGTCGGAGTACTCACCCAGGGACAGGTCAGGACCGGCGGTGATGTTCACCAGGATGCCGCGTGCGCCTTGCAGGTTTACGTCTTCCAGCAACGGGTTGCGGATGGCCGCTTCGGTGGCTTCGCGTGCACGGTTCGGACCGCTGGCGCAGCCAGTGCCCATCATCGCCATGCCCATTTCGCTCATGACAGTACGTACGTCGGCAAAGTCGACGTTGATCATGCCTGGGCGCTTGATGATGTCGGAGATACCGCGAACGGCACCGGCCAGTACATCGTCAGCCTTGGCGAATGCGGACAGCAGGCTCGCGTCCTTGCCCAGGATGGTCAGCAGCTTCTCGTTGGGGATGGTGATCAACGAGTCGACGCTTTCAGACAGCAGACGGATGCCTTCGTCGGCGATCTGCATACGCTTGCGACCTTCGAACGGGAACGGACGGGTCACGACTGCGACCGTCAGGATCCCCATTTCCTTGGCCACTTCGGCAATGATTGGCGCAGCACCGGTACCGGTACCGCCGCCCATGCCAGTGGTGATGAACACCATGTTGGTGCCCTGCAGCACTTCAGCAATACGCTCGCGGTCTTCCAGGGCGGCTTGACGGCCGACTTCCGGATTGGCGCCAGCGCCGAGGCCCTTGGTCACGGCTGTGCCCAATTGCAGGATGGTCCGCGCGCCGATGCTTTTCAGCGCCTGGGCATCAGTGTTGGCGCAGATGAATTCAACGCCTTCAATGTTGCTCTTGACCATATGGTTGACAGCGTTGCCGCCGCCACCGCCGACACCGATCACTTTAATGACCGGGCTGGCGGGGATGTTGTCTACGAGTTCGAACATGTTCCCTCTCCTTTCGTTTTCTCTAGTTTTTTCGCCTACTACTTGAAACGGTGTTGCGGTAAATCTTTAGAAATTGCCTTTAACCCAAGCCTGCAACCGCTCGAACAACGGCGCCTTGGCCTCGTCGTCGCTGCGGTAGCTGTCACGGTTGCTCGGGCCCGACAGGGAAATGCCGTCGGTCTGCTTTTGCAGCCCGTACAACAGCAAGCCCACACCGGTGGAATAAATCGGGTTGCGTACCACGTCGCCCAGGCCTTTGACGCCATGGGGAACCCCCAGGCGTACCGGCATGTGGAAGATTTCCTCGGCCAGTTCGACCGCGCCTTCCATCTTCGAGGTGCCACCGGTCAGCACGATGCCGGCCGGGATCAAATCTTCGTAGCCGCTGCGACGCAGTTCAGCCTGGATCAGGGTGAACAGTTCGTCGTAGCGCGGCTCGACCACTTCGGCCAGGGCCTGGCGCGACAGCTCACGCGGTGGACGGTCGCCCACGCTTGGCACCTTGATGGTTTCACCGGCACCGGCCAGCTTGGCCAGGGCGCAGGCGTAGCGGATCTTGATTTCTTCGGCGTACTGGGTCGGTGTACGCAGCGCCATGGCGATGTCGTTGGTGACCTGGTCGCCGGCAATCGGGATCACGGCGGTGTGACGGATCGCACCCTCGGTGAAGATCGCGATATCGGTGGTGCCGCCGCCGATGTCCACCAGGCACACGCCCAGTTCTTTTTCGTCGTCGGTCAGTACCGAATACGCGGAGGCAAGCTGCTCGAGAATGATGTCGTCGATTTCCAGACCGCAGCGGCGCACGCATTTTTCAATGTTCTGTGCAGCGTTGACGGCGCAGGTCACCACGTGGACCTTGGCTTCCAGGCGCACGCCCGACATGCCCAGGGGCTCGCGAACGCCTTCCTGGTTATCGATCACATAGTCCTGCGGCAGGGTGTGCAGTACGCGCTGGTCAGCCGGGATCGCCACGGCCTGGGCAGCGTCGAGGACGCGCTCAAGGTCGGCCGCGCTGACTTCACGGTCGCGGATCGCCACGATGCCGTGGGAGTTCAGGCTGCGGATATGGTTGCCCGCCACGCCAACGAACGCCGAGTGAATCCGGCAACCGGCCATCAGTTGCGCCTCTTCAATGGCGCGCTGGATCGATTGCACGGTGGACTCGATGTTGACCACCACGCCCTTCTTCAGGCCCCGGGACGGATGCGTGCCAATACCGACGATTTCGATCGTGCCGTCTTCCCCGACCTCACCCACCAGCGCCACCACCTTGGAGGTGCCGATATCGAGACCGACGATCATTTTGCCGCTTTGCACGTTTGCCATGGGTCCTGCCTCTTCTTAATTCTTCGCGACAGCGGGTTGCGCTGCCGTGGGCGCAGCCGGTTCACGCCAGCCGACGGCAAGGCCGTTGGCGTAACGCAGGTCGACGCTCGCAATGTTCGTAATCTGTTCTTTCAAGGTCTTGTCATAGATGGCGATGAAGCGGCGCATCTTTTCCACCAAGCGGTCGCGTCCCAGCAACAACTGGATGCCCGGGCCGGAACTGCCTGCCCCGGTCGTCAAAAACCAGCTACCCCGTTCACGCAATTCCAGGCGTGCAATGGAGAAGCCCATAGGCCGCAGCATCTGGCTCAGGGCCTGGTACTGCTGCATCACTTGCTGCTGCGCCCGCTGCGGCCCGAACAACTGCGGCAGGTGCTCGTAGTTGGCCAGTTCACGCGGGGTGAACGCCTGGCCCTGGTTGTTCAACAGCGCCTCATCGCCCCAACGGGCCACGGGCAGTTGTTCTTCCAGGCGGATCGTCACCTGGTCCGGCCAGACGCGGCGGACTTCGGCGTGGGCGATCCACGGCATCTGTTCCAGCTCTGCGCGCATACCGGCCAGGTCAATGGTGAAGAAGCTCGCGGCCAGGTACGGGCCGATACGCTGCTGCACCGCTTGCTGGCTGATGTAGCTCAAGTCGCCCTGCACGCTGATCTTGGTGATCGGCCGGTCGGCATACGGCAATAGACGCTGCGCGCCTTCGTAAGTGCCGAAGCCCAACACCACCAGCAACACCGGCCAGAACAGCGCCTTGAGGAAACCAAAGTTGGCTTTCGGCAGGCGCGCCGACATCGGCTCTTTAGCCACCATTCGACTGGCACCCCGTGGCACCGGCTTGCGGCTCGGTGCTTGTGGGGGCTGATGACGAAGCGATGCGCCTTTCATGTCCTTAGCCTCTTGGCTCAATGCTGGCGGCCAGAATTGCCAGCACCAACTGCTGGAAATCCAGGCCGGCTGCGCGAGCGGCCATAGGTACCAGGCTGTGGTCGGTCATGCCCGGTGCAGTGTTGACTTCAAGGAACCAGAAATTCCCTTGGTCATCCTGCATCACGTCTGCCCGCGCCCAACCGGCAATACCCAGCGCCTCACAGGCTTTTGCCGTGAGGTCCATCAATTCCTGTTCCTTGGCTGCGTCAAGGCCGCATGGGACCCGATACTGGGTATCGGAGGCCAGGTACTTGGCGTCGTAGTCGTAAAAGGTGTGGGGCGTGCCCAATGCGATAGGCGGCAATACCTGGCCACGCAGGGTGGCGATGGTGTACTCGGGACCTTGGATCCACTGTTCCACCAACACTTGCGAATCGTAGGTACTTGCCGCTTTCCATGCGTCGATCAATTCGGCGGCCGAGTTCACTTTAGCCATGCCGATACTGGAGCCTTCATGGGCTGGTTTGACGATCAAAGGCAGGCCCAGTTCCTTGGCTGCAGAAATACAATCGTCTTCGCTGCACAGGACACTGTGACGCGGTGTTGGAATGCCCAGGCTGTGCCACACCTGCTTGGTGCGCAACTTGTCCATGGCCAGTGCCGAAGCGAGGATGCCGCTGCCGGTATAAGGAATGCCAGCGCATTCCAGCAGGCCTTGCATGCTGCCATCTTCGCCGCCACGGCCGTGCAGGATGATAAAGGCACGGTCGATTTTCTCGGCCTGCAGGCGGGCGAGAAAGTCATCGCCCACGTCGATCCCGAACGCATTCACACCGGCGCTTTGCAGCGCTTCGAGCACGGCATTGCCGGACTTGAGCGACACTTCGCGCTCGGCGCTCTTGCCGCCGAACAGCACTGCTACGCGGCCGAAGTCGGCTGGCGCGATTGTCGAAAACAGGGAGCCGTAGTCAGTGGTCATTTCGACGTCCCCTTCTCGGCGGCAAACAGTGGGCTCGCCAATAATTTAGGGGCAAGGCCACCGATATCACCGGCGCCCTGGCACAGCAAAATGTCACCAGCCCGCAACAGCGGCTTGACGATAGGTGCCAGGTCCACACCACGCTCGATGTAGATCGGGTCCAACTGGCCACGCTGGCGGATGCTGTTGCACAGTTTGCGGCTGTCGGCGCCCGGGATAGGCTCTTCGCCCGCCGGGTAGACCTCCATCAGCAGCAATACGTTGGCATCGGCCAATACATTGACGAAGTCGTCGTACAGGTCGCGGGTACGGCTGTAGCGGTGCGGCTGGTAGACCATCACCAGGCGGCGCTCAGGCCAACCACCGCGCACGGCCTTGATCACGGCAGCGACTTCGGTCGGGTGGTGACCATAGTCATCCACCAGCATCACGTCACCACCTTCCACCGGCAGCTGGCCGTAGACCTGGAAGCGCCGGCCGACACCGGCAAAGCGCGACAGACCCTCGACAATGGCTTCATCGCTGACGCCTTCATCGGAGGCGATGCAGATGGTCGCCAGGGAGTTCAATACGTTGTGGTTGCCCGGCATGTTCACCGAGACATCCAGAGGTTCACGGTCGGGACGCAGCACGGTGAAGAAGGTCTGCATGCCTTCCTGGCGCACATTGATCGCGCGCACGTCGGCGTCTTCGCTGAAACCGTAGGTCACGGTCGGACGCTTGACCAGCGGCAGGATCTCACGCACCACCGGGTCGTCCAGGCACACCACGGCCAAACCGTAGAACGGCAGGTTGTGCAGGAACTCGACGAAGGTTTTCTTCAACTTGTTGAAGTCACCGTCGTAGGTAGCCATGTGGTCTTCGTCGATGTTGGTGACTACGGCGACCAGCGGTTGCAGGTGCAGGAAGCTGGCATCGCTTTCATCGGCTTCGGCGATCAGGTAACGGCTGGTGCCGAGCTGGGCATTGGTGCCGGCTGCATTCAAACGGCCACCGATCACGAAAGTCGGGTCCAGGCCACCAGCGGCGAACACCGAGGCGATCAGGCTGGTGGTGGTGGTCTTGCCATGGGTACCGGCGACGGCGATGCCGTGGCGATAGCGCATCAACTCGGCGAGCATCTCGGCGCGAGGTACCACGGGAATGCGGCGCTCAAGGGCAGTGGCCACTTCCGGGTTGGAGGTGTTCACGGCGCTGGACACCACCAGCACGTCGGCCTCGGCGGCGTTCTCGGCGCGGTGGCCGATAAAGATCTGCGCGCCAAAGGACTTCAGGCGCTCGGTGACCGGCGACTCTTTCAAGTCCGAGCCAGACACCTGGTAACCCAGGTTCAGCAGCACTTCGGCGATACCGCACATGCCAACGCCGCCGATACCGACGAAGTGGATGCGACGGATGCGGCGCATTTCCGGCTGTGGCATGGCTTTCTGATTCTCAACCATGAGCCACCTCCAGGCAGATATCGACCACGGTGCGGGTTGCGTCAGGTTTGGCCAGGCGGCTTGCGGTGCTCGCCATGTTGTTGAGTCGTTCCGGTTGCATCAAAACCTCGGTCAGGCGTGCGGCCAAATCGGCGGCGCCAGTCGTTCTTTGCGGCAGCAGGAAGGCAGCGCCCTCCCCGGCCAAATATTCGGCGTTGCGGGTCTGGTGATCGTCGATGGCGTGGGGCAAAGGCACCAGCAAGGACGGCAGACCGGCGGCGGCCAGTTCACTGACGGTCAGCGCACCAGCGCGACAGACCACCAGGTCGGCCCAGCCATAGGCATGGGCCATGTCTTTGATGAAGGGCTGCACATTGGCCTCCACACCGGCTTCGCGATAACGCGTGGCGGTGACTTCATCGTGGTTCTTGCCGGCCTGGTGGAAGATCTCCGGGCGCAATTCCACAGGGAGTTGCGCCACGGCTTCCGGCAGCAACTTGTTCAATGGCTCGGCGCCCAGGCTTCCGCCCAGGATCAGCAGGTGCGCCTTGCGCCCTGCGAGTGCTTCACGGGCGATGTCCATAAACAGCTCAGTGCGCACCGGGTTGCCGGTGGTACGGCGCTTATCCGAGACGCTGAAGGTGTTGGGAAACGCTTCGCACACCCGCGCAGCCAACGGCACCAGCAAACGGTTGGCGGTACCGGCCACGGCGTTCTGCTCGTGCACGATCACCGGCACGCCAGCAAGCCTGGCGGCGACGCCACCTGGGCCGGTCACATAACCACCGAAGCCGAGCACACATACCGGCTGCAATTCACGAATGACCTTGCGCGCCTGCCACACTGCCTTGAGCAACACGAACGGTGCCTTGAGCAGGGACAATTTGCCCTTGCCACGCAGGCCCGTGACGTTGATCAGATGCAACGGCAGACCGGCATTCGGTACCAACTCGTTTTCGATGCCGCGCGGTGTACCCAGCCAGTGCACGGTGTAGCCACGGTTCTGGAATTCCCGCGCGCACGCCAGGGCCGGGAACACGTGGCCCCCGGTGCCGCCCGCCATGATCAGCACGTTAGCGCCCATGGGTCGGCTCCTCGGCGAAGTCGCTTTCGCTGAACTCCATCTCTTCGCTGCCCAGGTGGGTTCGACTCTCCCACTCGATGCGCAGCAACAAGCCAAGACAGGCGCAGCAGATCACCAACGAACTACCGCCATAACTGAGGAACGGCAAGGTCAGGCCCTTGGTCGGCAGCAGGCCGACGTTCACCCCGATGTTGATCAGGAACTGGCCGATCCACAGGAACGACAAGCCGTACGCCACGTAAGCGGCGAAATACTGTTTGGCCCTCTCGGCCCACAAGCCGATGTACATGCCGCGTACACACACGAACACGAACAGCGCGACGGTGCACAGCGAGCCGACCACGCCGAGTTCTTCGGCGAGTACAGAGAACACGAAGTCGGTGTGCGCTTCCGGCAGGTAGAACTGCTTCTGCACGCTGTTGCCCAGGCCTACGCCCAACCATTCGCCACGACCGAAGGCGATCAGTGCCTGGGTCAATTGATAGCCGGAGCCGAACTGGTCGGACCAAGGGTCGGTAAAGGTGATCAGACGCGCCATCCGGTAGGGTTGCGCCTGTACCAGAATGGTCACGGCAGCCACCGCGAGCACCACCATCAAGCTGAAGCGGAACAAGCCCACGCCGCCGAGGAACAGCATCGCCGCCGCCGCGCCCATCATTACGACGGTGGCACCGAAGTCAGGCTCCATCAGCAAAAGGCCGGCCATGGGCAGCAGCACGATGAATGGCTTGAAGAAGCCCATCCAGCTTTCGCGCACTTCTTTCTGGCGACGCACCAGGTAACCGGCCAGGTAGATCACCACGAACACCTTGGCGATTTCCGACGGTTGCACGTTGAACGCACCGAAGCCGATCCAGCGCATCGAGCCGTTCACCTCGCGGCCAATGCCGGGCAGGATCACCATGATCAGCAAGCCGAACGCGCCGATCAGCATCAGCCAACCCAGGCGTTGCCAGGTGGCAATCGGGATCATCATGGTCACGATGCACGTGCCCAAGCCGATGATCAGGTACACCAGGTGACGGATCATCATGTACAGGGTGTTGCCCGACTGCACGGCGGCCACTTCGGAAGAGGCTGAGGTGATCATCACCAGGCCCAGGCCCAGCAGCGCGAGGCAACCGGCGAGCATCGGGAAATCCAGGTCGATGCCGCGCCCGGTGATGATCGGCGACGGGTACGGCTTGATGATGTTTCTGAAATCAATGCTCATGCCAAGCCCTCCACGGCGCGGGCGAACAACTGGCCGCGCTCTTCGTAGTTCTTGAACATGTCGAAACTGGCGCACGCCGGCGACAGCAGTACCGCGTCGCCTGGTTGAGCCAGGGCTTTGCACTGGGCAATGGCGTCGTCCAGGGAGGTGGCACGCACCTGTGGCACGGCGTCGCCAAGCGCGGCGGCGATCAAATCGGAGTCGCGGCCCATCAACACCACGGCGCGGCAATGCGCAGCCACCGGTGCCTTGAGGTCTTTGAAATCGGCACCTTTGCCGTCGCCACCGGCGATCAGCACCAGTTTGCCTTCGACATCGGCACCCAGGCCTTCGATGGCGGCCAATGCAGCCCCCACGTTGGTGGCCTTGGAGTCGTTGTAATAGCTGACACCGTCCAGGTCGCGAACCCACTGGCAGCGATGCTCAAGGCCGCCGAAGGTGCGCAGGCTCGACAGCATGGCATCGAACGGCAAGCCCACGGCGTGCCCCAAGGCCAAGGCGGCCAAGGCGTTGGACTGGTTATGGGCGCCACGGATTTTCAGCTCGCGCACCGGCATCAGGTTCTGGAATTCGAAGGCCAGGTATTTCTCGCCATTCTCTTCACGAATGCCGAAGGCCTTGAAGTCGGGTTTGCTCAGGCCGAAGGTCCAGCACGGCATGCCCTCGCCCATCAGCGGACGGCTCAGCGCATCCTGGCGATTGACCACAAATTGCTTGGCGCCGCGGAAGATCCGGTGCTTGGCCAGGTGGTACGCCGGCAGGCCGCTGTAGCGGTCCATGTGGTCTTCGCTGACGTTCAATACGGTAGCCACTTCAGCGCCCAGGTCGTGGGTGGTTTCCAGTTGGAAGCTCGACAGCTCCATCACGTACAGCTCGATGTCGTCGCTGAGCAGGTCCAGCGCTGGCGTGCCGAGATTACCGCCCACGGCCACGCGCTTGCCGGCCGCCATCGCCATCTCGCCGACCAGGGTGGTCACGGTGCTTTTGGCGTTGGAACCGCTGATCGCCAAGATCGGCGCCTTCGCATTACGCGCGAACAGGTCGATGTCACCGGACAGTTTCACACCACGGGCCGCTGCGGCTTGCAGGGCCGGCGTGGCCAAGGCCAGGCCGGGGCTCACGTAGAGCTCATCGGCGCGGCACAGAAACTCGACATCCAGCTCGCCACAACGCACTTCCACGTGCGGGTAGTCACGGCGCAGCGTGACCAGCTCCGGTGGATTTTCCCGCGTATCGGCGACGGCAAACGACGTGCCCCGGTTCGCCAGGAAGCGAACCAGGGACATGCCGCTCTTGCCGAGGCCGACAACGATGCGGAAGTGGTCTGAAGCGATCAGGGACACTCGTTTCTACCTCAGTTTCAGGGTGGCAAGGCCGACCAGGACCAGAATCACGGTGATGATCCAGAAACGGACAATCACACGCGGCTCAGGCCAGCCCTTGAGTTCAAAGTGGTGGTGAATCGGCGCCATGCGGAATACGCGGCGTCCGGTCAACTTGAAGGACGCCACCTGGATGACCACCGACAGGGTTTCCATCACGAACACACCGCCCATGATGAACAACACGATTTCCTGGCGAACGATCACCGCGATGGTGCCCAGGGCTGCGCCCAGCGCCAGTGCGCCGACGTCACCCATGAAGACTTGTGCGGGGTAGGTGTTGAACCACAGGAACCCCAGGCCGGCACCGATCAAGGCGCCGCAGAACACGATCAGTTCACCCGCGCCCGGCACGTAGGGGATCAGCAGGTATTCAGCGAACTTCACGTTACCCGACAGGTAGCAGAAGATACCCAGCGCGCCGCCGACCATCACCGTCGGCATGATCGCGAGGCCGTCGAGGCCGTCGGTCAGGTTCACCGCGTTGCTGGAGCCCACGATCACGAAGTAGGTCAGCACCACGAAGCCGATGCCCAGAGGAATACTGGCGTCCTTGAGCATCGGAATGATCAAGGTCGTTTCCACCGCGCTTGGCGCGGTGGTGTAAAGGAAGATCGCGGCGGCCAGGCCGAACACCGACTGCCAGAAATACTTCCAGCGGCTTGGCAGCCCCTTGGAGTTCTTCTCGATCACTTTGCGGTAGTCATCGACCCAGCCGATGGCGCCGAACAGCAGGGTCACCAGCAGCACCACCCACACGTAGCGGTTATGCAGGTCGGCCCACAGCAAGGTGCTGATGCCGATGGACGACAGGATCAGCGCGCCGCCCATGGTCGGAGTGCCGGACTTGGACAGGTGCGACTGCGGGCCGTCATTGCGAACCGATTGACCAATTTGCAGGTTCTGCAGGGTGCGGATCATCCACGGCCCCAAAAACAGCGACAAAGACAGCGCGGTCAGCACACCCAGGATCCCGCGCAGGGTCAGGTACTGAAAGACCGCGAAGCCTTTGTGGAACTGTTGCAGATACTCAGCCAGCAGCAGCAGCATTAATGTTTCTCCGTACTTGAGCCACACAAGGCCGCGACGACGTTTTCCATCACCGCGCTGCGCGATCCCTTGATCAAAATGGTTGTGTGTTTGTCTTGTTCGGCCGCAGTCAGCGCCTGGATCAGCTCGGCCTGGGTGGCGAAATGCCGCGCACCTTGGCCGAAGGCGCTTACCGCATGGGCCATGTTCGTGCCAACGGCGTAGAGGGCGTCGACTTTGCCTGCGGCATACGCGCCGACTTCACGGTGGCCTTGTTCAGCCCAGTCGCCCAATTCGCCGATATCACCCAGTACCAGCACCTTGCGACCGTCAAAACCCTTGAGCAGGTCTACAGCGGCATTAATGGACGATGGGTTGGCGTTGTAGGTGTCATCAATCACACGCATGCCGTTGGTTGCCAACTGCGCCACGGTGCGGCCCTTGACCGGTTGCACCGCGCCCAGGCCGGTGGCGATACCGAACAGCGACACGCCCAGGGCATGGGCGGCAGCGGCGGCGGCCAGGGCATTGGCGACGTTATGGTTGCCCAACAAATTCAGTTGCACGTGTTCGTGACCTTGCGGGGTGTGCAAAGTGAAGGACGGGCAGCCACGGGCATCGACGGTGATGTTGGATGCATGGAAATCAGCCGCTGCGTTAAGCACGGCAAACGTCAGGACCTTGCGACCGGCGGCGCGTACACGCCAGGTCTCGAAGGCCTTGTCGTCCAGGTTCAATACTGCGGTGCCCGATGCATCGAGGCCTTCAAGGATTTCGCCCTTGGCTTCGACGATTTTTTCCGGGCCGCCGAACTCGCCAACGTGGGCAGTACCGGCATTGTTGATAATCGCAACGTGGGGCTTGGTCAGCGCCACGGTGTAGGCGATTTCGCCGATGCGCGAAGCCCCCAGCTCGATCACCGCCGCCGTGTGTTCCGGGGCCAGTTCGAGCAGGGTCAGCGGAGCGCCGAAATCATTGTTCAGGTTGCCACGGGTCGCCAACACGGGACCGCGCGTACGCAGGACACCGGCGAGCAGTTCCTTGACCGTGGTCTTGCCGCTGGAGCCAGTGATGGCGGCAACGGGTTTATCGAAAGCGGTGCGGTTCAGCGCACCCAGTTGGCCGAGGGCCAGGCGGGTATCGGCGACCAGCAGTTGCGGCAAGGTTGACTCGGCCACTTCGCGCTGTACCAAGGCACCTACGGCGCCTTTGGCGGCGACTTCATTCAGGTAGTCGTGACCGTCGAAACGCGGGCCGGCCAGGGCGACAAACAGTTGCCCCGGCTTGATCGCCCGGCTGTCGATGCTGACGCCGTTGAAGCTGCAATCGCTCGACAGCAGGCGGGCCGACAAGGCCTGGGTCAGTTCGCTGAACGTCATCGCCTTAAGCATGGGCGACCTCCCAGGCGGTCAAGGCGTGATCGGCCTCGACCAGATCGGAGAAGGCATGACGCTCGCCATTGATCTCCTGGTAATCCTCGTGCCCCTTACCGGCCAGCACGACCACGTCGTCAGCACTGGCACTGGCGATCAACTGGGCGATTGCCGCGCCGCGACCAGCAACGAAGGTGGCCTTGGAGGCGTCTTTGAAGCCGGTGCGGATATCATCGAAAATCCGGCTCGGATCTTCGCTGCGCGGGTTGTCATCGGTGACCACTACACCATCGGCCAGACGCTCGACGATCTCGGCCATCAACGGACGCTTGCCGCGATCGCGATCACCGCCACAACCAAACAGGCAGAGCAACTTGCCCTTGGCATGAGGACGCAGGGCTTCGAGGACTTTTTCCAGCGCGTCCGGGGTATGGGCGTAATCGACCACCACCAGCGGTTGAGTCCCCCCACCCAGGCGCTGCATGCGGCCGGCCGGGCCTTCCAGCTTCGGCAGTACCTTGAGGATTTCGTCGAGGGCGTAATCCAGGCCGAGCAACGCGCCGATGGCGGCGAGCACATTGCTCAGGTTGAAACGCCCGAGCAGGGTGCTGCGCAAGTGGTGCTCGCCCTGAGGCGTCACCAGCGTGGCACGCACGCCTTCGTCATTGAATTGGGCTTCGCGGCAATACAGGTACGCCCTGGAGTCTTCCAGGCTGTAGGTGATCAGGCGCGCTTCGCCGTCTTGGCCGGCCAGTTGGCGGCCAAAGGCGTCATCCAGGTTGACCACCCGGCACTTGAGGTCATTCCAGGCAAACAGCTTGGCCTTGGCGGCGGCGTACGCCTCCATGGTGCCGTGATAATCCAGGTGATCGCGGGACAGGTTGGTCATCACCGCTACATCAAAGGCCAGGGCGGTGACACGCCCCTGGTCCAGGCCGTGGGACGAGACTTCCATGGCAACCGCCTTGGCACCGGCCTTTTTCAGGTCGGCCAGGGTCGCTTGCACGGCGATAGGGTTAGGCGTGGTATGCAGGCCGCTTTGCAGCGCGCCATAAAAGCCAGTGCCCAAGGTGCCGACGATGCCGCAGTGCTGGCCCAGCAGGTCAAGGGCCTGAGCGACCAACTGGGTCACGCTGGTCTTGCCGTTGGTGCCCGTCACGCCCACCAGATTGAGGTGGCGGCTCGGGTCGCCATAAAAGCGCCCGGCTATATCGGAGAGCTGCTTGGCCAACCCCTTGACCGGAATCAGCGGGACGTCGGTGATCGGCAGCACGGTGGCGCCTTCCACTTCATAAGCCACGGCCGCCGCGCCGCGCTGCAAAGCGTCGGCGATGTGCGCACGGCCGTCGTACTTGCCGCCCGGCACCGCCAGGAACAGGTCGCCAGCACGCACGTTACGGCTGTCCAGGGTCAACTCGCGAATCAGCAGATCGCGGCCGGCGTGGGCAAAAATCTTGTTCAGGCTAAGAGACATCAGCCGCGCCCTCCATTGGCTTTTACTGCTGCGGCCGGTGGTCCGGCGTTCGCTTGTTGGGTCGGCGGCAGGTTATCCGGCGTGATGTTCATCAGGCGCAAGGTGCCGGACATGACTTTGCTGAATACCGGCGCCGAGACCAGACCACCGAAGTAGCCGGCCTTGCTCGGTTCATCGATCACTACAACGATGGCGTAGCGCGGGTCGCTCATCGGACCGAAGCCGGCGAACAGCGAGCGGTAGGAGTTTTCGGCATAGCCTTTGGTCCCGACCGACGTTTTACGCGCGGTACCGGACTTGCCCGCCACGTGATACGCCGGCACCTGGGCACGGAATACCCCGCGCGGTGCTTCGATCACTTGTTGCAGCATGCCTTGCATGGTCTTGGCGACGTTTTCCGGGATCACCTGTGTGGCTTTCGGCGCTTCATCCACATGGATCAGGCTCAGCGGCACCATGCGACCATTGTTGGCCAGCACGGAGAAGGCATGGGCCAGCTGGATCGCGGTCACCGACAGGCCGTAGCCGTAGGAAAGCGTGGCGGTCTCGGCTTTTTTCCAATCGCGGTAGTTGGGCAGATTACCGACGCGCTCACCAGGGAAATCCAGACCGGTGGGTTGCCCCAGGCCGATCTTCTGCGCCAGGTGGTAGATGGTTTCGCCACCGATATCGAAGGCGACCTTACTCATGCCCACGTTACTGGAGTTGATCAGGATACCTGTCAAATCCAATACCGGACCTTCAGTACGAGACACGTCACGAATGGTGTATTTGCCCAGTTGCAAAGTACCCGGATACACCTCGACCTTGTCGCTGGGCTTCCAGCGTCCGGTTTCCAAGGCGGCACTCATGGAGATGGCTTTCATGGTCGAACCCGGCTCGAACACGTCGATCATCGCGCGGTTACGCATCATCGCCGGTTGCAGGTTGCGACGGTTGTTAGGGTTGTAGGTCGGCTGGTTGACCATGGCGAGGATCTCGCCGGTCTTCACGTCCATGATCACCAGGCTGCCGGCCTTGGCGCCGTTCTCGATGATCGCATTACGCAGCTCGCGGTTGGCCAGGTATTGCAGGCGTAGATCAATCGACAACGCCAAGGGCTTGCCGGCCTTGGCGTTTTTGGTGACCTGGACATCCTTGATCAGTCTGCCGCGCCGATCCTTGATGACTTGTCGCTTGCCGGGAACCCCAGCGAGCCATTCATCGTAGGCGAGTTCCACGCCTTCACGACCGTGATCATCAATGTCGGTAAAGCCGACCATATGGGCAGTGGTTTCACCTGCCGGGTAGAAACGTCGAAACTCCTCGATGCCATAGACACCGGGGACTTTAAGGTCGAGCACTTGCTGGCCTTGCTCGGGGGTAAGGCCGCGAACGAGGTAGATAAATTCTTTATTTGCCTGGGCCTCAAGGCGCTCAGCCAAGGCCTTTGGGTCCTGGCCCAGGGCGGCAGCCAGTTGTGGCCACTTGTCCTTGGCAACCTGCAACTCCTTGGCGTTGGCCCACAGGGTGGTCACCGGCGTACTCACGGCCAGCGGCTCGCCGTTACGGTCGGTGATCAGGCCGCGGTGCGCAGGAATAGGGATATGACGCAGGCTGCGGGCATCGCCCTGGCCGATCAGGAAGTCACGGTCGACCACTTGCAGGTCGATGATCCGCCAGGCAATCGCCCCGACCATCAATGCCAGCAAGCCGAGCATCAGGCGGAAGCGCCATGGGTAGAGGGCGCCTTCGAGTTTCATCATGGCGCCACCATGCGAACTTCGGCCGCGCCCGGGATGTGCATTTTCAGCTGTTCAGTGGCCAGCACTTCGATGCGGCTATGGGCCGTCCAGGTGCTTTGCTCGAGGATCAACCGGCCCCACTCCGCCTGCGCTTTGTCACGCACACTCAACTCCCCATAGAGGGTATTGAGGAGTTGGCGGTTGTAGTGGGCGCTGTAGGACACCGCAATCGCGGACACCAGCACGCCGACAAACAGCAGCAACATAAAGAAGCTGCCGCCCGGGAGGGGCTTGGCGAAAAGCTTGCTCACCGCAGCTTCTCCGCGACGCGCATGACGGCGCTACGGGAACGTGGGTTGGCCTTGAGTTCGGCTTCGGAAGCGAACTGCGCTTTGCCATGGATTTTGATTTTCGGCACAAAGGCTTCGAAACGTACCGGCAGATTGCGCGGCAGGTTGTCTGACTCACCTTTGACGAGGCGACGCATGAACAGCTTGACGATACGGTCTTCCAGGGAGTGGAAGCTGATCACCACCAGGCGGCCACCCACTTCCAGCGCCTCGAGGGCAGCCTCAAGACCAGCCTCCAGGTCGCCCAATTCGTTGTTGACGTGAATACGCAGGCCCTGGAACGCACGGGTGGCCGGGTTCTTGCCTTTTTCCCATGCAGGGTTGGCGACTTTCAGCACTTCGGCCAGGTCGGCGGTGCGTTCGAAGGGCTGGATTTCACGGCGCTCGACCACGGCACGGGCCATGCGGCCGGCGAAGCGTTCTTCACCGTATTCCTTGAATACGCGAGCGATTTCTTCCACCGGCGCGGTGGCAATGAACTGCGCAGCACTGACGCCACGGGTGGGGTCCATGCGCATGTCGAGGGGGCCGTCGTTCATGAAGCTGAAGCCGCGCTCCGGATCATCCAACTGTGGCGAAGACACGCCCAGGTCGAGCAAGACCCCGGCCACCTTGCCCGCCATGCCGCGCTCGGCGACTTCGGCACCCAACTCGGCAAAGCTGCGCTGTACAACGACAAAGCGGCCGTCTTCGGCCGCTAGCGCTTGCCCGGTGGCAATCGCTTGGGGGTCTTTGTCGAACCCGAGGAGTTTGCCGTCGGGCCCGAGCTGGCTGAGTATCAACCGGCTATGCCCGCCCCTGCCGAAGGTGCCATCCAAATAGCAGCCATCCGCGCGTACGGCGAGAGCCTCAACGGCTTCGTCAAGCAGTACGGTGATGTGGTTAAAGCCGCTATCAATAGTCACAGGATCAAATCACGCAGTTCATCAGGCATAGCGCCCGGTTGTTGAATAGCAGCCAGGTCAGCTGCAGAAACAGCATCCCAGGCATCTTCGTCCCACAATTGGAACTTGTTCAGTTGGCCGACCAGCATTGCGCGCTTATCCAGCTTGGCGTACTCGCGCAAACGCGGAGGCACAAGGAAACGACCGCTGCCATCGAGTTCGAGGTCGACGGCATTACCAATCAGCAAACGCTGCAGGCGGCGGTTTTCTTCACGCAATGAAGGCAGGGCGCGCAACTTGGTTTCAATCAACTCCCACTCATCGAGCGGGTAAACACATAAACAGGGGTCAACGGCATCAATGGTGATGATCAACTGCCCGGAACTTCGCGAAATCAGCTCGTCACGATACCGGCTCGGCATGGCGAGACGGCCTTTTGCATCGAGACTGATAGCGTTAGCTCCGCGAAACACAGATGCGTTTCTCCAAATTTTAGCGTTTTACGTTCAAAAAACCCACTTTGTGCCACTTTCCGCCACTTGCGCACACTATAGGAATGCGCCCACCACACCGTCAAGGCGCGGATTCAAGGAAAAGCCTTACAGATCGGAGATTTAGGAGCGTAAAAGGAGGAGAAACCAGAGTTAGGCGGTATTTTTGGCTCGATAAGCACAAATAGCTCAAAGAGCTACAGCTCAAAGTTAAAGTAATTTATTAAGAGTAAGATTTTTTTGGTATTACGAAGATGCATCTGCCAATGATTCGGCAGGGAGGGATTCTTGCGTTACTACCGGTTTCCTGCCCGAGATTCGGACAGAAGGAAAAAGGTGGAGAGTCGATCTGTAAGCCGGGTTCTGTCTTGAACAGTCATTCGTCTACGATGGCCATCACTGGACATCTTTAGCAACCTACCCGGTCCCAGCGCGGGCCACGCCTTGGGACCCTATTTGGTCTTGCTCCAAGTGGGGTTTACCTAGCCACGAACTGTTGCCAGTCGTGCGGTGCGCTCTTACCGCACCTTTTCACCCTTACCGGCACCGAAGCGCTTAGGCGGTTATTTTCTGTGGCACTTTCCGTAGGCTCACGCCTCCCAGGCATTACCTGGCACTTCGCCCTATGGAGCCCGGACTTTCCTCCCCCCCCTAATTTTCATAGAGGGCAGCGACTGTCCAATCGACTCTCCGCCGCGCAGGTTAACGGCACGGCGGCCTCAGGACAAGTATTAAAAGTGCGGCAGTGCCATCACGTTCGGACGAAATACCGGTTTAACCCCGGAACTATTCGGCCTTCTGTTTATCCAGCGCAACTTGATACAGCACATTCTTGCGTACGCCGGTAATCTCCGCCGCCAACGCCGCAGCGCGCTTGAGGGGCATCTCCTTGAGCAGCAGGTCCAGGATACGCATGGCCTCGCTGCCTACGGCGTCTTCATTTTCCGGCGCAGTCCAGCCAGCCACCAACACCACGCACTCGCCGCGCTGCTGATTGCTGTCACCCTCAACGAAAGCGCGCAGGTCTTCCAGCGGCAGGCCCTTGAGGGTTTCGAAGGTTTTGGTCAACTCACGGGCCAGCAGGGCCAAGCGCTCACCACCAAAGACCAGCTCCATATCCTGCAGGCATTCAAGGATGCGATGGGGGGCTTCGTAGAAGATCAGGGTGCGCGGCTCCTCCTTTAGTGCTTGAAGACGCGCACGACGACCGACCGCCTTGGCGGGCAGGAAGCCCTCGAAAATAAAGCGATCCGACGGCAGGCCCGCCGCCGACAATGCAGCGATCAACGCGCAGGCTCCCGGAACAGGCACTACATTGATACCAGCGGCCCGCGCCTGGCGGACCAGGTGATAGCCTGGATCGGAGATCAGCGGCGTGCCTGCATCGGAGATCAGCGCCACATCATCGCCAGCCAGCAAGCGGACGATGAAGCGACTGCCTTCTTCGCGCTCGTTATGTTCGTGACAAGCCGCCAATGGCGTGCTGATACCAAAATGCTGCATCAAACGTTGGGAGTGCCGCGTGTCTTCCGCCGCGATCAATTTAACCTCGCGCAACACTTTCAGCGCCCGGGCACTGATGTCGTCCAGGTTGCCAATGGGCGTCGCCACGACAAAAAGCGAGCCTGCAGTGGAATTCAAAGGACCTGGAGCAGTCAAAACGCACACCTCGATGGTTGGCAAAAGCCACATTGTAGCGCGTAGGCGCTTCGAAAATATGCCATCAAGGCCGATGCCTTTTCAGCCGTCTCTGGCTGATCGCAACATTTGCACGACCTAAATCAAAGGTTTCACGCCAGTAACATCGCGCCTAGGCCAGTGCTTGGGTACAATTCCACGCTAATTTGATCGGTATCAGGAACACTTACATGATCGCTTGCCTGCGGCTGCTCTCCGCCCTCTGCCTCGCTGCCTTGCTGGCCGCTTGTGCCAGCTCGCCCTCGTCCAGCCTTGGCGACCTTCCACGGACCCCGGACGCCAGTATCGAGCAATTGCTCGAACAGGCCACCACCGCCAAGACGCCAGAAAAGGCCGCATTGCTGCGCCTGAGTGCGGCTGACATGGCCTACAAGCAGAACAATCCAGGCCGCTCGGCGCAAATCCTTGCGCAGGTGCCCTTGGACGTTCTCAAGCCCGCCGCGCAAGTATTCGCCAGCACCTTGGCCGCCGAACTGGCCATGGCGCGCAACCAACCCAAGGCTGCGTTGACTGCCTTGAACCATCCAAGCCTGCAGAGCCTGAAGGAGCTGCCGGCTGAACAACAGATCCGCACCGGCACCGTGCATGCCCGCGCTTATGAAGCCGATGGCCAGACGCTGGCCGCTGCTCGTGAGCGCGTCGCCCTGGCGCCATTGCTCAGCGGCGATGCTGCTAACAGCAATCACGAAGCCATCTGGACCTTGATTGCCGCACTGCCTGCCGAGCAACTGCAAGCCAGCGGCAACCCGACCCTGGACGGCTGGATTACCCTGGCGCAAGCAGTCAAGGGCGCCGGTACGCTTGAGCAACAACAGGCGGCTATCGACACCTGGCGTGCACAGAACCCAGGCCACCCGGCCGCCGTGCAACTGCCAACCCCGCTGACCAAGCTCAAGGAGCTGGCCAGCCAGCCCTTGAACAAGATTGCCCTGCTGCTGCCGCAGGAAGGCCCGCTGGCCTCCGTCGGCAAGGCGCTGCGTGAAGGCTTCATGGCCGCGCACTACCAGGCGGAACAAGCCGGGCAGAAGCCACCGGTCATTGAGTTCTATGACAGCTCGCGCCTGACCTCCATCGACGACTTCTACGCCAAAGCCCAGGCGGCCGGCGTGCAACTGGTGGTCGGCCCGCTGGAGAAGCCGCTGGTCAAACAACTTAGCGCTCGTCCTCAATTGCCGATCACCACCCTCGCGCTGAACTACAGCGAGACCGACCAGAGCCCACCGCAACTGTTCCAGTTCGGCCTCGCTGCTGAAGACGAAGCCCGCGAAGTGTCACGCCGCGCCCGCGCCGATGGGCTGCACCGCGCCGCTGCCATGGTGCCCCGTGGCGAATGGGGCGAGCGTGTCTACAAGGCCTTCCGCCAGGATTGGGAAGCCAACGGTGGCACGGTTGTCGGTGTCGAGTACGTCGACCAGCCCGTCGCCCTCGCCCAGCAAATCGCCGACCTGTTCCAACTGCGTAAAAGCGAAGGTCGCGCCAAGAGCCTGCAAAGCACGGTCGGCACTGACGTAGCGGCGCAACCGTCGCGTCGCCAGGATATCGAGTTCATCTTCCTGGCCGTCACACCGCAACTGGCCCAGCAGATCAAACCGACCCTTAACTTCCAGTACGCCGGTGATGTGCCCGTGTACGCCACGTCCCACGTGTTCAGCGCCAGCGGCGACAAAAACCAGTACCTGGACATGACCAACGTGATGTTCTGCGAAACCCCTTGGTTGCTCAACACCACCGACCCGCTGCGTAACCAGGTTGCCGCACAATGGCCGCAAGCCAATGGCAGCCTTGGCCGCCTGTACGCGATGGGCGTTGACGCCTACCGCCTGGCGCCACGCCTGGGCCAGTTGAAGGCACTCCCGGATACACGGGTTGACGGCCTCTCGGGCAACCTGGGTATCAGTGCCACCCAGCGCGTCGACCGCCAGATGCCGTGGGCGAAGTTCGTCGGTGGCGAGATCCAACGCCTACCGGACACCCCGCGCTGATGCCCGAGCGGTCCACTGCACAAAGCGGCAAGGATGCCGAACTTCAAGCACTGATATACCTGCAACAACAAGGTCTGCGCCTTCTGGCACAGAACTGGTTGTGTAAACGCGGCGAGCTTGATCTGGTCATGCTTGACGGCGATACAGTAGTATTCGTCGAAGTCCGCTACAGAAAACACGCACAATGGGGTGGCGCGCTCGCCAGTATCGACGAGCGCAAGCGTCAGAAGCTGATACTCGCCGCGCAGTTTTTCCTGCAAAAAGAGCATCGCTGGGCCGACGCCCCCTGCCGTTTCGATGTGGTTGCCATGGAAAGCACACCGTCTGGTCAGGTTGATCTGAACTGGCTGCAAAATGCCTTCGACAGCTGATTCACCGGACATCTTCACCACACACTTTTGCTCTTTGCTTTGCGGGCTGCACATTTCTGTGCCGAACAGCCGCGCTACTTAAGGTCACACAGATGGACATGCAATCCCGAATTCGCCAGCTTTTCCAGGCCAGCATCGACACCAAGCAACAGGCGATGGACGTACTTGCACCGCACATCGAGCAAGCCAGTCAGGTCATGGTCAATGCCTTGCTCAACGAGGGCAAAATGCTTTCGTGCGGCAACGGCGGTTCGGCCGGCGATGCCCAGCATTTTTCGTCCGAGCTGCTCAACCGCTTCGAGCGTGAGCGCCCAAGCCTGCCGGCCATCGCGTTGACTACAGATTCGTCGACCATCACCTCGATCGCCAACGACTATAGCTACAACGAAATCTTTTCAAAGCAGATCCGCGCCCTGGGTCAACCGGGCGATGTGCTGCTGGCGATTTCCACCAGCGGTAACTCGGCGAATATTATTCAAGCGATCCAGGCCGCACATGATCGTGAAATGATTGTCGTAGCATTGACCGGACGCGACGGCGGCGGCATGGCCTCGCTGCTGCTGCCCGAAGATGTTGAGATTCGCGTCCCAGCCAATGTCACCGCACGTATTCAGGAAGTCCACCTGCTGGCGATCCACTGCCTGTGCGATCTGATCGACAGCCAACTGTTTGGGAGTGAAGAATGACCGTTAACCGCCTCGGCCTTTTGGCCATTACGTTGTGCCTCGGCATCAGCGGCTGCAGCACGGCAATCACTGCGACACGTGACACCCCTATTCAGGATGACAAGGGCACCCGTACCTTCGGCAGCAAGATTGACGACTCGTTGATCGAAACCAAGGTTGAAGTCAATATCGCCAAAGCCGCCACGGACCTGGGCAACGGCGCGTCACGTATTGTCGTGACCAGCTTCAACGGCGTGGTACTGCTCGCCGGCCAAACGCCGCGCGCCGACCTCAAGGCCCAAGCCGAACAAGCTGCCTCGGCCGTACAGCGGGTCAAGAAGGTCCATAACGAACTGCAAGTGATGGACCCGATCACCCTGCTGGCCATCAGCAACGATGCCCTGCTGACCACCAAGATCAAGGCGCAGATGCTGACCGACAACGCCATCCCCGGCTCGCGGATCAAAGTCGTCACCGATAACGGCATCGTCTACTTGATGGGCCTGCTGACCCAGGCTGAAGCCACGCGCGCAGCCAACCTGGTGCAAGGTGTGTCCGGCGTGCAGAAAATCGTGAAGGTGTTCGAATACATCGACTGATGTAACCGGCAACCATAAAAAAGGGCGCCATGCATTGACTGCATGGCGCCCTTTTTAGTGACCAGCGTTTATTGGTATTGCTGGTACGGGTTGCCCTGGAACTGATTGTTCTGCTGCGGCGCTTGTTGCTGTGCGCCTGGCTGGCCGTACTGCTGGCCGGGGATCGGGCCGAGGTTAACTTCAACGCGACGGTTCTGCGCACGACCGTTCACGTCGGCGTTGCTGGCAATCGGGTTATCCGGGCCGGCACCGCGTGCGCTGAGGTTGGCACCGTTGACACCTTGGGACGTCAGGTAGTTGGCCACGCTCTGGGCACGGCGCTGGGACAGGTCCATGTTCAACTGGCGGCTGCCGGTACTGTCGGTGTAGCCGACGATCTGGATAGTGTTCTGGTTGAACTGCTTGAGGGAGTTGGCCAGGTTGTTCAGCGGCTGGTAGAAGCTGCTGGAGATCGCATCCGAGTTGGTGGCGAAGGTGATGTTGCCTGGCATGATCAGTTTGATCTGGTCGCCCTGGCGCTGAACTTCAACCCCGGTATTGGCCATGCTTTCGCGCAGTTTCTTTTCCTGCTGGTCGGCATAGTAGCCGTAACCCGCAGCGCCGGCACCCGCAACCACTGCACCGATCAGAGCGCCCTTGCCACGGTTGTTATGGTCGATGGCAGCACCCGCCAGCGCACCGGCCAGAGCCCCCAGGCCGCCGTACTTGGCGGTCTTGCTCATACCGCTGGATTCATTATTCGCCTGTCCCTGGCTGCTGCCGTCATAAGGATTAGGTGAAGCGCAGCCGGATAACAAGGCTACAGCGGTAGCGACAACAAGCAGACGACGCGGAGTGAACATGAAGAGAGCTCCTACTTTTTGCATTGTGTGGTGCAAAGGACATTGGCAATGGACCCGTGCCGAGTTTGGAACGCGACAAACGGTAAAAATTCCGCGGGTGCGCCCCGAGCTGTAACAAAACATTCGAGACTTGCGCCGCTACGGAAACCGTAGCAGAGACACGCTGAACGCGGCCTGAGTTTTTGCTACAGCGGATTGCCGTGTGAACTGTTCCTTTCACGCCCGCACAAACGGGTTCTCACGCATCTCATCCCCCAAGCGCGTGTCCGGGCCATGACCGGTAACGACCGTCGCACCTTCGTCCAGCGTGTAGAGACGTTGCTTGATCGAACGCACAATCGTCGCCTGGTCCCCACCCCACAAATCCGTACGCCCTATGCCGCGCCGAAACAGCGTGTCCCCGGCGATCAGCAGCTTGGCATCGGCAAACCAGAAGCTCATCGAGCCCGGCGTGTGCCCCGGTGTATGCAACGCAACACCACACCCACAGGCCAACTCCTCATCATCGGCCAGCCAGCGATCCGGCGACGGCACCGGAGTGTAGGGCACGCCGAACATCTGGCACTGCATCTCCAGGTTGTCCCAGAGAAACTGGTCTTCCTTATGCAGGTGCAGGGTGGCACCGGTCTTTTCCTTCAATTGACCTGAGGCCAGGAAGTGATCGAGATGGGCATGGGTGTGGATAATGCTCACCACTTTCAGCCCCAGCGCATCGAGACGTGCCAGGATCAGGTCATGGTTGCCACCCGGGTCGACCACGATGGCTTTTTTGGTAATGGGATCGCCAATGATCGTGCAGTTGCACTGCAACGGGCCGACCGGAAAGGTTTCGCGGATCAGCGCGGCTTTTTCAATATTCATCGGTGCTCCTGCGGGCTTTACGGCATATTCCGCACAGTATGGTTGACGCGGCGCCAGACCTGAAGAGCAGCGTTTTGACTCCGTGCCCGACTGCACCGTAGACCGCCCAGCAGTCACGCCAGCAAGCCCATCGCCTTGGCTCGCGCCACCGCCTGGGTGCGTCGCTCCACCCCCAGTTTGCTATTGATGTGACTGGCATGGGTCTTAACGGTGTGCAGGGAGATAAACAGCTGGTTGCTGATTTCCTGGTTGGAGCAGCCTTGGGCGATCAGTTGCAGGACCGCCAGCTCGCGCGTGCTGAGGGTTTCGTGGCTGGTCATAACGTCGGGCGCCACCACCGCAGGAAGAAGCGCGAGCAGGCTCTGGTGCAGCGGACCTTGCGGGTCTTTGCCCAATTGCTCGCGCATCCAGTCCGGATACCCGTCCAACAAGCGCTGGAACGGCTGTAAAGCGCCCCCGGCGCCCGCCTCAAACGCCTGGGCCAGTACCGGCCGCGCCTTGGCTTCCTGACCGCACTCCAGCAGCAACTGCGCCTGCTGAGTCAACGCCATCAGGGCAATCATCTGGCGCCCACTGTCGTGAGCTTGTTGCGCCAGTTCTTCGAGCCGCTCCAGCGCCGCCTGGGGTTGATGGCGGGTGGCGTCAAGGGCGGCTTGTTGCAGCCCGATATGTTGCGGCAAGTGCGGGTGGAATTCCGGTGCCGCGGCGGCTTTTTCGCCGTTGTAGGTCTGTCCCAGCCGCGTCAGCCAGGCATCCGCCAGGTCAGTACGGCCTTGGGCCAGCCACAGTTCGCATTTGATCAGGGTGATCATCGCCAGGTAGTAGATCGGTGGCACGTCCCAGATATGCATCAAGCGTTCAGCTTCGGCGAGTTCGGCGAAGGCTTTGGGAAAGTCATGGCGTCGCCCTTCGAAGCTGGCGATCACGCAATGGCCGATCAGCACGCTGATGTCGCGGCAGGCGCGCGCCTCTGCCAGTCCCGCGCGCAGGTGGGCGATGCCGGCTTCGGGCTGGTTGCGCATCAACAGCAAATAGCCTTCGTAGAGCGACAGCCGCGCACGCACCGCATACAGCCGCTGCGGTGCCAGGCCGTGCAGGCGTTGCAGGCCCTGGCGCACTTCATCAAGGGCGCGCAGGATTTCGCCACGCGCCTGCAGCACCCGTGCACGGTCGTAATGGGCCAGGGCTTCGAACAACGGGTTGCCGACGCGCTGCGCCAGTTCCAGGGATTCACGGTTCAGGCCACGGGCGCGCCACAAATCGCCATCGGCGATGGCCAGGTTGGACAGGGTCGACAGACACACCAGGCGCTGGCCGTAACGCCGTTGCGGCAGGCTTTCCAGCGCCTCGCTGCAATAGCGTTGAGTCAATTCACGATCACCTCGGCCACGGGCGATAATCCCGCTCAGCGCCAGCCATTGGGCCAGCATCGACTTTTGCGCGGTGGCAGACGGCGCCGGCAGGAAGCGACTGAGGTAAGCCGATAACTCCTGAGCCGCATCCAACTGGCAGGCCAGCCCCAATGCCCAGCTGTACAGCACAATCAGGCGCGGCGTGCTGATCAGCAGACTGTCGGGCAAGTCCATTTTCCAGCGCAGCAACATGCCGACATTCTGCTCGGCCAGCAGTTGTTCTTCGGACAGGTTCTGTACCAAATTGGCCGCCACGTCGAGGTGCCCGGCGCGCAACGCCTGCTCCACCGCCTCGTCGATCAAGCCCTGGGCGTTGAACCACCGGCATGCGCGCAGGTGCAGGCTGGCGGCCGGCAATACATTGCTGCTGGCGCGGCGGCTGCGCAGCAGGTCGGAAAACAAATGATGATAACGGTACCAGTGCCCCTGGTCGTCCAAGGGCACCAGGAACACTTGGTGGGCTTGCAGGTAACGCAGGATTTCGGCGCTGTCATGGGCTTCGCGAACGGCATCGCACAGCTCGCTGCAAAAACGGTCCTGGGGCGCGGTGTCGAACAGGAACGCCTGCACTTCGGGCGGCAGGCAGTCGATCACTTCTTCCAGCAGGTAGTCGCGAATCAGCCCTTCCCCACCGTGCAGGCCTTGCGGCAAGGCGCCGTCATTGCCAGCTTCGGAAGCCGCCAGCAGCCAAAAGCGCAAACCGGCCACCCAGCCCTCGCTGCGACGGATCAGGTTGTCGAGGGCTTCACCACTCAAGGCGCTGCTGTGGCGATCCAGTAACGCCTGGGATTCGGCATGGGTCAGGCGCAGGTCTTGCTCGTGCAACTCCAGCAAATGCCGTGACAGTCGTAGGCGCGCCAGATGCCAGTCCGGACGTTGGCGGCTGGTGACCAGCACCACCAGGCCATCGGGCAAGTGGTTGAGGAAAAATTGCAGGCAACGGTCGAGCACGGGGCCCTGGGCCAGATGGTAGTCATCCAGCACCAGCAATAATGGCGCACGGGTGGACAAGTGGACGGTCAGCTCATCGAGCAGGCCATCGAGCCATTCTTCAAACGCAAAGGGTTGGTGGCGCTGGCGCATTTTCAGCAAGCCCAGTGATTGGGCGCCGAGTGCCGGAAAATAGTGCTGCAACCCTTCGAGAAGGCGCTCAAGAAAACGCCCCGGGTCGTTGTCCCGTGGGCTCAGGCCCAGCCACAGGCTTTGCCAGTGGGGCGGCAGGCCCTGGCAGAACTCCACCGCCAACGAACTCTTGCCAAACCCCGCCGGGGCGCTGACCAGCAGCAACCGCCCTTCCAGGCCGGCGCTCAGCCGTTCACACAGGCGGGGGCGCGGCACATAGCCATCAGGCAGCGGAGGCCTGTAGAAACGACCTTCCAGGGACGGGATTACCCTACTGGCAGGCCCTTGGATTCGGGACAGATCAGTCATCGCCGGGCTCTTGTGAAAGGCTGTTGTCGGCATTGCAGATGTCCGCAGACTAGCGGTAAAAGCGGTGGGTTTGTAGATCTTTGCAACATTCGCCTGAAAAAGAACTGAGACAAGAAATATCGCCACAAACAAAAAGTGGGAGGGGGCTTGCTCCCGATAGAGGCGGATCAGTCAATGCATGCGCTGACTGTCACACCGCTATCGGGAGCAAGCCCCCTCCCACATTGAGTTACTCGTGCAGCTTAGCGAACACCGTCCTGGCGCAGGGCCGCTGGGGTGAAGTCGCTGGTGGTGGCGGTGAAGCCGAAGTCATAGGCCTGTTTCTCTTCGTTCTTCATGCCCAGTGCCAGGTAACGGCCGGACTGCAGGTCGTAGAGGGTTTCCAGGGCGTACCACGGCACTTGCTTGTCGTAGTAGTTCTCGGCATGGGCCTCGGCGACGCGCCACAGTTGGCCGCGACCGTCGTAGTGATCGATCACTGCGGCTTGCCAGGTGTCTTCGTCGATATAGAAGTCACGCTTGGCATAGATGTGGCGTTGGCCTTCCTTCAAGGTCGCGACCACGTGCCAGACACGACGCAGCTCGTAGCGTGCCAGGTCCTGGTTGATGTGACCGGCCTTGATGATGTCGGCGTACTTGAGCTTCGGATCGTCGATCTTGTAGCTGTTGGAGGCGATGTAGATTTCCTTCTTGCCTTCCAGTTTCCAGTCGTAGCGATCCGGCGCACCGTTGTACATGTCGAGGTTGTCGGAGGTACGCAGACCGTCGGCAGCGGTACCCGGCCCGTCATAGGACACTTGCGGCGCCCGGCGCACACGGCGCTGGCCGGCGTTGTAGACCCACGCCGAACGCGGCTCCTTCACCTGGTCCAGGGTTTCGTGCACCAGCAGCACACCACCGGCCAGACGTGCCGGCGCGGTCACTTGCTGCTTGAAGTAGAACAGCACGTTGCCCGGGTTCTTCGGGTCGAAGTCCTTCATCTTGTCGCGGAACACGAACTGGTCGCGGAAGTACACCAGGCTGTAGGAACCGTTGGTTTGCGGCGTGGCCTGGGTCACCAGGCGGGTCACGCTGCCACCGCGATAACGGGTGATGTGGTTCCAGATAACTTCCACACCGCTTTTCGGGATCGGGAACGGAACGGCGGTTTCAAAGTTTTCCAGGCCGTTGCCGCCAGACACCAGGTTGGTGGTGGTGGCGTTCTTCTTGATGGCGGCGAACACATCGGCCGGTACGGTAGCGCCGCGATGGGTCGGGTAGACCGGCATCTTGAAGGTTTCCGGGTAACGCTTGAACATCGCGTACTGCCCCGGTGCCAGCTTGTCTTTGTACTGCTCGACGTTTTGCGCGGTGATGGTGAATTGCGGTTGTTCGCTGGCGTACGGGTTGGCCAGGAACCCACGGGCATCGACGGCGCCGGCGTTGGTAGGCATAGGCGACCATTTAGGGATGGTGCCCGCTGCGTTACCGGCCATTTCCGCGCCCATCGGCGTCAGGGTCGTGCCCAGCTTGGCGGCTTCATCCGCCGACACCGCCGCCATGACGTTACTCGCCAGGATCGACAGCCCAAGCACACCGACGTGCAACAGACTTTTGGTTATTTTCATGTTCTGGTCTTCCTGAAAATACAGTGTGCTTAGAAGTTGGCGCCGAAGCTCAGGGCGACGAAGTCGCGGTCACTTGAGGTATTGAAGTCGCCCCCAAAGAAGTTGGTATAGGCGAGGCTCGCTGTGTAGGTGTTCTGATACTCAGCATCCAACCCCAGGCTCACCGCTTTACGACCCTCTTCAAAGTTGCCACCTGGACCTGGCGAATAACCACTCACATCATGGGACCACGCCACGTTGGGCTTGAGATTCACACCGGCAAAGACGTCCGGGTATTCCCAAATTGCGCGGCCACGGTAGCCCCAGGAGGTGGAGGTGGTGAAGCCATCATTGTTGCAGTTAGCAGTACGGTTGCTGGCATCGGCACCAGGACCGGCACCGGTGATCGTGCCAGAGTTAAGCGTTGCACAGAGAGCACCTTGTCCAGGGCCATACACAGGGTCACGCCCGTAACGCGCTTTGTCGCGGCTTTCCAAGCCCCCCACATGCGTCACGCCCACTTCGCCGACCAGCGTAAGACGGCTGGCCCCCATGACCTGATCGAAAAAGTGCGTGAAGGTTGTCTGGAACTGAGTGATTTCCTTACGGCGATAGCCGTTCAGGTCCGTGTCGGCAGCACCTTTGAGCGGAGAAGCAGCGCCCAGGCCAATCAGCGGCGTGACGCCCGCGTAGAGGATGTCAGTGGTATTGAGTTGCACCGGAGCGTTTGGTCGGTAGCTGAGTTCTCCGCTCCATGCCGTGCCGGTAGGTAACGTCGTGGAGAAGCTTAAGCCATAAAGGCGGATATCTTCTGGGTACTCGACAAAGTAGCTGGAGTTACCCGCGACAATAAGTGGACGCAGGCCCACCGCTGGGGTAGGTGTCAGAGAGTTGGCCGCTGCATAAGTCGCAGCCGACGCCCCCCGTGCACTGAAAATCGGAGCCCGGCTGTGATAGTTCATGAAATAGGCGCCGAACTCGGTGTCCAGCGGTTCGTAGTTATAGTGAAACGCCACGCCGAATTGACCACTGTCGCGCGCATCACGATCAGGCCCACGCTTGACCAGCACGCCCTCTTCGTTAACGTTGACCCCAAAGTTGTTCAGCAGCGGCAACGCGCCGGGCTGAGTCGCAAGGAACGAACGTTTGCTGAGCAGTCGGAGGTTGTCCGTACAGCCATCGGAAATAACATCAGGCTGAGAGAAGAACGTCCCGCAGTTATCCGTAACAGTCTGGTCCCATTCCAACTGATAAAACGCTTCTGCCGACAGGTTATCGGTCAACGTTTGCGATACGTAGAACATGTTGACCGGAATCAAGCCTTCCTTGATTTCCGCACCCGGACGACGGAATGCGGACACGTCGATCGGGTTGACGGAATTAATGCCGCCGCCGATGAAGGTGCTTTCACCCCAGCTCACTACTTGCTTACCGAACCGAACGTTGCCGGGCTGATCGGCAATGGAATAGTTGTGGTAGATAAACGCATCAAGAATCTGCCCACCAGAAGACTTCGCGCCCTCTTTGCGGTTGTTATCGCTGATGTCCTTGAACTCACGGTTTTCATCCTTGAGTTCAAAGTCATACCAGTACTTGCCACGCACAAACACGCCGGTGTCACCGTACTTCAGTTCCAGATCGTGAATACCCTTGAAGATCTTCGAGAATGTTTCCCCACGCTTGAAGTTCAAATGGCCGTCATCGGAGGTTTGGGACAATCCCTTGCCGCCGTTATTGACACCAATCAGGTCACGGTTGGGCTTGGCTGTCGACCAGCTCGCCCCCACAGATAGCGACGAGTCAAAACTCCCTTCGATTTCACCGATATTGAAACTGACGCCGAATGCGGGCCCGGCGAGCGTAGAGGCGAGACTGACAGCCAGGGGCAATCTTGCCCGGCGCCAGAACTGGTTTACTGAGGTCATCGACGCTACTCCATGTGCATTATTGTTATGGCAGTGAGTTTGTTCTGTGATGCTTGTAACGGCCGGAATACAACGATTCCAATGCCGCCTGGCAACTGAACCTCCATGGCCCGAAGCGACGCATCCTTGAAAAACTCTGGGTGGGACTATAGCCAGCAGGGGGTACCGCTTGATCCCTCTAAAGTGTGATTTGTATCACCAACCCGTCTGCCACAGCCCTTTCGCCATGTCGGCGAAGGCCGACGCGGCAAGGATGGCTGAAAATCGGCAAATCACAAGTGAAGGCGCAAGATAGAGCATTGCCGTGCCCGAACGGGCACGGCGAGGAGCGTCAGAGGGTGGACAGGAAGGTGCTGTTGTTGGCCTGCCATTCGATGATGTCGATACGGATACGTTTTTTGTCCAGCTTGCCGACACTGGTCTTGGGAATTTCCGTAACAACGGCGATCTGGCTCGGAATCGCCCACTTGCTCAAATGGCCCAATTCGACAAAAGGCTTGAGGTGCTCCTTGAGCTCGCGGGCCCCAATCTCATGGCCGTCACGCACCACCAACAGCGCAAACGGGCGCTCGCCCCACTGCGGATCGGCGATGCCCACCACCGCTACTTCGCGTACCGCCGGGTGACGGCTGACCAGGTCTTCGAGGGCCAGGGACGAGATCCACTCGCCGCCGGTCTTGATCACGTCCTTGATGCGGTCGCGAATATCGATCACGCCAAATGCATCGAGGGTGGCCACGTCGCCCGTGTGCATCCAACCGCCCGCCCACAGCTCGGCGCCCTTCTGCGGCTCGTTGTAATAGCCCTCGGTCAGCCACGGCGCGCGCAGGACCAACTCGCCCTGGGACTCGCCGTCGGCGGGCAGGAAATTACCCTCTGTGTCCATGATCGCCGCTTCCACCAACGGGCCAGGCACGCCGGCCTTGATGCGGTAGGTGATGCGCTCGTCCTCGGTACCGGCCATCAGCTCTTCGTTGAGGTGGGCGCAGGACACCAGCGGGCCAGTCTCGGACATGCCGTACGCGGCGGTCAGCTGAATCCCACGCGCTTTCGCCGCCTCATACAGCGTGCGGTTGAGGGCGCTGCCACCGATGACGATTTTCCAACCACCAAAATCCACGCCTTGGGCGGCCTTGGCGTTGAGCACCATTTGCAGGATGGTCGGCACGCAATGAGAGAAGGTGACCTTCTCCTTGCGCCACAGCTCCACCAGGTATTCCGGGTCGTAGCGGCCCGGGTAGACCTGCTTCAGGCCAAGCATGGTTGCGACATACGGCAGGCCCCAGGCATGCACATGGAACATCGGCGTAATCGGCATGTACACGTCGTTGGTGCCCAGCAGGCGCACGCTGTCGATGCTGCCCATGATGGTCGACACGCCGATGGTGTGCAGCACCAGTTGGCGATGGGTGAAGTACACGCCTTTCGGGTTACCGGTGGTGCCGGTGGTGTAGAAGGTGGTCGCGACGGAGTGTTCGTCGAAGTCCTGGAAGTCGTACTTCGGGCTGGCAGCGGCCAGCAGGGTTTCATACTCACCGACCAGATTGGGCAACTCGGCGGTCTTGGCTTCGCCGTCGGTGAGCAGCAGCGTCTTGTCGACGGTGGTGAGCTGCCCGGCAATGGCCTGGTAGAGCCCCACGAACTCGCTGTTGACCAGCACGAAGCGGTCCTCGGCGTGGTTCATGGTGTAGAGAATCTGTTCCGGCGACAGGCGCACGTTGATGGTGTGGATGACCGCGCCGATCATCGGGATGGCGAACATGCATTCCAGGTAACGATGACTGTCCCAATCCATCACCGCCACGGTGTCACCGGCCTTGACCCCGGCGTCGGTGAGCACATTAGCCAGGCGCGCGACTCGCTCGATCAGGGTTGGGTAGGTGTAGCGCAGTTTGTCGCGGTAGACGATTTCCCGGGTCTTCTCGTAGCGGGTTCCGGACATCAACAGGCGCTTGATCAACAACGGGTATTGGTACGCACCTTCGGCGGGCGGAATAACACGGGTCTGCAACATACGAATCCCTTTTATGACTGCATGGTCTTGGCTTGAAGACCTGCACTGTAGAGAGGATATGTTTCAGCTAAATCAGCCAAAGGAATGATTTGCAGAGGCTGGGGAATGCTAGCTTTGAGCCATTATTCAGGGACAATGGAGGTCAAATGTGGGAGCAAGCCCCCTCCCACACTGGATTGTGTTTACTTGAGAACAGCGTTTATTTCGCGCTGGTAAACGCCAACTTCACCCCAATCGCAATCAACACCGCCCCCATGGTCCGATCAAACCAATGGCCCATACGCGCAAAGCCCGCGCGCACGCGCTGTTGGCTGAACAACATCGCCACCAGGCAGAACCACAACGCCGTTGCCACCGCCAGGTACACGCCGTAACCGGCCTGGATCGCCAGCGGCGTGTGCGGGTTGATCACCACGGTGAACAGCGACAGGAAGAACAATGTCGCCTTGGGGTTCAAGCCGTTGGTGACGAAGCCTGCGGTAAACGCACCGCGTGGGGTGCGCTCGCCCGCTTCGCGGTGCAACTCGCCCTCGGCGAGAGGCTTGGCCGGTTGCGCGCGCAGGGCCTTGAAGCCGATGTACAGCAGGTAAGCCGCCGCCGCCCATTTCAGTGCGTTGAACAACACGATGGACTGGGACACGATCAGACCAATGCCGAGCAGGGAGTAACCCACATGCAGGAAAATCGCCGAGCCCACGCCCAACGCGGTCCAGGTCCCGGCGCGGCGGCCGTGGGTCACGCTCTCACGCACCACCACCGCGAAATCCGGGCCAGGGCTGGCCACCGCCAACAGGTGAATCAGGGCTACGGTCAAAAACTCGGCGGCGTACATACTCACTCCATTAAGTAACGGATTATTTCATCTGATAGGCTCGGCAGATTACGCCTTCGAACCCTATCGCAAAAGGTACAGTTGATGACGAACAATCGCCGCGCCGTCTTCCTTGATCACCCGTCCCTGGATCTGGGCGACCTGGACCTCAGCGAGTTGCACGGCAGCTTCAGCGACTTGCAGTTGTTGACAGGCACCACGCCGCAGAATGTGGTCGAGCGCCTGCAAGGCGCGCAGGTGGCGATCAGTAACAAAATCCCACTCAACGGCGAAACCCTGGCGGCCTGCCCGGAACTCAAGTTGATCCTGGTTTCGGCCACCGGCACCAACAACATTGACCTGGAAGCCGCCCGCGCCCATGGCATCACCGTGAGCAACTGCCAGGGCTACGGCACACCGTCGGTGGCGCAGCACACGATCATGCTGTTGCTCAACCTGGCGACGCGCTTGAAGGACTATCAACGCGATGTGAGCGCCGGCAAATGGCAAGAGGCCAAGCAGTTCTGCCTGCTGGACCACCCGATTGTAGAGCTGGAAGGCAAAACCCTCGGCCTGCTGGGCCATGGCGAATTGGGCAGTGCCGTGGCACGCCTGGCCGAAGCCTTCGGGATGCGCGTGCTACTCGGCGCGATTCCTGGGCGCCCTGCCCGTGCCGACCGCGTGCCGCTTGATGAACTGCTGACGCAGGTGGACGCACTCACCTTGCACTGCCCGCTCAATGAACACACCCGCGACTTTATCGGCGCCCGTGAACTGGCGCTGCTCAAGCCCGGCGCGTTTATCGTCAACACCGCGCGCGGTGGTTTGATCAACGAACAGGCCCTGGCCGACGCGTTGCGCGGCGGCCACCTGGGCGGCGCGGCGACCGATGTGCTGAGCGTGGAGCCACCGGTCAATGGCAACCCGCTGCTGGCCGGCGATATTCCTCGACTGATCGTCACGCCCCACAATGCCTGGGGCAGCCGTGAAGCGCGGCAGCGTATCGTCGGCCAACTGACGGAAAACGCCCGGGGCTTTTTCAGCGGCGCCCCGCTGCGCGTCGTCAGTTGATAAACTGCGCCCCTTTTCAAGGAGCAGACCATGGATCCGCGCAGTGAAGTACTGCTTCGTCAGGCCGAACTTTTTCAAGGCAACCTGCTGCTGGTGGGTTTGCCCGCCGACGACCTACTGGGTCGCCTGCCCAACGCCCACGGCTGGTGCTGGCATGCCGGCGACCAGACCGCGCTCGACGCGCGCTTCCCGGAGCGCAGCCAATTCGGCGTGAACGTGCCCGAGCGTTCGTTTGATGCGGCGGTGATCTTCCTGCCCAAGTCCAAGGACCTCACCGACTACCTGCTCAACGCCGTGGCCGCGCGCCTGCCAGGCGCCGAGCTGTTCCTGGTGGGGGAGAAAAAAGGCGGTATCGAGAGCGCCGCCAAGCAGATGGCGCCCTTTGGCAAACCGCGCAAGCTCGACAACGCACGGCATTGCCAGCTGTGGCAAATCACCGTGGCCGACGCCCCGCAAGCGGTCGAGCTGGAAAGCCTGGCGCAGGTGTTCGATGTGCCGCTGGCCGAAGGGCCATTGAAGGTCGTGAGCCTACCGGGCGTATTCAGCCATGGCCGTCTGGATCGCGGCACCGCGCTGCTGCTGGAGCACCTGGATAAACTGCCCAGCGGTCATTTACTGGACTTCGGTTGCGGCGCCGGTGTGTTGGGGGCGGCGGTAAAACGTCGCTACCCGCACAACACCGTAACGATGCTCGATGTGGACGCCTTCGCCGCTGCCAGCAGTCGCCTGACCCTGGCCGCCAACGGGCTGGAAGCCGAGGTGCTGACCGGTGATGGCATTGACGCCGCGCCGATGGGTTTGAACGCGATTTTGAGCAACCCGCCGTTCCATGTCGGGGTGCACACCGATTATTTCGCCACCGAGAACCTGCTGCGAAAAGCGGCGAAACACCTGGCAAAAGGTGGCGAACTTCGCCTGGTCGCCAATAGCTTCCTGAAGTACCAGCCGCTGATCGAAGAGCATCTGGGCGTATGTGCGGTCAAGGCCGAAGGCAACGGTTTTCGCATTTACCGTGCCAAACGCGGCTGATCGCAATTTGAAAAAGAAGGCTTGCCGAATGGATTTTGCCTAGGCAGAATCCGCTCCGTCCTAGGGGAGTAGTCTCCCACGAGCGCCACGCTCGTCCGGCATACGTCAACATACTTGGTCAACAGGCCATGGCGTATGCGACCCAGGAGTCCGCACAGACGGACCGGGGTTTGACAAGACCTATGACACGCACACCTTACCCGGGGCGGGAAGGCTGTACGTGTCATAGCCGTGTCGACCCGCCCCTGGAAACCTACCTGATGCTGGATTCATTACTCGTTCCAACCGCAATCGTTGCCTTGGCCGAAATCGGCGACAAGACGCAACTGCTCGCACTCATCCTTGCCGCACGCTTTCGCAAGCCTTGGCCGATCATCGCCGGCATCGTTGCCGCGACCCTGGCCAACCATGCGGCGGCCGGTGCCGTGGGGGCCTGGTTCGGAAGTTTCTTCTCGGATGCGGTGTTGCACTGGATTCTCGCGGCCAGCTTCTGTGCCACCGCGCTGTGGACTCTGGTGCCAGACAAACTCGACGATGACGAAGCCAGCACCACGCGCAAGTTCGGGCCGTTCCTGACCACGCTGATTGCATTCTTCCTGGCAGAAATCGGTGACAAGACCCAGATCGCCACGGTGATGCTCGCGGCGCAATACCCGGAGCTGTGGCTGGTGATTATCGGCACCACCCTGGGCATGTTGATTGCCAACGTGCCGGTGGTTCTGGCGGGGAATTTCGCGGCGGAGAAACTGCCGCTGACGTTGATTCGTCGACTGGCGGCGACGGCGTTTTTTGTCCTGGCGATCGTGGCGGTGTACAAGGCCATGCAGAGCAGTGGCTGGATCTAGCTGCAAGCTTCAAGCCTCAAGTTGCAGGAAGAAGCAGTGCTTTTTCTTGCAGCTTGAAGCTTGCTACTTGTCGTTGAAGTCTTAGGACTTCTTAGCCTTCTGGTAGAGCGGCATCACCTTCGGAATCGCCGCCTGCAATGAGGCGATCCGGCTGTCAGAGGCCGGGTGAGTGCTCATGAACTCCGGTGGTGCGCCTTCGGAAGCCTTGGCCATCTTGTTCCACAGGGTTATGGCCGCGTTCGGGTTGTAACCGGCGCGAGCCGCCAGTTCCAGGCCGATCAGGTCCGCTTCGTTTTCATTGCTGCGGCTGTTGGGCAAGGTCATGCCGTAGTTGGCCACGGTATCGGCCAGTGCCAGGCTGTCCTGGCCCAGACCGAACAACGCACCGGCACCCTGCTTGGCCATCTCGATGCCGTAAGCCTTGGACATGGCTTCGCGGCCGTGCTCACGCAAGGCGTGGGCGATTTCATGGCCCATCACCGCAGCCAGTTCATCATCGGTGAGCTTGAGGTTGTCGATCAGCGCGCTGTACACGAAGATCTTGCCGCCAGGCCCGCAGTTGGCGTTCATCTCATCGCTCTTGATCAGGTTCACTTCCCACTTCCACTGCGCCGCATCCGGGCGGAAGGTGGGCGCCTGGGCGATCAAGCGGTTGGCGATCGCCTGCACACGCTTGGCGTTGGCACTGGTCTTGTCCAGCTGGCCTTTGCTGCTGGCCTCGCCCAGGGTCTGCTGGTAGGACTGGGCGTACATCTGGTCGACTTCCTGGCTCGACAGCATGCTGAACATATATTGCTTGCGCTCAACCCCGACGGCGCCGCCGCTGGTGGTGTTGACCGACTGACACCCGGCCAGCAACACGCCTGCTGCCAATACACTTACGACCAATGATTTCTTCATCAATACACTCTCCCTGAAAAGACGCCCTGAAAACATGGCGCGTATCGTAGGCGCTCATGTGTATCAACGCCAGATACACCAGACGTGTAACCGCTGATTTTCAGACACATCCCACAAGACTCGGCAACGGTGCTTGACCAATCCATTCAAGGCTCAAGCCGGGGTCAGGCATTCCGGCCCATTGAGCTTGGGATCATTGACCATGTTGGCCAGCACCCGCTCGCGCAACGCGACCGGCTCACTGGCCAGCAAGCCTTGCAACACATGCAAGGGCGTCTCGGGATCGAGCCAGGCGGCCTGCCCCGCTGCGTCCAGAATCAACGGCCGGCGCTGACTCTGGGCGGCCTGGGTCACCACGGCCGTACTCAGCCACACCTGCTCCTGCACCGGGTACGCCTCCCAGATCGCTGCAAAAAACAGGGTCGAGCCCTCCCCCGGCGTCAGCCAGTACGGGCGTTTGCGCTGGGTGCCGCGCCATTCGTAGAAACCGTTGGCCGGCAGCAGGCAACGGCGTTGGCGAAACGCTTCGCGAAACATCGGTTGCTCGGCCAGGGTTTCGGCACGGGCATGGGCCGGAGTGCGTGAAAGATCCGTCAGCCAGGGCGGCGTCAGGCCCCAGCGAGCGCGGGCCAGGGTGCGCTGGCCGTCGCTCTGGCGCTGGATCAGCACCGAATCATTCGGGGAAATGTTCCACTGGGCCTGCTGGTCGGCCGGGAAGCCAGGCAAGGCAGCAAAGGTGGGGTTCCAGCGAAACAGGGCATAACGTCCACACATGGGGTAACACGACTCTTGGGTAAACCGACCGACAGCCTAACAGACCAATACGTCGGGGAAGCTGTCGGGTTCATCGCCGGGCAGGGGTTGCGCACCGATATAGGCGGTAATCAGCTCGCGGGCTTCAGCCGCCCGGTCGTTGTCCACTTCCAGCCCCAGCAGGCCGAAGATCGGTAACTCCCCCGTGCCGCCGAGCAAATGACGCCCCACCAGATGCGCATCAATGCCCTCGCTGGCGAGCATTTGCTGCAGCAACTCGCCTTCCATCAGGTTTTCCGGTTCGTAGATTCGCTGCATGGGTGTACCTGTTATTCGTTTTCACTGCGGGTTTCGAGCATCCACTCTTCACCATGGACCTGCAGGTTGAAAATGATCGGTCGGCAACACACCTGACAGTCCTCTATGTAGGTCTGGTCACCACCGGATAAATCCACCGAGGTCTCTACCGCTTCACCACAATAAGGACAATCGTACAGCGCAGTTTCCAGCATCGCAGTCTCCCAGGTGACTTGTGCGTATAATCGCCGGTCTATTTACAGGGCTATTTTCCGGCCGGGCCAATTACCCGGACCGCACCCTGGTATTTCCTCTACTTACCCTAGCCGTTTCTAACAAGAGAGCATGATGGGCGAATTCGATACCATCCGACCTTACAACGACAGCGAAGTCCCGGCAGTGCTGGCCAGGCTGTTCAGTGACAAGGCCTTTCTGGACATCCTGACCCACTTCCGCTTCCCGCGCTTTGCCGGCGCCCTGGGTTGGCTGCTCAAGCCGATGATCGCGCGCAAACTGCGCCGTGAGTTCGCCGGCGTCACCACCGTGGCCACGCTGCAGGACAAAGTCGAGTATTACGTCGACCATACCATTGACCGGGCGACCGACGGCGTGACCTACACCGGCGTGGAACAGCTCAAGTCGGGCACCGCCTATGTGTTTTTGGCCAACCATCGCGACATCGTGATGGACCCGGCCTTCGTCAACTACGCCGTGTACCACGCCGGCCTGCCGACACCGCGCATCGCCATCGGTGACAACCTGCTGCAAAAGCCGTTTGTCAGCGACCTGATGCGCCTGAACAAGAGCTTCATCGTGCACCGCTCGATCACCGGGCGAAAGGAGAAGATGGCGGCGTTCAACCTGCTGTCGGCCTACATCAACCATTCGATCCGCAACGACTGCCAGTCGATCTGGATCGCCCAGGCCGAAGGCCGCGCCAAGGACGGGGATGACCGCACCGAGTCGGCGATCCTCAAGATGTTCCATGTCAGCCGCAAGGACGAGCCGTTTGCCGAGGTGATCCAGTCACTGAACCTGACGCCGGTGTCCATCAGCTACGAGTACGACCCGTGCGATGCCGCCAAAGCACGTGAGCTGTATATTCGCGCCACCACCGGCACCTACGTCAAGGCACCGGGCGAGGATGACGTCAGCATTGCCCTGGGCATCACTGGCTACAAAGGCCGCGTACATATCAACTTCGCAGCGCCGATTACCGAGCGCTTCGAAGACACCAAAGTACTGGCCGTGGAAATGGATCGGCAGATTCTCGGCGGCTATCGGCTGTTCCCGGTGCACTACCTGGCGTACGCCCAGTGGAGCGATGCCGACCCGCAGTTGCAGGTGCCGAAGGCGGCCGACGTGTTCCCGGCCGATGAACTGGCCAAGGCGAAGGCAGAGTGGGAGCGGCGCTTGAACGACTGCCCGGCCGAGCACCGGCCGTTCCTGGTGGTGCAATACGCGACGCCAGTGCGCAATCAGTATCGGGTCAAGGCTGGAATCCCGCTGTAAGCACCGATCAAGAAAATGTGGGAGGGGCAAGCCTCCCTTCCACATTGGCTCTGCGTTTTTTTAGATTCGGGTGCTGAGCCAGGAAATAGCCAGCGCCAGTCCAAGACAGGCGAACCCTACGCGGTAAGCCACACGATTCGCCCGCTCGGTGCACACATCCAGGAACAGCATGGGCTGGTCAATCGCGCGCTCTTCACTTTGCGCAGCCAGCTCAGCCATGGCGCGTTGTTCGCGCAGGCGGGTAATGAACAGCAGCGCTGCACCTGGGCAGGCCACCAACAAAGCCACAACATTGATCAACAGTGCGGGCAGCGCCATCGCAAACCTCGGGTGAAACAGTGTCTGGGTATCGGTTCAGATACAAACCTGAACGATAGTGGCCTCCAGCGCCAAAACTTCTCCATCCCCCATGGACGGTCAATGTATCCAGTAATTTACGCCGTCACCTGAACGTCACCTTAACAAGCCACTCTGTTGCCCTTCGTACATTCAGGAGCTTGTCATGCTGCACGCGCACAACCAGGATCGGCTGTATCTGATTGCCCAGAGCGACGAGCAAGAGGCGCTGATCGGCGGCCTGGCGTTCAACGTGCAGGACCGCCATTGGCTGGTGTATTGCGCCCTGGCCGGGCACCAGCATGCAGACTCGCCGGAGGCCGATCTGTTGACGGGGGTGAGCATGCTGGATTTCTGTATCGACACTGCCGCGTGAAACTGAAGGCATAAAAAAACCGGGCTCATCGCTGAGCCCGGTTTTTTTATTGGAGCGATTACTGCGAGCTGAGCAACGAACCGATGCTTGGATCCTTGAACAGGCGGGTCAAGGCGTCACTCAGGACATCGCTGACCAGCTTGGTGTTGGTTTCCTGGTTCGGCGACATGCCGAAGCGCTGGTTCAGCGACGCACCGTACCGGCCGCTGTAGCGACGGGTGCCAGCGGTGACGTCAGACTTGAACGTTGCGCCGATAGCCGCTTCGGTCACATACAGGCCTTCCTTGGGCGACTGGTACTTCAGCTCAGCCAAGGTGATGGTCAACTGCGGAGCGCCTGGGGCGTTGGGGCTCGGCGTGAAGCCCAGCAGGCGCACGGCGGCTTCAGCCTGGGCTTGCAGCTTGGGCAGCACGTCCTGGCCGGTCACCGAGATGAGCGCGGTCTCCGGGTACAGGCCTCCGCGAGAGCCCAGGGTCGGCGACGGACGACCGTCCACCACACGCACCGACACCGGCTGACCGTGACCCACCGGGGCCAACTGCGTGGTGAGCTTCGGTTGCGGGCTGAGTTGTTGCGGGCTGTTGGCGCAGCCAACCAGGGTCAAACTGGTCACAGTGATCAAACCGAACAACAGGCGTTGCAACATGCGCTTCTCTCCAGAAATCAGGTACCGACAGGCGGGCAGTATAGCGGGGCGCCCCCGCAGGGAACTAGCGTCAGTTACAACCTATGACCCGTCGCCCCGGCGGCGGTTCGTTGTCACCGATATGTAATAGCCGTTACATCGGCTCGTCATCCCCGACAGGCATGCTTGGCCCCAATCTCAGGAGATCTATCGCCATGCGTTTTCTCTGGTCGCTGTTTATGCGCAAGCCCGCCCTTCGCCAGTTTGCCCTGCTCGATGCGCAAGGCCGTTGCCAGGCCTTCAAAGAGTGCTGCCAGCCTCCCAGCGGCGAAGGCTGGGTGGAAATCGAAGAAATTCGCCTGAGCTGGATGCATCATCCATTGCCGGCCCGCGCCCGTGTAAGCCCACGCCCTGTGCGGTCGTCCCGCCACCAGCCGTTGGCCGCCTGACCGAAGACCTAATAAAAGTCATAAAACACGCCCATTTGTCTGACGTTCTTCGCTACAATCTCCCCCCGATTATAAGGACGTCTCCTGATCGGGCCTCGCAACACCGTTAATGCCACGGCATTAACCCCCAAGAATCGCCCACAGAGAGCCGCCCACACAGATCGAGTGAAGCTGGCGCGCTTGCTGTTTCCTTTGCAAACACCCGCCTTTACCGAATCTGCCAGAGCTGCCATTGCGCTCGGCCACTTGAGTTGTTTGCCCGTTTTGCCGCGTGTCGGCAGAGGTTTGCGGGCCAGGTGCCAGGCCGCGGTAGCCCTTTTTTGAGGTTCACGTCTTCAAAAGAGCGTGAAAAAAACGGGTTTTCACAACTTCACAAGAGTGTGGCGAGCAAATGAATAGTTTGGCGTTTGTACAAGCACCATCAGCGTCTGGAACAGCCCAACCACACAGGCCCGAGTACTCCGCAAACACCGGAGCTTGAGCCTGTCCGCTACGGATTGATTGCACTAATCGCACGCTTTGACCATAAGTCGAATTGCCACAGGCGCCCATGAATGCGTTCATAGGCAGATCAGGCTGGCAGGAAGCGTGTGCTGAAGTTGCAAAGAATTGCGAAACGGACATGGCGATCCTGGCCATGGGTAACCTGGGGCAACACGTGAACCGCCCCGTCACTCCTGGCAGCCATGCCGTCAATTTGGTGCTGCAGATTTTGGAGACGCGTTAAATGGCGCATAACGAAGCAGTCGACGTAGTACTGGTAGGGGCCGGCATCATGAGTGCCACCCTGGCCGTACTGCTCAAGGAGCTCGACCCCGGCCTCAAGCTGGAAGTCGTTGAGCTGATGGATTCGGGTGCCGCGGAAAGTTCCAACCCGTGGAACAACGCCGGCACCGGCCACGCCGGGCTGTGTGAGCTGAACTACACGCCGCAGGCCGCCGATGGCTCCATCGACATCAAGAAAGCCGTGCACATCAACACCCAGTTCGAGGTGTCGAAGCAATTCTGGGCGTACCTGACCAAGAAAGGCACCTTTGGCTCGTCCAAATCCTTTATCAGCCCGGTGCCGCACCTGAGCTTCGTACAGGGCGAAAAAGGCGTGGACTTCCTCAGGAAGCGCTTTGAATCCCTCAGCCAGCACCATGCATTTTCGGACATGCACTACACCGAAGACCGCAACGAGATGGCCGAGTGGATGCCGTTGATGATGCCGGGCCGCCCGCTCGACGAAAAAATCGCTGCCACCCGCGTGATGAACGGCACCGACGTCAACTTCGGCGCCCTGACCAACCAGTTGCTCACTCACCTGACCAGTTCACCGGACGCCCAGGTCAAGTACTGCAAGCGCGTGACCGGCCTCAAGCGTAACGGCGCGGGCTGGACTGTAAGCATCAAGGACGTCAACAGCGGTAACAGCCGCGAAGTGGATGCCAAGTTCGTGTTCCTCGGCGCCGGTGGTGCGGCCCTGCCGCTGCTGCAGGCCTCGGGCATCGAAGAGAGCAAGGGCTTTGGCGGTTTCCCGGTCAGCGGCCAGTGGCTGCGTTGCGACAACCCGGAAGTGGTCAAGCACCACCAGGCCAAGGTCTACAGCCAGGCCGCCGTGGGCTCGCCGCCGATGTCGGTGCCGCACCTGGACACCCGCGTAGTCGACGGCAAGAAATCCCTGCTGTTCGGGCCATACGCCGGTTTCACCACCAAGTTCCTCAAGCACGGCTCGTTCCTCGACCTGCCGCTGTCGGTTCGCGCCGGCAACATCGGCCCGATGCTGGCCGTGGCCCGCGACAACATGGACCTGACCAAGTACCTGGTCAGCGAAGTGATGCAATCGATGGAGCAGCGCCTGGAATCCCTGCGTCGTTTCTACCCGCAAGCGAAAGCCGAAGACTGGCGCCTGGAAGTGGCTGGCCAACGGGTACAGATCATCAAGAAAGACCCGAAGAAAGGCGGCGTGCTGCAATTTGGCACCGAGCTGGTCGCGGCCAAAGACGGCTCGCTGGCGGCACTGCTGGGGGCATCCCCAGGCGCTTCGGTGACCGTTTCGATCATGCTGGAACTGATCGAGCGTTGCTTCCCGCAGAAAGCTGCCGGTGAGTGGGCCAGCAAGCTGCATGAGATCTTCCCGGCGCGGGAAAAAGTCCTGGAGACTGATGCTGAGTTGTATCGCACGATCAACGCGCAGAACAACATCAGCCTGGAGCTGGTTGAACCTGCCGCCGAGACCGGTAGGAGCGAGCTTGCTCGCGAAGATCGTTAACGATAACGCAGCGCATCGGGTTTAACGTGGCGTTCTCTGGTTTTTCGCGAGCAAGCTCGCTCCTACAGTAAAAAGCAAAAACGCCCCGCTCTCACGATGAGAACGGGGCGTTTTTTTGCCCGGAAGCATCAGCCGCGGGCGTTGTCGATCAGCTCGATGTACTCGGCGGCGTTGCGCTGGTCCTTGATCAGGTCGACGAAGGTCTGACCGTGTTCATCCTTGCCATCCAGGTCCAGGCCGGCCTCCTTGAAAAAGCCCAGGAAGCGCTCGAAATCGTCGATCCGCAGGCCACGGTAGGCCTTGATCAGTTTGTGCAGGGACGGGGAAGTCGCGTCAACCGGCTCAAAGTCCAGGAACAACTTGATCTGATCGTCGCCGATCTCGTCACCAATCACCTGTTTCTTATCTTTACGCATTACCGACTCCAGCCAGCAGACATTTACACGGGATTTGAAGTCTACCTGCGAGGCGCAGGCTTCGAAAGCGCTGAAGAACCGCGCCTCCCACATTTGGATCTTCAGTATTTTTTGCTATTTGGTACGAACAGCACCGGTATGCAAATCCGCCCAGATATGCCCATTGGCATAACTGAGGAACTGCACATACACCGTGTCATTGCGCAGCAGGTCGACGATCACCCGGTATTGGGCAACGGGGTAAGACAGGGTCAGGGTCTTGGTCTTATCGTCGAACACCGGCTTTTTCAGGCTTTTGCTTTCGGCGTCGAAGTTGAGCACCACCTGGTTGATGGTCGCGCCTTTGTTCAGGGGCTTGCCCTTGAGGCGGATCATCAGCGGTGAGGTCACCGGAATCGGTTGCTGGTTGGATTGACGCTGGTTGCCCACCACCACAGTGTATTCGGCGACTTGCAGCAACTGCTGCTGGTCCGGCGTTTCGGCGCGCAGGGCCAGGTCATCAGCCGGCAGGAATTGGTTGTGCATCGGCGCAGGAGCAGCGGCCAGGGGCAAACTGAGGGTCAGCGCCAGGGTGGCGCAGGTGCGTATCAACAGGTTCATGGACAGCTCCAGACGCTGGGGCCAAGCACGATAGCATGACACCCTGCGCCGGAGCCCGGATCACATGCCTTTGACGGCGTAAATCCCATTGGCGTTGCGCCAGTAGCCTTTGTAATCCATGCCGTAACCGAAGATGTAGCGATCAATGCACGGCAGGCCAACGAAATCGGCCTTCAACTCGGGGCGTGCCTTGCGGTCGTGGTCTTTGTCGATCAGCACGGCGGTGTGCACCTTGCGTGCGCCGGCATGTTTGCAGAAGTCGATGATCGCACCCAGGGTGTGACCCTCATCGAGGATGTCGTCGATGATCAGCACGTCGCGGTCGATGAACGAAACTTCCGGTTTGGCTTTCCAGAACAGGTCGCCGCCACTGGTTTCGTTGCGATAACGGGTGGCGTGCAGGTAGGACGCTTCCAGCGGGAATTGCAGATGCGTGAGCAATTTTCCGGCGAAGATCAGCCCACCGTTCATCACGCAAAAGACCACCGGGTTGGTGTCGGCCATTTCGCGGGTGATGTGGGCGCCGACCTTGGCGATCGCTGCTTCGACTTGCGCTTCGGTGTACAGGCAATCAGCCTCACGCATGATTTGACGGATATGCTCAAGATCAGCGGACATGGCGCTCTCCAAGGGGGTGCTGTGGCAAGAAAAGCGGGCGAAGGTACGCTTCTCATGCGTTCCGAGCAAGCCTTAATGGACTAACGTACTAGATGTCTATAGGACAACACCCTCGGATAGATTAATCTAGGCCGGTTTTTTTGCCCGCCGCCGGAGCCTTTCCCATGCCCACTCGCGAGATCCGCCACCCGCTGATCAGACACAAACTCGGCCTTATGCGCCGTGCCGACATCAGCACCAAGAATTTCCGTGAGCTTGCTCAGGAAGTTGGAGCGCTGCTCACTTACGAAGCCACCAAAGATCTGCCTCTGGAAACCTACGACATCGAAGGTTGGGCTGGCACCGTCCAGGTCGAGAAGATCGCAGGTAAGAAGATCACCGTGGTGCCGATCCTGCGCGCCGGTATCGGCATGCTCGAAGGCGTGCTCAGCCTGATTCCGGGCGCCAAGGTCAGCGCCGTCGGCGTAGCCCGCAACGAAGAAACCCTGCAGGCCCACACCTACCTGGAAAAACTCGTACCGGAAATCAACGAGCGCCTGGCGATGATCATCGACCCGATGCTCGCCACCGGCAGTTCCATGGTCGCCACCATCGACCTGCTGAAAAAAGCCGGTTGCCGGGACATCCGCGCCATGGTGCTGGTGGCCGCTCCCGAAGGCATCGCCGCCGTCGAGAAAGCCCACCCGGACGTGCAGATCTACACCGCCTCCATCGATGAGCGCCTGAACGAACACGGCTACATCATCCCTGGCCTGGGCGATGCCGGCGACAAGATCTTCGGCACCAAGCAGAAGGACGCGTGAGCATGCAGGATGAGTTCAACGACCCGCTTTGGCGCCAGATCCTGTCTGGCGCACAAATGCTCTTCGTAGCATTTGGCGCGCTGGTGTTGATGCCACTGATCACAGGTCTTGATCCAAACGTCGCACTGTTCACCGCCGGCCTGGGCACGTTGTTGTTCCAGGTGGTGACAGGGCGGCAGGTGCCGGTGTTCCTGGCATCGAGCTTTGCCTTCATTACCCCGATCATTCTCGCCAAGGGCCAGTTCGGCCTCGCGGCGACCATGGGCGGGGTGATGGCAGCCGGGTTTGTCTATACCTTCCTCGGCCTGGCCGTGAAGATCAAAGGCACCGGCTTCATCGACCGCCTGCTGCCACCCGTGGTGATCGGCCCGGTGATCATCTCCATCGGCCTGGCCATGGCACCGATTGCCGCGAACATGGCGATGGGTAAATCCGGCGATGGCGCCGAGTTGATTCATTACCAGACGGCAATGATGATCTCGATGCCTGCACTGCTGACTACGTTGATCGTGGCGGTGTTCGGCAAGGGTATCTTCCGCCTCGTGCCGATCATCTCCGGCGTGCTGGTGGGCTTTGCCATGGCGTTCTACTTCGGCGTGGTCGACACGGCGAAGATCGCCGCAGCACCATGGTTCGCCCTGCCCCACTTCACTGCGCCGGAGTTCAACTGGCAGGCGATCCTGTTCATCGTCCCGGTGGCCCTGGCCCCGGCGATCGAACACATCGGCGGCGTGATTGCGGTGGGCAGCGTGACCGGTCGCGACTACCTGAAGAAGCCCGGCCTGCACCGCACCTTGCTCGGTGACGGCATCGCCACCACGGCCGCCGGCCTGTTTGGCGGCCCGCCGAACACCACCTACGCCGAAGTAACGGGCGCGGTGATGCTGACCAAGAACTACAATCCGAAAATCATGACCTGGGCGGCGGTGTTTGCCATCAGCCTGGCGTTCATCGGCAAGTTCGGCGCACTGCTGCAAAGCATCCCGGTGCCGGTGATGGGCGGGATCCTGTGCCTGCTGTTCGGCTCGATTGCCGCGGTGGGGATGAACACGTTGATCCGCCATAAGATCGACCTGGGTGAAGCGCGCAATCTGGTGATTGTGTCGGTGACCCTGGTGTTCGGGATTGGTGGGGTGCTGGTGGGGACCGGGACCGGTCCGGATGACTTCGGCCTGAAGGGCATTGCCCTGTGTGCGGTGGTAGCGATTGGCTTGAACCTGCTGCTGCCGGGCAATGATGGCTGGAAGAACAAGAAGCCGGATGAGCCGCTGATCTAACACATATGGCAGAACCTAATGTGGGAGGGGGCTTGCTCCCGATGGCAGTGTGTCAGTCAATTCATTAGCTGACTGATACACCGCTATCGGGGGCAAGCCCCCTCCCACATTTTTTGATCTTCAGTGTGGCTTAGAGCTCACCCAACCCATCGATCAGCGCCTGGTTCTGCTCCGGCGTACCGATGCTGATCCGCAGGAACTGGGCAATCCGCGCCTGCTTGAAGTGCCGCACAATCACCCCTTGCTCACGCAGCTTGGCCGCCAGGCCGGCAGCGTCGTGCCGTGGGTGGCGGGCAAAGATGAAGTTGGCCGCTGACGGCAGCACTTCAAAGCCCTTGCCTTCCAGTTGCGCGACCAGTTGGTTGCGACTGTCGATGACCAACTGGCACGTCTTCTCGAAGTACTCACGATCCTCGAAGGCCGCTGCCGCGCCGACAATCGCCAGGCGATCCAGCGGGTAGGAGTTGAAGCTGTTCTTGACCCGCTCCAGCGCTTCGATGAGGTCCGGGTGGCCCACGGCCAGGCCCACACGCAAACCGGCCAGTGAGCGCGACTTGGACAGGGTCTGGGTCACCAGCAGGTTCGGGTAACGGTCCACCAGGCTGATGGCGGTTTCGCCACCGAAGTCGATATAGGCTTCATCGACCACCACCACCGAATCCGGGCTGGCCTTGAGGATCTGCTCCACGGCGTCCAGCGCCAGGACGCAGCCGGTGGGCGCGTTCGGGTTGGGGAAGATGATCCCGCCGTTGGGCTTGGCGTAGTCCGCGACGCGGATCTGGAACTGCTCGTCCAATGGCACCGGGTCGGACTTGATGCCGTAGAGACCGCAGTACACCGGATAGAAGCTGTAGCTGATATCCGGGAACAGCAGCGGCAAGTCATGCTGGAACAGGCCATGGAAGATGTGCGCCAGGACTTCATCGGAACCGTTGCCAAGGAACACCTTGCTGGCGTCGATCCCGTAATACTTGGCCACGGCCTGCTTGAGCAGGTCGCTGTTGGGGTCCGGGTACAGGCGCAGGTTGTCGTTCAACTCGGCCTGCATCGCAGCCAGCGCCTTGGGCGACGGGCCGTAGGGGTTTTCATTGGTGTTGAGCTTGACCAGCTTGGTCAGCTTCGGTTGCTCACCGGGCACGTAAGGCACGAGGTCCTTGACGAAGGGGCTCCAGAATTTGCTCATGTGTTATTTCCCCTCTTCCAGGATTCGATACTCAGCACTACGGGCGTGGGCGCTCAGGGATTCACCACGGGCCAGCACCGAGGCGGTCTTGCCCAACTCGGACGCGCCTTGTGGCGAGCAGAAGATGATCGACGAACGCTTCTGGAAGTCATACACCCCCAGCGGCGACGAGAAGCGCGCGGTGCCAGAGGTTGGCAAGACGTGGTTGGGACCGGCGCAGTAGTCGCCTAGCGCTTCGCTGGTGTGGCGGCCCATGAAGATCGCACCCGCATGGCGAATCGACGGCAGCCAGGCCTGCGGATCGGCCACGGACAGCTCCAGGTGCTCCGGCGCGATACGGTTGGCCACTTCGATGGCCTGCTCCATGTCACGCACCAGGATCAGCGCGCCACGACCATTGATCGACTTCTCGATGATCTCGGCGCGGTCCATGGTCGGTAGCAGCTTATTGATGCTGGCGGCGACCTTGTCGAGGAACTCGGCGTCCGGGCTGACCAGGATCGCTTGGGCGTCTTCGTCGTGCTCGGCCTGGGAGAACAGGTCCATGGCGATCCAGTCCGGGTCGGTCTGGCCGTCGCACACCACGAGGATTTCCGAAGGGCCGGCGATCATGTCGATACCGACCTGGCCGAACACATGGCGCTTGGCGGTAGCAACGTAGATGTTGCCAGGGCCGACCACCTTGTCGACCTTCGGCACGCTTTCGGTGCCATAGGCCAGGGCTGCAACCGCCTGGGCACCGCCGATGGTGAACACGCGGTCGACACCGGCAATGCAGGCGGCAGCCAGCACCAGCTCGTTGATTTCACCGCGCGGGGTCGGTACCACCATGACCACTTCGGTCACGCCGGCCACTTTGGCCGGGATCGCGTTCATCAGCACCGACGACGGGTACGAAGCTTTACCGCCCGGCACGTACAGGCCGGCACGGTCCAGTGGCGTGACCTTCTGGCCCAGTACGGTGCCGTCGGCTTCGGTGTAGCTCCAGGAGTCCTGCTTCTGTTTTTCGTGGTAGCTGCGCACGCGGGTCGCGGCGACTTCGAGGGCTTCACGCTGGGGCGCGGTGATGCGCGTCAGGGCCAGTTCCAAGCGCTCGCGAGGCAGGATCAGATCGGACATGGACTTGACGTCAAGGCCGTCGAACTGGCGGGTAAAGTCCACCAACGCGGCGTCACCACGCTCGCGCACAGCCTTGATAATGTCGAGCACCCGCTGGTTGACCGAGTCGTCGGACACGCTTTCCCAGCTCAGCAGATGATCCAGATGATGGGCGAAATCCGGGTCGGCAGCGTTGAGTCGGGCAATTGCAGTGGACGTGGTCATAGCGAGGGCCTCAATAGAATTGGCAAAAACTCAGGCGCCCTAAACTAGCAGTCGTTTCCGCTTGGGCACCTGAGAATTCTGGCTATGAGGCGGATAGACGGGCGCAGCTTTTCAGCTACGCGGATGAGTCAACCGCGGTGTCGAGACTCCACTGCCTTGCGCAGGGTGTCGATCAACGCCTGGATACGGGCGTGCTGCATCTTCATCGACGCTTTGTTGACGATCAGCCGGGAGCTGATGTCGGCGATAAAGTCCTGTGGTTCAAGACCGTTGGCACGCAGGGTGTTGCCGGTGTCGACCACGTCGATGATCTTGTCGGCCAGGCCGATCAGCGGCGCCAGCTCCATCGAGCCGTAGAGCTTGATGATGTCGACCTGGCGGCCTTGTTCGGCGTAGTAACGCTTGGCGACGTTGACGAACTTGGTGGCCACGCGCAGGCGGCCTTTAGGCTCGACATCACCGACACGGCCAGCGGTCATCAGCTTGCACAGGGCAATGCGCAGGTCCAGCGGCTCGTAGAGGCCCTGGCCACCGTATTCCATCAACACGTCTTTACCGGCGACACCGAGGTCGGCCGCGCCATGTTCAACGTAGGTCGGCACGTCGGTAGCCCGTACGATCAGCAGGCGCACGTCGTCCTGGGTCGTGGGGATGATCAGCTTGCGGCTCTTGTCCGGATTCTCGGTCGGCACGATGCCCGCTTCAGCCAGAAGCGGCAAAGTGTCGTCAAGGATGCGGCCCTTGGACAGTGCGATGGTCAACATGGGAACGTCAGTCCTTCATCAGGCTATTGCTGTCCGGTCGCAAACGGCGCCAGACACAGATCGAGGCCATGACAGCCTCGATTTGAAACAAACCAGTGTCTGTAGGAGCGAGCTTGCTCGCGAAAAACGTCAACGATAACGCGTTTATTCAGACTCAACGCGGTGCCCAGGAGTTCTTCGCGAGCAAGCTCGCTCCTACAATGCAGTGGGGACTAGCCCGGTACGCGGCGGATTTTCGCGCCGAGCATCTGCAGTTTTTCCTCGATGCACTCGTAACCACGGTCGATGTGGTAGATGCGGTCGATCAGGGTATCGCCTTCGGCGATCAGCGCCGAGATCACCAGGCTGGCCGAAGCGCGCAGGTCGGTGGCCATGACTGGCGCGCCCTTGAGCTTCTCGGTGCCGGTAACGATGGCGGTGTTGCCTTCGACCTGGATCTTCGCGCCCATGCGGTGCAGTTCATACACGTGCATGAAGCGGTTTTCGAAGATGGTCTCGATCACGGCACCGGTGCCTTCGGCAATCGCGTTCAAAGAGATGAACTGCGCTTGCATGTCGGTTGGGAACGCCGGGTACGGAGCAGTACGCACGTTAACGGCTTTTGGCCGCTTGCCGTGCATGTTCAGCTCGATCCAGTCTTCGCCGGTGGTGATTTCGGCACCGGCTTCGCGCAGTTTTTCCAGGACCGCTTCCAGGATGGTCGGATCGGTGTCCTTGACCTTGACGCGACCACCGGTGACGGCAGCAGCAACCAGGTAGGTACCGGTCTCGATGCGGTCCGGCATCACTTTATAGGTGGCCGGGTGCAGGCGCTTCACACCGTCGATGGTGATGGTGTCGGTGCCGGCGCCGGTGATGTTGGCACCCATGGCGATCAGGAAGTTGGCCAGGTCGACCACTTCAGGCTCGCGCGCAGCGTTTTGCAGCACACTGCGGCCGTTGGCCAGGGCAGCGGCCATCATGATGTTCTCGGTACCGGTCACGCTGACGGTATCAAAGAAGAAGTTCGCGCCACGCAGGCCGCCTTCCGGCGCCTTGGCCTTGATGTAGCCGCCTTCGACGTCGATGGTCGCGCCCATGGCCTCGAGGCCGCGGATGTGCAGGTCCACCGGACGCGAGCCAATGGCGCAACCGCCAGGCAATGCGACTTCGGCTTCGCCGAAACGGGCGACCATCGGGCCCAGTACCAGGATCGACGCACGCATGGTTTTCACCAGTTCGTACGGGGCGATCAGGGTCTTGATGGTGCGCGGGTCGATTTCGACGGACAACTTCTCGTCGATTACCGGCTCAATACCCATGCGACCAAACAGCTCGATCATGGTGGTGATGTCGTGCAGGTGCGGCAGGTTGGCTACGGTTACCGGGCCATCGCACAGCAGGGTCGCAGCCAGGATCGGCAAGGCAGAGTTTTTCGCACCGGAAATGCGAATCTCGCCATCAAGGCGGGCACCGCCGGTAATAATCAATTTATCCATAAGAATCTCGACGCCTTGGGGGCTCAGGTGCGCTCGGCCCAGGCCGCGCGGCTGAAAAATTTCATAGTGACCGCGTGGATGCTGCCATCGGTGATCCACGGGTTCAAATGGGCATAGATCTGCTGCTGACGCTTGACCGGGCTGAGTGCCGCCAGTTCATCGCTAATCACGTTCAGCTGGAAGTTGCAGCCTTCGCCTTCAACTTCTACGTTCGTATCCGGCAGCTTTCCTTCGAGAAAGCTCTTAACTTCTAGGGCCTGCATGATCAACCTCTATCGGCGCCCAGTGCGCACGGGTCGCACATCATACAAAAAAGCCCCGCGCCTGCGAACCCCGCATAGCAGGACTCTGACGGGGGGCTTCATCGATAATGTGTATTAAGGATGCGCCAACAGTTCGGTCAAACCGGAAACTTCGGCGATTTCACGCATGTCTTCAGGCAATGCACGGATGCTGACCGTTTTTTTGGCCGCCTCGGCATCACGCATGAAGCACAGCAGCAACGACAAGCCGACGCTGCTGGACTTGGTTACCGCCGAGCAATCCAGCACCAACTCAGGGGCCGTGCTGGTCTTGATCAGCGCCTGGCCCTGCTTGCGCAGGTCAGGCCCGGTGCGGTAATCCAGCACGCCGCTGAGGAACAACTCGCCAGCGTCGCCGAGACGAACAGCCGACTCGGTCATTGCGCAGGCTTCCCGGCAGCTTTATCAGTCTCTTCCTTGGCCTTGGCGACTTCACCGGCCCAACCATTGATGGTTTTGTCCAGGTCGTTGCCATTGCGCTGCATGGCGTCGGCGAACTGGTCACGGAACAGCTTGCCGATGTTGATGCCATTGATGATCACGTTGCGCAGTTTCCACTCGCCCTTGACCTTCTCAAGCGTGTACTGCACCGGGTAGACGGCGCCGTTGTTACCCTTGACGCTCATGTTGACGCTGGTGCGATCACCCGATTCATCCCCGGCTGGAGCGACGGTAATGCCCTGGTTGTTGTACTCAAGCAACGCATTGCCATAGAACTGGAACAGGCCGCGCTTGAAGTTTTCCTGGAACGTTTGCATTTGCGCAGGGGTGGCCTTGCGCGAATATTTGACCGTCATGATGCTGCGCGAAATGCCTTCAGCATCGACGACAGGACCGACGATGGTGTTCAGCGCTTCGTAGAATTTGCTCGGGTCTTGCTTGTACTGCTCTTTATTGGCAGTCAGGTCAGCCAACATCTTGTTGGTGGTGTCCTGCACCAGTTCGTGCGCAGAACCTGCCGCGTTGGCCATCAATGGCAGCGCCGCAAGCAGTACCAGCAGGCCACGTCGCAAGGTAGAGATCATGAACAGATTCCTCATTTGGCGTCTTTATTGACCGTATTGAGCAGGAATTTACCGATCAGGTCCTCAAGCACCAGCGACGACTGCGTGTCGTGGATGGTCGAACCATCCTTGAGCAGGGCTGTTTCCCCGCCTACGCTGACACCGATGTACTTCTCGCCCAGCAGACCCGCAGTCAGGATAGATGCAGTGGAGTCGGTCGGCAGATTATCTACCTTCTTGTCCAATTGCATCGTCACTCGCCCGGTGAAGCTGTCGCGATCCAGATCGATTGCCGTGACCTTGCCGATGGTGACACCGGCCATGGTCACTTTAGCTCTGACAGTCAAACCGGCGATATTGTCGAAGTAGGCGTAAAGTTTATAAGTATCGGCGGTGGGGCTGGCCGAAAGGCCACTGACTCGCAGGGCCAGCAACAGTAAAGCCAGGATGCCAGCCAGCAAGAAAAGGCCGACACCGATTTCCACAGTGCGGTTTTGCATCAGAAATCTCCAAACATCAAGGCGGTCAAAATGAAGTCAAGGCCCAGTACTGCCAGCGAGGCGTACACAACGGTCTTGGTGGTGGCGCGACTGATCCCTTCTGAAGTGGGCTCACAGTCGTAGCCTTGGAATACGGCGATCCAGGTCACTACAAAGGCGAAGACGATGCTCTTTATGATGCCGTTGAGCACGTCACCGCTGAAGGTCACGCTGTTTTGCATGTTGGCCCAGTAGGAGCCGTCGTAGACGCCCAGCCAGTCCACCGCCACCCACGAACCGCCCCAGATACCGACCACGCTGAAGATCATCGCCAGCAATGGCAGGGAAATAAAGCCGGCCCACAGGCGCGGGGCAACAATGTACTTGAGCGGGTCCACGCCGATCATTTCCAGGCTGGACAACTGCTCGGTGGACTTCATGTTGCCGATTTCGGCAGTCAGCGCGGAACCCGCGCGCCCGGCAAACAGCAATGCGGTCACGACCGGCCCCAGTTCACGCAGCAGCGTCAGGGCAACCATCTGCCCCACCGCCTGCTCCGAACCGTAGCTGGACAGGATATTGAAGCCCTGCAAGGCGAGCACCATCCCGATGAACACCCCGGAGACCACAATGATCACCAGGGACATCACGCCCACCGAATGCAGCTGCTTGATCAAAAGACCAAAGCCACCGCCAATACCGCCGCGCCCGAGCAGTGCGTGGAACAGGAAAATTGTCGAGCGGCCCAGCACTTCGACGATGTCGATGCCGGAGCGACCGAAAAGGCGAACCTTCTCGATAAGAGATGTCTTGCGCATCAGCGCTTCCCCAGAAGGTCTGAGCGGTAATCCGCTGCCGGAAAGTGAAAAGGCACAGGGCCATCGGGATCGCCGGTCATGAATTGGCGAATACGCGGGTTATCGGCGTTCATCAGCTCTTCAGGCGTGCCCTGCCCCAGTACCTGGCCATCACCGACTACATAGAGGTAGTCGGCGATGCTCGCGGTTTCTGCAAGGTCGTGGGAGACCACGATACTGGTGATGCCCAACGCGTCGTTGAGCAGGCGGATCAGGCGTACCAACACGCCCATGGCGATCGGATCCTGGCCGACGAAGGGCTCGTCGTACATGAGGATCTGCGGGTCGAGGGCAATGGCGCGCGCCAGGGCCACGCGACGCTTCATGCCGCCGGACAGCTCGTCAGGCATCAGGTCGATGGCGCCGCGGAGGCCCACGGCCTGCAGTTTCAGCAACACAATGTCACGAATCATTTCATCGGACAGCTGGGTATGAACCCGCAGCGGAAACGCCACGTTCTCGAATACATCGAGGTCGGTGAACAGTGCACCGCTCTGGAACAGCACACCCATATGCTTGCGCGCATCGAACAGATCGCTGCGCGACAAGGTCGGCAGGTTCTGGCCGTTCACCCACACTTCACCGGCGCTGGGGCGCAATTGCATGCCCATCAGACGCAACAGGGTGGTCTTGCCGCAACCGGACGGCCCCATGATGCCCGTGACCTTGCCACGGGGAATGCGAATATCGACGTTATTGAAGATGCTGCGCGTCCCGCGCTTGAAGGTCAGTCCCTTCAGCTCGACCGCGTAGGCGTTATCGGCACTCATCTAAACTCCTTGGGATGCAGCCTCTCACTCAGACACCACGCATGCGACAAACGTTTGCAACGGTGACGCATATAGATAGCCACATGGGCTGGGCGGACCGAACTGGCGGCGAACTATATCACTGCTGGTACAGGGCGCCCAAGGCCGGAACGGCGCAAGTTCAGTTTGCAGACAGGGAAAAAACGTTGCTGGCTATGTTACTGAGGATCGATCTCAGACACTCGCGGAATAAAGCCTGACGAACTTGCGTGAGGGAATTGATCATTACCGCTATAATCGCCGACTTTTCGTCAGGCTATACGATTTCAGACATGAGCCAATCCAGCGACCTTATTCAATCCGCACAACGCACCATCCGCCTCGAAGTTGAAGCCGTAGAAGGCTTACTGGCCCACATCGACGCAGATTTCGTACGCGCCTGCGAGATGATTCTGGCCAGCAAGGGCCGCGTTGTCGTGGTCGGCATGGGCAAGTCGGGCCACGTCGGCAACAAGATCGCCGCCACCCTGGCCAGCACCGGGACCACCGCATTTTTTGTGCACCCGGCCGAAGCCAGTCACGGCGACATGGGCATGATTACCAAGGATGACATCATCCTCGCGCTGTCCAACTCCGGCACCACCAACGAAATCGTGACCCTGCTGCCGCTGATCAAGCGCCTGGGTATCCAGCTGATCAGCGTCACCGGCAACCCCGAATCGACGCTGGCCAAGGCTGCCGAAGTGAACCTGAATGTTCACGTGGACCACGAGGCCTGCCCACTGAACCTGGCGCCGACCTCCTCCACCACCGCCGCACTGGTGATGGGCGATGCCCTGGCCGTGGCGTTGCTGGAAGCCCGCGGGTTTACCGCAGAAGACTTCGCGTTTTCCCACCCAGGCGGCGCCCTGGGCCGCCGCCTGCTGCTGAAAGTGGAAAATGTCATGCATTCGGGTGATGAATTGCCTCACGTCCAGCGCGGCACCTTGCTGAAGGACGCGCTGATGGAAATGACCCGCAAAGGCCTGGGCATGACCGTGATCCTGGAAGCCGATGGACGCCTGGCCGGGGTATTCACGGACGGCGATCTGCGCCGCACCCTGGACCGCACTATCGACATTCACACCGCAACCATCGACGCCGTGATGACCCCCCATGGCAAGACTGCACGCCCTGAAATGCTGGCAGCCGAAGCATTGAAGATCATGGAAGACCACAAGATCGGCGCGCTGGTGGTGGTCAATAACGACGACCACCCGGTTGGCGCCCTGAACATGCACGACTTGCTGCGTGCGGGAGTGATGTAAATGACCAGCGACCTGTTGCAACGCGGCAAGAACATCAAACTGGCGATTTTCGACGTCGACGGCGTGCTGACGGATGGCCGCCTGTACTTCCTCGAAGACGGCAGTGAATTCAAGACGTTTAACACCCTCGACGGCCAGGGCATCAAAATGCTGATGGCAGCAGGTGTGCAAACTGCCATTATCAGCGGCCGAAAAACGCCCGTTGTGGAACGCCGCGCACAAAACCTGGGGATTCCTCACCTGTATCAGGGCCGCGAGGATAAACTGGTGGTTCTGGACGAGCTTCTTGGCAAACTCAACCTAAGCTATGAGCAGGTCGCCTACTTGGGCGATGATCTGCCCGACTTGCCGGTCATTCGCCGAGTCGGCCTGGGCATGGCCGTCGCCAATGCGGCGACATTTGTTCGCGAGCACGCTCATGGCATCACCACCGCCCGTGGCGGCGAAGGTGCTGCCCGCGAGTTCTGTGAACTGATCCTGCGAGCCCAAGGCAGTCTTGAAGCGGCCCACGCCGCCTACCTATAGAGCGTTTTATGCTGAGCAAAAAGATTCGCAACTTCCTGCTATTCGGAGTCATCGCCGCGCTGTTCCTCGCGGTGGGCTACTGGAATATCAGCCCGGGGCGCTTCCTCGACCAGCCTGCCGCGCAGGTTGACGAAGGGGCTATCGACTATTACGCCACCAATGCCTATAGCGTGCAGTTCCTGCCCGACGGCAAGGTGCAGTACGAAATGACCTCGGACAAAGTCGAGCATTTGAAGGCCACCGAAGTCACCCTGCTGACCAATCCGGACCTGAACCTGTACCGCGGCACCGAGTTTCCGTGGCATGTCACGAGCAAGCGTGGCGAGGTGAACCCGGACGGCACCGAGGTGGAACTGATTGACTCCGTACGCGTTGCGCGCACGGACGCCAAAAACCGTGACACGGTGATTACCAGCAGTCGCATGACCGTATTCCCACAGAAGCAATATGCGCAGACCGAGCAAGACGTTAGAATCGACGGCGCTGGCGGTGTATCGACTGGCAAGGGAATGAAAGCGTATTTGAAAGAAAGCAGGATACACCTGCTATCGAACGTAAGAGGACAGTATGAGGCTCGTTAAAACTCTCCCTATTTTGCTCGGTTTGGGCGCAGCACTGGGAAGCGTGAGCGCCTGGGCTCTGCCGAACGATAGCCAGCAACCGATCCACATCTCCGCTGACGATGCGCAGCTGGATGACAAGCAAGGCGTCGCCACCTACACCGGCGGCGTGATCATCACCCAGGGCTCGATGAAGATCACCGGCAACACGGTGACACTGACGCGCACCCAGGCGGGCGATATTGACGTAGTGACCTCGGTGGGCAACCTGGCTTACTTCGAACAGAAGCAGTCGGCTACCGACACAGGTCCGATGAAGGGCTACGGCAAGACCATCCAGTACCATGCCCAGCAGAATCGCATCGTGCTGATCGACCAGGCCAAGGTGCTCAGCCCCGATGGCAACTCCACGGAAGGTGAAAAGATCACCTATGACACCGTGAAGCAGATCGCCAATGCCGGTCGCGCCAATGGCAGCAAGGTCACCGCGCCACGCCCACGTATCGACATGGTTATCCAGCCGAAGAAGAAGGCCGAGTAATGGCAACCCTGAAAGCCCAGCATCTGGCCAAGGCCTATAAAAGCCGTCAGGTCGTGCGCGACGTCAGCCTGTCGATCGACAGCGGCCAGATTGTCGGCTTGCTTGGCCCCAACGGCGCCGGCAAGACCACCTGTTTCTATATGATCGTCGGCCTGGTCCAGGCGGACCAGGGTCGCGTACTGATCGACGACCTGGACGTGAGCCACCAGCCAATGCACGGGCGTGCCCGTGCAGGTATCGGCTATCTTCCGCAGGAAGCGTCGATCTTCCGCAAGCTGTCGGTATCCGACAACATCATGGCCATCCTTGAAACCCGCAAGGAGCTCGACCGTGACGGCCGCCGCAAAGAATTGGAAAGCCTGCTTCAGGAATTCCACATCAACCACATTCGCGACAACCTTGGCATGAGCCTGTCCGGTGGTGAACGACGTCGCGTGGAAATCGCCCGCGCCCTGGCCACTGCCCCCAAGTTCATCCTGCTGGACGAACCGTTTGCCGGCGTCGACCCCATCTCGGTCGGCGACATCAAGCAGATCATCCATCACCTCAAGGCCAAGGGTATTGGTGTGCTGATCACTGACCACAACGTCCGTGAGACCCTCGATATCTGCGAAACTGCCTATATCGTCAATGATGGTCAACTGATCGCCGAAGGCGACTCCGCCACCATCCTGGCCAACGAACTGGTCAAGGAAGTGTACCTGGGTCACGAGTTCCGCCTGTAAAACCGCCCGCAACAACAAGGTGGCGGCAGGTCGTTTGCCCGACGCGCGGGAGTCAATGAAAACCTCTGGATTTTTATTGTTACCGCGCTCTAGGCAAAGCCCTCGATATCAGGCATATAATTTGCTTATGTTTGGCGCTCACGCGCCCTGTCGTGGATGGCGCATTGCGCCGGCGAATAAGGTGTTAAGCCCCTGCCATGAAACCATCGCTAGTCCTGAGAATGGGCCAGCAGCTGACGATGACACCGCAGCTGCAACAGGCCATCCGCCTGCTCCAATTGTCGACCCTGGACCTGCAACAGGAAATCCAGGAGGCCCTGGAGTCCAATCCGATGCTCGAACGCCAGGAAGAAGGCGACGACTTCGATAATGCAGACCCACTGGCTGACAACATCGAGCAAAAACCCAATCCCGACGTACAGGAACCCTCCTACCAGGAAACCGCCCCCACGGTGGATAATCTTGAGGAAGGCGATTGGAACGAACGCATTCCCAACGAACTTCCCGTGGACACCGCCTGGGAAGACGTCTATCAGACCAGCGCCAGCAGCCTGCCCAGCAATGACGATGACGAGTGGGACTTTACCACCCGCACTTCCGCCGGCGAGAGCCTGCAGAGCCATCTGTTGTGGCAACTGAACCTCGCGCCGATGTCCGACACCGATCGCCTGATCGCCGTGACCCTGATCGACTGCATCAATAACCAGGGTTACCTGGACGAGACGCTCGAAGAGATTCTCGAGGCCTTCGACCCGGAACTGGACATAGAGCTGGACGAGATCGAAGCCGTCCTGCACCGCATCCAACAGTTCGAACCTGCCGGCATTGGTGCCCGCACCCTCAGTGAATGCCTGCTGCTGCAACTGCGTCAACTGCCCGCCAAGACGCCTTGGCTCGCCGAAGCGCAGCGCCTGGTCAACGATTACATCGACCTGCTGGGTAGCCGCGACTACAGCCAGCTGATGCGCCGCATGAAGCTCAAGGAAGACGACCTGCGCCAGGTCATCGAGCTGGTACAGAGCCTCAACCCGCGCCCAGGCTCGCAGATCGAGTCGAGCGAAGCCGAATACGTGGTCCCCGATGTGATTGTGCGCAAGGACAACGAACGCTGGCTGGTTGAACTGAACCAGGAGTCGGTGCCACGCCTGCGGGTCAACCCGCAATATGCCGGTTTTGTACGCCGCGCCGACACCAGTGCCGACAACACGTTCATGCGCAACCAGTTGCAGGAGGCCCGTTGGTTCATCAAGAGCCTGCAGAGCCGCAACGAAACCCTGATGAAAGTTGCCACCCAGATCGTCGAGCACCAGCGCGGCTTCCTGGAGTATGGCGACGAAGCAATGAAACCGCTGGTTCTGCACGACATCGCCGAAGCAGTGGGCATGCACGAATCGACGATTTCCCGGGTGACCACGCAAAAATTCATGCATACCCCACGGGGCATATATGAGCTGAAATACTTTTTCTCCAGCCATGTAAGCACCTCGGAAGGCGGCGAATGCTCGTCCACGGCGATCCGCGCGATCATCAAAAAACTGGTTGCGGCGGAAAATCAGAAAAAGCCGTTGAGTGACAGCAAGATCGCTGGTTTACTGGAGGCACAAGGCATTCAGGTCGCCCGTCGAACCGTCGCCAAGTACCGCGAATCCCTTGGGATCGCGCCTTCCAGCGAGCGTAAGCGTTTGATGTGACGGGCGGGCCACAGCGTTCCAGTGGCGGGTATTCCTACCCGCCGCTTTATGCACTGGCAACGAAGGAGAAGCTGTATGCAAGTCAACATCAGTGGACACCAACTGGAAGTCACCAAGCCTCTACGTGAATACACCGAGAGCAAGCTGAACAAGCTTGCGGGGCATTTTGACAAGATCACCAATGTGCAGGTCATCATGGAGGTCGATAAGCTCAAGCAGAAAATCGAGGCCACCCTGCACGTACCGAATGCCAAGCTCGTCGCCAATGCAGAGCATGGCGATATGTACGCGGCCATTGACTTGCTCTACGACAAGCTGGACCGCCAACTCATAAAGCATAAGGAAAAGAATCTGCACCTGATGCAAGGTACAGGTCGTTAACTCTCCCCCCATGATCCGACTTGAAACCATCCTGACCCCCGGCCGTTCCCTCGTGAACGTGCCGGGCGGCAGTAAAAAGCGCGCCCTCGAACAAATTGCCAACCTGATCGGCCGTGAAGTGCCCGAGCTGGATACGCAAGCCGTGTACGAGGCGTTGATTGCCCGTGAAAAACTCGGCTCGACCGGTTTTGGTAACGGCATCGCCATTCCTCACTGCCGCCTCAAAGGCTGCGAAATACCCGTAAGCGCCCTGCTGCACCTGGATGCGCCCATCGACTTCGACGCCATTGACGGCGCCCCGGTGGACCTGCTGTTCGTCCTGCTGGTCCCGGAAGCTGCCACCGACGCGCACCTGGAACTGCTCCGGCAGATCGCCAGCATGCTCGACCGCAAGGAAGTACGCGACAAACTGCGCAGTGCCAAGAGCAATGAGGCGCTGTACCAGGTTGTACTGGATGAACAGAACGGGCAGTAATCATGCGTTTGATCATCGTCAGCGGCCGCTCCGGCTCGGGTAAAAGCACCGCCCTCAATGTTCTTGAGGATAACGGCTTCTATTGCATCGACAACCTGCCCGCCGGTCTGCTGCCGGAATTGGCGGAACGCGCGCTGATCCACACCGAACTGGCCCAGCCACTGGTCGCCGTTTCGATTGATGCCCGCAACCTGCCCAGCCACCTCACGCGGTTCCCCGAATTGCTCGAAGAGGTGCGCGCCAAGCACATTCATTGCGATGTGCTGTACTTGGACGCCGACGAAGAAACCCTGCTCAAGCGTTTCTCCGAGACCCGTCGACGTCACCCCCTCAGCAGCCCCCACCGTTCTCTGGCCGAAGCCATCGAGGACGAAACCAAGCTGCTGGGTCCGATCATTGACCTCGCCGACCTCAAGATCAACACCACCAGCCTCAACCTGTACCAGTTGCGCGATGCCATCAAGCTACGCCTGCTGAATCAGCCAGAGCCTGGCACCGCGTTCCTGGTCGAGTCATTTGGCTTCAAGCGTGGCATGCCGGTGGATGCAGATTTGGTGTTCGATGTACGCTGCTTGCCCAACCCGTACTGGAAGCCAGAGTTGCGCGACCAGTCCGGTCTTGACCTACCAGTGGCCGAGTACCTGGCCGCACAGCCGGATGTGCAGGAGATGTTCCAGGACATTTCCAGCTACCTGCTCAAATGGTTGCCGCGCTTCGCAGCAAGCAACCGGGCCTATGTCACCATTGCCATTGGCTGTACCGGCGGCCACCACCGTTCCGTCTACCTGACCGAGCGCCTGGGCCAGGTACTGCAACAAACCCTCAAGAACGTCCAGGTTCGCCACCGCGACCTTAGCTGAAAGGAACACCCCCGCGATGCCCGCTCTGGAAATTGAAATCATCAACAAGCTGGGTCTGCATGCCCGCGCCTCGGCCAAGTTCGTCGGCGTTGCCGGGCAGTTCCCTTGCCAGATCCGCGCCGGGCGCACCCCGGAGAGCATGGTCGACGGCAAGAGCATCATGGCCATGATGATGCTGGCAGCCGGCAAAGGGACCAAGATCCACCTGAAGACCGAAGGTGAGCAAGAGCAGGAAGCGATGGACGCACTGGTGGAGCTGATCAACAACTTCTTCGGCGAAGGCGAATAACCCTTTTGTAGGAGCGAGCCTGCTCGCGAAGCATACAAGCAAGCAACTCACGTGATACCAGGCTGCACGCGTTATCGTTGACGCTTTTCGCGAGCAAGCTCGCTCCTGCAGAGAGCGGGTGTCACCCTAAGGCGGTATCCATCACCATCATCAAGCAGAACCCTATGCACAGCCCCAGGCTGGCAAGCTTTTCGTGACCATTGCGCCGCGACTCAGGGATCACTTCATGGGTGACTACCAACAACATAGCGCCAGCAGCCAGCGCCAGGCCCAAAGGCAATAGCACCTCGGCCAACGTCACCAGCCAGGCACAAAGCACGGCAAACACCGGCTCCACCAAGCCTGACGCGGCGCCGATCAGAAATGCCCTGACCCGCGACATCCCTGCCCCCGCCAACACCAACGCAATCACCAGCCCTTCTGGCACATCCTGCAAGGCAATACCCATCGCCAGGCTGTCTGCATCCGGCATGCCGCCACCGGCCGAGACGCCAACGGCCATACCTTCGGGGATGTTGTGGGCGATGATGGCGAACACGAACAGCCAGATACGCGGTGGAATCACCGGTTTATCCGGCGTGCCCACCAACATCTCCGGGCTGGCGCCGGAGACCTTGCGGTCCACCAGATACAAACCGAATGCCCCCAGCATGATGCCAAAGCTGATCAACCCACCTGCACCCCAGGGCGAAAGGCCAAGGGTTTCGGCAGCGGCAATACCCGGCACGACCAGCGAAAAGGCAGTCGCCGCCAGCATCACGCCGGCACCGAAGCCCAACAAGGTGTCGCTCAACGCCACCGGCATCCGCCGAATCACCAATACCGGCACCGCCCCCAACGCCGTGCCAAGCGCGCAAATCGCCCCGCCCTGTAAGGCGCGCATGATGCGCGGTTCCAGGTCCAGCCAGGCCAGCCCGTGGGCCACCAGCAATGCAGTACCTGCCAATAGCAGCAGCGAGCCAAACGCATAACGAAACATTCGCACGCTGCTGATCGCCAGTGTTTCAGTGCCCATAGTCGGCCTTAGATCGTGTTATCGAGGTGAATGTCAGGCCAACGCGGCCTGATAGCGTGCGGCAACTTCCGGCCAGTTAATGACGCTGTAGAACGCATTGATGTATTCAGGGCGACGGTTCTGGTAGCGCAGGTAATAAGCATGCTCCCAGACGTCCAGACCGAGGATCGGCGTGTTGCCATTCATCAGAGGGCTGTCCTGGTTGCCACTGCTTTCCACTATCAGCGTCTTTTGCGGGGTGACGCTCAACCAGGCCCAGCCGCTGCCGAAACGGGTCAAGGCGGCCTTGGTGAAGGCTTCCTTGAAACTGTCGAAACCGCCGAGTTGCTCTTCAACGGCTTTTCCCAACGCACCGTCGGGCTTGCCGCCACCTTTAGGCGACATCACCGCCCAGAACAGTGAATGGTTGGCGTGGCCACCGCCTTGGTTGATGACGGCCGCACGCAGTTTTTCCGGCAGTTGCTGCACACTGGACACCAGTTTCTCCACCGGCCAGCCCGCAAATTCGGTGCCCTCGACCGCCGCATTGAGGTTATTGATGTAGGTCTGATGGTGCTTGGTGTAGTGAATCTCCATGGTTTGCGCATCGATATGCGGCTCAAGGGCATCGTAGGCATAGGGCAAGGCAGGCAAGGTGTAGGTCATATCAATGTGCTCCGTATTGAGACGGGGTCGGCTGCACCGCAGTACCGCCCAGCAAGCGATGGGTGCGTGGGTACTCGCCGTGATCGCTGATGAAATTCAATAACTCGACGTAAGTCTTGCTGCTCTGGCGCAGGGCCGCTTCGCGCAGTTGCGGGCTCAGACGCGCGTCCTGCATGGTCTGCAGCAGGCGCTGGTGAATGGCGCAGAGGTACTCGGCGCTTTCCTCTGGCTGATTCAGGCGCAGGTGCAAGTCCGCCAGGTTGTGATGGGAGATGACGCAAGCCGCCACTGCTTCGTCGGCATTCGCCCAGCGTTCGAACAACACTTGAGCCAGGGCCAGGGCTTGCAGATAGGCCTCGCGAGCGTCAACCAATTCGCCCTGCATAAAACAGCGATTGGCCCGTTCGATCGTGCGTTTCCAGTGCTCCATGGTGAGCCTCCAAAGCAGGGTCGGTGATTACACGCCGCCAGCCGTGAGTTTTTCCGGATCCAACAGGACTTCCAGTTGGCTGCGGGGCAGGTCGGTATGTTCAAGGGCCACATCAATCACCGGACGACCTTGTTGATAGGCCTTCTTGGCGATTTCAGCGGCCTTTTGGTAACCAATGATCGGGTTGAGTGCGGTGACCAGGATCGGATTGCGCGACAGTGCTTCCTTGAGCTTGGCTTCGTTGACCTTGAAGCTGGCGATCGCCTTGTCTGCCAACAGACGGCTGGAATTGGCCAGCAACTCGAGGCTGCTGAGCAGGTTCTGGGCAATGATCGGCAACATCACGTTTAATTCGAAGTTGCCGGATTGACCGGCCACGGTGATCACCGTGTCATTGCCAATGACTTGTGCAGCCACCATGGCGGTGGCTTCCGGAATCACCGGGTTGACCTTGCCGGGCATGATCGAGGACCCCGGTTGCAGACCTTCCAGCTCGATCTCACCCAGGCCGGCAAGTGGGCCCGAGTTCATCCAGCGCAGGTCGTTGGCGATTTTCATCAGCGACACGGCAGTCGCCTTTAACTGGCCGGAGACGGCGACGGCAGTGTCCTGGGAGCCGATCAGCGCGAACAGGTTCTTGCCGGGGGTGAACTTCACGCCGGTCAGACTGCTGAGCTGTTGACTGAAACGCGCGGCGAATTCCGGGTGCGCGTTAATCCCGGTGCCCACCGCCGTCCCGCCCTGGGCCAAAGCCTGCAAACTCGGAAGCAAGTCCTGCAAATGGCCGATATTGGCCTTGAGTTGCTGCGCCCAGCCATTGAGTACCTGGCTCATGCGTACGGGCATGGCGTCCATCAGGTGCGTACGGCCGGTCTTGATGAAGGGGTGGACTTCTTCGGCCTTCTGCTCGATCACCTGCACCAGGTGCAGCAGGGCCGGCAGGGTTTGCTCGTGCAGCACCAACGCAGCACTGACGTGGATGGTGGTGGGAATGATGTCGTTGCTGCTTTGGCCGCAGTTAACGTGGTCATTGGGGTTGACCCCTTCACCCAGCAAACGGCTGGCCAAGGTGGCAATCACCTCGTTGGCATTCATGTTCGAACTGGTGCCGGAACCAGTCTGAAAAATGTCCACCGGGAAGTGCTGCATGTAATCGCCTTCGAGCAAGCCTTGGGCGGCATCGACGATGGCTTTGCCCTGCCCTTCGCTGATCTGCTTGAGGTCGACGTTGACCTTGGCAGCCGCCGTCTTGGCCAGGATCAGGGCGCGAATGAACTGCGCCGGCATGCGTTGGTGGCTGATCGGAAAGTTGTTCACCGCGCGCTGGGTTTGCGCTCCGTACAAGGCCTCGGCGGGGACTTGCAGTTCGCCCATGCTGTCACGTTCGATACGGGTGTTACTCATCGGAAGATCCTTGCACCAGGTCAGAAACGGAAATGGAGGGAAGCAATTCGCAGGTCGCCAATTGCCAGGCAAAGCTCTGCCAGCGCTTGAGGCGGCAGGCACAGTGGGAGAGTTTTTCCAGGTCGCGTAATGGGCGCCAGGCCTGGTCAAGGCAAATCGAGCGCCAATGCCACGGCAGGGCGATATCACTGGCGGTGTCGATCAGCAGGCGGAATGAGGTTTCTGCGATGGTCCATGGATGGGTCGCGGTGCAGCACGCCAGGTATCGCCCCTCATTGAGGTAATGTTCGATCAGGCGAGGCTCATTGGGATCCAGGCCGCAGCGAATCTGACGACTCATCCAACGCCAGCTTTCCAGGTAGGGATCCTCATGCAGGACAGAACTCATGATCCACACTCGCTCGGTAATGATATTTATTATTAAATGATATTGAGAATCAAAACAAGAGTGGCACAGTAATCCCCCTGAAACACGCCCACAAAAAAGGCGCGCCATCCATAAGATGGCGCGCCTTTTTTGTGAAGCTGTAGCGGGATTAGCTGCCCGCGACGGTCATCCTCTCAATCAGCACCGAGCCTGTACGAATATTACTGCGCAGCTCCAGGTCATTTCCCACAGCAACGATCTGCTTGAACATATCGCGCATATTGCCGGCAATGGTCACTTCCTGGACGGCGAACTGAATCTCACCGTTTTCCACCCAGAAACCCGCCGCACCACGGGAGTAATCCCCGGTGACCATATTCAGGCCATGGCCCATCAATTCGGTCACCAACAGGCCACGCCCCATGCGACGCAACAACGCCGCCTGGTCTTCATCGCCATGGGTCACGAACAGGTTATGCACCCCACCGGAGTTGGCGGTGCTTGGCAGACCGAGTTTGCGGCCTGAGTAGGTGCCCAGCACGTAGGACACCAGTTCTCCGTTCTCGACGAACGGCTTGGCATACGTGGCCAGGCCGTCGCCATCGAACGCCGAACTGCCCATGGCACGCATCAAGTGCGGACGCTCATCAATGGTCAACCACTCGGGAAACAACTTCTGGCCAATGGCGCCTTCAAGGAACGAAGACTTGCGATACAGATTGCCGCCAGAAATGGCCCCCAGGAAACTGCCGAACAAACCGCCAGCCAGCTCTGCCGAAAACAGCACCGGCACTTCACAGGTAGGCACCGGGCGCGCGCCCAGGCGGCTCGCGGCACGTTGTGCAGCACGTTGACCAATGCTGACCGGATCAGCCAGCAATTCACCCTGGCGGCTTACGTCATACCAGTAATCACGCTGCATCTGGCCATTGGCCTCAGCGATCATCACGCAGCTCAAACTGTGCCGGGTGGACGCATACCCCCCGATAAACCCGTGGCTGTTGCCGTATACGCGACAGCCCTGGTGAGTGCTCAACGTGGTGCCATCGGCGTTCTTGATGCGGGCATCGGCATCGAACGCTGCCGCTTCACAGGTCAGCGCCAGCTCAATGGCCTGCTCGGGCGTGATATCCCAGGCATGGAACAGATCGAAATCCTTCAAGTCCTTGGCCATCAGCGCCTTATCGGCCAAGCCCGAGCTTTCGTCCTCGGAGGTGTGTTGGGCAATCGCCAACGCGGCGGCCACCGTTTCGCGGATCGCTTCCGGGCCGCTGGCCGACGTGCTGGCCGAACCTTTGCGCTGCCCCACGTATAAGGTGATACCAAAGCCCTGGTCGCGGTTGAACTCGACCGTTTCCACTTCCCGCTGACGCACCGACGTCGACAGCCCCTGCTCCAGCGACACCGCCACTTCACAGGCACTGGCCCCCTGGCGCTTGGCCTCGGCAAGGATCTGCTCGACTTGTTCCTGCAGGGCCGGTAACGCTTGCGGACCGACGCTTTGGGCTGCACTCATGGTTTTCTCCACTCAAATTCTGCTTTCGGTTAAGGCCATCGAGCGACCGGGCCGGACAAGCGGCCCCCGACTGGTTATCATGGCGGCGTTTCTTTGCGGACTGCCACCATGGTTGATTCTTACGACGACTCCCTCGATGGGGAGAAAAGCAAAACCCAGGTCAAACGTGAGCTGCATGCTCTGGTTGACCTTGGCGAGCGCCTTACAACGCTCAAGAAAGACTTGATTGCAAAACTGCCACTGACCGACGAAATGCGCCGGGCTCTTGCGGACGCACCCAAGCACACCGCGAATATCGCGCGTAAACGGCACATCATGTTTATCGGCAAGCTGATGCGCGATCAGGACACTGACGCCATTCTCGCTTTGCTTGATCAAACCGATGCCTCCACTCGCCAGTACAACGAACGCTTCCATAACCTGGAACGTTGGCGTGACCGCCTGATCTCGGGCGATGACGCGGTGCTGGAGAAATTCGTGTTGGACTACCCGGACGCGGATCGCCAGCAACTGCGCTCCCTGATCCGTCAGGCCCAGCACGAGCAGGCGCATAACAAGGCGCCGGCCACCAGCCGTAAAATCTTCAAGTACATCCGTGAGCTGGACGAGACTCAACGCGGCCTGCGTTGATGCCCTTCCCCGGGTGGCGATCTTCGCCACCCGAAGCTCCACCCCTTACGACCCCGTGCCACCCACGGTGATCGCATCAATCTTCAGCGTTGGCTGGCCGACACCCACCGGCACCGACTGCCCATCTTTCCCGCACGTACCCACGCCACTGTCCAGCGACAGGTCATTCCCGACCATCGACACCTTGCTCATCGCCTCCGGCCCATTACCAATCAACGTGGCCCCCTTGACCGGCGCCGTAATCTTGCCGTCTTCGATCAGGTACGCCTCGCTGGTGGAGAACACGAATTTGCCGCTGGTGATATCCACCTGGCCACCGCCAAGGTTGGCGCAGTAGATGCCGCGCTTGACCGAAGCGATAATCTCCGCCGGGTCGCTTTCGCCACCGAGCATGTAGGTGTTGGTCATGCGTGGCATCGGCAGGTGCGCATAAGATTCGCGACGGCCATTACCGGTGCGCGCCACGCCCATCAGACGGGCATTGAGCTTGTCTTGCATGTACCCCTTGAGCACACCGTTTTCAATCAAGGTGGTGCATTCGGTCGGCGTGCCTTCGTCATCGACACTCAGCGAGCCACGGCGACCGGCCAGGGTGCCGTCATCGACAATGGTGCAGAGCTTGGACGCAACCATCTCGCCCATGCGCCCGCTGTAGGCGGAACTGCCCTTGCGGTTGAAGTCGCCTTCCAGGCCATGACCCACCGCTTCATGCAGCAATACGCCGGACCAGCCCGAGCCCAGCACTACTGGCAGGGTACCCGCCGGCGCGGGAATGGCTTCCAGGTTCACCAATGCCTGGCGCAAAGCCTCACGGGCATAGCCCATCGCACGGTCGTCGGTGAGGAAGTAACGGTAGTCGGTACGCCCGCCACCGCCATGGCCGCCGCGTTCACGACGTCCGTTTTGCTCGACGATCACACTGACGTTGAAACGCACCAACGGCCGCACATCCGCCGCCAGGCCACCGTCAGTGGACGCCACCAGGATACGTTCCCACACGCCGGCCATGCTCACGGTGACCTGCTGGATACGTGGGTCTAGGGCGCGGGTGGCCGCATCGACACGCTTGAGCAGCTCGACCTTTTCCGCACGGCTGATCACTTCCAGAGGGTTGTCCGGCGCATACAACTGCGCCACATCCTGGGTACTGAACGCCTGCACGGTGCCATTTTGGCCGGCACGGGAGATCGAACGCGCGGCGCGCGCGGCCAGGCCCAACGCCTCCAATGTGATCGCGTTACTGTAGGCAAAACCGGTCTTTTCACCGGATTGCGCGCGTACGCCTACACCTTGGTCAAGATTGAAACTGCCTTCCTTGACGATGCCATCTTCCAGGGCCCAGGACTCGGAGATCTGCCCCTGGAAATACAGGTCGGCTGCATCGATGCCTGGCCCGGCCAGATCGCCGAGCACGGTTTGCAAACTTTCGATGGTCACGCCACCGGGTGCCAGGAGGTGTTCACTGACTGAGGACAACAACTCGCTCATAGGTTTGGCCTTAAATTCATCGTTCTGAAGCAGACCGCTGCGCGCCCTGCGAGAAAAAGCGCCGATGGTTCACCACCGGCATGCGCGCCCGTATCGACGCCTGTTCACTGCTATCGCGCTCGGCCAGCAACACCGCTTCGCCTTGATCCTGTTGTGTCAGCACACGCCCCCACGGATCGACAATCGCTGCATGGCCATAGGTTTCCCGTGGCCCCGGATGCACACCGCCCTGGGCGGCTGCCAGCAAGTAACACTGGGTTTCGATGGCCCGCGCCCGAATCAGCACATCCCAGTGGGCAGCACCGGTCACTGCGGTAAACGCTGAGGGCGCGGTGATCAATTCAGCCCCCGCTGCGCGCAACTCGCTGTACAGCTCAGGGAAGCGCAGGTCGTAACATACCGTCAGACCCAAACGGCCGACCGGCGTATCCGCCACCACCACGTTACTCCCGAAAGCATAGTCATCGGACTCCCGATAGCGACCCCGGGCGTCCGCCACATCCACATCAAACAGATGCAGCTTGTCGTAACGAGCGACGACTTCGCCGCGATCATCGATCAGCAGCGAGCAGGCGTTGGATTTGGCGTGCGGTTGATCCCTGGGCGGCAACGGCAGTGTGCCGGCCACTATCCATAAGGTGAGGTCGCGGGCGGTCTGTTTCAACCACGGCAGGATCGGACCTTCGCCCAGCGCCTCGGCGCGGCCAATATCCGCTACGTCGCGGCGGCCCATGGCGGCAAAGTTTTCCGGCAGCACCGCCAGCTTCGCACCGCCAGCCGCCGCTTGTTCCAACAAGCGCCGGGCCTGGGCCAGATTAGCCAGCACATCGCTCTGACTGACCATTTGAATTACCGCAAAGGACATGGGCCGATACTCCGAAAAAGGCATGCGGCCATGCTACTCCACAGGCTCTCAGTTTGGTTTTTCAAATGGTTTGTCGAAGGTGATTTTTGGATCCTTCCATGGGCCTTCCACTTTGTACTGCACGCTGGCGAACCGCGAAACACGATCACCGATCAGCTTGTCGATCAGGAACAGTGCGCCACCAATCGCCGGCGCCCCGACGATCAGCGCAGCGATCGGCAGGTTGTTGGTCACCGGCAATGTCACCAACAGCTTGGCATCGACACGGTCAGCCACCAGGTCCAGGGTGCCGTTCAATTCCAGATTGCTCGACGGCCCAGTCAGGGTGATCGGCTCGCGGGTGACGAACACACCATTACTGGCCGCCAGCAGGCCTTTGACCCGGTCATAGCTCAAGCCTTTGCCCAGCAGGTCGGAGAAGTCCAGGCGCAAGCGGCGCCCGATGGAGTTGAAGTTGAGCAGGCCGAACACCCGCAGCGCCTGGGCGCCACCCTCTACTTCAACAAACTGACCTTTGCGGAAGGACGCATCCAGACTGCCGGAAAAACGCTTTGGCCCAACCCATGCTGGCGAACCCGGCCAACGCCCATCCACATCCAGATGGAAGTCCTCGCTGGTGACAGTCGGCGCATAGCCCCAGCCTTTGAGTACGTCGGCGATGTTCTTGCCGTCCAGGCGGCCCTTGTACCAACTGCTGCTGCTCCCCGGAGCGCCCTCCCATCCGCCGGCCCCCTTGAGTTGCATGCCCTTGAGGCCCAGGTCCAGATTGTTGAAGGCCAGGCCTTTGGCAGTGGGTCGGATCTTGAGCGACCAGGCGCCCACCAGGTCCGGCCCCTGAAACAGTTGATCAATGGCAATATCCAGTGCCGGAATATCCTTGGGATCGATGCTGGCCAACGGGTCCGGAGCGTTTTCATCAGCCTGCACCGTCGGGTCCACCGCCGGCAGCTTTACGTATTGCAGGTTGATCGCAATCGGCGCGCCCTTGGCATCCGGCAGGTTCACCGCACCCTTGGCCTGCTGGCTGTCGAACTGCAACCCCCAGGCGGCAGGCTTTCGGTCCAACTGCAGGTTGACCTGATCGAACTGGGTACCCAGACCGGTGAGCTTGCCAATCTTGAATTCGGCACCGCTCAGCAGTTGCTTCGCACTGCCACCCGGGTCATTGCCAGCATACTGGTTGACCAGTTTTTTCCAGGGATCGATATCCAGTTCCGAGAGCACGCCACGAATGCGCAAGCCCTTGCCTGCTGGCAGCACGGCATCACCGTCGCCGAGGAACAACTCGCCACGGCCGTCATTGAGTTTGTCCGGCGGCGCGGCAAAGGTGAAGTTGGCCAGCTCACCGTAACCAAACCAGTAGCGACGCTCAGCACCCTGCAAAGTCATGCGGAATACGCTGTCACGCCCCTGGCTGGCCGGCATGCCGAACGGCGCAGGCAAATCCACCGCAACGCCTTTGAGGTTGGAGCTGACCATCAGTTGGCTGTCGGCACCGTCCAGATTGAGCTGCAACTGGTAGGGAATATCACCGGACACCGGCAACGGCTGACTGACGTTCAACCAATCCGTCAAACGCTTGACCGTCACCTGCCCCCTGGCGGAGACACGGGTGCTGATATTGCCCGGCTTGCCATCGGCAAAGATCTGCGCAGTGATCGGCCGGTCAAATGCCTGGGCGGTAATCTTCTCGCCACTCAGGCCCTTGGCGCTGTCGAAGCGGAAGCTGCCCTTGAGCTGCGTCAGGTCCAGGGGCGGTTCCGCCAGTTGCAGGCGCGCCTTGTCCGTCTGGAAATCCACCACGATCCTGGGCTCGATGCCCTTGGCCAGCGGGATGTCCAGATCCAGCTTGCCCTGCAGGTCTCCTTCGCCTTTCCAGCCGGCAAAGGTGGATGCTGTGCCAATCGGCGCTTCCTGCAGGATCTTCAGCCCATCCCCCAGGCCACCGGCAAAACCGCCGGTAAGCAGCAGATGGCTTTCCTTGCCGGACGGTGCATGGGGAATATTGACGTAGATGTCCTTGACCTTGGTGTCGAGCACCTGCCCCTTGCTGGCCACGATACGAACGCCAGTCTCTTCGACAAACACCTCGCCATTGACCTTGGCCACATGGGGCCAGCCCGGCTGGAACGCCAATTCAGCGTCATGCACCTTGAAGAACAGGCTGATATTGCGCGAAGCCGGCAATGCATCGTGGTTCAGCGACCCCTGGTACTGGAAGAACCCCTGATCCACCGCGCCCTTGAGAATCGCCGTGCGCAGCCATTCATCCAGCTCGGGGCTCAGCACGGCTGGCAGGTATTTAGGGGTAAAGCGTCCATCGCCATCGACCATACCGACCCGCAGGTCCATATAGTCTTCCTGGCTGTGGTCGAAATGCAGGCGAATCAGGAAATCGGCGGCGATCTTGCCTTCTTCCCCCAGCACCTTGATATAGGGGGCGATCAGGGTGAAGCCTTCTTTATCCAGCTTCCACGTCAGGCGTGCATTGGCCTGGAGGTACTGCCAGGGCTTGGCGAAGATCGGATCGAGGTGCAGGGAAAAATCCTTGCTGTCCATGCGCAACTCGCCATGGCCCAGGTCGCCGCTGATGCTCCCGAAAACGTTGCGCGCGGCCGGTGCGCCGAAGTAGGCGTCAAACCCGACGCGCTCCAGGTTGGCGGCAAAACTGACTTTTTGATCGGTCGTATCCTGTGGACGGAAATCCACCAGAACATTGCGCAGCAGGCCGGTGGCCTTCAGATGCTCGACGGTCTTGGCGACACCTTCCGGCAGCGGCGCGAGGGCGTTGAGCAACGGTGTGATGGGGGTCAGGTCGAGGCGGTCAGCCTGCAGTTTCCAAGCTTCCTGGTCCTTGTCGGTCGCCAGGGTCTGCTGCAGTTGCAGGCGCGACTCCCATCGGGTCTCGCCCAGGTTCATCGCCAAGGAATCGAACAACACCTTCAAGCCGGTATCACCGCGTTGCAGATAGGCCGTGAGTGCAAGGTTTTCGATATGCACCGGCTTGCGCTCGGCGTAGCTGCCCTTCACTTGCGGCGAGTTGAGGCGCACCACCGCACTTTGCACAGTGCCTTTACCCCAATTCAGCCAGAATTCACCGCCGGCCTTGAACTGTGTGAGTTTCCACTGCTGGGTCAGCCTGGCCGGAATCCACTTGGCCCAGTCGCTCTGCGGCAGGCTCAGGTAGGCCTGGACTTCAGCGTCTTTCCATTGGCTGGCACGAATGCGGCTGCGCAGGCTCAGCGCCAGAGGCTGGCCGTCGGGCAGGGTCAGGCGTGCGTCCAGACGTTGACGGGTGATGCCGGTATGCAGGCTCAAACCCACATACGTCAAGGTCAGAGGCGCCTGGTCGAACGGTTGCAAGGTGACCTGGCTATCGAGCAGCGACAGGCGCTTGACCATCTGCATGCGCTGGAGCAATTGCTCCGGGTCCAGCGGCTGGTCGTCCTGCATCGGCAAGCCTTGCAGCGCCCAATGGCCGTCCTTGTCTTCCTTGGCGCTCAGTTGCAGGCCACTGACTTGCAGGTGCGCAATACGCACTTCGCGCGCCATCAGGCTGGCCCAGATATCCGGCACCACTTCGACCTGGTCCAGGCGCAAGGCACTGCTGCCCTCGCCGACCATCACGTCATGGGCCAGCAACACGGGCGCAAAGCCGCTCCAGCGCCCTTCAAGGCTGCCGATGTGCACAGGCATGTCCACCGCAGCCTGGGCCTTGGCCTCGATTTCCGCGCGGTATTCGGCCACCAGCGGGGTCAACTCGCGACCCAGGCTCACATACACCGCCGCCAACACCAGCAGCAAAGCGCACAGGCCCAGGCCCCAACGGGTCAAAACGGCAAAAAAGCGTATCAGACGCTCCATGTCAGGCGACCCTCAAGGCAGTAGTCGGACTGCAGATCAAGGTCTGCGAGCCTCGTAAAAAGAAAGCGAATGGGGATCAGAGCAGCACCACGTCATATTGTTCCTGGGAATACATGGTTTCGACCTGGAAGCGAATCGTACGCCCGATAAAGCCCTCCAGTTCAGCCACGTTACCGGACTCTTCATCCAGCAGACGGTCGACCACTTTCTGGTTGGCAAGCACTCTATAACCTTCGGCCTGGTAGGCCCGCGCCTCTCGCAGGATTTCCCGGAAAATCTCGTAGCAAACCGTTTCCGGGGTCTTCAACTTACCGCGGCCCTGGCAACTGCTGCAGGGCTCGCACAGCACCTGCTCCAGGCTCTCGCGGGTGCGCTTGCGGGTCATCTGCACCAGGCCCAACTCGGTGATGCCGATGATGTTGGTCTTGGCGTGATCGCGCTCCAGCTGCTTTTCGAGAGTGCGCAGCACCTGGCGCTGGTGCTCTTCATCTTCCATGTCGATGAAGTCGATGATGATGATGCCGCCCAGGTTACGCAGGCGCAGTTGGCGGGCAATCGCCGTGGCCGCTTCGAGATTGGTCTTGAAGATGGTTTCTTCAAGGTTGCGATGGCCAACGAACGCACCGGTGTTGACGTCGATGGTGGTCATGGCTTCCGCCGGGTCCACCACCAGATAGCCGCCGGACTTGAGCGGCACCTTGCGCTCCAGGGCCTTCTGGATTTCGTCCTCGACGCCATACAGGTCGAAGATCGGCCGCTCGCCAGGATAGTGTTCCAGGCGGTCGGCAATTTCCGGCATCAGCTCGGCAACAAATTGCGTGGTGCGCTGGAAGGTTTCCCGCGAGTCGATGCGAATTTTCTCGATCTTGGGGCTGACCAGGTCGCGCAAGGTACGCAGGGCCAGGCCCAGGTCTTCGTAGATGACACTTGGCGCGCCGATGGTCTTGATCTGCGCGCCGATCTGGTCCCACAGACGCCGCAGGTAGCGAATGTCCATGAGGATTTCGTCGGCACCGGCGCCCTCGGCGGCGGTGCGCAGGATAAAGCCACCCGCTTCCTTGATGCCTTCGGCGGCCACGCAGTCGCTGACCACTTTTTTCAGGCGCTCGCGCTCGGCTTCGTCTTCAATCTTCAGGGAAATGCCGACATGGGCGGTGCGCGGCATGTAAACCAGGTAGCGCGAAGGAATCGACAGCTGAGTCGTCAGCCGCGCGCCCTTGGAGCCGATGGGGTCCTTGGTGACTTGCACCACCAGGCTCTGTCCCTCATGCACCAAGGCACTGATGCTTTCCACCGCCGGCCCTTCGCGCAGGGAAATCTCCGAGGCGTGGATGAACGCAGCGCGGTCCAGGCCGATATCGACGAATGCCGCTTGCATCCCCGGCAACACCCGCACCACCTTGCCCTTGTAGATATTGCCGACAATCCCGCGTTTCTGGGTGCGCTCGACATGCACTTCTTGCAGAACACCGTTCTCTACCACCGCCACGCGCGATTCCATCGGCGTGATATTGATCAGAATCTCTTCACTCATGGCTGGGTCTCGTTCAGGCGTTTTCACAATAGTGACCGGTCGCTTAAGGCTGGGCGCTGGAGTAACGCGTTCAGCGCGCGGTAAGGTTTTGCCAACAGGGTATGCCGAATTGGGCGAGCAGTTGCGCGGTTTCACACACCGGCAGGCCTACCACGGCGGAATAGCTGCCATTGAGCCCGGCCACGAACACCGACCCAAGCCCTTGAATAGCATAGCCGCCCGCCTTGTCCAGGGGTTCGCCGCTGTGCCAGTAGGTTGTAGCTTCCTCGACAGAAATCCCACGAAAAAGTACACGACTGCTTACACATCGAGTTTCGCAGCGCTGTCCATCGGTGAGCGCGATGGCGGTGAGCACTTCATGCTCACGCCCCGCCAAGGCCATCAACATCGCCAGGGCATCGGCCTGGTCCACAGGCTTGCCAAGGATCTGGCCGTCCACAACCACCGCTGTATCGGCGCCCAGCACGCAAGCACCTGGGTTTTGCCCAAGCGCAGCAAATCCCGCCGCCGCCTTGCCGCGCGCAAGACGCTCAACATAGGCAACAGCCGATTCATTGGTAAGGGGCGTTTCATCGATAGCGGCGCTGACCACAGTGAACGGCACACCGATCTGGGTCAGCAGTTCACGCCGCCTCGGGGAGCCCGAGGCCAGATATAGCGAATTCATTGCAGACTCTCCCTGTGGGGTTCGATAACCAGGCAGAGCCTCGCAATCCATTCAATTGATTTTATAGCGACGACGTAACCCGCGAAGGCCGAAACTGATCCACGGCCACAGCAGCGCACTGACCAGGGCCGGCAACACCAGCGCCAGGGTTGGCTGGCGGTTACCGGTCAAGGCACTGAGCCACAGCTGTACCAACTGCGCCAGACCAAAGATCACCAGGATCACCAGGCATTGCTGCCACATCGGGAACATGCGCAGGCGCTGCTGCAACGACAGCACCAGGAAAGTGATCAGGGTCAGGATCAACGCGTTCTGGCCCAGCAAGGTGCCATACAGCACATCTTCCGCCAAGCCCAGGAACATGGCCGTGACCATACCCACTTTATGCGGCAGGTTCAGCGACCAGAATGCCAGCAGCAATGCCAGCCACAGCGGACGCAGAATCTCCATGAACTGCGGCAGTGGCGAAACGCTGAGCAGCAAGCCGATGGCGAATGTCAGCCAGACGATCCAGCCATTGCTCGAATGAGTACCGGCCATTATTCCTCCCTCTGCCGTGTGGTTGCCGGGGCTGCGGCTGGAGGCTTCGCGGCAGGCGTCGTGGTAGCAGGTGTGGTGGCCGGTGGTTTCGCTGCCGTCGGCTTCACCGGTTGCGCGCTATGGGCCGCTGGTTTGACCGGTGTGGCCACGGGCGCGGTAGCTGCCGGAGTTGCCGCCGGTACAACGGGGGTAGTCGACTGAGGCTTGGGTACGGTCGCAGGAATGATCGGCGCAGTGCCGTTCTTCTTGTCTTCCGCTTCCTGGGCCTGGGCGGCGTCGTTGGCACGCTCTTCCGGAGTGCGATTGTCGCTGAACACCAGCAACAGGTAGCGGCTGCGGTTCAGGGCGGCAGTGGGCACGGCACGCACAATGGCGAAGGGCTGGCCGGAATCGTGGATCACTTCCTTGACCGTTGCCACCGGATAGCCTGCCGGGAACCGCTGGCCCAGGCCGGAGCTGACCAGCAGATCGCCTTCCTTGATGTCGGCCGTGTCCGCGACGTGACGCAATTCCAGGCGCTCAGGGTTGCCGGTACCGCTGGCAATCGCGCGCAAACCGTTACGGTTGACCTGCACCGGAATGCTGTGGGTAGTGTCCGTCAGCAGCAGTACGCGCGAGGTATAGGGCATCAGCTCGACCACCTGGCCCATCAGGCCACGGGCATCGAGTACCGGCTGACCAAGCACCACGCCGTCGCGCTCACCCTTGTTGATGATGATGCGATGGGTAAAGGGGTTGGGGTCCATGCCGATCAACTCGGCTACTTCGACCTTCTCGTTGACCAGTGCAGAAGAATTGAGCAACTCGCGCAGCCGAACGTTCTGCTCGGTGAGGGCCGCCAGCTTTTGCATACGCCCCTGCAACAGCAGGTTTTCGGTCTTGAGTTTTTCGTTCTCGGCAACCAGCTCGGTGCGGCTGCCAAATTGGCTGGCCACGCCCTGGTAGAGACGTTGCGGCAGGTCGGTGATCCAGTAGGTCTGCATCAACACCAGCGACATTTGGCTACGCACCGGCTTGAGCAGTGCAAAGCGGGCATCGACCACCATCAATGCGACCGAAAGCACGACCAGCACCAATAAGCGCACGCCCAATGAGGGGCCTTTGGCGAAAAGCGGTTTAATAGGCCGCTCCTCCCAGGCAAATGTTCTCTTTATTCATACGGCATCTAACCGGCCTGGATGCAGATTGAAGAAGATAAACGCCAACAGGCAGCACTGCAAAGTGCTGCCTGCGGGCGAAACATGGTGCAACCAACGATCTTATTCGCTGGAGAGCAGGTCCATGGTGTGTTTATCCATCATTTCCAGTGCACGACCACCGCCACGGGCGACGCAGGTCAGCGGGTCCTCGGCGACGATCACCGGCAGGCCGGTTTCCTGGGCCAGCAGCTTGTCGAGGTCGCGCAACAGGGCGCCACCACCGGTCAGCACCAGGCCACGCTCGGCGATGTCGGAAGCCAGTTCCGGCGGCGATTGCTCCAGGGCGCTCTTCACAGCCTGAACGATAGTGGCCAGGGACTCTTGCAGAGCCTCCAGCACTTCATTGGAGTTCAGGGTGAAGGCACGTGGAACGCCTTCGGCCAGGTTGCGACCGCGAACATCGACTTCGCGAACTTCGCCGCCCGGGTAAGCGGTACCGATTTCCTGCTTGATGCGCTCGGCGGTGGATTCGCCGATCAGGCTGCCGTAGTTGCGACGTACATACGTGATGATCGCTTCGTCGAAACGGTCGCCGCCTACGCGTACGGATTCGGCGTACACCACACCGTTCAGGGAAATCAGGGCGATTTCAGTGGTACCACCACCGATATCCACCACCATCGAACCGCGGGCTTCTTCAACCGGCAGGCCGGCACCGATCGCGGCAGCCATCGGCTCTTCGATCAGGAACACTTCACGGGCACCGGCGCCAAGGGCCGATTCACGGATGGCACGACGCTCCACCTGGGTGGACTTGCACGGAACGCAGATCAGCACACGAGGGCTGGGCTGCAGGAAACTGTTTTCGTGAACCTTGTTGATGAAGTACTGCAGCATCTTCTCGCAGACACTGAAGTCGGCAATCACGCCGTCTTTCATCGGACGAATGGCAGCAATATTGCCAGGTGTTCGGCCGAGCATGCGCTTGGCCTCGGTGCCGACGGCAACGACACTTTTCTGATTACCATGGGTCCGAATGGCCACAACCGATGGCTCATTCAGAACGATACCGCGCTCGCGCACGTAAATAAGGGTGTTGGCAGTGCCCAGGTCAATGGAAAGATCGCTGGAAAACATGCCACGCAGTTTCTTGAACATGGGGAAAGGACCCTAGGCAACGCGTGGGTAAAAAAGTGCGGCAAACTCTAACAACGACAGGGATTTTGGGCAAGGCGCCAATGTGCTAAATTGGCCGACTTTCTGTGCACCAACCCCCACAATCGCGGCCGTAAGACCGTAGAAATGCGGTAGTGTTCCGACAATCTAACACACGGACAGCCTCCGTTCTGTTTTCCACTGGAGATTCCCATGGCGCTTGAACGCTCCGACGTGGAAAAAATCGCTCATCTGGCCTCGCTTGGCCTGAATGAAGCCGATCTTCCACAGACCACCGCAGCCCTGAACAGCATTCTCGGGCTGGTTGACCAAATGCAGGCCGTGAATACCGACGGTATCGAGCCCCTGGCTCACCCGCTGGAAGCCAGCCAGCGCCTGCGCGCAGACGTCGTGACCGAGCGCAATAATCGCGAGGCCTACCAGTCCATCGCGCCAGCGGTCGAAAACGGCCTGTACCTGGTTCCGAAAGTCATCGACTAAAGGGAAAGAGCCTGCAATGCATCACATGACTCTGGCCGAGATCGCCCGCGGTCTCGCCGACAAAAAGTTTTCTTCCGAAGAGCTGACCAAGACCCTGCTTGCGCGCATCGCCGAGCTGGATCCCAAGGTCAACAGCTTCATCAGCCTCACCGAAGAACTGGCCCTGAGCCAGGCCAAGGCCGCCGACGTACGTCGCGCCAACGGTGAGAATGGCGCCCTGCTGGGCGCACCTATCGCCCACAAGGACCTGTTCTGCACCCAGGGCATTCGCACCAGCTGCGGCTCGAAGATGCTCGACAACTTCAAGGCGCCCTACGACGCCACCGTGGTCGCCAAGCTGGCCGCTGCCGGGGCCGTGACCCTGGGCAAGACCAACATGGACGAATTCGCCATGGGGTCGGCCAACGAGTCGAGCTACTACGGCGCGGTGAAAAACCCGTGGAACCTGGAACACGTGCCTGGCGGTTCGTCCGGTGGCTCGGCTGCGGCCGTTGCCGCGCGCTTCCTGCCAGCCGCCACGGCCACCGACACCGGCGGCTCGATCCGCCAACCGGCGGCCTTCACCAACCTCACCGGCCTGAAACCGACCTACGGCCGCGTTTCCCGCTGGGGGATGATCGCCTACGCCTCCAGCCTCGATCAGGGCGGGACCCTGGCCCGCACGGCCGAAGACTGCGCGATTTTGTTACAAGGCATGGCAGGCTTCGACGCCCAAGACTCCACCAGCATCGATGAACCGGTGCCGGACTACAGCGCCAGCCTCAATACTTCGCTCAAGGGCCTGCGCATCGGCGTGCCGAAGGAATACTTCAGCGCCGGTCTCGACCCGCGCATTGCCGAATTGGTGCACAACAGCGTCAAGGAGCTGGAAAAGCTCGGCGCGGTGATCAAGGAAATCAGCCTGCCGAACAACCAGCATGCGATTCCTGCCTACTACGTGATCGCGCCGGCGGAAGCCTCTTCCAACCTGTCGCGTTTCGACGGCGTGCGCTTCGGCTACCGCTGCGAGAACCCGAAGGACCTGACCGACCTGTACAAACGCTCCCGTGGCGAAGGCTTCGGTGCCGAAGTTCAACGCCGGATCATGGTCGGTGCCTACGCCCTGTCCGCCGGCTATTACGACGCGTACTACCTCAAGGCGCAAAAAATCCGTCGCCTGATCAAGAACGACTTCATGGCTGCCTTTGAAGAAGTCGACGTAATCCTCGGCCCAACCACGCCGAACCCGGCCTGGAAGATCGGCGCCAAGACCGGCGACCCGATTGCCGAGTACCTGGAAGACCTCTACACCATCACCGCCAACCTCGCGGGCCTGCCGGGCTTGTCCATGCCTGCCGGCTTCGTCGATGGCCTGCCGGTGGGCGTGCAATTGCTCGCCCCGTATTTCCAGGAAGGCCGCCTGCTCAATGTGGCGCACCAGTACCAGTTGAACACCGACTGGCACACTCGCACCCCTACCGGCTTCTGAGGAGAACACTATGCAATGGGAAGTTGTGATCGGGCTGGAGATTCATACCCAGCTCGCCACCCAATCGAAGATTTTCTCCGGTAGCGCCACCACGTTCGGCTCCGAGCCCAACACCCAGGCCAGCCTGGTAGACCTGGGCATGCCCGGCGTACTGCCGGTGCTGAACCAGGAAGCCGTGCGCATGGCGGTGATGTTCGGCCTGGCGATTGACGCCGAGATCGGCCAGCACAACGTGTTCGCGCGCAAGAACTACTTCTACCCGGACCTGCCCAAGGGCTACCAGATCAGCCAGATGGAATTGCCGATCGTCGGCAAGGGCTACCTGGACATCCCGCTGGAAGACGGCACCATCAAGCGTGTCGGCGTCACCCGTGCGCACCTGGAAGAAGACGCCGGCAAGAGCCTGCACGAAGAGTTCAACGGTGCCACTGGTATCGACCTGAACCGTGCCGGCACGCCGCTGCTGGAGATCGTGTCCGAGCCGGACATGCGCAGCGCCAAGGAAGCCGTGGCCTACGTCAAGACGATCCACGCACTGGTGCGTTATCTGGGCATCTGTGACGGCAACATGGCCGAGGGCTCGCTGCGTTGCGACTGCAACGTCTCGGTGCGGCCAAAAGGCCAGGCCGAGTACGGCACTCGCTGCGAGATCAAGAACGTCAACTCGTTCCGCTTTATCGAGAAGGCGATCAACACCGAAGTGCGTCGCCAGATCGAATTGATCGAGGACGGCGGCAAGGTGATCCAGCAAACGCGCCTGTACGACCCGAACAAAGACGAAACCCGCGCCATGCGCAGCAAAGAGGAAGCCAACGACTACCGTTACTTCCCCGATCCGGACCTGTTGCCGGTGGTGCTTGAGGATTCGTTCCTCAATGACATCCGCGCCACCCTGCCGGAATTGCCGCCGCAAAAACGCGAGCGTTTCCAGGCGCAGTTCGGCCTGTCGGTCTACGATGCCAGCGTACTGGCTTCGAGCCGTGAGCAAGCTGACTACTTCGAAAAAGTCGTGAGCATTGCCGGTGACGCCAAGCTGGCGGCCAACTGGGTGATGGTCGAGCTGGGCAGCCTGTTGAACAAACAGGGCCTGGAGATCGACGAAGCGCCGGTGAGCGCCGAGCAACTGGGCGGCATGCTGCTGCGCATCAAGGACAACACCATCTCCGGCAAAATCGCCAAGACCGTGTTCGAAGCCATGGCCAGCGGTGAAGGCAGCGCCGACGAGATCATCGAGAAGCGCGGCCTCAAGCAAGTCACCGACAGCGGCGCCATCTCCGCCGTGCTGGATGAAATGCTGGCGGCCAACGCCGAGCAGGTCGAACAGTACCGTGCGGCAGACGAAGCCAAGCGCGGCAAGATGTTCGGCTTCTTTGTCGGCCAGGCGATGAAAGCGTCCAAAGGCAAGGCCAACCCGCAACAGGTGAACGAACTGCTGAAAAGCAAGCTCGAAGGCTGATTGCGATGAATAGCCCGAGGCAGATTTCATGATTGCCTCGGACCCTGTGGGAGGGGGCTTGCCCCCGATAGCGGTCTATCAGCTTGCACATCTGTGTCTGACAGAACGCTATCGGGGGCAAGCCCCCTCCCACATAAGCCCGCGCCCATATTCGATACAGGGGTAACCTTGGAAATGAAGCGTTTACTTGGCCTTTTAGCCCTGTTCTCTCTACTGGCCGGCTGCGCCAGCGGCCTCATCAACCCCAACGGCTACGACGAAACCGGCACCGCCTCTTTTTACGGCGCCAAGCACCATGGCAACAAAACCGCCAGCGGTGAACCTTTCAACCAGAACGCCCTGACCGCCGCCCACCGCCAACTGCCCTTCGGCACCCAGGTCAAGGTCACCAATCTCGCCAACGACAAATCCGTCGTGGTCCGTATCAACGATCGCGGCCCGCATACCCGTGGGCGCCTGATCGATCTATCACGCAAGGCTGCCGAGCAACTGGGTATGCTGGGCAGCGGCACCGCCCGCGTGCGTGTGCAAGCCCTGAGCAACTGAAGACGGAGCCTTGGCCATTTTCGGATTAACTGCCCTCTCGCCCTGGAGCCTGCTCGAACTGGTCAGCGGCCTGTTGCTGCTGATCCTCGGCGCCGAAATCCTCGTGCGCGCCGCCGTGCGCCTGGCCGCCAGCCTCAAGGTGCGACCGCTGATCATCGGCCTGAGCATCGTCGCGTTCGGCAGCAGCGCACCGCAGATGACCGTCAGCCTGCAGGCCACCTTGGCCGGCAACACCGACATTGCCGTGGGCAGTGTGATCGGCAGCAGTATCTTCAATATCCTCGTAACCCTGGGCCTGTCGGCGCTGATCGTGCCCCTGCGCGTCTCGCCGCAGCTGGTGCGCGTGGATATCCCGGTGATGATCCTCGCCGGGCTGCTGGTGTTTACTCTGGCGGCCAATGAAGAACTCACACCGGTCGACGGCCTGCTGTTGCTGGTGGCCTTGGTCGCCTACCTCGGTGTGCTGCACTACCAGACGCGTCACTCCCGCCGTCCACGCACCCTGGATACCGTCGCCCGGGCGCCCTGGCTGAGCAGCGTGCTGCTGATGCTCGCAGGGTTGTTGATCCTGGTGCTGGCCGGGCACTTGCTGCTCGGCGCGGCGGTGGAGGTGGCAGCGGACCTGGGCCTGTCGGAACGCATCATCGGCCTCACACTGATCGGCGTCGGCACGTCCTTGCCGTGCCTGGCCACCTCGCTGATTGCCGCCCTGCGCGGTCAGCGGGAAATTGCCGTGGGCAACGTGATCGGCAGCAACCTGTTCAACCTGCTGGGCGTACTGGGGCTGACCGCGCTGCTCGCGCCCTCGCCGCTGTCGGTGTCGCCCAACGCCCTGGACTTCGACCTGCCGGTGATGCTCGGCGTGGTGGTGCTGTGCCTGCCGGTGTTTTATACCGGCTACCGCGTCACCCGCGCCGAAGGCTTGGTGTTGCTGGGCCTGTACCTGGCGTATGGGCTGCACGTGATGTCGTTCACCACCGGCATGCCCCTGGCCAACAAGCTTGAACAACTGATGCTGTATTACGTCCTGCCAGTGCTGGTGGCCTTCCTGTTGTTCAGCACGCTGCGAGCCTGGCGCCGCCAACACAAGAGGGAATCGCAATGACCGATCAGAAAAAGCCCGGGGTTGAAATGCGTCGCCAGGTGATGGGCGATGTATTCGTCGACCGCGCCCTGGGCAACGCCACCGAGTTCACCCAGCCGCTGCAGGACTTCGTCAACGAACATGCCTGGGGCAGCGTGTGGAGCCGCGAAGGCTTGCCGCTGAAGACGCGCAGCCTGATCACCCTGGCCGCCCTCACCGCGCTCAAGTGCCCGCAGGAGCTCAAGGGCCACGTGCGTGGCGCGTTGAACAATGGCTGTACTGTGGAGGAGATTCGCGAAGCGCTGCTGCATTGCGCAGTGTATGCCGGCGTACCGGCGGCGATTGATGCGTTCCGCGCTGCGCAGGAAGTCATCGACACCTATCAGAAAGAAGGCTAGATCCAGCCACCCGCCTGCAACACGAAAATCCCGATATTCGTGGTCACTGCCGCCATCAGCGTGGTGATCACGATAATCGCCGCCGCCAGTTCATGATTGCCCTCCGCCGCCCTGGCCATCACGAAACTCGCCGCGGCGGTCGGTGCGCCGAAGTACAGGAACAGAATCCCCAACTCCGGCCCGCGAAAGCCCAGCAGCCAAGCGCCTAAGGTCGCGACCACCGGCAGCCAGACCATCTTCATCAAGCTCGCGCTCAGCGCCATATTGCCGCTCTTGCGCAACGCCGCCAGGGACAAGGTGCCGCCAATGCAGATCAATGCCAACGGCAAGGTGGTGTCCGCCAGGTACTGCATGGATTTTTCCAGCCAGCCCGGCAGGCCAATCTGAAAATACGCGAACGGCGCCGCCACGATCACGCTGATGATCAGTGGGTTGGCCACCACACTTTTGCAGATACTCCAGGGGTCGGACTTGATCACCGGGCTGTAAACCGCCAGCACAATGGTCGACAGCGTGTTGTAGAACAGGATCACCAGCGCCGCGAGGATCGCGCCGAGGGAGATACCGTAGTCGCCGTACATGCTGGCGGCCAGGGCCAGGCCGATCACCCCGTTATTGCCGCGAAACGCGCCCTGGGTGTAGATGCCGCGGTCTTCACGCTTGCAGCGAAAAATCGCCCAGCCCCAGGCCAGGGCGAAGCTCAGCAAGGTGGCGACGGCAAAATAGATCAGCAAACCCGGCTTGAGCGCCGAGTGCAGGTCAGCGTGCAGGATGCCGAGAAACAGCAACGCCGGCATGGTGACGTTGAACACCAGGGACGAAGCCGTGTGGATAAAGTTGTCGTTGATCCAGTTGATGCGCTTGAGCAGCACCCCCAGGAACAGCATGGCAAACACCGGCGCGGTGATGGTGAGGGTGGTGAGGAAGATAGCCAGCATGCCGGGAAGAACCTTGGTGAGCGTCGTTAGGTGGCTAATGATAAGCCATACAGCCCAACGGCGCCTGATCGACCGCTATCGGGGGGCAAGCCCCCGATGCAGGCGACTCGGTCTCAGGTAATCGGCGCCGGGTTGAACAACGTAATGTCGTTATGCAGCTTGTGATGCTCCGCCCAGGTCTGCTTCTTACCGCTGGCCACGTCCAGATAGAAGTGGAACAACTCCCAGCCCAACTCCTCGATGGTCGCGCGCCCGGTGGCAATGCGCCCAGCGTCGATATCGATGAGGTCCGGCCAACGCTGCGCCAACTCCGTACGCGTCGAGACCTTCACCACCGGCGCCATCGCCAGCCCATAAGGCGTGCCACGCCCGGTCGTGAATACATGCAGGTTCATCCCCGCCGCCAGTTGCAGCGTGCCGCAGACAAAGTCACTGGCCGGTGTCGCGCAAAAAATCAGTCCCTTGCTTTTGAAGCGCTCGCCAGGACCCAGCACACCGTTGATCGCGCTGCTGCCGGACTTGACGATGGAGCCCAGGGACTTCTCGACAATGTTCGACAACCCGCCCTTCTTGTTGCCTGGCGTGGTATTGGCACTGCGATCCGCCTCGCCCTTGGCCAGGTAACGGTCGTACCAGTCCATTTCCCGCACCAGTTCCTGGGCAATTTCCTTGGTCTGTGCGCGAGAAGTCAGCAGGTAGATGGCATCACGCACTTCGGTGACTTCGGAAAACATCACCGTCGCTCCCGCCCGCAGCAACAAATCCGAGGCATAGCCCAGCGCCGGGTTGGCGGTGATACCGGAAAACGCATCACTGCCGCCGCATTGCATGCCCAGGATCAGTTCGGATGCCGGCACGGTTTCCCGGCGGCGCTGGTCGAGCTTCTTCAGGCGCACTTCGGCCAAGTCCATGATCTGCTCGATCATCTCGGTAAAGCCATGGCTGGAATCCTGCAACCGATACAGCCACGGCTCGCTGAGGTCGACGGAGCTGTCGTTGTCGTGCATCACCTGCCCGGCCTGCAATTTCTCGCAGCCCAGGCTGATCACCAGGGCTTCGCCGCCCAGGTTCGGGTTGCGCGCCAGGTTGCGTACGGTTCGGATCGGGATGTAGGCATCCGTCGCGGTGATCGCCACTCCACAGCCGTAGCTGTGGGTCAGCGCCACCACGTCATCGACGTGGGGGTACTTGGGCAGTAATTCGTCCTTGATGCGCTTGACCGCATGGTCCAACACGCCCGTCACGCACTGCACCGTGGTGGTGATGCCGAGGATATTGCGCGTGCCCACGGTGCCGTCGGCGTTGCGATAGCCCTCGAAGGTAAACCCCTCCAACGGTGCCTGGGTTTCAGGCACCTCGGTGGACAGCGGCAAGCTGTCCAGCGGTGGCGCGGTGGGCATGCGCAGTTGATCTTCCTGGACCCAACTGCCGCGCGGAATCGGCGCCAGGGCGTAACCGATGGTCTGGCCGTAGCGAATAATCTGACCGCCTTCGGGGATGTCTTCCAGGGTCACTTTGTGGCTCTGGGGGATGAAATCCACGGTCACCAGGCCGTCCGGGAACTCGGTCCCGGCCGGTACGCCCTGGTCGTTGACCACGATCACTACGTTGTCGCGCTCGTGCAGGCGAATGGAGCGCGGCGAGTCGGCATGTTCAATCAACTGCATCACGGGGCCCCTCAGGAATGCACTTCGGTTAGGTTGGTCAACTCAGGCCCCTTGCTTGGCGGCTCTTTGAGTACTACACGCTTGATCGGGCCGACGATGACCAGATAGCTGAACACCGCCACCAGCGCGTTGGCGCCGACGAACACCAGGGCCCACTTGAACGAGCCGGTGGTGCTGATGATGTAGCCGATGACAATCGGCGTGGTGATCGACGCGAGGTTACCGAAGGTGTTGAACAAGCCGCCACTGAGACCGGCGATTTGTTTCGGCGAGGTGTCGGACACCACCGCCCAGCCCAGTGCGCCAACGCCTTTGCCGAAGAAGGCCAAGGCCATGAAGCCCACCACCATCCATTCAACGTCGACGTAGTTACACGCAATGATGCTGCTGGAAACCAGCAGGCCTGCAATGATCGGCGCCTTGCGGGCGAACGTCAGCGAATGGCCTTTGCGCAGCAGGTAGTCGGAAATCACCCCGCCCAGCACGCCACCGATAAACCCGCAGATCGCCGGCAACGAGGCGATGAAACCGGCCTTGAGGATGGTCATGCCGCGGTCCTGCACCAGGTAAACCGGGAACCAGGTCAGGAAGAAGTAAGTGATCCCGTTGATGCAGTACTGGCCCAGGTACACGCCAAGCATCATGCGGTTGGTCAGCAACTGACGGATGTAATCCCACTTCGGACCGTCGGTTTTCTTACCCTTGCCCTTGTCCTGATCCATATCAACCATCGCGCCATTGGCGGCGATGTGATTGAGCTCGGCTTCGTTGATCATCGGGTGCTGGCGCGGGCTGTGGATAACTTTCAGCCAAATCAGCGAGAACACGATGCCGATCACGCCCATCACGATAAACACGTGCTGCCAGCCAAAGCGGTAGACGATCCAGCCCATCAGCGGCGCGAACAACACGGTCGCGAAGTACTGCGCCGAGTTGAAGATCGCCGAGGCCGTACCGCGTTCGGCGGTCGGGAACCAGGCGGCAACAATGCGCGCGTTACCGGGAAAGGACGGCGCCTCAGCCAGGCCCACCATGAAGCGCAGCATGAACAGCGCAACCACTGCGGTGGAGACACCGAACTCACCGACGTAGCCTTGCAGCACGGTGAACAGCGACCAGGTGAAGATGCTCAGGGCGTAGACTTTTTTCGAGCCGAATCGGTCCAGCAGCCAGCCACCGGGGATTTGCCCGGCCACGTAGGCCCAACCGAATGCGGAGAAGATATAACCGAGGGTGACCGCGTCGATGCCGAGGTCTTTTTGCAGGCTGGAGCCCGCGATTGCGATGGTGGCCCGGTCGGCGTAGTTGATCGTGGTCACCAGGAACAGCATGAGCAGGATCAAATAGCGGACGTGGGTCGGCTTGGTCGCTTGCATGTAAAAGTACTCCCACTAATTATTTTTTTTGCGGGTAATGGTTTTCTGTTTTTGTCGTGGGGACCGGCAGGCATCCGGCCCCCACGGGGTGTTGCGTATTACGAACCGATGTAGCTGGTTTTCACCACGGTGTAGAACTCTTGCGCATAGCGACCTTGCTCCCGCGAGCCATAGGACGAGCCTTTACGGCCACCGAATGGAACGTGGTAATCCACACCTGCCGTCGGCAGGTTGACCATCACCATCCCCGCCTGGGAATGACGCTTGAAGTGGTTGGCGTACTTCAACGAGGTGGTGGCAATGCCCGCCGACAAACCGAACTCGGTGTCGTTGGCCATGGCCAGCGCCGCCTCGTAGTCCGCCACGCGCACGACGTTGGCGACTGGGCCGAAGATCTCTTCACGGCTGATACGCATGGCGGCTTCGCTGTCGGCAAACAGCGTTGGCGCCAGGTAGTAGCCTTCAGTGTCGCAGGTCACCAGGCCACCACCGCTCACCAGCCGCGCGCCTTCGCTTTGGCCGATGTCGATGTACTTCATGTCCTGGTCCAGCTGGGCCTGGGAAACCACCGGGCCGATGTCGGTGCCGCTTTTCAGCGCGTGGCCGACCTTGATCGACTTCATGCGCTCGGCCATGGCCGCGACGAACTGGTCGTGAATGCCGGCGGTGACGATCAGGCGGCTGGACGCCGTGCAACGCTGGCCGGTGGAGTAGAACGCGCTCTGTACCGACAGCTCGACGGCCTGCTTGAGGTCGGCGTCGTCAAGAATGATCTGCGGGTTCTTGCCGCCCATTTCCAACTGCACTTTGGCTTGGCGAGACACACAGCTGACAGCGATCTGCCGGCCCACACCAACGGAACCGGTGAAGCTGATGCCGTCGACTTTCGGGCTGTTGACCAGCACGTCGCCCACCACACGACCGCTGCCCATCACCAGGTTGAACACACCGGCAGGGAAACCGGCGCGGGAGATGATCTCCGCCAGGGCCCAGGCGCAGCCCGGTACCAGTTCAGCCGGTTTGATCACCACGCAGTTGCCGTAGGCCAGGGCCGGGGCGATTTTCCAGGCTGGAATGGCGATCGGGAAGTTCCACGGGGTGATCAGGCCGACCACACCCAGGGCTTCGCGGGTGACTTCAACGTTGACACCCGGGCGTACCGACGGCACGTAGTCGCCGGACAACCGCAGGCATTCACCGGCGAAGAACTTGAAGATGTTACCGGCGCGGGTCACTTCGCCGATGGCTTCAGGCAAGGTCTTGCCTTCTTCACGGGCCAACAGGGTGCCGAGTTCTTCGCGACGGGCGAGGATTTCGCTGCCGACTTTATCCAGGGCATCGTGGCGAGCCTGGATACCAGAGGTGGACCAGGCCGGGAACGCGGCACGGGCGGCGTCAATGGCGGCGTTGACTTGGGAGACGTCGGCCTTGGCATATTCGCCAATGACATCGGACAACTCCGACGGGTTGAGGTTGACGCAATAGTCGGCGCCGGCAACCCATTCACCGTTGATGTAGTTCTCAAAACGCTTTACTTGGGACACGAATCTTCTCCTGACGCAAAAGGCCGCTGATTGCTCAGCGGCCTTGTGGATAATTTATTGCGGACCTTGCTTGTCGATCAGCGCGGCCAGGGCTTCGTATTCTTCCGGCAGCAGATCGGTCAGCGGCGTGCGCACAGGGCCTGCGTCATAGCCAACAATTTTTGCACCCGCCTTGACGATGCTCACGGCATAACCGGCCTTGCGGTTACGGATGTCCAGGTACGGCAGGAAGAAGTCGTCGATGATCTTGGCGACGGTGGCGTGATCATCCTTGGCAATGGCGTGGTAGAAGTCCATCGCGGTTTTCGGGATGAAGTTGAACACCGCCGAGGAGTACACCGGCACGCCCAGGGCCTTGTAGGCAGCGGCGTAAACCTCTGCGGTCGGCAGGCCGCCGAGGTAGCTGAAACGATCGCCCAGACGGCGGCGGATCGACACCATCAACTCGATGTCACCCAAGCCATCCTTGTAGCCGATCAGGTTAGGGCAGCGCTCGGCCAGGCGTTCCAGCAGCGGAGCGGTCAGGCGGCACACGTTGCGGTTATAGACCACCACGCCGATTTTGACCGATTTGCACACGGCTTCAACGTGGGCGGCAACGCCGTCCTGGCTGGCTTCGGTGAGGTAGTGCGGCAGCAGCAGCAAGCCTTTGGCGCCTAGGCGCTCGGCTTCCTGTGCGTATTCGATGGCCTGGCGGGTGGAACCACCGACACCGGCGAGAATCGGCACGCTGGTGGCGCAGGTATCAACGGCGGTCTTTACCACTTGGGAATATTCGCTGGCGGCGAGGGAGAAAAACTCACCGGTGCCGCCCGCTGCGAACAAGGCGGTGGCGCCGTAAGGGGCCAGCCATTCCAGACGCTTGATGTAGCCCGCCTGGTGGAAGTCACCCTGGGCGTTGAAATCGGTCACCGGGAAAGACAGCAGACCGTGGGAGAGGATGGACTTCAGCTCTTGTGGATTCATTATTCGAACACCCTGGGTAAAGACTTTCTGTCGAAAGATTGTTGTTGGTTTTGGTGATGTCGTACGTCATCGTACAACCATAAAAAGATTCGTCAACTGTAATTCATCGCCCTTCATCTCAGACGCTGTAGAAACAAGGATCCTTGACGTAGGAATTTTATTCTCTATGCTCCAGATAGCTGTATATACATACAGCTATTAAGGAATATTCCTACGACATAGCAAGGAGCTAACATGTCAGGTCTTGAACTCGCAGCACCCGAAAAAAAACCGCCAGTCCTACGTTTCGAAGGCGGCGAACACACCGCCATCGGCGACGACACATTGTTACGCTTCAGCAAGGACGCCCCGGCAATTCCCGCGCGACAAGTCGAACTGCATCTGCCTAACGGACTGGCACTGACCTACGGCCAAGTGATCGCCCTGGGCGGTGACTTTTATGGCATTCCCGGCCACCCCATCAGCGACGGCACCTCCCCTGCCGAGCGCGTGCAACGCTTCATCGCCGCGTTCAATACACTGGCTGTGCTGCCTGCCTCGCGGGAAGAAGCGGGCAAGATCCTTGCGGTGATGCAGAAGGAGATCAACGCGGTCAATCAGGCGATCAAAGACGGCAAACAGCCCCATGAAGCCTATGACGCCCTGGGTGATACGTTGTCCGAGGAATGGAACCGCATCACCGGTGGTGGCAGCGCCGTTTCGGCACTGATCCCACTGGGGCGCTACCTGAAACTGGCGGCGGACAACGCCGATCACTTTGGTGAATGGGCGCTGGCGGCGTACCTCGCAGGGCATACGGCAGCGTTGCAACAGGCCGTGGTGGCCCATCAAACCGGTACCGACCAAGCATTGGAAATGGCCTATGCCATGAACAGCTTTGCTGATCACTTCTTGACCGATCTGTTTTCTGCCGGGCACCTGCGAGTGCCGCGCAAACAGCTGGCAGCGGTGGTGACACCCGGCGAATTGGGCTCTCTGATCAGCCGTTTCATGCACGATGAAGACAGCAAGTTCGGCCTCAAGGTGCGCAATGCCATGGGTGATCAGTGGCATGCCTATGGAGATAAGCGCTACTTCGATGCCATCGACGCGGACAATCGGCTGCAGGTCAAACGCGCGGTGCAGGCTTCGGCAGACGAAATCTTCGAAACCTTTATCAGCGGCGTGGCGCCCTCGCCGGCCAATTTCAAAGCGCCCCTGTATGTCCCGGACCTGAATGCCGCGCAGAACCCGGCGAACAACTTCTCGCCGCTGTTCAAGATGGAGGGAGACAAGGTGCTGCGCCGCAAGGACGTGAATGACCTGAACGACAAGCACTGGACCAATGACTGGTGGGGGTGGAGTACGTATTTGTTGCTTAAGGACTACAAGCCCAATACGCCTGACATCTGACTCGCCGCAAGCGCCCGCTTGCAGGTGGAGAACCTCAGGGCGGCGCGAGTATTCAGGATACCCGCGTCATCGCTGACGTCTTTCGCGAGCAAGCGCGCGCCTGCAAGGCGTCATGTCTAACCGCGCTGCGCCTCCGCCTCTTCATGGGCATGGCGCAGTCGCTCGCGGCTATTGGTCAGGTGCAAGCGCATCGCCGCCCGCGCCGCATCCGAATCCTGGCGGGCAATCGCCTCATAAATCTCTTCGTGTTCGCGACTCAGGCGGCCCATATAGTGCTGGTGGTCATCATGGGCCAGGCGTGCCGAGTTCAGGCGGGTACGCGGAATGATGCTGGTGCCCAGGTGGGTCATGATGTCGGTGAAGTAGCGGTTACCGGTGGACAGTGCAATTTCCAAGTGAAATGCGAAGTCCGAGGCCACCGCATCACCGGCGTGGGCCGCGCTTTCATTCAGGGCGTCCAGCGCCGCGCGCATGGCAGCCAGTTGTTCATCGCTACGGCGCAGTGCGGCGAGCCCAGCGGACTCCACTTCCAGGCTGATCCGCAGTTCGAGAATCGCCAGCACATCACGCAGGGTCACCACGGTGGCCGGGTCGATGCGAAAGCCGCTTGGGCTAGGCGTATCCAACACAAAGGTGCCGATACCGTGGCGGGTTTCCACCTGCCCTGCCGCCTGCAAGCGGGAGATGGCCTCGCGGACCACGGTGCGGCTGACCCCATGGGCGTCCATGATCGCCGACTCGGTGGGCAGCTTGTCGCCACGCTTGAGTTGGCCGTCGCGGATCTGCTCTGACAGCACCGTGACCAATTCCTGGGCAAGGCTGCGGCGCTTGCGGGGAAGACGAGGGGCGGTGCTGGCGTTTTCCATGTGGAATCATCTATCTCGGTGGACTAAAACAGCATCATAGCCCATGGCGGTTGTACGATCACCGTTTGTACCGCACTTTCATATACACGCCGTCAGCTTTCAGCCCCGGCCAGCAACGGCACCCGCACAAACGGGTTCAAATTCGAACATAACGCACGGCTACTTCAAGCCTGGGTATTAGTGCCAAATGTTCTCGCGCACCTGGCAATTATGACAGCAGACGGCGTTCCGTCCCCGTAGCAGAGTAAAGCCTGTTACAGCAAACAGGTGGCGGGTGATGAAACGTACGGGCAGGTATTACGCAACGATTGTGTGGCTGCTGGCATGCTCCGTTTACGCTGCGCCGCCGAATGTGCGCAATGGCGGCGGCGAAGACATCCTGCTTCAGGGCTTCCACTGGAACTCCAGCCGCAATACCCCGCAGAAATGGTATGAGGTGCTGGCACAAATGGCACCCACTATCGGCCAGGACGGCTTTACCAAAATCTGGCTGCCGCCCGCCTGGACCGATCAATCCAGTTGGAGTGACACGGCGTCGGGAACGTCCGGCGGCGGTGAAGGTTACTTCTGGAACGACTTCGACAAGAACAGCCAATACGGCAGTGACAGCCAGCTCAAACAGGCGGTCACCGCCTTGGCGGGTGCCGGCGTGCAAGCGATCTACGACGTAGTGCCCAACCATATGAACGACAAGCTGCCGGGTAAACAGATGCGCTTTCCCAGGGGCCTCAAGCTGTGGCGCGATGACTGCACAACCCCCGTCGTCTGTGATGAAGGCGACGCGTTCATGAGCGGCTCGGCCGACCTCAACACAAGCAACTCGGAAGTCTCGCAGCGCTTCATGCAGGAATTCAGAAACCTGCGGGACAACTACAGCGCCAAAGGCTTGCGCTTCGATTTTGCACGCGGCTACGCGCCGGAGCGGGTTGATGTGTGGATGAAAAACTTCGGTGACCAAGCGTTCTGCGTCGGCGAGTTGTGGAAAGGCCCCAGCGAGTATCCGGCGAACGATTGGCGCAGCAAGGCCAGTTGGCAGGATGCGTTGAAGGACTGGTCGGATCGTTCCCACTGCAGCGTGTTCGATTTCGCCCTCAAGGAGCGCATGCAAAATGGCAGCGTGGCCGAGTGGCGCCATGGTTTGAATGGCAACCCCGACCCGGCATGGCGGCAGGTCGCGGTGACTTTCGTCGACAACCACGACACCGGTTATTCGCCAGGGCAATACGGCGGGCAGCACCACTGGGCCCTTGCCGACCCGACACGCAATATCGCCTATGCCTACATTCTGCTGAGCCCCGGTACGCCCACCGTGTATTGGCCGGACATGTACGACTGGGGCCGGGGCGATCTGATCCGCAAGCTGATCAGCCTGCGCAAGGACGCCGGTATCAGGGCCGACTCCCCCATCAGTTTCCAGCCCCACTATTCCGGATTGGTGGCCGCCATCCAAGGCAGCCGCAAGCGCCTGCTGATCGCCCTGGACTCCGATCTCTCCAAAGTGCCTGACGGCTTCAGCCCAGCGCTGTTTGCGGACGGGCAGCGCATCCGCTCGTGGCAGGCCGCCCCGGCACCTTCCGACACCACGACCACCTTGCATTGCGACAACGTCAGGCCAGGGCCCGGCCAGGCGGTCTACGCTGTGGGATCGACCATCGAACTAGGCGTATGGGACCCCGCCCACGCCATCGCACTGCAACCCAGCGCGGCCAATCGCTGGAGCGGCACTGTCGTGTGGCCAGCACAGCAACACATCGAATGGAAATGCCTGATCCGCAGCCTGAGCAATGTCAACGAGGTCTACTGGCAAGACGGCCCCAACAATCTGCTCACCACGGGGGCCGCCAGCGAAACAGTGGGGAGTTTTTGAGCAAAAAAAGCCCCGGCAAAGCCGAGGCATTTTTTTAACGTAGGCCCGAAGACTTACGCGCTTTACTTCACCACTTTCAGACTTGGCCGACCGCTTGGACGCGGTGGCTCGCTATCCGGTGGCGGCACATCATCGCCGTCTTCCTCTTCAATCACTTCGTCGTCCTCGAAAGGCGACTCCAGATCGAACACCATGCCTTGGCCATTCTCCCGGGCATAGATGCCGAGGATAGCGCCAATCGGCACGTACAGCGTGTGCGGCACACCGCCGAAACGGCCTTCGAAACTGACAGCTTCGTTGTCCATGTGCAAGTGGCGCACCGCAGTGGGTGAAACGTTCAGGACGATTTGCCCGTCACTGGCAAAACCCTGCGGTACCTGAACCGCTGGAAACTCGGAATTGACCAGCATGTGCGGGGTGCAATCGTTATCCACAATCCACTCATAGAGCGCGCGGACCAGATAAGGTCGACTGGAGTTCATCAACGGCTCCTTAAGCCTTAGCGCATATCGCGTTCGACACCAGACAGACTCGCCTGGAAAGCCTCACGCGCAAACTGGCGCTCCATGTAATCAAGCAGCGGCTTGGCTGGCCGCGGCAGTTCAATGCCCATAATCGGCAAGCGCCAGAGTATGGGTAATAGGCAGCAATCCACCAAGCTTTGTTCCTCACTGAGGAAAAAAGGCTTGTCGGCGAACAGCGGCGAAACGCCGGTCAGGCTCTCGCGCAATTCCTTGCGCGCCACGACACGAGCGGCCTCTTTGCTGCGCGAATCCAGAATCACATCCACCAGCCCGCACCAGTCACGCTGGATCCGATGGATCAGCAGGCGGCTGTTGGCACGCGCCACCGGATACACCGGCAGCAACGGCGGATGGGGGTAACGCTCATCCAGGTATTCCATCACCACGGTTGACTCCCACAACGCCAGGTCACGATCGACCAGGGTGGGCAAGCTGCCGTAAGGGTTCACTTCGATCAGTTTCGGCGGATGACGACCTGCCTCCACACTGATGATCTCGGCGCTGACACCCTTCTCTGCGAGTACGATGCGTACTCGGTGGGAATAGTGGTCGGCGGGGTCGGAGTAACAGGCCAACCGATTGGTCACGCCCATGGCGGTCCTCCTCGCTTGTTGAAATTATCGAAAGCTCAAAAACGAGCGCGCCCAGAGAGCATCCCTGTAACGCCTGGTACAACCAGGGCGCTACGTATTCAGAGATGCCGCTGGGCGCGCAAGATTAACAGCAATTGCTTACGGTTGGATCAATGCACATCCTTCCAGTATTCACGTTTGAGCAGATAGGCGAATACGAAGAAGAAAGCCAGGTACAGCAAGACGTAAGTACCGATGCGCTGGTGCTGCAGTTTTACCGGGTTGGCTGAGTAAGCCAGGAAGGTCACGAGATTCTTGACCGTCTCGTCGAACTGCTCTTCTGTCTGCGAACCTGGAGTTTCGATCTTCAGTTGATCGCAGGCTTCATGGGTCAGGGGCGTGCCGGTCAATGGATCGTATTGCTTCTTGCCGTCTTCGACGACCTGGATCTGCTTGCATCCTATCACTTGTTTGCCTTGCAGCCCGACCAGAACGTTAGGCATGCCGACGTTCGGGAACTGCTTGTTGTTCACTTGATAAGGGCGCGTAGGGTCTTCGTAGAAAGTCTTGAGGTAGTTGTACAGCCAATCGGTACCACGCACGCGCGCCACCAGGGTCAGGTCGGGCGGTGCGGCGCCGAACCATAGCTTGGCGTCCGCCGGTTTCATGCCGATGTTCATGTGGTCGCCAATCTTGGCGCCGGTGAACACCAGCTTCTCCAGCATCAGCTCATGGGGGATGCCCAGGTCATCGGCAACCCGCTCATAACGCTGGAACTTGGCACTGTGGCAGCCCATGCAGTAGTTGGCGAACGTCCGCGCGCCGTCTTGCAGGGCGGCCTTGTCCGACACGTCGATATCGACTTTTCCCAATTCCGGACCACCGTGCTCGGCAGCGAAGGACAGTAGCGGCAGGGCCGCAAGCATCAATGCAACGAATAATTTTTTCATCAGCCAGTCACCCTTTCCGGAACCGGTTTGGTCTTCTCGAGCCGGGTGTAGAACGGCATCAGAATGAAGTAGGCGAAGTACAGGAAGGTGCAGACCTGCGACAGCAGCGTACGCTCAGGGGTCGGCGCCAATACGCCCAACACGCCCAGGATCACGAATGCAATGCAGAACACCCACAGCCAGATTTTGCTCAGCCAGCCTTTGTAGCGCATGGACTTGACCGGGCTCCGGTCGAGCCACGGCAGCACGAACAGCACAGCAATGGCCGCGCCCATGGCAATTACGCCCATGAGCTTGTCGGGAATCGCCCGCAAGATCGCGTAGAACGGCGTGAAGTACCAGACCGGGGCAATGTGCTCAGGGGTCTTGAAGGCGTTCGCCTGTTCGAAGTTAGGCTTCTCGAGGAAATAACCGCCCATCTCCGGGAAAAAGAACACGATCGAGCAGAACACGAAGAGGAACACGACCACGCCGACAATGTCTTTCACGGTGTAGTACGGGTGAAACGGGATGCCGTCCAGCGGAATGCCGTTCTCGTCCTTGTGCTTCTTGATGTCCACGCCATCCGGGTTATTGGAGCCCACTTCGTGCAGTGCCAGGATATGCAGCACCACCAGGCCCAGGATCACGATGGGCAGCGCCACGACGTGCAGGGCGAAGAAGCGGTTCAGGGTGATGCCGGAGATGAGGTAGTCACCACGGATCCACTGGGTCAGGTCGTTGCCGATGACCGGGATCGCACCGAACAGCGAGATGATCACCTGGGCACCCCAGTACGACATCTGGCCCCATGGCAGCAGGTAGCCCATGAAGGCTTCGGCCATCAGCGCCAGGTAGATCAGCATGCCGAACACCCACACCAGTTCGCGGGGCTTCTGGTACGAGCCGTAGAGCAGGCCACGGAACATGTGCAGGTAGACCACGATAAAGAACGCCGAAGCACCGGTGGAGTGCAGCAGGCGCAGGATCGAGCCGTACTCGACGTCACGCATGATGTATTCGACAGACGCAAACGCCTCTTCCGCCGACGGGGTGTAGCTCATCGTCAGCCAGACACCGGTGACGATCTGGTTAACCAGCACCAGCAGCGCCAGGGAACCGAAGAAGTAGAAGAAGTTGAAGTTTTTTGGCGCGTAATACTTGCTGAGATGGTCTTCCCACATTTTAGTGGCGGGGAAGCGTGCATCGACCCAATCCATGAACTTGCTCATCACGCGTTCTCCTTATCGAGGCCAATGACAATGAGGTCGTCAGTTTCGTAGGTATGCGGAGGTACAGGCAGGTTCAGAGGAGCAGGCTGGGACTTGTAGACGCGGCCCGCCAGATCGTAGTGGGAGCCGTGGCAGGGGCAGAAATAACCACCCACCCAATCTTTACCCAGATCGACTGGAGCGACTTCCGGGCGGAAGGTAGGTGAGCATCCCAGGTGAGTGCAGAGGCCGACCAGCAGCAGAATCTCTGGCTTGATCGAACGTGCTTCGTTTTTGGCGTAGGCGGGTTGGTCGGATTTCTCGGATTTCGGGTCAGACAACTGGCCTTCGATCTTTTTCAGATTTCCCAGGATTTCCTCAGTACGACGAACAATGAACACCGGCTGGCCGCGCCACTCAGCAATCATCTGCTGGCCTGGCTCGATCTTGCTGACATTCACTTTCACCGGTGCACCTGCGGCTTTCGCCTTGGCACTGGGAAACCATGACCCCACGAACGGGACCGCAGCCCCCACCGCTCCTGCAGCACCCACCACGGATGTGGCTGCTACTAAGAAGCGACGCCGGCCTGCATTCACGCCGTCATTGCTCATTCAGTCCTCTCCCATCAGCTTTTTGGCCTGTTAAATCAGGCGTCTACTAAGTATTAAATCTGAACTTATAAAAATTTTGCCGAATGGTAATGAAAAGCCCCACGTATGACAAGGGAATTGCCCGGGCCTCCCCCTCCAGGCCTTGTAGTATAGGGGGTCTACGGATGTGGCAAGTTGTCACGCCAAAAATTGTGTATAAATCGCAGGCAATAAAAAACGCCCAGCTCCGTGAGGAGGCTGGGCGTTTTTGTGAAACGTAAAGCGAATTAACGCTTCGAGTACTGCGGACGCTTACGCGCTTTACGCAGACCGACTTTCTTACGTTCAACTTCACGAGCATCGCGAGTAACGAAGCCAGCTTTGCGCAGAGCGCCACGCAGGGTTTCGTCGTACTGCATCAGAGCGCGAGTGATACCGTGGCGGATTGCGCCAGCTTGACCACTTACACCGCCACCGATAACGGTGACGTAGATGTCGAACTTTTCAACAGTCTCGGTCAATTCCAGCGGCTGACGAACTACCATGCGGGCAGTTTCGCGACCGAAGAAGTTGTCCAGGGTGCGGTTGTTGATCGAGATGTTACCAGTGCCCGGACGCAGGAAAACGCGTGCGGTTGCGGTTTTGCGACGGCCAGTGCCGTAATTTTGAGTCGCCGACATAATGAACTATTCCGTTAAAACTTCAGTTCTTGGGGCTGCTGAGCAGCATGAGGGTGTACAGCGCCCGCATAGACTTTCAGCTTGCGAAACATATCGCGACCCAGTGGGCCCTTCGGCAGCATGCCTTTGACCGCGATTTCGATCGGGGCTTCAGGCTTCTTGGAGATCAGGCCTTCAAAGTTGGAAGACTTGATACCGCCTGGGAAACCGGAGTGACGGTAGTACATTTTGTCTTGCGCTTTGTTGCCGGTAACACGTACCTGCTCAGCGTTGATGATCACGATGTAGTCACCGGTGTCAACGTGAGGGGTGTACTCAGGCTTGTGCTTGCCACGCAGACGGCTGGCGACTTCAGTGGCCAGACGACCCAGGGTCTGACCAGCGGCGTCGACGACAAACCAGTCGCGCTGAACTGTTTCCGGTTTTGCAGTAAAAGTTGTCATTCTTTAATAGCCTCAGGGGCCGCCCTGTAAATTAGACGGCGGATCTTACTGAATAGTGCGTACTTTGACAAGTCAAAGGCAGCCGGATACAGACGCTATCGGGGGCTCGGGTCGGCGCGTCCGTTCAACGGCAAGATTCTTCGGCAGGCGGCGCATCACTTCCACTGCAGAAAGAGGTGGGCAATTATGCAGATTGCGAAAAAAAATTCAACCTGCTTTTATGATTGTTTTCCCTGAAGGAGTACCCGATGGATTATCGACAGCTGGGCCGTACGGATCTGAACGTGAGCGCGATAGCCCTGGGCACCATGACCTGGGGTGAGCAAAACAGCGAGGCAGAGGCCTTCGCGCAGATTGAACGGGCCAAGGCCGCGGGGATCAACTTCCTCGACACGGCGGAAATGTACCCGGTGCCGCCCAAGGCCGACACCTATGCCACCACCGAGCGTTATATCGGTAATTACTTCAAAAGCCGTGGCGACCGTGCCGACTGGATCCTCGCCAGCAAGATCGCCGGCCCCGGCAACACCATCGACTACATCCGCGACGGCCACCTGCGCCACAACCGCAAGCACATCGTCGAAGCCCTGGACGCCAGCCTCAAGCGCCTGCAAACCGACTGGATCGACCTCTACCAGTTGCACTGGCCGGAGCGCAGCACCAACTTCTTCGGCCAACTGAGCTACAAGCACAAGGACGAAGACGACCTCACCCCACTGGAGGAAACCCTCGAAGCGCTGGATGAGCAGGTGAAGGCCGGCAAGATCCGCCATATCGGCCTGTCCAATGAAACCCCATGGGGCACCATGAAGTTCCTGGCCCTGGCCGAAGCCCGTGGCTGGACCCGTGCGGTATCGATCCAGAATCCCTACAACCTGCTCAACCGCAGCTTTGAAGTGGGCCTGGCAGAAGTCGCCATTCGCGAGCAATGCGGCCTGCTGGCTTACTCGCCCCTGGCGTTCGGCATGCTCAGTGGCAAGTACGAAGGTGGCGCACGCCCGGCCAAAGCGCGCCTGACCGAGTACAGCCGCTTCAGCCGCTACTTCAACCCGCAGTCGGAGGCCGCGTGCAGCCGCTACGTGGCACTGGCCCGCGAGCACGGTCTGGACCCAGCGCAGATGGCGTTGGCGTTCGTGACCCAGCAACCGTTCGTGACCAGCAACATTATTGGCGCGACGAGCCTGGAACAGCTGGACAGCAACATTGCCAGTGCTGACCTGAAGCTGTCGAAGGAAGTACTGGAAGGGATCGAGGCGATTCAGAAGGATCATCCGAATCCTGCGCCTTGATTGATCTGTAGACCCCTATCGGGGGCAAGCCCCCGATAGCGGTCTACACAAACAACACAGCACTCAAAGCGCCCGCGCAATAATCTCCTTCATGATCTCGTTGGTCCCCGCATAAATCCGTTGCACGCGCGCATCCGCCCACGCCCGGGCAATCGGGTATTCCCACATGAAGCCGTAGCCGCCGTGCAACTGCACGCACTCGTCGAGCACCTTGCACTGCAGGTCCGTGGCCCAGTACTTGGCCATCGCGGCGGTGGGCACATCCAGCTTGCCTTCCAGGTGCAGCGCCATGCATTTGTCGACGAACACGCGCCCGATCTGAATCTGCGTGGCCATCTCCGCCAGTTTGAAGCGGGTGTTCTGGAAGTCGGCAATCGCCTTGCCGAATGCCTTGCGCTCACGGGTGTATTCCAGAGTCCACTCCAGCGCCGCCTCGGCCGACGACAGCGCGCCAATGGCCACCGTCAGCCGCTCCTGAGGTAGCTCCTGCATCAAGTAGGCAAACCCCATGCCGGCCTGGCCCAGCAGGTTTTCCCTGGACACGCGGACATCCTGGAAAAACAACTCCGAAGTGTCCTGCGCCTTCATGCCAACCTTCTCCAGGCGCTTGCCCTTGGCGAAGCCCGGCGTGTCTGCCTCCACCAAAAACAGGCTGGTGCCCTTGGCGCCGGCCTTGGGGTCGGTCTTGGCGACCACGATCACCAGCTCAGCCAGATACCCATTGGTGATAAAGGTCTTGGAGCCATTGATTACGTACTCGTCGCCGTCCAGCACGGCGGTCGTCTTGACCCCTTGCAGGTCAGAGCCGGCACCCGGCTCGGTCATGGCGATGGCCGTGACCATCTCGCCGCTGATCAACTTGGGCAGGTACTTGTGCTTCAGCGCCTCACTGCCGTAATGCAGGATGTAAGGCGCAACGATGTCCGAATGCAGCGAGAAACCGATGCCGGTCAGCCCCAGCCGGCTGATCTCCTCGATCACCACCGCGCTGTAGAGAAAGTCCGCGCCCAGCCCGCCGTATTCCTCCGGCAGATGGGAACACAACATCCCCGCCTCCCCCGCTTTGCTCCACAGGTTGCGATCGATATAGCCCTGCTTCTCCCATTGCCCATGGAACGGTGCAGCGTCTTTTTCAAGAAAGGTGCGCACGCTCTGGCGAAAGAGTTCGTGCTCCGGGCTGAACAAGGTTCTGGGGATCATGGGTCACCTGCGTGGATTGTCGGACAAGGACGAGCCCACAGAGCCTATGCCCCGATGGCGTCACAGGACACTGGACACATGCGACAAAAAATAAGACGATCCAGCCGTCTGGTGACCACTTTCCCCTATAAGAATAAATGAAATTATGTCTAACCAAATCTCCACGCCGTTGCGGCGCGTCAGCATTTTGGCCATTGATCGGGTATTCGCTTCAACCCTGATGCAAGCCAAGGATTTCTTCCACCTCGCCAGCCTGCGTTATGGCAAACAGCAAGGCCTGGGCCTGACCCCTGCGTTCGAAACACGCCTTGTGAGCCCCGACGGAAAATCGGTGCGCAGCTTCAGTGATGTGATCATGCCGGTGGACGGCGGCCTGGAAGACGCCGACATCATCGTACTGCCGGCCTTCTGGGATGACTTCGACGCCCTCTGCGCGCGCTACCCGCAAGTGCTGCCGTGGCTGCGCGCGCAACATGCACGCGGCGCGGTACTCTGCGGCGAAGCCACAGGAGTGTTCTGGCTGGCCGAAGCCGGCCTGCTCGATGGCAAGGAGGCGACCACCTACTGGCGCTTCTTCAACGCCTTCAGCGAACGCTTCCCCAAGGTCCAGCTCAATCAGGACAAGCACCTCACCGATGCCGACAACCTGTATTGCGCCGGCGGCACCACCTCGGCGTGCGACCTGTATATCTACCTGATCGAACGCTTCTGCGGCGCCAACATCGCCCAGGCAGTGGCGCGTGACATCCTCTACGAAGTGCAGCGCAGCTACTCGCCGGGACGTATCGGGTTTGGGGGGCAGAAGCTGCACCAGGACGTGATTATCCTGCAGATCCAGCACTGGCTCGAAGAGCACTTTGCCGACAAATTCCGCTTCGAAGACGTCGCCCGGGAACACGGCATGAGCATTCGCAACTTCATGCGCCGCTTCCAGACCGCCACCGGCGACAAGCCGCTGCACTACCTGCAACGCTTGCGTATCGAGACGGCCAAGGGCCTGCTCTCGGGCAGCCGCAAGAGCATCAAGACCATCAGCTATGAGGTGGGTTACGACGATGCGAGTTTCTTTGCGCGGTTGTTCAGGCAGCACACGGAGCTGTCACCGAACCAGTACCGCCAGCAGTTCCAACAGGCTGCGTAAGCAAATGTGGGAGGGGGCTTGCTCCCGATAGCAGTGTGTCAGTGAGTACATCTTGCACTGATAGACCGCTATCGGGGGCAAGCCCCCTCCCACACTTGACCTACATCGGTCTTAGGGTTTGTGCCCGCGCGACAGGAACTCGTGGGACTGCATTTCGAGCAGGCGGCTCAGGGTTCGCTGGAATTCGAAGTTCAAGCGCCCGCCGGTATACAGGTCCTTGAGTTCGACTTCGGCCGAGATGATCAACTTGACGTTACGGTCGTAGAACTCGTCGACCATGTTGATAAACCGTCGGGCGATGTCGTCGGTGGTGACGCTCATCTGCTCCACGCCGCTGAGGATCACCGCGTGGAAGATCTTGCCCAGTTCGATGTAGTCGTTCTGGCTACGCGGGCCGTCGCACAGTTGGCGGAATTCGAACCAGGCCACGTCATCGCAGGTACGCAGGGCGATGATCTCGCGGTTCTCGATCATCAGCTTGTCGTTTTCCACCGCCTGGGTGCACTCCGGCGTGAGGGCGCGGAAGCTCTTGCGCAGGCTTTCGTGCGCAGCTTCGTTCAGCGGGAAGTGGAACAGCTCCGCCTGTTCGAGGTGACGCAGACGGTAGTCGACGCCACTGTCGACGTTGACGATCTCGGTGTTCTGCTTGATCAGCGCAATGGCGGGCAGGAAGCGCGCACGTTGCAGGCCATCCTTGTAGAGGCCGTCGGGCACGATGTTCGAAGTGGCGACCAGGGTCACGCCGTTCTTGAACAGCTCTTCCATCAGGGTGCCGAGGATCATGGCGTCGGTGATGTCGGAAACGAAGAATTCATCGAAGCAGATCACCCGCGCCTCGTCGGAGAAACGCTTGGCGATGATGGTCAGCGGGTTTTTTTCACCCGGCAGGGTCTTCATTTCTTCGTGCACGCGCTTCATGAAGCGGTGGAAGTGGGTGCGGACCTTTTCCTTGAACGGCAGCGCCTCAAAGAACGTATCGACCAGATAGGTCTTGCCCCGACCTACACCGCCCCAGAAATACAGGCCCTTGACCGGCGTGTGGTCTTTCTTGCCAAACAGCTTGCTGAGCATCCCCGGCTTGCTTTGCGAGGCCGCGACCAGGTCGTCGTACAGGCGCTGCAAATGACGCACCGCCGTTTCCTGGGCCGCGTCATGGAAGAATTCAGGGCGTTTCAGATCAGCTTGATATCGTTCTAGGGGCGTCATAATTTCGTTAGCAAGGCAACAAAAACGGGCCGTCACTGTAACGACGGCCCCGGATAATGGCAATCAACCCTTGGTCGGGTTAATCCTCGATTGGGGTCAACGCAATGCGCAGGGCTGCAATGGCGGCATCACGCGATGCACCATCGGCAAACTCGGCGCTGTCGGCGACTGCGGCACCGTCCAGCCATACGCTGAAGCTCAGGGCCTCGGTGCGCACATCCAGCGCTTCACCGTTTTGCAGTTGCTTGGTCACCGCACCGGCCGCCTTGCCATCGGCAAAGTTGCGCGACAGCAGCAGTTGTTCGCCATCGGCGGCCAACAGGCGGAAGCGGAAGCTGCCATCGTCTTCACGGAAGCTCACAAAACGTGCGGCTTTGGCGGCCTTCTTCTTGGTCGCAACCGGCGCCGCAGCCTGGTTGACGAAAGAACGCAGGCCCACCGCTTCACGCAACTCGGCCAGGAATGGCGCGGCGACGGCACGGGCTTTCTTGGCGCCGACCAGCAACAGGTCTTCCATGTCCGACGGGCGCGACATCAACTGGTGGTAGCGCTCGCGCGCTTCGCCCAATTGGCCGTCCAGCAGCTGGAACAGGCGGCTCTTCGCCTCGCCCCAGCCCAGGCCTTGCAGCAGCTCGCCGCGGAACTCTTCTTCCTGGGCCTTGCTGGCAAACGCCTGGTAGAGGGTGAACAGGTGCGAGTTGTCCGGGTCCTTGGCTTCGCCGGGCGCGCGGGAGTCGGTGACGATCCGCGAGATGGCGTCCTTCATGTCCTTGGCGCTGGTGAACAACGGGATGGTGTTGTCGTAGCTCTTGGACATCTTGCGGCCATCCAGGCCCGGCAAGGTGGCAACGCTTTCTTCGATCAACGCCTCGGGCATGGTGAAGAATTCTTTACCGTTGCCGAACAGGTGGTTGAAGCGCTGGCCGATGTCGCGGGCCATTTCCACGTGCTGGATCTGGTCGCGGCCCACCGGCACTTTGTGCGCGTTGAACATCAGGATGTCCGCCGCCATCAGCACCGGGTAGCTGTACAGGCCCATGGTGATGCCCGCATCCGGGTCTTCGCCGGTCTCCACGTTCTTGTCCACCGAGGCCTTGTAGGCATGGGCGCGGTTGAGCAGGCCCTTGGCGGCGACGCAGGTCAGCAGCCAGGTCAGCTCGGGGATTTCCGGGATGTCGGACTGACGATAAAAGGTCACCCGGTTCACATCCAGGCCACCGGCCAGCCAGGTCGCGGCGATTTCCATACGCGAGCGCTGGATGCGCTGCGGGTCATCGCATTTGATCAGGGCGTGGTAGTCGGCCAGGAAGTAGAAAGAGTCGGCATTGGCGTCCTGGCTGGCAAGGATCGCCGGGCGGATCGCACCGGCGTAGTTGCCCAGGTGCGGCGTGCCGGTGGTGGTGATGCCGGTGAGGATACGGGTACGAGTCGTCATGGGTAATCGCTTATCAGACTGCTATCAATTCGAGAGGCGCGGCAGCACCAGATCCTTGAGATCGGTGAGCTTGCCATGAAAAAAGTGCCCGCATTCTGCCACTTTCAGCAGCTCATGGGGGCGTTTCAAGGCGGCAGACCAGTCGTAGACCAATTGCGGATCGACCACTTCGTCGGTTTCCGGCTGGATCAGGGTGAGCGGGCAGCCTTGTGGCAACACATCACTATCGCGCAGGCGCATCACCGCCGCAGCGACCATGAACAGGTGCGCCAGTTTTTCACCCTTGGCTTCAAGGCGACCGCCGAGGCTGGCGGCCACATAACCGCCAAAGGAAAAGCCGAGCAAGGTGATCGGCAGGCCAGGGTGTTTTTCCCGCAGCCAGGTGACAGCCGCTTCGGCATCATCCACTTCACCCGTGGCCATATCGTGCGTACCGGCGCTGGCGCCAACCCCACGGTAGTTGAAACGCAAAGTGATCAAACCCGCATCGCGGGCGGTGCGTTGCAGGGTCGAGACAACTTTATTGAGCATGGTCCCACCTTGCACCGGGTTAGGGTGACAGATCAGCGCCAGGCCACGTGGCTCGGGGTGATCCAGGTACAGGGCTTCCAATTGACCTACCGGGCCATCGATCAAAACGGGGGTTTCACGCATGAGCAAGGAATGAACTCCGTGACCTCTCAAAGGGTCGACTCGTCTAGCTAAAAGTCTGTGCATGGCATCATTGCGAGCTTAATCGCGGTATACAGCGCAGGTTTGAGCCGTTAACGTAAAGCAAAGCCGTTTATAGAGGAAGGACTCGTGGAACACTCGCTCTTAGTTTGGTTGTTGCCGACTCTCGCCTTGGTTGCCGGTGTCGCCATTGGATTCCTGGTTGCCCGCCTGCTGCCGAATGCCGCGCCTAACCGCACGCAGCGTCAGTTGGATGACATTCAGGAACGTTTTGACAGTTATCAGAACGAGGTTGTTACCCACTTCAACAGCACCGCGACCCTGGTCAAGAAACTCACCCAGAGCTACCAGGAAGTACAGGATCACCTCGCCGATGGCGCAAACCGCCTGGCCCTCGACGACATCACCCGTCAGCGTCTGCTGGCCGCGCTGCATTCCGATGCACCGCAAACTCCACGGGAACGCCTGACCCCACCCCGGGAAAACCAGGAACCACCACGGGACTACGCGCCAAAAACGCCGAACGCCCCGGGCATGCTGGATGAGCATTACGGCTTGAAGAAGTAAGTTATTTTCAAGCAACAAAAAGCCCGGCTGATCATTGATCAACCGGGCTTTTTGTTGGGCCTCGCTCTTGTGGGAGGGGGCTTACACCCTTCCCCATTGGTCTTCAGGCCACGGGCTGTTCTTGAAGCCACCCTGCCTCGATCCGCACATGCCGTCCATGGAAGCGCTTGAGGCTGCTGCGGTGACCGACGCTGACAATGCTCAAACCCGGCAACTCATCAATCAACGCCTGATACAACGTCGCCTCATCCTCTTCATCCATGGCCGATGTCGCTTCGTCCATATAGAGCCATTGCGGCGCGAACAACAAGGCTCGGGCAAAGGCCAGGCGCTGCTGTTCGCCGGGCGAGAGCATGCGTTGCCAATGGTTGGCTTCATCCAGGCGCCCCACCAGGTGCGGCAGGCGACAGGTTTCCAGGACCTGTGCATAACGTTCTGCCGAATAGACGCTGTCGTCCTGTGGATAACTCAACACCGCCTTGAGTGTGCCGATCGGCAGGTAGGGCTTCTGCGGCAGGAACAGGTAACGTTTGGCCGGCAGGCGAATGCTGCCGTGACCAGCAGGCCACAGATGTCCCATGGCGCGCAGCAAGGTACTTTTGCCGCTGCCGGAACGGCCGCTGAGCATGAGGCGCTCACCCGGCTCAACGATCATGTTGGCGTCGGTCAGCAGGTGACGACCATCCGCCAGGTTCATGCCCAGCCCTTGCACCACCAGACGCTCGCCCTCCGCGCTGACGTCAATGGCGGCTGGGCGCTGCTCGTTTTCACTCATGGCCTGCTGAAAACTCAGTAGACGGTCGCTGGTCGCGCGCCAACCGGCGAGGTCGGCGTACGCACTGATAAACCAGCTGAAGTTGCCCTGCACGTTGCCAAACGCCGAGTTGATTTGCATCAGCTCGCCCAGTTCGATCTTGCCGGAAAAGTAGCGCGGGGCAGCCACGATAAACGCAAAGACGGTCGCAATCTGTTCATAACCGGCAGTGAAGAACGTCAGGCGCTTGGACACCTTCATGATGTCCCAGTAGTTATGCCAGACCTTCCCGAACCGCGCGCTCAAACGCTGATTCTCATTGGGTTCGCCGTTGTACAGGGCGATGCTCTCGGCATTCTCCCGCACTCGCACCATGGAGAAACGCAAGTCTGCTTCGAAGCGTTGTTGCTGATTGCTCAAACCGATCAAACGACGACCGATCAGATGGGTCAGCCAACTGCCGACACCGGCATAGACCAATGCACACCAGAACATGTAGCCGGGGATGGTGATACCGAACACTTCAATACTGCCCGACACGCCCCACAGGATGATCGAGAATGACACCAGGCTGACCACATTGCGCAGCAGACCCAGGCCAAGACTTAACGTATTCGAGGTAAAGCTGTTGAGGTCTTCGGAAATCCGCTGATCCGGGTTATCGGTGTAGCCGCCCTGCTCCAGCTGGTAGTAGTTCTTGTTGCCAAGCCAGCGGGCAAAATACTTTTCGGTGAGCCATGCACGCCAGCGAATGGTCAGCATCTGAGTGAGGTAGAGACGGTAGACCGCGCCGAGAATCGCCACCGTGGCGATGCCGCAGAAATAAACGATCTGTTGCCAGAAGGCGACCGTGTCCTTGTTTTCCAGCGCGTTGTAGAAGTCCTTGTACCAGTGGTTGAGCCACACGGAAATGGCCACGCTGAACAGCGACAGGCCAATCACCACGGCGAGCAACAACCAGGCCTTGCCCTTCTCTTCACTTCGCCAATAAGGCGTGATCATCGCCCAGGTTCGGCGAAAGAATTGCCCACGCACTGCGTCATTGACCGCAGAGTACTCAGCGTTCTGATTCATCGTTCAGGCTCGATAGGAAGGAGGTGACAGGCGTTTGAACCGATCATAGTTGATCGGTTCAGGGCTCCGTGCGGCCTGAAGCGGCTCGTTCAGCCGAGGTTCAGCGTCGTACCGGACGCTTCTGCAGCTTGCGTTGCAGGGTGCGACGGTGCATGCCCAGGGCGCGGGCAGTGGCGGATATGTTGCCTTCGTGTTCGGTAAGTACGCGCTGGATGTGTTCCCACTGCAGGCGGTCCACCGACATCGGGTTTTCCGGCACCAGGGTGTCGAGGTCGGCATGCTCGGACAGCAACGCCGCCAGCACGTCATCGGCATCCGCCGGTTTGCACAGGTAGTTGCAGGCACCGCGCTTGATGGCTTCGACGGCCGTGGCGATGCTGGAGTAACCGGTGAGGATCACCACGCGCATTTCCGGGTCGAGTTCCAGCAGTTTGGGCAACAGCACCAGGCCGGAGTCGCCGTCCATTTTCAGGTCGAGCGCGGCATAGTCCGGCAAGTCAGCCTGGGCAATGGTCAGGCCTTCTTCGGCGGAGCCTGCGGTGCTCACGCGAAAGCCACGACGGCTCATCGCGCGCGCCATCACGCGGGTAAAGGTGGCGTCATCATCTACCAGCAACAGGTGCGGCAGTTCTTCGCCTTCGACTTGGATCTCGTCACTCATCGATATCTCCTCGTGCGACACGGGGCAGGCGCAGCTCGGTAAGCGTGCCACCTTCCTCATGACTATAGAGCTTCACTGAGCCGCCCGCGCGGGTCACGCTGGCCTTGCTCAAAAACAGGCCGAGGCCGAAGCCTTTGCCCTTGGTGGTAAAGAAAGGTTTGCCGATCTGCTCGGCAATCGCCAGCGGCACGCCCGCGCCGTGGTCGCGAATGCTGATCGTCAGGTCATCCACATCCCAATCCAGCCGGACTTCCAGGCCTTCGGGGCAGGCGTCAGCGGCATTGTTGAGCAGGTTGAGCAAGGCTTGGGTGAGGTCCGGCGGTGGCGCCATGCGCGGCACAGTGCCCTGACCCAGCAGGTGGAAGCGGTAGCTGGCTTCGGGACGCATCAGGTGCCAGCGGTTCAGCGCTTCGTCGAGCCACTGGGTCACGTCCTGCATGTCGACCGCCAGGCGGCGATTGGCTTCGGCTGCGCGTACCAGTTGCTGCAAGGTCTGCTTGCACTGTTTGACCTGTTCGCGCAGCACGCCGAGATCCTCTTGCAGCGCCGGGTCGTGGTGGTCCTGGGTCATTTCGTTGAGCAGCACGCTCATGGTCGCCAACGGCGTGCCCAATTCGTGGGCGGCGCCGGCGGCCTGGGTGGCGACGGCGAGCAGTTGCTGGTCACGCAAGCCCTCTTCGCGGCGAATGGCGCGCAGTTCTTCCTGGCGGCGCAGCTCTTCGGCCATGCGCGCAGCAAAGAAGGTGATCACGGCGGCAGACAGGGCAAAGCTCAGCCACATCCCGTAGATCTGCAGGTTTTCGCGGGCGATGGGGAACGTTTGCAACGGATAGAAGCGCGCCAGCAGCAGGGTGTACAGGGTCAGGGCGATGCCCGACAGCACCACCGAGTAGCGCCACGGCAAGGTCACCGCAGCGATGGTCAGTGGCACCAGGTAATAAGAAACGAACGGGTTGGTGGAGCCGCCAGAAAAGTACAGCAACACACTGTGGATAAACAGGTCGCAGGCCAATTGCAGGGCGTATTCCAGCTCGGTTACCGGCCACGTGGTGCGCAAGCGGATGGCGGTAAACACACACAGCACGATGGAGAAACCCAGGGTCACGCCCAACTGCAGCCAGGGCAGCGGCAACAGGTCGAACCAATAGGCGAGCCCCACCGATCCGGCCTGTGCGGCCAGTACCAGGGTACGAATGAACGTCAGGCGCCAGAGGTTCTGGCGGGTGGCGGAAGTCAGTTTTACGGCGGCGAGCATGAGCTCTCCCGATGAGCGCAGCAGGCGGATCGGCAGGAGTATAAACGAAGCAGGCGCGCTGGCATGGCGCGTGTGGCTCTTTGCCGCAGGCCGGGCGAATGACCGTTCGTCGGCGATTACCCGATGTGTAGCGAATGTGTAAACCCGAAGAACCCGATACCACCGTCTACAGTCATACCGATACGAACACCCTAAGGAGCTTCCATGTCTCGTTTCATCCGCAGTGCCGCCGTTCTCACCCTCAGCGCCAGCGCCCTGGCCAGCCTTCCGGCAATGGCCGCCGATGAGCTGCATTACAACCAGATCTCCCTGCGCGCCGAGGCCAGCCAGGAAGTGGCCCGCGACAAGATGATCGTCACCCTCTACACCGAGTCCCAGAACTCCGACCCGGCCAAGCTCGCGGCCGAAATCACCACCACTTTGAACAAGGCCCTCGGCGAGGCTCGTGAAGTCAAAGGCGTGACCTTGCGCCAGGGCAGCCGTAACAGCTACCCGATCTACGACAACAAGAACCAGAAGATCACCGGCTGGCGTGAACGCGCCGAACTGCGCTTGGAAAGCGCGGATTTCCCGGCACTGTCCAAACTCACCGGCGAGTTGCTCAATACCCTGAAAATGGAAAACATGGACTTCGCCATCGCCGACACCACGCGCAAGGCCAGCGAAGACGCCCTGCTCAAGGATGCGGTTGCCGCGTTCAAAGCACGCGCACAACTGGCCACCGACGCCCTGGGCGGCAAGGGTTACAAGATCGTCAACTTGAACTTCAACACCAATGGTTATCCACAACCCTATGCGCGCGGCGGGATGATGATGAAAGCGGCCATGATGGATTCGGCGCCGACGCCAGAGGTGGAAGCCGGTACCAGCCAGGTGACCATGAGTGCCGATGGCGTGATCGAAGTACAGATGCCGTAACCCCCTACCTGACAAACCTGAACGGCGGTAACCTCGGTGGCCGCCGTTTTCGTTTGGGCAGCCTATACCTGCCACTTCAGGGGTCTACATGGACAGAATCGCCTTCAAACCGCTCCTCCTTGCCGCAGGCCTGCTGGCCTTTATGCCGATGGCCCACGCCGCCAGCACCCTGGTCTACTGCTCCGAAGCCAGCCCCGCCGGTTTTGATCCGAGCCAGTACACCAGCGGCACCGATTTCGATGCGTCCGCCGAAACCGTGTTCAACCGCTTGACCCAGTTCAAGCGTGGCGGCACCGAAGTCGAACCGGGCCTGGCCACGAGCTGGGATGTCTCCAAAGACGGCCTGACCTACACCTTCCATCTGCGCGATGGCGTCAAGTTCCACACCACCGATTTCTTCACGCCGACCCGCGACTTCAACGCGGATGACGTGCTGTTCACCTTCAATCGCCTGCTCGATGCCCAGAGCCCGTTTCGCAAGGCCTACCCTTCCGAGTCGCCATACTTCACCGACATGGGCCTGAACACCACGATCAAGAGCGTCGACAAACTCGACGAACACACCGTGCGTTTCAACCTGAACAACGTCGATGCCTCGTTCGTGCAAAACCTCGCCATGAGCTTCGCCTCGGTCCAGTCCGCCGAATACGCCGCGCAGTTGCTCAAGCAGGGCAAGGCCGAGGACATCAACCAGAAACCGGTAGGCACCGGACCATTTGTGTTCAAGCGCTACCAGAAGGACTCGCAGATTCGCTACGCGGCCAATAAACAGTATTGGAAACCCGAGGATGTGAAGCTCGACAACCTGGTGTTCGCCATCACCCCGGACGCTGCGTCGCGCCTGCAAAAACTCAAGGCCGGCGAATGCCAGGTCAGCGGCTACCCGCGCCCTTCGGACATTGAAGTAATGAAGCAGGACCCCAACCTGCGCGTGCGGCAACAAGCCGGTTTCAACCTGGGCTTCCTGGCCTACAACGTGACCCATCCACCGCTGGACCAGCTCAAGGTGCGCCAGGCGTTGGACATGGCCATCGATAAGCCGGCGATCATCAAGGCGGTGTACCAAAGCGCCGGGCAATTGGCGCAGAACGCACTGCCACCGGCGCAGTGGTCTTATGACCCCTCCATCAAGGATGCCCCGCACGATCCGACCAAGGCCAAGGCGCTACTAAAAGAAGCAGGGGTTGCACCTGGCACCACCATCAACCTGTGGGCGATGACCGTGCAACGTGCCTCCAACCCGAATGCACGTATGTCGGCCCAGATGATCCAGCAGGATTGGGAAAAGATTGGCATCAAGGCCAATATCGTCAGCTATGAGTGGGGCGAGTACATCAAGCGGGCCAAAAATGGCGAGCACGATGCGATGATTTATGGCTGGACCGGCGACAACGGCGACCCGGATAACTGGCTCGGCGTGCTCTACAGTTGTGCTGCGGTGAAGGGCAGCAACTACGCCAAATGGTGTAACCCTGCCTATGACAAGCTGGTGCAACAGGCCAAGGTCAGCAATGACCGTGAACAGCGCATCAAGTGGTATCAACAGGCACAAAAAATACTTAAGGAACAAGTACCTATAACGCCTATTGCGAACTCGACGGTTTTCCAACCGCTGCGCAAGGAAGTGAAGGACTTCAAGATCAGCCCCTTCGGACTGACACCGTTCTACGGCGTGAGTCTAGATAAGTAACAGCAACGCCCCAACCGAGTGCGCCAGACGCCTCGGTTGACCCTTCATGGTGCACTCCATGCACCGAAAAAAACCTATAAATATGCTCAAATATGTCAAAACTTTCATAATTGCGACATTCCTGTACGTTCGTACCACTCTTTCAGTCTTGCAACGGTTCAGCATCTTGCAATGGGTATGGCGCCTGCATAAGTATCCGCAGGCCGACTCACGAGGTCGCCCTCACCACCAAAAATGACAACAAATCATGAGGCCAACATGCTTAAACACGCAGTCCTTCCGTTATTAGTGAGCGCTGGCCTTATGGCCGCGGCCCCTTTCGCCCAAGCGGCGACTAACCTGGTGTTTTGCTCCGAAGGGAGCCCGGCCGGTTTCGACCCAGGCCAGTACACCACCGGAACAGACTTCGATGCCTCGGCCGAAACCATGTTCAACCGTCTGAGCCAGTTCGAACGAGGCGGCACCGCCGTTGTTCCTGGCCTGGCCACCAGCTGGGACGTGTCCCCGGATGGCCTGACCTACACCTTCCACCTGCGCGAAGGCGTCAAGTTCCACACCACCCCGTACTTCAAGCCCACTCGTGAATTCTCGGCTGACGACGTACTGTTCACCTTCAACCGGATGATCAACAAAGACGATCCATTCCGTAAGGCCTACCCCACTGAGTTCCCGTACTTCACGGACATGGGGATGGACACCAACATCAAGAACATCGAGAAGGTCGATGCCCACACCGTCAAGTTCACCCTTGGCACCGTGGACGCCGCTTTCATCCAGAACCTGGCGATGAGCTTCGCGTCGATCCAGTCGGCCGAATACGCCGCGCAGCTGTTGAAAAACGGCACGCCCCAGGACATCAACCAGAAGCCGGTCGGTACTGGCCCGTTCGTGTTCAAGAGCTACCAGAAAGACTCGAACATTCGCTACACCGGCAACAAGGATTACTGGAAACCTGAAGACGTGAAGATCGATAACCTGATCTTCGCCATCACCACCGACCCGTCGGTGCGTATCCAGAAGCTCAAGAAAAACGAATGCCAGATCACCCTGTTCCCACGCCCGGCCGACCTGAAGGCGCTGGGTGAAGACAAGGACCTGAAACTGCCGCACCAAGCCGGTTTCAACCTCGGCTATGTCGCCTACAACGTCATGGACAAGATCAAGGGCAGCGACCAGCCAAACCCGCTGGCTGACCTGCGCGTACGCCAGGCGCTGGACATGTCGGTGAACAAGCAGCAGATCATCGACTCCGTCTACCAGGGCGCGGGGCAACTGGCCGTCAACGCCATGCCGCCAACCCAATGGTCCTACGACACCACCATCAAGGACGCCAAGTACGATCCCGAGAAAGCCAAGGCACTGCTCAAGGAAGCGGGCGTCAAGGAAGGTACCGAGATCGTCCTGTGGGCCATGCCGGTTCAGCGTCCGTACAACCCGAACGCCAAGCTGATGGCCGAAATGCTGCAAAACGACTGGTCCAAGATCGGTCTGAAGGTCAAGATCACCAGCTATGAATGGGGCGAGTACATCAAGCGCTCCAAAGGCGGCGAGAACCAGGCCATGATCATTGGCTGGAGCGGCGACAATGGGGACCCGGACAACTGGCTGAACGTGCTGTTCGGCTGCGACTCCCTGGCCGGCAACAACTTCTCCAAGTGGTGCGACAAGAAATTCGACGGCGTCGTGAAAGAAGCCAAGGCAACGTCGGACGTCGCCAAACGCACCGAGCTGTATAAGCAGGCGCAACATATCCTCAAAGATGCAGTCCCGATGACACCTATCGCGCACTCGACGGTGTATCAACCCATGCGCAACACCGTACAGGACTTCAAGATCAGCCCGTTTGGCCTGAACTCCTTCTACGGCGTGAGCGTAAGCGGCAAGTAAGACTCAATGACGGCGACGTTTCCTAACGTCGCCGTTATTGCATCCGCCTGGACCGTAGGAAATAGACCACGCTAGCAATCGCCGCGTCCTACAGCTGCGAACTGCGACAAGCGGCTCTTTTGCCTACAAGGTCAGTCCGATTTGGCGCATTTACTGCGAAGTCCGCGACCCATAACGTCGTAGGACAGCGGAGGCTCCAACTTGGGAAGGGCACTTGCTGTGTGTGGGATCAGTGATGTCGCCCAGGCCTTGCGCCTGGGTGATTGCTCGCTGATGACAACTACAAACAAGGATCGGGATCGTTATGCGCCATACCACCGTTCTATCCGCAGTCTTTGGCACCAGCCTGTTGGCCATGGCCACCATGGGCCACGCCGCCGACAAGAAGAGCCTGGTGTTCTGCTCCGAAGGCAGCCCCGCGGGCTTTGACACCGCGCAGTACACCACCGCCACCGATAACGATGTGGCCGAGCCGCTGTACAACCGACTGGTCGAGTTTGAAAAAGGCGAGACCAACGTCGTGCCTGGGTTGGCGACCAAGTGGGATATTTCCGAAGACGGCCTGACCTACACCTTCCACCTGCGTGAAGGGGTGAAATTCCACAGCAACAAGGAATTCAAACCGACGCGGGACTTCAACGCCGACGACGTGCTGTTCACCTTCAACCGCATGCTTGACCCCGACCACCCGTTTCGCAAGGCCTACCCCACCGAGTTTCCGTACTTCAACGGGATGAGCCTGAACAAGAACATCGCTAAGGTCGAGAAAACCGACCCGCATACCGTGGTGATGACGCTGAACTCGGTCGACGCTGCGTTCGTGCAGAACATCGCCATGAGCTTTGCCGCCATCCTATCGGCCGAATACGCCGAGCAGTTGCTCAAGGAAGGCAAGCCCAGCGACATCAACCAGAAGCCGATCGGCACTGGCCCCTTTGTCTTCCAGCGCTACCAGAAAGACTCGCAGATCCGCTATGTGGGCAATAAACAGTACTGGGACCCGAGCAAGGTCAAGCTGGACCAGCTGATTTTTGCCATCAACACCGACGCTTCGGTGCGCGTGCAAAAGCTCAAGGCCGGCGAATGCCAGGTCACCCTGCATCCGCGCCCGGCCGACGTCGACGCGCTCAAGGCCGACCCGAAGCTGCAACTGCTGACCAAGCCCGGCTTCAACCTCGGCTACATCGCCTACAACGTGCGCCACAAGCCATTCGACCAGCTCGAAGTGCGCCAGGCGCTGGACATGGCGGTGAACAAGCAGAGCATCCTCAACGCCGTGTACCAGGGCGCGGGGCAGTTGGCAGTCAATGCCATGCCGCCGACCCAGTGGTCCTACGACGACACCATCAAGGACGCCGCCTACAACCCGGAAAAAGCCAAGGAACTGCTCAAGGCTGCCGGCGTGAAGGAAGGCACCGAGATCACCCTGTGGGCGATGCCGGTGCAACGGCCGTACAACCCCAACGCCAAGCTGATGGCCGAGATGCTGCAAAGCGACTGGGCCAAGATCGGCCTGAAGGTCAAGATCGTCAGCTACGAGTGGGGCGAGTACATCAAGCGCACCAAGAACGGTGAGCACGATGTCAGCCTGATCGGCTGGACCGGCGACAACGGTGACCCGGACAACTGGCTGGGTACCCTCTACAGCTGCGACGCCATCGGCGGGAACAACTACTCCATGTGGTGTGACCCGGCGTACGACAAGCTGATCAAGCAAGCCAAGGTCGTGACCGACCGAGAACAACGGACTGTTCTGTACAAACAGGCGCAGCAACTGCTCAAGCAGCAGGTGCCGATCACGCCAGTCGCCCACTCGACGGTCAACCAGCCGTTAAGCGCCAAAGTCGAAGACTTCAAAGTAAGCCCCTTCGGCCGCAACGTATTCTCGGGCGTCAGTATTACCCCATAAGAAAATAACCGGATTGCAGAGAGCGAAGTTGGCTCTCTCGCAAACACGCAGCCTTTTGTTGGGATTTTTCCTACAGCAAACGTTTGCAACCGCTTGAATGAGTTACACACCCAATAGTCGGATCACCAAAAAAGACCGGCATTAAAAAGAGAACCAAAGGAGCTTCACCCATGAAACTGAGCAACAAAGCGCTTCTGGCCCTGGCCATCAGCACCATCACGGCCACCGCCTACGCTGAAACCGCCAGCCAGGACTTCGTTCCAACCACACTGGCCGGCGCCAGCGCCCAAAGCGAGGCCAAGGGCTTTATTGATGGTCAAAGCCTGGGCGGCACGACCCGTAACTGGTACTCCAACGAAATGAAATTTCGTGGCCAGAAGTTCGGTTATTACAAAAATGAAGCCGATAAAGCCAATGATGTAACCACCAGGGTTTCCCGCCGCTACAACTGGGCCCAAGGCACCATCCTCAACTACACCTCGGGCTTCACCCAAGGCACGGTTGGCGTGAGTACCGAAGTCGCCGCTTACAACTACATTGCGCTCGACCGGGACCAAAAAGACATCGCCGGCGGCTCCAACCGTACCCTGGCTCACTCCTTCGGTGACGCTGTAGGCCAGTGGAGCAAGCTGGGCTTGGCTAACGTCAAATTCCGCGTGTCCAACACAACCTTGACCGCCGGTCGCCAGAACTTCAGCAGCGGAATTGTCGACACCATCGGCAACCGTGCCCTGCCTTCGAGCTTCGAAGGTGTGAGCTTCAACAGCGAAGAGTTCAGCAACCTGTCGTTCCAGGGCGGCATCTTCGATCGCGTTTCGCCGCGTACCGAACAAAGCCTGTCGAAATTCCGTTCCGAGTACGGCAATGGCCAGGAAACCGACAAGGTCAAAACCCTGGGCTTCAACTACCAGCCGTTCAAGAGCCTGAAAACCAGCGTATTCGCCGCTAACGTCGAAGACTTCTGGAACCAGTACTACTTCGGTGCCACCCACGAATTGGGTGATGCACAGACCCTGGCACTGACCACCGGCCTGAACTACTACAAAACCACCGACACCGGCAGCAAGAAGATGGGCAACATCGACAACGACACATACTCGTTGTCCCTGGGGCTGACCCACCAGGCCCATAGCCTGACCTTCTCGTACCAGGAAGTTAACGGTGACGAGTACTTCGACTACCTGCACGAAACCAACGGCATCTACCTGGCCAACTCCCTGACTTCTGACTTCAACAGCCCGAACGAGAAGTCCTTCCAGGTCGCCTACGCCATCAACATGGCCGAATACGGCGTTCCAGGCCTGAAGTTCAACGTCTACTCGGCCCGCGGCTGGGGCATCGACGGTACTCACTACAACGGTACCGCCTACGGTGAAGCCGGCGCTTCGCGTAGCGACCTGCGCTTGATGGACGGCGAGAAACACCAGGAATACGGCGTTGGCACCTCCTACGCGATTCAGAGCGGCCCACTCAAGGCCACCACCATTCGTGGCACCTACGTGACTCACCGCGCCAGCGCACAACAGGCTGACGGCAACATCAAAGAGTTCCGTCTGGTCACCACCATCCCGTTCAACATTCTTTAATTAGCGCCAGGTAGACGGCGGGCTCAGGACGAGCCCGCTGTCTACGCTTGTCTGGTCCCATCGATTGCAGAGGGCTCTGAATGAAAATGCTCCCGCTACAAGCTGCTGTTGCCGCTGCGCTGTTAAGCGTGGCTATCGGCGTATCGGCCAAACCCCTGGTGGTCTGCACAGAAGCCAGCCCGGAGGGTTTCGACCCGGTCCTGTACACCACCGCCGTCACCGCCGATGCCGCGGCTGAAACCATGTTCAACCGTTTGGTGGACTTCAAGCCCGGCACCACTGAAATCGTGCCAGCGCTCGCCACCTCCTGGGAAATCAGTGACGACGGCCTGACCTACACCTTTCACCTGCGCGACGACGTCAAGTTCCATACCACCGACTACTTCAAACCCACGCGCAACATGAATGCCGACGACGTGCTCTGGAGCTTCCAGCGCCAGCTGGACCCAAAACACCCATGGCACAACAAGTCCAACGTGGGCTACCCGTACTTTGAAAGCATGGGCTTCAAGGAACTGCTCAAGAGCGTAGAGAAGACCGATGACCATACCGTGGTCTTCACCCTGACCCGCCCTGAGGCACCGTTCCTGGCCGATGTCGCGATGCCGTTTACCGCCATCCACTCCGCCGAGTACGCCGACAAGCTACTCGCCGCCGGCAAGACCGAAGAGCTCAACAGCAAGCCGATCGGCACCGGCCCGTTCATTTTCACGCGCTACCAGAAGGACGCCCAGGTGCGCTTCAAGGCCAACCCGGAGTACTTCCGTGGCAAGCCTCCGGCCGATCCGTTGATCCTGGCCATTGCAATCGACAACAACGTGCGCCTGCAGAAGCTCAAGGCCAACGAATGCCAGATCGCGCTGTATCCCAAGCCCGATGACCTTCCCAGCATCAAGAAAGACCCGAACCTGAAGGTCGCGGAACTGGCAGCGATGACCACCGCCTACACCGCCCTGAACACCACCCACAAGTACATGAGCGACGCGCGGGTACGTCACGCGATCAACATCGCGTTCGACAAGAAAGGCTACAACGAATCCCTGTACGGCAAAGGCAACGCCGTCGATGCCACCGGCCCGTATCCGCCGACCCTGCTGGGCTTCAACGACAAGCTGAAAAACCCTGAGCGCGACCTGGACAAGGCCCGTGCCCTGCTCAAGGAAGCCGGCGTACCGGAAGGCACCGAGTTCACCCTGTTCACCCGTAACGGCGGCGGCCCGACCAACCCGAACCCGATGCTCGGCGCCCAGCGCATGCAGGCGGACCTGGCGCAAATCGGCCTGAAAGTGAACATCAAGGTCATGGAATGGGGCGAGATGCTCAAGCGCGCCAAAGCCGGCGAGCACGACATGGTTTCTGCCGGTTGGGCCGGTGATAACGGCGACCCGGATAACTTCCTCACGCCGAACCTGAGTTGCGATGCAGCGAAAAACGGCGAAAACTACGCGCGCTGGTGTAACAAAGAGTTTCAGGACTTGATCGATAAGGCCCGCGCCGACGCTGAACCCCAGCAGCGGGCTGCACTCTATCAACAAGCACTGGACGTTTTCGATAAGGACCAACCATGGATTCCCATGGCTTACCCGAAAATGTTCACCGCCATGCGCAAGAACGTCGAGGGTTTTACCCAAAGCCCTCTGACCACAAATAACTTCGCCACTACCCAGGTGAAGTAAATAAGAGAAACGCTCGGCGCCGCCCACCAGGACGGCGCCGAACCTGCCTAACCGGCTGATTGAGGTACACCACAAGATGTTTAGTTTTATTGCCCGCCGACTGGGGTTATTGATCCCCACGTTTTTCGGCATCACGTTGCTGACGTTTGCGTTGATTCGCATGATCCCCGGCGACCCCGTCGAAGTCATGATGGGCGAACGACGAGTCGACCCCGAGATGCACGCACAGGCAATGGAACGCCTTGGCCTTAACAAGCCGTTGTATGCGCAATACCTGGACTACGTCGGCAAGCTCGCCCAAGGCGACCTTGGCGAATCGCTGCGTACCCGTACCAGCGTGTGGACCGAGTTCACCGCCCTCTTCCCGGCGACCCTGGAACTGTCCATGGCCGCCCTGTTGTTCGCCGGCATCCTGGGCCTGTTGGCCGGGGTGATCGCGGCACTCAAGCGAGGATCCCTGTTCGACCACGGGGTGATGGGCATCTCCCTGGCGGGATATTCGATGCCGATCTTCTGGTGGGGCCTGATCCTGATCATGTTCTTCTCCGTGAGCCTGGGCTGGACGCCAGTGTCGGGACGGATCGACCTGCTCTACGACATCGAGCCGCGCACCGGCTTCATGCTGATCGACACCCTGCTGGCTGACGAGCCGGACGCATTCTGGGATGCGCTGCACCACCTGATCCTGCCGGCCATCGTGCTCGGTACCATTCCGCTGGCCGTTATCGCCCGGATGACCCGCTCGTCGATGCTTGAAGTATTGCGCGAAGACTACATCCGCACCGCCAAGGCCAAAGGCCTGTCGCCGGCGCGCGTGGTGTTCGTCCATGGCCTGCGTAACGCCTTGATCCCAGTACTCACCGTGGTCGGCCTGCAAGTCGGCACCCTGCTGGCCGGTGCGGTCCTGACCGAAACCATCTTCTCGTGGCCCGGCATCGGCAAATGGCTGATCGAAGCCATTGGCGCGCGGGACTACCCGGTGGTGCAAAACGGCATCCTGCTGATCGCCTGTCTGGTGATCCTGGTGAACTTCGTGGTGGACATCCTCTACGGCTTCGCCAACCCACGCATCCGTCACCAGCGCTGAGATCATGACCATGACCACACCTACTCAAGTGTCAGCAGTCGATCAAAGCCTGCTGTACCCGTCCCCGTACAAAGAATTCTGGCAAGCCTTCTCCAAGAACAAAGGCGCGGTTGCCGGCCTGCTGTTCATGTTGCTGATCGTGTTCTGCGCAATCTTCGCGCCCTGGGTGGCACCGCATAACCCCAGCGAGCAATACCGCGACTTCCTGCTCACCCCGCCGTCGTGGCTGGAAGGCGGGCAGATCCAGTTCCTGCTCGGCACCGATGAGCTGGGCCGCGACCTGCTCTCGCGCCTGATCCAGGGCTCGCGCCTCTCGTTGCTGATCGGCTTGTCGTCGGTAGTGATGTCGCTGATCCCGGGCATCCTGCTGGGCCTGTTTGCCGGGTTCTTCCCGCGCCTGCTCGGCCCAACCATCATGCGCCTGATGGACATCATGCTGGCCCTGCCCTCGCTGCTGCTGGCGGTTGCCATTGTCGCGATCCTCGGCCCTGGCCTGATCAACACCGTGATCGCCATCGCTATCGTCTCGCTGCCGTCCTATGTACGTCTGACCCGCGCTGCGGTGATGGGCGAACTGAACCGCGACTACGTGACTGCCGCGCGCCTCGCCGGCGCCGGCCTGCCCCGCCTGATGTTCATCACCGTGCTGCCTAACTGCATGGCGCCGCTGATCGTTCAGGCCACCCTGAGTTTCTCTTCGGCGATCCTCGATGCCGCCGCCCTGGGCTTCCTGGGCCTTGGCGTACAACCGCCAACGCCTGAGTGGGGCACCATGCTGGCTTCGGCCCGTGACTACATCGAACGCGCCTGGTGGGTAGTGAGCTTGCCTGGTTTGACCATTTTGCTCAGCGTGCTGGCAATCAACTTGATGGGTGACGGCCTGCGCGATGCGCTGGACCCGAAACTCAAGAACGCCGCCTGAGGAGATTCCCATGTCACTGTTAGAAATCAAGAATCTCAACGTCCGCTTCGGCGACAAGACCGCCGTGCCGGTGGTCGATGGCCTCGATATTTCCGTCGACAAAGGCGAAGTCCTGGCGATCGTTGGCGAGTCGGGCTCGGGTAAATCCGTGACCATGATGGCGCTGATGGGCCTGATCGAGCACCCCGGCATCGTCACCGCCGACGCCCTGAACTTCGACGGCAAGGACATGCTCAAGCTGAGCAATCGCCAGCGCCGCCAGATCGTCGGCAAAGACCTGGCGATGGTGTTCCAGGACCCGATGACCGCGCTGAACCCCAGCTACACCGTGGGGTTCCAGATTGAAGAAGTCCTGCGCCTGCACCTGAAGATGTCCGGCAAGCAAGCGCGTAAACGGGCCATCGAGCTGCTGGAAAAAGTCGAGATCCCGGGCGCTGCCAGCCGTATGGACGCCTACCCGCACCAGTTGTCCGGCGGTATGAGCCAGCGTGTGGCCATCGCCATGGCGATTGCCGGCGAGCCGAAACTGCTGATCGCGGATGAGCCGACCACCGCGTTGGACGTGACCATCCAGGCGCAGATCATGGAACTGCTGCTGGCCCTGCAAAAAGAGCAGAACATGGGCCTGGTACTGATCACCCATGACCTCGCAGTCGTGGCAGAAACCGCCCAGCGCGTGTGCGTGATGTACGCCGGCCAAGCCGTCGAAGTCGGCCAGGTGCCGCAGTTGTTCGATATCCCGGCACACCCGTACAGCGAAGCGCTGCTCAAGGCGATCCCCGAGCACAGCCTCGGCGCCACGCGCCTGGCCACGCTGCCGGGTATCGTGCCCGGCCGCTATGACCGCCCACAGGGCTGCCTGCTGTCGCCGCGCTGCCCGTATGTGCAGGAAAGCTGCCGCCAGACCCGCCCCGGTCTTGACCCTAAATCCAACAGCCTCGCGCGCTGCTTCTACCCCTTGAACCAGGAGGTGGCGTAATGGCCGTCGTTCTTACCGCCCGCGACCTGACCCGTCACTACGAAGTGTCCCGTGGCCTGTTCAAGGGCCATGCGCTGGTACGCGCGCTTAATGGTGTGTCGTTTGAACTGGAAGCCGGCAAGACCCTCGCGGTGGTAGGCGAGTCGGGTTGCGGCAAATCCACCCTGGCGCGTGCGCTGACGCTGATTGAAGAGCCCTCTTCAGGCTCGCTGAAAATCGCCGGCCAGGAAGTCGCCGGCGCCGACAAGGCCCAGCGCAAGCAACTGCGCAAAGACGTGCAGATGGTGTTCCAGAGCCCGTACGCGTCGTTGAACCCACGCCAGAAGGTTGGTGATCAACTGGGCGAGCCGCTGTTGATCAACACCAACCTGTCCGCCGCCGAACGCCGCGAGAAAGTGCAGGCGATGATGAAGCAAGTGGGCCTGCGCCCCGAGCATTATCAGCGCTACCCGCATATGTTCTCCGGTGGCCAACGCCAGCGCATCGCCTTGGCTCGGGCAATGATGCTGCAACCGAAAGTGCTGGTAGCGGATGAACCGACCTCGGCCCTCGACGTATCGATCCAGGCCCAGGTGCTCAACCTGTTCATGGACCTGCAGCAGGAATTCAACACCGCCTACGTGTTCATCTCCCACAACCTGGCAGTGGTGCAGCACGTTGCCGACGACGTGATGGTGATGTACCTCGGCCGCCCGGTGGAAGTGGGCCCAAAGGAAGACATCTACGCCCGCCCCTTGCACCCGTACACCCAGGCGCTGCTGTCGGCCACCCCGACCATTCATCCGGATCCGAACAAACCGAAGATCAAAATCGTTGGCGAGTTGCCCAACCCACTGAACCCGCCGCCGGGCTGTGCTTTCCACAAGCGCTGCCCGTACGCGACAGCGCGTTGCAGCAGCGAGGAGCCGCAGTTGCGGGCGTTGGATAACCGTCAGGTGGCTTGCCACTACGCGGAGCAATTCGTGGCCTGAAACCCTGGCCCGTAGAAATGTGTAAGAAGTGATACAGCGTTCTACAGCCCTTCCCGTCAGGTTGCGCATCAGCCTGGCGGGAGGGGCTTTCTTTTGGCGGGAACCTACGTCTGGCTGTCACCATCATCGTCGTCCGGATCGTCGCTGTCCGGTTCGTGAGTGGTGGAGTCATCGTCATCCTTGCTGCCGCCCTGGTCCTGATCACCTGGCTCAGCCTCGGACTTGGCCAGTTGCAAAAGCTTGCCCTGCTCGCTCTGTACCGCCGACAAGCCCGTCGGGCTCTGCACCGGGTTATGTGCCCATGCCGCCGACATGCCCAACGACATCAGCACCAGCACTTTTATCAACAGCACTACTCGCTGAAAAATACTCATGGTCGATTTCCGTCCCGTCAGTAGGTGAATCCAGCACGACAGCGATTTACCGTCGCCAGTCCTTGAAGCTAGTTGTGATACAGGGTTTGCGCCACTTATCAGGTGTCACCGTCATCATAGGTTTCGCTGTCTTCCCCTTCGTTGTAGGGGTTTTCTGCATCCTCCTTGGGCGCGGGCTGGGCCTGGGGCTGCCAACTGCCGGAGTTGACCTCATTCTGTTTTTTCTTGGTAACCGGGCCGGTGTCTTTCCACTGCGGCGCCCCTGCGCCCGCCAGGGCTGGAAGGGCCGTCAGCGCTAGGGCGGCCAGCAACACAAGGGGGATGGCGCGTTGAGTATTTCGCACGATTGTCTCCTTTACAGTCGGTGGGTAAACGCTAGACCCGATGCAGGGTTATCGCCAATCCCATGCCTGGTGGAGACAAAAAATATGGGAGGGGGCAAGCCCCCTCCCATATTTTGTTTTGCGGCGCTCGGACCTTAGTGGTGCTCGCGGGTCGCGCGGAATTTCACATCCGGCCAGCGCTCTTCCATCAACGCCAGGTTGACCCGGGTCGGGGCCAGGTAGGTCAGGTGACCACCACCATCGACCGCGAGGTTTTCCACGGCCTTGTTGGAGAACTCCTCCAGCTTCTTCTTATCGCTGCAATCGATCCAGCGCGCGGAATACACGGTGATCGGCTCGTAGGAGCACTCGACCTTGTATTCCTCTTTCAAGCGGCTGGCGACCACATCGAACTGCAGCACGCCGACGGCGCCGAGGATGATGTCGTTGCTGCGCTCGGGGAAGAACACCTGGGTAGCGCCCTCTTCCGCCAGCTGCTGCAGGCCTTGGCGCAGTTGCTTGGATTTCAGCGGGTCACGCAGGCGCACGCGGCGGAACAGTTCCGGGGCGAAATGCGGGATACCGGTGAAGCCCAGCGCTTCGCCTTCGGTGAAGGTGTCGCCGATCTGGATGGTGCCGTGGTTATGCAGGCCGATGATGTCGCCGGCGTAGGCTTCTTCGAGCTGTTCACGCTCGGAGGAGAAGAACGTCAGGGCGTCGCCGATGCGCACGTCCTTGCCGGTGCGCACGTGGCGCATCTTCATGCCTTTTTCGTATTTGCCGGAGCAGATACGCATAAAGGCGATACGGTCGCGGTGCTTGGGGTCCATGTTCGCCTGGATCTTGAACACGAAGCCGGTGAATTTCTCTTCAACAGGCTCCACAGTACGCTCGTTGGCAACGCGGGCCAGAGGCTTCGGCGCCCAGTTCACGACAGCGTCGAGCACATGGTCGACGCCGAAGTTGCCCAAGGCGGTGCCGAAGAACACCGGGGTCAACTGACCGTCGAGGAATTCCTGCTGGTTGAACTCGTGGCAGGCGCCCTGTACCAGTTCCAACTGGTCGACAAAGCGGTCGTACTCATCACCCAGGTGGGCGCGGGCTTCGTCGGAGTCGAGCTTCTCGATGATTTTCACATCGGTGCGTTCGTGACCGTGGCCGGCGGTGTAGACAATGATGTAGTCGTCGGCCAGGTGGTACACGCCCTTGAAGTCGCGGTAGCAACCGATCGGCCAGGTGATCGGCGCGGCCTTGATCTTCAGGACGGCTTCGATTTCATCCAACAATTCGATCGGGTCGCGGATGTCGCGGTCGAGTTTGTTGATGAAGCTGACGATCGGCGTGTCGCGCAGGCGGCAGACGTCCATCAGCGCGATGGTACGTGGCTCGACGCCCTTACCGCCGTCGAGGACCATCAGTGCCGAGTCCACCGCAGTCAGGGTGCGGTAGGTGTCTTCGGAGAAGTCTTCGTGGCCCGGGGTGTCGAGCAGGTTGACCATGTGGTCGCGATACGGGAACTGCATGACCGACGTGGTAATGGAAATACCCCGTTGTTTTTCCATTTCCATCCAGTCGGAGGTGGCATGGCGGTCGGATTTGCGGGATTTCACCGTGCCGGCCACTGCGATCGCCTTGCCCATCAGCAGGAGCTTCTCGGTGATGGTGGTTTTACCGGCATCGGGGTGGGAAATAATGGCGAAAGTGCGGCGTTTCGCGACTTCGGCGGCCTGGTGGGTCATGGGAAATCGCCTGGCAGGTGAGTCAAAAAAGGGCGGCGAGTATAGCGCAAACCGGGAGTGACGGACCACCGCTCACCCCATTGGGGGTGGCTAAATGCTGCCAAGTATGGAACCTTTTAAAAGGTAGAGACGTCCACTCCCCTGCTACCGCACTCGTAACAGGGGCTGATAAATCAGCAAGTTAGCCTGACGAGGCTGCGCTCATGGCTCGATTTGATACCGCGTTGCCGGTATTGGCGAGCTGCTTTTCGCGAACTCATTCAGAGGCAGCCAGCAATGGCATTGCCGCCGGAGAATGTGTTCGCCGACAAAAGAAAAAAGGAGTCCGCCTGTGGCTATTCGCTATGGCAAAGGGCTGATAGGAGGAGTGGTTGTCGTCGCTCTCCTGGCCCTGCTGGTCCACTGGATCGGCATCAACACGATCGAACTGTACCGCGACGATTTGTTGTTTTACCTGCAAGCTCATTTGATCCTGGTTCTAGTCTCCATGCTGGCCGCCCTCGTTGTGGGCATCCCCGCCGGTATCCTGCTCAGCCGACCGAACATGGTCGGGCGCGCAGAACGCTTCATGCAGATCTTCAACATCGGCAACACCGTCCCGCCCCTGGCCGTACTGGCCATCGCCCTCGGCGTCCTCGGCATCGGCAGCGGCCCGGCCATCTTCGCGCTGTTCCTCGCCTCCTTGTTGCCCATCGTGCGCAACACCTACGAAGGCCTCAAAAACGTTCAAGGCTCGCTGAAAGAAGCCGCCACCGGCATTGGCATGACCCCACGCCAGGTGCTGTTTCGCGTCGAATTGCCCAACGCCGTGCCGATCATCATCGGCGGCGTGCGCGTGGCCCTCGCGATCAACGTCGGTACCGCGCCACTGGCGTTCCTGATTGGTGCCAACAGCCTGGGCAGCCTGATTTTCCCCGGCATCGCCCTGAACAATCAGCCGCAACTGCTGCTCGGTGCCGCATGCACCGCGCTGCTGGCATTGCTGCTCGACGGTCTGGTGACCATGGCCAGCCGCCTCTGGCTGGAACGCGGGTTGCGTCCGTCTTAAGGCTTGGCAAAGGAATTCACATGAAAAAACTGACCTTGATATTGAGCTGCGTCCTGCTGTTTGCAGGTTTTGCGCAAGCCGCTGAAAAACCCGTGATCCGCATCGGCGCCCGGGTGTTTACCGAACAAACCCTGCTGGCCGAAATCACTTCCCAGTACCTGCGCACCAAGGGTTACGACACCCGCGTGACCGGCGGCCTGGGCAGCAACCTGGCGCGCAGTGCCCAGGAAAGCGGGCAACTGGACCTGATCTGGGAGTACACCGGCGTGTCGCTGGTGGCCTACAACCATGTGGACGAGAAGCTCGACAGCGAACAGTCCTACGCCCGGGTCAAAGAACTCGACGCGAAAAAAGGCCTGGTCTGGCTGTCGCCGTCGAAATTCAGCAACACCTACGCCCTGGCACTGCCGGAAAACGTGGCCAAGGAATTCCCGCAGATCAACACCATCAGCGACCTGACCCAAGCCCTGGCCGAGAAAACCAAAGGCACGCGCCTGGTGGCCCTGGACACCGAGTTCGCCAACCGTTCCGACGGCATGGGCGGCATGGTCAAGCTGTATGACATGAACCTCACGCGCAAAAACACCCGGCAGATGGACGCCGGCCTGGTCTACACCGCGCTGCGTAACGGCCAGGTGTTTGCCGGCCTGGTCTACACCACCGACGGTCGCCTGAACGCGTTCAAGTTGAAGCTGCTGGAAGACGACAAGCACTACTTCCCGGACTACACCGCAGCCCCCGTGGTACGTCAGGTTTACCTCGACGCACACCCGCAGCTGGCCGCAGACCTTGCCCCACTGGCCGCGCTGTTCGACGACAAAACCATGCGTGAGTTGAACGCGCGGGTCGATGTCGACCATGAAAGCCCATCCGCTGTTGCCGCCGATTTCCTGCGCCAACATCCGATCAACTAAGAAGGAGAAGACATGGAATTCCTGAACGCCTTTTCCCATCTTGATTGGGCCCAGGTCCTGCACCTGACCTGGCAGCACATCACCCTGGTCGGTATCGCGGTGATCCTGGCGATTGTCGTCGGCGTGCCCCTCGGCGTGCTGATGACCCGCTTCCCGACACTCGCCGGCCCTTTGCAAGCCAGCGCCACGGTGCTGCTGACCGTACCGTCCATCGCGCTGTTCGGCCTGCTGCTGCCGTTCTACTCCAAGTTTGGCCAGGGCCTGGGGCCGATGCCGGCGATCACCGCCGTGTTCCTCTACTCCCTGCTGCCGATCATGCGTAACACCTACCTGGCCCTGACCGGCGTTGAACCGGGCATTCGCGAGGCCGCCAAAGGCATCGGCATGACCTTCGGCCAGCGCCTGCGCATGGTCGAACTGCCCATCGCCGTGCCGGTGATCCTCGCCGGTGTGCGTACCGCCGTGGTGATGAACATTGGCGTCATGACCATCGCCGCCACCATCGGCGCCGGTGGCCTGGGTGTACTTATTCTGGCTTCCATCAGCCGCAGCGACATGTCGATGCTGATCGTTGGCGCCGTGCTGGTCAGTCTCCTGGCCATCTTCGCCGACCTGCTTCTGCAATGGCTGCAACGCTCGCTGACTCCAAAAGGACTGCTCAAATGATCGAACTTCAAAACCTGACCAAGACTTTTCAAAGCAACGGCAAAACTGTTTCGGCCGTGAACGACGTAAGCCTGACCGTCAACGAAGGCGAGATTTGCGTATTCCTCGGCCCTTCGGGCTGCGGCAAGAGCACCACGCTGAAAATGATCAACCGCCTGATCAAGCCGACCTCGGGCAAGATCCTGATCAACGGCGAAGACACCACCGACCTCGACGAAGTGACCTTGCGTCGCAACATCGGCTACGTGATCCAGCAGATCGGCCTGTTCCCGAACATGACCATCGAGGAAAACATTGTGGTCGTGCCCAAGTTGCTGGGCTGGGACAAACAGAAATGCCACGACCGCGCCCGCGAGTTGATGAGCATGATCAAGCTGGAGCCCAAGCAGTACCTGCATCGCTACCCGCGTGAGCTGTCGGGCGGCCAGCAACAGCGCATCGGCGTGATTCGCGCACTGGCGGCCGATGCCCCGTTGCTGCTGATGGACGAGCCGTTCGGCGCGGTCGACCCGATCAACCGCGAGATGATCCAGAACGAGTTCTTCGAGATGCAACGCGCGCTGAACAAGACCGTGATCATGGTCAGCCACGACATCGACGAAGCGATCAAGCTGGGTGACAAGATCGCCATCTTCCGCGCCGGCAAGCTGCTGCAGATCGACCACCCGGATACGCTGCTGGCGCATCCGGCCGATGAGTTCGTCAGCAACTTCGTGGGCCAGGACAGCACCCTCAAGCGCCTGCTGCTGGTGAAGGCTGAAGACGCGGCCGACAACGCCCCGTCGGTGAGCCCGGAAACCCCGGTAGCCGAGGCCCTGGAGCTGATGGACGAAACCGACCGTCGTTACGTGGTGGTCACGTGCGCCGAGAACAAGGCGCTCGGCTATGTACGCCGTCGCGACCTGCACCGTCAGACCGGCACCTGTGGCCAGTACCTGCGCGAGTTCAACGCCACGGCGGCGTACGACGAGCATTTGCGCATCCTGTTGTCGCGCATGTACGAGTTCAACCGCTCGTGGTTGCCGGTGATGGATGCGGAGCGGGTGTTCCTGGGTGAAGTGACCCAGGAGTCGATTGCCGAGTACCTGAGTTCCGGTAAGTCCCGTGGGGGCAAGACCAGTATTGTCTCGCCTGCCGAGACCGCCCTGGCCTGATTTTATGTGGGAGGGGGCTTGCTCCCTCCCACATTTCCCCTTCGGTGAGTCAGGGAAATCGCCTCGATTACCACTCAGCGGGGAACATCATTCCGTCACACGTGTCGGTTACATAAGTAGCTGCACGCGGTCCCGCGACGAACGCGTGCAAAAACGCGACATTTTTAGTTGATCTATGGCCCCTCACGTCCTAAAGTTCGCGCCGAACGTCCATGCTGGAAACGATCCATCCGGCTCAAGTACTGACGACGAGACAGCAAGGCCAAGGGAAGCGGTTGTTCCCATGGCCTTTTTGCTTTCGGCGACATGCCTTGGGAAGTAGGCGAACCAAAGTGGGGATACGGAGGACGTTCATTTGCACCCATTGATCAATTTAGTTTGCCCTTAGGAGTTCCCAGCATGTCGATCAACGTCGAAGATTATTTCGCGCGCGCCACTTTTGACAAAATGAAGGCGTTCGCCGACAAGCAAGAAACCCCGTTCGTGGTGATCGACACCGCGATGATCAGCCAGGCCTACGATGACCTGCGCGCCGGTTTCGAATTCGCCAAGGTGTATTACGCGGTCAAGGCCAACCCTGCCGTCGAGATCATCGACCTGTTGAAAGACAAGGGTTCGAGCTTCGACATCGCCTCGATCTACGAGCTGGACAAGGTCATGGACCGCGGCGTCAGCGCCGACCGTATCAGCTACGGCAACACCATCAAGAAATCCAAGGACATCCGCTACTTCTACGAGAAGGGCGTGCGCCTGTTCTCCACCGACTCCGAAGCCGACCTGCGCAACATCGCCAAGGCCGCTCCGGGTTCGAAAGTGTATGTACGTATCCTCACCGAAGGCTCGACCACCGCCGACTGGCCTTTGTCGCGCAAATTCGGCTGCCAGACCGACATGGCCATGGACCTGCTGATCCTCGCTCGTGACCTGGGCCTGGTGCCGTACGGCATTTCGTTCCACGTTGGCTCGCAGCAACGCGACATCAGCGTGTGGGACGCGGCAATCGCCAAGGTCAAAGTGATCTTCGAACGCCTGAAGGAAGAAGACGGCATCCACCTCAAGCTGATCAACATGGGCGGTGGCTTCCCAGCCAACTACATCACCCGCACCAACAGCCTGGAAACCTACGCTGAAGAGATCATCCGCTTCCTCAAGGAAGACTTCGGCGATGACCTGCCGGAAATCATCCTCGAGCCAGGCCGCTCCTTGATCGCCAACGCCGGCATCCTGGTCAGTGAAGTGGTCCTGGTTGCACGTAAATCCCGTACCGCCGTCGAGCGTTGGGTGTACACGGATGTGGGCAAATTCTCCGGCCTGATCGAAACCATGGACGAAGCCATCAAGTTCCCGATCTGGACCGAGAAGAAAGGCGAGATGGAAGAAGTGGTCATCGCCGGCCCGACCTGCGACAGCGCCGACATCATGTACGAAAACTACAAGTACGGCCTGCCGCTGAACCTGGCGATTGGTGATCGTTTGTACTGGCTGTCGACCGGTGCGTACACCACCAGCTACAGCGCGGTTGAGTTCAATGGCTTTCCGCCGTTGAAGTCGTTCTATGTGTAACCGCAGCGCCACGCTTTAAGCTGCACGCTGCGAGAAAAAGCCCACGACCCGTCGTGGGCTTTTTTATGTGTAAAAAAGAATGTTTCTCGACAACTCACGGCATAATGCGCGCCTTGGCATTCATATCCAGATAGACGAGGCAGTCAGACGTGTTGAAGAAAACCCTGTTCCAGTTGCACTGGTTCTTCGGCATCACTGCCGGGCTGGTGCTGGCCTTGATGGGGATCACCGGGGCTGCGGTGTCGTTTCAAGATGAAATCCTGCGGGCGCTCAACCCAAGCGTATTGAGCGTGGAGAAACGCGAAGCCGGCGTACTGCCGCCTGCCGAACTGGTGCGCAAGCTGGAAGCCACCGAAGGCAAGACCGTGTCCATGCTGTGGGTGGAAAGCGAAAGCGGCAACGCCGCCCGCGTGTTTTTCACCCCGCCACCGGGTGAGCGCCGTGGCCAGATGCGCTACTTCGACCCCTATACCGGCGACTACATGGGCGACGTGGTCGGCCAGGATGTATTCGGTTTTATCCTGCAACTGCACCGTTTCCTGGCCATGGGCGAAACCGGCCGGCAGATCACCGGCGCCTGCACGCTGATCCTGGTGTTCTTCTGCCTGTCCGGCCTGTACCTGCGTTGGCCGCGCCAGGTCGCAAGCTGGCGAGCCTGGCTGACACTGGACTGGCGCAAAAAAGGCCGCAGCTTCAACTGGGATTTGCATTCGGTGTTCGGCACCTGGTGCCTGCTGGCCTACCTGCTGGCGGCGCTGACCGGGCTGTCGTGGTCCTACGACTGGTACAGCCAGGGCCTGACCAAACTGCTGTCCGACGCGCCGCAAAATGAACGGATGCGCAAGCGCGGCCCGCCGCCCGAAGGCCCGGCACCCGTGGCCAACTACGACGCAATCTGGAGCAGCATCTACAGCAATGCCGGCCCAGGCTTGAGTGCCTATAACATCCGCATGCCAGCGGTGGCCGGGCAACCCGCCATCGTCTATTACCTGCTCAAAGACTCACCCCACGACCGCGCAGTGAACCAGATCAACCTGGACCCGGCCACCGGCGAGGTCAACTTCCATGACCAGTACGCCAGCAAAACCTTCAAGTCGCAGTTACTGACCAGCCTCTACGCGCTGCACACCGGCAGTTATTTCGGCCTGGCGGGGCGCATTATCCTCACCGTCAGCGCGCTGCTCATGCCGTTGTTCTTCATCACCGGTTGGCTGCTGTACCTGGACCGTCGCCGCAAAAAGCGCCAGGTGCGTGATGCACGTAAAGGCCTGCACACAAACCACAGCGACGCCCCGGCCTGGCTGATCGGCTTTGCCAGCCAAAGCGGATTTGCCGAACAATTGGCCTGGCAGACCGCCGGGCAATTGCAGGCGGCCGGCCTGCCGGTGAAGGTGCAGCCGTTGGGCAGCGTCAGCCAGGACGACTTGCGGCAGTCGGAAAACGCGTTGTTCGTCGTCAGCACCTTCGGCGACGGCGAAGCCCCCGACAGCGCCCGCGGTTTCGAGCGCAGCGTGCTCGGCCAGGATCTGTCGCTCAAGGGCCTGAACTACTCAGTACTGGCCCTGGGTGATCGCCAGTACCAACACTTCTGCGGCTTTGCCCGGCGCCTGCATTTCTGGCTGACCAACCAGGGCGGCAACCCCCTGTTCGCACCGGTCGAAGTGGACAGCGGCGACACCGTCGCCCTGCTGCACTGGCAACAACAACTTGGCCAATTGACGGGCCATGCACCAGCAGCAGCCTGGCCGACCGCCCAGTATGAAAACTGGACCCTGAGCCAGCGCGCCCTGCTTAACCCTGGCAGTACCGGTTCGGGCGTTTACCTGCTGGGCCTCACATCGCCATCGCCACAGCATTGGCTGGCCGGTGACCTGGTGGAAATCCTGCCGCGCAATGGTCCCAGGGCCATCGAGCACTTCCTCAAAGGCCTGGGCCTGGCCGGCACCGACGGCGTGCTGATCGACGGTTTGCCGCACACCCTCAATCAAGCCCTGGCGACCCGCCAACTGCCGGACAACCGCGCACACCTGGTAGGCCTGCATGCTCAAGCGCTGGTCAACGCGCTTGCTCCCCTGGGCATGCGCGAGTACTCCATCGCCTCGATTGCCAGCGACGGCGTACTGGAGCTGATCGTGCGCCAGGAACGCCACCCGGATGGCAGCCTGGGCCTGGGTTCAGGCTGGCTCACCGAACATGCCGCGATGGGCTCCTCGATCAGCCTGCGCCTGCGCCGTAACAGCGGTTTCCATCTGCCAGAGGCGCCGGTACCGTTGATCCTGCTGGGCAACGGCACCGGCCTGGCCGGCTTGCGCAGCTTGCTTAAGGCGCGGATTGCCGATGGTCAGCAGCGCAACTGGCTGCTGTTCGGCGAACGCACTATCGCCCACGACTACCTGTGCCAGGACGAGCTGCAAGGCTGGCTGGCCAGTGGCGACCTGGCACTGCTGGACCTGGCATTTTCCCGGGATCAGGAGGAGAAAATCTACGTGCAGGATCGCCTGCGCGAATCTGCTGATGTGCTGCGTAAATGGCTGGCGGACGGGGCGGCGATTTATGTGTGCGGGAGCTTGCAGGGGATGGCGGCAGGCGTGGACCAGGCGCTGGTCGACATCCTGGGAAGTGAGGCGGTGGAACGCTTGATCGAACAGGGCCGCTACCGTCGCGACGTCTATTGATGTGATCCAATGTGGGAAAGGGCTTGCCTCCTCCCACATTGGGATCGCATTTCAAGTCAGGTGGGTTGCAGCTTCTGTTCGAACACCGAGACCCCATCCAGGTCGCGCAAAATAACGGTCAACTCCGCTGTCTGCCCATCAATCTGCACTTCGCCAAAAAACTGAAATCCGGCAAACGGCGAGGTGTTCTGCGCCGGCGGGGCCTTCTCGAACACCACCTCAGGGCCAAAGGTTTTATCCAAGGGGTTCGGGCCGAAGCTGCCCGCATTCAGAGGCCCGGCGACAAACTCCCAGAACGGCTCGAAATCCTGGAACGCCGCCCGATCCGGGTGGTAGTGATGGGCCGCGCAGTAATGCACATCCGCCGTCAGCCATACATGGTTGCGTACTTTTTGCGCGCGCAGAAAGCCCAGCAATTCGGCGATTTCCAGCTCGCGGCCTTGCGCCGGGCCTGGGTCGTTGTTGGCGATGGCTTCCCAGCGCGGCACGCCGGGGCTGACTTCGCCGTCGGGCACGCCGAGGCCGATGGGCATATCGGCGGCGATCACCTTCCACTGGGCCTGGGAGGCCTTGAGTTCGCGCTTGAGCCAGTCCAACTGCTCGCGGCCGAGGAAGGGTTTTGCGCCGCCCAGGTTGTCATCGTTGCCGCCGCGATAGCTGCGCATGTCGAGCACAAATACATCCAGCAGCGGGCCATAGCTGAGCTTGCGATAAATCCGCCCGCCGCCGTCTGCGCTCTGTCGGCGCATGGGTGAATATTCGAGCCAGGCCTGGCGTGCACGGCCGACCAAGGTGTTGATGTCCTTGGTCTGGTAGCGCTCGTCGAGCTGCTTGCTGGGTGACCAGTTATTCACCACTTCGTGATCGTCCCACTGCCAGATCTGCGGCACCTCGGCATTGAAGCGGCGCACATTTTCATCCAGCAGGTTATAGCGATAGTTGCCACGGTATTCGTCGAGGGTTTCCGCGACTTTGCTCTTGGCTTCGGTGGTGATATTGCGCCAGATACGCCCGCCCTCAGTGGGCAATTGCGCGGGTACCGGGCCGTCGGCGTAGATGGTATCGCCGCTGTGGATAAAGAAGTCCGGCAACCGCAGGCGCATGGCTTCGTAGATACGCATGCCGCCAATGTCCGGGTTGATGCCGAAGCCCTGGCCGACGGTGTCGCCACTCCACACAAACCGGATGTCGCGACGCTGTTGCGGCACGCTGCGCAGGTGGCCGAACCACGGCTCGCTGGCGACGCCGGTCTGGGCATCTTCAAAGTGCACGCGGTAGAAAATCGCCTGGTCGGCTGGCAGCCCGGTGAGTTCGACGCGGGCGGTAAAATCGGTGCGGCTGTCGGCCAGGGGCGAGACGAATTTGCGCGGGTTGCTGAAAACACTGCGGGTGTCCCACTCCACCACCATCTTCGCCGGACGGTCGCTGCGGCTCCAGATCATCGCGCGGTCGCCCAGCACGTCGCCGGACTGCACATCGTCAGTGAGTTGCGGCCGGTCCTTGGCCGAAGCGATCACCGCCGGGGCCAGGCCCGGCAGCAACAGGCCGGCGCCGACGGCTTGCATCACACGGCGACGGCCAAGATCGAAGTGGCTCATGCGGGTGCCCTCTTGAGTATCAAAAGGGCCACTAAAGCATGCGGTTATGACACCGGTGCGACAGCCAGTTCGACCGCTTCCGGACGTTTGATGAATGCATACACCAAACCGGTCAGCAGGCTACCGGCGACAATCGCCAGCAAGTACAGCAGCGCGTGGTTCATTGCATTCGGAATGATCAACACAAACAGGCCGCCATGGGGGGCGGCCAGTTTGCAGCCGAAGTACATCGACAGAGCACCGGTCAACGCGCCACCGGCGATGCTGGCCGGGATCACACGCAACGGGTCCTTGGCCGCAAACGGGATCGCGCCTTCGGAGATAAAGCACATGCCCAGGATCATCGCGGCCTTGCCGGCCTCGCGTTCAGTCTGGGCGAACTTGCGTCGCGCCAGGAACGTGGCGATGCCCATGCCGATCGGCGGCACCATGCCGGCGGCCATGGTCGCGGCCATCGGTGCGCCGCTCTGTGCCGCCAGCAAGCCGACGGAAAACGCATACGCCGCCTTGTTGATCGGCCCGCCCAGATCGACACACATCATGCCGCCCAACAAGATGCCCAGCAGCACCGCATTGGTGGTGCCCATGGTCGCGAGAAAATCGGTCAGGCCTGTGAGCATGCGCGCCACCGGCGGCCCCACCAGGTAGATCATCGCCAAGCCCGTGAACAGGCTTGCCAGCAACGGGATGATCAGGATCGGCTTGAGTGCTTCCAGGCTCTGCGGCAACTTCACCGCACGGGTGATCAGCTTGACGCAATATCCGGCGAGAAAACCGGCGAATATCCCGCCGATAAAACCGGCCCCCAACGTACCCGCCAACAGACCACCGATCATGCCGGGAGCAATGCCCGGACGGTCGGCAATCGAGTAAGCGATATAACCCGCCAGCAGCGGCACCATCAGCATAAAGGCACGGTCGCCGACGGTTTTCAGCGCAGCGGCCAGGGTGCCTTCCTGTTCAAACGCATGAATGCCGAACACGAACGACAAGGCGATCAGCAAACCACCCGCCACCACCATCGGCAACATGAACGACACACCGGTCAGCAGGTGTTTGTAGACGCCGGTTTTTTCTTGCTTGGCCACGGTACCGCTGGCTGCACTTTCCACCGCGCCTTCGGCCAGGGCCTTGTTGAGGGTCGCCTCGGATTGCTTGAGCGCAATACCGGTGCCGCAACGGTAGATCTTTTTGCCGGCGAAACGCTCGGTGGCCACTTCAATATCGGCCGCCAGCAGCACTACGTCGGCATTCGCGATGGCCTCGGGGCTCAACGGCGTACGGGCACCGACCGAGCCTTGGGTCTCGACCTGCAAGTCATAGCCCAGGCGCTTGGCCGTCTGCTGCAAGGCTTCGGCGGCCATGAAGGTATGCGCCACGCCGGTCGGGCAGGCGGTAATCGCGACGATACGCGGGGCATGCTTCGAGGCAGCCGGGGCCTGGCTGGCGACGTACTCCTGGGCGTCTTCAGCACCTCGGCGCAACACCGCTTCGACATCCGCCAGCGCCTGGGCCGGTGTGCTCTGGAACACACGCTTGCCGACAAACCGCTGCATATCCACCGGCGTACTGCTGACCAGCAACACCCATTCGGCGTCGTCGATCGTGGCCTGGGACAACTGGCGTTCCGGGCGCTGCACATCCACCACCTCGACACTGGTGCTCCAGCCCTGGCGCTGCGCGGCGGCGTCCAACAAGCGGGCGCACAGCACACTGGTGACCATGCCGTTCGGGCAGGCAGTAACAATGGCTAACTTCATGACAAACCCTCTTATTGTTCTGTCAGCGGGCGTACAGCGACGCCGCTTTCAAGACGCGCCAACTGCGCGGCGTCACTGATGCCGAAACCGATCTGTGTCACCGCCATGGCGGCAATTGCCGTGGCGCGGCGCAGGGTGTGCTCCGGCGTATCGCCACTGAGCAAACCGTGAAGCATCCCGGCCAGCAGCGAGTCACCCGCGCCTACGGTACTGGCCACCGTTACCTTCGGCGGCGTGGCATGCAGGACAGCGTCCGGGCTGTACCAGGTCACGCCGGCGGCACCGTCGGAGACGACCACGTGTTCCACACCCTGCTGATGTAATTGGCTGATGACGTCAGTGGAATGCCCCAAGGCCTCGGCCAGTTCTTCGGTGTTGGGTTTGATCAGCCATGGGCTGGCCTTCAAACCGGCGCGCAAGGCCTCGCCGCTGGTGTCCAGGGCGACTCTCACGCCCAGGTCTTTCAACTGCTCCAGCAAGCCCTGAAACCACTCGGGGCTGACGCCGCGCGGCAAGCTGCCGGCGACCACGACCGCATCAAATGTAGGTGCGATCATCTCCAGCCTATCGCGCAGTGCGGCCTGTGCCTGCTCACTCACCAACGGCCCCGGTGCATTGATGTCGGTGACCCGACCGTCCTGTTCGGCAATCTTGATATTGCTGCGGGTTTCCCCCGGCACGCGAATGAACGCGTCGCCAAACCCACGGCTGGCGATCAACGCGTCGAACGCCTCGGGGTTTGCTTCACCGAGGAAACCACCCACGCTCACGTCATGGCCCAGGTCCGCCAACACCTGCGCGACATTCACGCCCTTGCCGGCGGCATGGGTGAGCAGGGTTTCGCTGCGGTTGACTTCACCCGGCTCCAGGCGCGCCAGGCGTACCGTCAGGTCCAACGCCGGGTTCAGCGTCAGGGTCAGAATCCTTGCCATCTACACGGCCTCCACAAGGGCACGCACTTCGGCGGGCGAGCCCACCACCAGTGCTTTTTGCGCCAGGCCCTGGGCCTCGCTCAGACTGAACTCACGCACCCGCGCCTTCACTTCGGGAATGCTGCGGGCCGACACGCTCAACTCATCCACACCCAGGCCGATCAGCACCGGCACCGCCAGCGGGTCTGCCGCCAGCTCGCCGCACACCCCGACCCATTTGCCATGGGCATGGGCCGCACGCACGGTGATGTCGATCAGTTGCAGCACCGCCGGGTGCAGGCCATCGGCCTGGGCCGACAAAGTCGGGTGACCACGGTCGATGGCCAGGGTGTACTGGGTCAGGTCATTGGTACCGACGCTGAAGAAGTCCACTTCCTTGGCCAGCACCGGCGCCAGCAGCGCGGCGGACGGCACTTCGATCATGATCCCCAGCTGCAGGTCGGCCACCGGGATTTCCAGGCGCAGGCGCTCGGTCATATCCCGGGCGGCGCGCCATTCATCCACGCTGCCGACCATGGGGAACATGATGCGCAGCGGGCGGTTGTCCGCCGAGCGCAGCAGCGCGCGCAATTGCGCTTCCATGATCTGCGGGCGTTGCAGGGTCAGGCGAATACCGCGTACGCCGAGGAAGGGGTTTTCTTCCTCGGCAATCGGCCAATACGGCAGCGGTTTGTCGCCGCCCACGTCGAGGGTGCGCACCACCAGCGGGCGGCCACCGAGGCCGTCGAGGACGCGGCGGTATTCGGCTTCCTGGGTGGCTTCATCCGGGGCTTGCGGGTGGGCCATGAAAATCAGTTCGGTGCGCAGCAAACCGATACCTTCGGCACCCTGCTCCACCGCGCTGGCCACACCGGCGCTTTCGCCGATATTGGCGAACACTTCCACGGCGTGACCATCGCGGGTCAGCGCCGGCTCGTGGCGCTGGGCCGAGGCGGCCTGCAGGCGTTGCTCACGGGTATCGCGCTCGACGGTGGCCCGTTGCAGGGTGGCCGCGTCGGGGTCTACATGCAGGCGACCGCGCTGGCCATCCAGCAGCAGCGACGTACCGGAGGCCAGCAGCAACACCGCCGGGCCGGCGCCTACCAGCGCGGGGATGCCAAGGGCGCGGGCGACAATGGCACTGTGGGCCGTTGCGCCGCCACGGGCGGTAAGGATGCCGGCGACACGCGTCGGATCCAGGCGCGCGACGTCTGAAGGGCCGACTTCGTCCATCACCAGAATGTAGGGTTCGGTGGGCTCCTGGGCCGTCTCGATACCGCACAGTTGCGCCAGCACCCGGCGACCGATGTCACGCAGGTCGGCGGCGCGCTCGGCGAGCAGTGCGTCCTGCAGCGACTCCTGTTGCTTGGCGGCGGCCTCGATCACGCTCATCCAGGCGGCTTCGGCGCTTTCGCCTTGCTTGAGACGGGTGTCGACTTCGTCGGTCAGCTCCGGGTCGTCGAGCATTTCCTGGTGGGTGATGAAAATCTCACGGATGGCTTTGGCTTGGCTGCGCTCGATGAGGCCCTGGATATCGCGGCGCACATCAGCCAGGGCGTCTTGCAGGCGCTGGCGTTCGATGGCCGAGGACTCGCCGCGCAGGGGGTAGTCGAAGACCTGTTGGATCTGGATATGCGCAGGGCCGATGGCGATGCCGGGGGCTGCGGCAATGGCCTGGATCTGGCTGCCGCTCGGCGGTGCGCTGAGCACCGGAGCAATATCGAGGGGTTCGGGCTGCGCGCTGACAGTCGGCAGTGGCTCGACCTCTTCGCCCAAGCCTTCCTCGACCGCCGCCAACAGCGCCGGCAATGCATCACCGGCGATGGTCGGTTCGGCAACAAACTCCAGCACCTGGCCGCGCCGGGCGCCAAGGCTGAGCAGCTTGCTCAGGCTCTTCACCGACACGGCGCCTACCGGGCCATCGACGATGCGCACACGGATGTCGCCTTCAAAACTTTTGGCCAATTGCGCGAGGATCTTCGCCGGCCGTGCGTGCAGGCCGTGGGCGTTAGCCAGGGTGATGCGGGCGCTGGGCCAGTCAGGTGGCAGCTCGCCGCCGAGTACTTCGAGCACCGCGCGACTGCTGGTGGCGCGCCCCAATTCCTGGCCACGGCCTTCGATCAACAAGGCGCACAAGCGTTCGAGCAAGGCCTGATGGGCTTCACCCAGGCTGGCCAGGCAGAACAGACCATTGAGAGGCTGGCCGAGATAGCGCATGGGCTTGTCGGGGGTGACAAACGCCAGGCCCGGACGCTTGACCGTCTGCTCGCTGTGCAGCCACCACAGGCCATCGCCCAGGGGCAGCGCATCGACCTGCTGCAACACGGCAGCAAACCCATTGCTGACGCAATCGGCCTGGCGCAGCAGGCGTGCACCTCTCCACACAAGCTCTTCGAAGTCATCGGCGGACACGCCCAGGCTGATCATCTGCGCGTCCAGCGCCAGTTCCTGCGGTGCACCTTGCAGCAGTTTCAGCAGCGCTTCCGCCGAGCCCGCGCGGCGCAGCGCCTGGCCCAGGTCGGTCTCACCGAGGGCGCGGGTGAGCAGTTGCAACAGGCGCAGGTGTTCGTCGGATTTGGCAGCGATGCCGATGGCCAGGTACACCATTTGCCCATCGCCCCAGTCCACCCCTTCGGGGAACTGGAGCAGGCGCACGCCGGTGGAAAACACCTGGTCGCGGGTTTCGGGGGTGCCATGGGGGATGGCAATACCTTGGCCAAGAAAGGTCGAGCCTTGGGCTTCACGGGCTTGCAAGCCGCTCAGATATCCCTCGGCGACCAGGCCTTCGGCCACCAGTTTGTCAGCGAGCAGGTGCAAGGCAGCAGACTTATCCACAGCCACCTGGCCCATGGATATCTGCTCTACAGTGAGCTCAAGCATGCCGTTCTCCTAGTTAGTGCGATGGACGCACTAGGTATTGTTTTGAATAAAACAGTGTAGGGCGTTCAGAAATTAACTGACTGAGCGGTCAATTGGCAGTAGCCACTCAGTCGCGAACGTCGTAAAAATACGCTGGCTGAAACGTTTAATCTAGAATTTAAGGCAGATTACGCGTTAATTGTGCATCCTTGAAGGACCACTCGGCGCTTGAGCTGAGACATTAGTCGCGTGCAGGAATCGGTTACGATTGGACAAAATGTCGGGGCCAGCTCCAAAAAACAAGGAAATCCCGGTTTGAAACTCAGTGATATCGCGCGTCTCGCCGGTGTGTCCGTGACCACCGCCAGCTATGTCATCAATGGCAAAGCCGAACAGCAACGCATCAGCAACGCCACCGTCGAGCGGGTGCGTGCGGTGGTCGAAGCCCATGGCTTTACCCCCAACCCCCAGGCAGCCGGGCTGCGCAGTCGGCACACGCGCACCTTGGGTTTCATCCTGCCCGACCTGGAAAACCCCAGTTACGCACGAATCGCCAAGCTGTTGGAACAAGGCGCGCGCGCGCGCGGCTATCAATTGCTGATCGCCAGTTCCGACGACGACGCCGGCAGCGAGCGTCAATTGTTGCAACTGTTTCGCGCGCGCCGCTGCGATGCGTTGTTCGTGGCCAGTTGCCTGCCCGCCAGCGATGACAGCTACCGCGACCTGCAGGCCAAGGGCTTGCCGGTGATCGCCATCGACCGGGTGATGGCGCCGGAACAGTTCTGCTCGGTGGTCAGCGACGACCGCCAGGCCTGCCAGCAACTGACCAGCAGCCTGTTGCAGCCCTTGCCCAAACAGATCGTGCTGATCGGCGCGCGGCCCGAGCTGAGCATCAGCCAGGAGCGCGCCGCCGGTTTCCGTGAAGCGCTGCACGGCTTCACTGGCGAGGCGATCGTCGAGCACGGCGAAGCCTTCAGCCGTGACTGCGGCCGACAGTTGATGGAGCAACTGCTACAGCAACTGGGACACCTGCCTGACGCACTGGTGACCACGTCCTACGTGTTGCTGCAAGGCGTGTTCGACGCACTGCATGACTTCCCGCTCAAGTCGCGACCGTTGCGCCTGGGCACCTTTGGTGACACCCAGTTGCTGGACTTCCTGCCGCTGCCGGTCAACGCCATGGCCCAGCAACATCAGTTGATTGCCGACACCGCGCTGCGCCTGGCCCTGGCCGCCATTGAAGAAGAGCAGTACCAACCGGGCGTGCACGCCATCGGCCGGACCTTCAAGCAGCGTATCCACGAGGCCTGAGCGTGGAGCTGATCGACACCCATACCCACCTGGACTTCCCGGACTTCGACAGCGATCGCCGGGAAGTCCTCGCCCACAGCCGCACATTGGGTGTACAGCGCATGGTGGTGTTGGGGGTGTATCAGCAGAATTGGCAGCGGCTGTGGGATCTGGTGCAGGCCGATGCAGGTTTGTTCGCAGCCTTTGGCCTGCACCCGGTGTATCTCGATGACCACAAACCCGCCGACCTGACGGAGTTGGGCGACTGGTTGACCCGCCTGCACGGCCATCGACAGCTCTGTGCGGTGGGTGAAATCGGCCTGGATTACTTTCTTGAAGAGCTGGATCGCGAACGCCAGCAAAGCCTGTTCGAAGCCCAACTCAAACTGGCGGTGGACTTCCAACTGCCGGCGCTGCTGCACGTACGCCGTAGCCACGCGGCCGTGATCGCCACGCTCAAGCGCATTCGCCTGCCCCGGGGCGGCATCATCCACGCGTTTGCGGGCAGCCGGGAAGAAGCCCACGAGTACATCAAGCTGGGCTTCAAGCTCGGCCTGGGCGGTGCAGCCACCTGGCCCCAGGCATTGCGTATGCACAAGGTGCTGGCACAGCTGCCGCTGAACGCGGTCGTGCTGGAAACCGATGCCCCCGACATGGCGCCGGCCATGTACCCAGGCCAGCGCAATAGCCCGCAACACCTGCCGGCTATCTGCGCTGCCCTCGCCGAGCGCATGGGCACCAGCCCGCTATTGCTGGCTGAGGCGAGCACACGCAATGCGTGCGAGCTGTTCAATTGGTAGAGCCGGGGTAACCGCTTGCAGGTTCAAGGTCATTCGCTGCCGGTGACGGGCATAGCGCAACACCAAAAAATGCACCAGCAGCACCACCAATGACACGTTGAGTTGTCCGACCAGGCTGATCAGGCCCACCCACTCCATCACCAGTGCCACGATCAGCACCATACAGGTCAGCACAATCATGCTCGGGCGCACCAGCCCCCAGTGGTCGAGCGCCTTGAAATGCCGCAACTGCCGGGGGCAAGTCAGCTCAAGGACGCGCTGGCAATACGGGCAATCAAAGGGTTCTTCGATGGCAATGGCATTCAACTGCCAAGGCTTGAGTTCAAACGTGATGTCGCAATGGGCGCAGTGCCCCTTGATACCGACTGCCGTGGTCATCGTCGTGCCTCCCCTGGACCTTGATTGAGTGACATAAACTCTCACTCATTCGCGCATCGCAAAAAGGCACTCCGGGAAATCCAGACAAGCACTACATCAACCTAAGACAAATCCTACGCCACTGCCTTACACACGAAAGGCCCCGATCAATTGCTTCAACTCGATCACCTGTATCGATAGCTGCCGGCTCGCCGCTTCAGTCTGATGCGCGCCTTGGGCGGCATGCTCGCCGGCGCGATTGATTTCGACGATGTTCCGGTCGATATCATGGGCAACGGCGGTCTGCTGCTCCACGGCAGCAGCGATCTGCTGATTCTGGTCGACGATCATGCCGACGGCACCGAGGATATTTTCCAGGGCTTGCTGGACCTTATCCGACTGCTCCACGGTGCCGCTGGCCATTTCATGACTGCTGCCCATGGCCTTCACGGCCGCGGCCACGCCGCTGTGCAGGCGGCTGATCATCTGTTCGATTTCTTCGGTGGAATGCTGGGTACGCCGGGCCAGGGTGCGCACCTCGTCGGCCACCACGGCAAAGCCGCGTCCCTGCTCACCGGCCCGTGCGGCCTCGATGGCCGCATTGAGTGCCAGCAGGTTGGTTTGCTCGGCGATACTTTTGATCACCTCCAGGACGCTGCTGATGGACTGACTGTCGATGGCCAACTGGTTGATCACCCTTACCGACTGGTCGATCTCCGAGGCCAGCCGCGCAATGCTGCCCTGCTGGGATTGCACCAGGCCACGGCCATTGACGGTCTCATCGTTGACGCTGTGGGCACTGCCGACCGCCGCTGCGGCACTGCGCGCCACTTCCTGGGCGGTGGAAGACATTTGGTTCATGGCCGTCGCCACCTGCTCAATCTGCATGCGCTGGCCGGAGACCGCCTGATTGCTGCGGGCCGAGACCGTTTCCACTTGGCCGGCCTGCAACTCGACCTGGCTGACGGTGTGCCCGACGCGCTCGATCAAGTCATGGATTTTCGCCACGGTACCGTTGAACACCTGGCCCAAATCGCCCAACTCGTCGCGGCTGTGGGCGACAAAGGTAACGGTCATGTCGCCGGCAGCCACCTTGTCCATCATCGTCCCCAGGCGCCGCAACGTGGTGCGCGTAGACGCGTAGAACCCCGCATAGAGATAGAAGATCAGCAAAAACACCGCCGTCAGCGCCGAGACCAGCACCACCATGTGCGTGCGGTTCTGCGCCAGGCGCTGCTCCAGCTGTTGCCCAAGGAATATCAGGGTGGCGTCATTGAGCTGATAGGTGTGATCCATCAATTGGCTGACGCTGTCATAGAAACCCTGCCAGGGCGCGTCGAGGGTTTCGGCCATTACGACCTGCTCTTCGAACAGCTCGCTGCCTTGCTTGAGACTGGCGTTGCTGGCCTTGGCCAGGCCGTCGAGTACCGCGTGAGCGGCGGTGCTGGTGCCCAGGGCGTCGTGCAATTTCAAGCCGTACTCAGCCTGGAGCTTTTCCAACTGTTGCAGCAGTTCGTCGAAGCGGGTGCTGGAAGATGAATTGAGAAAACCCTGGCCCAGGGAGTAAGCGCCCATCGCCCGGCCCTCGCCCAAGGTCTGGGTGACCTGCGGGGTGACGCTGGTGATCAGCTCGCTGAGTTGGCGCAGATCACTCTGGGGGTCGCGGCTCAAGCCGGACTGGCTGGCAATGATCTGGCTGAGCATCTGTGCCTGGTTGAGCAACTTGCCGATCAACGCACTTTTGCTCTGCAGCGAGCTTTCCTGTTGCTGGGCCTTGAAAGCCGCGATCAGTTCGTCGCGCTTAGCTTCAAAGGCGACGATTTGCTCGGGCCCGGTAGCCATCGGGGCAAGGTCTTGCAAGCGGGTGAGCACGCTCTGTTCCAAGGCGTTGATCTTGCCCTCAAGGTCAGCAGCCTTGCCGGACTGGCCGAGGGTTGCGTTGATCTGCACCTGGTTATTCAGGGTTTCCAGGTCACGGCGCAGGATCAGGCTGCTGCCGAGCAGATCGAGGCTTTGCAGCTCGACACGGGTGCCCTGGAATTCGCGCCAGGAATCGCGCACCAAGTAATAGTTGGTGGCCAGCATCGGCAGCAGGAACAGCACGCTGATCAGGCTGAACTTCATGCCGAAGCTCAGACGGTTCATCAGCGCGACGGCGGGATAGAGCAAGCTCTTCACAGGTGACCTCCCCTTTCTTTTATTTTTATTGAGGCGCAGGGCGGCGGCAGAAAGCCACTATTTGGCGCTCTGTCTGTATAGCTCAATTTGAAAGGGAGTTTTGTAACGTAAAGTTAACGAGTGAGGGTGGCAGGGGGCTGCTGCGCAGCCCGTCGCGGGACAAGCCCGCTCACCACAGGAATCAGGGCAGCACGGTCCAGATCGCAAACCCGGCATACCACAGCACCGCCGCACGCAGCAGCAGTTCCCACAAGCGATCCAGGCTGTTGATACCGTCTGCACCCACTACGGGCGGTGGGATTTCAGCGGCGACCAGGCCGACTTTTTCCACCAATTGCGCGGCGCTGATGTCCCAGCTCAGCAACTCGTGGAGCATGACACGGCTGACCGCGACGAAGTTGCCCACCAGCGCAAAGCTGGCCGCCAGCAAGCGCACCGGCAGCCAGTCGAACGCGTGACGCAATTGCCCGGCGCGCTCGGCCACCAGCGGGTTCTGGCTATGCTCACTGGCCAGTGCCAACAACCGATAGGCCAGCGCGGCGACCGGCCCTAACAGGAAGTACCAGAAAATCACTGCAAAGAAGCTCTGGTAGGCCTGCCACAACAGATGGCCCTGGACGCGCTCCAACAGTTGCTCTCCGCTGTCGGCGCCCAGCTTGAGGTCGCGCTCGGCCACATGTTCGGCAGCTTGCAGGTCACCACGGCGCCAGGCATCGCGAAAAGGCCCCAACCCAGCCAATAGATCGCCACGGCCCAGGCTGTAGATCACCACCAGCAGGTGCACCGGCAGCGCCAACAAACCATAGGCCACCGGTTCGAGCACCAGCAGCAACAATGCCAGCAACGCTACCGGCAGCAGCACCAGCACGACCAGAATCAGCCATGGCTGCTTGCCCAAGCGCGGGCTCGATTCCAACTTGGCCAATTCGCGCAGCCAGCCGCCATCACGCTGCAACCGCTGGCGCATGGCCGAGAATTTCTCGATCCACACCGCCAACACCAACACCAGAAAACTCATCGTGCGTGTCCTCCATCCTGCAGGGCGCTGCGAAAGCGCGTCCAATCAAAAGCGGGGCCGGGATCGGTCTTGCGCCCCGGCGCGATATCGCTGTGACCGCAAATACGCTGCGGCGTAATGCCTGGATAGGCTGCCAGCAGTTGTCGGGTCAGGTCGATCAGCGACAGGTATTGGGGGTTGGTGAACGGCAGATCATCGGTGCCCTCAAGCTCTATCCCCAAAGAAAAGTCATTGCACGTCTCACGCCCTTCGAAGCACGAGACCCCGGCATGCCAGGCCCGGTCGATGCAGGACACAAACTGCGTCACCGTGCCGTCGCGCTCAATCAGAAAATGCGCAGACACCCGTAGGTCGGCAATCCCTTCAAAGTAGGGATGTTCCGTGACATCCAGGCGGTTCTGGAAAAACTCCTGCACTTTGCCGGTGCCAAACTGCGCAGGTGGCAGACTGATGTTATGCACCACCAACAGTGAGATTTCGCCTGCCGGGCGCTCGTTGAAGTTGGGTGAAGGGCAATGGCGAATACCCTGACACCAACCGCTGGCGGGGTCCAACTGCATACAGGATCCTTGAATGTGACTGAATGTGACCAGTATGCCGCGTTCGACCCCGTGGTTGCGATCACTTGCCGCTATTAAGTTGACGCAGGTTAGCCACCACCGCCGCCAGCGCCCGCTCGAACAGTGGTCCATCGTCCAGGCTGTGCAGCGCACCCCGCTTGAAAGCCAGCGCCAGTTGGCCTGCGGTTTTCTCCAACAGCTTGAGCCCCGTGCGGCCAACGAAAACATAAGTGTTGGCCGGCGCCATGACCGCCGCCAGCTTGCACCGCAGGGTGCCCGCCTGGTCTTGCTGGAACACCACCCAGCTGCCCACGCGCAATTGGTGCACCTTGAGCAGGTCCGGATCGTTCTCCGACAGCGTCTCGGCTGAATCGGCCGGCAGCGTGCTGAACACAAAGGGCTCGCGCACTTCGAGCCACCCAGCGCTACCCTCGGGCGGCTGGACATGCAGGGCCTGCAAGCGCACAAAAAAATCACGCGTGCTGAACGGGTCGAATGCCGCGCTGGTCAAGCCGTCGCGCAGCGCCTTGAGCAAGCCCGGCAACTGGTCCAACAAGTGCCCGCCGGCGTCGTTGCCTGCCTGCCGGCCGACACTGCAAATCAGCTCATCCATGGTGCGCAGCCCGGCTTGCCATTGCACCGACTGCTCGCCGTGCTTGAGGCTGGCCAGCAACAGCACCTGGCTCCAGGCCTGCTGCAGGAACTGCACCACAGCCTGCGGCAAAACCTTGCCCAGCAGCCGTCGATTCAGCACTTCGGCCACCCGCGCACGCGCCGCTTCGGTACGCACGCGCCTTTCTTCGGTATCACGGGTGTGTTGTTCAAGCAATTCGCTACGACGACGCTCATCGGCGGTGAACGTCGTGAATTCGGTCAACAGCTGGGAAAAAATCGCCGGATCTTCGACAAACTCATTGAGTAACCGCTGGACTACCTGCTCGATGCGCAGGTACAGGCTGTCGCGCTGGACGTCATCGACGGGGCTCCAGCCCATGGCGGTCGTAGCGATCTCGTTCAACAGGCGCCGCGCCGGGTGGCCGGCACGACTGAAAAAACTCTTGTCCTGCACCGCCACTTTCAGCATCGGAATCTGCAGGCGGCCGATCAAGGCCTTGAAGGCGTCCGGCACCGTGCGGTCATTGAGGATAAATTCGAACAACAGGGCGATCAGGTTGATCACATCTTCGTCCGCCTCCTCCACGACCCGCGACTTGCCACTCTTGACGCTGACACGGGTGAGCAACTGCTCAAGCTGGTTACGCAGGTCGAAATCATCCTCGGCGTCCGGCTCCGGTACGTACTGCTGCAAATGGGACAACAGGCGCAACAGATCGCGGGTGGCAATGGGCAGGGGTTCGGCGCTGGCTTCAAGGGTAGGCGACACGCTGCCGCGCACGACGGTCAACAACGCCTGCAAGGCGCTGAAGGCTTGCTGGCCATTTTCGTCGACCTGCGGGTCGGCGCTGGGCAATACCTCTTCGCGAGTACGCCCACGAGCGGCACGACTACCAGGACGACGGGACGGCGCGGCCTTGAGTTCCGGCAAGACGCCTGTCGCCACCAGCAACTGATTGGCTTCACCGTAGATTTGGTCGGCGTCACTGAGTACGTACTTTTCAAACAGCTTGAGCATGATCAGTTTGACGCGGATCTCCACGCCCAGGCTGCGCCCTGCCCGCAGGAAAAACTCGCACAGCAGCGCCGGCCCCAAGGGGTTCTCACGGTCATCCAGGCGATTGCCCAGCAAGACACTCAAGCGTGCAGTCAGTTGCGACAGCGCCAGGCCGTCGCGGTGGCGCACCCGGCCAAGCATGGCCTCAAGTGCCACGGCTTTTTCCAAGTCATCCCTGGACGTGCCTGAGGCCGCCTCATAGGACACCACTGGCACCAACTGAAGCTCAGCGCGCCCCGCGTGCCCCAGGTTTCCGAAGGCTTCGAACAGCCGCTCCATGAACACCCGCTCGAAATTCTTGCGCTTGAGGCGCAGGTCGCGCATGGCTTCAAAGAAGATATGGTGGTCCACGTTGCTGCGGGCCTTATCGGCCATTTCGAACAAGGTGTCGTCGGCGTTATCGAACAGTTCCTGCAAACCCTGCTGCAACTGTTGCGCGGCCTTGTCGCGAACCTGCTGCAACACCACCGGCAGGCGCGCGAGGGGCGATGGCGTGGCTTGTGCCCTGTTGATTGGCACCACCTTTCCGTCATTTTGCATCCTGGCCTCCTGAAACGGCGGTATTGAGTTGGGGAAAAATCGGGTACAGGCCCAGTGGACGCTGCGGATAACCGCTTATCACCAAGACGTCAAAGCTATGACGCCAATTGCAAGGCGCAAGATTATCTTGCAAATGAATGCTGTTGCGCCAGCAAACTCTGACATTGCGCTGTAAATGAGTGGTTAGCCTGGGTTCGAGCGCACGCTGCCCCTATAATCGGGACACTTTGTTTGTGGAGCCTGTTATGCCGAATCTCCGTCTTGCCGACCTCACCGCCGAAATCGAAGCCAACGTGCGCCGCGCACTGCTGGAAGATATCGGCAGCGGCGACATCACCGCACAGTTGATCCCGGCCGAACGGCTGGCCACGGCCACCATCATTACCCGCGATGCCGCCGTCATCGCCGGCACTGCGTGGGTGGATGCCGTATTCCGCCAACTGGACCCACGGGTCGCCGTGCACTGGCAGGTGGCCGACGGTGAGCGTGTCAGTCCCAACCAAGCACTGTTCCATCTGGAAGGCCCGGCGCGCTCGCTGCTCAGTGGTGAGCGCTCTGCCCTGAACTTCCTGCAGATGCTGTCCGGGGTCGCCACCCGCGCCCGGTTTCTGGCAGATTTTGTCGCCAGCACCCAAGTCAAGCTGCTGGACACTCGAAAAACCCTGCCCGGCCTGCGCCTGGCGCAGAAATACGCGGTGACCTGCGGCGGCTGCCACAACCACCGCATCGGTTTGTATGACGCGTTCCTGATCAAGGAAAACCACATCGCGGCCTGTGGCGGGATTGCCCAAGCCATCAGCGCCGCCCACAAGATCGCACCCGGCAAGCCGGTGGAAATCGAAGTGGAGAGTTTGGACGAACTGCGCGAAGCGCTGGCGGCGGGCGCCGACATCATTATGCTCGATGAGTTGAGCCTGGAAGATATGCGTGAAGCCGTGCGCCTGAACGGCGGCAAGGCCAAGCTGGAAGCCAGCGGCGGGATCAATGAAAGCACCCTGTTGCCTATCGCCGAGACAGGGGTGGACTACATCTCCATCGGTGCAATGACCAAGGATGTGAAAGCGGTGGATTTGTCGATGCGCCTGAGTATCTGAGCACCTTAACTGTAGGAGCGAGCCTGCTCGCGAAAAACCTGAGAACGCCGCAGAGAACCAGGCAGCCCGCGTCATCGTTGGCGATTTTCGCGAGCAAGCTCGCTCCTACAAGCTGCTTTTAAACGACCAGGTCATTCATCTCGCAATACTCTTCCCATTCGACACCCAGCACTTCGGCCGCCTCTTTGTGGAGGGCCAGCCGCGCCGCTTCGAACTCTTCCGGTGTCGAGGTGTACTTGAGGGTCAGTTCCCAAGGCTGGTAGCCCTGGCTCTCGGCCTCGTCCTCGAATGCCCACTGGATCTGGTCACGCTGATCATCGGCGCTCAGGTCCTTGATCTCCTCTTTAAGCTGCGGCGACTCCTCGAGGTATTTTTCGAGGGCTGCTTGATGCCGAACTTCCTGGGTCATTTCAGTCGTGGTCATGTTGTTCTCTTAGATCGAGGAATGGGGATGCATCTGGGTCATCAAGGTTGCGCAGATACAAAAGAGCGGGCACAAATGCCAACTCGTCTGGCCTTCAGAACCATTCTGGGATCATCTGAAAACATTGCCTTTGAAACATTGCCGCTAAAACACTGCCTTTAAAACAGCAATGCCTTTTTGCCCGAGACAGGAATCGAACCTGCGACCTTCGCGTTACGAGTGCGCTGCTCTACCGACTGAGCTACACGGGCGGTGGGCTAAAGCTAGCACCGCATCGGGCGTCCGGCAACTTGCGCCCTTCAGCGGGCAATCACCCCCTGAGCCCAGAAGCGTGGTTGCAGGTAACTGCCATTGCCGTCCAGGTACTGCTGCTGGGCTTGCTGGAGGTGAGGCACATCGCGCATCGCGACAAATACCAATAGACCAACGGCCAACACACTCAAGGCTTTCCATAGGTTCCAGGCCAATGGCAGCGCAACACGTGCTGGCGTGCGCGACGCATGCAGCGCCATCAGCCAGCCCACCACCAGCGCCAACCAGACCTGGGAGTTGGGCATCACGATTACACCATCGACCATGGACTGCACCAGCGCCCCCACCAATGCCGCAAACAGGCATAAGCGCAGCAGGTCAACACGCTCGGCGGACAGCGCCCGCTCACGTAGCACAGCCAACGTGGCCCAGCCGCCTCGCCATGCCAAAACCGCCACGCACAGGGCCGATGGCACACCCCATTCGCTGGCCCATTGCAGGATCGCCTGATGGGGATGAGCGGCAATCTTGTTGGCGATATCCGCAAAATGCATCGGCCCAAAACCGAGCCACGGCCGCTCGACCAGCATATTCCATGCCTGCCACCAGATCGGGCCACGTCCCGACAGCGAGGTGGTGAGACGATCACTGGCACCACTGGAGAGCTCAGCCCCCAGATAATCCGCCAGCCCCGTGAATATCAGCCAATACAGCAACAGTCCAACCAACACTGCGGCCAACTGCCAGCCCAGCCAGCGACGTCCCCCAGGCCCAAGTACCGCCAACACCACGCCCGCCATGCCCATACCGAGCCAGGTGCCGCGCGTACCGCCGCTGATCGCGATCAGCCACCAGACACACAACAACGCAAACACCGCACCTCGCAAGGCGCGGGAGAGATTGGGGATCAGCAAGGGCAGCGCCAGCAATGGCAGGGTAAATGTCTGAAACTGGCCGTAGAAACGTTTGTTGGAAAAGCCGGACAGCAGCCCGTCAGGGTCCAGCGCGCGCGCTCCACTGGTGAATACAAGCGCACCGGCATACAGATACTGGACCGACTTGATCAGGCACAGCAGCACCACAATCAGGATCAGCACACGGTCCAAAGACTCGCCGCCGTGCCGGCGAAGCAGGGCAAAGGCCAAGGCGATTGCCCCGCAACTGACAAACAGCGCCACTTCGGTGAGCGCCCAGAGCGGCTGATGGGCCAGCACCGAAGACAGCAGGCCCAGCCCGACGACCAGCGCCACTCCCCAGGCCGTGGGCCTGTCCACCCAAGGTTCAGTGGAGGTAACCGATAGCCCATACAGCACCGCGCAAAACCCGATGGCAATTTGCATTCCACGCTGTAGATCATGCCCACCGAACGGCGTGCAAATCCCGACAGTCAACAGGCACACCACTGCTACCAGGAAAACATTGCCTCGTTGCTGCACGGATAACGCCATCGGCCACCTCTACGTCCCTGTGGATGATTTAGCCGTTACGCACCATCGGCGCCGCAGCCCTTGCCGACATATTTCGCTTCAGCGGTAGTCGTGCACTTCCAGCCGGTGGCGCTGCGCGTCAGGCTGATGGTCTTGCCCAGCACCGGTGCCGGCGCATCGAGTATTTCGCAGCTGATGGAGCCCGCGCCCGTGGCCACGTCGCCTGCCACATCGATCTTGCAGTTGGCGGTGGGGCTGGTGCCGCCAATCAAGGCCAGGGTAGGTACAGTGCCCTGGTTGAGGGTGTCTTCGTAACCAGCCTTCAACGCGGCAATTTCAGCCAGGCCGGCAGTGAACTTGGCCTTGGCCTGGTGCGTGGTGTACATGGGCAAGCCGATGGTGGCCAAAATGCCGATGATTGCCACGACGATCAACAACTCGATCAAGGTAAAGCCTTTCTGACGTATCACATTCACTCTCCAGAATAGAACTCATGACAAGGCGCGTCCTGCACCCCGTTTTTGCAACGGCGCCAGTGTACTCACCCGCAAGCGGTCAATCGCGCACAAGACGCACATTCTGACATTTTTATCCTGCGCCATCGGCATGTCCGAATCCGTCACCTGACTAAGCTATTAATCTTCGATGACCTGTATGCGGAACCGCGACATGAACAACGCTTCGACGATTTACCTCTGGGAAGGCATCAACCGCAAAGGGCGCAGGGTGTCCGGGCAAACCAAGGGGCGCCACCCTGCCCTGGTCAAGGCACAACTGCGTCAGCAAGGGATCAGCCCCGGCCGTGTGCGCAAGCAATCGCCGGTGCTGCCACGCCTTGCCCCGTCAGTCAAAGCGGCGGACATCACCCTGTTCACACGTCAACTGGCGACGCTGCTCAAGGCAGGGGTTGCGCTTCTGCAAGCCTTCGACATCATCAGCGAAGGCCTCGACAATCGAGCCGTGCGTGAACAAGTCCAAGGACTTAAACAGGCAATCGCGGCCGGCACCAGCCTGGCTGAAGCACTACGCAAGCAACCGCGTTATTTCGATGAGTTGTACTGCAACCTGGTGGCCGCCGGCGAACAGGCCGGGGCGCTTGAGACACTGCTGGAAAGGGTGGCGATCCACCGGGAAAAGAGTGAGCAGCTCAAGGCCAGGATCAAAAAGGCCATGACCTACCCCATCGCAGTGCTAGTGGTGGCCAGCCTGGTCACCGGCATATTGCTGATCCACGTGGTGCCGCAGTTCCAGAGCCTGTTCGCCGGAGTGAACGGCAAACTGCCGGCATTTACCTTGCACGTGATCGCCTTGTCGGCGTTCATGCAGCACGCGTGGTGGATGCTGGTGTTGGGCATCGCAGCAGGCGCCACGGGGCTGCGCCAGGCCTATCGGACCTCACCGGGCTTTCGCTATTGGCTGGACGCCGGTTTGTTGAAAGCGCCCCTGGCAGGCAAACTGCTGACAAAATCCGCCGTGGCCCGTTACGCGCGCACGCTCTCGACCACCTTCGCAGCCGGTGTCCCACTGGTACAGGCATTGGATTCAGTAGCCGGCGCCGTAGGAAATGGCCCGTTCAAGCAGGCAATCGAACATATGCGTCACGAGGTATCCACTGGCATGCAGCTGAATCAATCCATGGCCAACAGCGGCCTGTTTCCCGGCATGGCCATTCAGATGACGGCGATCGGCGAAGAGTCGGGCACCCTGGAACACATGCTGGAAAAGGTCGCCAACCACTATGAGGCTGACGTGGACAACCAGGTCGACAATCTCACCAGCCTGATGGAGCCGTTGATCATGGTGGTTCTGGGTGGGATTGTCGGTGCGCTGGTCATCGCCATGTACCTGCCGGTCTTCCACTTAGGGAGCGCATTTTGAGCCTGCTGCTGGCCGAGCATCCTTGGGCTTTTGTCGCAATGGCGTTGGTACTGGGGCTGATCGTCGGGAGTTTCCTCAACGTGCTGGTGTGGCGCCTGCCAAAAATGCTCGAACGGGAGTGGCGTGCCCAGGCCCATGAAGTGCTCGCTTTGCCTGCCGAACCTGAGGGGCCGACCTACAATCTGATGCACCCCAACTCATGCTGTCCACACTGTGATCATCCAATCCGGCCCTGGGAAAATATCCCACTGCTCAGCTACCTGATGCTCCGGGGCCGCTGTGCCCATTGCCAGGGAACCATCAGCCCCCGCTACCCCCTCACCGAACTCGCCTGCGGGCTGATCTCGGCATGGGTCGCCTGGCATTTCGGCTTTGGCTGGCAAGCCGCAGCGGTGCTGGTGTTGAGCTGGGGGTTGCTGGCAACGAGCCTGATCGACGCAGATCACCAGTTGCTGCCGGATGTACTGGTGCTGCCATTGCTCTGGCTGGGGCTGATCGTCAACAGCTTTGGATTACTGGCGACATTACCTGACGCGCTATGGGGCAGCGTGATCGGCTACATGAGCCTTTGGAGCGTGTTCTGGCTATTCAAGCTGGCCACCGGCAAAGACGGCATGGGCCACGGTGATTTCAAGTTACTGGCCTTGCTCGGCGCCTGGGGTGGCTGGCAGATACTGCCGATGACACTGTTGATGTCGTCGCTGGTGGGAGTGGTTGTCGGGTTGATCCTGATGCGCCTGCGCAAGACCCAGGCGTCCACGCCGATGCCATTTGGTCCGTATCTGGCAATTGCCGGCTGGATTGCATTGCTCTGGGGTGGTCAAATAACCGACTTCTATTTGCAGTCTGTCGGTTTCAGATGACCACTTGTGTTGCAACACCCTGGATTCTTGGCCTCACTGGCGGCATCGGCAGCGGTAAAAGTGCGGCAGCCCAGCACTTTATCGACCTGGGCATTGACCTGGTGGACGCAGATCACGCCGCGCGCTGGGTGGTCGAACCCGGCCGACCGGCGCTGGCCCGCATCGCCGAGCATTTTGGTGCTGGAGTATTGCAGCCTGACGGCCAGTTGGACCGCGCTGCGCTGCGCAAGCTGATCTTTGAGGTGCCCGAAGAGCGCCGCTGGCTGGAAGCCCTGCTGCACCCGTTGATTGGCGAGGAAATTCGCAGTCACCTGGCGCGCGCCCGCTCGCCTTACGCGATCCTGGTGTCACCGCTGCTGATCGAGTCCGGCCAGTACAGCATGACCCAGCGCATCCTGGTGATCGACGTGCCGCAATCGCTGCAGATTCAGCGTACCCTGCAGCGCGACGGCATCAGCGAACAGCAAGTGCAGGCGATCCTCAAGGCCCAGTCCAGCCGTGAAGAGCGCCTGAACCATGCCGATGACGTACTGGTCAATGACCAGGACCTCGCTTGGCTGCACAGCGAGGTCGAGCGACTGCACCACTTTTACCTTACTTTGCGTGGAGGCCGATCATGAGCCAACCCTTGACCGTCGACTGCCCAACCTGCGGTGCACCCGTGGAATGGAATACAGCCAACCCCAACCGGCCGTTCTGCTCGGACCGCTGCAAACTCATCGACCTGGGCGCCTGGGCTGCTGAGGAACACAAGATTCCGGTGGCTCCGGATGCCGAAGACGAGCTGTTTTCCGAAGACCTACCGCCGCGCCACTAAGGCCGCATAAAGGCATATTCCTGCTGGTCGTCGAGGTTCTCTGCAAGGTATTGCAACTCGTCGGCCAGGTCCTCGAAACTGCGCACGCCCTTGCTCTGCTGCACCACCGCGCTGAGCATGGCGCGCAGGGTCAAGCCTGGGTCGAAACCGATTTCCTGTGCCGCATCCTGGCTTCTGCGCAACTCCTGCCGTGCCCACTCGTACACACTCATGATTCGTGCTCCTGCCTTGCCTGGGAAAATTTCGCAGAGCATGGGCCTGCTCGCCTGCGCGGGATTTGATCTGGATCAACGCTGCGATTCGTCATCCTTCCAGGGTGCCGAGAGGTAGCGGGTGCGGTTGAAGGTCTCCAGCCATTCCGGGCAGAACACCACCAGGGCACTGATCACCATGCCGTTGATAAAGGCTTCGGGGAAGATGATCAGCCACAGGTAGCCGATAAAATCCTCCAGCCATTCCGGCATGGCAAAACGACCGTCGAACCACAGCAACCCCAGGCCCAGCAACAGGCAAAGCAAAGCCGATAGAGCGGCGGCAAAAAAACCGGAGCAGAAGATATACACAAAGGGATTGCGCGGCTGCGCTCGCTCGACCACAAGCGCACAGCCTTCGGTGACCAGCACCGGCAGTACGATCAGCAGCAGGCCGTTGACACCCAGGGCTGCCAGGTCCTGGCGCCCGAGCAGCATTAAGCCGAGCTGGGCGGCAAACCCACCGACGATAGCCAGGGGCCAATCCAGCAGCAGGGTTACGGCGGTCATACCGATAAAGTGGTAGGACACCCCGGTGTCGAAATCCCGCCGTACCAGCCACAACATGAACAACGCGAATACCGTACCAAATAGCAAATGCTGGCGCCGCCGGTCGGCAAACAACTCCACCCATGGCGAGCGCAGGATTGCCCACAGCACCACGGGGGTAAAAAGCAGCCAGCCGATGCCGAGGGTTTCTGGCGTCAGCACCGCTGCACTGATCACGGTTTCACCTGCTCCAGTGCCTGGCGCAGTTCGGTGGCAGCGTTGTATTCGTGCCGCGCAACCAATCGGCCTTGATCCAGTTGCAACCACAACACGGTATCCGCCGGCGCGGGATAACGTGGGGCGATACGCGCGTCGCGATCCAGCATGACCCGGTAGTTGTAGGATTGCATGGCCGGTACCGCGAACAATTTGGCGATCAGTCGAGGCATGCGCTGGATGTCAGCGACAAACACCGCACGCCGCGCTTCGAGGTAGCCTTTAGGTTGGCCTTGCAGCGCCGCGTCTACCAGCTTGGCCGCATCCATGCTGCGCGCCACCAACAGAATCTGCGCCTGGTTATCGAGGGTATAGGCTTGGTCGAATTGATCAAGCAAAGTCCAGGGAGCGAGGCGCTCGCCCACCTCAACAGCCTGTGCCCATACCGGTAAAAGACTTAGCAACAGCACCACCAGAAACTTCACTGCACGCTCCTCATACGGGGGAAATTAGGCTTGAAAGGCCAGTCTACACCCTGGCTTTTGCAGCAGGACTTCCTGCGGTCATCATTTGGACGCTAAGCTGCGAGCATGGATGACTCAGATTATTTGCGCCTGCTCACCGTAGCGGCCGAACAAGCCAATGCGTTCCTGTCCAATGCCCGCAAATGGGAGCGTGAGCGTTGGGTCTGCCAGCGCCTGTTGCAAGGCTTGAATGTGCCCTACCGCGCCGAAGAGTTTCACCCCGCCGGGCAAGAACCACCCGATGTGCTGTTTCGCGATGCCAGTTTCGAGGTGTTTTTCGTGCTGGATGAAGGGCGCCGCCTGAATGACGAATGGCGCGATGAATTGCTACGCCGGCGCAGTGCCTTTTCCTTGAGCCAACTGGTGCGCCGCGAAGCCAAGCCTCGACGGATCCCCGCCCATGAATTCCTGCTGCGCCTGGCGCCCACGCTGCGCAAAAAAGCGCACAACTACAAGGAACGCGGCATGGACCTGGGCGAGCTGGATATAGTCGCCTTCACCAGCCTCAAGCGTGAAGTGCTCGACCTCAACAGCCATTTTCCACCGCCCACCGAATACTTGCGCCAGGGCTGGCGCTCGCTCTCGCTGGTGGGACCAACGTTTGCACGGGTGCTGTTCGCCCACCCGGACGCACCGGATTTCTTGCGCAACAACCTGGGTCGCAGCATAGTGTTCGACGTGGGCATCAGCCTCTGATCCCCACTGTAACGTGGCGCCCTTTTGCAACGTCTACCTGACGAGGCCTTATATGACCAGCCGCCTGAACCCCGACGACCAACAGCATGTCGAAGAGTACCTGCAACTCTCCCAGAACCGAGTCGAGCGCAAGCCTTTCCGGCCGTGGCTGCTCCTTGGTGTGGTGCTGGTGGTAGTGATCGGGCTCGGTCTGCTGAGCCGCCTTTTGAGTTACCTGACGCTATGAGCTGCCTGGCGCTCGCGGGGGTAACTGCTCCGATTTCCTTTAGCCTTGCGAGATATCCCCATGACCCATCGTATTATTATCGTCGGCGGCGGCGCCGGCGGCCTGGAGTTGGCTACCCGCCTGGGTAAGACTCTGGGCAAGCGCGGCACCGCCAGCATCACGCTGGTGGACGCCAACCTCACCCATATCTGGAAGCCTTTGCTGCACGAAGTGGCTGCCGGCTCACTGAACTCTTCGGAAGACGAACTCAATTACGTCGCCCAGGCCAAATGGAACCACTTCGAGTTCCAGCTGGGGCGCATGAGCGGGCTCGACCGTGAGCAGAAGAAAATCCAACTGGCCGCCACCCTCGACGAAGAAGGCCGCGAGCTGGTGCCTGCGCGCGTGCTGGGCTATGACAGCCTGGTGATTGCGGTGGGCAGCACCACTAACGATTTCGGCACTGAGGGCGCGGCGCAGCACTGCCTGTTCCTTGATACCCGCAAGCAGGCCGAACGTTTTCATCAACAGCTTCTCAACCACTACCTGCGCGCCCATGCCGGGCAGACCGATGTGGTGGAAAAGATCAGCGTGGCCATCGTCGGTGCGGGTGCAACGGGCGTCGAACTGGCCGCCGAGCTGCATAACGCGGCCCACGAGCTGGCGGCGTACGGCCTGGATCGCATCAAACCGGAAAACATGCATATCACCCTGATCGAAGCCGGCCCACGTGTACTGCCGGCCCTGCCGGAGCGGATAGGCGGGCCTGTGCACAAAACCCTGGAGAAGCTCGGGGTGACGGTGCTGACCAACTCGGCCGTCAGTGAAGTGACGGCCGACGCGCTGATCACCAGCAGTGGCCAGGTGATTCCGGCCAGCCTCAAGGTATGGGCTGCCGGCATTCGCGCACCGGGTTTCCTCAAGGACATCGATGGCCTGGAAACCAATCGCATCAATCAGCTGCAAGTGCTGCCGACGCTGCAAACCACCCGCGACGAAAATATCTTCGCCTTTGGTGACTGCGCCGCCTGCCCACAACCGGACAGCGACCGTAATGTGCCGCCACGGGCCCAGGCGGCCCACCAACAGGCTTCGTTGCTGGCCAAATCGCTGAAGCTGCGAATCGAGGGCAAGGAACTACCGTCATACAAGTACACCGACTATGGGTCGCTGATCTCGCTGTCGCGGTTCTCGGCGGTGGGCAACCTGATGGGCAACCTGACCGGCAGTGTGATGCTGGAAGGCTGGTTGGCGCGGATGTTCTATGTGTCGCTGTACCGCATGCACCAGATGGCGCTCTATGGCTTCTTCCGCACAGCGATGCTGATGCTGGGCAGCAAGATCGGACGCGGGACTGAGCCGCGCCTGAAACTTCACTGACAACAGAGTCCCTAGTGGGACTCGGTCAATGTGGGAGGGGGATTGCTCCCTCCCACATTAGTATTGTGTTGGATTTGAGATAATTTAAGACAAAAAAAAATCCCCGTATCTTTCGATACGAGGATTTTTAATATGGTCGGGGTAAGGGGATTCGAACTCCTGACATCCTGCTCCCAAAGCAGGCGCGCTACCGGACTGCGCTATACCCCGGTAAAAAAAAGGCGACCTTTCAGTCGCCTTCTTCGATCAGCGCTTTTGGCCTCTGATCTTAAGATTCGATTCCAGCGTTAACTGGTCTCAAAAATGGTGGGTCGTGTGGGATTCGAACCTACGACCAATTGGTTAAAAGCCAACTGCTCTACCAACTGAGCTAACGACCCAAATATGGTCGGGGTAGGGGGATTCGAACTCCCGACATCCTGCTCCCAAAGCAGGCGCGCTACCGGACTGCGCTATACCCCGGTTTGAAATTGGCTCCGTGACCAGGACTCGAACCTGGGACCCAATGATTAACAGTCATTTGCTCTACCGACTGAGCTATCACGGAACTACATATTTCAAATGTACAACTTTTACTGCGATGTAACCTTCTCTTCGACCCTGTCCGTATCGCTACGTTAGCGTCTCTGAGGCGCGCTATTCTACAATCTTAAAAACCCCTGTCAACCCTTTAAATTGCTTTTAAGACAATGATTTGCGCTTCTTTCTGATTTCTTCTTGGGGAGAAGAAACCCGTGGGCTGACGTTGCTGCGGGGCGCACTTTACAAGCCTTTGCCTTACAGTTCAACGCCCTATCGAAAAAAAAGGCCCTGCGATGCAGGGCCTTCTCTTATTACAGTGCAATCCGGGCTCAGTGGAAGACGATTTCGTCGTTCTCCACAGTCGCCTCGACGCTGGTGCCCGGCATAAAGCTGCCCGACAGGATCAACTGCGCCAGCGGGTTCTCGATCCAACGCTGGATCGCACGTTTCAAAGGCCGTGCGCCATATACCGGGTCGTAACCCACCGCGATCAGCTTGTCCAACGCCTCGCGGCTCAGTTCCAGCGACAACTCGCGTTCCGCCAGACGACCGCGCAGACGGCCCAACTGGATCTCGGTAATACCCGCGATCTGATCCCGTGCCAGCGGCTCGAAGATCACCACTTCGTCGACCCGGTTGATGAATTCCGGGCGGAAGTGCGTAGTCAACGCATCCATTACAGCCGCGCGCTGGGCTTCACGATCACCTACCAGTTCCTGGATCTGCGCCGAGCCGAGGTTGGAGGTCATCACGATCACAGTGTTGCGAAAGTCCACCGTACGCCCGTGGCTGTCCGTCAGCCGGCCATCTTCCAGCACTTGCAGCAAGATGTTGAACACGTCCGGGTGGGCCTTCTCGACCTCATCCAGCAGGATCACCGAGTAAGGCTTACGCCGCACGGCTTCGGTCAGGTAACCGCCCTCCTCGTAGCCCACATAGCCTGGTGGAGCACCGATCAGGCGAGCCACCGAGTGTTTCTCCATGAACTCGGACATATCGATCCGCACCATGGCCTCTTCAGTATCAAAGAGGAACTCGGCCAATGCCTTGCACAGCTCGGTCTTACCCACGCCGGTCGGGCCGAGGAACATGAACGAACCGCTCGGACGGTTCGGATCGGACAAACCGGCCCGGGAACGCCGTACCGCGTTGGACACCGCCACGACCGCCTCTTCCTGGCCGATCACGCGCTGGTGCAACAGGTGCTCCATCTTCAGCAACTTGTCGCGCTCACCTTCGAGCATCTTCGACACGGGGATACCGGTCCACTTGGAGACCACTTCGGCAATTTCTTCCTCGGTCACCTTGCTGCGCAGCAATTGGTTTTCACTCTTGCCGTGCTGGTCGACCATCTGCAGGCTGCGCTCCAGATCCGGGATCACCCCGTACTGCAACTCGGCCATGCGGTTCAGGTCGCCTTTACGACGTGCGGCTTCCAGCTCCTGGCGCGACTGCTCGATCTTTTGCTGGATCTGCGCAGAGCCCTGCACTTCGGCTTTTTCCGAGGTCCAGATTTCTTCGAGATCCGAATACTCGCGCTCCAGACGGACGATTTCCTCCTGAAGTTTTTCCAGGCGCTTCTTGGCTGCGTCGTCCTCTTCTTTCTTGAGGGCCTGGGATTCGACTTTCAGTTGAATCAGGCGCCGATCCAGGCGGTCGAGCACTTCCGGCTTAGAGTCGATCTCCATGCGAATGCGGCTGGCCGCCTCGTCGATCAAGTCGATGGCCTTGTCCGGCAATTGACGGTCGGTAATGTAGCGATGGCTCAATTTGGCCGCCGCAATGATCGCGCCGTCAGTGATCGCCACCTTATGGTGGACCTCATAACGCTCTTTCAGGCCCCGCAGAATCGCGATGGTGTCTTCTTCGCTCGGTTCTTCCACGAGGACTTTCTGGAAGCGACGCTCAAGGGCCGCATCTTTTTCAATGTACTGACGATATTCGTTAAGCGTGGTAGCCCCGACACAATGCAGCTCGCCCCGTGCCAAGGCGGGCTTGAGCATGTTGCCAGCGTCCATGGAGCCCTCGCCTTTACCGGCGCCGACCATGGTGTGCAATTCGTCGATAAACAGAATGATCTGCCCTTCCTGCTTCGACAGTTCATTAAGCAGGGATTTCAGGCGCTCTTCGAACTCACCGCGGAACTTGGCGCCGGCGATCAACGACCCCATGTCCAAAGACAACAGGCGCTTGCCCTTCAGGCCGTCCGGCACTTCACCATTAATGATGCGCTGGGCCAGGCCCTCGGCAATCGCGGTTTTACCCACCCCAGGCTCACCGATCAGCACCGGGTTGTTCTTGGTGCGACGCTGCAGAACCTGGATGGTGCGACGAATCTCATCGTCACGGCCGATCACCGGGTCAAGCTTGCCTTCTTCGGCGCGCTTGGTCAGGTCGACGGTGTACTTGTCCAGGGCCTGGCGCGACTCCTCGTGGTTAGGGTCATTAACCGCGTCACCGCCACGCAGGTTGTTAATTGCGTTTTCCAGGGCTTTCTTGCTTACGCCTTGGCCGAGCAACAACTTGCCTAGCTTGCTGTTCTCGTCCATGGCGGCGAGCAGCACCAGCTCGCTGGAGATGAACTGGTCACCCTTCTGCTGGGCCAGGCGGTCGGCCTGGTTAAGCAGACGCGCCAGATCCTGCGACATATTCACGTCGCCGGTAGGATTTTGGATTTTCGGCAGTTGGTCGAGCTCTTTGCTCAACTCCTTGCGCAGGCTGCTGACATCAAAGCCCACCTGCATCAGCAAGGGCTTGATAGAACCACCTTGCTGCTCCAGGAGCGCCTGCATCAAGTGCGCAGGCTCGATGGCCGGGTGGTCGAGGCCCACCGCCAAGGATTGGGAGTCCGATAAGGCCAACTGCAATTTGCTGGTTAAACGATCAATACGCATTAGTCACCTTCCTTTTGAGCAGGCCGGAGCTATAAAACATTCCTGAATGAAGAAGCCTGCCAGATACCCTTATAGATGGGGTGGATTCTGGAAGATTCAAGCTACGGACAGTTGACGTAAGTCAGGAGAGTCTAGCGTTCGAGCCAGATCAGGGAGGCAAATCGACCGGTGCGCGGGCTGCGCCGGTAAGAAAAGAAGCGCGGATCGGTCACGGTGCAGAAACCACCACCGTAAACAGCCGTGACACCCCGTGCGGCAAGGCGCAGGCGCGCCAACGGATAGATGTCGGCCATGAACTTGCCGGGATTGCGGCTTGGTACAAAGGCTTCGGCAGTTGTCGGCAGACGCTGCATGAAGGCTTCACGCACCTCCGGACCGACTTCAAAGGATTGCGGACCGATTGCCGGGCCCAACCAGACCAGTACATCGGCAGGTTCGGTATCCAGACTTTCAACAGCGGCTTCCAACACACCAGCCGCCAGGCCACGCCAACCGGCATGGGCGGCAGCGACGCGCGTCGCAGCACGGTTGCAGAACAACGCGGGCAGGCAATCGGCAGTCATAGAAGTACAGGCGATGCCAGGGGTACTGGTCCAACTGCCGTCGGCTTCAGCCGTGCGGCCAGGGTCGGCCTCAACCACGGTCACCCCGTGGACTTGGCGCAGCCAGGCCGGCTGAATATCAAATGCGTCGCGAAGACGACGGCGATTTTCAAGGACAGCCTCCAGGCTGTCCTCGACATGATCGCCCAGGTTGAGGCTGTCGAACGGCGCCAGACTGACGCCGCCCGCACGGGTGGTGACACAGGCCTTTACCCGAGCCGGCGCGGGCCAGTCGGGGATCAGCCAGTCATTCATCCGACAAACGCCTCACGATCCTGCTTGAGCAGCGACAGCAACCAGACAAAATCGTCTGGAAGTGGCGATTCCCAGCTCATACGCTTACCGCTCGTCGGATGGTCCAGTTCCAGGAAACGTGCATGCAACGCCTGGCGCGGGAACGTCTTGAGCGATTCGACCATGGTCTGGCTCGCCGCAGGCGGAATGCGGAAGCGGCCACCGTAGGCTGGATCGCCCACCAACGGGAAGTTGATGTGGGCCATATGCACGCGAATCTGGTGGGTACGACCGGTTTCCAGCTTGACCCGCACATGGGTGTGGGACCGGAAACGCTCCAGCACGCGGTAGTGACTCACCGCCTGCTTGCCGCCTTCCATCACCGCCATACGCTGGCGCTGCTGGCCGTGGCGACCGATCGGGGCATTGATCTTGCCACCGGCGACGACCACACCAATCACGATGCACTCGTAGATACGGCTGACGCTACGGCTCTGCAATTGCGTAACCAGTTGCGTCTGCGCCTGAATGGTCTTGGCCACCACCATCAAGCCGGTGGTGTCCTTGTCCAAACGGTGCACGATGCCGCAACGCGGCACGTTGACGATGTCGGGGATGTGGTGCAACAGGGCATTGAGCAAGGTGCCATCAGCGTGCCCGGCCGCCGGGTGAACCACCAGGCCTGCGGGTTTGTTGATGACCAGGATGTCGTCGTCTTCATAGACGATGTCCAGCTCGATGTCCTGGGCGACCCATTCTCCCTGGGCTTCCTGCTCGGCAGTCAGCTCAAGAATCGCACCGCCATGAACTATGTCTCGCGGGCGGATAACCGCTCCATCCACAGTCAGGCGGCCGTCTTTGATCCAGGCGGAAAGGCGCGAGCGCGAGTGCTCAGCGAATAATTGTGCGGCGACTTGATCGAGGCGTTGGCCGCCCAATTCGGACGGCACCTCTGCGCGAAGTTCAATTTTATCGGACATGCTCAGACTAGGCGTGGCACAGCCTTTGGTTTCGGCTGCGCGCTTGTGGTTAAATACGGCGTCTTTTGCCCCGAGGCTTTCAACGGGGCGCTCATCATAACAGGACGGCCCCGCCCAAGACAGCGGCCGTCATAGGGACGCAAGCCGCCATGCAAGTGAAACACCTGCTGCTGATCGCCATCCTCGCCATGACTGCTGCTTGCTCGTCAACAAAGGAAGTCGTCGACGAAAACCTGAGCGAAGTCGAGCTGTACCAATTGGCTCAGAAAGACTTGGACAATAATAGCTACACCAGCGCCACAGCGAAGCTGAAGGCACTGGAGTCGCGCTATCCGTTCGGGCGCTACGCCGATCAGGCCCAGCTTGAGCTGATCTACGCCAACTACAAGAACGCCGAGCCGGAAGCTGCCAAGTCCGCCGCCGAGCGTTTCATCCGCCTGCACCCGCAACATCCGAACGTGGACTACGCCTACTACTTGAAGGGCCTGACCTCGTTCGACCAGGACGTTGGCCTGCTGGCGCGCTTCCTGCCGCTGGACATGACCAAGCGCGACCCGGGTGCCGCCCGCGACTCCTACAACGAGTTCGCCCAGCTGACCAGCCGCTACCCAAACAGCCGCTACGCGCCGGACGCCAAGCAGCGCATGATCTACCTGCGCAACCTGCTGGCTTCCTACGAAATCCACGTGGCCCACTACTACTTGACCCGTCAGGCGTATGTCGCTGCCGCCAACCGTGGTCGTTATGTCGTAGAAAACTTCCAGGAAACCCCTTCCGTGGGTGACGGCCTGGCGGTGATGACCGAGGCTTACCAGCGCCTGCACCTGGACGAGCTGGCCGCTACCAGCCTGGAAACCCTGAAGCTCAACTACCCTGATCACCCAAGCCTGAAAGACGGACAGTTCGTGCCTCAGGTTGCCGAAGCGGACAACCGTTCGTGGCTGAGCAAGTACACCCTTGGCCTGATCGAGTCGCGCCCACCGTTGCCGCCAGGCGAAACCCGCGCCAATCAGGACGTGATCAAGCAGTTCCAGGATGCCAAGGAAGCCATTCCTTCGGACCTCAAGCCGCACGACGAGAACGGCGACGTAATCGAAGAGGAAGAGCCGCAGGCCCTGGGCAACAACCAGGACCGCTCGTGGTTCAGCTACATGACCTTCGGTGTGTTCGACTGATCTGTCGACGCAACGCAAAAAAGGAGCCCCTCGGGGCTCCTTTTTTATGGGTAAGCGTTATTGCGCTGGGCGCCTGCCACGTCCTTGGCTAAACTGGCTCATTCCTTGTCGAGAAACCACCCATCATGCTTCGTCTTCTGTTCTGGATTGCCGTTATTGCTGCCGCAGTGTGGTTCTGGCGCAAATTCAAAAGCCCGACCGCCAAGCAGCAACGCACCAGCGAACCAGGCGCATCATTGATGGTGCGCTGCGCCCACTGCGGCGTGCACCTGCCGCAGGATCGCGCCCTCAGCTCGCGCCAGGAGTGGTATTGCACCCAGGCGCATCTGGAGCAAGGACCGAAGTCTATCCAGCGCTGATCCGACCTTCGGGCGCGTAGGGTGCCGGGTCGATAATCGGCGCACGCTCCAGTAGCAAATCAGCAAATAACTGGCACGATGCCGGGGCCAGGACCAGCCCGTTGCGGTAATGCCCGCAGTTTAGCCACAGCCCGTCGAAGCCGGGTACCCGGCCGATGTAAGGGATGCCTTCCGGCGAACCGGGCCGCAGACCCGCCCAATGCCCAACCACTTCAGCGTCCGCCAATGCGGGGATCAGTTCCACAGCCGAAGCCTTGAGGCTTTCCAGCGCAGTTTCGGTGGGAGTCTTGTCGAAGCCCTCATGTTCCAGGGTGCTACCGATGAGGATGTGTCCATCCCGCCGAGGGATCGCATAACGCCCTTTGGCCAGGACCATGCTCGACAGGAAGTCCGAGGCGCACTTGTACAAAATCATCTGCCCCTTGACCGGCTCCACCGGCAGCGCCATTCCCAACGTGGCGAGCAACTCGCCGCTCCACGCACCCGCTGCGAGCACCACCTGATCCCCCAGAATCGGCCCCTCTACCGTATCCACTCCCACTACATTGTCGCCGTCCAGAACAAAACCGGTCACTTCGCACTGTTCGTGAACGGTCACGGCAGGCAGGGCCAATAGCGCGGCCTTCAAGGATTTGACCAGGCGCGGGTTGCGCACGTTGGCCACATTGGCCATATAGATTGCCTGGGAATACCCATCGCCCAAGACAGGAACCGCGTCATGGGCAGCAGACACATCCACCTTGCTCAGGGGCCGGCCTTCACGAGCCGCCCAGTCCAGTGCCTCGGCTTCGTCATCCAGGTCCAACCAGTACAAGCCCGTGGTGTGAACCTCCGGGTCGACACCGGTAGCGGCAAACAGCCGCTCAGCCAGTTGCGGATAAAAATCCTGAGACCAATGGGCCAGCGCTGTGACCGCCGGGCTGTAGCGCCACGGATACAGTGGCGAAACAATACCTCCGCCCGCCCATGACGATTCCTGCCCGACACCGGCGCGCTCCAGCAGGACCACTGCCTGCCCCTCGGTCGCCAGGTTGAACGCCGTCAACAAGCCGATGACTCCGCCACCGACAATCACCACTTGCTGCTTAGCCATTATTTGATCCAGCCAATAAATAGGGACAAGCGCACCCGGCGCCCAATCATCCAGCACCCTCATCATTGCCCCCAGCATTTCTGGCGCGACATTTCAGGCGCAGCACCCGGATTGCCTCGCGCACCGCTGCTGCCCAAGCTGAAGTCACCGCAAGGGTCGCCAGCCATCACCGAATCGACGCCCGGCGTAGCGACCAGGTAGAAATCCTGAGGGTTCAATGCTGCGGTGATTCTATAGCGATCATTGCCCGTACTGACGCCGCTTGCGTCAATAAAACTGCCGTTCCTGACATAAAACCGCTCCAGGTGCTGAGCCTGCTCAGTCAGCAGCGCGACAATTTCCGCGCGATAGACCTTTTTCACATGGCCGGTATACCCGGGGTAAGCGATCCCGGCTAAAAACGCGATGATCGCCACGGCGATCAATAACTCGATCAGGGTAAAGCCCTGGCTGTCCATGCCCATTCCATTGCTCCTTATTGAAGTTGTCGCCATGACACGCGTCGAAACCGCGAACCACTTTCCTCTTCCACCCGCACATACACGGTCTCCAATACCGTGCGCGATTGGCCACTGATTCCGACCGCAGTCACCCGATACAACGCTGCCAGGGTTTGCGGCGGTAAATGGGGCAACCCCATGCCATGGCCCAGGGATTGAATACCGTAGAAGCCACCCTTGATAGAAACCCAGTTAACCGATGACACAGGACTGGCACCGGCGCCAACCACCGAATACGCGTCATCCGGCGGGCCACAGGCAACGATCGACTGGCACTGCGGCAAGGCAGCGCCCTTTTGCCTCACACCTTGCTCTCCCAGCCTCAAACCACTTTCTGCAGTTTGCAGCGACTGGTTGCGATGCCACAGGCTGGCGCTGATCTTTTGCTGGGCTACCGCCCCCTGCATCGAAGATAGGCCGATCAATGACAACAACAGCAAAAACACCAGACTTATCAGCAGGACCATCCCCCTCTGCCGCGAAGACATACCTTCAGCAAGCACCATGGCCCTCCTACCCCACACGGTTTCGCAGCGCTGCCACGACGCTGTAGGTTTGATCTTTTACCCGCCCCGTCGGGTCTTGCAGCGTCATGCGGATACGTACACTGCGGATCAAAGATTCATCGCCAGGCATGGCGTCGTAGCGCACAGCCTGTGCGGATGTCGGCCTGGCAGCCACGCCGAAACTGATATCGAAGGCCCGTACGTTGTCCACCAACACCGCCTTGGCCGGCGCCGCGGGCGTACTGACCTTCAACTGGCCCGCCTCGAAGGTGTAGGTCCGTTGTCGAATCGCAAAGCGAATCTGCCCAGGCGCCGGCTCAGGTGAGCTTCCTGCATAGGCTTGGGCAGTAGCAGTGCAGTCGGACAGTACCGTCCAGTCGGGCCTGCCACCTCCTGCGTCGACATCGGCGGTGACCAGCGTCAGCGACTTTGAACTGCCCCCGGCACTCCAACTGACGGGTCGCTCGAAGGCTGGCGGGGCGTTGTCAATAAAAGCCGTGGCCAAACAACCAAACATGCCCGCCTGGCGAATGTCCCGGATCATCTTGCCCAGTACAAACCGAGCATCATCCTGCAACAACATGGCAGCCTGCTGGCTGGCGTGGGTCGCTCGGGAACTGATCAGCACCTGACTCACCCCCAGCACCAATACCAACCCGACGGCCAGGGCCAGGAGCAATTCCACCAGGCTGAAACCCCTAGCCTGACACCTCATTGCATCACCCCGGGTTCATTGTCGATGCGACTGGTCAGGGTAAGGGTTTCACGCGCGCCAGGCGTGTTTGCCCCCCGGCTGTCATCCCAACTGATACTGACAGTCACCTCATCTGCACTGACCGCCACGGAGCCTTTGGCACTCTCCCCGGCAAAACCGCGAATATTGGCCTCGAAGTCATGCAGGTCCAGATCACGCATGCTGGTGTTCGCGGCACTCGGCGGCGCCCGTACGCCCCGGCGCAATGAGTAGTCGGCACCGGAATTGGCACGGATTCGGTCGAGCATATCGTAGGCGATGAAACTGGCCTGGCTGGTCATCCTTGAACTGTCGGTGTACTTGAGGGCGTTGAGCTGGAGCACCACTGCGCCTAACAGGCCAACGGCGAGAATCAGCACCGCCACGAGCACTTCGATCAACGTCGTGCCGATTTGGGACCGAGGAAAAGTGGGGGAGAAACAGGTTGTCAGGCAGGCAGGCATTACCGTCGTCATCCGTGTCGAAGGCCGAAAAAAGCAGGAAACCCTGCTGTGCGACCCAAGACTAGCGTCGGTTTTTCACCCGCGCCGCCCACGGAACAAAGGGAAATACTTTGGACATAAAGGCCACCATTCGACGCTCCGAACTGGACGCTATACCTATGTCTCAACCCGCTATACACACGTCCACGGAGGGACGGCCTATGGAGCAACGAGGTTTCACCCTGATCGAACTGCTGCTCGGACTGTTAGTAAGCGGCATCCTGGCACATCTGGCAGCGCCCAATTTCACGGGGCTGCTGGAATCACAGCAGCGACAAAGCGCGGCGCAGTCGCTGGCGCATGGGCTCCGCTTCGCCCGCACTGAAGCCATCACGCGTAACCGAGCGGTGGTCATCCACGCATTTGACGATGACTGGAGCCTGGGTTGGCGGGTCGTATTGGATGTAAGCGGGCGTGGTCATCTGGACGATGACAACCCGGTGTTACTGGAGCGTCAGGGCAGCGGTCGCGTACCGATAGTCGGGAATGGACCGGTCAAAAGCCAGGTACGCTTCAGCGGGCTGGGCGAGCCGGTATTTGCTGGGGGAGGTTTTCGTGCTGGCACGGTGCACATATGTGCCAAGGATTCGGCGCAGAGCCAGCACCAGGTGGTGCTGGCACCCAGTGGGCGCATCAGCCTGCGCAGCGATAGAGCCGAACAGGCGTTGTGCCGGAATTACTCCGGCACCCTGGCATTCAGAGCAGCGAGCGAACCCGCAGCTCCTTGGGCATGGAGAAAGTGATGTTCTCTTCACGCCCCGCCAACTCATCGGCGCCCGTAGCCCCCCAGGCATGCAACTGCTGGATAACACCGCGCACCAGGACTTCCGGGGCCGAAGCGCCCGCCGTGATGCCAATACGCTCGACACCATCGAACCAGCTGCGCTGCATATCTTCGGCCCCATCGATCAGGTACGCCGGTGTCGCCATGCGTTCAGCCAACTCGCGCAAGCGGTTAGAGTTGGAGCTGTTAGGACTGCCGACCACCAGCACCACGTCGCACTCATCCGCCAGTTGCTTGACTGCATCCTGGCGGTTCTGGGTCGCGTAGCAGATGTCGTCCTTACGCGGGCCGCCGATAGCCGGGAAACGACTGCGCAGCGCATCGATGACACGACTGGTATCGTCCATGGACAAGGTGGTCTGGGTCACGAAAGCCAATCGGTCGGGGTTGAGCACCTGCAGGTTGGCGACGTCTTTCTCGTCTTCCACCAGATAGATGGCGCCGCCGTTACTGGCGTCGTACTGGCCCATGGTGCCTTCGACTTCCGGGTGGCCAGCATGGCCGATCAGGATGCATTCACGACCGTCACGGCTATAGCGTGCCACTTCGATATGCACCTTGGTGACCAGTGGACAAGTAGCATCGAACACTTTCAGCCCACGGCCAGCCGCTTCGGTGCGCACGGCCTGGGAAACACCGTGGGCGCTGAAGATGACGATCACGTCGTCCGGCACCTGATCCAGCTCTTCGACGAAGATCGCACCACGGGCGCGCAGGTCTTCGACCACGAATTTGTTGTGGACGACTTCATGGCGCACGTAAATCGGTGGCCCAAAGACTTCCAGGGCGCGATTGACGATTTCGATCGCCCGGTCCACGCCAGCACAGAAGCCACGGGGGTTGGCGAGTTTGATTTGCATGCTATGCCTCGTGTCTTGCAGCGCAAGAAATTGGATCAACCCGGCCCCTGACGGGTACCGAATCCTGTAGGAACTGGCTTGCCGGCGATGCAGGCGCAGCGTCGTATAAGCTACGTCGCGGTGATGCTATCGTCGGCAAGCCGGCTCCTACACAGGCCAGCGCCCGCAGGCGCCGGTTTTCGTCAATCAGATCGCTTTAACGTCGAAGATTTCAACATCGAACGTCAAGGTTTTACCGGCCAACGGATGGTTGAAGTCGATGGTCACTTGCGCGTCATCGAAGGTCTTGACCACACCGGGCAGCTCGGTATTCGCCGCATCGTTGAAAATCACCAGCAGGCCTTCCGACAGTTCCATATCCTGGAACTGCGAACGCGGGATAATCTGCACGTTTTGCGGGTTGGGCTGGCCAAACGCGTTCTCCGGCAGGATCTGCAGGGTGCGCTTATCGCCGGCCTTGAAACCGAACAGGGCTGCTTCAAAACCCGGCAGCAGGTTGCCGTCGCCGACTTTGAAAGTCGCCGGGGCTTTGTCGAATGTACTGTCGACCGTGTCGCCATTCTCCAGGCGCAGTGCGAAATGCAAGGTGACTTCCGTGTTCTGGCCGATGCGTTGCTCAGCCAATACCTGATCAGTCATTGACGGTCTCTCCGGTTTTCTTACTTTTGAACATGTCCAACGCCAGCATGATTGCGCCGACGGTGATGGCGCTGTCGGCAAAATTGAACGCCGGGAAGTAATGGCGGTTCTGCCAATGCACCAGGATGAAGTCGATCACATGGCCCAGGGCAATGCGGTCGTACAGGTTGCCCAACGCGCCGCCCAGCACCAAGGCCAAGGCGATGGCCAGCCAGGTGTCATCGCGGCCCAGGCGCTTGAGCCAGACCACGAGCACCGCACTGACCACTACGGCGATCAGAGCGAACAGCCAGCGCTGCCAGCCACCACCGTCAGCCAGGAAGCTGAAAGCCGCGCCGGTGTTGTAGGCCAGGGTCCAGCTGAAGTAATCCGGGATCACCACGATTTGCTGGAACATTTCCAGGGAGCCTTCGAAGTGAGCCTTGCTGACCTGGTCGATGACCAGGACCAGCAAACTCAACACGAGCCAGCCCAGACGTCCGAAACGACTGGCGTTAGGCATAGTGGCGAACCTCGCCTGCACCAGAAATGTTATCGACGCAACGACCGCAGATTTCCGGATGCTCAGGGTTCACGCCCACATCTTCACGGCAGTGCCAGCAACGGGCGCACTTAGGGAAGGCCGACTTGACCACTTTGAGCTTGAGGCCCGGTACTTCGGTGGCCACGGCGTCCGCCGGTGCCTGGGCAAACGGTGCCAGGCTCGCAGTGGAAGTGATCAATACGAAGCGCAGTTCGTTGCTCAGCTTGGTCAGGTCGGCGGTCAGGCCTTCCTCGGCAAACAGGGTGACTTCGGCCTGCAGGTTGCCACCGACGGCCTTGGCCGCACGCTGAACCTCCAGCTCCTTGTTCACCGCCACCTTGACGGCCATTACGCCTTCCCAGTACTCGCGACCCAGCTCGAAGTCGGCCGGCAGTTCGGTCAAACCTTCATACCAGGTGTTGAGCATGACGGACTCGTTACGCTCGCCCGGCAGGTATTCCCACAGTTCGTCGGCGGTGAAGGCCAGGATCGGGGCGATCCAGCGCACCAGCGCTTCGGAGATGTGGTACAGCGCAGTCTGCGCCGAACGGCGGGCCTTGCTGTTGGCGCCGGTGGTGTACTGGCGGTCCTTGATGATGTCGAGATAGAAACCACCCAGCTCCTGCACGCAGAAGTTGTGGATCTTCGAGTAGACGTTCCAGAAACGATATTCGCCATAGTGTTCCTGCAACTCGCGCTGCAGCAACAGGGTACGGTCCACGGCCCAACGGTCCAGGGCAAGCATGTCCTCGGCGGGCAGGATGTCGGTGGCCGGGTTGAACCCGGTCAGGTTCGACAGCAGGAAGCGCGCGGTATTACGGATACGGCGGTAAGCATCGGCGCTGCGGGCCAGGATCTGGTCCGACACGGCGATTTCGCCCGAGTAATCGGTCGATGCCACCCACAGACGCATGATGTCGGCGCCCAAGGTGTCGTTGATCTTCTTCGGCTCGATCACGTTCTTCAGCGACTTGGACATCTTGCGGCCCGTCTCATCGACGGTGAAGCCGTGGGTCAGCAGCTCGCGGTACGGGGCGTGGTCGTCGATGGCGCAACCGGTCAGCAACGAGGAATGGAACCAGCCACGGTGTTGGTCGGAGCCTTCCAAGTACAGGTCGGCACGCGGGCCGCTCTCGTGACCCATAGGGTGCGAACCGCGCAGCACGTGCCAATGAGTGGTGCCCGAATCGAACCACACGTCGAGGGTGTCGCTGATCTTGTCGTACAGCGGTGCTTCGTCACCCAGCAACTCGGCGGCGTCCAGCTTGAACCAGGCTTCGATGCCCTCCTGTTCAACACGCTGGGCCACCACTTCCATCAGTTCGACGGTACGTGGGTGCAACTCTCCGCTTTCCTTGTTGAGGAAGAACGGGATCGGCACGCCCCAGTTGCGCTGGCGGGAGATGCACCAGTCCGGACGGTTGGCAATCATCGAATGCAGGCGCGCCTGGCCCCAGGCCGGGACGAACTTGGTGTCTTCGATGGCCTTGAGCGAGCGCACACGCAGGGTGTCGCCGCTGGTCGGTTCTTTGTCCATGCCGATAAACCATTGCGCGGTGGCGCGGTAGATCAACGGGGTCTTGTGGCGCCAGCAGTGCATGTAGCTGTGCTTGATGGTGTCGGTTTGCATCAACGCACCGACTTCACGCAGCTTGTCGATGATCGGCTGGTCGGCCTTGAAGATGAACTGGCCGCCGAAGAACTCCAGCGACGGCACATAAACACCGTTGCTTTGCACCGGGTTGATGATCTCATCGTTGACCATGCCGTACTTCTTGCAGATCACGAAGTCGTCCACGCCATAGGCGGGCGAGCAGTGAACCACACCTGTACCCGAACCCAACTCGACGTAGTCAGCCAGGTACACCGGCGACAAACGGTCATAGAAAGGGTGACGGAAGTTGATCAGCTCCAGCGCGGAACCGGTGGTGGTGGCGATCACCGAACCTTGCAGTTCGTAGCGCGCCAGGCACGCTTCGACCATTTCCTCGGCCAGCACCAGCAGGCGATCACCGACGTCTACCAAGGCGTAGGTGAATTCCGGGTGCACGTTCAGCGCCTGGTTGGCGGGAATGGTCCACGGGGTGGTGGTCCAGATCACGATAGCAGCCGGCTTGCTCAGGCTTGCCAGGCCGAACGCCTGGGCCAGCTTGGCGTCGTCGGCGATCGGGAAGGCCACGTCGATGGTCGAGGACTTCTTGTCTTCGTACTCGACTTCCGCTTCAGCCAGGGCCGAGCCGCAATCGAAGCACCAGTTCACGGGCTTGAGGCCCTTGAACACGAAACCGCCCTTGACGATTTCGGCCAAGGCACGGATTTCACCGGCCTCGTTCTTGAAGTTCATGGTTTTATAGGGGTTGTCCCACTCGCCCAGCACACCCAGGCGGATGAACTCGGACTTCTGCCCTTCGATCTGCTCGGCAGCGTAGGCACGGCACAGCTCGCGGGTTTTATCCGCGCCCAGGTTCTTGCCGTAGGTCACTTCGACCTTGTGTTCGATCGGCAGGCCGTGGCAATCCCAACCCGGTACATAAGGCGCGTCGAAGCCTGCCAGGGTTTTCGAGCGCAGGATCATGTCCTTGAGAATCTTGTTCAGCGCATGACCGATATGAATCGTGCCGTTGGCATAAGGAGGGCCGTCGTGCAGGACGAATTTCGGACGATCCTTGCCAATTTCGCGCAACTTTCCGTACAGGCCAATACTGTCCCAGCGCTGCAGGATCTGCGGTTCGCGCTGTGGCAGGCCGGCCTTCATTGGGAAGGCGGTGTCCGGAAGGTTTAGCGTGGCTTTATAGTCGGTCATTTAAGGCTCTTCGGTTAGCGATGGGCGCTAGGTGCGGCTAGTGCACGGGCGGCGGCGACATCCGCATTGATCGCCGTTTTCAACGCCTCAAGCGAGGCGAAACGCTGCTCTTCACGCAGCTTCTGGTGGAAAACCACCGTCAAACGCCGGTCATACAGATCACCGGCAAAATCCAAAAGGTGAACTTCCAGGTGGGCCTTGCCATCACCTGCAACCGTGGGCCTGACGCCTATGTTGGCGACTCCCGGCCACGGCTGGCCGTCGATGTCGACGCTGACCAGGTAAACCCCGGTGAGCGGCACACGGCGGCGCTTGAGTTGCACGTTGGCGGTTGGCGTGCCCAGTTGGCGCGCCAGCTTCTGACCGTGCAGTACCCGTCCGGCAATGCGGAACGGGCGACCGAGCAAACGCTCGGCCAGGGCGAAGTCGGCAGCGGCCAGGGCGTTACGCACCTGGGTGCTGCTCACGCGCAGGCCGTCCAGTTCGACGGTTTGTGCGGCTTCGACGGTAAAGCCTTGGGTGATACCAGCCTGTTGCAGGAAATCGAAATCGCCTACGCGGTCGCACCCGAAACGGAAGTCGTCGCCGACCTCCAAATGCTGTACGCCCAGGCCGTCTACCAATATGCGGTCGACGAACTCGGCAGCGCTGAGGCTTTGCAAACGCTGGTTGAAAGCCAGGCAGAGGACGCGGTCCACACCCTCTTCGGCCAGCAGTTGCAGCTTGTCCCGCAGACGGGCCAGACGCGCCGGCGCCGTTTCCGGGGTGAAATACTCCCGCGGCTGCGGCTCAAAAATCACCACGCAGCTGGGTACGCCCAACTCGACCGCACGCTCGCGCAGCCGGGCCAGGATAGCCTGGTGGCCACGGTGAACACCGTCAAAGTTGCCAATAGTGGCGACGCAGCCCCGATGTTCAGGGCGCAGGTTGTGGAGACCTCGAACCAGCTGCATAACGCGCTTCTTGCTCATAAAGTGGTCGATTATAACCACACCCGGCCCCGGACGACAGGCAACAGCGCAGGGCAAATGGATCGAATCGATAAAACAACCGTTTTATCGCGGCAAACTCTCTAGCTCAATGACTTGCGATTGAAATCCCGCAGGCGGAACCCCTGCAGCAGCAACATCCCGAAGTACACCACCACACCGGCCACGACCAGCACACCCAGGCGCATGAAACGCTCGAGCATATGGCCTTCATCCCAGGCCGGCATGAAGTGCATCAGGCCGAGCAATACCGCCGACATCATCGCAACGGCCACCAGCAACTTGAGGGCAAACATGCCCCAGCCCGGCTGGGGCTGAAACATCTGTTGCTTGCGCAGTTGATAAAACAACAGGCCGGCGTTGATGCACGCACCGGCACTGATGGCCAGGGCCAGGCCGGCGTGGGCCAGTGGGCCGATAAACAGCAGGTTGAGCAGTTGCGTGACGATCAGCGTAAAGATCGCGATCTTTACCGGGGTACGGATGTTCTGCTGGGCATAGAAGCCAGGCGCCAGCACCTTGATTACGATGATGCCGAGCAGGCCGACGGAATACGCAACCAGCGCATGCTGGGTCATCAACGCATCATGTGCGTCGAATTGCCCGTATTGGAACAGCGACACTGTCAGCGGCTCGGCCAGGATCCCCAAGGCCAGTGCGCACGGCAGGACCAGGACGAAGCACAGGCGCAGCCCCCAATCGAGGATGCGCGAGTATTCCTGGCGATCCTTGCTGGCGTAGGTGCGTGCCAGCGTCGGCAGCAAAATGGTGCCCAGCGCCACGCCCAGCACGCCGGACGGCAATTCCATGAGGCGGTCGGCGTAATACATCCACGACACCGAGCCGGATACCAGCAGCGAGGCGAACGCGGTGTTGATGATCAGGGAAATCTGGCTCACCGACACGCCAAGGATCGCCGGCAACATATTGCGCATTACGCGCCACACGCCGGTGTCCTTGAGGTTCAGGCGCGGCAATACGAGCATGCCGATCTTTTTCAGGTGCGGCAGCTGGTAGAGCAATTGCGCCAGGCCACCGGCCAGCACGGCCCAGCCAAGGGCCATGACCGGCGGATCGAAGTAAGGTGTCAGGAACAGTGCAAAGATAATCATGCTGACGTTAAGCAGCGTCGGCACGAACGCCGGCACCGAGAAACGGTTCCAGGTGTTGAGGATCGCACCGGCCAGGGATGACAGCGAGATCAGCAATATATAAGGAAAGGTCACCCGCAACAGATCAGTGGTCAGCGCGAATTTTTCCGGCGTATTGGCAAAACCCGGCGCCGTGGCCCAGATCACCCAAGGCGCGGCGAGCATGCCGACGAGGGTCACCAGCATCAGCACCAGGGTCAGCAGGCCCGAGACGTAGGCAATGAAGGTACGGGTCGCCTCCTCCCCTTGCTGGGTCTTGTACTCGGCCAGAATCGGCACGAACGCCTGGGAAAATGCGCCCTCGGCAAAGATCCGCCGCAGCAGGTTGGGCAGTTTAAACGCAATAAAGAACGCATCCGTGGCCATGCTGGCGCCAAAAATACGCGCCAGCAGGGTGTCACGCACAAACCCCAAAACCCGGGAGATCATCGTGATAGAGCTGACGGCGGCCAACGATTTGAGCAGATTCATTGAAAGAGTTTGCGCCTATAGATAAAGAGCAGGCGAACTAAGCGCCTACTTATGCGATACTGCGCGCCTGCAACAGCACAGCGCCAAAGCTCGCGAGTTTACAGGTCAAGCGCCGGAAATAAATCACCCGCCTCTTCAGATCGACCACTCAGCAGTTCGCATCAGCCGGCCTTGACAACACATCAAGTCATCGGCATGATTCGCGGCCTATTTTGTTTGCTATTTCCTAAAAAGTCTTTCGAGGAGCTCGACGGTGGCCAACACACCTTCCGCCAAAAAACGTGCAAAACAGGCTGAGAAGCGTCGCAGCCACAACGCCAGCCTGCGTTCCATGGTTCGTACCTACATCAAGAATGTAGTTAAAGCCATCGACACCAAAGACGCTGAAAAAGCTCAAGCAGCTTACGTTCTGGCTGTGCCAGTTATCGACCGTATGGCCGATAAAGGCATCATCCACAAGAACAAGGCCGCTCGTCATAAGAGCCGCCTGAATGGCCACATCAAGGCTCTGAGCGTTCCTGCTGCAGCCTAAGTGGTAACAACTGCGACGCAGCCCCGGTTGCGAAACAGTTAAGAAATGCCCCGTACCGAAAGGTCCGGGGCATTTTTGTTTGTGCCTGAAAATACGCCCTCCTACAGGTGGATGTGGTGATTCTCAGACAAAAAAACGCCCCGAACCAGTCGGGGCGTTTTGGCTACCACTTGATCAAAACATCAATCAATGGTGATGACCGCCTTCACCGTGGACGTGGCCGTGGGCCACTTCTTCCTGGGAAGCGTCACGGATGGCAACGATCTTCACTTGGAAGTTCAGGCGCTGGCCAGCCAGAGGGTGGTTGCCGTCGACGGTAACGTCGTCGCCATCCAGGTCACGGATAGTGACGATCTGCATTTGGCCGTCCGGCGCGGAAGCGTGGAACTGCATGCCCACTTCCAACTCATCAACACCTTCGAACATGCTGCGGCTCAGGGTGCTGACCAGTTCGGCGGAATATTCGCCGTAGGCATCTTCAGGTTCTACGGCAACGGTCAGTTCATCACCGACACTCTTGCCTTCCAGGGCCTTTTCCAGGCCTGGGATGATGTTACCTGCGCCTTGCAGGTAGACCAGCGGCGCGCCGCCGGCTGAGCTGTCGATGACCTCACCAGCGTCGTTGGTCAGGGTATAGTCGATGGAGACAGCCTTGTTAGCGGCGATCGTCATGGGGCGAGACCTTTTGCATAAGAATGAAGAACGGACAAGTCTAAACAAGGATTTGCCCGAAAGCGAACAGAACCCGGACGGACGGGACCGATCAACGGCATCCTTGATCATCGGTTTCCACCAGGACGAGGAGGATCACTGGGTTGCCGAGCTGTCTTGCGGCCACACCCAGCACCTGCGCCACCAGCCGCCATGGCAGTCCCGCGCGTGGGTACTCGACCCTGCGCAGCGCCTGGAAAAAATAGGCCAGCCCTTTGCCTGCGGCTGGTGTGCGCGAGCGCCCGAATAACGATAACCTTGGCACCTGATTCCCGGCAGGCACTCAGCCATAGAGCGCCACCGAAGCCATGCACCTCCAGAGAATTCGCATGCAGACTTTTTTTATCGCGCCCACCGATTTTGGTGTGGGCCTGACCTCCATCAGCCTTGGGCTGGTGCGTACCCTCGAGCGAGCCGGACTGAAAGTCGGCTTCTTCAAGCCGATTGCCCAGCCGCACCCTGGCGATACTGGCCCTGAGCGCTCCACTGAACTGATAGCGCGCACCCACGGACTGAAACCACCACAGCCCCTGGGCCTGGCTCACGTAGAGCGGATGCTCGGCGACGGCCAACTCGACGAACTGCTCGAAGAAATCATCACCCTTTATCAGCAGGCCGCCGTGGGCAAGGACGTGCTGATCGTCGAAGGCATGGTGCCGACCCGCAGCGCCAGCTATGCGGCGCGGGTCAACCTGCACTTGGCCAAGAGCCTGGATGCGGAAGTGATCCTGGTCTCGGCTCCGGAAAACGAAGTACTTACCGAACTCTCCGGCCGCGTGGAATTGCAGGCCCAGCTGTTCGGCGGCCCGAAAGACCCGAAAGTGCTCGGTGTGATCCTGAACAAGGTCCGTACCGACGAAAGCATGGAAGCCTTCTCGGCACGCCTCAAGGAGCATTCGCCCTTGCTGCGCAGCGGCGATTTCCGCCTGCTCGGCTGCATTCCTTACCAGCCGGAACTCAACGCGCCACGCACCCGCGACGTGGCCGACCTGATGGGCGCACAGATCCTCAATGCCGGCGACTACGAAACCCGGCGCATGACCAAGATCATCATCTGCGCCCGCACCATGCGTAACACCGTGGAGCTGCTCAAGCCCGGCGTGCTGGTGGTGACCCCCGGCGACCGCGACGACATCATCCTCGCCGTCAGCCTGGCCGCGATCAACGGCGTGCCCCTCGCCGGCCTGCTGCTGACCAGCGACACCCTGCCCGACCCGCGCATCATGGAGCTCTGCCGCGGTGCGTTCCAGGCCGGGCTGCCGGTGCTGTCGGTGAGTACCGGCTCCTACGAGACCGCCAACCTGCTCAACAACCTCAACAAGGAAATCCCCATCGATGACCGCGAGCGCGCGGAGATCATCACCGATTTCGTCGCCAGCCACCTCGATGCGCGCTGGCTGCACCAGCGCTGCGGCACGCCACGGGAGATGCGCCTGTCGCCGGCGGTGTTCCGATACCAGTTGATCCAACGCGCCCAGGCCGCCAACAAACGCATCGTGTTGCCCGAGGGCAGCGAGCCGCTGACCGTGCAAGCCGCCGCCATCTGCCAGGCAAGGGGCATCGCTCGCTGTGTGCTGCTGGCCAAGCCGGCTGACGTGGAAGCCGTCGCCCGCGCCCAGGGCATCGAATTGCCCGAAGGCCTGGAGATTCTCGACCCGGACCTGATTCGCCAGCGCTACGTCGAGCCCATGGTTGCCCTGCGCAAAAGCAAGAGCCTCAACGCACCGATGGCCGAGCAGCAACTGGAAGACACCGTGGTGATCGCCACCATGATGCTCGCGCTGGATGAAGTGGACGGCCTGGTCTCCGGCGTTATCCATTCCACCGCCAACACTATTCGCCCGGCCCTGCAGTTGATCAAGACCGCACCGGGCTGCACCCTGGTGTCGTCGGTGTTCTTCATGCTGTTTCCCGAGCAGGTGCTGGTCTACGGCGACTGCGTGATGAACCCGCACCCCAGTGCCGCCGAGCTGGCGGAAATCGCCTTGCAAAGCGCCGACTCGGCCGCCGCCTTCGGCATCACCCCGCGTGTGGCGATGATCAGCTACTCCAGCGGCGACTCGGCCAGCGGTGAGGAAGTAGAGAAAGTCCGCGAAGCCACCCTGCTCGCCCATGAACAGCAAAGCTCGCTGCTGATCGACGGCCCGTTGCAATACGACGCCGCCGCCAACGAAACCGTGGCCCGCCAACTGGCCCCCGACAGCCTGGTCGCCGGCAAAGCCACTGTGTTCGTGTTCCCGGACCTGAACACCGGCAATACCACCCACAAGGCCGTGCAACGCAGTGCCGATTGCGTCAGCCTCGGGCCGATGCTCCAGGGCCTGCGCAAACCGGTCAACGACCTGCCACGCGGTGCCCAGGTCGACGACATCGTGTACACCATCGCACTGACTGCGATCCAAGCCGCCAACCGACCTATGGATATCTAAATGCTGGATTTTCTACCTGCCGCCGTACGCGGGGTGATCGCGTCCTTGTTGCTGGCGCTGAACACGATCCTGCTGTGCTCATTCCTGTTCATCGTGGCGCTGTTCAAGGCGCTGCCCTTCGCCAAACGCTTCAGCGAATGGCTGATGAACCACACCCATGAAGCCTGGGTTACCAACAACAAGGGTTGGATGAACCTGGTGCGCAGCACCCGCTGGCACCTTAAAGGCCTTGAAGGCCTGGACTACCAGCACTCATACCTGGTGACCAGCAACCACCAGAGCTGGGTCGACATCATGGTCCTGCAATACGTGCTCAATCGTCGGATTCGCCCGCTGAAGTTCTTCCTCAAGCAGGAGTTGATCTGGGTGCCGGTGATTGGCCTGGCGTGGTGGGCGCTGGGCTTTCCCTTCATGAAGCGCTACACCAAGGCCTACCTGGAAAAACACCCGGAGAAGAAAGGCAAAGACCTGGAAACCACCCGCAAGACCTGTGCGAAGTTTCGCGACAACCCGGTGGGGATTTTCAACTTTGCCGAAGGCACGCGCTTTACGCCGGGCAAGCACGCACAGCAGAAGTCGCCGTTTCGTTACCTGCTCAAGCCCAAGGCGGGTGGTATCGCGTTTGTGCTGGATGCCATGGGGGAACAGCTGAAATCACTGGTAAACGTGACCATTCACTATCCTGGTGGGCGCCCCGGTTATTGGGATTTGCTGTGTGGGAATGTGAAGGAGGTGGTCGTGCAGTTTGAGGAAGTGCAGATTCCGGCCGAGTTCATCGGCAAGAATTATGAGCAGGATGGGGAGTATCGGCTGGCGTTCCAGGGTTGGATCAACCGGTTGTGGGAAGAGAAGGATGTGTTGCTCGAAAAACTTCACCGCGACTTTCCTGCTTGACACCTGTAGGAGCGAGCTTGCTCGCGAAGGTCGTTAACGATGACGTTGGCATCCTGATTCAACGCGGCGCACTCAGGTTTTTCGCGAGCAAGCTCGCTCCTACAGAGATCACGGTTCGCATGAAAAAGCCCGCCACCAAGTGATCGGTGGCGGGCTTTTTTGTGCGCTTGAGGCTTAGATCGCGCCGCGCTGGCGCAGCAATTCCAGCACTTGCTTGACGCTGTCTTCCAGCGACAGGGCCTGGGTGTCGATCACCAGATCGGCATTCAACGGCACGTCGTACGGGAAGGATTCGCCAGGGATGTTATCCCCGCCCGCCGCGTACAAGCCTTGCGGATCACGCTCGGCGCACACCAGCGGCGAGGCTTGCACGTAGACCGTCAGCAAGCGATCAGCACCAATCAGTGCCTTGGCCTGTTCACGGCCTTCGGCATCCGGGGCGACGAACGCGGCCAGGGTCAGCAGGCCGGCTTCGTTGAACTGACGCGCCACGTGGGCAGCACGACGCCAGTTCTCGGTACGCCCGGTACGGTCCTGCGGCAATCCTTTGTTCAGGTCGTGACGCAGGTTCTGGCCATCCAGCACAAACACCGCGCGGCCCATGTCGAACAGTTTGCGCTCGACCGCGTAGGCCAAGGTGCTCTTGCCTGCGCCCGACAGGCCGCTGAACAACACAGTCGCCGGTTGCTGACCGAAACGCAGGGCGCGTTCTTCGGTGGCGACATGGGCCAACTTGCCGTGCTGCCCCGCACTGCCGTGAGTGACCGGTGGCGCAATGATCATGCCCGCCGCCACAGTGCCGTTGGTCAAGCGGTCGATGACGATAAACGCACCGGTGGTGCGGTTGCTGTCATAGCCATCCAACGCGATGGCGGCATCGAGGCTGACCTTGACCCGGCCGATCTCGTTCAACTGCAGCGAACTCGCCGGGCCTTCGGCCAGGGTGTTCACATCCACACGGTGCACAATGCTGGTGATGGAACCCGGCACGTAGCTGGTGGCGCGCTTGATGTCGTATTTCTTGCCCGGCAGCATCGGCTCTTCGGCCATCCACACCAGCATGGCGTCGAAGGCGTCGGTCACTTGCGGCACGTTGTCGGCATGCACCAGCAGGTCGCCACGGGAGATGTCGATCTCGTCTTCCATGGTCAGGGTCACGGCCTGGCCTGGGCCGGCGTGCTCCAACTCACCTTCGAAGGTGACGATGGATTTGACGCGGCTGCTCTTGCCCGACGGCAGCACCACGACTTCGTCGCCTTTGTGCACGATGCCACTGGCCAGGGTGCCGGCAAACCCACGGAAGTTCAGGTTCGGTCGGTTGACGTACTGCACCGGGAAACGCAGGTCGGTGTAGTTACGGTCGTTGGCGATCTCGACGGTCTCGAGGATCTCCATCAGCGACTGGCCGGTGTACCAAGGCGAACGCTCGCTCTTGTTCACCACGTTGTCGCCCTTGAGTGCCGACATCGGCACGAAGGCCATGGTGCTTGGCTTGAACGCGATGCCTTCGGCGAACTTCAGGTAATCGGCCTTGATCGACTCGAACACGCTTTGGTCAAAGCCATTGATGTCCATCTTGTTGACGGCGATCACGATGTGCTTGATGCCCAGCAACGAGGCGATATAGCTGTGGCGACGGGTCTGGGTCTGCACGCCGTAACGGGCGTCGATCAGGATGATCGCCAGGTCACAGGTGGATGCACCGGTGGCCATGTTGCGGGTGTACTGCTCATGGCCGGGGGTGTCGGCGATGATGAATTTGCGCTTGGCGGTGGAAAAGTAGCGGTAGGCGACATCGATGGTGATGCCCTGCTCACGCTCGGCCTGCAGGCCGTCGACCAGCAACGCCAGGTCGATGTCGTCACCGGTGGTGCCGGACTTTTTCGAGTCACGGGTGATGGCTTCCAGGTGATCTTCGTAGATCATCTTGGAGTCGTGCAGCAGGCGCCCGATCAGGGTGCTCTTGCCGTCGTCGACGTTGCCACAGGTCAGGAAGCGCAACATTTCCTTGCGCTCGTGCTGGCCCAGGTAGGCGAGGATGTCCTCGCTGATCAAATCAGATTGATGCGACATGACAGCCCCTTAGAAATAGCCTTGACGTTTTTTATCTTCCATCGAGCCTGCACCATCGTGGTCGATGACACGGCCCTGGCGCTCGGAAGTTCGCGTCAGGAGCATTTCCTGAATGATGTCCGTCAGCGTCTCGGCTTCGGACTCCACCGCGCCCGTCAACGGGTAGCAGCCAAGGGTACGGAAACGTACTTTCTTTTTGACGATTCTGGCTTTGTCTTCGTCGGACAGGTGTTCGAGGATGCGGTCGTCGTCGATCATGATCAACGTGCCGTTCTTCTCGATGACATCACGTTCGGCGGCGAAGTACAGCGGCACGATCGGGATGCCTTCCAGGTAGATGTACTGCCAGATGTCCAGCTCGGTCCAGTTGGACAGCGGGAACACACGGATCGACTCACCCTTGTTGACGTTGCCGTTGTAGACGTTCCACAGCTCCGGGCGCTGGTTCTTAGGGTCCCAGCGGTGCTTGCTGTCGCGGAACGAGTACACGCGCTCTTTGGCACGGGATTTCTCTTCATCGCGACGGGCACCGCCGAACGCAGCGTCGAAACCATGCTTGTCCAAGGCCTGTTTGAGGCCTTCGGTCTTCATGATGTCGGTGTGCTTGGCGCTGCCGTGGGTGAACGGGTTGATGCCCTGCGCCACGCCGTCCGGGTTGACGTGGGTGATCAGGTCCAGGCCCAGCTCTTCGACCATCTTGTCGCGGAACTTGTACATCTCCTGGAATTTCCAGCGGGTGTCGACGTGCATCACCGGGAACGGCAATTTGCCTGGGAAAAAGGCCTTGCGCGCCAGGTGCAGCATCACGGCGGAGTCTTTACCGATCGAGTAGAGCATCACCGGGTTATCGAACTCGGCGGCGACCTCGCGGATGATGTGGATGCTTTCCGCCTCCAGCTGTTTCAGATGCGTCAGTTTGTCGACCATGGTTACTCACGGAAAAACGATCTTATGGACGGCCAGCGGGCCGTGTTCGAGCGGGGCATGCTAGCACAGCACCTTCTTCTATTCAGGGCGCCAGCTAGATCGAAACGGTATATCAATATGCCCCAAGGTTTGGCAGTCAAATCGGGTTGGGGCAATCGATGAACAGGTGCTCCAGGGCAAAGCGCCGCGCCAGGTAATCGCCCAGTGCCTGCACGCCGTAACGCTCGGTGGCGTGATGGCCGGCGGCAATGAAGCTGATGTCGTTTTCCCTGGCGCTATGGAAAGTCTGCTCGGAAGCTTCGCCGCTCAGGAACAGGTCCACGCCAGCGGCAATCCCGTGGTCGATGTAGCCCTGGCCACCGCCGGTGCACCAGCCGACGCGACGGATCATCTGGCTGCCCTCGATCAACAGCGGCTCGCGGCCCATCACGTCCTGCACGCGCCGTGCGAAGTCGCGGGGCGACAGTGGTTCGGCGAGCGAGCCGACCAGGCCGACAATCTTGGGGTTGCTCGGGTCCAGCGGGCCTTCGACCGTGATGTCCAACTGGCGGGCAAGCTGCACGTTGTTGCCGACCTCGGGGTGCAGGTCCAGCGGCAGGTGGTAGGCCAGCAGGCTGATGTCATGTTTGAGCAGGGTTTTCAGGCGGCGTTGCTTCATGCCGGTGATGCAGGGGTTTTCGCCTTTCCAGAAATAACCGTGGTGCACCAGGATCAAATCGGCCTGGGCTTCGACGGCCGCGTCCAGCAAAGCCTGGCTCGCCGTGACGCCGCTGACGATGCGCATCACTTGCGGCCGCCCCTCGACCTGCAGGCCATTGGGGCAGTAATCGGCAATTTTTGCGCTGCCAAGGTAGCGGTCCGCTTCCTCGACGAGGGTGGTAAGGGGGACGGCCATAAAAGACTCCTAAATATCCCGTTCCGAGGCGCTCGCAGCCTCGTATAATGCGCGACATTATGGGCGCTCTCCCGCCCCCTGCAACCTGTCAGGACTTACTTGATGCTCAAGGCACTGCGTTTTTTTGGATGGCCATTGTTGGCTGGCGTGCTGATCGCGATGCTGATTATTCAGCGTTATCCCCAGTGGGTGGGCTTACCCAGCCTTGATGTGAACCTGCAACAGGCACCGCAAACCAGTGCGGTAGTGCAAGGCCCGGTGACTTATGCAGATGCGGTAGTCATTGCGGCCCCCGCCGTGGTCAACCTGTACACCACCAAGGTCATCAACAAGCCGGCGCATCCGCTGTTTGAAGACCCGCAGTTTCGCCGCTATTTCGGTGACAACGGGCCCAAGCAGCGCCGCATGGAGTCCAGCCTGGGTTCCGGGGTGATCATGAGCCCCGAAGGCTACATCCTTACCAATAACCACGTGACCACCGGCGCCGACCAGATTGTGGTGGCCCTGCGTGACGGCCGCGAAACCCTCGCCCGCGTGGTGGGCAGCGATCCGGAAACCGACCTCGCGGTACTGAAGATCGATTTGAAAAACCTGCCGTCCATCACCCTCGGCCGCTCCGATGGACTGCGGGTGGGTGATGTGGCACTGGCCATCGGCAACCCGTTCGGGGTGGGCCAGACGGTGACCATGGGCATCATCAGCGCCACCGGACGTAACCAGTTGGGGCTTAACAGCTACGAAGATTTCATCCAGACCGACGCGGCAATCAACCCAGGCAACTCCGGCGGTGCGCTGGTGGATGCCAATGGCAACCTGACCGGCATCAACACGGCGATCTTCTCCAAATCCGGCGGTTCCCAAGGCATCGGTTTTGCGATCCCGGTGAAGCTGGCGATGGAAGTGATGAAGTCGATCATCGAGCACGGCCAGGTAATTCGCGGCTGGCTGGGGATTGAAGTACAGCCGTTGACCAAGGAATTGGCCGAGTCGTTTGGCCTGACCGGGCGTCCCGGCATCGTGGTCGCCGGGATCTTCCGCGATGGCCCGGCGCAGAAAGCCGGCCTGCAACTTGGGGACGTGATCCTCAGTATCAACGGCGAACCGGCCGGAGATGGCCGTAAGTCGATGAACCAGGTCGCGCGGATCAAGCCGACCGACAAGGTGGCGATCCAGGTCATGCGCAACGGTAAAGAGATCAAGCTGCTGGCGGAAATCGGCCTGCGCCCACCGCCTGCGCCGGTCAAAGAAGAGGAATAAACCGGCTCCACAGGTACCCGTTCGCGGGTACCTGTAAGCATATATTTCAAAGCAAAAGCATTCTCATTAGACATGTTATATTGTTTCAATATTGCCATTGGAACGCTCTATCATGCCGTCTCGAAAGTTTGCCCCCCTGGCTGGCCTGGCCTTGGGTCTGCTGCTGGATCCCGCGTTTGCCGAAGAAAACACCGTTGAGCTGGACACCATCAGCGTCACTACCGACGCCTATGAATCCGCCACCGGCCCGGTCAACGGCTACCGCGCCACCCGCTCTGCCAGCGCGACCAAAACTGACACCGCCCTTCGCGATATCCCACAGTCCATCAGCGTGATTCCCGCCTCGGTACTCACTGACCTGGGCAGCACCAACGTGGAACGCGCCCTGGAGTTTGCCGGCGGCGTGTCCAAACAGAACAATTTTGGCGGCCTCACGCTCTACGAATACAGCGTGCGCGGCTTCACCACATCGGAGTTCTATCAGGACGGTTTCAGCGCCAACCGGGGCTACCCGAGCACGCCGGACGCGGCCAATATCGAACGTATCGAAGTGCTCAAAGGCCCGGCCGCCAGCCTGTATGGCCGTGGTGATCCCGGCGGCACCGTGAATATCGTCACCAAAAAGCCTCAGCCTGAAGCCTTCACCACCCTGCAAACCAGCGCCGGCAGTTGGGACCGTTATCGCACCGCCCTGGATGTCAACACGCCGGCGGACAGCGAGGGCAACCTGCTGTCACGGGTCAACCTGGCGGTGGAAGACAACAACAGCTTCCGCGATCACGTCGAGAGCAAGCGTGTATTTGTCGCGCCCTCATTCAGCTGGCAGTTGGACCCGGACACGTCCCTGCTGGTGGAGAGCGAATTCGTCCGCCACAGCTCCACCTTCGACCGTGGCATCGTCGACGCCCCCAGCGTATCGCGCTCCACCTTCCTCGGCGAACCCAACGACGGCACTATCGACAACCACAACAACCGCATCCAGGCCACCCTTGAACATCACCTCAACGACGCCTGGAAACTGCGCCTGGCCAGCCATTACAAACAGGGCAGCCTATGGGGCGACGCCTCGGAAAACCGCGCACTGAACACCGACGGCCATACCCTTAACCGCCGTTACCGCGAACGCTCCACGGGCTGGCACGACAGCATCACCCAGCTGGAACTGCGCGGCCTGTTCGAGGTTGGCAGTTGGCAGCACGAACTGCTGGTCGGCACCGAATACGAGGACTACCGCAAAAAAGAGCGCGTCACCACCATTGCCGGCAGTCCCTACGCCATCGACCTCTACAACCCGGTCTACGGCCAGCCCAAACCCAATGGCGCACGCTCCGGCACCGACTTCTTTGAACAGACCAAAAGCCAGGCGCTGAACCTGCAAGACCAGATCATCTTCACCGACCGCCTGCGCGGCATGATCGGCGCGCGCTTCGAGCACTTCGAACAAAGCACCGACGACTTCACCCGCAACCACGCCAAGAGTCGGCAAACCCACGACGCACTTACCCAGCGCGCCGGCCTGCTCTATCAACTGACGCCAGAGGTCGGCGTATTCGCCAACGCCTCCACCTCGTTCAAACCCAACAGCGGCCTGGACGCCACCGGCAAAACCTTCAAGCCCGAAGAAGGCGTGGGCTATGAAGTGGGGATCAAGAGCGAGCTGTTCGACGACCGCCTCAGCGCCACCCTCGCCGCCTTCCATATCGAAAAGGAAAACGTGCTGGCCCTGGACCCGGCCACCAATACCAACCGCGCCATGGGCAAGGCACGCAGCCAGGGATTTGACCTGCAACTGACGGGACAACTGACCGATGCCGTACGGGTGATCGGCGCCTTTGCCTACATCGATGCCGAAGTGACCAAAGGTGATAAAGCCATACCTACGGGCAGCCGAATACTCGGCGTGGCCAAGCGCAGCGGCAGTCTGCTGGGGGTGTATGAATTCCAGGAGGGTGCCTTGCGCGGTTCAGACCTGGGCGCGGCATTCACTTATGTGGGTGATCGCTCCGGTGAAGCGGGCACTCGTTTCGAGTTGCCCGCCTACCACACCGTCGACCTTCTGGCCCATTACAAAGCCACGCCGAACGTTACTGTGGGCCTGAACCTCAACAACCTGTTCGATGAAAAGTACTACGAGCGGTCCTACAGCAATTATTGGGTCAACCCCGGCGAGCCGCGCAACCTCACCGTCAGCCTGACCCTCAACCTCTAACACACCCCCTGTAGGAGCGAGCTTGCTCGCGAAAAACCCGAGAGCGCCGCGTTAATCCAGACGCCCTGCTTTATCGTTAACGACCCTCGCGAGCAAGCTCGCGCCTACAGTGACAGCGGTGCTCTTTCGCAGAGCGTATTGAGCGCCGCCGCCCATTGCGGGTCATCATTGAGGCACGGCACCAGCACCAACTCCTCACCGCCCGCCTCGCGAAATTGCTCCAGCCCGCGATCACCGATCTCTTCCAGGGTCTCGATGCAATCGGCAACAAAGGCCGGGCACATCACCAGCAGCTTTTTCACCCCTTGCTGGGCCAGCGCTTCCAGGCGTGCCTCGGTATAAGGTTCGATCCACTTCGCACGGCCCAGGCGCGACTGGAACGCCACTGACCATTTGTCGTCGGACAAGCCCAGACGCGCAGCGAAATCCCGGGCAACGCTGAAGCATTGCGCGCGATAGCAGGTGGCGAGCACCTCGGGGGAGGCGTTCTTGCAGCAGTCGGCATCCTTGAAGCAATGCTGGCCGGTAGGGTCGAGCTTTTTCAGATGACGCTCGGGCAGCCCGTGAAAACTCAACAACAAGTGGTCGTAATGCTGCTCGACATACGGCCGTGCACTTGCCGCCAGCGCATCCAGGTATTCGGGTTGGTCGTAGAAGGGTTGCAGGATCGAGAACTGCACGCTGAGCTTTTTATCGCGCACCACACGCCTGGCTTCTTCAATCACCGTGGTCACGGTGCTGTCGGCAAATTGCGGGTACAAAGGCGCCAGGGTGACTTTTTGAATGCCTTGGGCAGCCAATCGCGTCAGGGTGGTCTCCAAGGAAGGCTCGCCATAACGCATCGCCAACTCCACCGGGCCCTGGGTCCACTGCGCGGTCATCTGCTGTTGCAGGCGACGGCTGAGTACCACCAGCGGCGAGCCCTCGTCCCACCAGATCGAGGCATAGGCATGGGCCGACTGCTCGGGGCGCTTGATCAGGATCAGCGACACCAGCAAGCGCCTAACCGGCCACGGCAGGTCGATCACATAAGGGTCCATCAGGAACTGATTGAGGTAGCTGCGCACATCGGCCACCGAAGTGGACGCCGGTGAGCCCAGGTTAACCAGTAACAACGCGTGATCCGTCATGCAACTTCCTATCTCTTAGAGGCGACTGGACAGTTCATCCAAAGCCGCATGCAACTCAGTGAACTGAAAAATGAAACCGGCGGCCATCAAGCGTTCGGGAATCGCCTTCTGCCCGCCCAGCAACAGCCCCGACAACTCGCCCAAGCCCACCTTTAACGCAAAGGCCGGCATCGGCATGAAGGCCGGGCGGTGCAGCACCTGGCCCAATGCCTTGGCGAACTCACGGTTACGCACCGGGTGCGGCGCGCAGGCATTATAAGGACCGCTGGCGTCATCCTTGTGCAGAAGAAAATCAATCAGGGCGATTTGATCCTTGATATGTACCCACGGCATCCACTGCCGCCCCGTGCCGATAGGCCCGCCCAGCGCGAGTTTGAACGGCAGCAGCAGGCGCGACAAAAAGCCGCCCTCGGCTGCCAGCACCAGGCCGGTACGCACCAGTACCACGCGGATGCCCATGGCTTCGGCGCGCTGGGCGGTTTCTTCCCAGGCGATGCACAGCTGGCTGGGGAAATCGTCCTGCACCGGCCCGCTGGCCTCGGTCAGTTCGCGCTCGCCGCCGTCGCCATACCAGCCCACCGCCGAACCGGAAACCAACACCGCCGGCTTTTGCGCCAGGCCGTCGAGCCAGGCCAGCAGGGTCTCGGTCAAGCCGATGCGGCTGCTCCATAGCAGCGCCTTGCGTTTGTGGGTCCAGGGACGGTCAGCAATCGGCGCGCCGGCCAGGTTGACCACCGCGTCCACCGCGCCGGTCACGTCCTCCAGACGCCCAACACCCAGCACCGTCGCACCGCACAACCGAGCGACATCTTCAGGATAGCGACTCCACACCGTCAGGCGATGGCCTTGGGCAATCCAGTGTTGGCAGAGTTGGCGACCGATCAGGCCGGTACCGCCGGTCAGCAAAATATGCATGGGACGCTCCTCATGTAACGTTCGCCGCCGATCACTGGTCTATTTTATAAGCAGGGATCAATTTGTAATCGGGCGTGACTTTTGTTTAAGCCTCATGGTTAACCATAGGTCACGCCAAGCGATCAGGTACGCCAAAACTTATACCAAAAAACAATATTGTACAGCTATTGGTGTCGGCGTAGTCTGTACCCAACGGTAAAACGAGGCCTCCCATGACTGTCCCCATCGCGATCATCGGTACCGGCATTGCCGGTCTCTCCGCCGCCCGAGCGTTACAAGACGCGGGGCACGTTGTACAACTCTTCGATAAAAGCCGTGGCAGTGGTGGCCGCATGTCCAGCAAGCGCAGCGATGCCGGCGCGCTGGACATGGGCGCCCAATACTTCACGGCCCGCGACCGACGCTTCGTCAACGAAGTGCAGCGCTGGCAAAGCAACGGCTGGGCAGAGCAATGGAAGCCGCAGTTGTACAACTTCAAGTCCGGCCAGCTCACGCCCTCCCCCGATGAACAGATCCGCTGGGTCGGCACGCCACGCATGAGCGCAATCACCCGCGCTCTGCTCGACGACCTGCCGGTGGAGTTCGTTTGCCGTATCACCGAAGTCTTCCAAGGCAAGCAACACTGGAACCTGCTGGATGCCGATGGCGAAAATCACGGCCCGTTCAGCCACGTGATCATTGCCACACCCGCCCCCCAAGCCACTGCGCTGCTGGCCGCCGCTCCCAAGCTGGCGAGTGCCGCCGCCGGGGTGAAGATGGACCCGACCTGGGCCATCGCCCTGGCCTTCGACAAGCCCCTGGATACGCCGATGGAAGGCTGTTTCGTGCAAGACAGCCCGCTGGATTGGCTGGCGCGCAACCGCAGCAAACCGGGACGCGACAACACCCTCGACACCTGGGTACTGCACGCCACCAGCACCTGGAGCAAGGCCCACCTGGACCTGTCCAAGGAAGCGGTGATCGAACACCTGCACGGTGCCTTCGCCGAATTGCTGCACAGCGCCATGCCCGCACCGTCCTTCAGCCTGGCGCACCGCTGGCTTTACGCCCGACCGTCCAGCGCCCATGAATTCGGGGTGCTGGCCGACGCCGACCTGGGCCTGTACGTGTGTGGCGACTGGTGCCTCTCGGGCCGAGTGGAAGGCGCGTGGCTCAGTGGCCAGGAAGCCGCGCGACGGCTGATCGAGCACCTGCAATGAACCGCATCAACCCCGCCAAATTGCTGCTGTCGAAATGGACAGCAGCCCTGCCGCGCAACAAGGAAAAACACTTCCTGGTCACCGAACTGTTTCGTGATGAAGAAGGCACGGTGCTGGAAATCGAGCTGCAAGCCGTGATGACCAAGCGCGCTCAGCGCCTGGCCTGGCAAACCCTGCAAAATGCCGAGGATTGGCACATCGGCTGGAAATAGTCTCTACGCAAATACCTGTACAAAATATTTGACTTGTACAGCATCAAACCTATGATGAGACTTAGTTGTACAGACTTTAGATTTTGTACAGGATTCTCGCAGAGGTTTGGCCATGCCCACCACACCGTCCATCAAGCCGAAGATTGGCATCAGCGCCTGCCTGCTGGGCGAGAACGTGCGTTTCAATGGTGGCCACAAGCAATCCCAGCTATGCAGCGAAATACTCGCCGAGTATTTCGACTTCGTACCGCTGTGCCCGGAAGTGGCGATCGGCCTGGGCATCCCCCGTGAAACCATTCGCCTGGTGGGCGATGCCGAACAGCCCCAGGCCGTCGGCACCGTACACCGTGAGCTGAATGTCACCGCGCCGCTGGACGCATACGGGCGCAAAATGGCCGCCGAACACACTGACCTGTGTGGCTACATCTTCATGCAGAAGTCGCCGTCCTGCGGCCTGGAACGCGTCAAGGTCTATCGGGACAACGGCGCACCGGTGGAGGGCGGCGGACGCGGCATTTACGCCCAGGCGTTCTGTGCGCGCCACCCCAACCTGCCGGTGGAAGAAGACGGCCGCCTGAATGATCCGGTGCTACGGGAAAACTTCCTGACCCGCGTCTTCGTTTACGCCAGCTGGCAACAACTGCTGGCGGAGGGCCTGACCCGTCATCGCCTGCTGGCCTTCCATTCGCGCTACAAATACCTGTTGATGGCCCACAGCCCCGCGCATTACAAAAACCTGGGCCACCAACTCGGCAGCATGGCCAAGCACGTCAACCTCGACGAGTTGGGCGCCTGCTATTTCAGCGACCTGATGACCGGCCTGAAAAAGTGCGCCACCCGCGGCACCCACACCAACGTGCTGCAACACATCAGCGGCTACCTCAAGCAAGCCATCAGCGCTGATGACAAACAGGAAATGCAAACGGTCATCGGCCAGTACCACCAGGGCATTGTGCCGCTGGTGGTGCCCTTGACCCTGCTCAAGCATCACTTTCGCCAACACCCGGACCGCTACATCGCGCAGCAGGCCTACTTGCAGCCGCATCCGGAAAATCTCAGCCTGCGTAATGCGATCTAGACCATGAAAAGCCTCATGACAGCTGTCTTGCCAGACGAACCCGGCGCAGATATCGCCCAAGCCCTCGAAGACGGCTGGCTGCCGATTCGCGAAGTGGCGCGCCAGACCGGCGTCAACGCCGTGACCCTGCGCGCCTGGGAACGCCGTTATGGCCTGATCGTGCCCCAGCGCACACCCAAGGGCCATCGGCTGTTCAACACCGACCATGTACAACGCATCCAGACCATCCTCACCTGGCTCAATCGCGGCGTGCCGGTCAGCCAGGTCAAAGGCTTGATCGACTCAGCCCAGGTCCTCCCCGATGCGGTGGAGAACGAGTGGCATGCCTTGCGTCAGAATTTGGTGCAGGCCGTCAGCGAATTGGCCGAGCGTCGGGTGGACGATGTGTTTAACCAAGCCATGGCGCTCTACCCGCCGCGCACCCTGTGCGAGCAACTGCTGCTGCCGCTGCTGCAGGAACTGGAGCAACGCTGGCAAGGCCAGTTTGGCGCGCAGATGGAGCGGGTGTTTTTCCTGTCCTGGCTGCGCAGCAAGTTTGGTGCACGCATCTACCACAACAATCGCCAGTTGCACGGCGCGCCGCTGCTGCTGGTCAACCACTCAGACCTGCCCCTGGAGCCGCACCTGTGGCTCAGCGCCTGGCTGGCCAGCAGCGCCGATTGCCCGGTGGAAGTCTTCGACTGGCCGTTGCCCACCGGCGAGTTGGCCCTCGCGGCGGAACACCTGCAACCGCGCGCCGTGCTCCTGTACTCGAGCAAGGCCCTGCAATTGCCGGCACTCACCAAGCTTCTGGCCGGAGTCAGCTGCGCCAAACTGATCGTCGGACCAACGGTATGCATCCACCAGGCCGAGCTCGCCGTATTAACCGATGACATCCCTGAATTGTTCGTGGCCGAAGACTCGTTGTCGGCCCACCAGCTCCTGATCCAGCGTGGACTTATTTAAATGCACTTGATCTGGCTGCGCACCGACTTGCGCCTTCACGACAACACCGCCCTGGCCGCCGCCTGCCAGCGAGGCCCGGTGGCCGCCGTGTACCTGATCACTCCAGAGCAATGGCTGGCCCATGACGATGCGCCGTGCAAAGTGGATTTCTGGCTGCGCAACCTGCAGCACTTGAGCCAGGCCCTGGGCGCACTGAACATTCCCTTGCTGATCCGCCACGCTGCCACCTGGGACCAGGCCCCCGCCGTATTGAGCCAACTGTGCCGGGAACTGGCGGTGGAGTCGGTGCACGCCAACGAGGAATACGGCATCCATGAAAGCCGTCGCGATGCCGCTGTCGCAAAGGCGCTGGAAGCCGGCGACGTAAGCTTCCACAGCTACCTGGATCAACTGCTCTTTCAACCGGGCAGCGTGCTGACCAAGACCGGCACCTACTTCCAAGTGTTCAGCCAGTTCCGCAAGGTTTGCTACGCCCGCCTGCACAGCGCCCTGCCACGTTTGGTTGCAGCGCCCCAGGCCCAAGCCCCGCTCACGCTCAAGAGCGATGCGATTCCCCAGCAGGTCGAAGGCTTCGAACCACCCAGCGACACGTTACGTGCGCTGTGGCCCGCCGGCGAAGAAGAGGCCCGCCGCCGCCTCGACACCTTCGCCGACCAGCAGATCAGCTACTACAAAGACGAGCGCGACTTTCCGGCCAAACCCGGCACCAGCCAGCTCTCGGCGTACCTGGCCGCCGGCGTGGTTTCACCGCGCCAATGCCTGCACGCCGCCCTGCAAACCAACCAGGGCGAGTTCGAAAGCGGCGACATCGGCGCCATCACCTGGATCAACGAACTGCTCTGGCGTGAGTTCTACAAACACATTCTGGTCGGCTACCCACGGGTTTCCCGTCACCGCGCCTTCCGTCCCGAGACCGAAGCCTTGGTCTGGCGCGATGCGCCCAAGGACCTCGCCGCCTGGCAGCAGGCGCGCACCGGTCTGCCAATCATCGATGCCGCGATGCGCCAACTGCTGGAAACCGGCTGGATGCATAACCGCCTGCGCATGGTGGTGGCGATGTTCCTGACCAAGAACCTGTTGATCGACTGGCGCGAAGGCGAGCGCTTCTTCATGCGCCACCTGATCGACGGCGACCTGGCGGCCAACAACGGCGGCTGGCAATGGAGTTCATCCACCGGTACCGATTCGGCGCCGTATTTCCGGATTTTCAGCCCGCTGAGCCAGTCGGAAAAATTCGACAGCGAAGGCGTGTTTATCAAGCACTGGCTGCCGGAGCTGGCCACACTGAACAAGAAGGAAGTACACAATCCGGAAACCGCTGGCGGCTTGTTTGGCGTGGCGGATTATCCACGCTCGATTGTCGACCTGAAAAAATCCCGCGAACGCGCCCTGGCGGCCTTTCGAAACCTGCCTTCACGCCAGGAGGTCGCCGAACATGAGTGACTTCCTGCCCCGCTTCGCCCAGGCCTTTGCCTCGCTGGACAAGCACAATCTGCAGTTGCTCGACGGTCTCTACAGCAAGGACATCGCCTTCACCGACCCGCTGCATGAAATCCACGGCCTGACTGCACTGCACACGTACTTCGCCGAGCTGTACAGCAACGTCAGCCAGCTGCGCTTCGACTTCCACGGTTTCGACCAGGTGGCCGAAGGCGAAGGTTACCTGCGCTGGAAAATGAGTTTCTGCCACCCGCGCCTGGGCAAGGGCAAGGTCATCCGCGTGGAGGGCTGCTCGCATTTGATGTGGCGTGACAAGGTGTACCGCCACCGCGATTACTTCGACGCCGGCGCCCTGTTGTACGAACACCTTCCCGTGCTGGGCGGGATCGTCAGTTGGTTGAAAAGGAGAGTGGGATGAACGCACTGCCGCCCCGTCGTTATTGGCTGACCGGTGCCAGCAGTGGCATCGGCGCCGCGCTGGCCGTGGAGTTGCTCAACAGCGGCGCCCACGTGGCCCTCAGTTCACGCACCAAAGGCCCGCTGGAAGCACTCGCCCAACGTTACCCCGGCCAAGTGCTGGTGGTGGCCGGCGACCTGACCAACAGCCAGACCGTGCGCGAGATCGGTGAACACATCGGCGCGACCTGGGGTTCGGTCGACACCGTCATCCTCAACGCCGGCACCTGTGAATATGTGGACGCCAAGCAATTCGATTCCTCGATTATCGAACACGTGGTGCGCACCAACCTGTTGGCCAGCAGTTACTGCATCGAAGCGGCGCTGCCGTTGTTGCGCGCCGGGCGCACGCCACACCTGGTGGGCGTCGCCAGCGCCGTGACCTACCTGCCGATGCCACGGGCCGAAGCGTATGGCGCGTCCAAGGCAGGGCTGCGCTACCTGTTCGAATCCCTGCGCATCAGCCTGTCGCCCGAGAACATCGACGTCACGGTGATCAGCCCAGGCTTCGTCGACACCCCACTCACCGAGCGCAATGACTTCCCGATGCCCCTGAGCTGGTCCGCCGACAAGGCTGCGCGGCATATCTTCGCCAAACTGGAAAAACGCCCGCTGGAGATCGCCTTCCCCGCGCTGTTTATCGCCACGCTGTGGCCGCTGTCAAAACTGCCGAACCGCGCGCAATTGATCATCGGCAAACGCATGTTGCGCAGCCCGCCACCGAAAAAGGACGACCTGTGAAGATCGCCATTATCGGCAGCGGCATCGCCGGGCTGACCAGCGCCTACCTGCTCAGCCGCCGTCACGACATCACACTGTTCGAGGCGGGCGACCGTATCGGCGGGCATACCCACACGGTCAACGTCACCGTCGAGGGCGCGCCCTATGCGGTGGATACGGGTTTCATCGTGTTCAACGACTGGACCTACCCCAACTTCATCCGCTTGCTGGGGCAGATCGGCGTCACCTTCAAGCCCACCGAAATGAGCTTTTCGGTGTGCGACCAGAACAGCGGGTTCGAGTACAACGGCAACAACCTCAACAGCCTGTTTGCCCAGCGCCGCAATATTCTGTCGCCGGGCTTCTGGGGCATGCTGCGTGACATCCTGCGCTTCAATCGCCAGGCGCCGCTGGACCTGCAAGAACAGCGCATCAGCGCCGAGATGACCCTGGGCGACTACCTCGAAGCGGGGGGCTACGGGCCGCGGTTTATCCAGCACTACATCGTGCCGATGGGCGCGGCGATCTGGTCGATGTCCCTGGCGGACATGCTCAACTTTCCGCTGCAATTCTTTGTGCGCTTCTTCAAGAACCACGGCTTGCTCTCGGTGAACAACCGGCCGCAGTGGTGCGTGATCGAGGGCGGTTCCAGTCGTTATATCGAACCGCTGACCCGCAGCTTTCGCGAGCAGATTCGCCTCGACTGCCCCGTGCACCTGGTCGAGCGTGACGCTGAGGGGGCGATTATCCACAGCGCCGCCGGCACCGAAGCTTTCGACAAGGTGGTGTTTGCCTGCCACAGCGACCAGGCGCTGGCCTTGCTCGGTGACCCGAGCCAGGCCGAACAGGAGATCCTCGGCGCCCTGCCCTACGCCGACAATGACGTGGTACTGCACACCGACACCCGCCTGCTGCCCGAACGCAAACTGGCCTGGGCCAGCTGGAACTACCGGCTGAGCGGTGGCACACAGACCCAGGCTGCCGTCACCTATGACATGAACATCCTGCAAGGCATCGACAGCGCCACCACCTTTTGCGTCAGCCTCAACCAGACGTCGATGATCAATCCGCTGAAGATCCTTGCGCGCTATACCTACGCCCACCCGCAATACAGCCTGGCCGCCGTGGCCGCACAAGCACGCTGGGAAGAACTGAACGGCACCCGACATACCTGGTATTGCGGTGCCTATTGGGCCAACGGTTTTCATGAAGACGGCGTGGTCAGCGCCCTGCGCGTGGCCGAAGCCTTTGGGGAAAGCCTGTGAACAGCGCCCTGTACAGCGGCTGGATCGCCCATCGGCGGTTTGCACCCAAGGCCCATGCCTTTCGCTACCGCATCGGCCTGCTGTACCTGGACCTCAGCGAACAAGACGAAGTGCTCGGGCTGTCGCCCCTGGCCGGTGCGAGTCGCCTGGCGCCCTTCGGCTTTCGCGAGCAGGACTACCTGCGTGAATTTACGCGTCACGGCATGAGTTTGACCGATGCCGTGCGCCAGGAAGTCGGCAAGGCCCTGGGGCATACACCCCTGGGCGTTATCTGCCTACTGACCCAGGCCCGCAGTTGGGGCCTGGCTTTTAATCCGGTGAGTTTCTTCTACTGCTTCGAGGCCGACGGACGACTGGCCGCGATCCTGTGCGAAGTCACCAACACCCCATGGCGCGAGCGCTATCACTATGTGCTGCCGGCCCAGGCCCTCGGCGCGGATGAACATCAGCACTTCGCCGTGGCCAAGGCGTTTCACGTGTCGCCGTTTTTGCCGCGTGACCTGGAATACCGCATGATCTTCAGCCCGCCCGCCACCAAGCTTGGCGTGCACATGGCCGATTGGCAGGGCGACGTGAAAGTCTTCGACGCCACCCTGAGCCTGCACAAGGAAGCGCTCAACCGCGCCAGCCTGCATCGTTACCTGTGGCGTTTTCCGTGGATGACCGCCAAGACCTGCCTGGCCATTTATTGGCAGGCCCTGCGCCTGTTGCTCAAGCGCACACCGATTTTTTCCCATCAGGCCGCCGATGGCGCCTCTCGCACAGCAGTCGGGTACACCAAGGATCGCCGCCATGAAATCCCCTAGCTTATCGGTCAAGACCAACCGCCTGAACGTCAACGGCATGACCAGTGCGCTGCTGCGCAAGGGTGTGCTGCGCCAACTCAGCCAACTGCGCCATGGCCAGTTGGTGGTGATTGAGGACGGCGAGCGCCAGGTATTCGGCGCACGGGAAGCGCACCTGCTGGGGGAAATCCAGATTGTCGATTCGGCAGTCTGGGGCCTGGTGGCGGCCAACGGTTCCATCGGCGCGGGCGAAGCCTTTATCCACGGCTACTGGACCAGCCCGGACCTGACGGCGGTGGTGCGGGTGATGGTGAGCAACCTGGATGTGCTCGACGCAATGGAGGGCGGTCTGGCGAGCTTGGCGCGGCCGTTCACCCAAGGCCTGCACTGGCTCAACCGCAACACGCGCAAAGGCTCGCAGAAAAACATCGCCGCTCACTACGACCTGGGCAATGACCTGTTCGAAGAATTCCTCGACCCGACCATGATGTATTCGGCCGCGCAGTTCCTGACGCCTGACGACACCCTGGAACAGGCGCAACTGAACAAACTGGAACGCATCTGCCAGAAGCTCGCGCTCAAACCCACCGATCATCTGCTGGAAATCGGTACCGGCTGGGGCAGCATGGCGCTGTATGCGGCGCAGCATTACGGCTGCAAGGTCACCACCACGACCTTGTCCAAAGAGCAGTTCGCCTACACCGAAAAACGCATCGCCGCCCTGGGGTTGCAAGACCAGGTCACGTTGTTGCTGCAGGACTACCGCGACCTGACCGGCGAGTACGACAAGCTGGTGTCCATCGAAATGATCGAAGCGGTGGGCCATCGCTTCCTGCCGACCTACTTCAAACAGTGCGCGCACCTGCTCAAGCGCGATGGCCTGATGTTGCTGCAAGCCATCACCATCCGTGAACAACGCTTTGAACAGGCGAAGAACAGCGTCGACTTTATCCAGCGCTATATCTTCCCCGGCGGCGCCCTGCCCAGTGTGCAGAACATGCTGAACATCGTCAGCCGCGACACCGACATGAACCTGCTGCACATGGAGGATTTCGGCTTGCACTACGCGCGAACCCTGCGCCTGTGGCACGAGAACTTTCGCCACGCCCACGGCCGTCTGACGGAGTTGGGCTACGACGAATATTTCCTGCGGTTGTGGGAGTTTTACCTGTGCTACTGCGAGGGCGGCTTTATGGAGCGCACCATTGGCACCGCGCAATTACTGTTGGCCAAACCGTCGGCCATCAACCCACCGCTGCTCGGGCGCTTCAGTGCTTAAACCTTTGGCCAATGCCGTGCTGTTCCAGTGCGGGTGGTTTGCCTGCGTACTCGGCGGCGACGGCCCTTGGTTGCTGGTGGGGCTGGCGGTGCTGGCAATCCACCTGCTGTGGATAAGTTCGTGGGCCCAGGACGGCGCGCTGATTATCCGCGTGACGGCGCTGGGAACGGTACTGGATACGTTGCTGCGCAGCCTGGGGGTATTTCACTTCAGCGAGCCCGGACCGCTGATTCCGTTCTGGCTGATTCTGCTGTGGGCATTGCTGGCCACCACCTTGCGCCATTGCCTGGCCTGGAGTGCACGGCCCTGGTGGCGTGCGGCAGCATTGGGGGCGATCGGCGGGCCGTTGTCGTATTACGCCGGGAGCCAGTTGGCGGGCGTGTATTTTGGCTATGCGCTGTTGCCCACCATGGCGGGGTTGGCGCTGCTTTGGGCGGTGGTGTTCGTCGCGCTGCACCGAATGGCGCGCTGACGTCTGTCAGAGCGTTCACACCTGCGTCACCCGCTTGCCTTACACTGCGCGCCTATGACCAACATCCCGCACACTCAAATCACCGAACCCGCCGTCACCTGCTCGACCTGCGCGGCCTGCTGCTGCCAGCTGGAAGTGATGCTGATCACTGACACTGGCGTGCCGGAGCGCTATATCGATACCGATGACTGGGGCGGTGAAGTGATGCTGCGCCTGGACGACGGCTGGTGCGCGGCGCTGGATCGGGACACGATGATGTGCACGATTTACGAGCGTCGACCGCTGATCTGCAGGGAGTTCGAGATGGGTGCGCCGGAGTGCCTGACCGAACGCGAAGGAATCGCTACGGCCTACCGCTGACCTGAAGACTGATGACGATCAAAATGTGGGAGGGCTTGCCCCCTCCCACACTGTTTTGCAGCGTTCCTGGGAATTACAGCGGCATGGTGTAGTGCAGCGAGTAACTTTCTACACCATCGTTATTGCTGCTGATCCCGGCATTGGAGTAGTGCGTGGCGCGAATGCCGACTTCATGCCCACCGGTGAAGCGCAGGCCGAAGCCCAGGCGGTCTTCGAACTGGAAAGCCTGGCCGATGTTGTTGTCTTCCAGCTTGGTACGGGAGAACACCGCCACGCCGATCCCGGCTTCGATGTAGGGCTTGACCGACTGGCCGGCGAATTCATACACAAAGACCGGCGAGAACGACAGGCTGCTCGCACCTGCACGGTCGTCACCTTCCCAGTAGGTGTAGGCGCCGCTCCAGTAGCCGGTCAGGCGACCAACGTCGCTTTGCATCCAGCTCTTGTCCCAATCCGACGTTAGCCCCAATCGATAGGTCAGCGTCGAATCACTGGTAGCTCCCAGGCCAAACTCAAGCCCGGCAGCCTGCGCCGAAAAAGAGTGTCCCACCACAGCGGCCGCAATCGCAGCCAAACAGAACAAGCGCTTCATAAGAAACATCCTTTCCGAACGAAGTTATATGGTTTTGTACAAGCAATCTGGCTATAGAAGCTGACGCGGTGTCAGAAGTTCAGCCGGTATCCGCGATTTTTCACGAAATTTTCACGACCCGAAGCTTCGCACAACTCCAGAATGTTTCCATAGTGTCGGTAGGATATTTCTTAGGTGATACACATCGCCGCTGGTCCAGAACTGTGCAGGCTCAGGATCGCCGAGGGCCAGCAAATCGCGTTCGCCCAGCAAACGCTTGAGCTGACGTGCGACGGCAGCGCCGGTGTCGATGAGGATGATGCTGGGGGGCAGCATCTGCGCCAGAAGCGGCTTGAGAAAGGGATAGTGGGTGCAGCCGAGGATGATGGTGTCGCAACCGGCGCTGAGCAGCGGGTCGATATAGCCCTGCAACAACTGGCGCAGGGCCGGACTGTCCAGGTCACCGGTTTCAATCAGCTCCACCAGGCCCGGGCACGGCTGGGTGATCACCCGTACATCGGTGGCAAAACGGTCGAGCAACGCGGCGAACTTGGCGCTTTGCAGGGTGCCGGTGGTAGCGAGCACCCCGACCACGCCACTGCGAGTGGCGGCAGCAGCGGGCTTGACTGCGGGCTCCATGCCCACCAGGGGCCAATCGGGGTAGTCCTGGCGCAAATCCGCGACGGCCGCCACGGTTGCGGTGTTACAGGCAATCACAAAGGCCTTGGCGCCCTGCTCGCGGAAAAACTCGGCAACCGACCGGGAACGCTCAAGAATGAACGCCGAGGTTTTCTCGCCGTAGGGGATATACCCGCAATCGGCCACGTACAACAGTGACTCATGGGGCAGCAATTGCTGAATCTCATCCAGCACCGACAAGCCGCCGACGCCGGAATCGAACACACCGATCGGCGCGTCCTTAACCATGTCGCGTCCCGCAGACACTGCAACCGGGATCACGCTTGACGCGCAATTCGCGAAAGCGTGTGGTCAATGCGTCGATCAGCAGCAAGCGGCCCACCAGCGGCTCGCCGAAACCCGCCAGCAACTTCAAGGCCTCCAGGGCTTGCAGGCTACCGACCAGGCCCACCAGCGGGCCGACCACGCCCGCTTCGCTGCAGGTGAGTTCAGTGTCACTGCCGTGCCCGTATAAACAGTGGTAGCACGGGCTTTCGGCGCGCCGTGGATCGAACACCGACAGCTGCCCTTCAAGACGAATCGCCGCGCCGCTGATCAAGGGCGTGGTCGCAGCCACACAGGCGGCATTGACCGCCTCGCGGGTGGAGAAGTTGTCGCTGCAATCGAGCACCACATCCACGCCTGCCACCGCCGCCGCCAAGGTATCGGCATCCAGCGCGATGGGATGGGCGACCAGTTTGATTTCGGGGTTGAGGGCGCTCAGGCGGCGCAGGGCCGAGTCGACCTTGGCCTGCCCGACACTGTCGGTGTCATGGATGATCTGGCGTTGCAGGTTGGTGAGGTCGACGGTGTCGAAATCTGCCAGGTGCAATTCGCCGACGCCAGCGGCGGCCAGGTACATCGCCACCGGGGCGCCCAGGCCACCGAGGCCGACGATCAACGCGCGGCTATTTTTCAGGCGTAATTGGCCGTCGATGTCGACATGCTGCAACAGAATCTGTCGGCTATAGCGCAACAGCTCCTGATCGGTCAGCACGGCCGGCGTCCCAGGGTGATGCGCTCGTGACCGCCGAGGTCAATGCGGCTGTGCACCTGCTCGAAGCCTTGGCTCAGCAACAGGTCGCGCACCGCTGCGGCCTGGTCGTAACCGTGTTCCAGCAGCAGCCAGCCAGCGGCATCCAGGTGGGCCGGGGCCTGGGCGATGATCAGCCGCAGGTCGTCCAAACCATCATGGCCTGCCACCAGGGCGCTGGCTGGCTCGAAACGTACATCGCCCGCCACCAGGTGCGGATCGTTGTCGGCGATGTAGGGCGGGTTGCTGATGATCAGGTCGTAAGTCTGGCCTGTCAGGGCGCTGAACCAATGGCTGTTGAGCACCGTGGCGTTATGGAGGTGCAGGCGCTGGCGATTGCGCTCGGCCAGCGCCACGGCTTCCAGCACGCGGTCGACGGCCGTGACGTGCCAGGCCGGACGCTCGCTGGCCAGGGCCAGGGCGATGGCGCCGCTGCCGGTGCCCAGGTCGAGGACCTTGACGGGGGTGGCCGGTAACAATTCCAGGGCCGCTTCCACCAGCAGTTCGGTGTCCGGACGTGGGATCAGTGTGTGGGGCGCGACCTCCAGGTCCAGCTTCCAGAAACCTTGCTGGCCGAGGATATAGGCCACCGGCTCACCGCCACGGCGGCGTTGCAGGTAGCCGGCAAAGGTCAGGGCGTGTTCGCTGCTGACGATTTTTTCCGGCCAAGTGTGCAGGTAGCTGCGGGACTTGCCCAAGGCCGCAGCCAGCAACAACTCGGCATCCAGGCGCGCCGTGGGCGAGTCGGGCAGGTCGGCGGCGCGCAGCAGGCTGGCGATAATGGTCATTTATTCACCTATCGCCGCCAACTGATCGGCCTGGTATTCGGCGAGCAATGGCTCGATCACCGCATCCACGCCACCGGCGAGAATCTCGTCCAGGGAGTAAAGCGTGAGGTTGACCCGGTGGTCGGTGACCCGGCCCTGGGCAAAGTTGTAGGTACGGATGCGCTCGGAGCGGTCGCCCGAGCCCACCAGCAATTTGCGCTCGCTGGCAATCGCGTTGGCGGCGGCGCTGGTCTGCTGGTCATTCAGCTTGGCCGACAGCCAGGACATGGCCCGCGCACGATTCTTGTGCTGGGAGCGCTCTTCCTGGCACTCCACCACGATGCCCGACGGCAAGTGGGTGATGCGGATCGCCGAGTCAGTCTTGTTGACGTGCTGGCCACCGGCGCCCGACGAGCGGTAGGTGTCGACCCGCAGGTCGGCCGGGTTGATCTCGATGGCTTCCTGCTCGTCCGGCTCGGGCAACACGGCCACGGTGCATGCCGAGGTGTGGATACGGCCCTGGGATTCCGTCGCTGGAACCCGCTGCACACGATGGGCACCGGACTCGAACTTCAGCTTGCCATAGACGTTGTCGCCTTCGACCCGCGCGATGACTTCTTTATAGCCGCCGTGCTCGCCCTCGTTTTCGGACAGGATCTCAACCCGCCAGCCGCGACGCTCGGCATACCGTGAATACATGCGGAACAGGTCGCCGGAGAAAATCGCCGCTTCGTCACCGCCGGTGCCAGCACGGATTTCGAGAAACACGTTGCGTCCGTCATTCGGGTCCTTGGGCAGCAGCATGCGCTGCAGGTCGCCTTCCAGCTCGGCCAACTTGTCCTTGGCTTCGCGGACTTCTTCCACGGCCATTTCGCGCATGTCCGGGTCGCTGTCCTTGAGCAGCGCCTGGGCGCCTTCGAGATCGGCCTGCACTTTAGTGAGGTTTTTGTAGGTAGCCACAATGGGCTCAACTTCGGCGTATTCCTTGGAATAGGCACGGAATTTGGTCTGATCCGAGATGACCTCGCCGTCGCCGAGCAAGGCGGTCAGTTCTTCGAAACGATCCTGGAGCACGTCCAGTTTATTGAGCAGTGACGCTTTCATTGCGATTTTTTATCCGAAGAGCTGGGCGCGCCCTCACCGAGGGCAAAGAGTTCCTGGGCCATGGCCAGCGCATCGAGGCGGCCTTCGGCAGTCAGTTTTTTTAATTGTACGCTGGGCGCATGCAGCAACTTGTTGGTCAGGCCGCGGGCCAGTTGCATCAGCACCTCCTCGGCGCTGCTGCCGTTGGCGAGCAGGCGCTGGGCCTTGATCAACTCTTCATCACGCAGGCGTTCGCCCTGCTGACGATACGCCTTGAGCACGTCCACCGCCGCCAGCTCACGCAGGCGCACCATGAATTCTTCGGCGCCGACGCTGACCATCTCTTCAGCCGCCTGGGCAGCGCCCTGGCGACTCTTGAGGTTTTCGGCAACCACTTCATGCAGATCGTCGACGCTGTAGAGGTAAACGTCGTCCAACTCGCCGACTTCGGGCTCGATATCCCGGGGAACGGCAATGTCGACCATGAAAATTGGCTTGTGCTTGCGCAGTTTCAGCGCGCTTTCCACCGCGCCCTTGCCGAGGATCGGCAGCTGGCTGGCGGTGGAACTGATGACGATATCGCTGCGCACCAGTTCGGCCGGGATGTCCGACAGCAGCACCGCATGGGCGCCGAACTGCTCGGCGAGGATGCTGGCGCGCTCCAGGGTACGGTTGGCGACCACGATGCGCTTCACGCCCAGGTCATGCAGGTGGCGGGCGACGAGGGTGATGGTCTCACCGGCGCCGATCAACAGCGCCTGGCTGCGCTGCAAATCGCTGAAAATCTGCTTGGCCAGGCTGACGGCAGCAAACGCCACGGACACCGGGTTTTCACCGATGGCGGTGTCGGTGCGCACCTGCTTGGCGGAATTGAAGGTGGCCTGGAACAGACGGCCCAGCAGCGGACCGACGGTGCCGGCCTCGCGCGCCACGGCGTAGGCGGATTTCATCTGGCCAAGGATCTGCGGCTCGCCCAACACCAGCGAATCGAGACCGGATGCCACACGCATCATGTGACGAACTGCCGCATCGTCTTCGTGCACGTAGGCGCTCGCGCGCAGGTCTTCAAGGCTCAAATGGTGATAATCGGCCAGCCAGCGCAGCACGACATCCGCTGAAAGATGTTCCTGCTCTATATAAAGCTCACTGCGATTGCAGGTCGAAAGGATCGCAGCTTCGCGGCTGTCGGTAAGACGGCAGAGCTGCTGCAAGGCCTCAACCAACTGCTCTGGCGTAAACGCCACGCGCTCGCGCACGTCTACGGAAGCAGTCTTGTGGTTAATACCGAGTGCGAGGAAGGCCATTCAATATCGCTGATGATGTCGGGAAGCCGACAATTGTCCTACTTCGAAAGATTCAGAACAACCACCGTCGTCTATTGTCCTAGTAGCTTATGCCTATAAAAAGGCCATCTGCAGGTGCAAGCCTGCTCGCGATGGTCGTGAACCATGACACGGCCTCCTGACAAAACGCGTTGTCCTCAGGCTTTTCGCGAGCAAGCTCGCTCCTACACGGTTATGTTTGGCCGAAGGCTTGTGTCATGATGATCCGACCGCAGGTTAGTCGTCCTCTTCCTATATGAATAGATCCTCCGCGTTGCTCCTCGCTTTTGTCTTCCTCAGCGGCTGCCAGGCCATGGCACCCGTGTCGCCGGACGGTACACCGCCGGTGGAAGACAGCACCCCCGCCCCTGAAAAGCCCAAGGTTTATTCCTCGTTCAGTGAAGAAACGGTGTTCAGTCTGCTCAGCGCGGAACTGGCCGGCCAGCGCAATCGCTTCGACATTGCGCTGGATAATTACGTGACCCAGGCCATCAATACCCAGGATCCGGGGATTTCCGAGCGGGCGTTCCGCATCGCCGAGTACCTGGGGGCCGATCAGGCCGCACTGGATACCTCGCTGATCTGGGCGAAGAACGCGCCGGACGATCTGGAAGCGCAACGGGCAGCCGCCATTCAGCTGGCACGGGCGGGGCGTTATGACGACTCCATGGTCTATATGGAGAAGGTCCTGCAGGGCAAGGGCGACACCCATTTCGACTTCCTCGCGCTGTCGGCCGCCGACACCGACCAGGACACGCGTAATGGCCTGATGAAGAGTTTCGACCGCCTGCTGCAAAAACACCCGAAGAACAGCCAGTTGGTGTTCGGCAAGGCTTTGCTGCTGCAACAGGATGATGAAGCCGACGCCGCACTGAAGCTGCTGGAGCAGAATCCGCCGGACGAAGGCGAGATTGCCCCGATCCTGCTGCGTGCGCGCCTGCTGCAGAACCTCAATCGCGGCAAGGAAGCCATTCCGCTGCTGGAAAAAAGCATCAAGAAGTATCCGGACGACAAGCGCCTGCGCCTGACTTACGCGCGCACGCTGGTGGAACTGGACCGTATGGAGGACGCCAAAGTGCAGTTCGCCAACCTGGTCCAGCAATACCCGGACGACGACGAACTGCGTTACTCCCTGGCGCTGGTGTGCCTGGAAGCCAAGGCCTGGGACGAGGCCAAGGGTTACCTGGAAGACTTGATCGCACGGGAAAGCCATGTGGATTCGGCGCACCTGAACCTCGGCCGTATTGCCGAAGAGCGCAACGATCCGCAGGCTGCCCTGCTCGAATACGCCCAAGTCGGCCCCGGCAACGACTACCTGCCGGCGCAACTGCGCCAAGCCGATATCCTGATGAGCAACGGCCGCACCGATGAGGCGGAGAAACGCCTGACGGCTGCGCGGGATGCAGAACCCGATTACGCGATCCAGCTGTACCTGATCCAGGCCGAGACCCTATCGGCCAACAATCAGGGCGAGCGCGCCTGGAAGCTGCTGCAGCAAGCGTTGCTGCAATTCCCAGACGATTTGAACCTGCTGTATACACGCGCCATGCAGGCGGAAAAACGCAATGACCTGGCACAGATGGAAAAAGACCTGCGCCTGATCATCAAGCGCGACCCGGACAACGCCATGGCCCTGAATGCCTTGGGTTACACCTTGTCCGACCGCACCACACGTTACGACGAGGCCAAGGCGCTGATCGAACAGGCGCACAAGCTCAATCCTGAAGACCCGGCCGTACTCGACAGCCTGGGCTGGGTCAACTATCGCCTGGGCAACCTGGACGAAGCCGAGCGCTTGCTACGCCAGGCGCTTGAGCGCTTTCCCGACCAGGAAGTTGCCGCCCACCTGGGCGAAGTACTGTGGGCCAATGGCAAGCAACGCGAAGCCCGACAAATCTGGGAAAAATTCCTCAAGGAACAACCCGAAAGCCCCATCCTGCGCGGCACCATCAAGCGCCTGACCGGATCCGAGACCCTTTAAGCTTATGTTTTTGCGCCACGTTATCGTTTTCAGCCTCATTGCCCTGCTCGCCGGTTGCGCGGGCGTAGGCAGCCGTGAATCCGTCGAGGGCCAGGGCAACCCGGCACAATGGCAACAGCACAAGGATCAGCTCAGCAGCATCGACGGCTGGCAGATCGAAGGCAAAGTCGGGGTTCGCGCGCCGAAAGACTCCGGCAGCGGCACCTTGTTCTGGCTGCAACGCCAGGACTACTACGACATTCGCTTGTCGGGCCCCTTGGGGCGTGGCGCCGCTCGCCTGACGGGTCGCCCTGGGCAAGTCAGCCTCGAAGTTGCCAATCAAGGGCGCTATGAAGCCACCTCGCCCGAAGCGCTGCTGGAAGAACAGATTGGCTGGAAACTGCCGGTCTCGCACCTCGTGTGGTGGGTCCGCGGCCTGCCTGCGCCGGACAGCAAGAGCCGCCTGAGCCTTAACGGTGACAGCCGTCTGGCCAACCTGGAGCAAGATGGCTGGCAGGTTGAGTACCTCAGCTACGTGGAACAGGGTGGCTATTGGCTGCCCGAGCGCATCAAGCTGCATGGCACCGACCTGGACGTCACGCTGGTGATCAAGGACTGGCAACCACGCAAGCTGGGGCAATAAACGTGACCGTAGAAAAGTTGACCCTGCCCTCCCCGGCCAAACTCAATCTGATGCTGCACATTCTGGGTCGCCGTGAAGACGGCTACCACGAATTGCAGACGTTGTTTCAATTTCTCGACTACGGCGACGAGCTCACCTTCGCCGTGCGCGACGACGGCGTGATCCAACTGCACACTGAATTCGAAGGCGTGCCCCACGACAGCAATCTAATCGTGAGGGCGGCCAGAAAACTTCAGGAGCAGTCCGGTTGTTCCCAGGGCATCGATATATGGATCGATAAAATTTTGCCCATGGGGGGCGGAATAGGTGGTGGCAGCTCAAATGCCGCGACCACGCTGCTGGGTCTCAATCACTTGTGGCAACTGGGCTGGGACTTTGATCGCCTGGCTGCGCTGGGCCTGACGCTGGGCGCCGACGTCCCGGTTTTCGTGCGTGGACACGCCGCTTTTGCTGAGGGCGTGGGGGAAAAACTCACCCCGGAATACCCCGAAGAGCCGTGGTATGTCGTGCTTGTCCCGCAAGTATCTGTAAGTACAGCAGAAATTTTTTCAGATCCACTGTTGACACGTAACTCTCCTCCCATTAAAGTGCGCCCCGTTCCCAAGGGAAACAGTCGAAATGACTGCTTACCGGTTGTAGCAAGGCGTTATCCAGAGGTACGTAACGCTTTGAATTTGTTAGGTAAATTTACCGAAGCAAAATTAACCGGAACTGGAAGTTGTGTGTTTGGGGGCTTCCCAAGCAAAGCTGAAGCTGATAAAGTCTCGGCCCTTCTTACAGAGACCCTTACAGGGTTTGTAGCAAAGGGAAGCAACGTTTCGATGTTGCATCGCAAGCTGCAAAGTCTGCTCTAAAAGGAATCGAGTACTGGGTACTCGTTGCAACAGATACAGGGGCGTCGCCAAGCGGTAAGGCAGCAGGTTTTGATCCTGCCATGCGTTGGTTCGAATCCAGCCGCCCCTGCCATTTTCTAATACTCATCCAGGTTACCCTCAGCCTCTAGGTACTGCGCGTGTCCAAGATGATGGTCTTTACGGGGAACGCCAACCCCGATCTGGCTCGACGTGTCGTACGTCAGCTGCATATCCCTCTCGGTGACATCTCTGTCGGTAAGTTCTCCGACGGCGAAATTACAGCCGAGATCAATGAAAATGTCCGCGGTAAAGACGTCTTCATTATTCAGCCGACCTGCGCTCCGACCAACGATAACCTGATGGAACTCGTCGTGATGGCTGATGCCTTCCGCCGCTCCTCAGCGACTCGAATCACAGCTGTAATCCCTTACTTTGGTTATGCCCGTCAGGATCGCCGTCCGCGCTCCGCACGTGTGGCTATCAGCGCGAAAGTCGTTGCTGACATGCTCACCGTGGTAGGCATCGACCGTGTTCTCACGGTTGACCTGCACGCTGACCAAATCCAGGGGTTCTTCGATATTCCGGTAGATAACATCTACGGCTCCCCCGTTCTGGTGGATGACATCGAAGACCAGCGCTTTGAAAACCTGATGATCGTGTCCCCGGACATTGGTGGCGTCGTGCGTGCACGGGCTGTTGCCAAATCCCTGGGCGTGGACCTCGGGATCATCGACAAACGCCGCGAGAAAGCCAATCACTCTGAAGTGATGCATATCATCGGTGATGTCGAAGGGCGTACCTGTATTCTGGTTGATGACATGGTCGACACCGCCGGCACCCTGTGCCACGCGGCAAAAGCCTTGAAAGAGCACGGTGCTGCTAAAGTCTTCGCCTACTGCACGCATCCTGTGCTGTCGGGCCGAGCGATCGAGAACATCGAGAACTCCGTGCTGGACGAACTGGTGGTGACTAACACCATCCCGTTGTCCGCCGCTGCTCAAGCCTGTGCGCGTATCCGTCAACTGGATATCGCACCGGTAGTTGCCGAAGCGGTTCGCCGCATCAGCAATGAAGAATCGATCAGCGCGATGTTCCGCTAAGGGTCAAACCTTCGGAACACCTCACTGACGAAAAGCGCCCCGCCCCAGCATTCTGTTGGGGCGGGGCTTTTTTGCCCATATCGCCTTTAGCGCTGGTCGCAAACGCTGGGGCGAATGTGGTTATTTTGGAGATACAACATGAACGATTTTACTCTGAATGCTGAAGTGCGTTCCGACCTGGGGAAAGGTGCGAGCCGCCGCCTGCGTCGTCTCGCAAGCCTGGTTCCAGCTGTAGTTTACGGTGGCGACAAAGCCCCTGAATCCATCAGCATGCTGGCTAAAGAAGTTGCCAAGCTGCTCGAAAACGATGCGGCCTACAGCCACATCATCGAGCTGAACGTGGGTGGCAAAAAGCAGAACGTCATCATCAAGGCCCTGCAACGTCACCCAGCTAAAGGCCACGTGCTGCACGCTGACTTCGTACGCGTCGTAGCCGGTCAGAAACTGACCGCTATCGTGCCTGTGCACTTTGTTGGTGAAGAAGCTCCGGTCAAGAAAGGCGGCGAAGTCTCGCACGTTGTCGCTGAGATCGAAGTGACCTGCCTGCCGAAAGACCTGCCTGAGTTCATCGAAGTCGACCTGTCGGCTCTGGAAATCGGCGACATCGTTCACCTGTCCGACCTCAAAGCGCCTAAAGGCGTTGAGTTCGTTGCACTGGCTCACGGTGATGACAAAGCTGTTGCAAACGTACACGCTCCACGCGTTGCTCCAGAAGCTGAAGAAGGCGCTGCAGAGTAATTCACTCTGTATTGCCGGAGCTTGAGGAAACATCGCGGACCGAAACGTAGCGAGAAAGCGGGCGATAACGCGAAGTTTATCTCTGGATAAGTTAGCTCCTGTCGTCCACTTTCGCCGCACTCAGGTCAGGCGATATTATCCACAACTCCAAAGGAAGGGCCCCTGTCGTGACTGCCATTAAACTGATCGTTGGCCTGGGAAATCCAGGCGCCGAATACGAACAGACCCGGCATAACGCGGGGGCCCTTTTTGTTGAGCGCATCGCCCACGCCCAAGGTGTAAACCTGGCCGCCGATCGCAAATATTTTGGCCTGACCGGGCGCTTCTCGCACCAGGGTCAGGATGTTCGTCTGCTGATTCCCACCACCTACATGAACCGCAGCGGCCAGGCTGTCGCGGCGCTTGCGGGCTTCTTCCGGATCAAACCCGAGGAAATCCTGGTGGCCCATGACGAACTGGACCTGCCACCCGGTGTTGCCAAGCTCAAGCAAGGCGGCGGGCACGGCGGGCACAATGGCCTGCGCGACATCATCGCGCAGTTGGGCAATCAGAATACTTTTTACCGTCTGCGGCTCGGCATTGGCCACCCAGGCGTCGCCAGTATGGTTTCAAATTTCGTCCTGGGTCGTGCGCCACGCGCCGAACAGGAAAAACTCGATGCCAGCATCGATTTTGCCCTCGGCGTGCTGCCGGATATCTTCGCCGGGGAATGGAACCGTGCGATGAAAAACCTGCACAGCCAGAAGGCCTGACTTTTTTCCGAGGGGAAACACCATGGGATTCAATTGCGGCATCGTCGGCCTGCCCAACGTCGGCAAATCCACCTTGTTCAACGCTTTGACCAAGTCCGGTATTGCGGCGGAGAACTTCCCCTTCTGCACCATCGAGCCCAACAGCGGTATCGTGCCGATGCCGGATCCACGCCTGGACGCACTGGCGGCCATCGTCAATCCCAAGCGCGTCCTGCCGACCACCATGGAGTTCGTCGACATCGCAGGCCTGGTGGCCGGCGCATCGAAAGGTGAAGGCCTGGGCAACAAGTTCCTGGCCAACATTCGTGAAACCGACGCCATCGCCCACGTGGTCCGCTGCTTTGAAGACGAAAACGTGATTCACGTCTCCAACAGCGTCGACCCGAAACGCGACATCGAGATCATCGACCTGGAACTGATCTTCGCCGACCTCGACAGCTGCGAGAAGCAACTGCAGAAAGTCGCGCGTAACGCCAAGGGCGGCGACAAGGACGCTGTGGTCCAGAAAGGCCTGCTGGAGCAGCTGATTGCGCACTTCACCCTGGGTAAGCCGGCACGTAGCCTGATGAAGACTATGGGCGCTGACGAAAAGGCCGTGATCAAGGGCTTTCACCTGCTGACCACCAAGCCGGTGATGTACATCGCCAACGTCGCAGAAGACGGTTTCGAGAACAACCCGCTGCTTGATGTGGTCAAGGCCATTGCCGACGAAGAAGGCGCCATCGTGGTTCCGGTGTGCAACAAGATCGAAGCAGAAATCGCCGAGCTTGATGACGGCGAAGAAAAAGACATGTTCCTTGAGGCCCTGGGCCTGGAAGAGCCTGGCCTGAACCGCGTGATCCGCGCCGGTTACGAAATGCTCAACTTGCAGACCTACTTCACCGCCGGTGTCGAAGAAGTGCGTGCCTGGACCGTTAAGGTTGGTGCCACCGCACCTCAGGCCGCCGGCGTGATCCACACCGACTTCGAAAAAGGTTTTATCCGCGCCGAAGTGATCGCCTACAACGACTTCATCCAGTACAAGGGTGAAGCCGGTACCAAGGAAGCCGGTAAGTGGCGCCTGGAAGGTAAGGAATACATCGTAAAAGATGGCGATGTGATGCACTTCCGTTTTAACGTGTAAACACCGCGATTGTCCGCACAAAAAAGCCGATGCACTGCATCGGCTTTTTTTTTGGCTGAATATTCATATCCTATGATCAGCATCAGTCACGTCCAACTATCAGACTTCCCCTACTGACTCCCCCGCACTTAAAGCAACCCAGCAGTTACACAATTTAAACTCAATAAAACCGGGTTTTCCTACATTATTTCGGCCCACTGTTACTTCAATATCGCATGATAAATCTTATACCCTCCCTCCCTGATTAACGCGTGCGCACTGCCCTCTCAACACTGAAGTCCAGCGAAAATGGAGAACTCTTCGATGTCGGTCTCCGCCCCTAGAGAAGATCAAAAAGACCTTTCACTCTTCGAAGACACGGATATTGAAAACACACTGAAAAGCACGGCATCCCTCAACATAGACATACTGTTACTGGGAGAGACCGGCACCGGTAAAGATACCCTGGCACAGCGGGTTCATCGTCTATCGGCACGGCGTGGCAACTTTGTTGCCGTCAATTGTGCAGCCATTCCTGAAAGTCTCGCCGAAAGCCAATTGTTCGGCGTCAACAGCGGTGCCTATACCGGAGCAATCCAGTCCCGTGCCGGTTTTATCGAGGCCGCCCATCTCGGCACCCTGTACCTTGATGAGATCGACAGCATGCCGTTGAACCTGCAAGCCAAACTGCTGCGCGTGCTGGAGTCACGGGGGGTCGAGCGCCTGGGCTCAACCCGCTTTATCCCGGTGGACATGCGTGTCATAGCATCTGCCCAGCACTCACTCCATCAGATGGTCGAACTCGGAACCTTCAGGCGTGACCTGTACTTCCGCCTGAATGTCGTCAACATCCAGCTTCCAGCCCTGCGTGACCGCCGAGAGTGCATCATCCCGTTGTTCCTGAAAATGATTCAGCAAGAAGCCCAACAATTCAAATGCACAGCCCCAGCGCCCTCCGACGGACTGCTGCAACAACTGCTGTGCCACACCTGGCTGGGCAATGTTCGTGAGTTACGTTCTACGGCCAAACGGTTCGTACTGGGCCTGCCACCGTTTTCAACCTCGGAGAGCGACCAACAGGATGCCCGGACCGGCCTCAAGGCACGCCTGCACTGCATCGAAAAAGCATTCATTGAAGAGTCGTTGTATCGCCACCATCACTGTGTAGATACCGCGGCTATTGAACTGGGGGTCGCTAAACGCACGCTGTACTACAGGATGAAACAACTCGACATATCGCTGGTATAAGCGCCATCGCGCCCTCCAACTAGCGATTGCCTTGGCAGCCAATATTAACCTTCGCGTATCAACTGAATAGGCATGCAACCCAACTGAACTGGGTGATAAGCCCCCAGTAAAATTCAGAAACACCTAAGCCTAAAAAGTCATGGAACACTTCGCTCGCATAGGCCACATAGTTATATGCCAACATCAAGCCTCACCGCACGCTTATTCCCCCCCCGGGGCTTGAAGAAAGGCATATTAAATACCTCCTTAAGTTATCAGTGGAGCTCTACATGATCATAGGTTCACTTATACAAGGCATTACCAATATCGGTCACCGTGCCGATGGTTACATGAAATCGAAGTCTAAGACTCCAGATGAGATTGAAGCCGAATATATCCAGAAAAAAACCATTAGAGACACGTTAGATAATGCCTGGACCTCGTCTCGAGTAAGTCACCTTAAAGGCCTGATCGCCTCTTCCAAGGCTCAGTAACTTTGCTTGATCGATTACCTCTCAGCTCGAGAGGTAATCATCCGATCAGCTCTGCGGGCTATTTGACGTATCTCTATATAAGTTGCTTTATGCCCTGAGAGAGTGGAGAGTCCATGAGAATAATAGAAAATCAATTTTCAGACGAATTCGACGTCATCGCGGCTGCCCGAACGACACCGGAACAATCAGGGCAAAGTATGGACGTCAACTTTTTCACGTCCCTGTTGGAGAGTTCACACCCGACCAACAATACCTCTGTCAGACCTGGCGACTCAGTACTTCTGACAGAAGCGTCAAAGCATCTCAGCGAATCAAGAAATGGTTTTGCAAAAATACTTCGCTCTACCAAAACAGAAATAGACGTCGAGGCGATAGCGAATTTCCCGCGCGAACTATATAACGCGCAACTTACATCACAACTGATGGTGAAATGCCTTGCCAAGACGACACAGGGTATCGACAAGATCTGCAACATGCAGTCTTAACAATGAATAACTCTCTGTTTCTCGCCTTAGCCCTGGGCATTGCATTGATATTGAGTGGCTGCAGTGATCGCGTGGAACTTCATCGCCAGCTCTCCGAACAGGAAGCCAATGAGGTGGTGGCAGAGTTGGCGGATAAACATATTCGCGCACAAAAAATCCCGGCCAAAGATGGTGTCATCGTGGCGGTTAATACTGCCGACATCGGCCGCGCTGTACGCACGCTGGAAGCCGCCGGTCTACCCAGAGTTGCCCGCGCCACGCTGGGGGATACGTTTCGCAAGGAAGGGGTAATCTCCACGCCGCTGGAAGAGCGAGCACGCTACATCTATGCCTTGTCTCAAGAGCTTGAGGCCACCTTGTCCAACATCGACGGCGTTATCGTCGCACGCGTACACGTGGTGCTGCCGGAACGCATCGCTCCAGGAGAGCCGGTCCAACCCGCCTCCGCGTCAGTGTTTATGAAGCATGATCCACGTCTGGACCCCGATAACATCCGCGCACGGGTTCGCAGAATGGTGGCGAGCAGCATCCCAGGCATGACGACGGCGGTGAACGACCCGCAAAAGCTCACCGTGATATTCGTACCTGCCACCACTTATCAAGAACAACAACGCCTGGTGTATTTCGGCCCGTTCCTGGTGCCCAGCGATGATCTCGGGTTCTGGCGAACCAGCGTCATCGCTTTGTTGCTTGGCCTGATATCGGCCGTGGCTGGCACATTGTTCGTGCGCAATCGCCGTCAGCGAGCACCTCAAGCGTCGGCCTTGGAAGGCGATTCAACGAGTTCAATTCATGGCGCCTAGCTCCGATTCCCTCATGCGTGAGCACTTGGCCTGGGCACAATGGTGGGTGTTTCCCTGGACGTCTGCCCACAAAGACTGGAAGGGCAGCGAGTATCCTGCGATTGAAGTGCTTTTTCACAGTCGGCGGTCAGCCCCAGACACCCTCACAGGGTTTTCCGCCTGCCTTCCTGCTGAACCTCACCCTACCGTGCTGCGCTTGGCCTTGAGCTCGGCGGAGCAACTCAACCTGGTGCTGACACTGGTTCACGAAACCTTCAATCCTGCCGCCACGTCCCCATTGAATGAAGCTCATCACTTGTGGTGCACGCGCCTCTCCAAGGCGCTGCCTCCCAACATGCTGCCACCCGATTCCGATCCGCTGGGACTGCTCCATAGTTGGCTTGAACCGGCTGTATGGCAGCGCCTTCGATTGCGCTTTCCCCGTCAACGCGTACGCGAGACTGAAATGACCAGCGCGCCACTCGAAAGCGCAAACAGCCGATTGAACACACTCTGGCAGGCAGTCGTCTGGCGCGTTACGACGACAGAGAACGACTCCACGCCCCTGCTCCCCTTGAGTGAGGAAACCAGCGATGTTATGCCGACACACCATTGAGCTGCCCAACGGCATCGCTGGAGCGCGATGCAGCCTTATCCTGCGCGAAGAGCTTGAAAGCTGGCAACAGGCCAACCAACTCCTGCTCCATGCCAATAACCAGGCCGATGAGTTGATAAGTCAGGCCAAGAAACAATGCGAGGCATTGCTGGAAGCAGCGTCACTGGAGATCTGGCAACGCGCCGATGCTCAACTCAAGCAGTGGGAATGCGATCGTCAGGCGATGTGCGACAACCTCGAACAATACGCGACGGCTATCACCAACCAGGCAATTCGTTGCCTGCTGGACGAGACAGTCGCTGCGCAAAGACTAAAAGCGCTACTGAAGCAATTGCTGGAGAGCCAAGTCCAGGAAATCAGCGCAACACTGCTCTGTCACCCTCATGATCTTGAGGCCATAAAAGAGGTTCTCGCTCATCACAATCGTACCTTTTGGAGCCTCCACGCTGACGAAACGATTCCCCCTCAAACCCTCGTACTGAAAACAGAAGAAGGCGACTTCCGTATCAGCTGGAACGCCATGCTCGATACTTTTTTCAAACAAGGGAAAGATTATAGGATCGAGATCTAATCCCACACGGCCAGAGACTTTATTTACATCCAACACTAAAAGCTAGTTGCTTAAATACACACTTAATCTATAGAACTTAAAGGAAAAATCATGGATTTTTTCAAAGATCAGAGTGAATCACTAGAAAGAAGTAGAAATTCTGCCTATCAGGAATATAAATCACGCTACGAAGAAGCCTTGCTATCGGAGGACGGTGAATTATTCCACAAGTTGACGACCCGCGAGTTAGTCACCCGAGAGTTCTACAATGAACACGGTAAAACTATCAACCAGATGCTCAAAACAACCCTGGAAAGCTTTCCGTAAATGAGAGATCTCGTGGGTGAATGGTTAAGCAGCGCAAAGGAACAGATCACGCTGGTTGAAGGTGACGACGAAATCACGCTGACACGTCAGGGAGGTGCTGTTCTATTAAGTGCTCAACTGACATCAACTCGTCCCGACAACACGACCTTGCAAAACTGGCTGCGTCTGGGCGCGGCCAGCCTGACTCATTTCCAGGGGACAGTGGCTCAACAAGCTGACACCGGAGCGCTCTGGCTGATTCAAATATCGAAGGTCGGGGATGGGCAGGCGCACCTGTTCGGTTGCCTCGAAGCCCTGCTCAACCAGCGCGATACCTGGCGCGCAATCGGCGCGCGCCTGGCCCGCCCCCCTCAACACGTCAAACCCACCTCGCTACGTTCACTCTCGTATTAACCAGAGAATTATCTATGTATAACACGCTCAAAAAGCCCAGCCGCTTGTGCCTTGATTCGCCTGGTGATTCATCGAAAAGAGCCCGTTGGCGCACCACGGTCTTGCTGTCCTGGCTGTTGATTCCAGCGGGAAGCACATTGGCTGCCATCCCCACCGAATGGAAAAACACCGCGTACGCTTATGAAGCCGAACATAAGCCCCTGCGGGAAGTACTGGAGGATTTCGCCCAGACCTTTGGTACACAACTGCATGTCGAGGGGCTGCTGGAGGGTCACGTAAATGGCAAGATTCGCGCGAATACCCCGCAGTCAATGCTCGACCGGCTGGGGGTAGAACACCGGTTCCAGTGGTACTTGTACAACAACACTCTCTATATCAGCACGCTGGACCAGCAAGAATCAGCACGTCTGGAGGTCTCGTCCGAGGCCATTGCCGATCTTAAGCAAGCGCTCACCGATATCGGTCTGCTTGATAGCCGTTTCGGTTGGGGCGAGTTGCCCGAAGACGGCGTGGTACTCGTTTCGGGCCCTCGGCGCTATATCGAGCAGATCAAACATTTCAGCACTCAGCGCCGCTCTCAAGATGAAAAGCAGAGCGTGCTGAGCTTCCCGCTTAAATTCGCCAATGCTGCAGACCGTCAAGTCGATTACCGCGGCGAGAAGCTCACTATTGGGGGGGTGGCCAGCATCCTGCAAGGGTTGCTGGAGCCGCGCTCCAATTCGACCCTCGACAAGCTGAACCAGCGCTCTACGTCACAGCCCGCGCCGCTCATGCCGAACACGCACCGACTGAATACCCCCTTACTGGGGCAGATGATGGGGACAAACGCCAACGCCGGACAGTCAGACGCGCCGCCTCCACTCACCTCGCGCGCACCCGCCTCGTCCAGCAGGATCCGCGTCGAAGCCGACGTGCGCAATAACGCTGTGTTGATCTATGACCTGCCGGAGCGTCAGGGCATGTACCACGAGTTGATCAATCAACTCGATGTCGCGCGCAAGCTGGTGGAAATTGACGCGATCATTCTTGATATCGAGCGCACGCAACTGCAGGAGTTCGGAGTTAACTGGGGGTTTCAGAACAGTCGATTCCGTGGCGGAGTCAATATGGCGCCCGGCGCCTCGTCGCAGGTGTCGATTGAAAACCGCGAGCGTTTCTACGCGGATATACGCGCGCTGGAAGCCAAGGGGCTGGCGAGCATAGTCTCCAACCCCTCCGTACTCACGCTGGAAAACCAACCGGCCGTCATCGACTTCAACCGCACCCAATACCTCACGCCCGGCCGAGAGAATGCAACTATTTTGCCGGTCACCGTGGGCACCAGCTTCCAGGTTGTCCCCCGTGTCATCACCAGCCGTGGCAGCCACCAGATCCATCTGGCGGTGGATATTGAAGATGGCAATTTCGACGAATCCAACCCCGCCCACGACAACCTCGATGTACGCCGAGGCAAGGTCAGCACCCAGGCTGTCATGGCGGAAAAGCGCTCGCTGGTGGTTGGTGGTTTCCATGTCAGCGAAAGCAGCGACAAACGCACCAAAGTGCCCCTGCTGGGTGATATCCCTCTGCTCGGCAAGACGTTTTTTTCCTCGACCGAACGGCAGAGCAATCGGCGTGAACGGCTGTTCATCCTCACCCCGCGTGTCATCGGTGACCAGGCCGATCCATCGCGCTACCTGCCTCAGGACGACCAGGCCGAACTGCAGGCAGCCCTCGCACCGTTGGCGCGGCGCTATAGCCCTCACCAGCCGGTCATCAAGCGTAGCGACATCACCAGCACCCTGGCGCACATGGTCAGCGGGCAAGTGCCCAAGGCCTTCAAAGAGGAACCGATGCCTCTGGGACTGAACACGTTGTGCAGCACCCGCGACTTACTCGCGCTGAACACCGAACGCAGCCAATGGTACGCGGGACCTGAGTACAACGTGGCGGTAGTGGTGCTGCGCAACCAGGCCAACCGCCACGTACGTATCGACGAAAAGGAATGCAGCAACTCGCAGACCCTGGCCGTCAGCGTGTGGCCGCGCGCCTGGCTCAAGCCAGGAGAAGAAGCCGAGGTATTTATCGCCATGCGCCCCGTGGTGAAGGATGAACACCTCAGCGTACCCCGCACCTCCTTGACGACCCCAACTCAGAAGGCCAAGCCATGAAACAGCGCTTATTGTGCGTCACCCTGATCGGCGCAGCACTGCTTGTCGCCGGCTGTACTCCCACCTGCAAGGGCGACTCCTGCTCACGCCCGCAATCGAGCAAGGATACGTTGGTGATCTGGTGGCCACCGCAGATGCGCGCCGAGGCTGGCCCCAGCGGGGAGCGGTCGGATTACCAGACTGTCTCGCTGGAACGATGAGCCGCCAGGAAATGCCCGACAATCAACGCCAGGTATTTCTGGACAACCTGGTGAGCGGCGCAGCCGCTCACCTGATGCTCGCGCCCGGCATCAAGGTATGTGCATTGCACGCCGGCAATCGCCCGGGCATGGCCTTGCAGGTCGCGCGTGAAGCGTTGCAGGCAGGACAATTGCAGCAAGTGCTGGAGCGACGCTTTGAGCGGGCCGTGGTATTCGATGGCTGTTTTATCTATCTCGACGCTCAGGGTGCCTTGGTGGTCTGGCACGCGCTGCCGGCGTCGAACGATGCGCTGGACAGGATCCTCAGTCGGATGCTGACGCTGGCCAATCTCGAAGCCTTGGACGCACGTTCCAGCCGTTGATCAACGCCGCTCCAGCTCCGGTAATTCCAGCGTCTCGCGCTTGGCGTCATCATCGAGTTCACGCAAGGTGCGGTAGATCAGCGCAACAGCCTGCAGGGTTTCGCGGGGAATGCTGGTGCCCAACGCTTTGGTATAAAGCAAGCGGGCCAGCCATACGCACTGGATGACCGGCACCTCGGCAGCCTTCGCCCGCGCAATCAACTGGCGAGCGTCGGCGTCCGTGCCTTTACTGACCAGCAGCGGAAGCGGCGTCTTGCCAGGGCGGTAATACAGGGCGACAGCAAAGTGGGTCGGGTTCACCACCAACATATCGGCCTCCTCCAGCTTGGGCAGCTTGACCTTCGGTTCCTCCTGGGCCAATTGCTGTGCCAACGCGCGGCGCTGGCCCTTCACATGCGGGTCACCTTCCATGTCCTTATGCTCTTTGACCATCTCGACCTGGGTCATGCGCATGCGTTTGGCGAAGAAGTGCTTCTGCAAGGAAAAGTCGATAAAGGCCAGTACCAGCAACAATGCAAGGCAGGCATGCAGCAGATGGCGGAACAACGCAATCAATGCCACGACGTAAGTTTGCAGATCGCTGTTTGCCAGGTTGATCAACGTCCCAAGAGAGGGCCAGACCACCACGTACACAATCAGCCCCAAAAGAAACGCTTTGGCGACGCTCATCAACAGGTTCATCAGCGACTGTGCAGAAAAAAACTGTTTGAGTTGGCTGATCGGGTTGAGGCGATTGAAATCGAGCTTCAGTGTCTCGGGGGCAAACAACACTCCGAACTGCATCCAACTGCCGATCAGCTTCGCGGCAATCGCCACGCCTGCCATCAACAGGGCGAATGAGAAAAACACCACCAGGCTTTCAATCAGCACTTCTTCCAACGCCCGCACAAAGGGTTGGTTGAGGCGTGAGATCGGCAACAACATCAATTGCTGGAAGCGTTGCAAGCTGGGTTCGGCGGTCAACAAGGCGATCTCACTGATGGCCGTGAGCACCAGTAACTTGGCCACATCCTGACTTTGAGCGACCTGGCCTTTGTTGCGCTGGTCACGCAGCTTCTTGGCTGAAGCCGGGTGCTTTTTTTCCCCCGAGTCACTCATGGCATCGGGGCCTTGAATAAAAGGCCCAACGAGTGCTTCAGGTCACCCAGTTGGCTCATACGCCCAACCATCAGGTCCTGCAGCAGCGCAAAGTACAACAGCAGAAAACCGATACCCGCCAGGCACTTGACCGGCGGCGCCAGCGTACTCACCTGTAACTGCTGACTGTAGACCCCCAGCAGGGCGATGCCGAACTCCAGCAACAGCAGCACCGCGATAAACGGCGCAGCGTAGAGCATCATATGCATGAAGGTGTCGCCCAGCAGGTCGGCAAATACACGCATGCCATCAGGTGCCGGGAGTGGAAACCACACAGTGGGCGGCCAAATCAGGTAACTGTCCCAGATCACCTGGGTCAACGCGCCTAACCCCAGGGTGGCCATCAACAGAAAAATCGCCAGTTGCTTGAACAAGTGCCCTATCGGCGTTGCATCCGGCCCCAGCGAAGGGTTGAGCTGACCACCCGCCAAGGCCCCGCGCTGGTTATCCAGCAGCGCGCCCACCGACTCGAACAGCCAGAACGGCATCGACAGCAATATCCCCAGCAGCAACCCCAACGCCACCTCCTTGAGTACCAGCGCACTGAGCAGGAGTGCGGAGTAGCCCTGGCCTTCCAATGTCGCGTGAATGCCTGGCGCGGGTATCAGGGCCATGACCATCACTACGACGTGCCTGGGCATGCCGCGTATATGCTGGAAACAGAACGCTGCCACCAGCATGCCACAGGGGTAAATGCGCGCCATGCCGATCACCAGGCTGGGCAGGAACTCTAGATAAAGCAGCACAGGGCAGGCCTCAGTTCAGGGCCGATCGGCCAATCATATCGAAGGTCAGGTTGATCAACTGGATCAACTCCACGCCAATCCAGCGCCCGGTCAGGATCAGTGTGACCCCTACCGCCACCAGCTTGATGCCAAAGGGCAGCGTCTGGTCTTGTATCTGCATCAGCGCTTGCACCAAGGACGTCAGCACACCCACTACCACCGCGACAATCAACGGTGGCGCCGACAACACAACCACCAGCAACATGCCTTGCTTGAACAGCACAATCGGTTCCATACGCCCCTCAGAGATAGGAAAGGAACAGACTGTCGAGCAAGCGCGACCAGCCCGACACCAATACGAACAGCAGCAATTTGAGCGGCAGGGAAATGGTCATCGGCGAGACCATTTGCATGCCAAGCGCCAGCAGCAGGTTGGAGACAATCAGATCGATCACGATGAAGGGGATATAGATCAGAAAGCCGATCTCGAACCCCGCCTGCAATTGCGACAGCACGAACGCGGGGATCAGCAAAATCAGATCTTCACGCTGCACCTCCTGCGCCATTTTCTCTGGCCACAGGCGCGCGGTGTTATCCAGCAGGTGCGTCAGCACATCCGGATCCACGTTGCGCAGCATGAACGCTCGCAACGGTTTGATGGCCTCATTGCCCGTCTGCAACAGCGTTTGCACATTGCTCGTATCCAGGGGCGAGGCCTTGACGTTCTCGGCGATCTCGTAACCCACTGGCGCCATGATGAACAGCGTCGCAGCAAGCGCAATGCCATTGATGGCCATACCTGGCGGCACCTGCTGCACGCCGATGGCGTTGCGGGTAATCATCAGCACAATGACAATCTTCAAAAACGCTGTGCAGATGATCAACAGCATGGGCAGCAACGACAGCGTTGCCAGAAATACCGCCAGGACTATGGGGTCGAGCCCTTGAAGGATCATTGGCCGAACATCACATGAGACAACTGCAAACCCAGGCGCCCATCCACCTCGACCAACTGGCCCTGGCCAATGGCGCGGTCGCCATAAAAAAGCCCCGCCATGCCGGGCGAATAACCGGCAATGCCCAACACCGAGCCGGGCGCGAGGTTGCGCAACTCGCCAAGGGTAAGGTTCAGCGTTCCGCAGCGCACATTCAGCGCCACGCTCAACGCCTCGAATGGCTCCTGACCAAATACGTCCAGCACCGGTTTATCCTCCTCATGCGCCGAGTAATGGGGAGCTGCAAAATTGTCGTCCACAGGCGAGTCCTCGATAGAAGTAAGCGTCAGACACAACGGCCCGGTGTCATCGTCAATGCGGCCGTGCAACCGCTGCCTGCCAACCTGCACGTAGCCGGTGCCCTGGGCGGAAAAAAAACGCGAGTCGAGTACCAGCACATCACCGCTGCGCAAACTGCGCGCCTGCGCAATCGGTAATTGCGCGTGCCCCAGGGTCACGGCGATTGCCAGTTGAAACCGTGCCGGCAACGCTGCCGCTGTGGCGCGCCAAGGCCCTGCCTCACATAACGCCAGGAAGGTTTCGGGGGTCAGCCACACGTAGCCCTCAACCCGCGACGCGCCCTGGGTCACGCTGAGCCGGCAGCCAAACCCCTTGGGTCGATGGGTTTCCAGCAAACGCACATAACCCAGCAGCTCCCGCACCTGGGGACTCATATGGTGCTGGTACAACGCCCAGAACCAGGAGTCCGGGTCGTTGCCAAACTGCGCCAAGGTCACCGGGCACTCACCCAGCAGACTGAGCAGCGGCCCGGCGTCAGCAAACGCCAGTACCCCACGTACCGTCTCAAAGCACACGGCCTTGTCTTGCGCAGGGGCACTCCCGGGTTCAAGCAGCAACTCGCCGTCCTGCCCGACCACCTTAAAAGGCAGGCGCAGGCCGCGCCCCAATCGACGGCGCGCGGCAGCCGTATCGCCATTAACCAAGGGAAATGTCAGCTGCGGCATCAGCATGCACAACCGACGCTGGGCACAAGCAAGTTCACCGGCTGTCCCAACGCAACCGCGAATCGGCCCTCACACTGTTGGCGTACACCGCTGAGCCAGCGTGCCGTCGTGTGTTGCTCGGCCTCCAGCTCGATCGTCCAGGCCCCCTGTTCGCGGCGCACACTGGCGTTGATCCGTCCCAGGCGAGGCAAGTACAACACCGCCTGCAACGGCCATTGCGACGCTGACTGCAGACGAGGTGCCAGTTGCTCGGCAAGTGCATCGATATGAGCTATACCGGCGGATGCCTTCTTGCCCGATAAGGAAGCCCCAGCGCCTCCCCTCTCGTCGGTAAACAGTTGGGCGAACAATCGCCCGAGTTCCACAGGCACGCCTGCCGTGGCCCCCGGTTCCTCACGTGGCTCGCGTGGGCGCGGACGCTCAGCGGGTTTATTTGAAACCTCGGTCATATCTGCTCCTGAGCAAGTAAAAGGGATAACTCCTGAAGCTTTTCCACCTGCCGCAGGTATTCCGTGACCTGTTTCTGGGCGCTGCCAACACGACTGTTCCTTTCACCCTGCTGGCCCTGCAATGCCTCCAGACGGCCCATCTCCTGCCGAGTGCTGTCAGACAGGCAGCGCTCCTGTGCGCCCCAGGATTTCAAGTCCCTCAGGGTCAGTACCTGGCCTTGATGCTGGCTGAGCAATTGAGCACTTTGCAGGGCCTCCTCCTGCCGAGTCTGCTCAAGCGTGTCCTTGGCCTGCTGGATATTGGCGAGCAGGGCCTGTTGAGCACGTTTCGCCTCACGCAGGGCGCGCTCGGCGCGGTCAGCCCTATGCCTGCGAAGGCGCCGCAGCGTCTCGACTTCACCGAGAAGCTCATCAGAATGGGACATGGGCGGTCAGATCCTTAAGTTGCTCCAGCGTCGTAAACATCGGCGTAGGCTCACGCAGGTCCTGGCGCAGAAAGCCATCGACCGCCTGACGGCTGTCCACGGCCAAATCGGTCAGGGCATCGTTGCCGGGCTGGTACTCCCCCAGCTTGAGCATCAACTCGATCTGTTGGTACGCCGACAGCAACCGTCGCAATGCCGTACCTGCGCGAATATCCTCGGGCTCTGCGACGTTGCTCAAGATGCGCGAAAGGCTGGCCAACACATCCACCGCCGGGTAGTGCCCACGCTCGGCCAATTTGCGTGACAGCACGATATGCCCATCGAGCAGCGAGCGAACTTCATCGGCCACCGGATCGTTCATCGAGTCCTGCTCAATCAGCACCGTATAGATCGCAGTGATCACGCCATCACGCGTCAATCCGGCACGCTCTACCAGCCGTGGCAGCAGGCTGTATACCGAAGGAGGCAAACCTCCGCGCCCCAGGGGTTCGCCGCAAGCCAGGCCGATTTCGCGTTGCGCCCTGGCGAAACGGGTCAGGGAGTCAATCAGCAGCAATACCCGCTTACCCTTGCGCCGAAAACCTTCGGCCAATGCCGTCGCCGTGAACGCGGCCCGGGCGCGCTCCATGCTGGAGCGATCGGAGGTGGCGCACACCAGTACCGCTTTGGCGCGTAACGAGTCATCGAGCTCATGGTCGAGAAATTCACGCAGCTCCCGACCTCGCTCGCCGATCAGGCCGAACACGATGACGTCACAGTCGACGTTACGCGCGATCTCGGCCAACAAGGTGGTCTTGCCACAACCGGCCCCGGCGAACAGCCCCACACGCTGCCCCTCGCCAAGCGTGAGCAGGCCATCGATCGAACGCACTCCGGTGGCCAGCGCACGGTTAATCCTCGGTCGCTCGGTGGGCAACGGCGCTTCACACAACACCGCACTGGTATCGGGTAAGTCCGCCTCGACAAACGCGCTGGCCCCCTCCCCCGTGATCGGCCTCCCGAAACCATCCAGCACCTGACCCAATAAGGCACTGCTGACCTGCACTCGATGGGAGACTCCCAGGCGCTCGACACTGGCGCCGACGCGCACGCCTTCCAGGTGCCCCAAGGCACTGAGCACCGCATCCTGCTCATCGAAACCGACGATCTCGGCGAGCATGTTTTCGCCCGGTCTTTTTTCCACCTGGCATAAGTCGCCAATACGCGCCTGGGGCAATCGGCATTGCAGCAACATGCCGTTGACACGCTGGATGCGACCTCGCATCGACACCGGCGCAAAGCCGGCCAGGGACTGGGACTGGCGCTGCTGCCAGGCCTCAAGACGCGCTTGCAGATCCACACTCACCAGCGCACCTCGTAACGGCGCGCGCCATCGAAGACGACCTTGTTGTTGTCGATCTGCACCAGGCGCAGCCCTTCCACTTCGTCACCCAAAAACAGTCGGTCGCCCTGATCCAGGACCACGTGACCATTCGGCCCACCGACGATCTGCACAATCCTGAACGGCAGTGCGCCATCGTGCACACGCACACGGCTGATCACCGGCACCGAGCTGTCGAATTGCTCACCAAAACGGCTGAGCATGCGCGCCACCAACTCCATTTCGTCATGGGAGACATCTCCGCTGAGCGCCACCTGGCCATTGATCACCTGCAAGGTGACCCGCTGACTCAGCTCGCGCTCGCTGAGCATCTTCAACAGCTGCTGGCGTACGGCAACAGACGAAGCCAATTCCTGCTTCTGAACCACGGGCGGCACCATTAGAGACGCCTGTGCCTCGCGGTCCTCTTCGGAGTCCATGCCCACTACCAGGATGATTACCGCCGCCACCAACACCAGGCTGATCAGGCGCCTTTGCTGCACGTGCGAGATTGACGATAACTTCCGCGCTTGCGCAGGCTCATTGGCCGGTAGCGTCGCTACCGTCTCAGGAAGTGCGGGTTGGGGCCATGGCTGCTCGGCCAAGGTGACGCACAGGCGCACGTCCCCCAACGAAAACGGCACGTTCAGCTCCAGTCTGGCGATCTGCGCCAGTACCTGGCCGTCAGGGTCTCGCAACAGCCCGGCTTCGGCCTGCACCGACCAGTTACCGTCGATAAACCGCAGGATCGCATGCTGCTCGACGACTCCCGGATCGTTCAATATCAGGTCAGCGTCCGCGTGAGCCCCCATGCTCCATTGCTCGCCAAACAACGGTAAAGCAGCGCCTTGGCGCTGCCCATCAAGCACCCTTAACTCAAACATCATCGAGTCCTCCGCGCTGGCCAGGGCCAAATACTCATGCCACCGCACCACGCATCAGCTCGTCCTGGCCCAGGTCAATGCGCCCCAGCACTTTGACCTTGGAGGTACTTCCCAACTCGGCAAACGACAGCACCGGCACATGGTTGAACTCTTCCAGCAGCAAAGTCCGTAAGGGGCTACGCAGATCCTGCGCCACCAGCAGCACGCTCTTGCTCTTGGGCCTTAGGACAAAAGCCTGGTTGAGCAGGTTGACCAATGCTGCGCTGTGGTCGTCATCAAGCGCGAAAAACACCCCGGTCTGGGTCTGGCGCAATCCCTCGCGCAGGGTGTTTTCAGTGTGCGGTGACAACAGCCAGGCATGCAGGCCGTCGGCCTCGCTGTACTGGTGGAAAATCTGCGCCTTGAGCGCAATCCGCGCGTAGTCGGCCAGTGCTTCCGGTTCACGCTCATGCTGGCCGTACTCGATCAGCGATTCGACAATCAGCCGCACGGCCCGCAGCGGCACACCTTCACTGGCCAAGCGTTGCAACACCGAGGAAAAACGCGACAGCGGCATGATTCGCTGCAGTTCCTGCACCAGTTCCGGCTGGTTGTGCTCCAGCCAACTGAGGATCGACTTACTCTCCTGGATCCCCAGGAACTGCGGCCCGCTGAGCATCATGGCCTGCTTCATGCGTTCGATGATCAGGCTGGTCGCAGTGAAGCGCTCCAGTTGCAGATCATCGAGCAGTGGATCATCCGGTGCCAGCCAGACCCAACTCTGTTCATCACGCTCAACCAGCCCCGGTATTGCGTGCTCAGGTTCAACCGTCAACGCATTACGCTCAACGGCCAGGCGGCTGACAATCGATGCCCTGACCATCGGCACTTCATGCACACAGAAACGCATTTCGTCAGCGGCCAACGAGTCATCGAGTTCAACTTCGAATGGCGGCAGGGTCAGGCCGATATTGGCAACCAACGCATTTCGCGCCTGGCGAATCCCATGAATAAGCTCGGTCACCTCAGGCGTGCCACGCAAACTCGGAGGGAACTGCAACAGATAGGGGCGCGACGGATCGAACCCGCGCAAGTCCTCTTTTCCGTTCTCTTCGGGTCGAACGGCGTCGGTGGTTTCGGACCCCGGCTCTGCTTCTCGCTGACGCCGGCGCATCAGGTAGTACCCCAGGCTGCCGGTTACCAGCGACATAAAGATGAATACCCCGGTAGGCATACCAGGCACTATGGCAAACGCAAGCATCCCCACCGACGCGATCATCCAGCTCTTGGGCTCACTGGTCATTTGCCGGGCAATTTCGGCGCCCATGTTACTGACGCCCTTACGCCCATCCGGCGCTACGCGGGTGATGATCATGCCGGCGGTCAGGGAAATCAGCAGCGCCGGAATCTGCGCAATCAGGCCATCGCCGATGGTCAGCACCGAATACAACGCCATCGAATCGGCAGCGCTCAAGCCGTACAGAAACATCCCCGTGCAGAAGCCACCCAACAGGTTGACCACGACGATAATCAGCCCCGCGATAGCGTCGCCCTTGACGAACTTCATGGCCCCATCCATCGCGCCGAACAACTGGCTCTCACGGGACAACTGCTCGCGCTTGTCGCGTGCTTGCGTGCCGTCAATCAGGCCGGCACGCAAGTCGCTGTCGATGGACATCTGCTTGCCCGGCATCGCATCCAGGCTGAACCGCGCCGCGACCTCGGCAACCCGTTCCGACCCCTTGGTGATTACCAGGAAGTTAACCAGGGTCAGGATCAGGAAAATCACCATCCCCACCGCCAGGTTGCCTCCCACCACGAAGTTGCCGAAGGCCTCGACGATGTCACCCGCGTCTTGTTCCAGCAGGATCAGACGCGTCGTTGCAATCGACAGGGCCAGTCGAAACATGGTGGTCAACAACAGGATCGACGGGAACGACGAAAACGCCAGGGGGCCCGGCAGGTAAAGCGCAAGAACAATTAACAGGCACGAAATACAGATATTGAGGGCGATCAGAATATCCACCAGCCAGGTGGGCAGTGGCACGATAAAGATAAAGACGATAGACATGACCACCACGGCGCCCAACACCTCGGCGCGCTGTACCACTTTGAGCAATCCGCGGTTGATGGCCGACAGAACTGTCACGTCTCGGGCCTCGGCTCACCGGCTAACCGTTTGGGCCCGCGCAAGTGCAGGTCCAACCCGTCCATCGCCAACACAAACAGAGCCAGGGCCTGCGTACGCAGGTCGCTTTCAGACCACCAGGCCAAGGGCATCCTTTGGAACACAGGGTAAAGCTCTTTGAGTACGGCCAGTTGACGTAGAAACGAGGCACCTCCCAGATCCTTCGCCAGTCGCAGCATTTCTTCGGACTCAATGCCGCTGCCGGCGTAAGCCAGCAAACGCTGCAACAGGCCTACTGGGTCATGCTCAATGGCCAAGTGCTTCATCAACTCTTCGCACTCGGCCAACACGGCGCTCAATTGCCCGCAGCTTTGCAGGCCCAACAGCAAATTGCGCAACTGATGCGTGGGCGTTGACGACACCTTAGCCGCAATGTCATCCGCCAACGCCTTACGCATCACATTGAGCCCGATGTGGAAACGCTCGACCCCGTATTCCTCCAGCAGGGCCTTCATCATCGCCCCCAGGGACGGGCGATTGACCACAGTGTCGTAGTAGAGCGTACGCAGTCCCTGGCGCTCCTGCGGGTCGGCTGCGGCCAACTGCAACGCCAGGGCAATGTTCAGGCCTGCCTGGATCACTCCTTTGAAACGGGTTTCAAGCTTGGCAATAGCATCGCGCGCCAACCTAGCCTCGGGTTGACGCGCCTCACTGTCTGCCTTGGCCTCCACATGCTTGAGCACAACGAACGCGCGCGCCGGGTCCCCCCCCGTAAGCTCCAGGAGTTTTTCGACAGTGGGCTCATGCTGCAATTGCTGCCTGATGCGCCGTGAAACGGACGCCAGGCTCTCCTGGGCTGGATGGCCAAGCTGATCATAAAGTTGCGACAGCTGTTGAGTTGGGAGCACCCGCATCCCCATCGTCCGCTCACTCAACGCTCGGCTGTTGAACGTCACCTCCTGGGCGAACAGATGTGCAAGCTCATCAGTGCCCTTCGCGGGCGCGGGCACTGGGGTATGGCTGATAACCGCTTGATCCAGGGGACGGAGTGTTTGCACATCGTGGTTGGATTCAACTTTCATGGGCGCGCCAGTACAGGAAGAGTGTTTGCCTGTGTGGCAACGCCCTGCCATACGGTTCCATCAAAATCCGCTCGCACAACGAATTTGAAAAAACTTGCAAAAGCCTTCGACGCGCTGTGCAAACCACTGCATAAAAACGCTTCGATA
>NZ_LHVO01000029.1 GCF_001269925.1 Pseudomonas sp. MIACH
GCAGCCCAACGCGGGGCAAGCCCGCTCGCCACAACAATGTCAAAGTTGCCCGCTTTGGAAGCGATTTAAGCAAACACAAAATACTTACGCACCGTCTCGACCACTTCCCACGTCCCCTTCATCCCTGGCTCCACCACGAAGATATCCCCCGCACGCAGATGGATCGGCTCCATCCCCTCAGGGGTGATCACGCAGTAGCCTTCCTGGAAATGGCAGTATTCCCACTTCACGTATTCCACGTACCACTTACCGGGGGTGCAGATCCAGGTGCCCATGATCTTGCTGCCGTCTTCGCTGGTGTAGGCGTTGAGGTTGACGGTGTGCGGGTCGCCTTCGAGCTTTTCCCATTTGCAGGCATCCAGGACCGGCAAGGGGTGGGTGTCGCGCAGTACGGTGATGGGCTTGGACATGATGCCTCCGAGGCAGGGAATGGAAAGATCCACCCTACGGCCTTGAGCGTTGCGCCAGTGGTCTGAACTCGACACCGGGATGCCCAGAAGCGCAGGTGAACACGACTCCTCAGGCCATGCGTAGCCAATGTGGCAGCGCCACTGTGGCCAGGCGACACTTCTGAGCGTGAATAGGCCATTTCTTCGCAGTAAGTGCGAAATATTTCCTGCTTGGCGCAGGAATTCGCAAGAAAATTCGCAGCTGGCCCTCGTATCATTCACCCCAGTAACCGCCGAGAGCCTTTAAATGAACCCAATAAAAACGTGGTGGGACATCAGCCCGCCCTTGAGCACGGCGACCCCGACCTGGCCGGGGGATACGCCGTTCCAGGAAGAGCGTGTGTGGCAGTTCGGCCCGGAGTGCCCGGTGAATGTCGGGCGCATTACCTTGTCGCCGCACACCGGCGCCCATGTGGATGCGCCGCTGCATTACAGCGCGGACGGTGCGCCGATTGGGGAGGTGTCGCTGGAGGTGTACATGGGCCCGTGCCGGGTGCTGCATTGCCTGGGCAGCGGTGCGCTGGTGCAGCCGCATCAGTTGGACGGGCGTGTGGATAACCTGCCGGAGCGCGTGCTGTTGCGTACTTATCCACAAGCACCGCTGACCGAATGGGATTCGAACTTCACCGCCCTCGCCCCGCAGACCATTGAACGGCTGGCCAGCCTGGGGGTGCGCCTGATCGGCATCGACACGCCTTCACTCGACCCGCAACAGTCCAAGACCATGGACGCCCACAACGCCGTGGCGCGGCATGGCATGGCGATTCTCGAAGGCATCGTGCTCGATGACGTACCGGAGGGCGACTACGAACTGATCGCCTTGCCGCTGCGTTTCGCCAACCTGGACGCGAGCCCGGTTCGTGCCATTCTCCGATCGCTCAAGGAGCCCACGCGATGAGCCAATGTCCTTTCTCTGCCGACTACCAGCCACCGGAAGAATGGCATAACGCCGAACTGAATTTTTCCGAGTCCATGAGCTACGGCGATTACCTGGACCTGGGCAAGGTCCTCAGTGCCCAGCATCCGCTGTCGCCGGACCACAACGAAATGCTCTTCATCATCCAGCACCAGACCTCCGAGCTGTGGATGAAACTGATGCTCCACGAACTCAAGGCCGCCCGCGAACACGTGCGCCTGGGCGAATTGCCGCCGGCGTTCAAGATGCTGGCGCGGGTGTCGCGGATCTTCGACCAACTGGTGCACGCCTGGGCCGTGCTGGCGACCATGACGCCGTCGGAATACAAGGCGATTCGCCCGTTCCTGGGGCAGTCGTCCGGGTTCCAGTCGTTCCAGTACCGCGAGATCGAATTTATCCTCGGCAACAAGAGCGCGACGCTGCTGCGGCCCCATGCCCATCGGCCTGAGTTGTTGCAGGAGTTGCAGGTAGCGATTGCCACGCCGTCGCTGTATGACGAAGCGGTGAACCTGATGGCCAAGGCGGGCCTGGCGATTGACCCCAAGCGTGCCGAGCGCGACCCGACGGCGGCGACCATTCACGATGAGTCGGTGGAGGCGGCGTGGCGCGAGGTGTATCGCGACCCGAGCCGGTATTGGGACTTGTATCAGTTGGCCGAGAAGTTTATCGACCTGGAGGATTCTTTCCGCCAATGGCGCTTCCGGCATGTGACCACAGTGGAGCGGATTATCGGCTTCCAGCCGGGTACTGGTGGCACCGAAGGCGTGGGGTACCTGCGCAAGATGCTCGACACGGTGCTGTTCCCCGAGCTGTGGCGAGTGCGCTCCACGCTGTAAACAAAAAGCCCCGGATCACCGGGGCTTTTCATTTGCAATGCAATCAAATGCGGGAGGCGGCGACCGCTTTCGTCTTACTCACTCGCAACCGGTAGGCAATGTAGATAATCCCCACCCAAACCGGCATCGCATACACCGACTCGCGAATACCCGGGATCGCCAGCATCACGCTGATGATCATCAGCATGAACGCCAGGCACAGGTAGTTGCTGAACGGGAACCAGAAGGTCTTGAACGACGGCGTCACGCCTTGATCGCCCATGGCCTTGCGGAACTTGATGTGGGTGATGCTGATCAGCGCCCAGTTGATCATCAGCGAGGCAACCACCAGCGCGAACAGCAACTCCAGCGCACTCTGCGGCGCTACGTAGTTGACCACCACGCACAGCATCGTCACCAACGCCGAGATCGCCAGGGCCCGCAGCGGTACGCCTTGCTTGTTGAGCTTCATCAGCGCTTTCGGCGCATCACCTTGCTCGGCCAGGCCGAACAGCATGCGGCTGTTGCAGTACACGCCGCTGTTGTACACCGACAGCGCTGCGGTCAGCACCACAAAGTTGAGGATGTGGGCGGCGGTGTCGTTGCCGATCAGCGAGAAGATCTGCACAAACGGGCTGCCGCTGTAGGCATCGCCCGACGCGCCGAGGGTTTGCAGGAGTTGATCCCATGGGTACAGCGACAGCAGCACGGTCAATGCGCCGACATAGAAAATCAGGATCCGGTACACCACCTGGTTGATCGCTTTCGGGATCACTTTGCGTGGTTCGCTGGCTTCGGCGGCGGTAATACCCACCAGCTCCAGGCCGCCGAACGAGAACATGATGAAGGCCATGGACATCAACAGCCCCATGCCGCCATTCGGGAAGAACCCACCGTGGCTCCACAGGTTGCTGATGGAGGCTTGCGGGCCGCCGGTGCCGCTGAACAGCAGGTAGCAGCCGAGCATGATCATGCCGACAATCGCCACCACCTTGATGATCGCAAACCAGAACTCGGCCTCACCGAAGAACTTCACGTTCAGGGTGTTGATCAGGTTCACTGCGACAAAGAACACCAGCGCGCTGACCCAGGTCGGAATCTCCGGCCACCAGAACTGGATGTACTTGCCCACGGCGGTCAGCTCGGCCATGCCCACCAGCACGTAGAGTACCCAGTAGTTCCAGCCGGCCAGGAAGCCCGCGTAACCGCCCCAGTATTTGTGCGCGAAGTGGCTGAACGAGCCGGCCACCGGTTCTTCGACGATCATCTCGCCGAGCTGGCGCATGATCAGGAACGCGATGAAACCGGCGATCGCGTAGCCCAGGATCATCGACGGCCCCGCCGACTTGAGTACCCCGGCCGAACCGAGGAACAGCCCCGTGCCAATCGCCCCTCCCAAGGCGATCAACTGAATATGCCGGTTCTTCAGGCCACGCTTGAGGCCTACCGGGTTAACCATGTCATCCGCCATTAACGTTCCCTTCTACTTGTTTTTCTCGGGGTTGATTGCACGCCGCATCCGCCCCTCAGAAGTGCTGAGGAGTCAGATATTACTCTGCGTAAACTTTTCGTAATACAGCTGAACGCCATCAAGTGCCTGATCCGCCAGCCATTGTTGGATGGATTCGACCATCGGCGGGGGGCCGCACACGTACATATCCGCCGATCTGTCCCGCAATTCGGCCAGGTCGAAATGTTCGGTGAGGTAGCCGCGTTTGCCGGACCACTCGGGCGACGGGGCGCTCAACACTTCGGTGTAGCGAAAGCCGGGGATTTTCGAGGCGTATTGATGGATACGCTGCGCTTCGCATAAATCCTCAGCCCCGCGCACGCCGTAATACAGGTGCACCGGTTGCTCGCAGCCCGTGGCGGCCAGTTCATCGAGCATGCCCAGTAGCGCTGATAGTCCGGTGCCGCCGGCCACCAGCACCAACGGTTTGCTGACATGACGCAGGTAGAACGCCCCCAGCGGCGCCTCGATCAGCAACGCATCGCCGACTTGGCAACGTTCCCGCAGGTAGTTGCTCATCACCCCATCCGGCAGCAGGCGGATCAGGAACTGCAGCTGATTGCCCGGTCGGTTGGCGAAAGAGTAGGAGCGCCAGCTCGGCGTGCCCGGCACCGAGATGCGCGCATATTGGCCCGGTAGAAAATCCAGCGACGCGTCCAAGCGCACAGTCAAGATCGCCGTACTGGCCGACACCTGCTGCACCTCGCTTACCGTGGCGCGCACCTGCACCGGCCCTGGCGCATTACACAGGCTCGAATCAAAGTCGAAGTAGAACGCCGCGTCGGACTTCACCCGGGTCTGGCAACTGAGCATCTTGCGCTGTTGCAGGTCGAGTCTGGAGAGGGCTTCCTCGTCCACATAGTCCTGGGTGTAATCCCCCGATTCGCACCGGCCCTGGCAGGTACCGCACACGCCTTCGCGGCAATCCAGAGGGATCTTGATGCCATTGCGCAGTGCCGCATCCAACAGGATTTCATGGGCGCCCACCGGGAAAAACAGAGTCTTGCCGTCGGCAAAACTGAAGGCCACTTTGTGATTCATGTAGGGGATCTCCGCCTATTGATGACGTGCGCACAACAGGGCTGCTCGCCACAAAGGCGCGTTTAGAGGTGATAGAAATCCAGCACCGAATTGATCGTGTCGTTAAGCAGCAGCGCGTGCTTGCGGGTGATCAGCCAGCTGTCGCCATGGGGCTTGAGGCGATAGGTGGCATGCCCGTAGAACTGCTCCGACGTGGCCAGCCGATAGAACAGCGTGTGCCAGTTCAACCGGACCTCCAAGGTGCCATCCGCCTGCTCGGCGATGCGCACGTTGTTGATCAGGTGCAAGGTGCGCGGCATCGGTGTGGCAGACGCCGCCTTGCCGGTGCGCAGGCGGAACACGCGGTCTTCCAGGCCCGAACGGTTGGCGTAGTAGATCAGTGACATCTCACGCTTGGGGTCGCGGGTGTAGACGTGCTCCGAGTCCCATTGCGGCAGGTGGAATTCGCTCTGCGGGTCGAACAACTGCACATAGGCGTCCCAGTCCTGGGCGTCGCACAGCTCGGATTTACGGTAGAAAAACTGCTCGATCCGGTACTGCAATGGCGCATTCATCACTTCACCTCCCGCAGTTTCAGCGCTTGTTGGTCCAGGCCCTTGAGCAGGAAGTGCTGCCAGTTGCGGTGCTGGTTGACGTACAGGCCTTCATGGGTGAACTCGGTGCCGGTCATGGCCGGTTGAATGCCGATGGCCTCGCTGTTCGGCGTCGGCCCGGTTTCCCAGCGGTGGCTGCCGCGTGAGATATCGCTCCAGCGTTCCAGGCGGCCCTGGAAACCACGCTGGGCTTCGCGAAATTCCACCAGGTCGTCCGGGGTGCCCATGCCCGAGACGTTGAAGAAGTCCTCGAACTGGCGAATACGGTTTTCACGGTCGGCGTCGGATTCACCCTTCACCCCCAGGCACTGGCTGATGATCTCGGTCTTGTTCCACGCCACCGGGCGGATGATGCGCAACTGCGAGCTGATCTGGTCGAGGAAGAACAGGCTCGGGTAGATGTTCAGGTTGCGCAGGCGGTGCATCATCCACTCGGCCTTCTGCTGGCCGTGCTCTTGCACCAGGCGCGGCATGATGGTGGCGTAGCCGGAGCGCACGCTGGGGTTGGGCATGTCGCTGAACAACACGCTGTGGCCATTGTTGAAGGCGAACCAACCGTCATCGGTGTTGGCGTCGCCGGCGCCGAGCTTGCTGTAGTCCAGGGTGCTGGCGGACCCGCTGCCGTTTTCGGTATTCACCTGCTGGCGATGCTGCACCGTGGCCACGTAGTTGTAGTGCACGGTGCTGACGTGATACCCGTCCAGGCCGTTTTCGTTTTGCAGTTTCCAGTTGCCGTCGTAGGTGTAGGCAGACTTGCCCGGCAGCACTTCAAGTTCACCGGAGGCGGACTGCGCGACCATCATGTCGAAGAACACTTTGGCGTCGCCGAGGAAGTCTTCCAGGCTGTCACGGCCATTCACATCCAGGCTGATGAAGACAAAGCCCTTGTAGCTGTCGATGCGCGCCTTTTTCAAACCGCGCGTGGCTTTGTCAAAACCGTCGGGGTATTCCCCTGGCGCCTTGACCTTCACCAGCCGGCCATCGCTCTTGTAGCACCAGGCGTGGAACGGGCAGGTGAAGGTCGACTGGTTGCCCTTGCCGACCCGGGTGAGGGTGGTGCCGCGATGCTGGCAAGCGTTGATCAGCGCATTGAGCCGGCCCTCGCCATCGCGGGTGATGATCATCGGCTGGCGCCCGGCGCGCATCGTCACGAAGTCGTGGTGATTGGCCAGTTCGCTTTCATGGCAGGCGTAGATCCAGTTCTTCTCGAAGATCAGCTCCATTTCCAGATCGAACAACTCGGGCTCGGTAAACATGTCGCGGGCGATGCGGAACACGGCGTCTGCCGGACGAAAATCCAGGCAGCTCTCGATAAAGCTTTTCCATTGCTCGACGCTTCTTGCACCACTCATGGGAGGCACCTTTTGATAATGGCTAAACAGGTGGGCCATTAAGAGGCTGCGACAAGGTGGCGGGCTATCCGCTTAATGGGGGAAGGTGGGCCGGAAAGTTGGGCAGCAAATACCCACGGTGGTGCAGGACGGTGACGCGACGCGCGACCGTCTGGCGCAGCAAGGGGCGTCAACACCTGCGGTTTATCCACTTAGTTGACGGTTGCTATCCACCCGGTTGCAATCGGGCCGGCGTGGCGTAGAACTTGCTGTGGAACCACAACGACGCGCCGCCAGAGCGCGCAACCGCCTAACCGCCGTGGGTGCAACCTGATGAGTAGCCAGACACGCGATATCCATATTCAACGCTTCGACCTCGAAGGCGCCCGCAGCTGGATGTCCGGCATTTGCGGGCCGCACCGCCTGGCGACGAGCACGCCCGAGCGCCTGCGTTTTCATCACAGTGCCAACGTGTTCAAGTCCCGCGCCACCACCCTGGGCGTGATCGAATACGGCACCGACGTGACCATCGATATCGAAGACGCCGAGCACTTCAGCAGCTACAGCGTGAGCCTGCCGCTGGTGGGCGAGCAGGCGTTGAGCAAGAACGGTGAGTGCCTGGGTTCCAACCGCGATCAGGGCGTGATCATCGCGCCCAACGAGCACCAGGTGCTGGCGATTTCCGGTGACTGCCGCAAGTTGCAAGTGGTGATCACGCGGGCGGCGATGAGCGAATCGCTGGAAGGCTTGCTGCAACGGCCGATCGAGGCGCCGCTGCAATTTGAGCCGGTGATGGATGCGGTGGAGGGCGCTTCGGCGTCGTGGTGGCGCATGGCGCGCTATTTCATTGCCGAGCTGGAAGGCAGCAGTGAGTTGTATGAGCAGGCGGCGTTTACCCGTGACCTGGAAAGCTCGCTGATCAAGGGCCTGATCCTCGCCCAACCGAACAACTACTCGGAAGAACTGCGCGCCGTACTGGGGGTGAAACTGCCGCATTACCTGATCCGTGCGCGCGAATACATTCACGCCAACGCCCGCGAGGCGCTGCACCTCGAAGACCTGGAAGCCGCTGCCGGCGTGTCACGGTTCAAGCTGTTCGATGCGTTTCGCAAGTACTTCGCGCTGTCGCCCATGGCCTACCTGAAAAAGCACCGACTCATTGCCGTGCGCCAGGAAATCCTTGAGCACGGTTCAATCCGCACCATCTCCGAGATTGCCCTGGGCTGGGGCTTTACCCACCTGGGGCGGTTCTCGGCGGAGTATCGAAAACTGTTCGATGAGTCCCCCAGCCAGACGTTGCAGCGCAAGCGTATGCGCAGTACTTGAACCTGATGAAGATCAACATGTGGGAGGGTTTCAGATCAGTTCCTCAACCAACTGCAGACAATGACTAAGCCCTGGCGACTGATCATTCACCCGTCGGCTGAGAATGATCGGCGAGGTCGCCGTCGCTTCCACGATCGGCGTGTAGCCAATATCTGCGCGATGCAGCACCTGCACCGACGCCGGCACCAGCGTCACGCCCATGCCCGCACCGACCAGGCCGATGGCGGTCTGCAATTCGTTGGTCCACTGCGCCACCTTGAGGCTCAGGCCGTGGGCGTCGAACAGCGCGATCACATGGTCGGCATAGCTGGGGCGCGGGTTGCCGGGGTAGAGCACAAACGGCTCGGCGGCCAGTTGGGCGAGGGTCGCGGGGGCGGCCAGCAAGGGGTGGCCGGCGGGCAGCACGGCGACCAACCGATCCTCCACCAGCACGCGCTGGACGATGGCCGGGTCGTCAATGCGAATGCGCCCGAAGCCCACGTCGATACGCCCGGCCTTGAGCGCCTCGACCTGCTGCAAGGTGGTCATCTCCGACAACCCCAACTCCAGCTCCAACGCGTCATGGGTGCGCAGCCGCCGAATCAATTCCGGCAGCACGCCATACAAGGTCGACGGTGCAAAGCCAATGCCCAGCCAGGTCTTCTCGCCCTGGCCGATGCGTCGCGTGTTGTCGCAGACTTTGGCCAATTGTTCGAGCAACACATTGGCGTGCTCATAGAAAAACCGCCCGGCCTCGGTCAGCCGCAGCGGTCGGCCACGCTCCAGCAGAATCACACCCAATTCCTCTTCCAATTGCTGGATCTGCCGGCTCAACGGCGGCTGGGCGATGTGCAGGCGTTCGGCCGCGCGGGTGAAGTTGAGGGTCTGCCCCAACACCTGGAAGTAGCGCAGATGACGCAGTTCCATAACGGCTCCTGTCATACCTTGAGGGTATTGCTTGAGACTAATTCTATATTGGAAGCCAGGAAAAATGCGGCACAGAATCGACGTAAATCTATAAAGAACCCAACGGGTATTGCCATGCCGATTTGCGCCATCGAGTCGATCGAGACCATTATCGTCGACCTTCCCACCCTTCGCCCGCACAAGCTGGCGATGCACACCATGCAGAACCAGACCCTGGTGATCATCCGCGTGCGCTGCGCAGACGGCATCGAAGGCATCGGTGAGTCCACCACCATCGGCGGCCTGAGCTACGGTAACGAGAGTCCCGACAGCATCAAGGTCAACATTGACCGTCACTTCGCACCACTGCTGATCGGCCAGGACGCCAGCAATATCAACGCGGCCATGTTGCGCCTGGAGCGCAGCATTCGCGGCAACACCTTTGCCAAATCCGGTATCGAAAGCGCCTTGCTCGACGCCCTCGGCAAGCGCCTGAACCTGCCCGTCAGCGAACTGCTCGGTGGGCGTGTGCGCGATGCGCTGCCGGTGGCCTGGACCCTCGCCAGCGGCAATACCGCCCAGGACATTGCCGAGGCCGAAAAGATGCTCGACCTGCGCCGGCACCGCATCTTCAAATTGAAGATCGGTGCCGGTGAAGTCGGCCATGACCTGGCCCATGTCATCGCGATCAAAAAGGCCTTGGGCGAGCGTGCCAGCGTGCGCGTCGACGTCAACCAGGCCTGGGACGAAGCCGTGGCCCTGCGTGCGTGCAAGGTGCTCGGCGACAATGGCGTCGACCTGATCGAACAGCCGATCTCGCGCAATAACCGTGGCGGCATGGCCCGGCTCAACCTGTCGAGCCCGGTGCCGATCATGGCCGACGAATCCATCGAGTGTGTGGAAGATGCCTTCAACCTGGCCCGTGAAGGCGCGGCCTCGGTGTTCGCCCTGAAGATCGCCAAGAACGGCGGCCCCCGCGCGGTATTGCGCACCGCCGCGATTGCCGAAGCCGCCGGTATCGGCCTGTACGGCGGCACCATGCTTGAAGGCGGGATCGGCACCCTCGCGTCGGCGCATGCCTTCCTCACGCTGAACACGTTGGCGTGGGGCACCGAGTTGTTCGGCCCGTTGCTGCTGACCGAAGACATCCTCACCGAGCCGCCGCTGTACCGCGACTTCCAGCTGCATGTCTCCCACTTACCGGGCCTGGGCCTGGCCATCGATGAAGAGCGCCTGGCGTTCTTCCGTCGTGACAAACACTAAGAGGCACCGCCATGTTGTTCCACGTAAAAATGACCGTGAACCTGCCCGTCGACATGAACCCGGAACGCGCCGCCCACCTCAAGGCCGACGAAAAAGCCCTGGCTCGACGTTTACAAGAGCAAGGAAAGTGGCGCCACTTGTGGCGCATCGCCGGGCTCTACGCCAACTACAGCGTGTTCGATGTCGACAGTGTGCAAGAGCTGCATGACCTGCTGATGCAACTGCCGCTTTATCCCTACATGGCCATCGAAGTGAACGCCTTGTGCCGGCACCCTTCGTCGATCCATGAGGACGACCGCTAGGCCGGTCTTCACCCTAATAACTACAAGATGAGGAATGCACCATGTCCATCCGACTGTCCCAGACTGCCCATGCCCAACAGTTTCTCGAAGAAGCCAGCGGCAACCTCACTGACGGCGGTAACCCGCGCACCAAGGCGCTGATTTACCGGATCCTGCGCGATACGGTAAACATCATCGAAGACCTGGAAGTGACCCCGGAAGAGTTCTGGAAGGCGGTCAACTACCTCAATGAATTGGGCAAGAATCAGGAGGCCGGACTGCTCGCCGCCGGGCTCGGCCTGGAGCATTACCTGGATATGCTGATGGACGCCGCCGACGAGGAAGCCGGCAAATCCGGTGGTACCCCGCGCACCATCGAAGGCCCGCTGTATGTGGCCGGCGCGCCGCTGTCGAAGTACGAGGCACGGCTGGACGATGGCAAGGACGAGGCGGTGCCGCTGTTTATGCGCGGGCAAGTGCGCGACACCGAGGGCAAGCCGTTGGCCGGGGCGATTGTCGATGTGTGGCAGGCCAATACCGGTGGCACCTATTCGTGGTTCGACCCGACGCAATCCGAATTCAACCTGCGCCGCCGCATCGAGACCGACGCCCAGGGCAACTACCGCTTTCGCAGCATCGTGCCGTCGGGCTACGGCTGCCCGCCGACCGGGCCGACCCAGCAGTTGCTCGATCAACTGGGGCGCCACGGACAGCGGCCGGCGCATATCCACTTCTTCATCTCGGCGCCGGGGTATCGGCACCTGACCACGCAGATCAACCTGTCGGATGACCCGTACCTGCATGATGATTTTGCCTACGCAACGCGGGACGAATTGATTGCCGAGATTCGCTTCAGCGAAGATCCGCAACTGGCGCGGGAGTTTGGCGTGGAAGGGCGGTTTGCGCAGATTGATTTTGACTTTGAGTTGCAAACCGCCGCAGCGCCGGTAGAGCAAAAACGCATGCAGCGGGTTCGCGCCCTCGAAGACTAAATGCGGTCAACAATGTGGGAGGGGGCAAGTCGAGTCGTCGCACCGCCCCTCCCACATTTGATCGGTGTCGTGGCTGACTATTTGCGAACGACCAGATCAAGCACCTCATCCCGATCCTTGATCTTCTGCAACACAATCTCCGAGCGGATATCCATCACCCCCGCCGTGCGGTTCAGGTGGTTCACGATAAAGTCCGAAAAGTGCTTGAGGTTGCGCGCCTGCACGCGCAGCACATAGTTGCTGGCGCCGGTGATCACGTACGCGCTGGCCACCTCCGGCCAGCCTTGCACCTTCTTGATAAACGTCTCATGCCAATCCTCCACATCCTGGCGCAATGACAGGTGGACGATGGCCTCCAGCTCGATCCCCAATTGTTCGGCATTCAGCACTGCGCGGTAGCCGCTGATGATTCCTTCACTCTCCAGCAGACGCAAACGGCGCAGGCAGGCGGAGGGCGACAGTGCGACTTTTTCCGCCAGTTCCTGGTTGCTGATACGGCCATCCTGTTGCAGGAAATGCAGGAGGCGCAGGTCGGTGGCGTCAAGAATCATGGTTTGAATAAATCCGCGTGTTTAGGGGTTAAATTCGAATTTCCTACTGCTTAATTAGCCTGTTGCCCACCACTTTGCACGAAAATTCTCTAAATCTTCGTTCATTATTTGCTGCATCTCCACTTACAAAAACCAGGACCGCCCATGACCTCTCGCAGCCACTGCCAAGCCCTCGACACCCAGGACCCGCTGGCGCCCCTGCGTCACCAGTTCGCCTTGCCGCAGGACGTTATCTACCTGGACGGCAACTCCCTCGGTGCGCGTCCGGTGGCGGCGCTGGAGCGCGCGCAGGCGGTCATCGCGCAAGAGTGGGGCAATGGCTTGATCCGCAGTTGGAACAGTGCCGGCTGGGCCGACTTGTCCCAGCGCCTGGGCAACCGCCTGGCGCCGCTGATCGGTGCGCGCGACGGTGAGGTGGTGATCACCGATACCACTTCGATCAACCTGTTCAAGGTGCTCAGCGCCGCCTTGAGCGTGCAGCGCCAACGTGAACCTGCGCGCAAGGTGATCGTCAGCGAAGCGAGCAACTTCCCCACCGATTTGTACATCGCCCAGGGCCTCGCCGAGTTGCTGCAACAGGGCTATTCCCTGCGCCTGGTCAACCGCCCGGATGAACTGCCCGAGGCCATCGACGCGGACGTGGCGGTGGTGATGCTCACCCACGTCAACTACAAGACCGGCTACATGTACGACATGCAGGCGCTCACCGCCTTGAGCCACGAATGCGGCGCGCTGAGCATCTGGGACCTGGCGCACTCGGCCGGCGCGGTGCCGATCGACCTGCACGGCGCCGGTGCCGATTATGCGATTGGCTGCACCTACAAATACCTCAATGGCGGCCCGGGCTCCCAGGCATTTGTGTGGGTCAGCCCGACCCTGGTGGACCTGGTGCATCAGCCGCTGTCGGGCTGGTTCGGGCATACCCGGCAGTTCGCGATGGAATCCAGCTACGCGCCGAGCGCCGGCATCGCCCGCTACCTGTGCGGCACCCAGCCGATCACGTCGCTGGCGATGGTGGAATGCGGCCTGGAGATTTTCGAACAGACCGACATGGCCAGCCTGCGCAGCAAGTCCCTGGCATTGACCGACCTGTTTATCGAGCGGGTCGAAAGCCGCTGCGCCGCCCATAACCTCGTGTTGATCACGCCGCGTGAACACGCCCGGCGTGGCAGCCATGTGAGTTTCGAACACCCTGAGGGATATGCGGTGATCCAGGCCCTGATCGCACGTGGCGTGATCGGTGATTACCGCGAGCCGCGCATCATGCGCTTTGGGTTTACGCCGCTGTACACGAGTTTTACCGAGGTGTGGGATGCGGTGGAAATCCTCGGTGAGATTCTCGATAACAACACCTGGGACCAACCGCAATTCAAGGTCCGCCGCAGCGTCACCTGAATAAACGCTGGACAACAACCACAATAATAAAGGGGCACACCACGTGACCACGCCAGACAACGGCTTTGCCGAGATCACCCACCGCGAACTGGGCCTGAGGCGCCAGCTCACTTCCGGCCAGATGAGCATGATCGCCATCGGTGGCGCCATTGGCACCGGGTTGTTCATGGGCAGCGCCTATGCCATTGGCTATGCCGGGCCCAGCGTGCTGGTGAGCTACGCGATCGGCGCGTTGATCACCTTGTTGCTGATGGGCTGCCTGGCCGAGATGACGGTGGCCCACTCCACCTCCGGCTCTTTCGGCGCCTATGCCGAGTTCTACATCAGCCCGCTGGCCGGGTTCCTGGTGCGTTATGCCTACTGGGCGGCGATTGTGCTGGCGGTGGGCGCCGAAGTCACGGCGGTGGCGATGTACATGAAGTACTGGTTCGCCAACGTGCCGGAATGGGTGTGGATCGTGTCGTTTTCCAGCGTGCTGATCCTGCTCAATGCCATCAGCGTGAAGACGTTCGGCAACTTCGAGTACTGGTTTTCGACGATCAAGATCAGCGCCATCTTCGGCTTCATCATCCTGGCGGTGTACGTGGTGTTCGGCTCCGGCAACCCGGACTATGGCGTGCAGAACTACACGGCCCACGACGGCTTTTTCCCTCATGGGTTGAGCGGCATGTGGATCGCCGTGATCGTGTCGATCTTCAGCTACTTGAGCGTCGAGATGATCGCCGTGGCCGCCGGTGAAGCGGCAGACCCGGAGCAGGCCGTGAAGAAAGCCTTTCGCGCGACCATCGTGCGGTTGGTGGTGTTTTACCTGCTGACCCTGGCGCTGATGCTCGCCATCGTGCCGTGGAACCAGGCCGGTCAGACCCAGAGCCCGTTCGTCACGGTGATGCAGACCATCGGCATTCCCGGCGCCACCGGGGTGATGAATTTCGTGATCCTGATCGCGGCGTTGTCGGCGATGAACAGCCAGCTCTACATCACCACGCGCATGATGTTCAGCCTGTCCCGCGCCGGCTTTGCGCCCAAGTCCATGGGTGCACTGAGCAAGAGCGGCATTCCGCTGAATGCCTTGCTGTTGTCCAGCTCGGGCATTGCCCTGGCGACGCTGTTGAACGTGCTGTACCCGCAAAGCTCGTTCACCCTGATGATGGCGATCTCGATGTTTGGCGCGATCTTCACCTGGTTCATGATCTTCCTCACGCACCTGTTTTTCCGGCGCTATCGCAAGCGTCATGGCGGCGCGAAACTGTCGTTCCAGTTGCGCCTGTTTCCCTACAGCACCTTGCTGGGCCTGGTGCTGATGGGGGCGGTGATGATCACCACGTACTTCACCGAGGCGTTCAAGATGACCCTGGTGTTTGGCGTGCCGTTCCTGCTGATCCTGTCGGCGGTGTATTACGGGTTTTTCCGCAAGGGCAAGGCCAAGGCGTCGAACAAGGCTCTGGCGTAACCCGGCAAGTGTTCGAACGAGCGCGCGCATAGCAGCAGCGTTCGGCGAGCCCAGGCTTCCTGCAACGGTTGGGCGGTGAAGGGGGCTGGCGATTGCCAGCGCGCCAACGCCGCCTGGGGCACGATGCCCAGGCCGGCGCCGCGGGCGACCATGCGCATCAGCCCATCAAAACCCTCGGCGCGGATGCGCGTCTGCACACGAAAGCCTGCGTGCAGCGCCTGTTCTTCCAGGTACACCGAGAGTGCGCTGGCGGTGCCTAAGCCCACGAAATCATAGTGCAGGCTGTCGACAAAACTCACCTTGCCCCCTGCCAGTGGATGGTCGCGCGGCATGATCAGCACCAATGGGTCGTCGCGAAACGGCACGGTCTGCAAACCGTGGGTGTCCACGGCGTCGGAGATGATCCCCAGCTCCGCCGTGCCCTGGCGCAAGGCCTGGGTGATGCGCAGGCTGGGCAATTCCTGCAGGTCGATATCGAGGTTGGGGTGTTCGCGCAGAAAGTCCGCGAGCAGTTCCGGCAGGTATTCGCTGAGTGCGGTGGTGTTGCACAGCAGGCGCACCTGGCCTTTGACGCCGTTGGCGTATTCCGCGAGGTCCTGTTGCAGGTGATCGGCTTGTTGCAACAATAGGCGAGCGTGACGGGCCAAGGCCTTTCCCGCCGGTGTGGGGGTGACGCCTCGACGCCCACGGTCGAGAAACTCGATGCCCAGCGACGCCTCCATCGCCCGGATGCGCGCGCTGGCGGCCGCCAGGGATAAATGACTGCGGGCCGCGCCGGCGGTGATATTGCCGGTGTCGAGGATGTGCAGGTAGAGGCGCAGGTCGATCAGGTCAAAGTGCATGGCTGGTGCTCGGGGTGTCTGGACTTGTTCTCGGTGATGTCCTCAGCCTCATGCAAAACAAGAGGCTGCCTCAGTATATGGCGAATTTCCGAGCGCATCGAAAAGTCGCACACTCGGCCCATGAATACCTTCCTCGCGTTTTACCAAAACCTCGGCCTGGCCCTTACCTTGCTGGTGATTGGCACCTTCCTGCTCGCCGGCACCGTCAAGGGCATCATCGGCCTGGGCCTGCCCACCATCGCCATGGGCATGCTCGGTCTGGCTATGCTGCCGGCGCAGGCTGCGGCGTTGTTGATCATCCCCTCGACCGTTACCAACCTGTGGCAATTGGCATTCGGCGGCCATCTGAGTGTGTTGCTGCGGCGGCTGTGGCCGATGTTGCTGCTGATTTTCCTCGGTACCGGGCTGGGCACCGTGTGGCTGGGGATGGACGGCGGCCAATGGGTGGTGCGCGCGTTGGGCGCGGCGTTGCTGGTGTATGCCCTGAGCGGACTGTTCCTGCCCACGTTCGAGGTCAAGGCCCAAACCGAGCGCTGGCTGGGCCCGGTGTGTGGGCTGGTCACCGGTATCATTACTTCGGCCACCGGTGTGTTTGTGATTCCTGCCGTGCCGTACCTGCAGGCGTTGGGACTGAACCGCGATCAACTGGTGCAGGCGCTGGGGCTGTCGTTTACGGTCTCGACCCTGGCGCTGGCCGCCGGTCTGGCCTGGCGCGGTACCTTGGGCGGCGGCGGAATCAGTGCGTCGTTACTGGCGCTGGTACCGGCGCTGCTGGGCATGTGGCTGGGCCAGGTGGTGCGCCAGCGCATCAGTGCGCTGTTGTTCAAGCGCGTATTTTTTATCGGCATGGCTCTGTTGGGCGGGCATCTGCTGATCAGTGGTTAACAATCGTTTAAGTATTCGTGCATTTAAGTCAAAGGTATTTTGCCCACAGGCTGCTTATTCCCAAGGGCTGAGGTCGATAGTCTGCGTCCAGACATTTTCAACCTTCTGGATGCCTTCCCATGAAAAAAGTACTCCTGCTCAACGGCGGCAAAAAGTTCGCCCACTCCGATGGCCGCTACAACACCACCCTGCATGACACTGCCTTGGCCGTGTTGGACCGAGGCGGCATTGACGTCAAAGTCACCCATATCGATGAAGGCTATGACGTGGCCGAAGAGGTCGCCAAATTCCTCTGGGCCGACGTGATCATCTACCAGATGCCAGGCTGGTGGATGGGCGCGCCATGGATCGTCAAGAAGTACATCGACGAAGTCTTCACCGAAGGCCACGGCAGCCTGTACGCCAGCGATGGCCGCACCCGTTCCGACGCCTCGCAGAAATACGGCAGCGGCGGCCTGGTCCACGGCAAGCAATACATGCTGTCGCTGACCTGGAATGCCCCGCAGCAAGCCTTCGACGACCCCACTGACTTCTTCGAAGCCAAGGGCGTGGACGCGGTGTACTTCCCGTTCCACAAAGCCAATGAGTTCCTCGGCATGACCAGCCTGCCGACCTTCCTCTGTGTGGACGTGATGAAACGCCCGGCCATCGAAGCCGATGTGGCGCGCTACGAGCAGCATCTGGCGCAGGTGTTCAACCTCTCGGTGTAAGCTGCTGCACACCGATAACGAGGACCGCCCGTGAAAGCCCGATCCGATGAGCTACAGATCTTCGTCAGCGTGATTGAGTGCGGCTCGATTTCCGCGGCGGCGGAGCAGGTTGGGCAGACGCCGTCGGCGGTCAGTCGCACCTTGTCGCGCCTGGAGGCCAAGCTCGACACTACGCTGATCAACCGCACCACGCGGCGCATGGACCTGACCGAAGAGGGCAAGTACTTCTTCGAGCAGGCCAAGTTGATCCTGGCGCAGATGGACGAGCTGGAAGAGCGCCTGTCGTCACGCCAGAAAAAACCCGCCGGGCGCCTGCGCATCAATGCGGCGGTGCCGTTCATGTTGCATGGGATCGTGCCGTACATTGCCGAATTCCGTCGTTTGTACCCGGAGATTCAGCTGGAGTTGAACAGCGATGACCTGATCATCGACTTGCTGGAACAGAGCACCGATATCGCCATTCGCATCGGCGCCCTGGCCGACTCCACCCTGCATGCGCGGTCCCTCGGCTGCACCCCGCTGCATATCCTCGCCAGCCCCGACTACCTCAAGCAGTACGGTACGCCGACGACGGTCGCCGAGTTGGCCGATCACACCCTGCTGGGTTTCACCCAAACCGAAACCCTCAACCACTGGCCGCTGCGCCATGTGGAAGGTGACCGCTGGCTGATCCAGCCCAGCGTGGCCGCGTCCAGTGGTGAAACCCTGCGCCAGTTGGCGTTGGAAGGGCAGGGGATTTGCTGCCTGTCGAACTTCATGACCGTCGAAGACATCAATGCCGGGCGCCTGGTGCCGGTGCTGGAGGCGTTCAACAGCGGGTATCGCCAACCGATCCACGCGGTGTTCTACCGCAACTCGCAATTGGCGCTGCGCATCCAGTGCTTCCTGGACTTTATCCAGGCCAAGCTGGCGCGGTATGCCTGCTGATTCGTGACTGTCACGCAAGAGTGAATTGGGCGGTGCGGGCTTATTCATCAGGGATGAGTCCGTAACAATGGACCCATCACTTACCCCGTCAGGAGCACTCTCCATGAACGTATTCATTACCGGCGCAGCCGGTTTTATCGGCGGCTCCATCGCCACTGGCCTGGTCAAGGCCGGGCACACGGTTACCGGCCTGGTACGCAGCGCCGAGCAAGCGGCTGAAATGACCGCCCTGGGCATCGACCCGGTGATCGGCAGCCTCGACGATGCTGCTGTGTTGACCGAGCAAGCGCAGAAAGCCGATGCGGTGATCAATGCCGCGAGCAGCGACCATCGTGTCGCGGTGGAAACCCTGCTGGCCGCGCTGAAAGGCTCGAACAAGCCATTCCTGCACACCAGCGGTTCGAGCATCGTAGGGGATGCCTCGGGCGGTAGAGCCAGCGATGTCATCTACTTCGAAGACAGCCTGCCGGAGCCGACCGTCGACAAGGCTGCGCGCGTGGCCATCGACAACCTGATCCTGGCAGCGGCCAAAGACGGGGTGAATTCGGCGGTGATCTGCAACACCCTGATCTACGGCCACAGCCTGGGTGTGAAGCGCGACAGCGTGCAACTGCCGCGCCTGCTCAAACAGGCACGCAAGAGCGGCGTGGTGCGCCATGTCGGCACTGGGCAGAACATCTGGTCCAACGTGCACATTGAAGACGTGGTGGCGCTGTACCTGCTGGCATTGACCAGGAACGTGCCGGGCACTTTCTACTTTGTGGAGAGCGGCGAGGCCTCGTTTATCGACATGACCACGGCGATCGCCCAGGCCCTGAACCTGGGCCAGCCACAGGATTGGCCATTGGCCGAGGCTGAAGCCGAGTGGGGCTATGAAATGGCCAACTATGGCCTGGGCTCCAACAGCCGCGTGCGCGGCAAGCATGCCCGCGAGTTGCTGGGCTGGGCGCCGAAGCGTACGTCGGTGGTGGAGTGGATTCGCGACGAGATGGTGTGATGTTCGCTTGAAACCCAATTGGGGCCACTCGATCTTTCAGACTGGCCCCACCGAGCTCAATTCCGTACCATTCCCCGCCTTATCCCCCGCAATGCCCTGGTACCTCATGAACCTCACCCGTCTGCGCGCCGATGCCCTGGCCGGCCTCACCACGTCCTTTGCGTTGCTGCCCGAATGCATCGCCTTTGCCCTGGTGGCCCACCTCAACCCGCTGATGGGGCTCTACGGCGCCTTTATCATCTGTACCCTCACGGCCCTGTTCGGCGGCCGGCCGGGCATGGTGTCCGGTGCGGCAGGCTCGATGGCGGTGGTGATCGTCGCGCTGGTGGTGCAGCACGGCGTGGAATACCTGCTGGCCACGGTGCTGCTGGGCGGGCTGATCATGGTCGCGTTCGGCGTGTTGCGCCTGGGCAAGCTGGTGCGCATGGTGCCGCACCCGGTGATGCTGGGGTTCGTCAACGGCCTGGCGATCATCATTGCCCTGGCCCAGTTGGAACATTTCAAGAACGGTGAACGCTGGCTCAGCGGTACGCCGTTGTACGTGATGACCGGCCTGGTGCTGGTGACCATGGCCATCGTCTACCTGCTACCGCGCATCACCCGTGCGGTGCCGCCCGCGTTGGTGGCGATCCTTGGCGTTGGCCTGGCCGTGTACCTGCTCGGCCTGCCGACGCGCACCCTTGGCGACATGGCCCACATCGCCGGGGGCCTGCCGACCTTCGCGCTGCCGCAGATCCCCTGGACCCTGGAAACCCTCGGCATCATCGCCCCTTATGCGTTCCTGATGGCCATGGTCGGCCTGCTGGAAACCCTGCTGACCCTGAACCTCACCGACGAAATCACCGAGACCCGTGGCTACCCTGACCGCGAGAGCGTGGCCCTGGGCGCGGCGAATATGCTCTCGGGCCTGTTCGGCGGCATGGGCGGTTGCGCGATGATCGGGCAAACCGTGATTAACCTCAGCTCCGGCGGGCGCGGGCGTTTCTCCGGGGTGTTCGCCGGGGTGATGATCCTGCTGTTTATTTTGTTTCTGTCACCGCTGATCGAGCGGATTCCGCTGGCGGCGCTGGTCGGGGTGATGTTTGTGGTGTCGCAGCAGACCTTCGCCTGGGCGTCCTTGCGGGTGATCAACAAGGTGCCGCTCAATGATGTGCTGGTGATTATCGCGGTGACGGTGATCACGGTGTTCACCGATCTGGCCACTGCCGTGCTGTGCGGTATCGTGATCGCGGCGTTGAACTTTGCCTGGCAACAGGCCCGTGAGCTGTATGCCGATGCGCATCTGGAAGCGGACGGCAGCAAGCTCTATCGCGTGCACGGGACATTGTTTTTTGCCTCGACTACGCCTTTCCTGAACCAGTTCGACCCGGCCAACGACCCGGCCCACGTGACGCTGGATTGCCGTCACCTGAGCTTTGTCGACTACTCGGCGATTGCCGCGCTGATGACCCTGCGCGAGCGCTACAGCAAGGCCGGCAAGCATCTGCGCGTGCTGCATTTGTCTGAGCGCTGCAAGAAGTTGCTCAAGCGCGCCAAGGTTCACCACGACTGATTTTTACGGCCCGACCAGGTCTTCCAATTCCTGGGCGCGGGTCTGGGTCATGTCCAGCACGCAGCCGGAACCGTTGACCTGGTCGATGGTGCCGCCGGTGGCGGAGCCGGCGAAGGCGCAATTGGCGTCACGGTATTTGATCCACAGGCGCTGCAGGTCCTGCAGTTGCTGTTTGCGTGTGCCTTCCTGGGCGGCGAGGGCGGTCTTGTAGGCTTTGTTCAGGCGCGTGTCTTGCACCTTGGTCTCCTTGACGTTGCAGCTGACCATGTCGGCGGTGGTATTGGCGCCGTCCATGCATTTTTTCAGCGCCGCGTTGTCAGCAGCGGCGGCAGTGCCGCACACGGCGAGAAGCAGGGCGCCGGCGGCGAGTGTGGTGCGAATCATGGGCTCGATTTCCTGGCAGCAGTGGATGTGCATTCTATGACTCAAGGGTATTCGTTGAGTTTCCAGCCTTCTCTGATCTTCATGTAAGAACACCCCCCGAATTTTCATGCGCGGCCCTTGGGCATGCCCCGACGCGACAGCGCTTATCTGTGGGCGAAAATTACTTTCATGCAGTTTGAAAATACTCCTCGGTAATGATTTATGAGTTTCACAACCAATTCGACGTGACCCTTTCCGAGGAGTACCGCATGGCCGCATCACCGGGCTTCGGGCTGTTGGCATACGCTGCCATCGCCATCATTGCTTTGATCGTGCTGATCGCACGTTACCGACTCAACCCGTTTATCGTCATCACCCTGGTGTCCATCGGCCTGGCGCTGATGGCCGGGATGCCGGCAGACACCATCATGGGTTCCTACGAGGCGGGCGTCGGCAAAACCCTGGGGCATATCGCCCTGGTCGTGGCGCTGGGCACCATGCTCGGCAAGATGATGGCCGAGTCCGGTGGCGCCGAGCAGGTCGCGCGCACGCTGATCAACCGTTTCGGCGAACGGAATGCCCATTGGGCCATGGTGTGCATCGCATTCCTGGTGGGGCTGCCGTTGTTCTTCGAGGTCGGTTTTGTGTTGCTGGTGCCGATCGCCTTTACCGTGGCGCGGCGTGTGGGGGTATCGATCCTGATGGTCGGCCTGCCGATGGTCGCCGGCCTGTCGGTGGTGCATGCGTTGGTGCCGCCACACCCGGCGGCGATGATGGCCGTGCTGGCGTATAACGCGTCGGTGGGGCAGACCGTGCTCTATGCGATCCTCATCGGTATCCCGACGGCGATCATCGCCGGCCCGCTGTACGCCAAATTCATCGTGCCGCGCATTCACCTGCCGGCGGAAAACCCGCTGGAACGTCAGTTTATCGAGCGTGAACCTCGCGAGCGTTTGCCGAGTTTTGCCCTGACCATGGGCACTATCCTGTTGCCGGTGGTGCTGATGATGATCGGTGGCTGGGCCAACGTGATCTCCACCCCGGGCACCGGCTTCAACCAGTTCCTGCTGTTTATCGGCAACTCGGTGATCGCGCTGCTGGTGGCGACCCTGGTGAGTTTCTGGACCTTGGGCCTGGCGCAGGGCTTCAACCGCGAGTCGATCCTCCGGTTCACCAATGAATGCCTGGCGCCCACTGCGAGCATCACCTTACTGGTGGGTGCGGGTGGCGGTTTGAACCGGATATTGGTGGACGCTGGCGTTACCAATGAAATTCTCGGCCTGGCCCATGCCTTCCACTTGTCGCCGCTGGTGATGGGCTGGCTGTTCGCGGCGTTGATGCGGATTGCGACGGGCTCTGCCACGGTCGCCATGACCACGGCATCCGGGGTTGTGGCGCCTGTCGCCCTGGGCCTGGGTTATCCACACCCGGAATTGCTGGTGCTGGCGACTGGCGCGGGTTCGGTGATCTTTTCCCACGTCAACGACGGCGGCTTCTGGCTGATCAAGGAATACTTCAATATGACGGTGATCCAGACCTTCAAGACCTGGACCGTATTGGAGACCCTGATCTCTGTGGTTGCCTTCGGTCTGACTTACGGTCTGTCCTGCATTTTGTAACCCGGAGCCCCCATGGACATCCTCTACCAGATCCGCGCCCGCCAGGATTCCTTCAGCGCCGGCGAAGGGCGTATCGCGAAGCTGATGCTGGAGGATGTGGGCTTTGCCGCCTCGGCCAGCCTGGAAGAGCTGTCCCAACGGGCCGAGGTCAGTACCGCGACCTTATCGCGGTTTGCCCGCAGTGTCGGTTGCCGGGACTTACGCGATCTGCGCCTGCAATTGGCCCAGGCCAGCGGCGTCGGCAGCCGCTTCCTGGACCCCGCGGGGTTGCCTGAACAGTCGGCATTTCATCGGCAGATTCTCGGCGATATCGAAGCGACGTTGCGCCAGCACTTGTCGGGTTTCAACCAGGCCAGCTTTGTCGATGCGGTCAACCTGCTGGGCAAGGCGCGGATGATCCACGCGTTCGGCATGGGCGGGCCGTCGAGCTTGTGCAGCGATGAATTGCAGGTGCGCCTGGTACGCCTGGGCTATCCGATTGCCGCCAGCCACGACCCGGTGATGATGCGCGTCACGGCTGCAACCCTGGGGCCGGAACACGCGTTGATCGTCTGCTCGCTCACTGGCCTCACCCCCGAGTTGCTTGATGTGGTGGCGCTGGCGCGCAACTACGACGCGCGCATCGTCGCCATCACCCTGGCCGACTCGCCCCTGGCGCAGTTGGCGGATGTGCTGCTGCCGCTGCAACCGGCGGAAACCAGTTTTATCTACAAACCCACGGCGGCGCGCTACGGCATGCTGCTGGCCATTGACCTGCTCGCCACCGAGTTGGCCCTGGCCCTGCCTGACGACAATCAGGAACGCCTGCGCCGGATCAAACTGGCCCTCGACGATTATCGCGGCGGCCCTGACAGCCTGCCGCTTGGAGATTGATATGAAGTACGACACGCTGATTCGCCAGGCGCTGATCATCGATGGCAGCAACACCCCGGGTTATGTCGCCGATGTGGGGTTGCGTGACGGGCGCATCGAGACGATCGGCGACTTGTCGACGGCGTGTGCCGAGCATGAAATCGACGCGACAGGCCGGGTGCTGGCGCCGGGCTTTATCGATGTCCACACCCACGACGACACGGTGGTCATCCGCCAGCCGCAGATGCTGCCCAAGCTCAGCCAGGGTGTGACCACGGTGATTGTCGGCAACTGTGGCATCAGCGCCTCACCGGTGAGTTTGCGCAGCGATCCGCCGGACCCGATGAACTTGCTGGGCAGCGCGGCGGCGTTTGTTTATCCCCGTTTCAGCGATTACCGCAGCGCCGTTGAAAGCGCTCATCCAGCGGTGAACGTCGCGGCATTGATCGGCCACACGGCGCTGCGCAGTAACCACATGGACGACCTGCATCGCACTGCCACACCGGCTGAAATCGCCGCCATGCGTGTGCAGTTGCACGAGAGTCTTGAGGCCGGCGCCCTCGGTTTATCCACAGGCCTGGCCTACGCCAGCGCGTTCAATGCCGAGACCGATGAGGTGCTGCAACTGAGTGAAGAACTCACGGCCTTCGGTGCGGTGTACACCACCCATTTGCGCAGCGAATTCGAACCGGTGCTGGAGGCGATGGACGAGGCTTTTCTGATCGGCCGGCACGTACAGGTACCGGTGATTATTTCCCACCTCAAATGTGCGGGAGCGGGGAACTGGGGGCGTAGTCCGCAGCTGTTGGCAGCGTTGGAGTCGGCGGCGAAAACCCATCCGGTAGGGTGTGATTGTTATCCCTATGCGGCCAGTTCTTCGACCCTGGACCTCAAGCAGGTGACCGACGCATTTCGCATCACGATTACCTGGTCGACGCCGCATCCGGAAGTGGGGGGGCGCGACTTGCAGGACATTGCCGGCGAATGGGACGTCTCGTTGATGGACGCCGCTCGTCGTCTACAGCCTGCGGGGGCGGTGTACTACGGGATGGATGAAGCGGATGTGCGACGCATCCTCGCGCATCCATTGTCGATGGTGGGGTCTGATGGGTTGCCCGAAGATCCGTTTCCACACCCACGCTTGTGGGGTGCGTTTCCACGGGTGCTGGGGCATTTCAGCCGGGACGTCGGGTTGTTCCCGTTGCATACCGCCGTGCACAAGATGACCGGCTTGTCGGCGGCGCGTTTTGGGTTATCCAAGCGTGGTGAAATTCGTGAAGGGCATTGGGCCGACCTGGTGTTGTTCGACCCGTTGCGGGTGCGGGATGTAGCGGATTTCAATGAGCCACAGCGGGCAGCGCAAGGCATTGATGGCGTGTGGGTCAACGGCGTATTGAGTTACAGCGAGGGCCAGGCGAACGGTCAGCGACCGGGGCGATTCCTGGCGCGCAGTGGGGATTTGCGTGGTGGGTTTTCGACTCTATAGTGGGCGCTTTCATACACGGAGCTATTGCCATGCACTTAGGAAAAGTCACCCCCATCCTGCGGATTTTCGATGAGACCAAGGCGCTGGAATTCTACGTCGACTTCCTGGGCTTCAAGGTCGACTGGCAGCATCGTTTCGAGGCGAATTTCCCGCTGTACCTGCAGGTGTCGCTGGGGGAGTGCGTGCTGCATTTGTCCGAGCACCATGGCGATGCTTCGCCGGGCGCGGCGGTGCGGATCCAGGCGCAGGGGGTGGATGCGTACCAGCAGCAGCTGGTGGGCAAGGATTACCGTTACGCCAAGCCTGGGGTTGAGGAAACGCCTTGGGGGTCGCGGGAGATGAGCATCAAGGATCCGTTTGGGAATCGCGTGGTGTTTGTTGAGGACGGCGAGGGCTGAGAGGCAAATCGCAGGCAATAAAAAACCGCCTTGGTAGGCGGTTTTTTTGCAATCCCAGTTAGTGGCTGGGGTTGCATTCTTACAGGAAACGCTGACCCGCCCGAGGGATACTAATGCCGGTTATCGTCTCGCGCAAGGCTTGACGAGGGGCGTCACTTTTTATCTGTCGACTTTATTTCTATTTAGAGTTGGTGGCAAAAAATTGCAACATATCAGTTGATCTTTCCAGCAGGTTTATCGTCGCCTGTCACACCTTTGATCTGGATGTTGATTAGTATCACCCCCGTTCCAAGTATGTCGTTTTGTAGGTGGCTGGGTATGCGCGCGGAATTATGGACCGAACGCCACGGGCTAGTAATCCGTGCCGGATTCATGCGGGAGGAACCAAAGCCCGGCTGCCTCACAGGAAGCGTTGACCCGCATCCAAAGGCTCACGTGTTCCGGTAAGTGTGCTGGAGGTAAGGCCCAACTCACGGAGGGCCGAGTATGTCTAAGTTTGCACGACGTACGTGGAACCTCGTAGTGAATGCCGTACGTGTTTATCACGTGTGGACATTCCTGCGGGACAGCTTCGATGACCTGTAAGGTCTGAGAAGTGGAGCCGCTTCGGTTAATACCGAAGCGGCTTTTTGGTTTCTTAAACCCGGAAGTGACTGACCATCTGCTGCAACTGGCTGCCCAAACGCGCCAGTTCCACGCTCGATTTTGCCGTCTCATCGCTCGCGGTGGCGGTCTGCTCGGACACATCACGCACATTCACGATGCTGCGGCTGATTTCTTCGGCCACGGCGCTTTGTTGTTCGGCGGCGGCGGCGATCTGCTGGTTCATCGACTGGATGTTCGACACCGTGCGGGTGATGTTTTCCAGTGACACACCGGCCTTGCGCGTCAGTTCGACACTGCTGTCGGTGAGGCTGCGGCTGTTGTTCATCACGTTGGCAACTTGCTGGGTACCGTTCTGCAAACCGGCGACCAGGCCTTCGATTTCCTCGGTGGACTTTTGCGTGCGCTGGGCCAGGCCACGCACTTCGTCGGCGACCACGGCAAAGCCGCGACCGGCTTCACCGGCACGCGCCGCTTCAATCGCCGCGTTGAGGGCCAGCAAGTTGGTCTGTTCGGCCACCGCCTTGATCACGTCCATCACGCTGCCGATCTTGTTGCTCTCTTGTTGCAGGTGCGCCATGGCGTCGGTGGAACGCGCCACTTCGGCGGCCAGGCGTTCGATCTGGGCGATGGCCTCGGCTACCACTTTGTCGCCAGCGCGGGCTTGGCCGTCAGCGTCGGCGGCGGCCAGAGAGGCTTGCTCGGCGTTGCGTGCAACTTCCTGCACGGTGGCGGTCATTTCGTGCATCGCCGTGGCGACCTGGTCGGTCTCGATCTTCTGGCTGTTCACACCGGCGCTGGTCTGCTCGGTGACGGCCGACAACTCTTCGGCAGCGCTGGCGATCTGGGTCACGCCGTCGCGAATACCGCTGATCAATTCACGCAGGGTCGTGCCCATGCGCTGAATGCCTTGTTGCAATACGCCCAGCTCATCGCGACGGGTGACCTGGATATTGTGGCTCAGGTCGCCGGAGGCAATGCGTTCAACCACAGCCAGGGTTTCCTGCAGTGGACGCGTGATCTGGCGGGTGATCACCAGTGCCGCGATGATGCCGACCAGCAGTGCCAGCAACGTGCTGATCAGCTGCAGGCTGCGAGCCTGGGCGCTTTCGGCGTCGCGACGGTCCAGCTGGATGTCGTACAGCTTGTCACTGATCGTGACGATATCCGCGCCTTGGGTGGTCATTTCGGCACGGGCAGCCACGATGTTGGCGTTGGCGGCCTTGTAGTTCTGTACAGCGCTGCGATAGGCGCCAAGGGCGGTTTCCAGTGCAGTCAATGCGCTTTGCTGGCTGGCGCCGAAGGCGGCGCTGAGGTCTTTCAAGCCACTGACGGCTTTTTCGATTTGTGCGGCAGCGCGGGCTTCGGTGTCCGGGTTGACGTTGCCGGTGTAGCCGCGCACTTCGTAGCGGGCCAACTGGAACTGCATCTTGGCGTCGGCCACGGCCTGGAACTGGGCAAGGTGCTCCGAGCTGTCGGGCATTTGCTTCACGCTGGCTTCCAGCGCTTCGATTTGGGCGTTGGCACTGTCGGCCTTGTCGCCCATCACCTGGCGAGAGGCATTACCGTTACGGTAAGCCTCGCGCATTTTGTTCAGGGATTGCTGATAAGCCGTGATGATGGCTTTCTGCTCGTTGAGCAGCTTGACGTTTTCCGGGCTCTTGAAGCTGTCCAGCAGTTTCTGTTGCTGGGCAGTGAAGGCATCCAGGCTGGTCTGCACGTTCTGCGCCACGGCTTCATCACCGTTGGCGAGCATGTACTGCAGGCGCACGATGCGCAGCTTGGTCAGTGAGGCGTTGAGCTGGGTGATGTCGCTCATCCAGTTGCTGCGGTCGATCAGACTGCCCAGGCTGGTCCAGCCGGTGAGGGCCAGGATCGAGGTGAGGACAAGCACCAGGCCGAAGCCCAGGCCCAGTTTGAGGTTGACGCTGATGTTACCGAACCAGCTGTTCATCTAATGCTCCGCAAAGGTGATGTCTGTCTGCTGGACGGTGTTGTTATTTGAGCCAGCCAAAGTGTGTAGCGCTGTATCGGCGACGAGGGACGAATCTGAAGTGCTTTTATTGCGCGTGCGACGAAGGGTCGCGATCCCAGTGCCGCGCCAGCGTGGAGGGCTCATCACGGGCAGGTCTTGTGTGCTAGTCTGCTGGCCCTTTTAGTTCTGGGCGGTGCGGGAAACCGATGTTTTCAGTGCTGCCCTACAGCGGAGCCTCTTCATGTCCGAAGTTAATCTGTCCACCGACGAAACCCGCGTCAGCTACGGTATCGGCCGTCAGTTGGGCGACCAACTGCGCGACAACCCACCGCCGGGTGTGAGCCTGGACGCGATCCTGGCTGGCCTGACCGACGCGTTCGCCGGCAAACCAAGCCGTGTTGATCAAGAGCAAATGGCTGCCAGCTTCAAGGTCATTCGCGAAATCATGCAAGCCGAAGCGGCTGCCAAGGCTGAAGCGGCTGCTGGTGCTGGCCTGGCGTTCCTGGCTGAAAACGCCAAGCGTGATGGCATCACCACCCTGGCTTCCGGCCTGCAGTTTGAAGTGCTGACTGCGGGTGACGGCGCCAAGCCGACCCGTGAAGACCAGGTCCGCACCCACTACCACGGCACCCTGATCGACGGCACTGTATTCGACAGCTCCTACGAGCGTGGCCAGCCAGCAGAATTCCCGGTTGGCGGCGTGATCGCCGGCTGGACCGAAGCCCTGCAACTGATGAATGCCGGCAGCAAATGGCGCCTGTACGTGCCGAGCGAACTGGCTTACGGCGCTCAAGGCGTTGGCAGCATTCCGCCGCACAGCGTGCTGGTGTTTGACGTCGAGCTGCTCGACGTTCTGTAAGACCTGCTTTTGATTACCTGTAGGAGCGAGCTTGCTCGCGAAAAACGTCAACGATGGCGCGGGCATCCTGGATGAGCGCGTTGTTTATGCGGTCTTCGCGAGCAAACTCGCTCCTACAGTGTTTTGCTGGTTTTCTCATGGATGAAATTTGCCATTGAGTTCCGTCGCCGGGCGCAATGCTCGGGCGTAGCAGAACAGAAACAGATTGCGCACCACTTCCTTCAGTACACCGGGTTCACTGGAACTCAGGCCATTGACGTCCAGGTCACCCTGGTCCTGCAGCTCGTTCAACGCTTCTTCTTCCAGCACCGCACAGACTTCGCCGGTTTCCCGATGGAGGATGCGCAGGTAAGGGTGTGGGCGGTCGAGCCAGGCATCTATCAAATAAGTCATGGTTAAATCTCCTTGATGGGTTTCAATGAGAATAATTCTTATTCGTAGAATAGCAAGTGCCTATTGGCAGTTTCCTGGTTTTTCTGTGTGGATATTGAGAGGGGTCAACGGGGAGGGCAAAACGCCATCCCGCGCGGGCGCGGGATGGATACAGCAGGTTCAGACTTTGCGCACGAACTCGGACTTGAGTTTCATCGGGCCAATACCGTCGATCTTGCAATCGATATCGTGGTCGCCGTCGCACAGGCGGATGTTCTTGACCTTGGTGCCGACCTTCACGACCAGGGACGTACCCTTGACCTTGAGGTCTTTGATCACGGTGATGGTGTCGCCGTCCTGCAGGACGTTGCCCACAGAGTCTTTCTTCACGGTTTCATCGCCGGCCACTTCGGCCTCGCCATTGGCGGACCACTCATGGGCGCATTCCGGGCAGATCAGCTGGGCGCCGTCTTCGTAGGTGTATTCGGAATTGCATTTTGGGCAGGGTGGCAACGTGCTCACTAAAGCTCCTTAAAGGTCAGGATGGCTAAAAGTCGCACATTATATAGGGAATTGGACCAAGGCAGGGCGCGGTCTTGGATGGGTAATCCCACATTAGTCCGCGCCTGCAAGTATTTTAGTGAGTACGCGCGACCGCAAACTCACTCAGCTCAACCAGGGCATCCCGGTATTCGCTGGCTGGAAGGGCTTCCAGGCACTTGATTGCACGGGCCACGTAGTCACGCGCCAGTTGAGCGGTGTAGTCCAGGGAGCCCGAGGCCTCCACAGCCTCACGGATGCTTTCCAGGTCTTCGATCCCGCCTTTCTGGATCGCCTTGCGCACCAGGGCAGCCTGCTCCGGTGTGCCTTCGCGCATGGTGTAGATCAGCGGCAAGGTCGGTTTGCCCTCGGCCAGGTCGTCACCGACGTTCTTGCCCAGGGTCTCGGCGTCGCCACGGTAGTCGAGCAGGTCGTCTACCAGCTGGAATGCCACGCCCAGGTGGTCACCGAAGGTCCGCAGGGCTTCGGCCTGTTCGGCGGTCGCGCCACACAGCGCGGCGGCGCTGTGGGTAGAGGCTTCGAAGAGCATCGCGGTTTTGCCGCGAATCACTTCCATATAGGTTTCTTCGGTGGTGCTGGCGTCGCGGACCTTAGACAGCTGCAACACTTCGCCTTCAGCGATGATGCGCGTGGCTTGGGAAAGAATCTTCATCACCGGCATCGAGCCCAGCTCGACCATCATTTCGAACGAGCGCGAGTACAAGAAGTCACCCACCAGCACGCTCGGGGCATTACCCCACATCGCATTGGCGGTCTCGCGGCCACGGCGCATGCCGGACATGTCGACCACGTCGTCATGCAGCAGGGTCGCGGTGTGCAGGAATTCGATAGTGGCGGCCAGCAGGCGCAGGTCATCGCCTTCGCGGCCCAGGGCCTTGCCACACAGCAACACTAATAAAGGACGCAGGCGTTTACCGCCCGCCGACGTAATGTAGTCGCCAATTTTGGAGACCAGCGGCACTTTAGACGTCAGCTGCTGCTTGATGATGCCGTCGACGGCGCTAAAATCGTCCGCGACCGCGCGGTAGAAAGCTTGGGGTTGCATCAGCGACAGTCGCTCCAGAAGGGTTGCGCGGCATGCTAGGACCCTGACCCCCGGGTGTCAAGGCGCGATAGACGGCCACTTGCAACACCCATTTACCTTGCGTACAATCGCGCACCCTGAACTTCCTGGGCAGCACCTGCCTTACGCAATTGCATTCGGGACGTCCATCCCATGCAGCCATGCCAGCCAATACCTCTTCTTATAAAGCGCTGGGTGAGCAGGATTATCGGAGAAATACCATGTCGTACGCAGTAATTGTTACTGGTGGCAAGCAATACAAGGTCGCCCCAGGTGAATACCTGAAGATCGAAAAACTGGAAATCGCTACCGGCGAATCCGTTACTTTTGATCGCGTTCTGTTGGTCGCCAATGGCGATGACGTGAACATCGGCGCTCCAGTTGTTGCTGGCGCTACCGTTGTGGCTGAAGTGATCTCCCAAGGTCGTCACGATAAAGTCCGCATCATCAAGTTCCGTCGTCGTAAGCACCACATGAAGCGTATGGGCCACCGCCAGTGGTACACCGAGATCAAAATCACCGGTATTCAGGCTTAATTTCAGCCTAATTCCTCACTAGGAGAATTGACTCATGGCACACAAAAAAGCTGGTGGTAGTACCCGTAACGGTCGCGACTCAGAAGCCAAACGCCTTGGCGTTAAGATGTATGGCGGCCAGAAAATCATTCCGGGCAACATCATCGTGCGTCAGCGCGGCACCCAATTCCACGCCGGTTACGGTGTTGGCATGGGTAAAGATCACACCCTCTTCGCTAAAATCGAAGGCGTGATCAAGTTTGAAGTAAAGGGCGCGTTCAACCGCCGTTACGTGAGCGTTGTCGCAGCTTAATTGCGAGATCGCTGGAAAAGCCCTGTCTTGCGACGGGGCTTTTTCGTTTGTGGGGTGAGTCTCTTGCAAAGCTGTTTGTGATGGGCGAAAGCAGCTGAATTTGCGGTCGTTGCTTGAGGTCGCTGCGCTCATTTTTGCAAGAGTCTTATGTCTTGGTTTTTTAAGCTCGTCCGTGCGGCGAGAGGCGTTTTGTTATGAAGTTCGTTGATGAAGTTTCCATCCGAGTAAAAGCAGGCGACGGCGGTAACGGTTGCATGAGTTTCCGTCGCGAAAAATTCATCGAAAACGGTGGTCCCAACGGCGGTGACGGCGGTGACGGCGGTTCCATCTACATGATGGCCGACGAAAACCTCAACACCCTGGTCGACTACCGTTACACCCGGCACTTCGATGCCGAGCGTGGCTCCAACGGCGGCAGCACCGACTGCACCGGTAAAAAAGGCGAAGACCTGGTACTGCGCGTACCGGTTGGCACCACGATCATCGACTCCGCGACCCAGGAAGTGATTGGCGACCTGACCAAGGCCGGCCAGAAGCTGATGGTTGTGCAGGGCGGCTGGCACGGTCTGGGTAACACCCGATTCAAGTCCAGTACCAACCGTGCACCGCGCCAGACCACGCCGGGCAAGCCGGGCGAGCAGCGCGACCTGAAGCTGGAAATGAAAGTACTGGCTGACGTAGGCCTGCTGGGCCTGCCGAACGCCGGAAAAAGTACCTTCATCCGCTCGGTATCGGCCGCCAAGCCGAAAGTTGCTGATTACCCGTTCACCACCCTGGTGCCAAACCTGGGCGTGGTCAGCGTCGACCGCTGGAAAAGCTTCGTGATCGCCGACATTCCCGGCCTGATCGAAGGCGCTTCCGACGGCGCAGGCTTGGGGATTCGCTTCCTCAAGCATTTGTCCCGCACCCGTTTGCTGCTGCACCTCGTCGACATGGCGCCACTGGATGACACCAGTGCACCGGACGCCGCCGAAGTGATCGTCAGCGAACTGACCAAGTTCAGCCCGGCCCTGGCCGAGCGTGATCGCTGGTTGGTGCTGAACAAGTGCGACCAGATCCTCGAAGAAGAGCACGAGGAGCGCGTCAAGGAAATCGTCGACCGCCTGGAATGGACCGGTCCCGTCTACGTGATCTCGGCCATCGCCAAAGAAGGCACCGAGCGCCTGACCCGCGACATCATGCGCTACTTGGAAGACCGCGCCGACCGCCTGGCGGCCGACCCGGTGTTCAAGGCCGAACTCGCCGAACTCGACCAGCAGATCGAAGACGAGGCCCGTGCCCAGCTGCAAGCCCTGGACGACCAGCGTGCCCTGCGCCGCAGCGGCGTGAAGTCGGTCCATGACATCGGCGACGATGATTGGGACGAAGAAGACGTGGATGATGAAGACGGTCCTGAAATCATTTACGTGCGCGACTGACCCGTTGCGATAAACTTGAACGCCGCTCCCTGGAGCGGCGTTTTGGTATCCGGGTATAACATTATGGGCTGCGCTGGGTCGCGCGGCCCTCAATCTAAGGTTGAAGATGATGCGGAGCAAAGTGACAGGTGCGCAGCGCTGGGTCGTAAAGATCGGAAGTGCGCTGCTGACGGCAGATGGCAAAGGCCTGGATCGCGCAGCAATGAGCGTCTGGGTCGAGCAGATGGTGGCCTTGCATGAAGCAGGTGTCGAGTTGGTGTTGGTGTCGTCCGGGGCCGTTGCCGCCGGGATGAGCCGCCTCGGTTGGACCGCGCGACCCAGCGCGATGCACGAACTGCAAGCCGCCGCCGCCATCGGCCAGATGGGCCTGGTGCAAGCCTGGGAATCCAGCTTTGCCGAACATGGCCGCCACACGGCGCAGATCCTGCTGACCCACGACGACCTGTCCGACCGCAAGCGCTACCTCAACGCCCGCAGCACCCTGCGTGCGTTGGTGGAGCTCAAGGTCATTCCGGTGATCAACGAGAACGACACCGTGGTCACCGACGAGATCCGTTTCGGCGACAACGACACCCTGGCCGCGCTGGTGGCCAACCTGGTGGAGGCTGACCTGCTGGTGATCCTCACCGACCGTGACGGCATGTTCGACGCCGACCCACGCAACAACCCCGATGCCCAACTGATCTACGAAGCGCGCGCCGATGACCCGGCGCTCGACGCCGTGGCCGGCAGCGTGGGCGGGGCCCTGGGCCGTGGCGGCATGCAGACCAAGCTGCGCGCCGCGCGTTTGGCCGCGCGTTCCGGCGCCCACACCATCATCGTCGGAGGGCGCCTTGAGCGCGTGCTGGATCGCCTCAAGGCGGGTGAGCGCATCGGCACGCTGCTGTCGCCGGAACGCGGCATGTTGGCGGCGCGCAAGCAGTGGCTGGCCGGGCACCTGCAAACCCGTGGCACCCTGGTGCTCGACGATGGCGCGGTGTCGGCGTTGTCCCAAGGCAACAAGAGCCTGCTGCCGGTGGGCGTCAAGTTGGTGCAGGGCAGCTTCCGCCGTGGCGAGATGGTGGTATGCGTGGCGCCGGATGGTCGTGAGATCGCCCGCGGCCTGGCTAACTACAGTGCACTGGAAGCGCAGAAAATTATCGGACAATCTTCTGAAGCGATTGTCGGACTACTAGGGTATATGGCGGAACCGGAACTGGTGCACCGCGATAACCTGATCCTGGTCTAAACAAAGGGAATACACGATGCGCGTGATGAAGGGATTGCTCGGCTTGCTGCTGGCCATGCCACTGCTGGCCTCGGCCGAAGAAATTGGCCAGGTGTCGACGGTGTTCAAGTTCGTCGGCCCCAACGACCGGATTGTGGTCGAAGCGTTTGATGACCCCAAGGTCGACGGCGTGACCTGCTATTTGTCGCGCGCCAAGACCGGCGGCGTGAAAGGCGGCCTGGGCCTGGCCGAAGACCGCGCCGAAGCCTCGATTGCGTGCCGTCAGGTCGGCCCGATCCGCTTCAAGGGCGAACTCAAGGACGGCGACGAGGTCTTCAAGGAGCGCACCTCGCTGGTGTTCAAGACCATGCAGGTGGTGCGCTTCCTCGACAAGAAGCGCAATACCCTGGTGTACCTGGTCTACAGCGACCGTTTGATCGAAGGCAGCCCGCAGAACGCCGTCACCGCGATTCCGATTTTGCCGTGGCCGACCGCTCAGTAATCCGCAGGCGAGTTTTGTAATCGGCGTCTATGATTGCAGGCTTGCGGGTTGTAATCTCGAAGTGCCGCTTTGCTAAGAACATGGGAAATCTGGAGTTCGTCATGAGTGCTTTCCACGATCTGAAACTCAAAGCTTTGGACGGACAAGAGCTGCCGCTGGCGCCCTTCAAGGGGCAAGTAGTGCTGGTGGTCAACGTAGCCTCCAAATGTGGCTTGACCCCGCAATACGCGGCGTTGGAAAACCTGTATCAGCAGTACAAGGACCAGGGATTCACCGTACTTGGCCTGCCTTGCAATCAGTTTGCTGGCCAGGAACCGGGCTCCGAAGAAGAAATCCGTGAGTTCTGCAGCCTGAACTACGGTGTCACCTTCCCGTTGGGCAGCAAGCTCGACGTGAACGGGCCCGATCGTCATCAGCTGTACCGCTTGCTGGCGGGCGAGGGCGCCGAGTTTCCTGGGGATATCACCTGGAATTTCGAGAAATTCCTGCTGGGCAAGGACGGCCGGGTCCTCGCGCGTTTCTCGCCACGTACCGCACCGGAAGATCCGACGGTCGTACAGGCGATCGAAAAAGCCCTGTCTTGAAGGGGCGGGGCTTGCTGCTGTGGCAAGCCCGCTCACCACAACAAGCCCGCTTGCCACGGGTTACCAGCGACAACCGGCCTCTCCGGCTTTTACCCCTTAATCACCCAAATCAATAGTGCTATTCAGCACTCTGCACTCCTCATATTATCTGCATCATAAACCCCGTCTTTCGTGGAGTGCTCCCATGCCTGTGCAAGCCTTGTTCAAACCGTTCCAACTCGGTGCACTGCAGCTGTCGACCCGCGTGGTCATGGCGCCGATGACCCGTTCGTTTTCCCCAGGTGGAGTGCCTAATTCCAAAGTCATCGAGTACTACCGCCGTCGGGCCGCTGCCGGTGTGGGCCTGATCATCACCGAAGGCACCGTGGTCGGTCACCCGGCCTCCAACGGCTACCCGAACGTCCCGCATTTTTATGGCGAAGCAGCGCTGGCTGGCTGGAAGAAGGTAGTCGACGCGGTGCACGCAGAAGGCGGCAAGATCGTCCCGCAGCTGTGGCATGTGGGCAGCGTACGCCGTATCGGCACCGAGCCGGACGCCAGCGTGCCGGCCTACGGCCCGATGGAAAAACTCAAGGACGGCAATGTGGTCGTCCATGGTATGACCCAGCAAGACATCAAGGACGTAATCGCCGCGTTCGCCCAGGCTGCCAAGGATGCCCAGGGCATCGGCATGGACGGCGTCGAAATCCACGGCGCCCACGGTTATCTGGTGGACCAGTTCTTCTGGGAAGGCAGCAACCAGCGCACTGACGAATACGGTGGCAGCCTGGCCAATCGCTCACGCTTCGCCATTGAACTGATCCAGGCTACCCGCGCCGCTGTCGGCCCGGACTTTCCGATCATCTTCCGTTTCTCCCAGTGGAAACAGCAGGATTACACTGCGCGCCTGGTACACACCCCTGAAGCATTGGGTGAATTTCTCAAGCCGCTGTCTGACGCGGGTGTGGATATTTTCCACTGCTCCACCCGTCGTTTCTGGGAGCCGGAATTCGAAGGTTCCGACCTCAACCTGGCGGGCTGGACCCGTCAGCTCACCGGTAAACCGACCATTACCGTGGGCAGCGTCGGCCTGGATGGCGAGTTCCTGCAGTTCATGGTCAATACCGACAAGGTCGCGCAGCCGGCCAGTCTGGAAAAGCTGCTGGAGCGCCTGAACAACGACGAGTTCGACCTGGTGGCGGTGGGCCGTGCGTTGCTGGTGGACCCGGACTGGGCGGTGAAGGTACGTGAAGGCCGTGAAGGCGACATTCTGCCGTTCAGTCGTGAGGCGTTGACGACCCTGGTGTAAGCGGCGCCAGGACGGGCACCGGTTGTCCGTCCTCGCACACCCCGCGTAACTGGCGCTCGAATTGCTCGATAATCGCCGGCCAGCCCTGGCGACTGGCATGCTGGCGAGCATTCAGTCGGGCCCTGCGCAAGGTCTCGCGCTCTTCCAGCAGCCAGGTAGCAGCATCGCAAAATGCGTTTTCATCTCCCGGCATCGCCAGCACGCCGTTGTAGCCATGGCGAATATGCTGGGTGGCGGCGGCCTGGTCGTACGCCACCACGCCCAGGCCCGAGGCCATTGCCTCCAGCACCACATTGCCGAAGGTTTCGGTCAGGCTGGGGAACAGGAACAAGTCCCCTGAGGCGTAATGCCTGGCCAGTTCTTCACCGCGTTGGGTGCCGCAGAACACCGCCTCGGGCAGGTCGCGCTCCAGTATCGGGCGCTGCGGACCATCCCCGACGATGATCAACTTCAACCGACGCTGTGGATAAGTAGTCTGCAGCCCATCAAAGCACCGTTTGAGCAGCCCGAGGTTTTTCTCCTGGGCCAGGCGCCCCACGTGCAGTACGGCAATATCGTCGTTTTCCAGGCCCCAGCTTTCGCGCAGGGCATTGTCGCGCTTGGCCGGGTGGAACAGTTGGCTATCCACTCCGCGCGCCAGCATCCCCAGGCGCTCGAAATGCCTGCGCTCCAGTTCCAGGCGCTGGCTGGCGCTGGGCACCAGGGTCAAGCTCGAGCGGTTATGAAACCAACGCAGGTAGTGCGTGACCATGCGGCTCAACAGGCTCAAGCCGTACTGGTTGGAGTACTGCTGGAAATTGGTGTGAAAACCGCTGACCACGCTGATGCCCAAACGCCGCGCCGCCCGCAGCGCCGACAGCCCCAGCGGCCCTTCAGTGGCGATATACAGCACGTCCGGGCGCTGGCGGGTCCAACGGCGCAGCAACTTGTGCATCGACGACTGGCCCCATTGCAGGCCGGGGTAACCCGGCAGCGGCCAGCCACGGCAGAGCAGCAAACCGTCATCGCTGGGCCGGCTCTCGTCGGCGCCCTGGCGCGGGCGTACCAGCTCGACCTGATGGCCGCGCGCGCGTAAACCTTCGCACAGACGACCAAGGGTATTGGCCACCCCGTTGATCTCTGGCGGGAAGGTTTCAGTAATGAGGGTGATGTGGAGCGAAGCTGTCGTCATGACCCACAGTGTCGCCGTGGGCCATGTCGTCATTGTGTCATGCAGATGATGGATTTATGACTTGACCACTTTCGACGTCGCCATCGCCTCGGCGCCCTGTTCACGCACCCAGAACAACGTCGCCCCAGCCACTGCGGCCGGCATCATCAGCAGGTTGACCACCGGCACCAGCAGCACCAGGTAGACGATGCCGCCGAAACTCATGCTCTGCCAGCGTTTCTGGCGCAGCCAGGCGAGCATCTCGTTCCAGCCCAGCTTGTGGTTGTCGGCCGGGTAGTCTATGTATTGGATCGCCATCATCCACACGCCGAACAGCAACCACAGTGGCGCGGCGATCAGGTTGACCACCGGAATGAACGACAGGATAAACAGGCCGATGGCCCGTGGCAGGAAGTAGCCCAGCTTGCGCATTTCCCGGGCCAGGGTACGCGGGACCATTTCAATCAGCTCGCCCCAGCTGAATGCCGGGAAGTCATCGGTGCCACGTACCACCACTTCGACTTTCTCTGAGAGAAAGCCGTTGAACGGTGCCGCGATGATATTGGCCAGCATGGTGAAGGTGAAAAACACCATCAGCACCACCAGCACCACAAACAATGGCCATAGCAGGTAGTTCAGAAAGCTCAGCCAGCTGGGCAGCGTCGGCATCAAGTGGTCGACCCACAGACTGAACTGATGGCCGGCAAAATAAATCAAGCCGACGAACAGCACCAGGTTGATCGTCAGCGGCAGCAGTACAAACAGGCGCAGGCCGGGGCTCAGCACCAGTTTGAGGCCTTCACGCAGGTATTGTGGGCCGGAAAGAACAGGGGCGGGCATGGAGAACTCCGAGCAGGGATGACGAACGCGCCGACCTTACCGGCTTTGCCTTCAAGGCGAAAGCGTGGCCGCTGTGACGACATCAACGGTAACAAAGGCGTCGATTAATCGGCTCGACTGTATAGAGACCGCCTATGAGCTGGATTGTTATTGCGTATTTCCTTAATCTTGCCCCCCTCGATACGCTGCACCCATTATTTTTCAGGGCCTGCGAATTAAAGCCTTCCCCAAGTGCTTCGTGGACCCTTTTTTATTCCAGCCGTCTTGTAGTCCGGGCGGTCGATAGGAGTGAGTCATGTCTGATACCCGTCATTCGCGAGTGATTATTCTCGGTTCCGGCCCTGCCGGTTACAGCGCTGCTGTCTACGCTGCCCGGGCCAACCTCAAGCCGCTGCTGATTACCGGCATGCAGGCGGGCGGTCAGTTGACCACCACCACTGAAGTCGACAACTGGCCGGGCGATGTCCACGGCCTGACCGGCCCGGTGCTGATGGAGCGTATGAAAGAACACGCCGAGCGCTTTGAAACCGAGATCGTGTTTGATCACATCAACAAGGTCGACTTCTCGAAAAAGCCTTACAGCCTGACCGGCGACAGCGGCGTCTACACCTGTGACGCACTGATCATCGCTACCGGCGCCAGTGCTCGCTACCTGGGCCTGCCATCGGAAGAAGCGTTCATGGGCAAAGGCGTTTCCGCTTGCGCCACCTGTGACGGTTTCTTCTACCGCAACAAGCCGGTCGCCGTGGTCGGTGGCGGCAACACAGCCGTGGAAGAGGCGCTGTACCTGGCCAACATCGCCAGCACCGTGACCCTGGTTCACCGCCGCGAGACGTTCCGCGCCGAGAAGATCCTGATCGACAAGCTGCACGCCCGTGTCGCCGAAGGCAAGATCATCCTCAAGCTCAACGCCACCCTGGACGAAGTCCTGGGCGACAACATGGGCGTGACCGGTGCTCGCCTGAAAAACAATGACGGCACCTTCGACGAGCTGAAAGTCGACGGCGTGTTCATCGCCATCGGCCACACGCCGAACACGTCGTTGTTCGAAGGCGTGCTGGAAGCCAAAGACGGTTACCTGGTGGTACAAGGCGGCCGTGAAGGCAACGCTACCGCGACCAACATCGAAGGCATCTTCGCTGCCGGCGACGTAGCCGACCACGTGTACCGCCAGGCCATCACTTCGGCCGGTGCCGGTTGCATGGCGGCCCTGGACGCCGAGCGTTACCTCGACGGTTTGAAGGACGCTTCCTTCTAAATTGTTGAAATAAAAAAACCGGCTGCGAGGCCGGTTTTTTTGTGAGTGCAATTTAAACATGGGAGAGGGCAAGCCCTCCCACATGTTGATCCGCGTCTGACTCAGGATTTGCGGGTCAGTGGCTGGGCGGCGAATTTCACACCGGCCAACCCATGGGCAATCAACGCCCGGATATTGCCATGGTCGCTGCCCTCAGGCGTCGCCACCACCGAGCGGTAATGCTCACCAAACGCCAGCAGCGCTTCCTGGTTGCTCAAGCCTTCCAGCAGCGCCAAACCCAGGGTCTTGCACGAGCCTTCGTTCTGACCGGCAGCGTTTTCCACCTCGCCATTGGTGAAGGCCTGCGGCTGGTAATCGTAACCGGCAGCGACAAACGCCAGGGTGTCCGCAAAAACGTGTTCGCCACTGTTGAGGCTGGCGCGCAGGGTGTTCAAATCAGTCATGGGTTTTTCCTTTGGCAAACGCCGCCTGTTGCTCGGCGCTGGCTTCTTGCTGGTATTGGGCTTTCCACTCGGCGTACGGCATGCCGTACACCACTTCACGGGCGTCATCGAGGCTCAGCTCGATCTGGCGCTCGTCGGCCTCGGCCTTGTACCACTTGGACAGGCAGTTGCGGCAGAAGCCGGCGAGGTTCATCAGGTCAATATTCTGCACATCCTTGCGGCTGTCCAGGTGCGCCACCAGCCGGCGGAAGGCGGCGGCTTCAAGTTCGAGGCGTTGTTGATCGTTCATAGGGCTCACTGACAATTCAGGGGTTAGCGGCTGGCCGCCAGGGTAATCGACACCGACTCGGCAAAGCGCAGCGCATGGGGCTTATCCACTTCGACTTCGGCATACAGCACCGATTCGTTGCTCATCACCAGGTCCAGCAGTTCCTGGGTCAGGCGCTCCAGCAGGGCAAAGCGGTTGCCTTCCACGTGGGCGATGATGGCCTTGGTGATGGTGCGGTAGTTCAGCGCGTGGTCGATGTCGTTGTCGCGCACGGCTTCCTGGGCGGCATACAGGATGGTCAGGTTGATCAGCACATCCTGCTTGTTGAGGATTTCGTCCTCGTTGATGCCGATAAAGGTGCGCAGGCACAGGTCCTTGACCCGGATACGCGCCATGCCTGGTTGAAGTTGTGGCATTGCTACTTGCTCCGTCCAATCAGTTGCAGGAACTCCATGCGCGTGGTGTTCGACTCGCGGAACGCGCCGAGCATCACCGAGGTGTTCATGGTTGAATTCTGTTTTTCCACGCCGCGCATCATCATGCACATGTGCTTGGCTTCGATCACCACAGCCACACCGGCGGCCTGGGTCACTTCCTGAATGGCGTCGGCGATTTGCCGGGTGAGGTTTTCCTGGATCTGCAGGCGCCGGGCGAACATGTCGACAATGCGCGCCAGCTTCGACAGGCCCAGCACCTTGCCGGTCGGAATATAGGCCACGTGGGCCCTGCCGATAAAGGGCAGCAGGTGATGTTCGCACAGCGAATACAACTCGATGTCCTTGAGGATCACCATCTCGTCATTGTCGGAGGCGAACAGTGCGCCGTTGACGATTTCTTCGAGGTTCTGCTCATAGCCATGACACAGGTACTGCATGGCCTTGGCGGCGCGCTTGGGGGTATCGAGCAAGCCTTCGCGTTCCGGGTCTTCGCCCAGGCCCTTGAGGATCTCGCGGTAATGGTGGGGCAGGGATAAGGTCATGCAACATTCCTCACAAACGGCTTACTTGATATGCCGCCCGCCGTTGACGGTCAGGGTGGTACCGGTGACATACGGGTTGTCCAGCAGGTAACGCACGCTCTGGTAGATCACCTCGGGCCCTGGCTCGATGCCCAGGGCCGACTTGGCCAGGACTTTGGCGCGGTAGACCGCGTCGTCGCCTTCGTTGAACATCACCATCGCCGGGGCAATGCCATTGACCTTGATCAACGGCGCGAACTGCGCGGCAAACGACAGCGTCAGGCTGTCCAGCCCGGCCTTGGTGGCGCAGTAGGCGATGTGCTGGCGGCTGCCCTTGCGCACCACGTCATCGCTGATATGCACGATGTCGGCCGGTGTTGAGCGCTGCAGCAAGGTCGAACAATGCAGGTTGATCAGGTACGGCGCAAGCATGTGCACGCTGAACATGTCGCTGAAAGCGCGGCTTTCGTCGCCCGGGGTTTCTGCGATCCAGGCCGAGGCGTTGTGGATGATCGCCCGCAGGCTTTGGGTGTGGGTGTTCAGTTCAGCGATGAACGCGAGAATCCCGGCTTCGGTGGAGAAGTCGGCAAACACGCCGACCGCGCCACGCTCGCGCAGGGCCTGCACGCCGGGACGTTCGTTGCGGTAGCTGAAAATCACCGACTGGCCTTCGTCCAGCAGGCGCTCGGCGCAATGCAGGCCGACACGCTGGCCGGCGCCGGTGATCAGGATCGGGGCGTTCGTTGCAGTCATGGGAGGCTCGCGTCGCTGGCAGGCGCAAATCATACCAGCGACGGGCCGCCCCTGTACTCACGCCGCCGCTTCGGTGGCCTTGCGCGGGGCTGGCGTTGGATGCAGCCAGTTCGCCAGCAGGTGGGTCGACAGCGGAATGAACCAGTACACCATCAAGGGCGTGAGTGCCATTGTGCTGACCAGCACCCGTGGCCCCAGGTTGAGTTCACTGAGCAGCGGCCCGAGGACGAAGTTGAACAGCAGCGACACCGGGAAAAATGCCAACCAGATCGCCACTGCCTGCTTCCAGCGCGGCGGACGGGCGCCCGCTGCACCAAACCAGCCATCGATGCCCCGTACACGGTGCTCGGACGGATCGGCAAACAGATCGCTGCCACGGCTCAACCACGCGCTGCGTGAGGCGGAAAACTCCCAGGCATGCAGGGTTTGTTCATCGGCGAAGCGGAAAATGATCTGGAATTCATCATCATTGGGCGGTGGTGCCAGCACCCCGGAGCCCAGGTAACCGGGGAAGTCGGTGGCCAATTGCTCGCCTTCGCGCAGCCAGGCCATCAGTTCTTCGTAGCGCCCTTTGGCGACGCGACGTGCAACCATCAAGGTGACGGGAGAGGTAGACATTGTGTATCTCCAAATGTACGGGTGCGCTGAACCGGGTAGGTGGCACACAGACGAAGCTGCGGGGTGCTGCAGCGACGTGTAAAAAACAGGCAAGGATTATTCCTGTTTTGCTGAAATACACCAGCGACATTGGTCTGAAACGCACGGGCCTTGAAAAGGACAGGTCTAAAGACGTTAAATGAACGCCCAACTGCCGCTGTTTTTTTGGTCTCGAATGCCCGTGATTACTGCTCCCGTTGATATCGTTTCACATCTGGATTCAACGGATTGTGCTGAGCTGTTGCCAATTCGTGAAGTATCGAGATTGACAGGCGTCAATCCGGTCACACTGCGTGCCTGGGAGCGGCGTTACGGATTGATCCAGCCAACCCGCACCGAAAGTGGGCATCGCCTCTATTCCCAGGCCGATATCGAGACCGTCAATCGTATTCTCGACTGGATCGAGCGCGGCGTAGCTGTGAGCAAAGTGGGCAAGATCCTCGCGCACGATGCTCAGCAGGCCGAAGCGATTCGCGCTGAGCGGGACATGGGGGTGGAAGGCGAGGTCCCGCAATGGCGGGCGCGGCTGTTGCAGGCCGTCAACGCCTTTGACGACCGCCAACTGGAAAGCCTGTACGGGCAGATTTTCGCGACCTACCCCCTCAATGTGGCATTCCAAGACATCCTGATGCCGCTCTGGAATGAGCTGCTGCGCCATCAGGGGCGTTTCGGTCAAGCCAGCGAGTGGCTGTTTTTCGACACCTTCCTGCGTACCCATGCCTTTCAACGCCTGCAGGCAGCGACGCTGTCAGCGGCGCCTCGGGTATTGCTGGCAGCCATGCCCGGCGAGTGCCGCAAATTGGAGTTACTGGTGGCAGCGCTGTTGATCAGTCGGGATGACCTGGCGGTGCAGGTGCTGGGCATGGGCCAACCGCTCGATGAGTTGACGCTGGTGTGTGAAAAGACTCGCCCCCGGGCGCTGGTCATCTTCTCCAATCACGCTCATAACCTGGGTCTGGCTGCGCGCCTCAATCGCTTGGCGATGACGCTGGATTGCCCAATGTTTCTCGCCGGTGCTGCGTCGGACCTGGCGCAGAGTGCGTTGGCAGGTTCCTCCATCGGTTGCCTGGGCAGCGAAGGGCGCCAGATGCAACGCCGCTTGCAGCAGTTTCTCAGCGGCAACCTGGATACCTGATGTCAGGCGTGCATCTGCGGGTGTAGCAGACGGTGCTGGTGCAGGATGAATTGGCGCAGGCGCTCGGTTTCATCTGCATCACTCTGGCTGATGCGATAGGCAAACAAACCCCGCGCCGTTTCCCGCTCGAATGCGCCGCGCAGCGCAATGCGCTCATAACCGGAAGGGCTGAACCACAGGGAAAAGGTTTTTGGCGGCTTGATCCGGCCTCGAATCTCCACCAGCACGCCCTTGAACGACACTTCATGCACCCAGAGGGCACCCGCAGTGCCCCTGACATTCTCCAGGGCCACCGGTGCTTCAAGCGCCAGGCGCCACGGGCGTACCATCGGTCCATCTTCGAAAATGCTCGGCACCCCCAGACGCAGATGCACCGCATTGAACTCATCTTCCACCAACTGCAGGGGGAAGGTCAGTTGCTGGTTGTCGACCTGTGCCTGGATGGTGACATGGTCGTGGGCGGCCAGGCGGGTGAGCAGGTCGCGAAGCTGAGCACCGCCATTGACGGTCAGGTTCGACGAAGCATCCCGCAGGTTGAGTTGCGGGTTGTGCTGCATGTTCTGAATGAAATCCAGCTCGTCCTGGGTCAGAAGCGCGTCGCGTTGCATCGCTCTTTCTCGATCGGGGTGTTAAAACGCCATTATCCCCTCTAATGGCTGCATTATCTAAATTTTGTTAGATCCGCTTTTCATTTTGAGCGCCGCCAGCTCGGCCTTGACCTGGGCCAGCTCGTTTTCCAGCTGGGCGACACGCTGCTGGGCCTTCATCTGGACGGTGACGTCCTTTTGCACACCGATGAAATAGGTTTGCTTATCGGCCTGGTTGTACACCGTTGAAAGCGACAGCTCGTTCCAGAAATGGCTACCGTCCTTGCGATAATTGCGCAGGATTTCACGGCACGAACCGCCATTCTCCAGGGTTGCTCGGATGGTCATCAGGGCCGGCTGGTCGCGGTCACCCGATTGCAGGAAGCGACAATCCTGGTAGAGGATTTCATCCAGGGTGTAGCCGGTCATCCGTTCGAATGCGGGGTTCACGTAGATCAGTGGCTTGTCCTCGCCTTCCTGTTCGGCAACCACGATGCCTTCGTTGGAAGCGTTGATCACCATTTGCATCAGTTGGGCGTTAATCATTGAGCGGTCCATAGCGTGTGGTGGGCGTTGGCAGTTTATGACAGGTGCTGAATGTTGCACCCTGCGCAGCGAAATATTTGCGCCAGCTGCTAATATCCCAGGCTTTCGCTCAACTACAGGATCAGATTGATGAAAGTCGCCATCCTTTCCGGCTCGGTCTACGGCACGGCTGAAGAAGTCGCCCGCCACGCCGTTGGCATCCTCAATGCGGCCGGTTTCGACGCCTGGCACAACCCACGCGCCACCCTGGCGGATGTTCAGGCCTTTGCCCCCGAGGCCTTCCTGGCCGTGACCTCGACCACCGGCATGGGTGAATTGCCCGACAACCTGCAGCCGTTGTATTCAACCATCCGCGACCAGTTGCCCGCAGCCTGGCGCGGCCTGCCTGGCGCAGTGATCGGCCTGGGCGACGCCAGCTACGGTGACACCTTCTGTGGCGGCGGCGAACAAATGCGCGAGCTGTTCGGCGAGCTGGGCGTGCGCGAAGTGCTGCCGATGCTGCGCCTGGACGCCAGCGAAAGCGTCACCCCGGAATCTGACGCCGAGCCGTGGCTGGCTGACTTGATCACGGCGCTGCGCGCCTGAGCGCATGCCGCCTTTATTGGCGGCGCTTCTCTGACGCGACTTGTACTATTCTCAAACCTGACTCGCTCGGTCATCAAGCTGGCTGCGAAGGCAACTACTTCCGTCAGGGTGTCTGACTAGACTGGCCAATCACTGAGAAAAATAATAACAAGTGCGCCAAGGAGGTCATTGCCGTGAGCCTAGCCCCCGTTGAACCGCCACAGAACGTCAAAGATCAGGTCAGTGCTGCCGAGTGGCAGACCCGTGTCGACCTGGCGGCCTGCTATCGCCTTGTGGCGCTGCATGGTTGGGACGACCTGATCTTCACCCACATCTCGGCCAAGGTCCCCGGCACGGATGACTTCCTGATCAACCCGTATGGGCAGATGTTCGACGAGATCACCGCGTCAAGCCTGGTCAAGGTCGATCAGGCCGGCAACAAGTTGATGGACAGCCCCTACGAGATCAACCCGGCGGGCTACACCATCCACAGTGCCATCCATGAAGTTCGCCACGATGTCACCTGCGTGCTGCATACCCACACCGCCTCCGGTGTGGCGGTAGCTGCGCAGAAGCAGGGGGTGCTGCCGATCAGCCAGCAATCGATCTTCGTGCTGTCGAGCCTCGCCTATCACGCTTATGAAGGGGTGGCGCTGAACCACGAAGAGAAGGCGCGCTTGCAGGCCGACCTGGGCGACAACAATTTCCTGATGCTGCACAACCACGGTCTGCTGACCTGTGGCAGCACCATCGCCGACACCTTCCTGATGATGTTCACCTTCCAGCGCGCCTGCGATATCCAGGTGCTGGCGCAAAACGGCGGGGCTGAATTGATCACCATCGAACCGCAGATTCTCGCCGGGGCACGGGCGATGGTGGCGGCTGTCACAAAGAGTGCCCAGGGTATGGGCGGCGCGCTGGCCTGGCCGGCGCTGCTGCGCAAATTGGACCGTCAAGACACTGGGTATAGACGCTGATGCCACTCGCCGAGATCCCACTAAGAGCCTGGCGCAAGCGCGGCCAGAGTTTCGAATTTCGTGGCCGCACCATCCGTTACTGGGTGGCGGGGCAGGGCGAACCCTTGTTGTTGATCCATGGTTTCCCCACCGCCAGTTGGGATTGGCATTACCTGTGGCAACCGCTGGCCCAGCACAACCAGGTCATTGCTTGCGACATGCTCGGCTTCGGCGATTCGGCCAAGCCGCTGGACCATGGTTATTGCCTGCTTGAACAGGCGGATCTGCAACAGGCGCTGCTGGAGCATCTGCGCGTGGAGCAGCCGGTGCATGTGCTGGCCCATGACTACGGTGACAGCGTCGCCCAGGAACTGTTGGCCCGGCACTACGAAGGCCGCTTCCGGATGGCCAGTTGCGTGTTCCTCAACGGCGGATTATTTCCCGAAACCCATCGCCCGGCGCTGGTGCAAAAACTCCTGCTCAGCCCGCTGGGCTGGATGATCGGCCGCGCTTTCGGGCGCAATGCCCTTGCCGACAGCTTCAGCCAGATCTTCGGCCCCAACACCCGTCCCAGTGAAAGTGCCCTGGATGATTTCTGGAGCCTGATCAACTGCAACGACGGCACACGCATCCTGCACAAACTGATCGCCTACGTGCCCCAGCGCCGACGCTTGCGTGATCGCTGGGTCGATGCAATGCAGCGCGGCGAAGTGCCGTTGCGGGTGATCGACGGCGAAGTTGACCCGATCTCCGGCGCGCACATGGTCGAGCGCTACCAGCAACTGGTACCCGACGCCGACACGGTGTTGCTGGCAAATATCGGCCACTACCCACAGATCGAGGCGCCGGTACAGGTGCTCAAGCACTACCAGGCGTTTCGGGAGCGGGTCGGGCAGCCGGCCTCGCAAGTGGCCTATTCCTGATCCCAAATCCTTTTCTGCAGGAGCGAGCTTGCTCGCGAAAATCGTCAACGATAACGTGGGAATCCTGACATCACGCGGCGCTCTGGGATTGTTCGCGAGCAAGCTCGCTCCTACAAAGAGACGAGTCATCATCCCCCAGCCTTATCGAGCACCATTCAGCCTCAGCCGTATTTATTGTGACCACAGGCGCCTTGCCGGACACTCGACCCATTCCCATTGTCGCCAGCGGAGTTCGGTATGAGTGAGTCAGTGCAGTTCCAGGATAAGGTCGTGATCGTCACCGGTGCTGGCGGCGGATTGGGCCGGGCCCATGCGCTGCTGTTCGCCAGGCACGGGGCCAAGGTGCTGGTCAACGATCTCGGTGGTTCAACCCAGGGCGAGGGCGCCAATGCGTCCGCTGCCGATCGGGTCGTGGCGCAGATTCGTGAGGCGGGCGGTATCGCCGAAGCCAACCATGACTCTGTCACCGACGGTGACAAGATCGTCCAGAACGCCCTCGACGTGTTCGGGCGCATCGACGTGGTGGTCAACAACGCCGGGATCCTGCGCGACAAAACCTTCCACAAAATGGACGACACCGACTGGGACCTGGTTTACCGGGTGCATGTCGAAGGCGCCTACAAAGTCACCCGCGCCGCCTGGCCGCACTTGCGTGAGCAGGGTTACGGCCGTGTGATCTTCACCGCGTCCACCTCGGGCATCTACGGCAACTTCGGCCAGTCCAACTACGGCATGGCCAAGCTCGGGCTGTACGGCCTCACCCGCACCCTGGCCCTGGAAGGACGCAAGAACAACATCCTGGTCAATGCCATCGCCCCTACCGGCGCCACGCGCATGACCGAGGGCCTGATCCCGCCACAAGTGTTCGAGCGCCTCAAGCCGGAATTGGTCAGCCCGCTGGTGGTGTACCTGGGCAGCGAAGCGTGCCAGGAAACGTCGGGCCTGTTTGAAGTGGGTGGCGGCTGGATCGGCAAGACCCGCTGGGAACGCAGCCTGGGCGTGGGCTTTGATCCTGAAGCCGGATTCTCGCCCGACGATGTGGCGGCACATTGGGCGCAGATCTGCGACTTCGAAGGCGCGGCCCATCCCAAGGACAACATCGAAGCGTTGAAGGAGATGATGGCCAATCTGCAGAAATACAGCCTGTGATCGTTGCTTGAAAAAGATTGAATCCTACGGGGCGCTGATGGCGCCCCGTTTTTTTTCAGGCAAAAAAAAGCCGCTGCAAACGCAGCGGCTGAAGTAAGACGTTGGATCAAGGAGCGACAAATCAACGTCAGTGAACACCGGTAACAGACTGAAAAAAGACATCAATCCATTTGAATCTGGCTTTTCTTCCGTTTGGGGAAGCGGGCGGTTTGCCCTGAAAGCCCGGCAAGAATAGTCGTTTGTAACTGGATGAGTAAGAGCGCTTCAGGACAAGGACTGTTGTCAAAACTGCAACAGTCTCGACGTGCACCATCCATGCCCCTGATAACCCACCATCCACCCGGTCCATGCTCCCGCCCAGACCCAGGCCAGAGCGGCCTGTAATCCTTTCGAGCGACAACACGAATCCCTCCTTGGTGCGCTTATCGCTCCTCCTGCGCGGCAGTAGGGTGGGGCCTTCTGTCACTCACCGGGGAAGACGCATGACAAAAACAATAATGCGCGCCATCTTCACGCCACAGGCGCTGGCTGCTGCGGTTGCGTTGGGTTGCTGTGCCCAGGCACAGGCTGTTTCCTTCAACATTGGCGAGATCGAAGGGCAATTCGACTCTTCGCTGTCGGTCGGCTCCAGCTGGGGTATGCGTGATGCCGATAAAAAACTCGTGGGCACCGTCAATGGCGGCACGGGGCAGGCTTCCACGGGGGATGACGGGCGGCTGAATTTCAAGAAGGGCGAGACCTTCTCGAAAATCTTCAAGGGCCTGCACGACCTTGAACTCAAGTACGGCGATACCGGTGTGTTCGTGCGCGGCAAGTATTGGTACGACTTCGAACTCAAGGATGAAGACCGCGAGTTCAAGCAGATCAGCGACCACAACCGCAAGGAAGGCGCCAAATCCAGCGGCGCGCAGATCCTCGATGCGTTCGTCTATCACAACTACTCCCTGGGCGACCTGCCGGGCACCGTGCGCGCCGGTAAGCAGGTGGTCAGTTGGGGCGAAAGTACCTTCATCGGCAACTCCATCAACAGCATCAACCCCATCGACGTGTCGGCGTTCCGGCGTCCTGGCGCCGAGATCAAGGAAGGGCTGATCCCGGTGAATATGCTGTTTGCCTCCCAGAGCCTGACCAACCAACTGACCGTGGAAGGCTTCTACCAGTTGGAGTGGGACCAGACGGTGTTGGACAACTGCGGCACGTTCTTTGGCGGTGACGTGGCGGCGGATGGTTGCACCGGTAACTACACAGTGGGTAACCCGGCAATCGCGCCGTTGCAACCGATCGCAGCGGCACGCGGCCAAGGCTTTGTAGTGACCCGCGAAGGCGTGGTGGTGCAACGCGCCGGTGATCGTGATGCGCGGGATTCCGGCCAATTTGGCGCTGCCTTGCGCTGGCTGGGTGATGACACGGAGTACGGCCTGTACTTCATGAACTACCACAGCCGCACGCCGACCGTAGGCACTATTACCGCCAACACCAATCTGGCGACTATCGGTGGTATTGCGGCGGCGGCCCCGGCGGGCTTTGGTTCGGCCCTCGCCCAGAGCACCATGCTCGGCCGTGGCCAGTACTACCTCGACTACCCGGAAGACATCCGCCTGTTCGGCGCGAGTTTCTCCACTACCTTGCCCACCGGCACGGCGTGGACCGGGGAAATCAGCTACCGGCCCAATGCCCCGGTGCAGTTGAATACCACCGACCTGACATTGGCCTTGCTCAACCCAATCGCCGGCCAATTGGCCTCGCCCATCCGCAGCAATTTCGGCAGCGACAACAAAGGTTATCGCCGCAAGGAAATCACCCAGATCCAAAGCACCATGACCCAGTTCTTCGACCAAGTCCTCGGCGCCGAACGCCTGACGCTGGTGGGCGAAGCAGCCGTGGTGCACGTGGCTGGCCTGGAAGACAAATCCAAGCTGCGTTATGGCCGTGACTCTGTGTATGGCGCCTACGGTTTCCAGGGTGACACCGACGGCTTCGTTACCTCCACCTCCTGGGGCTACCGCGCGCGGGCGATCCTTGACTACAACAACGCAATTTTCGGGGTGAACCTCAAGCCCAACCTGTCCTGGTCCCATGACGTCGCCGGCTACGGCCCCAACGGGATCTTCAACAAAGGCGCCAAGGCCCTCAGCGTCGGCGTGGATGCGGACTACCGCAGCACCTACACCGCCAGCCTCAGCTACACCGACTTCTTTGGCGGCGACTACAACACCCTGACCGACCGCGACTTCCTCGCCCTCAGCTTCGGCGTGAACTTCTGATTTGGCTTAAAGAAGGACAAGAACCTATGCGTAAGACAATTGCAGTGTTGGCCCTCAGCCTGTTGGCCTCCCACGTGATGGCGGCGGTGTCGCCGGAAGAGGCGGCCAAGCTGGGCACGACCCTGACTCCGGTCGGCGCCGAAAAGGCCGGCAACGCCGATGGCTCGATCCCGGCCTGGACCGGTGGCATCCCGAAAAACGCCGGCGCGGTGGACAGCAAGGGCTTCCTTGCCGACCCGTTCGCCAGTGAAAAACCGCTGTTCGTGATCACCGCGGCCACCGTCGACAAGTACAAAGACAAACTCTCCGACGGCCAGGTGGCGATGTTCAAGCGCTACCCCGAGACCTACAAGATCCCGGTCTACCCGAGCCACCGTACGGTCAACCTGCCACCGGATATCTACGAGTCGATCAAGCGCAGCGCGCTGAACGTCAAAGCGATCAACGACGGTAACGGCCTGGAAAACTTCACCGGTAACCGTTACTACGCGTTCCCGATTCCCAAGAATGGCGTGGAAGTGCTGTGGAACCACATCACCCGTTACCATGGCGGCAACCTGCGCCGCATCATCACCCAGGCCACCCCGCAGACCAATGGCAGCTACACGCCGATCCGCTTCGAGGAAGAAGTGGCAGTGCCCCAGGCGATTCCCGATATCGACCAGGCCAAGGCGGCCAACGTGTTGAGCTATTTCAAGCAATCGGTCACCGCCCCGGCGCGCCTGGCGGGCAACGTGCTGCTGGTGCACGAGACCCTCGACCAAGTGAAGGAGCCGCGCCTGGCCTGGATCTACAACGCCGGCCAGCGCCGCGTACGCCGCGCGCCGCAAGTGTCTTATGACGGCCCGGGCACCGCGTCCGACGGCCTGCGCACCACCGACAACTTCGACATGTTCTCCGGCGCCCCCGACCGCTACGACTGGAAGCTGGTGGGTAAGAAAGAGATGTACATCCCCTACAACAGCTACAAGCTCGATTCGCCGTCGCTCAAATACGACGACATCATCAAGGCCGGTCACATCAACCAGGACCTGACCCGTTACGAACTGCACCGCGTGTGGGAAGTGGTCGGCACGGTCAAGCCAAGCGAGCGGCACATCTACGCCAAGCGCCACATGTACATCGACGAAGACAGCTGGCAAGTCGCGCTGGTGGATCACTACGACGGCCGTGGCCAACTGTGGCGCGTCGCCGAAGGCCATGCGCAGTTCTACTACGATCACCAGGTGCCGGCCTACACCGTCGAGACCCTGTACGACATCATCGCCGGACGCTACATCGCACTGGGCATGAAGAACGAGGAGAAGAGCAGCTTCGTGTTCGGCTTCGCGGCCAAGGCAGCGGACTACACCCCAGCAGCCTTGAGGGCTGAAGGCGTACGCTGATCCCGGATCGAAGCGGGGTCAAAATGTGGGAGGGGGCTTGCCCCCTCCCACTTCTGTGCATGGCCTTCAATCACCCCGCTGAATACTTCTTCAACAACCCCCCGCCATAGGACTAGTGTACGCATCAGGTTGCATAACAATAAAAAAGCAGGATGCAGCAATGACTGCCATGACACGCTGCCTGGACCGTCCTGGATTCATGCCCCGGCTGTCCGCTCACCATCTGCTGCGCCCACGCCTGGCCGAGCCATTGCTGGCGGCCCAGGCCAGGGTCAAATTACTCTGCGCGCCCGGTGGCAGCGGCAAGAGCGCGTTGCTCGCCGAGTGTGCGTTGCAGGCGCCTGCCGGTTGCCAGGTGTACTGGTTGCCGCTCAATGGCGCGGCCCTCAGCCCCCTCGACCTGTGCCTGCGGCTGGCGCAAAACCTGGGCCTGACGTTTACCGACGAAACCACCTTGTTGCTCGACCTCAGCCGCTGGCAGGCCTCGGCGTGGCTGTTCCTCGATGATTTTTGCCGCTCGCCGGCACCCGACACCGATGCCTTGCTCGACCGCCTGCTCACGGCCAGCAGCCCGGCCCTGACCTGGTGGCTGGGGGCGCGACGTCGTCCGGCCTGCAACTGGCCGCGGCTGCTGCTCGACGATGAGTTGCTTGAATGTGGCGCCGAACTGGCCTTCAACCCTGCGGAAATCCAGCAACTGCTCAGCCATGGGCCGGGGCATTCGGTCGACAGCGTGCTGCAGTTCAGCGCCGGCTGGTGTGCCGGCGTGCGCATCGCCTTGCTGGGCGATGGGCACCCCGACAAGACCTTGCTCGACTACTTGCAACACGAGCTGTTCAGCACACTGTCGCCGGAACTGGCGGAGGCCTGGCGCGTACTGGCTCATCTGCCGCGCTTCAACGCCGGCCTGTGCGAGCACTTGTTCGGCGCGGGGGAGGGGGCTCAGTACCTGAGGGATTTGCAGGTGCTCGGCGCTTTTATCCAACCGTGGGAAGACACCGACTGGCTGCAGGTTTTTCCGCCCCTGGCGCACCTGATGCAGGACGAACCCTGGCCGGCCAAACGCTCCTGGCATCGACGCACCTGCCAATGGTTCTGCGCCGAACAGGACTGGCAGGCTGCCTTCGAACAGGCACTGCTGGCCGAAGAATATGAAATGGCGGTGAGCCTGTTGCAGCACTTCAGCTTCGAGGATCTGTTCCGACAGCAGAACGCCGTTTTGCTATTGCGCCTGCATGAGCAGCACGGCGATGAGTTGATGCTCGGCTCGGCGCAACTGGTGGGGCTGGTGACGGCGGCGTTGCTGTTTGCCGGGCGCTTCGAACAGGCGGCCGCGTGCATCGATCAGCTTGCGCGGTTTGCCCCGCAACCGACGGCGGCGCAACAGCGGTATTTATTGGCGCGCTGGCAGGCGCAATGGGGCTGGTTGCTGCACCTGGGCGGCGATGCCGAAGGCGCACGCCTGCATTTTCTTGAGGCCCTGCACGCGTTGCCCGACAGCGCCTGGACCTCGCGGCTGATGTGCCTGTCTGGGCTGACCCAGCAAGCCTTGTTGCGCGGCGAACTGGACGTGGCCCAAGGCCTGAACCGCGAAGCGCTGTGTCTGGCGCGCGCCCAGGGTTCGTTGCTGCTGGAGGCCTTGCTTGAACTGGATCACGCGCAATTACTGGAACAGCGCGGCGCGCCGTATCGGGCCCAGAGTCTGCTGGAAAATGTGCAGGCCATATTGCTTGGACAGCGGCTCAAGGCCGGACCGCTGGTGGGGCGCATCGCCTTGCGGCGCGGGCATCTGGCGTTGCGCCAGGGTCAAGACAACGTGGCGGCTGAATGTTTCGAAACCGGGCTGAAGATGTGCCTGCACAGCCAGGACAAGCGCGTGCTCTACGGCTTTCTCGGCCTGGCCCTGCTGGCCGCCAACCGTGGCGATTACGCCCAGGCGTTTTTCCAACTGCGCGAAGCCGAGCGGCTGATGCAGCAACGCCAGGTCCCGGACACGGTGTACCGTGCGGTGCTGCTATTGGTCAGCGGGCATTTCTGGTTGCAGCAGGGGCGCGCCGAATTGACCGTGGAGGCAGTGCGTCGCGTGCTGCGCCATTTTCGTGGGCCCCAGGGCAAGCAGGCGCCGCCGGCGACCCTGGAACTGATCCCGCGTCTTGAATACCTGTTGGTGTTGGCGGAGGTGAAACTGGGCTGCGCCGAGCAACCCGTGGCGCGGCTCACTGCGCTGCTGGAAACCACCCACCAGCGCGGCATGCTCTGCCTGGAAACCGAACTGCATCTGGTACTGGGCGAAGTCGCCTGGCAGTTGGGTGATCCAGCGTTGGCGCGCCGCTCGCTGCAAGCCGGTCTGGAACTGGCCGGGCGTTGCCAGGTGCAACAGGCGATTCGCGAACTGCGCCTGCGCGCGCCGGGACTCCTGAGTGAGCTGGGCCTGGAGCCTCAGGCATCAACCCCCGGCACGGTGGAAAACCCCTTGAGCCAGCGCGAACTGGAAGTGCTGCAACTGATCGCCCTCGGCAGCTCCAACCTGGAGATCGCCGATCGCCTGTTTATCTCCCTGCACACCGTCAAGACCCACGCGCGGCGCATTCACAGCAAGCTCGGCGTAGAGCGGCGCACCCAGGCGGTGGCCAAGGCCAAGACCTTGGGTTTGATGGTTTAGATAAAGGCCTGACGGTATTCGCCGGGCGTGGCGCCCATGGCCTGGCGGAAGCGATGGGTGAAGTGGCTGGCGCTGGAAAAACCGCACAGCAAGGCAATCTCACCCAACGGCAGGACGCCGCCACGCAGCAGGTTTTGCGCGCGGGTCAGCCGGCGCGCCAGCAGGTACTGATGGGGCGGCAGGCCGAAGCTCTGGCGAAACATCCGTGCGAAATGGTATTCGGACAGCGCGCACAACCCAGCCAGTTGCCCAAGGCTGATGGGGTCTTCCAAGTGCTGGTCGATGTAGTCCACCAGTAACCGTCGTTGGTAGGCGGCCAGCCCGCCTTTTAAACGCAAGCCTTCGCGGGCGCCCACCTGGCTGAGCAGGGTGTGACTGAGCATTTCATGGGCGAGGCTGCTGGTGAGCAGGCGTTCGGCGGGCTCGTGCCAGTTGAGGGCGATCAACTGGTGGAAGCGTCGGGCCAGGCGCTCGTCTTCCAGGAAGGTACTTTCCCGCAGTTCCAGGGTGCGCGGTTCGCGGTCAAGCAGGGTGACGCAGCCCAGGGCAAATTGCTCTGGGCTGAAATACACATGGGCCAGGCGAATCTCACCGTTGATCACCCAGGCCGATTGGTGCTCGGCAGGCAGGATGCACAGCTTGTCGGGGCCGCCCTTGGTGCCCGGCTGGTCCCGCCGAAACGTGCCGGTGCCGCCGCCGACATAGCAGGACAAGGTGTGATGGCTGGGCGCCTGGTAGTCCTGGGAATCGTGGTGATTGCTCCACAAAGCCGCAGACAAACCGTCACCGAGCTCGGCGCAGGCTTCCAGGCGTGCGTTGGGCGAGCGGTTAAGGGCTTGGAAGACTTGCAGGGATTCCAGGTCTGACATGGGTGTGTTCTCCGACGCCTTGCATCCTACTCCGCGCGGTTGGCGCTGTGATCCCATCGCCCGACAAAAGCGCAAGAATGTGCAAGAGCCCTGCACGGGTTGAAGGCGACACTGTGGCTCAATCGATGGAGCCCGCTATGAACCTTTCCCTGTACTTACTCACTGTGCTGATCTGGGGCACCACCTGGATCGCCCTCAAATGGCAACTGGGCGTGGTGGCGATTCCGGTGTCCATCGTCTACCGCTTCGGCTTGGCGGCGCTGGTGTTGTTTGCGTTGTTACTGGTCAGTCGCAAGTTGCAGGTGATGAACCGGCGCGGGCACCTCATCTGCCTGGCCCAGGGGCTGTGTCTGTTTTGCGTCAACTTCATGTGCTTTCTCACCGCCAGCCAGTGGATCCCCAGCGGCCTGGTGGCGGTGGTGTTTTCCACGGCCACGCTGTGGAACGCGCTGAACGCCCGAGTGTTTTTCGGCCAGCGGGTGGCGCGCAATGTGTTGATGGGCGGTGGCCTGGGCTTGGCCGGCTTAGGCTTGCTGTTCTGGCCGGAGCTGGTGGGGCATACCGCCAGCCCGCAGACCTTGCTGGGTTTGGGGTTGGCGTTGCTGGGAACGATGTGTTTCTCGGCGGGCAATATGTTGTCGAGTCTGCAGCAGAAGGCCGGTCTGAGGCCGCTGACCACGAATGCCTGGGGCATGTTGTACGGATCCTTGATGCTGGCGACCTACTGTCTGGTGCGCGGGATTCCGTTTGAGATGGACTGGAGCGCACGTTACATCGGTGCACTGTGGTACCTGGTGATTCCGGGGTCGGTGATTGGGTTTACCGCTTACCTGACGTTGGTAGGGCGCATGGGGCCGGAGCGTGCGGCGTATTGCACGGTGCTGTTCCCGGTGGTCGCGCTGAATGTGTCGGCGTTTGCCGAAGGTTACCAGTGGACCGCACCGGCGCTGGCGGGGTTGGTGCTGGTGATGCTGGGGAATGTGTTGGTGTTTCGTAAGCCCAAGGTGGCTCAGCCGGTGAATCCGATCCTTCAGACAAAGCAGGTCTAGCGTGGGAGGGGGCAAGCTCCCTCCCACATTTCCTGCATTTCTTACATTTGACCGAGTTGCCTGGTTTATTTGAGCCCTAAACGCTTGGCCATCCGGCCTAGGTTGGCGCGGTCCAGGCCCAGTTCGCGGGCGGCGCTGGCCCAGTTGTGCTGGTGGCGTTCCAGGCAGGCGTTGATGACTTGGCGCTGGTAGTGCTCGGTGGCCTGGCGCAGGTCGCCGGTGACGGGCGTTATCTGTGCGTGTTCTTCGATCATCGGCGCGCTGACATCAGGTAAATCCAGATCCTGGGCGCTCAAGCTCAGAATTTTCGGGCGTTCGCGACAGTTACCCAGTGCCTTCAACGCGCTGCGCCCGATCAAATGCTCCAGCTCCCGCACATTGCCCGGCCAGTTATAGGCCAGCAGCGCCGCCTGGGCATCGCCGGTCAGGCGCAGGCTGCCCAAGCCCATGCGTGAGCGGTTCTGCTCCAGGAAGAAACCGGCCAGCAGCAACACATCACGCCCGCGCTCGCGCAGGGCCGGCACTTGCAGCGGGTACACGCTCAGCCGGTGATAGAAGTCGGCGCGGTAGCGGCCGTTGCGCACCTCATCGGCGAGGTCGCGGTTGGTGGCGGCGATCAGGCGCACATCCACCTGGTGTTCCTTGTCTGAACCCAGGCGCTGCAACTGGCCGCTTTGCAGCACCCGCAGCAGCTTGGCCTGCACGCTCAGGGACAGCTCGCCCACTTCGTCCAGGAACAACGTGCCGCCATTCGCCAGCTCGAACTTGCCGCGCCGCTCATTCAGCGCGCCCGTAAAGGCGCCGCGCACATGGCCGAACAACTCGCTTTCCACCAGGGTTTCCGGCAGGGCGGCGCAGTTGAGGCTGATCAGCGGTTTGTCCGCCCGCGACGACGCCGCGTGAATAGCCTGGGCCACCAGCTCCTTGCCGACCCCGGTTTCGCCGGTGATCAGCACCGTGAGGTCGCTGCCACCCACCAGCTTGATTTCCTCCACCAGGCGCTTGTGGGTTTTGCTCTGGCCGATCATTTCCTTGTGCTGCTGGCCGCTGGCCTGGCGGTAGATCTCGGCGCGCTGGTGTTCGTCTTCGGCGCGCAATGCCAGGCGTTCGATGCGTTCGGCGACGTTGACGGTGGCGGCGGCGAGGCTGGCGAAGGCTTGCAGGGCGTCCAGCTCCACCCGTTCGAAGCGCTCGGTGTCCAGCGCGTCCAGGGTCAACAGGCCCCAGGGCTGGTCGTCGATAAACAGCGGGCAGCCCATGCAGTCGTGCACTTGCAGATGACCGTGCAAGCCATCGACCAGGCCGTCGTAGGGATCGGGCAATTCGCTGTCACTGTCAAAGCGTGTGGGCCCGGGACTGCTGAGCAGCACGGCGAAGCGCGGGTGTTCGCTGACCTTGAAGCGGCGGCCCAGGGTGTCTGCACTCAGGCCATCCACCGCCAGTGGTACCAGCGATTCGCCGTCCAGGCGCAACAGTGCGGCCGCATCACACGGCAACAGGGCGTGCATGGCGTGCAGCAGGCGCCGATAGCGTTCGCCTTCGGGCAGTTCCCGTGACAGGTCGGCGACCAGCGGCAGCAGGGTGGTGAGCAGCGTGTGTGCAGTCATAATGACTCCTTGTAGTCCTTATGACTATAGAGTGTAGGAGGTCATACTGACTACATATTATTCAAGCCATTGAATTAAAAGGATTTATTAGTTGGCATGAATACTGAGTAGCTAAGGGTAATCAGTAAAGAAGCCCAGGAGGCTCCCATGCTTAGTGCCCAAGACCGTGCCATCGTCAAATCCACCGTGCCCCTGCTGGAAAGCGGCGGTGAAGCGCTGATCACCCATTTCTACCGCATGATGCTCTCCGAGTACCCTGAGGTCCGCCCGCTGTTCAACCAGGCCCACCAGGCCAGCGGTGACCAGCCCCGTGCCCTGGCTAATGGCGTATTGATGTACGCGCGGCATATCGACCAGCTCGACCAACTGGGCGACTTGGTGGCGAAGATCATCAACAAGCACGTGGCCCTGCAGATCCTGCCGGAGCATTACCCGATTGTGGGCGCTTGCCTGCTGCGGGCGATTTCCGAGGTGCTGGGCAGCGAGATCGCCACCCCTGAGGTGATGAATGCCTGGGGCGCCGCGTACGGCCAACTGGCGGATATCCTGATTGGGGCCGAGGCGGCCATCTACGCAGAGAAAGCCCAGGCCCCGGGCGGCTGGCGCGGTGCGCGGGCGTTTACCGTGGTCAAGCGTGTGGAGGAGAGCGCCGAGATCACCTCTTTCTATTTCGCGCCGGTGGACAACGGGGCGATCCTCGCTGCCGCGCCGGGCCAGTACATCGGCATGAGGCTGGTACTCGACGGTGAGGAAGTGCGCCGCAACTATTCACTGTCGGCGTTGAGTGATGCGGGTGAGTACCGCATCAGCGTCAAGCGCGAAGCCGGTGGGCGGGTCTCCAACTACCTGCATGACCAGTTGCAGGTCGGGGCGACGATTGACCTGTTTCCGCCGTCGGGCGAGTTCACCCTGGCGGCCAGCGATAAGCCGCTGGTGCTGATCAGCGGCGGGGTAGGGATCACCCCGACCTTGCCGATGCTGGAAGCGGCCCTGGCCACCGAGCGTCCGGTGCACTTTATCCACTGCGCGCGTAATGGCGGGGTGCATGCGTTCCGCGATTGGGTGGATGCACTGGCGGCCAAGCACCCGCAGCTCAAGCGCTTCTATTGCTATGCCGAGGACGACGGCGTGAGCCCGGCGGCGGATAAAGTCGGCCTGCTGAGCCAGGAGCAATTGGCGGCGTGGTTGCCGCAGCAGCGTGACCTCGACGCGTACTTCCTCGGCCCCAAAGGTTTCATGGCGGCGATCAAGCGCCACCTCAAGGCATTGGGCGTACCCGAGAAACAAAGCCGCTACGAGTTCTTCGGCCCGGCTGCCGCGTTGGAATAACACGGTCAAAAATGTGGGAGGGGGTTTGCCCCCTCCCACATTTGGATCTCTGTTCCTCCCGATTAATCCCCTGTTAACCCCTCTCTGTTTAAACCACTCTCTGTGTGTAAACTTGCGGCCATTGGCACAACCAAACAAAGGGATACGGGGATGAGTGACGAATTGCGTTTAGGCAGGGAGCGGCGCTTTCTGGTGTTGCTGGGCATCATCTGCCTGGCGCTGATCGGTGGTGCGTTGTACATGCAGGTGGTGTTGGGCGAGGCGCCTTGCCCGTTGTGCATCCTGCAACGCTACGCCTTGCTGTTGATTGCGATCTTCGCGTTCATCGGTGCGGCGATGCGTACCAAGGGCGCCATCACGCTGTTCGAAGGCCTGGTGGTACTCAGCGCCCTTGGCGGGGTGGCTGCGGCCGGTCACCATGTGTACACCCAGTTCTTCCCACAGGTGAGCTGCGGCGTCGATGTGCTGCAACCCATCGTCGACGACCTGCCCCTGGCCAAGGTCTTCCCGCTGGGCTTCCAGGTCGATGGCTTCTGCAGCACGCCGTACCCGCCGGTGCTCGGCCTGTCGCTGGCGCAATGGGCGCTGGTGGCGTTCGTGTTGACGGTCATCCTGGTGCCCCTGGGCATCTACCGTAATCGCCAGCGCAAGGCCTGAACCCTTCGGCAAAACGCCCCGGTCTTTCTTCAAGGGAGGCCGGGGCGTTTTGCATGTAGGGTTTTGTGAACGGAGCGTGACGCCGGACAATTTTGGGTGCGCGCAGTGTGCGACATGTTGTCACACGGACGCCGCCGCAGGACGTTTCTGAGCGGCCAAACCCGCGCTTAAATTTGCAAAAAACCTCCAAGATGTGCTGTCAGTTCGTGGTTTGGGCGACGCCACGCACCTCACGCCGTACAAGCCTTTGAGTGATGTCCCAATGCCTTGTTTTCTGGGGGGTTGGTTAGGTTTTGCATGCCCTTACAGGGCGTAAGGGCTGTGGCGGTTTGTCCTATAACACGGCAATTTTTGTGGTTTTTGTTGAGAATCCAACGCGATAAGATCGCGAACCATTGCAATATTGGTGAAGGATTATTGCTGTAATCGATAAAAATTATTTCTTTATAAGACATGGTTTATACATCGCTAGCTAACTACAATCGCCCGCACTGAATGTCCGGTGCTGTTCAATATTTGAGCACTGGAGCGGTCGAGGGGCAGATGGATGGCTCTGTGCGACCCCAAGGTTCCGGCAGCCTTTCAACTATCCGCACCAAATGGAATTGGTCTGTAACAAGGCCTTTAACCACGAAATCGAATAAGAACTCACCGCAGGTCCGTGAAACGCTCCGTATGGCGTGCCGGGCAGGCTCTTATTCAATCGAAGAGAAATGCCAACCCTTGGCAGGGTGAAGTGTTGGCGATCAAAACCCAACTGCATTGCGCAAGCTGCTTTAGAGGTCGTGAGATGAGTAAAAACAGGTACCCCCGATTACTAGGCTTTTTGCCGCTGCTTGGCATGATGTTAATGCTGGGAGGCTGCAAGTGGACCTTGATGGACCCGAAAGGACAGATCGGTCTGGATCAACGAAACCTGATCATCACTGCCACCCTGCTGATGCTGTTGGTCGTGGTGCCTGTGATCATCATGACCTTTGCCTTCGCCTGGAAATACCGCGCGTCGAACACCAGCGCGACCTACGCGCCTAAGTGGTCGCACTCCACCAAGATCGAAATCGCGGTGTGGCTGGTCCCGATCCTCATCATCATCGCCCTGGGTTACATCACCTATAAGTCGACCCACGAGCTGGACCCGTACCGTCCGCTGGAGTCCGACGTCAAGCCGATCAACATCGAAGTGGTCGCGCTGGATTGGAAGTGGCTGTTCATCTACCCGGACCTGGGTATCGCCACGGTTAACCAGATTCGCTTCCCTGAGAACACCCCGCTTAACTTCCGGATCACCTCCGACGCTGTGATGAACTCGTTCTTCATCCCTGCCCTGGGCGGTCAGATCTACGCGATGGCAGGTATGCAGACCCGACTGCACCTGATCGCCAACGAAAAAGCTGAAATGGAAGGCATCTCCGCGAACTACAGCGGCGCTGGCTTCACCGGCATGAAATTCAAAGCGATCTCGACGAGCCAGGAAGATTTCAACGCCTGGGTAGCCGAAGTCAAGGCCGCACCTAAACAGCTTGATCAAGCTGAATACGACGCCCTGACCAAACCAAGCCAGAACAACCCAGTCGCTCTGTACTCCACGTATGAGCCGAACCTGTTTCAGAAAATCGTCGACAAGTACGAAGGTATGAAGCCAGGCAAGCCGGTCAAGCACGAGAAGAAAGAAGTGGCCGCGGTTGAAGGTTCTGACACGGGCTCGCATTCAACTGCTGGGGCAGAGGAGTAAACGATGTTTGGTAAATTAAGTTGGGATGCGGTCCCGTTCCACGAGCCGATTGTGATGATTACCATCGCCATGATCGCGCTGGGTGGTCTGGCACTGTTTGCAGCAATCACTTATTTCAAGAAGTGGACCTACCTGTGGACCGAGTGGCTGACGTCGGTCGACCACAAGAAAATCGGTGTCATGTACGTCATCGTTGCCATGGTCATGCTGCTGCGTGGTTTTGCCGACGCCATCATGATGCGTACCCAGCTGGCCATGGCCACCGAGGGTTCGCCTGGCTACCTGCCGCCTGAACACTATGACCAGATCTTCACCGCCCACGGTGTGATCATGATCATCTTCATGGCGATGCCTTTCTTCACCGGCCTGATGAACCTTGCCTTGCCGCTGCAGATTGGTGCGCGTGACGTTGCCTACCCGTTCCTGAACTCCCTGAGCTTCTGGCTGCTGGTTTCCGGCGTGGTGCTGATCAACGTATCCCTGGGCGTCGGCGAATTCGCCAAGACCGGTTGGGTTGCGTATCCGCCATTGTCGGGTATCCAGTACAGCCCTGGCGTGGGTGTGGACTACTACATCTGGGCGCTACAGTTATCAGGACTCGGGACGACGCTGACGGGGGTCAACTTCCTGGCCACCGTGCTGAAAATGCGCGCCCCTGGCATGAAACTGATGGACATGCCGATCTTCACCTGGACCTGCACCTGGGCCAACGTCCTGATCGTGGCTTCGTTCCCGATCCTGGCCGCGACCATGGCGCTGCTGTCGCTTGACCGTTACCTGGATTTCCACATTTTCACCAATGAACTTGGTGGCAATCCAATGATGTACGTGAACCTGTTCTGGGCATGGGGTCACCCTGAGGTGTACATCCTGATCCTGCCAGCGTTCGGTATCTTCTCCGAAGTGATCTCGACCTTTACCGGCAAGCGCCTGTTCGGTCACCACTCGATGGTCTACGCCTCCGGCGCGATCTCGGTGCTGGGCTTCATGGTTTGGCTGCACCACTTCTTCACCATGGGTTCGGGGGCCAGCGTCAACGCCTTCTTCGGCCTGGCGACAATGCTGATTTCCATCCCGACGGGGGTGAAGCTATTCAACTGGCTGTTCACCATTTACCACGGCCGTCTGCGCATCACCAGCCAGGTTCTGTGGACCCTGGGCTTCATGGTGACCTTCGCCATCGGTGGCATGACCGGCGTACTGCTGGCCATCCCGGGTGCTGACTTCGTCCTGCACAACAGCCTGTTCGTGATCGCTCACTTCCACAACGTGATCATCGGTGGTGCTGTATTCGGCTACATCGCTGGTTTCAGCTTCTACTTCCCGAAAGCGTTCGGCTTCAAGCTGCACGAAGGTTGGGGCAAGGCTGCATTCTGGTTCTGGATCTCGGGCTTCTTCGTCGCGTTCATGCCGCTCTATGCACTGGGCTTCATGGGCATGACCCGTCGTCTGAACGCCACCACCAACCCTGAGTGGGTGCCGTACCTGTACGTCGCCATGTTCGGTGCAATCATGATCGCTGTGGGTATCGCCTGCCAGTTGATCCAACTGTACGTGAGCATCCGTGACCGTAAGCAGAACGCTTGCGACTCCGGCGACCCATGGAATGGCCACACCCTGGAATGGTCGACCTCGTCGCCACCGCCGTTCTACAACTTCGCCGTGATCCCTACTGCGAACACCATTGATGCGTTCACCGAAGCCAAGGAAGACGGTACTGCGTACCAGAAGCCTAAGCACTACGAACCGATCCACATGCCAAACAACACCGCCACTGGCGTGGTGATGGGTGCGCTGTTGACCGTGTTCGGTTTCGCGATGATCTGGCACATCTGGTGGCTGGCGATCGTGGGCCTGGTAGGCACCATCGGTTACTTCATCGTCCACGCTGCACGTGATGATCAAGGCTACATGGTGCCGGTCGAAACGATCGAACGCATCGAAGCCGAGCAGCACGCTCGCCTGGTCGCCGAGAAGAAAATCCCGGCCAACCGTGTAGAAACCTCGTTGGAACAGGCTTAAACCATGTCGAACTTAGTGACCAATGCTGGACACGCCCATGTCGATGACCATGGGCACGATGACCATCACCACGACTCCGGGCCAATAACCGTCTTCGGTTTCTGGCTCTACCTGATGACCGACTGCATTCTGTTTGCGTCGATCTTCGCGGTGTACGCGGTACTGGTAAACAACGTAGCGGGTGGCCCGTCGGGCCACGACATCTTCGAACTGCCTTACGTGCTCGGCGAAACCGCCTTGCTGTTGTTCAGTTCGATCACCTACGGCTTCGCCATGTTGGCCTTCTACAAGGGCAACAAGAAAGGCGTGCTGACCTGGCTGGGTATGACCTTCCTGTTCGGCCTGGGCTTCATCGGCATGGAGATCAACGAGTTCCACCTGCTGATCTCCGAAGGCTACGGCCCGCACCGTTCCGGTTTCCTGTCGGCGTTCTTCACGCTGGTCGGCACCCACGGTCTGCACGTAACTGCCGGCCTGCTGTGGATGGCGGTGATGATGTATCAGGTCAATAAACACGGCCTGACCAACACCAACAAGACTCGCCTGACTTGCCTGAGCCTGTTCTGGCACTTCCTGGACGTGGTCTGGATCTGCGTCTTCACCGTTGTTTACCTGATGGGGACTCTGTAATGGCTAATGCACACTCCCATGACCATGACAGCCATGATTCGAGCCACGGCAGCGTTAAGTCGTACGCCATCGGCTTCATCCTGTCGGTAATCCTGACGCTCATCCCGTTCGGTCTGGTGATGTACCCGACCCTGCCGAAGTCGATCACCTTGATGATCGTACTGGCGTTCGCGGTGATTCAGGTTCTGGTTCACCTGGTGTACTTCCTGCACCTGGATCGTTCTAAAGAGCAGCGCGATAACGTGATTGCGTTCGTGTTCGCAGGCTTAGTAATCCTGCTGCTGGTTGGCCTGTCGATATGGATCATGTTCAGCATCCATACGTTCATGATGGCGAAGTGAGGTAAGACCCGATGTCGCTTAAGCACTTTATCCAAATCACCAAACCGGGGATCATTTTCGGTAACGTGCTTTCTGTGGCGGGCGGTTTCTTCCTGGCCTCCAAGGGACATGTCGATCTGGCCATCTTCCTGGCTGCGATGATCGGCACGTCCCTGGTGGTAGCTTCCGGTTGTGTCTTCAACAACTGCATCGACCGTGACATCGATATCAAGATGGAGCGCACCAAGAATCGCGTGCTGGTCCAGGGGCTTATTTCCCTGAAACTGGCGCTGATCTTCGCGACCGTCCTGGGTGTTGCCGGTGTGGTCTTGTTGTACAAGGTGGCCAACCCGCTGGCGGCGTTGTTTGCCGTGATCGGTTTTGTCATCTACGTCGGCCTCTACAGCCTGTACCTCAAGCGCAAGTCGGTTCACGGCACGCTGGTGGGCAGTCTGTCGGGGGCGATGCCGCCGGTGATTGGTTATGTGGCTGTGACCAATAGCTTCGACATGGCTGCGCTGGTGCTGCTGGTGATGTTCAGCCTGTGGCAGATGCCGCATTCCTACGCCATCGCGATCTTCCGCTTCAACGACTACCTGGCGGCTTCGATTCCGGTCCTTCCGGTCAAGCGTGGCATCCAGGTCGCCAAGAAGCACATCCTGCTCTACATCCTGGCCTTCCTTGTGGCGACCTTGATGTTGACCTTCAGTGGCTACGCCGGCATGAGCTACCTTGCCGTCGCCGCCGCCATGGGCATGTACTGGTTGTACATGGCCTGGACCGGCTACAAGGCGGTGGATGACACCGTCTGGGCGCGCAAGCTGTTCGTGTTCTCGATCTTCACCATCACCGCGCTCAGCGTGATGATGTCCCTGGATTTCCAAGTGCCGAAAGAGCTGTTGCTGACCTACGCACACTGAGTGTCCGAGTAGTAAAAAGGCCCCGCCTTCGAAAGAAGCGCGGGGTTTTTTATTGAGTGACCTTTAAACTATGACCAAACCCAACCCATGCAGGAAGCAAAGTGATGAGTAAAAAAGCCGTTATGGTGTTCAGTGGCGGTCAGGATTCGACGACCTGCCTGATCCAGGCGCTGCCGCTGTATGACGAAGTGCACTGCATCACCTTCGATTACGGTCAGCGCCATGTGGCGGAAATCGAAGTCGCCCAGCAGCTTGCCAAGCAACTCGGGGCCACCGTTCACAAAGTGATGGACGTGTCCTTGCTCAACGAACTGGCGATCAGCAGCCTGACCCGCGACAACATCCCGGTGCCGACCGTGAACAGCTCGGGGGAAAGCCTGCCGAGCACCTTTGTGCCGGGCCGCAATATTCTGTTTTTAACCCTGGCGGCCATCTACGCGTATCAGGTCAAGGCCGAGACGGTGATCACCGGCGTGTGTGAAACCGACTTTTCCGGCTACCCCGATTGCCGCGATGAATTCGTCAAGGCCCTGAACCAGGCGCTCAAGCTGGGCATGGAATACGACGTACGCCTGGAAACCCCGCTGATGTGGCTGAACAAGGCTGAGACCTGGGCACTGGCGGATTACCACCAGCAACTGGACCTGGTCCGCGAGCAGACATTGACCTGCTACAACGGCATTATCGGTACCGGCTGTGGCCAGTGTGATGCCTGCAACCTGCGGGCACGCGGCTTGAATGAGTACCTGCAGAACAAGACAACGGTCATGCAGAGCCTGAAGCAGAAGTTAAAGCTGAACTAACCCCCCCACTGCGCAGCTATCGAGCCTCGCCAAGGCTCGATAGCTGCTACGCAAATCAGGCAGTGGCGTTGGTCAGGTAGCGCTTGAACAACGAGCGCGCACCGTAGGCCGGCAGGATATTGAAGAACGCAAAGCCGACTTTGATCGCGATCTGTACGTAGATCATGCTCAGGATGTCGCTGGTCTGCATGGCGCCGTAGAACGCGATGAAGCAGAACAGGAAGCTGTCGATAATCACCGCGAAGAACGTACTGAGGAATATGCGCAGGTACAGGTATTTGGAATTGGTCAGCTCTTTGATCTTGCACAGCAAATACGAGTTGATGTTTTCCGAGACCAGGAACGACACCGAAGAGGCGATCAACACCGACGACACCTGGACGATCACGTCGTTGTAAGGTCCGTCGAGTTTCCAACCCGGCAGGCCGGGGAGAAAGGTCGAGCCGTACAGCAGGATGATGATCATCGCGTTGCTGGCAAAGGCAAACAGAATGGCCTTTCTGGCGAGTCTCAAGCCGAAGTTTTCGTTGAGCAGGTCTACGATCAAAAAGGTCAGCGGGTACAGGAAAGTGCCGGGCGTGACGATGATGTCGAGCGACTCGATGTAGATCGGTTTGGTCGCGGCGATGCTGGTGAAAATATAAAAAGTGAACAGCAGCAGGTTCAGGATGATGTAGATCATCCATGAATTTTCATTACGATCATTGAGGTCGTATGCGGTCACCGCACCGCCTTGGGAATAGAACTTCTTGTACAGGTTTTTAACTTCCATTTTATTTAAGTTGTCCATGATTTCGCTGTTGATGACTTCGCTCAACTTGACCCGGATGATCTTGCCCGTGGCGATGATCATGATCACGGCCAGGCTCTTGTCATTTTCGAACCCAAGCAGTTTGTACTTGCTGTTTTCGATCTCGCTTTCATACGTGGTCATTGAAGCGCTCCTCAATGATGTCGCCCAGTACACACAGGCGTTCTGAGTTGACGCAGGCCTCACGACTGATCAACAGCGCCTGAGTGACCCTGTCGAACACCAGCTTTTCCTTGGTGTCGCTCGATGAACCCTTCTGGATGATCAACAGGTCACCGGGTTCGTTCACACCCGCGATGGGATGCTCCAACCGCACGCCGATCAGGTTATGGGACGTGCCGAAGTAGTACGTGAGCGGGAAGAGGGTGGCCAGTTCGCCAATGCGCTTGTCGAGGTGCTGCATGACCTGGCTTTGCTTGAGCACAGGCACGGCCGCCGGGTTCATGTTGCCTTGGGGCGAGACACTGCTCTCGATGATTTCCTTGGCTTCAAAATCGATGGTCTCGATTTCCTCGTAGGACACGCCGAAGAAATCTGAAATCTTGCGCAGGGTCGACTGTTGAACGTTGACGACCTTGCCTTCGAGGATGTTGTAGATGGTGGTACGCGTCAGGCCGGCGGCGTTGCACAACGACAGTTGAGTCTCGCCGCGGCTCTTGATCAGGTACTTGATGTTGCTCTTCAAATGTTCGGTTTTTTCTCGTCTGTGCATCACGTGCTCACCACTTCCTTTTAGTAAAAACCGTTGATCTTTGAAGACGGGCCGCCGGCTGTTTCAGCGATGAAGTGCCCATCCAGGGCGTTCAGGCTTCGCGGCGGGCGCAAGTGTTGCACGCGTGCGGCTCAAGAATAAAGCCCCGGATGCTCGGCATGGCCCGGGGGCAAGGCAAATGGCCATGCGCTCGACAAAGGGGGACAAAAGCGAACATTTAATTTGGAAAATGTTTAATTTCCTGTTTAATTGGGCGCCACGGTTCAGGACGGACCGACACGTAGTGACCAAGGAAGGGACATTGCCCATGGCAGTCAATACCGTACACCTGCAGGATCAGGCTGACCTGTTGCGTCGAGGCATGGCGGAGCTGCATGCCGAAGACCTGGAGCTGGCGATGCTGCTGGACGCAGAAGTGGCGCGCCAACACCGCACGCTGTCATTGGTCGCGTCCTCCTGTGCGGTCAAGCCCCGCACCCTGGTGGCCTCCGCGTCTGCACTGGTCAATATCACCGCCGAGGGCGCGCCTGGCCGACGCCATCGGGCGGGCTGCGAGAATGTCGACCTGGTCGAGTCGCTGGCTATCCGCAGGGCGCGTGAACTGTTCGATGCCCACTACGCCGGCGTGCAGTCGCACTCGGCTTCCAACGCCAACGCCCAAGTGCTGTCCGCCTTGCTTGAACCGGGGGATACCTTGCTGGGCATGGCCCACGATCACGGTGGGCACCTGACCCATGGCAGCCCCGCTGTATTTACCGGTGCCTACTACAAGGCCATCCGCTACGGCACGACCGCCGAGGGCCTGATCGATTACGAGCAGGTGCGCAGCTTGGCGCTTGCCCATCGTCCGCGCATCATCATCTGCGGGGCATCGGCGTATTCACGGGTGGTGGATTTCGAGCGGTTTCGTGCTATTGCCGATGAGGCCGGCGCGATCCTGCTCGCCGACATTTCTCATATTGCGGGGCTGGTCGTGACGGGGCGGCACCCGAGCCCGATCAACGCCGCGCACGTCACCACTACCTGTACCCACAAGCAGCTCGGTGGACCGCGCGGTGGCCTGATCCTGTCTGGCCGCGACACCCATACCAAGGTGCCGGGCTTGAGGGCGACCTTCAGCCGTGTGCTGGATCAAGCCGTTTTCCCACGCATGCAGGGCGCGCCTGCGGTCAATATGATCGCCGCCAAAGCGGCAGCGCTGGGCTACGCGATGACGCCGGCGTTCGACGCGTGCATGGGGCGGATTCGCACCCTGGCCGATGAAGTCGCCAGTGCGTTTCAGGCCCATGACTATGAAGTGGTCGGCGGGCGCAGTGAAAACCACACCGTGCTGATTCGCTTGCGCGGCGGCATGACCGGTGCCATCGCCGAGTCGGCGCTGGAGAGCTGCGGTATCGTGGTGAATAAAAACCGCATACCGGGGGAGACGCGTTCGTCTGCGGTTGCCAGTGGCTTGTGTATCGGCACGGGCTCCATGGCGCAACGCGATGTGGATACCGATGGTTGTCGGCACATCGTCGATCTGGTGTGCCGGGTACTCGACAGTGTCACCCCGCTGGGGGAGCACGAATACCGGCTTGAACCACACTTGCAGCAACAATTGCGCTTAGAACTCGAGGCCTTGTGCGCGAAATACCCTATCGCTGACTACGGGGGACATTGAAACCCGCGCCGAAAAAAAGCCCCGTCTTCGCAAGCAGTACGGGGCTTTTTCATAGGGCTCGGTTAAATCCTGCGCGCCTTGTCTCGTCATACCCTTCTATACGAGTTGTGCGAATCCATCCCCGCCTACAAGGAGTAGTCACCATGGTCAGCGTTAGTCGTCGATCCCTTCTCGCCCTGGGTGCCGCCCTGCCTTTGCTTGGACGCCTGGATTGGGCGGTCGCCGCACCTGCGCCGACCAAGACTGACAAGGTGCTGCTCAACTACAACGAAAGCCCTTACGGGCCTTCGACGGCGGCCCGCGAAGCAATGCAGCGCGGCATCGCGACAGCCGGGCGATATCCGTACAAACACATGTACGCCTTGGCAGGCTTATTTGCCCAGCAGCACGGGATTGCCGAAGAGCAGGTGGCGGTATTCGCCGGCTCCATGGCCGCGCTGCGCTACGCGGTGCTGGCGTTTACCAGTGAAACCCGCAGCCTGGTGATGGCCACACCCTCCTACGAAGTACCCCGCCAGGCGGCCGAATCACGCAAGGCACCGGTGCACGAAGTGGATCTCAATGCCGAGCATGCCCACGACATCCCGGCCATGCTCGCTGCCGATCCCCAGGCCGGCATGCTCTACCTGTGCAACCCCAACAATCCCACCGGCACCCTGACCCCAACCGACGCCATCCGTCAGGCGCTGGCGAACAAACCCAAGGGCAGCGTGCTGGTGGTGGACGAGGCCTACATCGACTTCGCCGACACCCCAAGCGTGGTGAGCTGGGTCAAGGACCATGACGACCTGCTGGTCTTGCGCACCTTCTCGAAGATCTACGGCATGGCCGGCGCCCGCCTGGGCCTGGCGATCGGCCACCCGGCACTGCTGGAACGGCTGGCGGTGTTCGGCGGTGAAAATGTCCCGGCGGGTTCCTCCTTGCTCGGCGGTCTCGCCAGCCTGGAGGATGTGAAGCTGCTGCCACAACGCAAGGCGCTCAATGCCCAGTTGCGCGATGAAACAATCACCTGGCTCAAGGACCGTGGCTTCGCCTGCACGGCCTCCCAGGCCAACTGCTTCATGATCAATGTGAAGCAACCGGCCGAGCAGGTCATCGAGAAACTTGCCACGCACGGCGTGCTGATCGGACGGGTGTGGAAAAACTGGCCGCAGTGGGTGCGCGTGACGGTGGGGAGCAAGCGGGAGATGGAGCGGTTTCGCGAGGTGTTTGCGGCGACGGTCTAGCGCCGATGTGGGAGGGGCCTTCTGCCTCCCACATTCAGTTCAGTGGTGTCACTGCTGCGCGATGCTGTAACCCTCAAACGCCGTCTGCTGTTGCAGCGCAGTAATCACGCTCTTGCGGCTCAGCGGCTGCTCGACGCCGGCGTTATCCACAAAGCTTTCAACCTCCAGCTCGGCTTCATCGCCTTCGCCTACAAAGCTGAAACCCAGGAACTCAAACGCCTCACGGTCGACGTTCAGCCGCGAGCGTGGCGTGCGCAACGGCAGGGTCACGCTGATGCCGTCCTTGCTGATCACAAACACTTCGGCTTCTTTCTTGGGACGAGCCGCCTTGCCTTTGCCGGCGCTTGGGTTGCTGATGGCCTGGTGAGACTGGTTCAGCACTTTGAGGGCCAGCCCGTAGACCAGCTCCTGGAACTGCGGATCATCCTTGAAGCTCGACAGGATACGGCTTATGGAGAATTTGCTGCTCAGGTCTTCAAGGGCGATGTTGTCAGCGGCTTCGGCGTCCTTGAGCTGCTTGAGCTGGCCCATCAGGTCGTAGGCCTTGTCGTCGTCGAAGCTGTCGTGGGCCTGGCGGATGGCGACGCGCAGTTCGCGGATCTGGTCGCTTTCCTTGGAGGTGTGAAAGGCGTCCAGCACCATCTCGCTGATGATCTTGGCCGCTGGCACATGCTGTGAAAGATTGATGGCGTTTTCGTATTCAGCTTTGGCGTGCAAGGCGACTACGGATTCTTCGGCGGCTTGTTCGGTGTAAGAATCGGACATTGAAATTTCACTACTTCAGTAAACGGGAGACAAAAAGCGTCGCGCATTTTCAGCGGGGAGGGAGGTCAGGTCAAGGCAGCACAATGCCCTTATCGTGGAGCAAGGCTGCCGACCGGCGCAGGCGGGGGGTTAAACCAACTGCTTGAGGCACGCCTGGAGAATATCCAGCCCTTCTTCCAGCACCGCAGGCTCAATGGTCAGCGGTGCCAACAGGCGGATGATGTGCCGCGACTTGCCGCTGGGCATCAACAGCAACCCGGCGTCTCGCGCCAGGCTCAGCAATTGGGTCAGTTGCTGGGGCGCCGGCGTGCCATCGGCGCTGGTCAGTTCGATGCCGCGCATGGCACCGACGCCGGTCAGGCGGCCCAGGTAGGGCGACAGGTGCTGTGAGCGCCAGGCTTCATAGCGGCCGACGATCGCTTCTTCCTGCTGCGATCCCCAGGCCTGCACATGTTCATCGGTCATTGCATCGAGGGTGGCCAGCGCCGCTGCGCAGGCGATGGGGTTGCCGGAGTACGTCCCGCCCAACCCGCCTTTGGGCAGGTTGTCCATCAACGCCTTGCGTCCGACCACCGCGCCCAACGGCATGCCGCCCGCAATGCTTTTGCCCAGCAGGATCAGGTCAGGTTCGATGCCCAGGCGTGAGAAGGCGAAACGCTGGCCGGTGCGACCGAAGCCGGATTGGATTTCATCGGCAATCAGCAGGATGTTTTTCTCATCGCACAAGCGTCGCAACGCCTGGGCAAACTCGACATCCAGGGCGAGGAAACCCGCCTCGCCCTGCACCGGCTCGATGATGAAGCAGGCGACGTCATTGACGTCGATTTCCACGCTGAACAAGCGGTCCATGGCCTTCAGGGCTTCGGCGCAGCTCACGCCGTTATCGGCGCTGGGGTAGGGCAGGTGATACACCGGGCCGGGCAGTACGCCGATCTTTTGTTTGTAGGGGGCCACCTTGCCATTGAGGTTGAGGGTGGCCAGGGTGCGGCCGTGGAAGGCACCGTCAAAGGCGATCACCGCCGTGCGGCCAGTGGCGCCGCGGACGATCTTCAAGGCGTTTTCTGCGGCTTCTGCGCCGCTGTTGGTGAGCATGCCGCTGACGGGGTAGTCCACCGGGATAAACCCGGTCAGGCGCTCCATCAGTTCGATGTAGGGCTTGTGGGGCGCGGCGTTGAACGCATAGTGGGTCAACTTCGTTGCTTGTTCACGGATGGCCGCCACCACGCCCGGGTGGCAATGGCCAATGTTGAGCACGCCGATCCCGCCGACAAAATCGATATAGCGTTTGCCCGTGGTGTCCCAGACCTCGGCATTCCTGCCATGGCTGAGGCTGATGGGATGAACGATGGATATCGACTGGCTGATGGTTTCGCGGCTCATGAACGTCGGACTCGGCAGTGGCGGGCGTCTTTTATCTAAGCCGTGTGCCAGGCACTGCCGCAAACGAAATAAAATCGCCGGGTCATTCCAAATCGGAAGAGCTGTTGCCAAAAGCTCGTTTTGGGCAACGTCGTAGCCCCGTCGATGTTACGCCGACACCCTATCCTTGCCCGCCGCCTTGGCGCGATACAACGCCTGATCGGCACGCGCCATCAGGGCGCTGGGGGACTCATCCATACGGCGCTCGGCCACGCCCACGCTGAGGGTGACGTGGAGGCCGCCGCGCATCGGGATCTTGCGCATCTTTTGGCAGATTTTCTCGGCCAGTTCCCTGGCGGTTTGCAGTGCGCTTTTGGGCAGGACCGCGATGAACTCATCGCCACCCCAGCGGGCCAGCAGGTCGCCTGGGCGCAGGCAGCCTTCCAGGCATTCCACTACCTGCAAAAGGGTTTGGTCGCCCACGCCGTGACCATGCTGGTCATTGATTGGCTTGAAGTCATCGATATCCATCGCAATCAATGCCAGCGGCAGGCGAAAACGCTGGGCGCGGTCGCACTCTTCCAGCAGAACTTTTTCCAAGCGGTAGCGGTTGGCAACGAGGGTCAGGGCATCCCGTTCGGCCAGGGAGCGATTTTCGTCCAGCTGCAATTGCAACTGCTGATTGACTCGCGACAGTTCGCGCGTGCGCTCGGCCACCAGCGCCTCAAGCGATTGGTTGCGCCGCTCCAGCTGTTCGACGGAGCACTTGCGCAGATGAATATCGCGATGGGCGCCCACCATCCGCGCCACCGAGCCGTCGGGGTTGCGCGCAATCACGTAGCCCCGGTCTTCGATCCACAGGTAACTGCCATCTTTTTTGCGGCAACGGTATTCGATTTGATAATGGGGGGCGCGACGGTTGATGTAGTCATCGAACAACGTCATCACCTGGGGGTAATCGTCCGGGTGGATGACGTTCTCCCAGGTGAACACGCTGTTTTCCAGGGAGTGGCGGGGGTAGCCCAGCATCTCGTACCAGCCCGGGTTGCGGTAGACGAACCCGGTATTGGCGTTCCAGTCCCAGATCCCGTCGCTGACCAACTCCAGCACGGTATGCAGCATGGCGGCATTGAGGTGAGAGAAATCACCCGTCAGGTTGTTGTCGTCGGAAATATCGTCCATTTGCGCGCTCCTTGCATGGGCTGGCGTCCAGGGCCAACCATGTTGATGCCGATACTCCGTGGCTGGCGCTACTGTACATCGGAGCTTGTGCGCTTTGAATAGAACGAATGGGCGACTATAGGAGGGCTGGCAATGGGCTATTACTTCGGCGCGATCATCCTTGTACGTGTCCTCCCATCAGCGTTGTGCTGGTAAATCGTGTCAGGCTGCCCCCGCTCGTTGAAAAACACTTGGCCAATCCCTGCCGAATTCCATAACCGTTCACCGGCCTCGGCATGTTCCGGGATATGCGGCACCACCTGCATGGTGCGGCGGCGAGTGAACCAGTTGAGGGGCGAACGTGGCGAGTACAGCCAGCGATTGAGGCGGTCGAACCATTCCAGCAATCGCGGTGGAAATTCGTTCTTGATGCCGCTGCTGGTGACCTGCCAGATCCTGGGACCGGCGTTGCGATGGCGGATCAGTACTTCATAGACGAACGAGTAGTGCACGTCGCCCGAGAGGATCACGTAGTTACCGGGTGTGCGCGAGTGGCGAAAAATATTGAGGATCACCTGCGCCGCGCCGCGATGGGCCATCCAGTTTTCCGCGTCCACCAGCAAAGGGTGCCCGCACCAACTGAAGACCTTCTGCACGGTCTCGATCAGCTTGACGCCAAACACAGGCGCAGGGGAGACGATGATGGCCGAGGGGTGGTCGAGCAGTTCCTGTTGCAGTTCGCTCAAGGCTTCCCAGTCCAGCAGGCCGGAGGGTTGCTTGAGGTTGAATTCGCTGCGCCAGCGCCGGGTGCGGGTGTCGAGCACCACCAGGGCCGGGGTAGTAGGCAGGACGTAATGCCACCGTTGGAATTTCAGCAGCGCCGCCAGCAAATCATCCTGCGCCTGGGCGTCCAGGTGATTGTTCTGCGCCTGGGTGGCCAGTGCCTGGGTTTGGCCCACCAGTTCATCAAAGGCGTCCGGGTTATTCCCCCAGCCCTGGCACAGCAGGTACGCCAGCAGCGCGTTACCGATGATGCGTTTGGAGAACGGATGGCCGTAGGCGGTTTCTTCCCATTGCGCGCTGAGGTTCCAGTCGTCGGTGATGTCGTGATCGTCAAAGATCATCAAGGTGGGCAGATGGGCGAATACGCGTGCCACGCCCGGCAAGCCATCGCGGAATTTATCCACGTGCACCTGTTCGCGGGCATAGCGCGCGGCTTCATCGGCGTCCAGTTGCGGTGGCTGTGCAGTGATCAGCGACCAGGGTGTGGGCGACCACACCAGCAGGTACATCGCCATGACTTCGGCGAAGGTCACCAGGTGATTGTCGGCGGTACTGCTGGTGAAAATCGGCTTTTTCACGCCACCAAAAAAACGCTCGCGCAGGGTCTCGTTGCTGTCCAGCGCGGGGAGCAGATCGGCGCGATTGTAGTAGCTGGCGCGATGCCCATAGAGGCTGCTGCTGTCATCTACCACGGCGCCTTCCAGGTACTCATCGAACAGGCCCAGGCGCGCAATCAGCTCATGGATCGCCCGCAACATCGGTCCGGCGACATCGTCGGCGTACACCTGGTCGCCGCTCATCATCAGCAAGGCCGGGCGGTCGGCTGGGGTCTGTGCATCGGCCAGCAGGCGATCGACGCAGAGCAGGCCTTCGTCGGCCTTGTGGTGAGGTTTACGGCACGAGCCGTGTACCAGCTGATGGATATGGCTGTGCAGCACGAAACTTGGGCATCGCGTGTCGGCGTACAGCAGGTGCGGGGCCCACTCGGCAATGCCGGCATGCTCGACCAGCAGGTCATAGTTGATGATCACGTCCTGGGGCAGCGCCGCGTCCAACCGTACATCAATCAGGTGGATAAACGCCTGGCGCCCCACTGGCACGATCTGGCACTGGTCCTGGCCCAGGGGTATTTCCAGGCTCCGTTCGGCACAGTGCAGCTTCAGGGTCAGGGGCAATGCGCGGCTTCCTACCAGCCACAGCACCAGGCGCCGGGGTTCCAGGCGCCGCAGCAGAGGGCCGGCGAGTACGGCGGGCAAGGTGTCGGGGTGTGGCATGCAGTCAAAGGCTCCGGCCAGGATTGAACCGGCAAGGTTAGCGCAACGTATGTCAGTGTTTTGTTAAGGCGTGGCGGTCAGTAAAGAAGAAGGGCAGTGCGCTGCCCCTCTTCCTGCGGTTTAGAGCAAGTTTCCTCTGCCCAGGCTGTCCAGGCTGCCACTGCCGGTTCGGCGGTCGCGCGCCGAACCGTCGGACTCCTGAGGCTCCAGTTGCGACTGAAGTTCTTCGATGCTGCGCTTCTTGCGTTGGGGGGCTGCGTCATCCTGCGGCGCAGGGGGGTATTGAGCGGGGAGTTGTACGGTGTTGATGGAGCTGATCATGGAAGTGTCCTTCTCTCTATTAGTCGAGGGTTACTTCGCCCCTTGGCGCGAAGTGGCGCCAAACTTATAGAGCCAGGAGAAGGTGAGCTATAAACGCCCTGCTGCAAGATATGACGGCGGTTGGCAACGGCTTCAGACGTCAATCCGGCATTTTTTTGCATGGCGAGCAGGCTCGCCACAGGGGCGGTCAGGTACGGGAGTCCTCAATCACCCTCGGCACGGTAAAGCGGAACTCACTGCCACGTCCGACTTCACTCTCGGCAACGATTTTGCCGCCATGGGCTTGGACTATCCCCTGGGTGATATACAGCCCCAGGCCAGTGCCGGTGGGGTTGTTTTCCGCCTGGGTCCAGTAACGATCAAACACATGTGGCAACTGCTCAGGGGCAATGCCTTCACCTGAGTCACGCACCGAGAACACGATCTCTTCACCATTGCTCATTGCGCTGATGCCGATGCTGCCCTGGCGCGGGGTGAACTTGATGGCATTGCCGATCAGGTTCGACAACACCTGGAACAGGCGCTCCGGGTCGCCATTGATCTGCAGGCCAGGCTCGGCGTTGAACGACAGGTCGATGCCTTTTTCCATCGCCAGGGGCGCCAGCAGGGAGTAGGCCTCTTCGAACATTTGGCTGACGTCCAGGGCCACCGGTTTGACGACGTAGCGCCCCGCTTCGATTTTCGAGGTGTCGAGCAGATCTTCCAGCAAGACGTTCATGCGCCCGGCGGCCTGTTGCATGGTGTCGATGGCCGAGGAAATGCGTCGCGAGGTATGGGGGCCGTCGGAGCTGAAGGCTTTTTGCATCATGCCGCAGAGCATGGAGATCACCGTCATCGGGTTGCGCAGGTCGTGGGACACCACCGCCACCAGCTCATCGCGGGCACGCACGGCTTGTTGCTCGCGCAGCACCTGGCGGGCCAGGTCGTTTTCCAGGGCCGAGCGGCGCAGGTCATTGGCTGCGAACAGGTCGCCGTGGCTCCACTTGGTGGAGATACCGGCCATCTCCACTTTCCAGATTTCAAATGAGGTGCGTGGACGAAGGCGCAGGCCGGCGTCGGAGTTTTCCAGGGCCAGCGGCTTATTCGGGTCGCCGCTCCAGTTGATGTTCTCTTTCACTTCCGGGCGGAACCACAGCACGCCGTTATCCACAGGCTTTGGCAGGCTCATCGCCAGGACACCACTGGCCACCTGTTGGAACTCGGCGCCTGGCGGGTAGACCGACACCAGGTTATGGCTGGAAAACACCGGCTCGCCGTGGTTTTGCAGCCATTTGTGCAAGGCGCGGATCTGCGCCGGTTCCGGGCAGTTGCCGTAGCGGTGCAGTTGCTTGTCTTCGATGATCGCCACACCGCCGGACAAGGTCAGGTCCATCAGTAATTGGCCTTGTTGGGCGAGGCCGTCGAACACGTTTTCTACCGACGCCTTCATCGCTTGATCCAGCTTGACCAGGGTCTCGACTTTCTCTTCACGCTGACGGCTCAGGTCCAGGGCTTCCATGGCGCTGATCTGCAGTGACAGCACCTGGCCGATGGTCTGGCAGGTGATGCGCAGGTCATTGGGTACCAGCAGCGGCTCGCGGTTGCCGCAACTGATCAGGCCCCAGAGTTTGTCGCCCTTCATCAGCGAAATGCTCATGGACGACAACACGCCCATGTTCTGCATGTACTGGCAGTGAATCGGCGACACGCTGCGCAGGGTGGCAAAGCTCAAGTCCAGGGGCTGGCCGGTGTCCGGACGCAACCTGGGCAGCAGGGGCACCGGCTCGTAGGCGGCGTTGGGGATGATGCGCAGCCAGTTGGTGCGATACAGCTCGCGGGCCTGCTCCGGGATGTCAGAGGCGGGGAAGAACAACCCGTTGAACAGCTCCATGGACGGTGCCGACGCTTCCGCGATCACCTGGCCATGCCCTTCGTCTTCGAAACGGTAGATCAACACCCGGTCGTAACCGGTCATGGCCTGGATTTCAGTCACGCTGATTTCGTACAGCGCCTGCAGGGTTTTCGCGGACTGCAAACGTTGCAGCATCTTGCCCAAGCCACTGCTGCGACCTTTGAGCGTGCGTGGCTGGAAGTCCTTGAGCCGCGGTTCGAACTCCAGCACCAGCACGTCCTGATGGCGGTGCAACAGGCCTTCGAACTCGGCGCCGTTGAGGGTGACGTGCAGCGGCGGCGCATCAAAAAAGCTGTTATGTGCCGTTATGCGCTGCACGGCCTGGGCGTGCTCGGTGCCAATCAGCGCGTGCAGCGGCTGGCCCAGCAACGACTCGGGAGCGCGGTCGAACAAGCTGGCGGTGTTGGTACTGACCTGAATGATGTTCAGGTCGGGCTCTGACAGCGTCAGCAGCACGCCGTGGGGCTGGATCGCCCCCGGAAAACGGATCGGCTCGTTGGCACAGTTGGCAAGCAGTTCTTCAAAATCTTCGGGTTTCATAGCAGTACCTCCTGGCTGTCGAGCCATTGCTCAAAGCAGCTGAATGTCGACCGGGCCGTATCCACCGCCTGCTGTTTGGCATTGGCGTCCAGCGGCAGGCGGCCCAGATAGTCGAGAAAATCCTTCCAGCGCCGACCGGTTTCGGCACCGTATACATTGAGAAACGCACCGCCGTTATCGGCGTCCACACCCAGGCGCCGGGCCATTTCCCGGCGCAGCACCTGGCCGCCCAGCGTCGCGCCTTCCAGCACATACAGGGCGCCAATGCAGGCGGCGGGGGTGTCGAAACGGGGCAGATGGGTACAACGCGGCAGGCCGTTGATAGCGGTCTGATCCAGGCCAAGGGCGTTAAGATCGCTGAGCAGCGTCGGCGTTTTCACACGCAGAACCGGGTCGAATCCATCCGGGATCAAGTGGCTGTCGTGGAGTGCCGCTTCTATAGGCAGATAAAACCCGTAATACGCCTGGATCAGGCGCATGTACCCATTGGCATCCAAGTGCTCGGAGAAAAACGGGAGACGTTTTTCAAGCGCTACATGCAGCAGGGCAGTGCCTGTGCGCAACGCTTCGAGTAGAGAGGGCACACTAGAATCAGGGGCCTGTGGATGCATTCAGTGCGCTCGAACTGTGGGCCTTTCGACCAGGAATGACGCTGAGAAAAATAGGCGACGATTCTACACAGCTGATGGCTATCAGCTATAGGCTGAAGGCGAAAAGGCTGACCAGCGGATCAGAAAAGTCACTCCTTGTCTCTCTAGTGACCGCAGCGACTCCACAGAAGTTCGGTAAAAGTGATGTCGTAGCGCTATCAATGCATGGAGGCACCCTGTTGCGTCAGCGCTGTTTGCACACATTCAAGCAGATGTTCTGTGCTCCACGGTTTAGGCAGAAACCGTACGGTACCGCCCAATTCGGCGGCCATCTTGGTGTTGCCAGAGGTCAGAAGCACCGGCACCGACGGCCAACGATGCGCCACCACCCGGCTCAAGTCATAGCCATTGAGCAACCCCGGCATCTGCACATCGCTGACAATCAGGTCCACCGGGTCGTTGCCGCGCTCCAGGTAAATCATCCCTTCATCGGCTGAAGGAAAAGACGTCACAACCGCGCCGAAATCCTCCAGTACATCCACCATCAACGAACGAATGATCTCGTCGTCTTCTAATACCAAAATCGATGGCTGAGCCATGATCCTTACTCCACCATCAGGGTTCAGTTAGGTTGAGTGGGCATGGCGCGGATAGGTTCGATTGGATGTGGCTCAGGCGATGGGTGGTCGTTCAGAACGTCTAGGTTGCGCATTTGGCGGGTGGTACGGCACGATGCCCGGGTTCTGTAAACTGCACCGGCACACTCCCTGAGGCCCTCGCACAAGGTCGTCAACCGTGAACGCTCCTGCTCCCCCCTTGATCGACCCGGACCTGGGCAACCGCATGATCAAAGTCGACCACGCCGGCGAGCATGGCGCGATCTGTATCTACAGCGGCCAGCTGTTTATGGCGCGGTTGTTCGCCCCCGGCATGGTGGGTGAACTCCGTGAATTCCTCGCCCACGAGCGCCGCCACCGCGCGGTGTTCCAGGCCGAGTTGCAACGGCGAGGCTACCGACGCTGCCGCAGCTACTGGCTGTGCGGCCTTGGCGGGCTGGTGCTGGGCGTGCTCACCGGGGTGTGCGGGCGCAAGGCTATCGTTGCCACCACCGTGGCCGTGGAAAGCGTGGTGCTCAGGCACCTGGCTCACCAACTTCAGACGTTACGTGACATAGACCCGCTGGCTGTGGCGGCCATTGCTTCCATCGTCGACGAAGAGCAACACCACCATGACCACTCGGCTGCGCAGATCGATGCGCAGGATCCCTGGTTTCGAGCGCTGACGCCGGTGGTGACGGCGTGGACCGAAGCGGTGATCTGGATGGGCATGCGCTCCTGACAAGCAGGCATAATCGCCGGCAATACCCCGTGTGGAGTCACCCATGAAGTACGTCTTACTGACCCTCGCCCTGCTCCTCAACACCGCGTCGGCCTGCGCCGCCGGCGATGCCGAGGCAGGCGGCAAGCTCTTCACCAAGACCTGCGGCGGCTGCCATAGCATTGGCGAAGGCGCGCGCGGGGGCTTTGGCCCGGAGCTCAACGGCATCATCGGCCGACCCGCCGGCACCACCGCCGACTATCAATATTCGGACGCGATGAAGAACTCCGGGGTGGTCTGGACCCGCGACAAGCTCGCGGCCTACATCGAAGCGCCAAAAAAGGTGGTGAGTGGTACGCGCATGATTTTCTGGGGCATCAGCGACCCGGAAAAAATCGACAACATCCTGGCGTACCTCGAGACGTTCCAACCCAAGTGATCACTCACGCACATTCCTGAACAGCATCAACCGCGCACTCTCATGCAGCCCACGGGTCAGCGCCTGCAATCGCTGAAACTCCTCGGGATGTTGTGCGCTCACATCGTCACGCGGGGTGAGCGACGCAAGGTCATGCAGGGTCGGTGAGCTGCCGTCGTGCTGCATCTGCAGCAGGAAATCCTGGGTCACGCCGCCGATGATCGGGAAGGTGCCTTCGCGCAACACCAGCGGCACCACGCGTTCGCCCTCGGGCGCCGGTTGCTGGATGTCCCGTCCCATCGCGCCGTTGCGGAACGGTACGCCCGCCATGCCGGCCACGGTGGGCAGCAGGTCAGCCAGGCCCACCGCTTCTTCGATCACCCGAGGCGCAAGGCCAGGGGCGTGGATCAGCAGCGGCACGTTGTTGCTCTCCAGGCCCAACTGTTCGAAGGCCGGCGCCATGTGCGGGATCTGGCTGATGCGGGTGTTGTGGTCACCGAAGAACACAAAAATGCTGTTGTCGTAGTAGCCGCCGGCCTTGGCGATTTCCATCAGCCGGCCGATGTTGTAGTCCAGCAGGCGCACCGCGTTGTACTGCTCGACACTGCGGGAGCCTACGGCCTGGGCCTGTTCCAGTGTCACGTCGCTGACCTGGAAGCCATCGTTGTGCTTGGGAATGGTGAAGGGGCGATGGTTGCCGGAGGTTTGCAGGTAGGCGAAGAACGGCTGGTCCTTGGGGAGCGTGCTCAACAGATCGTCAGCTTCCTTGAACAGGTCCAGGTCGGAAATCCCCCAAACGTCCACTCGTGGCGATTGCCAGTCGCTCTCCTCGAACAACTGCACATCGTCGATGCTCTGGCGGATCAGTGCATTGATATTCGCCCAGCCGGCGTTGCCGCCGATCATGTAGAACTTCTGGTAACCCTTGAATGCATTGATCAACGTGTGTTGCCGCGTGATCAACGGGTTGCGCGTGGCGGTCTCCTGGCGGGTGACGTCGGGCACGCCGGTGATGCTGGCCCACACAGTTTTCGCGGTGCCGGTGACGGGGACGTAGAAGTGTTTGAAGAACCAGCTTTGCGTCGCCAGTTTGTCCAGGTTCGGCGTGGGGTTGAGCGGGTTGCCATAGGCGCCGACGGCGCTGGTGCCGAGGGACTCGAGCATCACGAAAATCACATTCGGCGGGCGCTCGCCGGCCAGTCGATAGGGTTGCACGCCTTGTTCGCGGATGAAGTTCAGGGACTGGGCATCGGGCTGGGTCACGCCCAGGTACTGGGCGACTTGCGGGTAATACGTGCGGACCTGGGCTTCATCGAATTGCGATTGGCCGACCTTGAGCGTGTCATACAAAAACAGCACCGGGTTCAGGCCCACGGCGGCCAGTTGGCTGTTGCCGGAAAAGAAGGCATCGCTCCAGCGCAGGGGCACCGGGTTTTCCAGGTTGAGGTGGGCGACACGGCCGAGCAGGGCCAGCAGCACTGCGACAACGCCGATCACACTCACCACCGTCAGGGCCGGCTTGCTGATAGCGGTGGGTGTTCGATCCAGGGTCAACCGCTCCAGGCAGACCAACGCCCAGACCCAAAGCGCCACCGCCGCAAGCCAGCACGCGGTTATCCACAGCACTGGGTAGGTTTCCCACACCATCTGTTGGGAAATCTGTGCGTCTTGCAGGTAACGCAGCACCGTCGCATTGATACGCACGCCGAGGTAGGCGTAGTGGCCGAAGTCGATGATGTACACCAGCCCGATCACCGCCAGCGCGATGACCAGATAACCGCGCGCCAGCCAGCGCAGGGCCGGCAGGGTGGTGAGGTTCCAGCGCGGCAACCACGCCAGCACGGCCAGCGGCAGCAGGATCAACACCGCCAGGCGCAGGTCGAAACGCAGGCCGATACCCAGGGTTTCCAGCAGCGCCGGGGTGTTCAAATCAAGGCCGGAAAAGCCCAGCACAAACACCAGCCGCAACGCAGCCAGCAACACAAACACCAACCCGATCGCGCCCACGCCGTAGCGCAGGCGGCGTGATTGCAACGCACTCATCATTGACCCCGGTGCCATTTCAAAAGAGGACGCCAGGCGGCGCTGATCAGCAGCCCCGCGCCGGCGATCAGGCAGTAACCGGTCAGCAACGGATCGACCAGATAGTCCCAATAGTTTTCCGACGCTTTGAGCCGTAACGCAAAAGCCAACGTGCCTATCGCCAGCATCCACACCGCCAGCGTATTACGCATCCACAGCATCAACAGTGCGGCCGCCGCCACCAGCACGATCATCGGTCGCGGGTTGAAGCCCCAACGGTACGGGTCGAAGTAGGTCAGGCCCAAGGTGGCCGGGTATAGCACCAGGCTCAGCAGGCCAAACAGCAGCAACGTCTGCACTTGGTGCCGATGAGCGAGCGGTTGCACTAAGCCCAGGCGGCTGAGCACGACCCACGCCAACAACACCAATGTGCTGATTGCCAAATCGTCGGTAAAGCTGCGCACATACGCCGCCAGCGGCAGCTCGTTGACCGGGATAAAGCTGACCGCCACCAGCGCCGGCAGCAGCCATGGCCGCCAGGGTGCGGTAAACCTGAGCGTGCTTAACAGCACAAACCCCAGCAGCACAAAACTCAAATGGGCCTGCCACACAGAAGCCATCACAGACGCTCCTCCAGCCAGGCTTCGTTGAAGCTGACATGTTTAATAAAGGTGTTATTCCACGAGTACACCAAGTGGTACATGCCATCCGGGCTGCGGCTGAAGTACGGGTACTCGTATTCGAAATCGCAGCCCCTGGGTTTGCACACGCGGTAGTCGAGGTTGCTGAGAAAGCGCTGTTCCAGCGGCAGGCGCTTGGCACCGCTGGAGGCGCGGAAGCCTTCGCCGATGATTTCTTTATAGGCCTCGGGGGAGAAGGGTTGGCCGAGCGGGTCGGGCGACTCATCCAGTTGCACCACGGTGCGCCATTGGCTGAGCTGGGCGTCGGTGCCGTAGAGGCTGAGCTTGAAGCGGCCATCCTGCAGGTCGTTGAGGGCCACGAGTAGCCCGTCGTCTTGCGTACCCACCGCCGCCAACGATGAGTTGGGGTTGGCCGGTTCCAGCGGGTACGGCTCGCTCCAGGTTTGCCCGGCGTCTTCGGTACGGCTGGCCAGGACGCGGTGGTGGGTGTCGCCGGCGTAGCGCAACATCGCCACGGCGCGCTTGCCATCCAGCGGCACGATAGTCGGTTGCAGGGAGTTCTTGCCGCGGCTGATGCGGAATTTGTCGATCACTGCGCCGTCGGCGCTCAAGTACAGGTACTCGGCAAACTTGCCCATGAACTCGTGGTACACCGGCAGGCCGATGGAGCCGTCGGCGTGGAACACCGGCGCGGCACGCACCAGCGTACTGATGTTGAAAAACGGAGAGGTCACCAACTGCCGGGGCGCGGACCAACTGGCGCCGAGGTCATCCGAGACCATCAGGTTGATCGCACTGGTGGCCCAGCCGCCGACCGACACCGAAACATAAAACATCCACAGGCGTTTATCCGGCCCCAGGGCGATGACCGGGTTGCCGAGTTTGCGGATATAGCGCTGGGTGCCGTCGCGGGTGCTTTCCCGCGTGGCCAGCACCTGCTCGGTGCCCCATTCGCCGCTGCGCGCATCGAAGCGTGCGGTGCGCACCTGCACATCGGCGGCGCCTTCCCGCGAACCGGCAAACCACACGGCCATCAAGTCGCCGCCGGGCAGGGCGGTGACGGAGGAAGAGTGCACAAAGTCCGTGAGCTGCGAGGACACAAAACGGCTGGTGTATTGCGGGGCCGCCGCCACTTTCGAGGTGTTCGGCGCCACTTGGGCAAAGGGTGCCAGTACATGGGGCGGATGGCTAAGCCACGCGGCCACGAAGACGGCGAGCAGGCTGCAGATCAGTAAGGCGGAGCGCATAGAGGACCTGTCGAGAAAAGGATTACTGCGCACGTTCATCCGGCAGGCGCTTCCTGCGACCGGTGAGCATGGATAACGGCAGGTTGTCCCGCACCTGGATACTTTCAAACACCGCGGCCAGCACATGGATGCACACCAGGCCCAGCAGCACATTCGCGGCGGTCTCGTGGATTTGCAGGGGCCAATCGGCGCCCCACAGGGCGTCCACTTCCTGCATCAAAAAGCCGCTGACACCGATGGTCAGCAACGCCAGCAACATCATCAGCATCACCAGCGCACCGATGGGCGAATGGCCCAGGCGATGTTGCGGGCGGCGGTTGAGCAGCGAGCGCAGATGGGTGTTCAAGCGTTTCGGGGTCGGCCAGAAGTCCGCCCAGCGTGCACTGCGCGGCCCGATGAATCCCCACACCGTTCGTACCAGCAGCCAGGCCATGGCGTAATAGCCCAGCCAGACATGCCAGTCATCGCCCGCTTCGTTAAAGAAGTAATTGGCGACAAAGACCCCGGCGATAGACAGATGAAACAGTCTTACCAATGGGTCCCACAGGCGCAGGGATTCGCCTGGCATCAGCCTTTGATCTCAGTCTTCACGGCCTTGCCGGTGACCGGGTCGTGGTAGATCTCGACCTTGCGCTTGTCCTTGTCGAAACCGTAGATCTCGTAGCAGTTGCCGTCGGTGACCTTGAACTTGCTGATCTCGTAGCCTTCGGCCTTGAGCTTGTCCTGGAAGGCTTTTTCGTCTTGCCATTGTGAGCGTTCGGCGGTGGTGCATTGCGGCCCGGCAACGGCCAGGGGGCTGGCGATAATCAGGGACAGCAGGAGAATTTTGCGCATGGAAAAGCTCTCAGCAGATGTGGGAGATTTCACAGTGCAAAATCAACCTTAGCGCAACCTTAGTTGGCAACGCGCGGTAACATCTTTGCCGAAATAGCCTCGGCCAGAACCCGGCATGATGCCGCCGATTCCTACAGAGATTTTGCTATGCGCCTACTCCTTGTCGAAGATGATCGTGCCCTTGGCCAAGGGATTCGCGTGGCATTGGGCGTTGAAGGCTACACCCTGGATTGGCTGCAGGATGGCGTTGCGGCCCTGCATGCCCTGCGCACGGAAAGCTTCGATCTGTTGCTGCTCGACTTAGGTCTACCGCGCCTTGATGGTCTGGACCTGCTGCAGCAACTGCGTGCCGAGCAGCACGACTTGCCGGTGCTGATCCTCACCGCCCGCGACGGCACCGCCGAGCGCATCGCCGGTCTGGACGCTGGTGCCGACGACTACCTGGTCAAACCCTTCGATGTGGAAGAACTCAAGGCCCGCGTGCGCGCCTTGTTGCGCCGCAGCCAGGGCCGCGCGCAACCGATGCTGGAACATGCCGGCGTCAGCCTCGACCCGGCTACTCAGCAAGTGCGGTATCTGGATGAAGACATCATCGTCACCCCGATGGAATACCAACTGCTGCACCAACTGATGGTACGCCCCGGCAAGGTGGTGACCCGCGAGCGCCTGTCCCGCGCGTTGTATGGCTGGCAGGACCGGGTCGAGAGCAACACCTTGGAAGTGTTGATCCACAACCTGCGTAAAAAGTTATCCACCGAGCTGATCCGCACTGTGCGTGGTGTTGGTTATGTACTGGCGCTTAAACCATGACCTCCGTGCGTGCACGCATCCTCATCCCTGTCCTGGTGCTGATCCTGTTGGGCGACGCCCTGATCAGCTGGCTGGTGCTGCGTGACAGCCACCACGAAATCGAAGAAGTCTACGACGCCCAACTCGCCCAAAGCGCACGCCTGCTGCAAGGCGTATTGCGCCAGCGCGACCCTGGCGAAGCCGACTGGGACCGCCTGTATCAGGCCTTCGATCACGCCATGAGCCGTGTCGGCGAAGACGGCGTCGCCCACCCTTATGAAACTCGGTTGACCTTCCAGGTGTGGCGCAGCGACGGCCAATTACTCGTACGCTCCGCCGAAGCGCCAGTGTTGGCCGCACCGCCGGCTACCCTCGGCTCCCACGACATCATGGACAACGGCAACGACTGGTGCGCCTTTCTCCTTGCCGACCCGCAGCAAGGCCTGCTGATCTGGGTGGGCGAGCGCGACGATATTCGTCAGGACGTGATCCAGCGCATCATGCGCCACACCCTCTGGCCCACCTTGATCGGCGTGCCGCTGCTGACGATGTTGATCTGGCTGGTGATCGGCTGGGGCCTGAAACCCTTGCGTGCCATGGCCCTTTCCATTCGCGGGCGCACCACCGAGACCTTGCAACCGTTGCACCTGAAGCCCCTGCCCAGTGACCTGGAGCCCATGCAAACTGCGCTCAACCGGCTATTGGTCCAAGTCGATGACCTGCTCGCACGTGAGCGCCGCTTCATCGCCGACGCCGCCCACGAACTGCGCACACCCCTGGCGATCCTGCGCATCCATGCGCAAAACGCCCAAAGTGCCGGCACCGAGGCCCAGCGGCGCGAAGCGTTGGACTACCTGGTCAACGGCGTCGACCGCGCCACCCGCATCGGCAGCCAACTGCTGACCATGGCGCGCATCGAGCCGCAGTTGAACAACCCCAAGCGCAGCCGCGTACAACTCACCGAGCTGGTGCGCGAAGAACTCGCCGAACTGACGCCGCTGGCCATGGAGAAAGGCGTGGAGTTGGTGCTGGAAGGGGATGAAGACTGCTGGATCGAAACCGAACCGGTGGCGCTGGCCATCGCCCTGCAAAACCTGGTGACCAACGCCCTCAACTTCTCCCCGCCGGGCAGCGAAGTGAAAGTGGTGATTGGCGCCAATTGCCTGAGCGTCGAAGACCAAGGGCCGGGAATTGATGAGGCGGAAATGGGGCGTTTGTTCGAGCGGTTCTACAGCCGTGGCAATGCCAATGGCGCAGGGCTGGGGCTGGCGATTGTGGAGATGATCGTGGGCAAGATCGGCAGCCGCTTGGCGTTGCATAACCGAGAGCGGGGCGGGTTGTGCGCGCGGTTGGTGTTTGACGAGGCCTGAGGCGATCAGGGCTCAAATGTGGGAGCTGTCGAGCCCCTGCATCGCGGCCGCTCCACTGCGGAACATCCTGTTTGATCGCGGGTCCAGTCATTATCATCTTTCATCTTGATAAGGACATCCTTCCGTGAAGCGAGTCGTGCTGCTCTCTTTAGCCCTGGCCTTGTGCGCCTGCCAATCCAACCAACGCGATTCATCGCCCAGCCTGCTCAAGGACGGCATCCAACTGCGGCAGAAAACCGTGGCCGTCGATGCTGAGCACGCCAAAGTCATCATGAAAGCCTATGGCGGCACCCATCCCGTCGAATTCGCCATCCGTCGTGAAGGCGACCCCGACCCACGCATGGAAACTCTCGGCACGGTGATGGACACCGGCGAAGGCCGGGTTTTCAACTGGATCGCCAAGCTCAACCAGACGGTAGCCAGCGCCGCGTTCAAGCGCTTTCCGCAGTTGGAGATCCAGGCGGACCCCGGCAAGAAACTCACCGTGTCCAGTTCGGCGAGAAGCCAGGGCAACGGGGTTTACTACAGCTGCGGGCCGGTGACGAGTACGTTTAGCCCCGAGAAGACCAAGGTGTATCTGGTGGAATTTCAGTTCAGGTTCAGTCGTTCGGTATGTGCGCTGCAGGTGTTTGATATTACGGATCCGGCGAATCGGGTGTTGATTGGGGGGGAGGGAAGTGAGGCGAAAGAGGGTTAGGTGGACGGCCGAACAAATGCGGATGCTGCGCCTGGAAGGACCTGAAGGTTTGATACTTCCAGCGCTCTCCGCCAGGGTCTTTATCGGTCGTGCTGACTTCGCCGAAGTACCAATGCTCTGATTCGAAAACGTTTCCTTTTTCGTCCTCGTGGATGACGATCAGTCAGCGTCATCCGTGATGCCCTGAAGCATGCCCGCTGATCAAGTCAGCAGGTGCTTGGAGATCAGGCGGGAGATTTCGACAATCGAGGTCTTGCCGGTGAATTCAAATTTCACTTTTCCCAGCGACGAAAAGTAAATCTCCAGTTCCGAGTCCAGATCAAACGTGCCGGACGTTTCCACCGAGTACGCGACGATGTTTTTGTACGGCAGCGAAGTGAAGTCCTTCTTGCTGCCGGTGATGCCTTGCACGTTCACCGCGATGATGCGTTTGGTGGTGAAGACCACGCCGTCGCGCATGGCTTTGTAGGCGTCGACGACTTCTTCGCCGTCCAGCAGCAGGGCGGCGACGCGTTCGGCATATTCGTTGTTTTGTTTGAGTTTGAAGAAGCCTTTGTTGTTGAAGTCGATCATGTGACGGTCCTTATGGTGAGTCGGTTATTGGATGGCTTTAAGGTAGTCCTTCAGTGCCACGAGCGGTGGGTTGAGTTCCTCCAGCGTGGTGGCTTGCTGTACGTCGGTAGACAACCACTGCAGCTCACGCCCCAACACCGTATCGGCCCCACCCAAAGCGATCAGCGCCTGCACCACACACTCCTCTATCTTCAGCAGAATTCCCGGCAGATCCCCCTGCCGCACCAGCAACCCAAACACCTCCCGCTCATACCCATCCATTATCAGGTCATCCCTCAACACCGGGCTGCCGCCGTCCTCCTCATGCACGAGCTTGAGTGCAAAGAGCGCAACAGCTTCCAGCGTCAATTCCATGGTGTCGGTTCCTCAGGGTTCGGGGCGGAGGGCGATGATCACTGTTCTGGGTGTGAAAAAAAAGACCTGGGGCGTACCGGGTTTCGGATGTTCTGCAATATTGATGAGAACCCGTATGCGGCCGGCCTGACTTCACGGTTCGATGTCACCGACACCATGGCCGTGGTTCTTGGCTGCTTGCCAAGTACACCTTCTATATAGAAGCAATGATGCCCTCCTTATAAGAAGGCCTTTATTGCGTCGTGGTGTGTGGGGCTTTTGTTAAGGAAAGTTTTTCCAGAAGGGGGTTGACCACGCAATTCAATACTGTATTATTCGCCTCCCGCTAACGAGAGATCGGAAGCGCAAGTGGTTGAAGTTGTTGAAGAAATCTTCGAAAGCTTCTGAAAATAATCACTTGACAGCAAATGAGGCTGCTGTAGAATGCGCGCCTCGGTTGAGACGAAAGATCTTAACCAACCGCTCTTTAACAACTGAATCAAGCAATTCGTGTGGGTGCTTGTGGAGTCAGACTGATAGTCAACAAGATTATCAGCATCACAAGTTACTCCGCGAGAAATCAAAGAATA
>NZ_LHVO01000003.1 GCF_001269925.1 Pseudomonas sp. MIACH
CTGATTCGCTTGGGTGGAAGAAAGATCGCCGTCTCAGTAGGATGAATTCGCGAGATGTTTATGTCGGTGGTGATGGTTTTATCTATTCGGTTGATACCCAGCATGGTAGATTCGAGCAGTTAAATGGTAGGAGCGGAGCGCATATGGGAGAGGTTAAGTTCGATCTTAGTCCTGTAGATAATTCAAAAGACTCTTCTGGTGCTCATGATCTGAGGGTAAAGTAATGGCATGTGTTAAGCTGGTTGAGTATGCAGGTGAGCTGATTTCGCGCGGCTATATATTTAGACTGCCAGCAAGTTGGCCGTATGAAAGTGTTGTGGACTTCATGGTTGTTGATCTCCCGGATGAGAAATTTGGGCACTCTTTGGTCGTTGCGTCTGGTAATAAGTCAGGGTTGATGCTCATTCAGCTCCCTATCGAAAGTCGTGCTCCTGGTCACGGGATTTCGACAAGGTGGCTGATTGATAACTGGAGTAAATGGGTGTACCCGGAGTGTGATGTGAACGATGTTTTCTTATATGAGAGGTCGGCTGCTCCTAGCTGGGTAAGCACCGCTTGAAAGTAGTGCTTGTATGTGGGTGGATGGCTTTTGGTTTCGCTTTGCTACGGTGGAGGGCTTGGGGGTAGATGTCGTCGAATGGTGCTTCACCCCCACCAATCCTTTTCCTTACGCCCAAAGCTTGACTCGCTGAACCAACTCTCCAGCTCAACCGCAAGCTCGGTGACCTCGCCCAGCTCCTGCTGAAGAGGATCCAAACGATTTGCCTGCTCGCGAGCCCAGGCAAGCCACGCCTTGGCTTGATCAGGGCTCGGCATCGCTTCCTGCCGCAGCTCCACAGCCTTGATAAAACGTCGCAACCGCTCGGCCCGCTCCCACTGTTCGGTGTGGGTCACCAGGCTTTGGCGAAGCCGGCGCTGGATCTCGTCTTCCCGTGCTGTCTGGGTACGTTCACGGTCTTCTTCCGCCCATTTTTGCCGACGGGCCTCGTCTTCTTCGCGAACCACCTTGGCAGAGGCTGCCGCAATGACCAGGTTGTCGAGGATCTCGGGAAGCTTGTCTTCAAGGCGCTTGGCCTGGCTATCCTTTCAGTTTCTGCGCAGGCCCTTGTACATTCGCGCATCAATCTGGAAGGTCAAGGTGCCAGTCGATGTCCCCTCGTACTGCGGCTTCTGAAACCCTGGCTCGGTAAAGTTGGGTTCCCAAGCGGCGCCTGGGCGTCGTTTGGGCGGTGGCGGTGGGGGGATGGTAGCCTGTTCAGACCTTCAGCTGTCCTGTTTGGTGTGGGCAAGGCTAGTGCGAAAGGAATACCCAAGGATTTAGGAAAAGCATCTTTTGATGCAGCGAATGGTGTAGGAACGATTTACTCGCCAAAAGTCACTCTGAATAATAATGAAATAATATTTGATGAATTTGCAGTTGGAACATCTAAAGGGTTTTTCGGGGTTGGCGCCGATGGCGCAGCTGAGTTGGTTGGGCCGTTGAAGAAAATGCTTGCTTACTCTCAGTCCCAAGGCGCAAAAACAATTACGTTGAGAGGGCGCTATGCATCACCGGAAGGCTCTATGCTCGGGACTGGTAGCATTAATAATGTCA
>NZ_LHVO01000030.1 GCF_001269925.1 Pseudomonas sp. MIACH
TCGACACCTATTTCGAGGACGACATAATTGACAAAAGGCACTTTATGACGGTGTTACTAAAATGTCTCAAGACTTATAAAAGCGAAGCAGCGTTCAGAAATTGAAAAGATTAGCCGGTCGTTAAGGCGTTATCTAAAAACAAATCAACGCCCCCCAGATAAACCACACTCCCCTGTGGCGAGCATGCTCACCACAGGGTTTGCACTGGCCCTTAGATCCCAGCCAACGCCAAGTCCATAGCGAAGTAGGTGAAGATCAAGTCCGCCCCCGCACGCTTGATCGACCCCAACGTCTCACGCACGACCCGATCCTCATCGATCGCGCCCGCCTGGGCGCCGAACTTGATCATCGCGTATTCGCCGCTGACCTGGTACGCCGCCACCGGCAGGCGCGAGGCTTCGCGGATGTCGCGGATGATGTCGAGGTAGGCACCGGCCGGTTTGACCATCAGTGCGTCCGCGCCTTCCTGTTCGTCCAGCAGCGATTCGCGCACGGCTTCGCGGCGGTTCATCGGGTTCATCTGGTAGCTTTTGCGGTCGCCCTTGAGCGCGCTGCCGCCGGCTTCGCGGAATGGGCCGTAGAGGGCCGAGGCGAATTTGGTCGAGTAGGCCATGATCGGGATATGGGTGAAGCCGGCTTCATCCAACGCGCGGCGGATGGCCTGGACCTGGCCGTCCATGGCGGCCGAGGGGGCGATCACGTCGGCACCGGCGCGGGCGGCGGCAACAGCCTGCTTGCCGAGGTTGACCAGGGTCGCATCGTTGTCGACATGGGCACCGTGCATTACGCCGCAATGGCCGTGGTCGGTGTATTCGCAGAAGCACGTGTCGGACATCACGATCATGTCCGGCACCGCGTCCTTGATGATCGAGGACATCCGCGAAACCAGGCCGTGTTCTTTCCAGGTGTCGCTGCCGTTGGCGTCCAGGTGGTGGGACACGCCGAAAGTCATCACCGACTTGATACCGGCACGGGCATAGCGCTCGATCTCAGCAGCCAGCTTCTTTTCCGGGATGCGTTGCACGCCGGGCATGCTGGTGATCGGCACGAAGTCATCGATTTCTTCTTCGACGAAAATCGGCAGCACCAGGTCGTTGAGGGTGAACTCGGTTTCCTGGAACAAGCCACGCAGCTCCGGGGAGCGGCGCAGGCGACGGGGGCGGGCTTGGGGGAACTGGCTGGTCATGGCTGTCCTGAAAAAATGGCTGAAAATCTTTGGGGCGAAAGCTTATGCCCCAAGGCCCCGGCAGTACAAACGCCAAGGGGCCAACAGTGTATTGCGGGGGCCGTAATAATGTATTGATCTAGAGCTGTAGACGCCCTTCGATGCACACCGCGACGGCGCCGCCGACCCAGATTTCATCGCCCTGGCGCTCGACGCGAATACGCCCCGCACGCCCCATGGCCGTGCCCTGGCTGACCACGTAGCAATCAGGCGCGAGCCCTTCGCTGAGCAGCCATTGCGCGACGCCGGCATTCAGGCTGCCGGTGGCCGGGTCTTCCTGGGCCCCGTCGCCTGCGACAAAGGCACGCACCTCAAATTGCGCGTCCACGTCGTCGCGAGCAGGGTTGCAAGGTGCAATTACGCCGACGGCCAGTCCCAGCAGTTGCGAATAGTCCGGCTGCAAAGCCAGGACTTGATCACGCTCAGCCAGCATCACCGCAAGCCAGCCCGCACCATTGTCGACCCACTGGCTGCGCACAATGCTGTCGGGCGCCAACCCCAACCCCAGTCGTACGCGCTCCAGCAAGGGCGCATCCACGGCACCTGAGCGCAGCAACGGCGGTGCAATAAATGCCAGCTCAGCGTCTTGGCGCCGGATACGCACCAGGCCGATTTCACACTCCTGGATGATCTCCTCGCCTTTGGGCACCCCACCCGCTTGCAGCCATGCATGGCAACTGCCCAGCGTCGGGTGCCCGGCGAACGGCAACTCCCGCAAGGTGGTAAAAATTCTCACCCGGTAGTCAGCCCGAGCATCCCGCGGTGTCAGCAAAAACGTGGTTTCACTGAGGTTTGTCCACTTGGCAAGGTCGGCCATCTGCTGGTCGCTGAGGCTATCAGCCCCCAGGACGACGGCCAGCGGATTGCCCTTGAGCGCCACGCTGCTGAATACATCCAGTTGTTTGAAATCGAAAGTCGGCATGCGTCAGCTCGGAATACTCAGGCCACGGATCACCGCCGGCCGGGCGACAAAGCCATCCAGCGCGCGCAGTACATTAGGGAAGTCGGCAATGCCGACCAGATCGCCCGATTCATAGAAACCGATCAGGTTGCGAATCCATGGGAAGGTGGCAATGTCTGCGATGCTGTAGTCATCCCCCATGATCCAGGTGCGACCAAGCAGGCGCTTTTCCAGCACCTCCAGCAAGCGCCGGGATTCGGCGGCGTAACGGTCACGGGGACGTTTATCTTCGTAGGCCTTGCCGGCAAATTTGTTGAAGAACCCCAGCTGGCCAAACATAGGGCCGATGCCGCCCATCTGGAACATCAGCCATTGAATCGTTTCATAACGTGTCGCCGGATCCTCAGAGAGCAACTGGCTGGTTTTTTCTGCCAGGTAGATCAGGATCGCGCCCGACTCGAACAAGGCCAGCGGCTGGCCGGCCGGGCCGTCGGGGTCGATGATCGCGGGGATTTTGTTGTTGGGGTTCAGGGACAGGAACTCGGGGGAAAACTGGTCCTGGGTCTCGAAACTGACCTTGTGCGCCTCATAAGGCAGGCCCAGTTCTTCGAGCATGATCGAGACTTTTACCCCGTTGGGCGTGGGCAGCGAGTACAGTTGCAGGCGCTCAGGGTGCTGGGCGGGCCATTTACTGTTGATCGGGAAGGCGGCGATTGAGTTCATCGAGATGATCCCTGAGGCAGAAAGCCCCCATGATAGTCATCTGAGCGGTGTCCTGCATGGGTCATCAATGCGCAACATCAGCCGGCTATTATCCCGCGTGGGCGAACCAATACGCCCGAGGGCACTCTTAAGTGCGCTTGAACGGTGAATGGAGGCACCTCGCTATACCGACACGGAACACCGCAGGACGCCCCTGGCGTCACTGGGGCCAGGCTTGTCCGCCTTAACGTGACGCACGAAGACTCGAACCTATAATGAAGATCAAGCCTCTGCGCCTTGTGCAACGCTTCAAACGCTATTCGTACACCCTGCTGCCACTGCTGCTGGTGAGTGGCGCCTTGGTCGCCGCCCTCGACGCCCGTGAAAGCCGCGCCCAGCCGGTGGACGGCGTGCAAACCCTGGTGTTCCTGCGCCACGCCGAAAAACCTGCCGGCGGCCTCGGGCAGCTCAATTGCCAGGGGTTGAACCGTGCGATGAACCTGGCCACCCTGCTGCCGGAAAAATTCGGCAAGGCCAACTTCGTCTTCGCCGCCAACCCGACCCGCAATGTCGAGGAAGGTGAGCTGGACAACTCCTACAGCTATATTCGCCCATTGATGACCATCAGCCCCAGCGCCATCAAGTTGGGCCTGCCGGTGAACATCAAGTTCTCGGCGAATGACACCAGCGACCTGGCCGACGAACTGGTGGAAGACAAGTACCACAATGCCACCATCTACACCGCCTGGTCCCACGGCTACCTGCCGGAGCTGATCAACAAGGTCGCGAGCGAAGCCTCCGGCGAAAAACACACGATTACCGACGACTGGTCCGGCAGTGACTACGACACGCTGTACGTACTGACCCTGACCTGGCACAACGGCAAAGCCTCCCTGCTCAGCCGCAACTACAAGCAGGGCCTGAACGACGGTGAGGAAACCTGCCCGCAACCCACACAGGTGAGTGCCGAAAGCTGAGGGCGTATGATGCTGCGCTATTGACTCATCTGCGGACTCGCCCTCATGCCCAACCTCGCCTCCACCCAGCCCAACCGGGGCTGGTCGTTCTGGTGGAAACCAGCACTCTTCCTATTGGTGGCCTGCGTCGGCCTCTACTACGTGAAGTGGTCGCCCTACTACCTCAAGGCGTTTGTTGCGGCTGACAACCACAGCATCGGCGCCTCGATCCTCAACGATCAACAAAGCTCACCGCTGGCAGCGGCACTGGCCTACGCCCAGGTGTATTTCCTGGCGATCTGGAAGGCTGCCGTACTGGCGGTGATTCTCGGCTCGCTGCTGCAAGTGCTGATCCCCCGCGACTGGTTGCTGCGCCTGTTTGGCCGTGCCGGCCTGGGCTCGACCTTGCGCGGCGGGCTGCTCGCCTTGCCTGGGATGATGTGCAGTTGCTGCGCGGCCCCCGTCGCGGCGGGCATGCGTCGCCAGCAGGTATCGGTGGGCGCGGCGCTGGCCTTCTGGATTGCCAACCCGGTGCTGAACCCGGCGACGCTGGTGTTCATGGGCTTTGTACTCGGCTGGGGCTTTACCGCGTTGAGGCTGGTGGCGGGCATTGTGCTGGTGGTGGGTGTGTCACTGGTGGCGCAGCGCATCGCGCGGCCTGACCAGGTGCCGGAAGTCGCGCTGGACGCGGTGACCGAGGCCAGCCAGGTCGAAGCGCAACCGTTCCTCAGTCGGTGGCTGCGGACCCTGTGGCAGCTGTTCTGGAGCACCATACCGATCTATATCCTGGCGGTACTGGTACTCGGCGCCGCGCGGGTCTGGCTGTTCCCCCATGTGGACGGCGCCATGGCCAACAGCCTGGTATGGCTGGTGCCCCTGGCGATTGTCGGCACGCTGTTTGTGATTCCTACAGCGGCGGAGATCCCTATCGTACAAACCATGATGGCCCTGGGCATGGGCACCGGCCCGGCCGTGGCCTTGCTGATGACCCTGCCCAGCGTGAGCCTGCCGTCGCTGTTGATGCTGCGTAAGGACTTCGATGCGCGGGTCCTGGTGACGGTGGCCGGGCTGACCATGCTGGTGGGCGTGGTGTGCGGGTTGATCGGCGCGCTTATCCTCTAAGGGCGCGCTCGCGCAGATAGGCCGTGACGGCGCCCTGCTCTCCCGCAAACTCGATCCGTGCGCCTTTGCTTTCACGCTGAAAGGCGTACATCGGGTCGTAATATTCGCGCAACAACCCTTCAATCCAGGCGCGATGCAGGTCCACGGCGCCGCTGCGCAACTGTTCCGCCAGGGCATCCTGCATGATCGCCTGCAACCGCTGGAAGCGCTCGCCGCCCAGGCGCTTGTGGATATTGGCCAGGCTCTGGGTCAGGCGCTCGGCAAACAACGCCTGGCCTTGTTCGCCAAACACCGAGATAAATTCTGCGCACAGGTCCACCACGTAATCACGCAGGATGCGCTCGACGCGGCCTTCGACGCTGTCTTCCAGCCACACCATCGGAAAGGCCTGCATGCCCTTGTGCAATGGCAGCGGCAGTGCGCAGCTGCCGATCATGCGGCTTTCATCCTCGACCACAAACTGCTCGATACCGCCCGCGCGTTTTTTCAGCAGGTCCACCGCCAGGCGGTTTTCGAAGTCGATGTTGGAAGGTTGCACGGTGGCGCGCTTGCCGAAGCTGGAACCGCGATGGTTGGCATGGCCTTCCAGGTCCAGGGCGTTGCGCAACTGGCCCAGCACTTCGGTCTTGCCGGTGCCGGTCATGCCACCCAGCAGCACGAAATCACACTGGGCTGCCGCCTGATCAAGGGTCTCCAGCAGGAAGGTCCGCATGGCCTTGTAGCCACCGCCGACCCGGGGGTACTCGATTCCGGCTTCGGTTTTCAACCATTGCTGCACGATCTGCGAGCGCAGCCCGCCACGGAAGCAATACAAGAAACCGTCAGGATTGGCCTGGGCAAACCGCGCCCATTGTTCGATACGTTCAGCCTTGATCGCCCCCGACACCAGTTCATGCCCCAGCACAATGGCGGCTTGCTGGCCCTGCTGCTTGTAGCAGGTGCCGACACGTTGACGCTCGTCATCGGTCATCAACGGCAGGTTGATCACGCCGGGGAACGCGCCCTTGGCGAATTCGACCGGCGCGCGGGTGTCCATCATCGGCCGGTCGTTGAGGAAAATGTCGCGGTAGTCGGTGATGTCAGTTGCCATCAAAACACCTCTACCGCGTGGGTCTGTCGCTCAACCAGCTCGCCGATTGGCTCAAGGTCCAGGCCCAACTCGGCGGCCACCGCGTGGAATTCGGCGTCGCCTTCCGGGGTCACGGCGATCAGCAGGCCGCCGCTGGTCTGCGGATCGCACAGTACACGCTTGTGCAATTCCTGCAGGCGCCCGAGTTTGCGCGAATAACTGTCGAAGTTGCGCAAGGTGCCACCCGGCATGCAGCCCTGGTCCAGGTAGTCTTCGATCCCCGGCAGGCGTGGGACTTTGTCGTATTCGATGCGTGCGGTCACCCCGCTGCCGTCCGCCATTTCCACCAGGTGGCCCAACAGACCGAAACCGGTGACATCCGTCATTGCCGTCACACCGGCCAACTTGCCGAAACGGCTGCCGGGCTTGTTGAGGGTGCACATCCAGTCACGGGCCAGGCCGATATCCGCCTCGCGAAGCTTGCCCTTCTTTTCCGCAGTGGTGAGGATGCCGATGCCCAACGGTTTGGTCAGGTACAGCCGGCAGCCCACGGTGGCGGTATCGTTGCGCTTCATATGGCGTTTTTGCACGATGCCGGTCACGGCCAGGCCGAAGATCGGCTCGGGGGCGTCGATGGAGTGCCCGCCCGCCAGGGGAATGCCGGCTTCGTCGCACACCGAGCGGCCGCCACGGATCACTTCGCGGGCGATCTCCGGCGCCAGCACGTTCACCGGCCAGCCAAGAATGGCGATGGCCATCAGCGGATCGCCGCCCATGGCGTAGATGTCGCTGATGGCATTGGTGGCGGCAATACGGCCGAAGTCGAAGGGATCATCGACAATCGGCATGAAAAAGTCGGTGGTGGAGACCACGCCGCGCTCGTCGTCGATGGCGTACACCGCCGCGTCGTCCCGCGAGGCGTTGCCCACCCACAGGTTGGGGTCGAGGTTCTGTGCGCCGCTGCCGGCAAGGATCACTTCCAGCACCTGGGGCGAGATCTTGCAGCCACACCCCGCGCCATGGCTGTACTGGGTAAGGCGAATCGGCTCGTTCATGGTGGACCTCAAGCTATCAAGTGGGCGGATTCTAGCAGACAGCAAAAGGCCGGCTGGGCTCTTGTGAGCACAGCCGGCCTTTGGGGTTGCAGCGTTACTGCCGGGCAGCGAGCAGACGCTTGTGACGGTTGCGCCGAGCGATGTTCAGGCACTCGATGGCCGCCGAGAAGGCCATGGCCGCGTACACATAGCCTTTAGGCACATGGGCGCCGAAGCCTTCGGCGATCAGCGTCATGCCGATCATGATCAGGAAGCCCAGGGCCAGCATTACCACGGTCGGGTTGTCGTTGATGAACTTGGCCAACGGCTCGGCCGCCACCAGCATCACGATCACCGAGGTCACCACGGCGATGATCATGATCGGCAAGTGCTCGGTCATGCCCACGGCGGTAATGATGCTGTCGATGGAGAACACCAGGTCGAGCAACAGGATCTGCCCAATGGCGGCAGCAAAGCCGATCGCCACGACATTGCCGGCGCTGGTTTTCTCTTCAGGCTCCGGGTCCATGCTGTGATGGATCTCGGTGGTGGCCTTCCAGACCAGGAACAGGCCACCGGCGATCAGGATCATGTCCTTCCACGAGAACGCCTGGCCGAGCACTTCGAACACCGGCGTGGTCAATTGCACGATAAACGCGATGGTGCTCAACAGGCCCAGACGCAACACCAACGCCATGCTGATACCGATGCGTCGCGCCTTGGCCCGATGTTTCTCCGGCAATTTGTTGGTGAGGATCGAGATAAAGATCAGGTTATCGATGCCCAGCACGATTTCCATCACGATCAAGGTGGCCAGAGCGATCCAGGCGGTGGGGCTGGCGGCCAGTTGTAAAAGGTAATCCATAGGTCAGTCCTGACGTTGTGCTGGGGAGATTAGGTTTCTTTGGTGTTCGATTCAGACTCGTTTTCTTCCTGATCGTCCTTTTTTTGTGGACTGATCAGGCCGTTTGTCGCTTCACTCAATGCCTGCTCGGCAGCCTTCTGGGTGTCATCGATGGCTTGCTTGGCCGACTCGGTGGCCTTGCCCATGACCTGTTGCGCGCTTTTTTCGACCTGATCGCAACCGCTGATCATCACCAATGAAAGCGCAAGCAACGATGCCGCGCCCAGGGAATTGAGCTTCATGATGTCTTCCTCGTTAGAACCATTGGGTCCAAATAGTGGCCCCGCGATAGCGAGGCATTCTATGCAGGCAAACAGTTCAGGAAAATTCGTATTTTTCTCGCGTATACTTCGGTTTTTACGAAGTGACGATCATCATGCTCAATTACCGACAGTTGCATTACTTCTGGGTAGTGGCCAAGACCGGCAGCATCGTGCGCGCCTGCGAGCAACTGAACCTCACGCCCCAGACCATCAGCGGGCAGATCAGCCTGCTGGAGCAAACCTACGGGATTGCGCTGTTTCAGCGGGTAGGCCGCCAGCTTGAACTCACCGAAGCCGGGCGCCAGGCCCTGCCCTATGCCGAACAGATGTTCCAGACCGGCAATGAACTGGAGGCGATGCTGCGCGCGCAGCCCGATGAGCAACAGATCCTGTTTCGGGTCGGGGTGGCGGATGTGGTGCCCAAGTCCATCGTGTACCGGCTGATCGCGCCGACGATGGAGTTGAGCGAGCCCCTGCGCATTACCTGTCGCGAAGACAAACTGGAGCGTTTATTGGCCGACCTGGCGATTCAGCGCCTGGACCTGGTGATCTCCGACAGCCCCATGCCCTCGCACCTGGACATCAAGGGCTACAGCCAGAAACTGGGGGAATGTGGCATCAGTTTTTTCGCCACCCAGGCATTGGCTGACAGGTACGCCGGTGATTTCCCACAGTGCCTGCACGGCGCGCCGCTGTTGATCCCCGGCGCGGAAACCGTGGTGCGTAGCCGCCTGCAACGTTGGTTTGCCGAGCAGCAGATCCAACCGAAGATCATCGGCGAGTTCGATGACAGCGCCTTGATGCAGGCATTTGGCCAATCCGGCAGCGGGATTTTCATCGCGCCCAGCGTGATCGCCGACGAGGTGGTGCGCCAGTACGGCGTGGCGTTGATTGGCCAGACCGATGCCGTCACCGAGTCGTTCTACGCGATCTCGGTGGAGCGCAAGGTCAAGCACCCCGGCATCGTGGCGATTACCGAAGGTGCACGGCGAGAATTGTTTACCGCCCTGCCCTGACGGCTCAGGCGTTGGAAGCGACCGCTGGCTTGGCGGTCATCAGCCACAGCGCCAGCAGGATCGACACCAGGATAAACCCGGACGCGGCGAAGCCCAGGCTGCCCAGGCCGAGGGTGTCGATCACATGCCCGCCGACCATCGCCCCCAGGCCGATCCCCAGGTTGGCCCCGGCGATATTCAACGACGCCGCAAACGCCGGCGCATGGGGCGCGGCCTTCATCAACCGCACATGGCTGACCAGGAACATCGCCGCCTGGGTCACGCCCCACACCGCCATCGCCGCCGCCAGGCCGACCGTGGAGTGAATCGCCGGCACCAGCGCGACCATGCCGGCGATCATGAAACCGCAAAACACCATCGAGGCGATCAGCGGGTGACGGTCCACCGCCCGCCCGCCCAGGGAGTTGCCGATCAGCCCGACCGCGCCGAAGCCCATCAAACACCAGCCCACCAGTGTGCCGTCGAAACCCGCCAGGCGCTCAAGGATGTCCGCCAGGTAGGTGTACGCCGTGAACATGCCGCTGAACACCAGGATCGACAGCAGGATATGGCCCTGCATCAGCGGGTTGCGCAGGATCTTGAACTGCGAACGCAACGACACCTGGTCGTTCTTCGGCTGGGTCACCGGCAGGTAGATGAACAGCAGCAAGGCCTTGGCCAGCGCGACCACGGCGAGGATCGCAAACGCGGAGCGCCAGCCGAACATATCGGAAATCAGCGTGCCCACTGGAATACCGAACACCGTGGCGCAGACGATGCCGAAGCCGATCTTCTCGATGGCGCGCCCGGCGTATTCGGGACCGACGATATCCACCGCCGTTTCACTGGCCAGGGCCCAGAACACCGGCAGGCCCAGGGCCGGGATCAAACGCGCCAACGCCATCACCCAGATATTCGGCGCCAATGCGGCCACGGTATTGGCCACGCCGAACAGGATCAGGATGCTGATAAACAGACGCTTGCGTGGGAAACGGGCGCAGTACGCGGTCAGAAACGGGCCAAAGGCCGCTACGGTAAACGCAAACAAAGTTACCAGCAGGCCGGCCTGGGACACGCTGACGTTGAGGTCCCGGGCGATGGACGGCAACAGGCCGACGATAACGAATTCTGTGGTCAGCACGGTAAAGCCGGCGGCCGACAGCAGCAGGATGGGAAACAGCATGAAAACTCCAGAAACGACGACATCAACGACAGCCCGAAGGGCCCGCTGACGGATAGGAAAGGTGAGAGGGATGAATCTTAACAGAGTATGTCCGGATTTTGCGAAGCCCCGGTGACCCAATGCCGCAGCGGCCGGGACGGGCCCAGCAGCATGCTAGACTTCGCGACCTGCTTCCTACAGCCCTTTCCGCCTGCATTGCTGCGCCCTTAAAAAAACTAGAGACATCCTTTATATGACTGCTGCCCCTTCTCTTTTCCAACGACTGGCTCGCATCAGCCTGGTCACGCAAATCGTCATCGGCTTGATCGCCGGCATCCTGCTGGCCTTGCTGTTACCCGAGGCGGCCAAGGCCACCGGGTTTATCGGCAAGGTATTTGTTGCCGCACTCAAGGCCGTGGCGCCGATCCTGGTGTTTGTGCTGGTGATGGCGTCGATCGCCAACCATAAACACGGCCAGGAAACCCATATCAAGCCGATCCTGTTCCTGTACCTGCTGGGCACTTTTGCAGCTGCCGTGGTGGCGGTGATTGCCAGCATGTGGTTTCCCTCATCGCTGGTGCTCGCCACCCATGACGCCACCGTGAGCGCCCCCGGCGGCATCGGCGAAGTCTTGCAAAGCCTGCTGTTGAGCGTGGTGGACAATCCCGTCAGCGCACTGATGAACGCCAACTTCATCGGCATCCTGGCCTGGGCAATCGGCATGGGCATTGCCATTCGCCATGCCGGTGAAACCACCCGCACGGTGCTCGACGACCTGTCCAACGGTGTGACCCTGATCGTGCGCGTGGTCATCCGCTTCGCCCCGCTGGGTATCTTCGGCCTGGTGGCTTCGACACTCGCCACCTCAGGCTTCGGCGCCCTCCTCGGCTACGCCCACCTGCTGGTGGTGCTGATCGGCTGCATGCTGTTCGTGGCACTGGTGGTCAACCCGGCCATCGTGTTCTGGAAACTGCGCCGCAACCCCTACCCGCTGGTGCTGATGTGCCTGCGCGAGAGCGGCATCACCGCGTTTTTCACCCGCAGCTCCGCAGCGAATATCCCGGTGAACCTGGCCTTGAGCAAACGCCTGGGCCTGCATGAAGACACCTACTCAGTGTCGATTCCACTGGGTGCCACGATCAACATGGCCGGTGCCGCGATCACCATCACCGTGTTGACCCTGGCGGCCGTGCACACCCTCGGCATCGCCGTGGACCTGCCGACCGCCGTGCTGCTCAGCGTGGTCGCGGCGATCTGTGCCTGTGGCGCCTCGGGTGTGGCCGGCGGCTCACTGCTGCTGATTCCGCTGGCGTGCAGCCTGTTCGGCATTCCCAGCGAAATCGCCATGCAGGTGGTGGCCGTAGGCTTCATCATCGGCGTGTTGCAGGATTCGGCGGAAACCGCGCTCAACTCGTCCACCGACGTGCTGTTTACAGCGGCCGCGTGCCTGGGCAAGGAAGAACAGACGGCTTAAACGCCAGGCGTAAAAAAGCCCGGGGCGGTTCATTCCTGAACCACCCCGGGCTTTTTTTGGCTGCTTAGAAAGCGCCCATGTAGTCACGCTTGCCCACTTCCACGCCGTTGTGACGCAGCAAAGCGTATGCAGTGGTGACGTGGAAGAAGAACTGCGGCAGGCCGTAGGTCAGCAGGTAGGACTGGCCGCTGAAGCGTTTTTCTTTCGGCGTGCCTGGGCGGGTGATGATCTCGATGCCTTCCTTGCCGTCGACTTGCTCGGGCTTGATGGTGTCGACAAACGCCAGGACCTTGGCAATCAGTGCTTGCAGGTCGGCAAAGGTGACTTCGGTGTCGTCGTATTTCGGCACTTCGATCTCGGCCAGGCGTGCGGAAACGCCCTTGGCGAAGTCGACGGCGATCTGCACCTGGCGCACCAGCTGGAACATGTCCGGGAACAGACGCGCTTGCAGCAAGGCGTTGGGGTCGATGTTCTTGGCGGTGGCGTGGGCTTCGGCTTTGTTCAGCACATCGCTCAGGGCGGTGAGCATTTGCTTGAAGACCGGGATGGAGGCGGCGTACAGGGAAATAGTCATGGCAGTCTCATGGGTAATGGCAGGGTTGGAACCAGCGGCGATTATAGACACGCCAGGCGCTTGTCTTTTATTTTTTCCGGCTTAGGCTAGTGCGTTCACTGCATAGGGAAAGCGCGATGACCGCCGAGCACGACACCGACACCCCTGAGCCGCGCCTGAACAGCACGGAAATTCGCGTCCTGGGTTGCCTGATCGAAAAACAGGCCACCAACCCGGAAACCTACCCCCTGACCCTCAACGCCCTGGTCCTGGCCTGCAACCAGAAGACCAGCCGCGAGCCGGTGATGAACCTGAGCCAGGGCCAGGTTGGCCAGAGTCTGCGTGCACTGGAAGGCCAAGGCTTCACGCGCCTGGTGATGGGCAGCCGCGCCGACCGCTGGGAGCATCGCGTGGACAAGGCACTGGAGCTGGTGCCGGCCCAGGTGATCCTGACCGGGCTGCTGTTTTTGCGTGGCCCGCAGACGGTCAACGAACTGCTGACCCGCAGCGGGCGCATGCATGACTTCGAAGATGCCGAGCAGGTGGTGCACCAGTTGGAACGCCTGATCGCCCGCGGGCTGGCGCTGCTGGTGCCGCGCCAGGCGGGACAGCGGGAAGATCGCTATACCCATGCGCTGGGGGATCCGGCGGATATCGAGGCGATTATCGCCGCGCGGGGAAGCCCGGTGGAGCGCTCTGCCGGCGCAGTCTCGCTGGATCGTATCGAAGAGCTTGAAGCACGAATTGCAGTTCTGGAAGAGCGATTGGCGCAGCTGGAACAGGCCTGACACGGTCAACCATGTGGGAGGGGGCTTGCTCCCGATAGCGCTGGGTCAGTCAACACTTTCATTGCCTGATACACCGCTATCGGGAGCAAGTCGAATCGTCGCACCGCCCCTCCCACATTTAGAGCTGCAGTGGCCTTCAGTTGCGGGCGAAGGCTACTGCCGCCTGGAACTGCTCATCAGTAGGCCGCACGCCGGTGTACAGAACGAATTGCTCCAACGCCTGGATCGCAATCACCTCCAGCCCGGTAATCACCCGCTTGCCTTTAGCCCGACCGCGCACGATCAACGGTGTTTCGGCGGGGATCGCTACCACATCGAAGACAGTGTCCGCTGCATCCACGGCGTCCGCCTCGAACGCCAGGGCATCCGCCTCGGCCCCGCCGGTCATGCCGATGGGCGTCACGTTGATCAGCATCTGTGGGCGCAAATCACCCAGTTCAGCCTGCCATTCGTACCCAAGGTTCTGCGCCAATGCCCGGCCCGCCGCCTCGTTACGCGCCACGATCACGCCATTGGCATAGCCGCCATCACGCAAGGCGCTGGCCACCGCCTTGGCCATGCCGCCGCTGCCAAGCAGGGCGAAGGTCGAATCCTGCGGCACGGCGTGCTTCTTGAGCAGTTGTTCGATAGCGATGTAGTCGGTGTTGTAGGCCTTCAGACGTCCGTTGGTGTTGACGATGGTGTTCAAGGAATCGATGGCTTGAACCGATTCGTCGAGCTCGTCCACTAAGGCGATAGCAGCCTCCTTGAAGGGCATGGACACCCCGCAACCACGCACACCCAATGCGCGGATACCGCCGATCGCGCCGGGCAAATCCTGACTGCTGAACGCCTTATAGTAGAAGTTCAGCCCCAACTGTTCGTACAGGTGGTTATGAAAACGCAAGCCAAAATTCCCAGGGCGGGCCGACAGAGACATGCACAGTTGGGTGTCCTTGTTGGGGTGCATCTGCATGGATAACTCCTTTGAGTAAGCAAATCGGTACAGACCTTACACAACCTTTACCTAGCGGCTGTGCTGTTTTTCAGAAATACGTTGTCTTAAAAGTATCCCCGCGACATTACTTGAGTCTATTGATTGCAGACCACAAGCGCAGGGGCTAATCGAGGAATGACCATGATTCGTACAATCCCCAAGATCGCCTTGCTGGTAGGTGCACTCGCTATGGCAGGCCAAGCCTCCGCCCACGGTGGTGGATGGGGTGGCCCAGCCGTCTTGGGTGCCTTGGTCGGCGCCGCCGTAGTGGGCTCCGTGGTTGCCAGCCAACCCCGTGAGGTCTATGTGCAGCAGCCGGTCTACGTGCAACCGCAGCCGGTGTATGCCGCGCCACCGCCTGTGTACTACGCACCACCGCCACCGGTGTATGTGCAACAGGAGGTTTATTACCGCCCGGCGCCGGTCTATTACGGTCCACCGCGCGGCTACTATGGCCCTCCCCACGGCTACTACCGCCGCGGCTGGTAAGTCTCAACCGTCACACATGAAACAGGCCTCGCCCACTCGCGGGGCCTTTTTTTGTGGGTAACGTCCGAATTTATCCTGCCAACGTCGCTCTGAGGATAATGGCCAAGCCGCAATCCGACACTATCAGGGTCGAAAGTCTACTTGCCCGAACGGGGCTCACGCTGTCATGTTTGTGTGACGACACCCTGCCACTATCCATCCTGTCCAGCCAATAACAACAAGGACGACTGACCATGCCCACACAAAACCCTCACCGCACCGCTGGCCTCTGTACGTCCAGCAAGGTCTACAGCGCCCTCACCGAGCTCAAGCACCTGGAAGGCCACCGCACCGCCAAATTCCTCGCGCTGCTGGCGGAAAACCTGGTGCGCAAAGGCCTGCTTAACGAGCAGGAAGTCGTGAGCATGCTCGATCAGGTAGTCGACTGACGTCTTTTGTTGATGTCGACTATCGAGCCAGGTGATTTTTCCTGAGCGCCTGCGCCCCGTAAGGTGACTTCCATAGCGATTGGAGGTTCTTATGCCCACTGTTCAAATCATGTCCGTCATCGGCAGCGCAGTCCCCGCCCCGCTTCGCGAACTGGGTTTGCTGGCCTGCTGGTACCTGGTCCGCGACGGCGAAGCCATCAGCGGCCCGCTCACGTCCCTGTCAGCCGCCGAAAAACAACTCCAGCAAGCCTCGAACTTCCGCCTGCACGCCTGAGACTCAGGGCAATGGCAGCTTGACCCGCGGCTTGCTTTCAACAAACAGCGCCCAACTGGACATGAACAACGCTGCCACCAGCGGTCCGATCACAAACCCGTTGAGGCCAAACACCGACAGGCCGCCCAGCGTCGAGATCAGAATCAGGTAGTCCGGCATCTTGGTGTCCTTGCCCACCAGGATCGGGCGCAGCACGTTGTCCACCAGGCCGATCACAAACACGCCGAACAAGCCCAGCACCACGCCCTGCCAGATTGATCCGCTCAACAGGAAGTACGCGGCCACCGGGCCCCACACAATGCCCGCGCCCACGGCTGGCAACAGTGACAGGAACGCCATCAGCACCGCCCAGAGCAACGCACTGGGAATGTCCAGGAACCAGAAGATCAGACCACCCAGCGCCCCCTGGGTCACGGCCACCAGCACGTTGCCCTTGACCGTGGCGCGCACCACCCGATTGAACTTGAGCTGCAAGCGACGCTTCTGCGGCTCGGCCAAGGGCACCGCCGTGCGTACCTTGCGCACCAGTTCCGGACCGTCGCGCAGCAGGAAGAACAGCAGGTACAACATGATGAAAAAACTCACCAGGAAATCAAACGTGCCCTGCCCGAAGCTGAACGCCTGGGTGGCGAAGAACTGGCTGCCCTGCATCGCGCTCTTGACGATATTCTCGCGCAGCCCTTCCAGGTTGCCCATGCCGAAACGGTCCAGCAGGTGCTGGAAGTACGGCGGCAGGAAGTTCTTGAACTGCTCGATATAGCCCGCCACATCCAACTGGCCGCTCTCGACATTTTTATAGAGGGTGGCGCCCTCTTGCACCAATAACGCGCTGGTGATGATCACCGGCAGAATCGCGATCACCAGGCACACCATCAGGGTGGTCAGGGACGTCAGGTTGCGATTCCAACCGAAGCGCTGCTGCAGGCGGCGCTGCATCGGCGCAAAGATAATACCGAGGATCACCGCCCAGAACACCGCGCCGTAAAACGGCAGCAATATCCAGATGAAGGCGACGGTCACCAGGGCCAGCAGTAGCAGCAGGGTTTTGAATTGCAGGTTGGTTTGATTCATGTCCGATCCATGTCAAAAAAGCAGGCCGCGCGTGTGCGTCCAGCTGCTTAGTCCACCGCAACACCTGGGAGTGCCATCTTTGTTGCAGTAAGCGTAGACCCAGATCAATAAAGCCCCGCACACGTTCGGCTACGCTCGCGGCCTTTTGCGACCTGATCCCCATGCCCCTCGTCCTTGCCCCCGAACTGCTCGCCCCCGCCGGCACCCTGAAAAACATGCGCTACGCCTTCGCCTACGGCGCCGATGCGGTCTACGCCGGCCAACCGCGCTACAGCCTGCGCGTGCGCAACAACGAGTTCGACCACGCCAACCTGGCACTCGGCATCCAGGAAGCCCACGCGCTGGGCAAGCGGTTCTACGTGGTGGTGAACATCGCGCCACACAACGCCAAGCTCAAGACCTTCCTCAAGGACCTCGGCCCGGTGATCGCCATGGGCCCGGATGCGCTGATCATGTCCGATCCTGGGTTGATCATGCTGGTGCGCCGGAATTTCCCATGGATGCCGATCCACTTGTCGGTTCAAGCCAACACGGTGAATTGGGCCAGCGCCGAGTTCTGGCAGCAGCAAGGCATCACCCGGATCATTTTGTCGCGGGAGCTTTCCCTGGAAGAGATTGAAGAAATCCGCCAGCAGGTGCCCGCCATGGAACTGGAAGTGTTTGTCCACGGCGCCTTGTGCATGGCGTATTCCGGGCGCTGCCTGCTCTCGGGCTACATGAACAAGCGCGACGCCAACCAGGGCACCTGCACCAACGCCTGTCGCTGGAAATACCAGGCCACCCCGGCAGAGGAAAACGCCACGGGCGATATCGTCCAGGTGTATCAACCGCAACCCACACTGGGGATCGGCGCGCCCACCGACCAGGTGTTCCTGCTGCAGGAAGCCAACCGCCCCGATGAGCAGATGCCCGCCTTCGAGGACGAGCACGGCACCTACATCATGAACGCCAAGGACCTGCGCGCCGTGCAGCATGTGGAGCGTCTGAGCCACATGGGTGTGCATTCGCTGAAGATCGAAGGCCGCACCAAATCGCATTTCTACTGCGCGCGCACCACCCAGGTGTACCGCCAGGCAATCGATGATGCCGTAGCCGGCCGTGCGTTTGACCGCACCCTGATGACCAACCTGGAATCCCTGGCCCAACGCGGCTACACCGAAGGTTTCCTGCGCCGCCATGTTCACGACGAATACCAGAACTACCAGAACGGCAGCTCAGTGTCCGAGCGTCAGCAGTTTGTCGGCGAGTTGACCGGCGAGCGCCGTGGCGAGCTGGCCGAGGTCAAGGTGAAGAACCGCTTTACCGTCGGCAATCATCTGGAATTGATGACCCCCGCCGGCAACTTTCACTTTGACCTGTCCAGCCTGCACAACGCCAAGGGTGGAGCCATCGAAGTAGCGCCGGGGGATGGGCACACGGTGTATGTGCCCCTGCCAGCGCAGGTGGATCTGCGCTTTGGGTTGTTGATGCGCGATCTCTAGATCCTGAACTGCCCCACCAACTGCCCCAACCGCTGGCCCAGGTCCGCCAGACTGCGCGAGGTCTGGGCGCCCAACTGGGTTTCATCGGCCACGCTGTCCACTGCCACGGCAATCTGATGCACGCTGCGGTTGATCTCTTCGGCCACGGCGGTCTGTTCTTCGGCGGCGCTGGCAATCTGCGCGTTCATCGAGTTGATGGTGCCGATCAACTGGGCCATGGTGTCCAGGGACGCCCCCGCTTCGTTGGCCTTGGCCGAGGTGCCATCGCCAGCATCGCTGGAGCGGCGCATCGCATCCACGGCCGCTTCAGTGCCTTTTTGCAGGCGGTCGATCATGCCCTGGATTTCCTGGGTGCTGGTTTGCGTGCGGCTGGCCAGGGCGCGCACCTCGTCGGCAACAACCGCAAAGCCACGACCGGCCTCCCCTGCCCGCGCCGCCTCGATCGCCGCGTTGAGCGCCAGCAGGTTGGTCTGTTCGGCGATGGAACGGATCACGCTCAGCACACTGACAATCGACGACACGTCCTGCTGCAGGCTGTCGAGGGATACGCCGCTGCTGCGGATGTCATTCACCAGTGCGTGGATCTGCGCGATGCTGCCGTCCACCACGCGTTTGGCGGCCTGGCCTTCGGCGTCGGTCTGTTGCGCGGCCACCGAGGCGCCCTGGGCACTGCGCGCCACTTCTTGAGCGGCCGAGGACATCTGGTTGATCGCGGTGGCCACTTGGTCGGTCTCGTGACGCTGGCGTTCCATGGCCTGCTCCGAGCGCTGGGCCTGGTCGGACACCTGGCTCACCAGGCCGGTGAGTTGGGTGGTCATTTCGGTGATCTGGCGCACCAGGCCATGGATCTTGTCGACAAAGCGGTTGAACGCGCCCGCCAGGTCGCCGAGTTCATCCTGGCTGGTGATGGCCAGGCGGCGAGTCAAATCGCCTTCGCCGGCAGCGATGTCGTCGAGGTTGGCTTTCATCAAATGCAATGGGCGCAGGATGGTGTTGGCCAGCACCATGCCGACGGCGGCGATCACCAGCAACACCACCACGGCCACGCCGAGGATGCTCAGCAGCACGCCTTCCATGCGTTTTTCGACCTTGGCCTCGACCACCGCGACTTGTGCTTCGATGCCATCCAGGTTCACCGAAGTACCGATGACCATGTCCCACTTGGGCAGGTATTCGGTGTAGCCCATCTTGGGCACCAGCTCGGTCTGGCCGGGCTGGGTCGAGCTGTATTGCAGGTAGTGGGTGCCGTCCTTGCCGACCTTGACCAGGTCGCGGTTGACGTAGACCCCGTTGGGGTCACGGTTGTCCTTGAAGCTCTTGCCCACGCCGTCGGGGCTGTTGCCCTTGAACAGGCGGATGGTCTCGGAGTCGTAGCCGAAGAAGTAACCGTCCTTGCCGTAACTGGTGTTGGACAGCAGCTTGACCACCTCGGCCCGCGCCGCCGTATCGCCGGGGGCGGCGGCGTCGTAGAGCGGCTTGATGGTGGTCATGGCCACTTCCACATAACTTTGCAGGGTGGCCTTGGCGTCGTTGAGCAGGCGCTGGCGGGTTTCATCGACCTCGTTGCGCGCTTGCCCTTGGAGGATCCACACAGTGGTCAGGCTGATCACCACGGCAAACAGCAAGACCGGCACAACGGCGAGGGACAGGACTTTGGCCTTCAGGCTCAGACGCATGGCTTTTCTCTCTTATTAGGCGACTTGAGAGGTTATCGGCCAGCAACGGTGAACCTGTAGATCAGAGCGTCATCGCCGCAAACCAGCCAAACGCCAGCAACGGGATGTTGTAGTGCAGGAACGTCGGCACCACGGTGTCCCAGATATGGTGATGCTGGCCGTCGATATTCAGGCCGGAGGTCGGGCCGAGGGTGGAGTCCGAAGCGGGCGAACCGGCATCGCCCAACGCCCCGGCAGTACCGACGATGCACACAATGGCCAGCGGGCTGAAGCCCAGTTGCACACACAGCGGCACAAAAATCGCGGCGAGGATCGGCACGGTGGAAAACGACGAACCGATGCCCATGGTCACCAGCAGCCCCACCAGCAACATCAACAACGCCCCCACCCCACGGCTATGACCGATGAACGCCGCCGAGGCCTCCACCAGCGAGCGCACATCGCCAGTGGCCTTGAGCACTTCGGCAAAGCCCGACGAAGCAATCATGATGAAGCCGATCATCGCCATCATCTTCATGCCTTCGGTGAACAGGTCGTCGGTGTCGCGCCAGCGCACAATGCCCGACACCGAGAAAATCAGGAACCCGGCCAGGGCACCGATGATCATCGAATCCAGCCACAACTGGATGATGAACGCCGAGGCAATCGCCAGGCCGGCCACCAGCAGGGTCAGCGGGTTGTACTGCACCGCCACTTGCTCGACCCGCTCGATTTTCTCCAGGTCATACACACGCTTCTTGCGGTAGCTGATAAACACCGCCACCAGCAGCCCGACTACCATGCCCAGCGCCGGCAGGCTCATGGCGTGGGTGACGTTGACCTGGCTGATGTCCACGCCGCTCTTGGCCACGTTGGCCAGCAGGATCTGGTTGAGGAAGATATTGCCGAAGCCCACCGGCAGGAACATGTACGGCGTGATCAGGCCGAAGGTCATCACGCAGGCGATAAGGCGCCGGTCCAACTGCAATTTGGTCAGCACATACAGCAGGGGCGGCACCAGCAACGGGATAAACGCGATATGGATCGGCAGGATGTTCTGCGACGCGATCGCGACCACCCACAGCAGGCCGATCAGCATCCATTTGACGTGGTTGCCGCCGGTGGCTTCCTGACGATCGACCAGCAGCAAGGCCTTGTCCGCCAGGGCGTGGGCCAGGCCGGACTTGGCAATCGCCACGGCGAAAGCGCCAAGCAAGGCGTAGGACAAGGCCACGGTCGCACCACCCCCCAAGCCACCGTTGAACGCCTTGAGCGTGGCCTCGATGCCCAGGCCACCGGTCAGGCCGCCCACCAGAGCGCCGACGATAATGGCGATGACCACATGCACGCGGGACAGGCTGAGCACCAGCATGGTGCCGACCGCGGCGATGACTGCGTTAATCATGGTTACCTCAAGCAGAAACATAAAAAACAGGCATGCCCGCGCCCAGGCGGCCATCGGGTGGCAGCCAGCGTGCAGGCTTGAAGGAGGTCTTATTAGAGGGCGCGCACTTTGCAGCAGGGCGGGCTCCATGTCAAAAAACGGCGCCGCTTTCGGGTTTAAATTGATCGTTTGAATAAAGAAAATTACAGATCGGCCGATAACCGAGCTCTATGTGTTTTCAGCCAAGGATGTACCGATGTCCCTCAGACAGCTCTCCATTCAATGGAAAATCACCCTGCTCGCCGGCCTTTGCCTGCTGGGAATCGTGACCCTGCTGGTGGGTTTGTCGTTGTACCGCATGGCGCAGAGTTCCGAGCAGGTCAAAGCCTCCAGCATGCAGATGCTCGATGAAGCGGCCCAGGCACGCATCGAGGCCCAAGGTGAGGTGCAGGCGCTGGGCATCCGCCAGCAGTTCATGGACGCCTATCAATATGGGCATGGGTTTTCCCGCCAGGTCCTGTTCCTGCGCGAGCAAGCCGAAAAACGCTTCCTCGACGCCTTCGACACCCGCGAAGACCTGACCCGCTAGGTCAAGGCCGCGCTGCAGGCCAACCCGGAGCTGCTGGGCCTGTCCCTGGTCTTCGAAGCCAATGCGCTGGACGGCAAGGATGAGTTGTTCGCCGGCCAGGCGGAGCTGGGCAGTAATGACAAGGGCCGCTTCGCCCTGTACTGGTCGCAGCCGACACCAGGCAAGTTGACCTCAATGGCACTGCCGGAAAGCGACATGTCCGACACCCGCATCGGCCCCAGCGGTGAACCGGCCAACGCCTGGTTCACCTGCCCGCGCAGCACGCTCAAACCGTGCGTGATCGAGCCGTACTTTTATGTGATCGACGGGCAAAACGTGCTGATGACCAGCATCGTGTTTCCGTTGACGGTCAATGGCAAAGTCATTGCCTCGCTGTCGGTGGACATCAACCTCAACAGCCTGCAGGCCGTGAGCCAGCAGGCCAGCCACAAGCTGTATGACGGCCAGACCCAGGTCAGCATCCTCAGCCCCACCGGTTTGCTTGCAGGCTACAGCGCGGACGCCAGCCAGTTGAGCAAACGCCTGGATCAGGTCGATACGCAAAGCGGCGCGCAATTGATCAGCGCATTGGCCAGCGGGACACAAATTCGCAGCCTGCGCACCGACCATCAGCTCAAGGTGCTGGCGCCGTTCGCGCCGATTCCCGACGGCAAGCCATGGGGCGTATTGCTGGATGTGCCGGAAAAAGTCCTGGTCGGGCCGGCTGAAGCACTGAAGACCCAGATGGACGCCGATAATACGCGCGGCACCCTGCTGGAACTGAGCCTGGGCCTGCTGGCCGCCGTGATCGGCCTGATTCTGGTGTGGCTGATGGCCCGCAGCGTGACCCGACCGATCCTCGGCGTGGCGCACATGCTCGAAGACATCGCCAGTGGCGAAGGCGACCTGACTCGACGCCTGGCCTATGACAAACAAGATGAGCTGGGCCAACTGGCCAGTTGGTTCAACCGTTTCCTCGACAAGCTGCAACCGATCATTGCCGAAGTAAAACGCTCCGTACAGGACGCCCGTGGCACCGCCGACCAGTCCGCCGCGATTGCGACTGAAACCAGCGCCGGCATGGAGCAGCAGTACCGCCAGGTCGACCAGGTGGCCACCGCCTCCCATGAAATGAGCGCCACCGCCCAGGACGTGGCCCGCAGCGCCGCGCAGGCCGCCCAGGCCGCACGCGATGCCGACCAGGCCACCCGCGACGGCCTGACGGTGATCGACCGCACCACCACCAATATCGGTCAACTGGCGGCCGATATGAGTACCGCCATGGCCCAGGTAGAAGGCCTGTCCGCCAACAGCGAGAAGATCGGTTCCGTGCTGGAGGTGATTCGCGGCATCGCCGAGCAGACCAACCTGCTGGCGCTCAACGCGGCGATCGAAGCCGCCCGCGCCGGTGAGGCCGGCCGTGGGTTTGCCGTGGTCGCCGACGAAGTGCGCAACCTGGCACGGCGTACCCAGGAGTCGGTGGAAGAAACCCGCCTGGTGATCGAGCAATTGCAGAACGGCACCGAAGAGGTTGTCGGTTCCATGGGCAACAGCTACCGCCAGGCCCAGGGCAGTGTCGAACAGGTCGGCGAGGCCGTCACCGCCCTGCGCCAGATCGGCGAGGCGGTCACGGTGATCAGCGACATGAACCTGCAAATCGCCAGCGCCGCCGAAGAGCAAAGCGCGGTGGCCGAAGAGATCAACAACAACGTGGCGACCATTCGCGATGTGACCGAGTCGCTGTCGGAACAGGCCAATGAGTCGGCGCGGGTGAGCCAGGCGTTGAACAGCCTGGCGAATCAGCAGCAGGGGTTGATGGACCAGTTCCGCGTCTGAGGGTCGCAGGCAGTCCAATGTGGGGGGGGCCACAGAAAGCCCCTTCCCACATGTTGATCTACGGTGTGTCAGCCATGGCGCTTGGGTAATTCGATCAGCGCCTTGAGCCCGCCCAGTTCGCTCTCCTGCAACTGCAACACCCCGCCCCACACCTCGGCAATATCGCGCACGATCCCCAACCCCAGGCCATGGCCGTCGATCTGTTCGTCCAGGCGTGCGCCCCGGCTGAAGACCTGGTCCCGTTGGGCCTCCGGTATGCCGGGGCCGTCATCTTCCACCGTCAGTAGGTAACTGTGCGGCGTCTCGGCGACCGTCAAGCGCACCTCGGCATCCGCCCATTTGCAGGCGTTGTCCAGCAGGTTGCCGAGCAGCTCCAGCAAATCCTCGCGGTCCCAGGGCAATTGCAGGCCCGGCGCGACGTGGTAGCGCAGGTCCAGGTGTTCGCCATGGATCATGTTGAGGGTGGCGAGCAGGCCAGGCAGTTCTTTTTCACAGTCGAACAAGGCACCCGGCAGGGTTTCGCCGGCCAACCGTGCGCGATTGAGTTCACGGTTGAGGCGTTGTTGCACCTGCTCCAATTGTTCGCGCAACAGTTTGCTCAGTTCGGGATGATCCTTGAGCGCCTCGCTCGACGCGGCGCTCAACAACACCGCCAGCGGGGTTTTCAGCGCATGCCCCAGGTTGCCGAGAGCGTTGCGCGAACGTTTGAGACTGTCTTCGGTGTGGGCCAGCAGGTGGTTGATCTGCGCCACCAGCGGCTCCAGCTCCAGCGGCACCTGGGTATCGAGTTGCGAGCGTTGGCCCTGTTGCAGCTGGGCGATCTGGTTACGTGCGTTTTCCAGCGGGCGCAAGGCGCGACGTACGGTGACTCGCTGCAAAAACAACACCAGCAGCAACGCCGCCAGCCCCAGCACCAGGCCGATCCGACGCATCAGGCGAAAGCTTTCCCGCACTGGGGTGTAGTCCTGCGCCACGCTGATGGAAATCGACTGGCCAAAGCGCTTGTAGTCCGAACGCAGTACCAGCAGTTGTTGGCCTTCGGGGCCCAATTGCAGGTTGCCCTTGAGCCCGGCCTCGGGCAGTCGGGGCAATTCCTGATCCCACAACGAGCGGGAGCGCCAGTGGGTGTCGGCAAAATCGATACGGAAATAATGCCCGGAAAACGGCCGCTGATAGGCCGGCGACAGGCGCTGTTCATCCAGCTGTACACCGTTGGGCCCGCGCACCAGGGCGACCAGCAGGTTCTCGGCGTCGTTGCGCAGCCCGGCTTCCAGGTAGCGTTGCAAACCGGCCTCGAACAACCACAGGCTGGTCTGCGCCAACACCACGCCGACGATCACCATCACGCTGATCAGGCCCAGGCTCAGGCGGCGCTGAATCGACTTCATGCAGGGCTGGCGCCAAACCGGTAACCCTGGCCGCGCCGGGTTTCGATCACGCTGCGACCCAGTTTGCGGCGCAGGTGGTTGACGTGCACTTCCAGCACGTTGGAGTCGCGCTCGGTCTCGCCGTCGTAGAGGTGCTCGGCCAGGTGGCTTTTCGAGAGGATCTGTTCAGGGTGCAGCATGAAGTAGCGCAACAGGCGAAATTCTGCGGCGGTCAATTGGATCTCGTCGCCGTCGCGCAGTACACATTGGCGCCCTTCGTCCAGGTGCAGGCCAGCGGCTTGCAGGGTGGGCTGGTTGGCCTGCCCGTGGGAGCGGCGCAACAGCGCCTGGATGCGCAGGTGCAGCTCTTCGGGGTGAAAGGGTTTGCTCAGGTAGTCGTCGGCGCCGGCCTTGAGCCCTTCGATGCGTTCGGCCCAGGAGTCGCGGGCGGTGAGGATCAGCACCGGCGTGGCCAACGCGGCGGCGCGCCATTGCGCCAGCACCTCAAGGCCGGGCAAACCGGGCAGGCCGAGGTCGAGGATGATCAGGTCGTAGGGTTCGCTGCGGCCCTGATACGCGGCATCACGGCCATCGGCCAGCCAGTCGACGGCATAGCCCTGGCGCTGCAGGCCGGCCAGCAGTTCATCGGCCAGGGGTACATTGTCTTCCACCAGGAGCAGGCGCATCAGTCTTCCTCATCTTTGATCAGTACACCGTTGGTGGCATCGAGTTTAATCTCGCGCACCACGCCCTCGGTGGTCACCAGTTCCACTTCATAGGCATATTGGCCGTGTTTTTTTTCAAGCTCGGCTTCCAGCAGGCGCGAGCCGGGATAGCGTGCCATGGCCTGCTGCAACAGTTGCTCCAGAGGCAGGATCACGCCCTGCTGGCGCAGCGCCAAGGCTTCATCCTGATTGAGGTCGCGGGCCTGCAAGCCTGAGCAGAACACCACCAGCACCAACGCCACTCGACTGCCGGCGCGTAAATTTGCCTTCATTACGTATCCTGATGATTCTTGAGAACCTGCCCGGTGAGCGCGTCCAATTCGACCTCCCATTCAATGCCGTCGGCATCTTGCAGTTCGACTTCATAGACATACTTGCCGTAAGCCTCGTCCAGGTCGGTGTCCAGCAGCGTTGAACCGGGGTGCAGGGCCTGGGCTGTGGCTTCGAGCTGGTCGAAAGCGACAATTGTAACAGTGGCGGGCACGATCAGTGGTTTGTCGGGGTCCACGGCTCCGGCCTGAGTCGCCGTGGCGGCGATGAAAGCGGCGGCGACCAGAGCAGTGAGGCGTTTCATGATGAGTCTCCGTTAAACGATGTTTTTCCTACGCCGGCTACGGTAGCGGCTGCAACTTAACTGAAACTGAATTGCCACCATGGCAATTTCCAGCAGGCGCGACGGGCTACGATGTTTATTCAGGATTCACGCGGTATCGTTAACGTTTTTCGCGAGCAAGCTTGCTCCTACACCTCGCTTCAACAGAGACCGGTATGACAGCCATCCATATCAAGTTCCCCGCCCTGACCCTCAAGGCCGGCAAACGCGCCTTTACGCGCATTCGCGAGCAGGGCCTTAAACCTGCGGATGTCGGCATCCTCCCCGGTGCGGCCGGCGGCCCCAAGGCGCTGGGGATCCAGGGCCTGGACCTGGCGCTGTTCGGCGACTGGCTTCCGCGCGCGCCACGGGAACGTGCGCTGATCGGCGCATCGATCGGTTCCTGGCGGTTTGCCAGCGCCTGCCTGCCCGACCCGGTGCAAGGCCTGCTGGACCTCGGCCGGCTGTACAACGAACAACGCTTTGCCAAAGGCGTGACCATGGCCGAAGTCAGCCGCAGCTGCCAGCGCATGCTCGACGACCTGCTGGCTGGCCGCGATGCGCGCGTGCTGGACAACCCCGACTACCGGCTGAACATCATGGTGGTCAAGAGCCACGGCCTGCTCGCCGATGACCATCGCGGGCGCCTGGGTTTGGGCCTGTCATCGGTGATTGCCGACAACCTGCGCGGGCGTGCGCGGCTGGCGCGGCATTTCGAGCGGCTGATCATCCACGATCCGCGCCAGGCACCGCCGGTGCACCCGCTGAAGGATTTCCCATCGCGCTTTCTTGAGTTGGACATGGGCAACCTGCGCCAGGCGCTGCTGGCGTCCGGTTCGATCCCCATGGTGATGCAAGGCGTGCGCGACCTGCCCGGCGCAGGCAGCGGCACCTACCGCGACGGCGGCCTGCTGGACTATCACCTCGACCTGCCCTACCACGGCGACGACATCGTGCTGTACCCGCACTTCACCGACCGGGTCATCCCCGGCTGGTTCGACAAGGGCCTGCCATGGCGGCGCAGCAACCAGCAAGGCTTGCAGGATGTGTTGCTGCTGGCGCCGTCCAAGGACTACCTGGCCCGCCTGCCCCACGGCAAACTGCCGGACCGCAGCGACTTCAAGCGCTTCATGGGCGACGACCCGAGTCGCAACAAGTACTGGCAAACCGCGATGAGCGAGAGCCGGCGGCTGGGGGATGAGTTTCTGCAACTGGCCGATAACGCCGGCCTGGGCGAGCGCTTGCAGGCGCTTTGACCGAGCGGTATGCGCGGTACCGGATCAAGCTGTTAAACTCGCCGCCTGCCAGATACCTGACCGAGCTGAAAAATACTGTGGAAATCTTCAAAGAGTTTACCTTCGAGTCCGCCCACCGCCTGCCCCACGTACCGGAAGGCCACAAGTGCGGGCGCCTGCATGGGCATTCGTTCAAGGTGGCGATCCACCTGAGCGGCGACCTGGATCCGCATACCGGCTGGATTCGCGACTTCTCGGAGATCAAGGCGATTTTCAAGCCGCTCTACGAACGCCTCGACCACAACTACCTCAATGACATCCCAGGCCTGGAAAACCCCACCAGCGAAGTGCTGGCCAAGTGGATCTGGAATGAACTCAAACCGCTGTTGCCGGAGCTCAGTGCGATTCGCATCCATGAGACCTGCACCAGCGGCTGTATCTATCGCGGCGAGTAAGCCGGCGATGTGAAAAAACCACCCTTGCGGTGGTTTTTTTGTGCCCTGCGTTGTTGCAACCCTTGGTCTTACGCTGAGCCTCGGGGCGAGGCGGTTGTGTGGCACGAGGCTCGCTGACAACGCTGTTCGACGGGTCCAATTTGTACCACCGCTGCACCGCTTTCGTGCCCGACGGGGCACAGCGAACACCCTCGCCTGCGTTTACCCTCTAATAGCGTGCGCCCGTCACTGCTGCAGATTTGGCACGCACGGTGCAACGAGGCTGCGTCACTCATTCAGGGAGCACGCACATGACGCCGCCAGAATCAGGCAACGACTACCCCCTAAGCGAAGTCCCCATGCACGCGCGCAAAGGCCTGGCGTCAACCGCCATGGTGCTGCTGGGCTTCACCTTTTTTACCGCGACCATGTTTGCCGGCGGCAAGCTGGGGGTGGCGTTCAGCTTCACCGACATGCTCGGCGTGGTGGCCTTGGGTAACCTGCTGTTGGGTATCTACGCCGCAGGCCTGGGTTACATCGCGTTCAAGAGCGGGTTGAACTCGGTGTTGATGGGCCGCTTCTGCTTTGGCGAGGTGGGCAGCAAGCTCAGTGACTTGATCCTCGGTTTCACCCAGATCGGCTGGTACGCCTGGGGCACCGCCACGGCCGCCGTGGTGCTCGGCAAGTATTTCGAGCTGAGCCAGGGCAGCGTGCTGGGGTTGATGGTGCTGTTCGGCCTGGTGTTTTGCGCCACGGCCTACGTGGGCTATCGCGGGCTGGAGATTCTTTCCTACATCGCGGTGCCGGCGATGGGGCTGTTGCTGTTTCTGTCGATGTGGGTCGCCACGGTGAAAGTCGGCGGGCTGGAGGGGCTGCTGGCGGTGGTGCCGACCGGCGAGCTGGATGTGTCCACCGCGATCACCCTGGTATTCGGCACGTTTGTCAGCGGCGCCACCCAGGCCACCAACTGGACGCGGTTTTCCCGCTCGGCCAGGGTCGCGGTGCTGGCCAGCCTGATCGGGTTCTTTATCGGCAATGGTTTGATGGTGCTGATCGGGGCTTACGGCGCCATCGTCTACCAGCAGCCGGACGTGGTGGAAGTATTGCTGCTGCAAGGCTTTGCCATGGCGGCGATGGCCATGCTGCTGCTCAATATCTGGAGCACCCAGGACAACACCATCTACAACTTCGCCGTGGCCGGCTGCAACCTGATGCGCACCCAACGCCGCAAGACCGTGACCCTCGCCGGCGCCTTGATCGGCACGCTGCTGGCGCTGCTCGGCATGTACGACATGCTGGTGCCCTACCTGATCCTGTTGGGCACGGTGATTCCGCCGATTGGTGGGGTGATCATGGCGGATTTCTTCTACCGTTATCGCGGCCAATACCCACGCCTGGCGCAGGCGCGCCTGCCCGCGTTCAACTGGCCTGGGCTGGCGGCCTATGCCGTGGGCACCGTGCTGGCATTCCACTCGCCGTGGGTCGCACCGTTGGTGGGCATCGCCGCTGCGTCGCTGAGCTACATCGCGATCAGCGCCGTACTGCGTATGCGTGCGCCCCTGGCTGACGCCCAGGCATAAGCCTGGACGCCTGGTTTCACGAGAATGGTACCCTGATGAGCGCTGGACATCGGCATTGCCCCGATGATCCGGCGGCTGTCTGCCTGATTGTTTTTAGCCAAGAGGAACTTGCCCATGCACATCATCAACGCCCGCCTGCGCAACCGTGAAGGCCTGCATGATCTGCACCTGGAACACGGCCGGATCGCCAGCATCACCCCACAAACAACAGCACCGTTGATGGCGGCCGATGACCTGGATGCGGCCGGCAACCTGGTGATACCGCCCTTCGTCGAACCGCATATTCACCTTGATGCCACCCTCACCGCCGGCGAACCGCGCTGGAACATGAGCGGCACCCTGTTCGAAGGCATCGAGTGCTGGGGCGAACGCAAGGCCACCATCACCGAGGAAGACACCAGGACCCGCGCCAAAAAAACCATCCAGGCCCTCGCCGCCCACGGCATCCAGCATGTACGCACTCATGTCGATGTCACCGACCCCGACCTCACGGCGCTCAAGGCCATGCTGCAAGTGCGCGAAGAAAGCACGCACCTGATCGACCTGCAAATCGTCGCCTTTCCCCAGGAAGGCATCGAGTCGTACCGCAACGGCCGCGAGCTGATGGAAGAAGCCATTCGCCTGGGCGCCGATGTGATCGGCGGCATTCCCCACTTTGAATACACCCGCGACCAAGGCGTGAGCTCAGTCAAGTTCCTGATGGACCTGGCCGAACGCACCGACTGCCTGGTGGATGTGCACTGCGACGAAACCGACGACCCGCATTCACGCTTCCTCGAAGTACTCGCCGAAGAAGCCCGCAGCCGCGACATGGGCGCCCGCGTCACCGCCAGCCACACCACGGCAATGGGCTCCTACGACAATGCCTACTGCGCCAAACTCTTCCGCCTGCTGGGGCACTCCGGGATCAGCTTCGTCTCCTGCCCAACCGAAAGCATCCACCTGCAAGGCCGCTTCGACAGCTTCCCGAAACGCCGCGGCGTCACCCGGGTCAACGAACTGCTCGAAGCCGGTATGAACGTGTGCTTCGGCCAGGATTCCATCGTCGATCCCTGGTACCCGCTGGGCAACGGCAACATCCTGCGCGTGCTGGAGGCCGGTTTGCACATCTGCCATATGCTCGGCTATCGCAACCTGCAAAGCGCCCTCGACCTGGTGACCGACAACAGCGCCAAGGCCATGGCCCTGGGTGACCGTTACGGCCTGGAAGCCGGGCGCCCGGCCAACCTGTTGATCCTCTCGGCAGACAGCGACTACGAGGTGATTCGCAGCCAAGGGTTGCCGCTGTACTCGATTCGCCATGGCAAGGTGTTGATGAAGCGCCAGCCGGCGCAGGTGGAGTTTATGTAAGAAGGAATGTGAAACGGCTGACACCCACTCAGGACATCAGCCGTTCAAAAGACCCCATGCCTGAGGCCGGGCGGTCCCAAACAGGCTGACGCCCAGCAGTGTATCGGCCTGAGTATGCAAGCGAACCGGCGCAGTGCCACCCGGCATCACCACCGCAATGTCATCGCCCTCAACCCAACCGGCTCGCCACGCCGCACACGCCACGGCACTGGCGCTGGTCCCGGAGGACGCCGTGGGGCCCTCTCCCCGTTCGAACACACGGGCAACAACCCGATTGCGCGATTGCCTGGCGACCCATTGCAAATTGACCCCGGTCGGACATGGCTCGCCGCGTCCTGCCGGGGGCGCGAAGGCTATCGCCTGTAACGGTTCGAACAGCGCAGGTTGCTGCATCTGCAACGTGTCCGGCAAGGCTGCCACCTGTTCGACCAAGGTCACACAGTGAGGGTTGCCCACCCGCACAAACTGACTGTGCCCCCACTGCGGGTTAATCGCCGCCAACGCCTTCACATGGCTCAGTTCAATGCCGTCCAGGGACACCGGCTCCACTCCCTGCGCCCCCACGGCCGACGGCCCGAATCCGGGCATCCCCAAGGCCAGCCAGAATCCAGAGATGTGCTCATGAATGGCGGGCTCGATCCGAGTCGCCATCGGCGATACCGCGCCAGGCTTGTCATGGTGCACGCGCAACTCACAGGCCCCGGCCATCAAGCCCTGATCAGTAAGCGCCTGGGCGAAGATCGTCAACCCATTGCCACTGCGCTCAGCCAGCGAGCCGTCGGTGTTCACGATCAGCAGGTCAAACGGCGGCTCGGCCTGGAACGGGCCAACCAGCAAGCCATCACAGCGGTGGGCCTTGCCATCGACCGGGCGCGGCGTTGATCCCCAAGCGCATTCGGAGCTTATGGCCGAGGCCGTCCAAACTTCCCGAGTCGCCGCGGCCTGCGCCGCGCCATGAGGCACCTCGATACCCTGTCCTCGTAAAAAAGCCGGGGTGACCACCCCGTAAATATTGCCCCGTGCGTCATAGAACAGGGTCATGGCGCCGCCCGCCTTGCAATCTTCATCGGCTCGTCCCCGCAGTTGCCTACCTGATGGACCCGCAGCGTATTACACAACGCAAGGTTTGTGGGAAGCGGCCTGGAAGGTGGTAATCCACCGCGAGAATCCGGGGTTCACCAGTTCTCACGGGGTTTACGCACCTTCCAGAACGCCTTGTGCAACGACGATCTGTGGGTGGTTACCAGCGTTCATAGCGTTCCAGGCTCGCGAAAATAAACTCATCCCTGCCTATCTCGGGGAACCTGGCTCGCCCGCCAAGGCCTGATGTGCAAGGATGTCGGGCCGGACATCGTGCGTTGAACGCAAAACCAAGGATTTTTCATGACTGCCATCCCCACCCCAGCCCCCGTCATTCCCGGGCGACTGGAGCAAATGTCGACCCGGATCGCATTTTTCATCGCTGGCTTCGGCATTGCTGCCTGGGCGCCGTTGGTGCCGTACGCCAAAGCGCGCGCAGAACTGAGTGAGGGCACCCTGGGTCTGTTGCTGTTGTGCCTGGGGGTGGGGTCTATCATCGCCATGCCGGCAGCGGGTGCGCTGGCGTCTCGCTTTGGTTGCCGCCGGGTGCTGACCGCCGGCACGATCATGATCTGCCTGGCCTTGCCGATGCTGGCCACGGTCAGCTCGATTCCGTTGCTGATCGCCGGCTTGTTCCTGTTTGGCGCGGGCCTTGGCACGGTGGACTCCACCGTGAACCTGCAAGCGGTGATTGTTGAGCGCGCCAGTGGCAAGACCATGATGTCGGGCTTTCATGGTTTGTTCAGCCTGGGAGGAATCGTCGGCGCCGCAGGGGTTGCCGGGCTGTTGGGCTTGGGTCTGTCGCCGCTGCAAGCGACCCTGGTGGTGATCGTCATCATGGCGGTGGCGCTGCTCAAGGCCGGGCCACATTTATTGCCCTACGGCAGTGAAAGTTCGGGCCCGGCCTTTGCGATCCCCCACGGCGTCGTGCTGTTTATCGGCTGCCTGTGCTTCATCGTGTTTTTGGCAGAAGGCGCCGTGCTGGACTGGAGCGCCGTGTTCCTCAGTGCCGAACGCGGTCTGGACGAAGCCTACGCCGGCCTGGGTTATGCAGCCTTCGCCCTGACGATGACCGCCGGACGCCTGACCGGCGATGCCATCGTGCGGCGCCTGGGCGCGACCCGCGTGATTGTGATCGGTGGTGCGCTGGCCACTGCCGGCATGTTGCTGGCAACGTTGTTGCCGACCTGGGAAACCGCGTTGCTGGGGTACGCGTTGGTCGGCGCCGGTTGTTCGAATATCGTGCCGGTGCTGTACACCGCCGTTGGCAAGCAAACGGTGATGCCGGAACATATCGCCGTGCCCGCCATCACGACCTTGGGATATGCCGGGATTCTTGCCGGCCCTGCGATGATCGGTTTTATTGCCCATGGCAGCAGCCTGAGCAGCGCCTTTGTGCTGATCGCAGTGTTGCTCGCAGGCGTGTCGCTGAGCGGAAAAATCCTCAAGGTATGAATCCGGGTATCAGCGCGATTTGCGCGCCAATTCCTCTTCCTGCCAACGTTCAAGGCTTTGTTTGCTGAGCCATCCCTCCTTTTGAGGCGGACCAAACAGTCGCGCGCCGTTCGCACGTATCAGTGAAGGCAGCAAACCCAGCCGCCCAAGAATGTTCTTGGCCGTGAAGACCCAGAGCTTGCTGTACTTGGGCCGCTGCATGCCATTGGAACGATCCAGCACGGGCGTACCCTGTGGATCAAACGCATACGGATCCGTCATGATGGCCTCGAGCGCGGCGATTTCAACGTACTGGTACTGTTCAAAGAGAAATGTCCGGTCCTGCGACTTGTCTCTCAACTGTTCGAACTGGCCCTGCAGGGCCTTCACCACATGGGCATTACCCTGGGCATGGAACGGGTCCTCGCTGAACACGCTCGGCGAGCTGTTCCCCTGCATCGTTAGGGCGGCCGCCCTGAGACTGTCACGTGTGATATCGCCGTCGCGGCTCAAAATCGCATCACTCAATCGCGGACGCTTGAGAATTTCGCCGACCACCTGAATCGTTCGGTCCAACTCCTCGCTTTTGCCCAAACCCTCAACGGCAGCACGCTGCAATGACAACCACGTCAAACGCCCCTCGCTCAGGAAGGGGTGCAGCCTGCCAAAGTCTTTTTCCAGGGCCTGCGCCAACTGGCTGTCGCTGGACGATACGCCGGGTTGGCAAACGCTCACACGCGTAACAGGCCGATTCTGCAGCACTCGCTGGCGCAGTACCGACGATGTTCGGCGCGGCGGCAAGGACACCCGCGACACCCCGTCGGCGCGTGCAGAACGAGCCTCATCCGAGGTTTCAGAGAGAATGAGCGGCGCTGGCGCGGTAGGCTGTAAAACCGGCACGTCCAGTGCCAAGGGCCGACCATGAAGTAGTACACCCTCGGTTGACATGGGTTTCCTCCAACTCTTTTCCGATCCATACCTGCCCGGTGATTGCCCCGTGGCGGGTGAAATCATCGAATGGATTCCACAGGCAGGCACCTCCTGTGTGGTTGGGCAGGCACGACAGTTCCGGATAATCGACGAATACCCATGACCGTATGTAAAAAAGCGACCAGCAGGTCTGGTGAGCCGCGCCCTTACCGACGCCACCAAGTCATCAGGCTGTTGATCAGACTGGAGTGCTTAAGAGGTCTGGCGTCGTCACTTGCCACCTGTCCGGTCGCAAGCATGCCGCGGAAAAAGTCTTCCTCGACCGGCGCCTGGAATTTGCGCTGGCCGGCGAAGGTCCTCATGCGCCTGGCTTCAACAGCATGCACATCCGACGGGGCCAGGAGCTCTTGCGCCACGATGTCGCCCCTGGATACAGTCGGATCGCCATCATGGGTTTTACGAAAGAGCTCATGGCCGCTGGGCCGGCATGGGTGAAACGCGGTTGATGTCATGTGCAGGCCCTCCACGCGGAATCTGAAAAACGATCGATTTGATCAAGTCCGGTTCATATGAACTATGTGGTCAATCGGCGTAAACAGTTCCTGACACAGTTAAGCCAAGCGCCATCATTTGATGACGGCGCATGGACTTCGATTAACGGGAAAGCTGGTAAAGCGCTTGCCAACTGATTCGGCGGTCATTATCACGGCCGGCGACATTGTCCATTTTCTTCAACACGTCAGTGCGTTTGAGAATTTCCAGCGCCAGATGGGTCAGGTGATCCTGGGCAGCGTTGCCCGTCAGGGGCTGGGACGCCCTCCTCTGCAGATCACGAAAACTCAGCTCCGGCGCCCGCGGATCATATTTCAGCTGGTTGAAATGCGTAAGCATTTCAGCGGCCAACTGCTTGTCGCTGTCGTACTTGAAATAGTTATCCCCCTTGATCACGTCTCTCACATTTTTCACGTTGATCAGGCCATCCAGGGAACCCGTAGAAGGATTACGGTCAAGAGCGCTCATCAGGTCCGGGCGGCGCAACAACTCTTTGGCCAAGCGAATGTTCGCGTTCGTAGCGGGATCGCGGGACCAGCCTTTTTCCGCCATAGCGCGGATGCTGTCAACGCTGACAAACCCAGGGTTGCGGGGGTCTCTGAAGGCGTCGAAGTTGCGGTGCAACTCCTTCGCCAGTTCTTCGTTGTTTTTCCGCGAGTAATACGGATCAGGCCCGCACGGTGGGGTCGGATACGGTTTACACACGGTGGGATCGGGGCGTGGTGGTGGATTGCCGCAGCCAGGATTTGGCCTCGGCGGCGGATTGCCGCAGCCAGGATTCGGCCTCGGCGGTGGATTGCTGCAGCCAGGATTCGGCCTCGGCGGCGGGTTGCCGCAGGGTGGGCGATGCCCGGGGAACCAAGGGCCCATCCAGTGTTTGACCGCTGCCATCAAGCCCTGTGTAGCGGGCGCACTGGGATGACGCAGCACGTGATCAGCGCCACGCTGACCGGCTGCCGACGATGAATAACCGCCGAACACCGGCCCGCCCTGGCTTTCCTGAGACAGGAAGCTGACGTTTGCAGGCGATTGGCCGTTGAGGGCAGTCATCGACTGAGCAGATTTGACCTCAGGCGTGGAAGTGGCCAGCGAAAGGCCAGAGGTGGATGAGGCAGAGACCTGTGTATCGAAACTTGATACCGACATCGTTTTCTCCATACGGTGGGCGCGATCTTCAGCTTGCCGCTCCAACGCAACGTCGAAGCCCATCAGCTTTCCCATGTGTGGCACGTTGTCGGAAACGGTTCCTGAGCCAGCAGCAATCTGTGATGTGAGGATGTAAGAATCAGGAAACCGGCAGGTTCCGCAGGCCTTGCAGCGCAGATGGCCTGGTCACTGCAGCGCCTGTTTAAGGCGGCTCAATTTCTCTCGGCTGCCGCACACGCTCATCTGGCACCATTTGCGCAGTTTGTTCTTGGAGATGTCCAAAAATATCCAATCACAGTCCGTGGCGGTACAGCACTTCAACTCGCGAAGATCACCGGACACCAGCAACTGCGTAGCCTTGATCGCCAGGCGTCCGATCAGCATTGCGGTCAATTCCTCGGCGTTGGAGCAGGTTCTCCACGCCCAGGCCGGTATCCCGTCAACCGTGCGCAGCACCCGCCAGGCGGCGCCTTGCTGGAAATTCAGGTTGATCTGCTGCAAGGCCGCATCGGCCGCAACCTGGCGCAAGGACAGCGGGTAAAACACGCCATACAGGCATTCGCGGAACGCAATGATGGCGTCCAGATCCGGTTGGTAGGAAATAGGCGATTCAAACACCATGGCCTTGTAGTCATCGAACTCCTGGGCAGAGATCAACGACGCATGCAGCGCCCATTCAAAGAAGAACTGAAAACTGGTGAGCCGTTCTTCCATCACCCTGAGTGGAGAACCAGGGCGACGGCCATTGGTGGTATTGATGAAGTCCAACACCTGGGCCCCGCCAATCAGGCGAATCGACTTTGCAGTGCCGGTAAAATGCGTCATGCCTGCTCCTGAAAAAACATGGTGGGGCTGCGATGGCGCAGATTACCTTGTTTTCTTGACGTGCAGAAACCGCCGCCTCAGTGCCAAGACCAGCGGCTAGGCACGCTCGTCGTCGCGAGCCACCCAATCGAGAATAGTCGCGACAGACTGTTCGACAGACAGCACCTGGGTGTCCACGTGCACTTCCGGAAAGATCGGCACGTCGTAGTTCGAATCAATACCGGTGAAGTGTTTGATCAGCCCCAGCCGGGCTTTTTTGTACAAGCCTTTAGGGTCACGCTTTTCGGCGGTTTCCAGCGGTGCATCCACATGCACTTCGACAAAATATTCATTGCCGATAATCGAACGCGCGTAATGCCGACTGGCCGAGGACGGTGAGATCAACGCCACAATCACCATCAGGCCCGCGTCCAGCATCAACCGCGCCACTTCCGCGACACGCCGGATATTCTCATCGCGGTCGCGGTCGGTAAAACCCAGGTCCCGGCATAGCCCACCGCGCACTGAGTCACCGTCAATAATGCAGGTCTGGCGCCCTTGTGCCTGCAGGGCCATGTCGAGGGCATCGGCGATGGTCGACTTGCCGGACGCGGAGATGCCGGTCATCCAGATCACCCTGGGCTTGTGCTGCATGGGTAAGTGTTCGGCGCGTGGATGACTGAACGCAAACGCGTGCAGGTTCTGGTCTGGACGGTCTGGACAATAACTCATGGCTGCTCAGCCTCCGTCACCGAAACAGGCGGTTTACCCAACATGAACACCATCACGCATTGCCCGAACAGCAGCAGCGCAACCACCCAATAGATGCTCGAAAACGACCCGGTCAGGTCCTTGGAAAAGCCGCCGAGGAAGTTGCCGCACACACCGCCCAAGCCGATCAGCACATTGGCGATACCAAATGCCTGGGTCAGGCGACTGACCGGCACGATTTGCCCTATGTAACTGGGAACCAGGCCAAAGACCGGATAAAACGCCAGCGCAAACAAAAACGCCGCCACATAGAACAATGGAATGCTGTTGAAACTGAACACCACGGTCGCAGCCAGGCCCGCGCTTAAAAAGCACATGGCCAACGACGCCCGTACCCCGACCTTGTCGGCAATCCATCCCACCAGAAACCCCGAGGCCATGCCCACCGCGCCGATGGTGGTCCAGATAAATCCGGTGTCCTGTACCGATACGCCCAGCTCATCGCGAAGGTAAGGCGCCAGGTAAGTCTGGAACGGCAACAACGCCATGCCATTCAGAAACGCGATGGCCCAGATCAGGTACAGCGGCCGGCTCAGCCACGCGGTGGGGCGCTCAAAAGACGCCGACCGCTGCGGCGATGAACCGCCCTCCTTGGCCGCCCCCCGCTGGCGTAACAAGCACCAGGCCACCCCGCACAGGGCCACCGAGATCAGGCCAGCCGTCAGCCAGATCGAGCGCCAGCCGCCATGCACGGTCAGGAACGACACCAGCAAGCCGTTGATAAACACGCCATAGCTGGTGCCACTGGAAATCAGTCCCATGACCCTGGAACGATGACCGGGGCTGAAGCCCTTGGTGACGATTTCTGCCAGCGGGATATACACCGAGGCCGAACAGCCCCCGAGCAGAATCAACAGCCCCCCGGACAACCAGATGCTGTCGCTGACACTCAGGCCCAGCAATGCCAGGGAGGTGATCAGCGTCGACACCAGGCTGATTTTCCAGCCCTCGACAAACCGGCTGATGACACTGGTGACCGATGAAAACAACAGGAAGCCGATCTGCGCGCCGCCGGTGATCAAGCCCACCGTGGTGTAGTCGAAACCGATGTCGCGGCGCATGTCCACCACCAGGTTGGCGAACAGGTAAACGCCAAACCCGTAGGTGCTGGCCACGAATCCGGTCAATACCACCGCCAGCACGACGCTGTCCAACGGGCGGGCGCTACTGTGTACCAGTGTGCTCATCAGGTACTCCTTAAACGGCGCGCGCCGTGTGGATGACAAAATCACAATCCATCATGTCGTAGTCACGCTGGAAATCACCGTAACTCTCATGGGCGCAAAACCCGGACTTGAGCACCTCCCCCTTCAACTCGCCCGGCAACAGCGGATAGACCTGCAACCGGTACTGCTCGGCGTTATCAAACGAGTAGATGAACTCACACACGTGTTCATCAACCTGCCCCAAGCCGACGGAGGCGTGCGTACCGCAGTAATAGTAATGACCGCTGGATTTGAACTTGCCTGCGCGAATGGCAAAGAAGTTACGTTGATCCACAACCAGCAAGCCGCCCGGATTGAGCAATGCCCTGAATTTCTCCAGCACCTGCAACCGCTCATGGGCTGCAAACACATGGCACAGCGAACTGCCCAGGCACACCACCGCATCGAAGCGCCCCAGTTCGTCGGGGTCGAGAGACTGCCAATCCCTGTAGTGCGATTCGATCGCCAACCCGCGTTGGCGAAAGTTCTCGCGGGCCTTGGTCAGCATCGTACTGCTGCCGTCCGTGGCGACGACATCGAACCCCGCCTGCTTAAGCTGTACCGCATGAAAACCACTGCCCGTGGAGACGTCGATGACCGACTTCACGCCGTGCTGCTTCAGCAGGTTTTCAAAGAAACCGTTCTCCCCCGCTTTTCTTTTGTCCCAATCGATCAAATCATCCCAGCGCTCGACGAATTTTTTCGAGTATTGCGTCGCGTAACTGGCGACTTCGTTGTGCTTGTGCCCCGACATCTGATTCATCACACACCTACCAGGTTGAATGTTTGAAAGACAGGTATTTGCTCGACAGCTCACGGGCAAACTCGGCGGACTGTTCGATGGACATGGTTTTCTTCGAGTACCCCAGCATCGCCTGCATCACGGCCATGCATTGCGGGTTGAAGGTGACCGAACCATCGCAATGAATTTCGTCGATGCCATCCTGGCTCTGGCAGATGGTGTTGATGCGCACGGCTTCGTCTTGGGGGCACTCATCACTGAACTGCACCTTGATCTGACCCTGCTGCAGCCACACCGGATACCCGCCCGGCAACCCCAGCGGCCCGGGCGCGTGCACCAGCACCGGCGTCGGCGAAAACAGCCCTTCGATCACGGTGACCGCCGAGCACGCCGTGAGGAACTGCCCATCGATACCGCCCAGGCGGCGGTACTCGGATTTAACCGTGGAAAAAATCGCTTCAGCCGGCAGGTGGTTCACGGCCAGGCGGTCACGAACCTCATACAACAAGCGGTAACTGGCACGCGGGGGCAAGCCGCCGCGTGGCACGTAGTGGCTGAAATAGTGCTGGGCATACAGGCGCACCTGCACATCGGCAGGCGCACACTCCAGCAGCCGCGCGATGGAAAAGCGCACAGCCGGGATCAGGTTGGCCACATTACCCACGCCAATATCCGGCGCCAGACCGACCCTGGCCAGGATCGGGTTGACCGCATCGGGAAAGGCCGCATTGACCGTCCGGGTCACGATGCCGGAGGCTTTTACCGCCTGCATCAAGTCATGCATCAGCGTCAGGTGCATGGGCAGCCAGGGCCCGAACTGCGCCTGGTCGAGTTGTTCGAAGGAGAGCTTGGGCAACCCGGTGATCACCCGCCACGACTGCAACGACGCACAATTGACCACCATGTCCGGGGCCTCTTCACGCAGCACCCGCGTCACCCGGTCGATATCGGTGAGGTCGGCAATCACCGGCTTGATCGCGATGTCGTGCCCCAACTGCGCACACGACAGTGCCACCAGGTTGCACAGCCGCAAGGTCGCGTCTTCATTGCGCCCCAGCACCACGAATTCAAAGGCATTTTTCGGCCCGAGGATCTTCAGGATCTGCAGGCACAGGTTGCCCGCGCCCACCAGCAACAGTTTCTTCTTAGGGGCTGACGGCTTCATCGTGGGTAAGCTCCGTTGTCCACCGGAATGACCCGGCCGGTGATATGCCGCATGGCATCGCTGATCAGCAGCAGAATGACCTCGGCAACGCCGCTGGGCAGGATCGGGTCCTTGAGGATTTCCTGGCGCGCGTACTCGGCGCGGCGGTACTCGGGGATGGTGTCGTAGATGGCGGTGTCATGGATCAGCGCCGGCGAGACCGCGTTAACCCGCACGAACGGTGCGAAATTCCAGGCGTTGGCTTTGGTCAGGCCGATCACCGCCGCCTTGGTGGCGCCGTACAAGGCATCGCAGCTGCCTACCTCGCCGGCCACGGAGGCGATATTGACGATGCTGCGCGGCGCTTCGTGCTGCATTTCGCGTTCGGCGAAGTCTTTGGAGAGATAGACCAATGCCTTGAGGTTGACATTAAGTATCTCGTCCACTTCAGCATCGGAATAGGCGTAGACACTTTTGCCGTGGTAAATACCGGCGTTATTGATTAATGCATCAATCGTTGCGTGGCGATCATACAGCGCAGGTATAAATCCCTTGATCACCGCCTGTTGGGAAAAGTCCGCGACATGTGTTTCCAATACATCCGACGGGTAAGTGCGCTGCAAGGCACGCAGGCCGTCGGCATCCTTATCGGCACCAATAACGAAGTAACCGGCCTGGATAGCTTTTTCTACGGTCGCTCGACCAATTCCATTAGCTGCACCGGTGACAATCAACTTTTTCATACCACAATCCTTATTGGCAAAATGCATTCATGCGGGCGTAGAACGGTCGATGGTATTCATACAAGGCTTTTAATTTTGGCGACTGGTCAAACGCGTCCATGTCGATGGGCTGTTTATCCGCCGATACAATGCGCTCGCTGTTCTGCGCCGCCACATGCCAACTTCTCCAGGTTTTCCACTGTGGGGGACATTCGCGCTTCCAGGTCATGGCGTGGGGCAGGAATTCAATCTGCAAGTAATCACACAACTTGCGCACGACCCGCTCCGGTTCGGCGGCGAGATCGTCTGCATTAATCACATAAGGCACTTGCCCGGTGAGTTTGGTCACCACACAAAAGATCTCGTACAAGGCTTTATGCCCGATAGCCTGCACGGGCATATCGGGGTGTATCCGATGATGGGAAATAATGCTGCCGGCGGGTTCACGAATAATAAAAACATTGTGCTGTTGCGCCAGGAATTCCCGGTCGACTTTCAAGTCATCCAGGCAGTGGTAACACATGTCTTTATGAAACACATTGGCCCCTTCCCGGGCCTTGATCAGTTGCGCTTTTATGCCCTGATACGTGGTGGGCAAGCTGTGGTCCCACTCATCCGAGGGAATCGCCGAATCCGCAGAAAACGCCATATGCGCAAAGGGCTCGTGGAAAACCTCGAAATCCCCGCGCTCGATAAACACCCGTTCCAACACCGTGGAACGGGAGCGCGGGTGCGCCCATAACCCGACCATCTTGTTCATGCCAGCACCCCATATTCAGCGGCCAGGATGGCGTTGAGCGAGCGTGCGAAAGGCTTCGTCACCGGGCACAGGCGCACGCAGTAATCGGTCAGGCGCCGCTGTGCACTGTTGGCTTCGTTGCAGGCGTTGATAAACGCTTCATGATTGCCAAAGTCGTAGGGTTCGATGCTGTCGATGAAATAGGCTTCACAGAAGTACGGAATGCACAGCAGTTTGGCGAACGTCTCAGGCGGCGCGTGCACCGGTTCACTGGCGGGTGCCACTGGTTTACCGTGGCTTTCACGCTCGATCAGAAACTCCACCACATCCGGCGTCAGCGTGTAGCACGTCGCCGTCAGCCCGGTCTTTTCCAGATGCCAGCAGTGCTTGTGGCCACGGTCGTCAACGTCGACCTTGATACTCGACAACAAGGTTTTGACCGGTACTTTCGAGGCTGCCACCAAGGCCTGGATCTGCTGGTAAACCAGCAGCTCGGCCCAGCGCAGTTCCTCCGGGCCCAGCGTCAGGCCACGCTCTGCGGCCTGCAACGCGAACTCGGGTTGGCAGGCAAAACGCCCGATCATAAAGGTGATCACGTACTTGCAATGATCGGTGTCGATGCCGTTGCCGCGAGCCGTGGCCATGCCCCGCTCGATCGCCTGGATACCGGCCTGGAACTGCGAGACGGTGAAGCAGAACGTGATATTGACCGAGACGCCCTGGGCCACCAGTTGTTCGATGGTCGCGAACCCTTCCAGACTGCCCGGCACTTTCACCATCACATTCGCTGCCAGGCGCTGCAGCTCCAAGCCTCGGGCGGTCATGCGTTCGGTGCAGCGCACATCCGAGGGGTCGACCTGGGCGCATATCCAGCCGTCAACCTGAGCCGATTGAACCCACAGCGGCTTGAGCGTCTCAGCGCCCTGCGCAATCACTTCGTTATACAGCTGCTTGCGCAACTCCCCTGCCGACAGGCTGGCCAGATTAAACCGCGACGTCCAATACTCCCGCTTGTCGAGGATCGCCGCCGTCACCAGCCGAGGGTTGGTGGTCACACTGCTCAGCCCCCAGGGCTGGGAGATATCCTGCGGCATCAACTGCTCGATATGGGCGGCCGCGGCCGGATACTTATCCAACAAATGTTTTTTGTAAGGCGCGTACACCACCGGCGACGAATCCCACCACACTTCAGAACATTGATCATTGCGTTTAAGCCGTTCTATATAACCCAGTGTGCCCACAACACTTGCTCCTTGAATGACTTGATCAATAAGGGTCGGTAACTCACGCATATCGGCAAACGGTAATGCACCGGCTTCGGCCAATAATCGATGTCGAGGCATCGGGCCAAATCCCAGGACTTTTATATTGGCCGCCACAGCGGCTTGCACCCCGGTGACACTGTCTTCAATAACCAGCGCCTCACACGGCGCAACGTTATAAGTTGCACACGCCGTTAAGAACACCAGAGGGTCCGGCTTCCAACGTCCAACTTCATAACAACTGAATATTCGCCCTTGAAAATAAGGCAACAGTCCCACCAGGCGCAGACACTCCTCGATCTTATTGCGCGGCGCACTGGAGGCTACGCAATAAGGCATCTGCAGTACGCTCAATACCTCAACGATGCCATCGGTCGCGGTTAACTCAAGGGTCAATGCTTCCATGGCCCGCACGCGGAAGTCGTGTTCAAACGTCGGCCCCAGACAAATATCTAATAACTGCTCAGCCTCACGCAAACAATCGGCAATCTTTCGCCCACGAAAGTGCTCAATAAAATACGCACTGTCCAGTGTCTTAGCGTGAGGTACATGCGCATTAAGCATGGAGATCAATACAGTCAGGGTAATCTCTTCGCTTTGGACAAGTACGCCATCGCAATCGAAGATAACTAACTTAGGCAAGGTCGTTGCCGCCTGTTCTGGTAGTTCCCCTATAACTGCCGATAAACACATAGGCATCTCTTATAGGTGACTCCGCATGACTTCCGAACTACCAGCGGAGCGGGTTGATATGTGCTTATAAGACACGGGGCAAAAAACCCTGCCAAACGCTTTTTAGCGGTTTTTTAGTATCTTATGGTTATTTTTTATTCTTCTGTTATTCCATTTTTCACCATGGTTGTAGTCGCTAATTTCACACCGATGAACTTCCTTCGGGCGCCGTCAGTCAGCTACTTGAACTCACGAATTTAAGGGCGGGTGGGCAATGCGTATCTCGTTGGAGCAACAAGTAGCACTGGTCACGGGCGCCAGTTCGGGTATCGGCGCCGGTGCCGCCAAGGCTCTGGCGCAAGCCGGCGCGGCCGTGGTGCTGAATTACAACAGCCAGGCCGCACCGGCCGAGGCCCTGGCACAGCAGATCAACGCCGAGGGTGGCCGGGCGATTGCGATCGGTGCTGATGTGTCGAAAGAGGCCGATGTAGAACGCCTGTTCGCCCAGACGCTCGATGCCTTCGGCCACTTGGATATCCTGGTGGCCAACTCCGGTATGCAGAAGGACGCCGCCATCGTCGACATGACCCTCGACGACTGGAACAGCGTGATCGGCGTCAACCTTACCGGCCAGTTCCTCTGTGCCCGTGCCGCAGTGCGCCTGTTCAAGCGCCAGGGCATCCGTGAAGGCGTATCCCGTGCCGCCGGCAAAATCATCCACATGAGCTCGGTGCACCAGTTGATCCCATGGGCCGGGCATGTGAACTACGCGGCGTCCAAGGGTGGCGTGGACATGCTGATGCGCACCCTCGCCCAGGAAGTCAGCGAGCAGCGCATCCGCATCAACGGCATTGCGCCGGGGGCGATTCGTACGGCGATCAACCGTGCGGCCACCGAAGGCGCGGCTGAACAGGAGCTGCTCAAGTTGATCCCCTATGGCCGGGTCGGCGACGTGGAAGACGTGGCCAACGCGGTGGTGTGGCTGGCCAGTGACGCCTCCGACTACGTGGTCGGCAGCACCCTGTTCATTGATGGCGGCATGAGCCTTTACCCGGAGTTTCGTGACAATGGTTGATTTGAAAAACGAACCACAAAGCGCCATCGATGCCCACGGCATCATCGGCGATATGCGCAGCGCGGCGCTGGTGAACGATAAAGGCAGCATCGACTTCTTCTGCTGGCCGGAATTCGACAGTCCATCGATCTTCTGCTCACTGCTGGATACCCCCGACGCCGGTATTTTCCAGCTCACCCCGGACCTGCCCAACGCCCGCCGCGAACAAATCTATCTGCCCGACACCAATGTGCTGCAGACCCGCTGGCTCAGCGATGAGGCCGTGGTGGAAATCACCGACCTGTTGACCATCAGCGAGGAAATCGATGACCTGCCCCTGCTGATTCGCCGCGTACGCGTGGTCAGCGGCCAGGCAACCATTCACCTGCGCTGCGCCGTGCGCCATGACTATGCACGCACGCCCACCCACGCCGCCGTCGATAACGGCACCGTGTGCTTCAGTGCCGACGGCCAGCCCGGCGTGCGCTTATCCAGCAGCCATCCACTGCAACTGGAAAATAACGCCGCCGTGGCCAGCTTTACCTTGCGTCAGGAAGAAGGCGCCGAATTTGTCCTCGGCGGCCAGGACGATGAGCGTGTCAACCACAGCTGCACCGACCTGGCGCTGGCCCACACCCTGAAGTTCTGGCGCGGCTGGATTGCGCAGTCGAACTACCGCGGGCGCTGGCGCGAAATGGTCAACCGCTCGGCCCTGGCCCTCAAACTGCTGACCTCGCGCAAACACGGCGCGATCATCGCTGCCGCCACCTTCGGCCTGCCGGAAACCCCCGCAGGCGAACGCAACTGGGACTATCGCTACACCTGGATCCGCGACGCCTCGTTTACCGTCTACGCCTTTATGCGCCTGGGTTTTGTCGAAGAGGCCAACGCCTATATGCGCTGGCTCAAGGGTCGGGTCAGCGACTGCTGCGGCCAGCCGACCAAGATCCATATCCTCTACGGCATCGACGGTCGCCAGGAACTGCCCGAAACCGAGCTGGACCACCTCAGCGGTCACGGCGGCGCCAAGCCGGTGCGCGTCGGCAATGGCGCGGTTGACCAGATCCAGCTGGATATTTATGGCGAGTTGATGGACGCGGTGTACCTGGTCAACAAGTACGGCGAGGCCATCTCCCACGAGGGCTGGAAACACACGGTGGAAGTCACCGATCAGGTCTGCGAAATCTGGAACCGCAAAGACGTGGGCATCTGGGAAATGCGCGGCGAGCAGCATCACTTCCTGCATTCGCGGCTGATGTGCTGGGTGGCCCTGGACCGTGCGATCCGCCTGGCTTCCAAGCGCTCGTTGCCGGCGCCGTTTGCCCGTTGGGACCAGACGCGCCAGGCGATCTACGCCGATATCTGGAGCAACTTCTGGAACGAAGAACGCGGGCATTTTGTGCAGCATATCGGCAGCACCGCACTGGACGGTTCGATGCTGCTGATGCCGCTGGTACGCTTTGTCGCGGCCACCGATCCGCGCTGGCTGAGCACCTTGGAGGCGATCCAGCAAAGCCTGGTGCGTGACGGCATGGTCTACCGCTACCGCAACGACGACAACGCGATCGACGGCCTGCAAGGCACCGAAGGCGCCTTTGCCGCCTGCTCGTTCTGGTACGTCGAATGCCTCGCCCGCGCCGGGCAAGTCGAGAAAGCCCACCTGGAATTCGAACAACTGTTGCGCTACGCCAACCCACTGGGTCTGTACGCCGAAGAGTTCGACAGCCAGGCCCGCCACCTGGGCAATACGCCCCAGGCGTTGAGCCATCTGGCGTTGATCAGCGCGGCGACATTCCTGGACCGCAAGCTCAGTGGGGAGAAGACTACCTGGCAGCCCTGAGATCAAGTCGATTGCCCTGGACACGTCAGCGCCCTGTCATCAAAAGCAGGGCATGCCGTCACGTCTTTCGACTAGAGTTCCAACACCTGACAGGAGCCCATCATGACCACCGCCGCCCCCCTGCTCTACGTGCGCACCTCCATGCTCGACGTGGCTTATGAAGCCCATGGCCCCGCCGACGGCGAAGCGGTGATCCTGCTGCATGGTTTCCCTTACGACCCTCGCGGCTATGATGAAGTCGCGCCGGTGCTGGCGGAACGCGGCTACCGGGTGCTGGTGCCGTACCTGCGCGGTTATGGCCCTACGCGGTTTATCAACGCGCAGGTGATGCGCTCCGGCCAACAGGCGGCGCTGGGCAAGGATCTGCTGGATTTCATGGATGCACTGTCGATCCCGCGTGCCACGTTGGCGGGGTATGACTGGGGTGGGCGGGCCGCGTGTATCGTCGCGGCGCTGTGGCCTGAACGGGTGCGAGGGCTGGTCACCGGCGATGGCTATAACATCCAGGACATTGCCAAGTCGCTCTCGCCACGGGCGCCGGCGACGGAGCATCGGTTGTGGTACCAGTTCTACTTTCACACCCAGCGCGGTGTGGACGGGCTGACGGCCAATCGCCGCGAACTCTGTGAGTTGCTGTGGTCGCTGTGGTCGCCGTCCTGGGCCGAGGGGCCTGGGCTGTATGGGCAGACGGCGCCGTCATTCGATAACCCGGATTTTGTCGAGGTGGTGATTCACTCCTATCGCCACCGTTTCATGTATGCGCCTGGCGATCCGGCGCTGGAAGCCATCGAGCAGGCCCTGGCGCGGCAACCGGCGATTGGGGTGCCGAGCATTTCGCTGTGCGGTGCCGACGACGGTGTCGGCCCACCGCCGCAAGAGGATGACGACGTGGAGCATTTCAGCGCTTTTTACCGGCGGGAGGTGTTACCTGGCGTGGGCCACAATATTCCCCAGGAAGCGCCTCGGGCCACCCTCGACGCCCTGTTTGAATTGCTCGCCTAGGCCACCGGCGAGAAGCGCTCGCGGTAGGCCTGGGGCGTCACCGACAAGGCCCGCATAAAGCTGCGGCGCAAGGTTTCTTCACAGCCAAACCCACACTGCACGGCGATGCGTTTGATCGACGCCGTGCTGTCGGCCAACTGCCGGCGCGCGGTTTCGACGCGGATCAGTTCGACGGCGCGCGCGGGCGTCTGGCCGGTTTCGGCGCGGTAGTGACGCACAAAGCTGCGTTCGCTCATGCCGGCCTGGGCAGCCAGGGTCGGGATACTCAGGTCGAGGGTCAGGTGCTCGGCCATCCAGGCGTGCAGTTCGGTAAAACGGCTGCCGGCCTTTTGCAGGGACAGGGTCACGCTGAATTGCGACTGGCCACCGGGCCGCTTCAGGAACACCACCAGGTGCCGCGCCACTTCCAGGGCCACGGCGCGGCCCAGGTCTTCTTCGACCAGGGCCAGGCACAGGTCGATGCCGGCGGTCACACCGGCAGAAGTCCACACCGCACCTTGCTGGATAAAGATCGGGTTGGCCTCCACGGTCAACGCCGGGAACTTGCGCGCCAGTTCTTCGCAACGCGTCCAGTGGGTGGCGACGCGGCAGCCATCGAGCAAGCCACTGGCCGCGAGCAAAAACGCGCCGGTGCACACCGAAGCCATGCGCCGGGTGTGCCGGGCTTTCTCGCGCACCCAATCGACCAACGCCGGGTCTTCGGCGGCGCCGTACACGCCCCAGCCACCTGCGATCACCAGGGTGTCGCAGGGCTGGTCGACCGCGGGCAACGGCTCAGCCAACAGCGCCAGGCCGGCAGAGGTCATCACCGGTCCGGCCTGGTCGGCGATCACCGTGACCGCGTAAGGCAGCGGTGCGCCACGCTGGCGTGCCAGGTCATTGGCCGACGCAAACACCTGCAACGGCCCGGTGACGTCGAGCACCTGGGCATTATCGAAAGCGAGCACGTGAACGATTCTGGGCATATTGGCGTGATTCGTGGGTTCAATGGCGTATTCGCCAAAGCCTAGGCCTCTAGAGTGAAGCCGTCTACCCCTTGATCGGAGCTTCATTCATGACCTTGCAGATCGGCTTTCTGTTGTTTCCCGGCATTCAGCAACTGGACCTGACCGGCCCCTACGACGTATTGGGTTCGCTGCCGGATGTGAAGTTGCACCTTGTGTGGAAGGACCTGGCGCCGGTCACTTCCAGCACGGGCCTGGTGTTCACGCCGACCATGACCTATGCCGACTGCCCGAAGCTGGATGTGATCTGCGTGCCCGGCGGTTCCGGCGTGGGCGCATTGATGGAAGACCCGCAGACCCTGGACTTCCTCAAGGCCCACGCGCAGACCGCACGCTACGTGACCTCGGTGTGCACCGGCTCGCTGGTGCTCGGCGCGGCAGGGTTGCTGCGCGGGCGCAAGGCGACGACACACTGGGCCTACCACGACATGCTCGCCCCGCTCGGCGCCATCCCGGTACAGGCGCGTGTGGTGCGTGACGGCAACCTGTTCACCGGCGGCGGCATTACCGCCGGTATCGACTTTGCCCTGGTGCTGGCGGCGGAGTTGTACAGCGAAGCGGCGGCGCAACTGGTGCAGTTGCAGATTGAATATGCGCCGGCGCCGCCGTTCGATTCGGGTAGCCCGGACACGGCGCCTGCGCAGGTGCTGGAGGAAGCCAAAAAACGCACGACTGAGTCGCGCAAAACGCGGGGTGAGATAGTGGCGCGCGCGGCGGCACGATTGGGCTGACCCTGTACCTGTGGCGAGCAAGCTTGCTCGCCACATAATCCATGCCTTTTCGGGGTCAGGCGGGGCGAGACATTACCGCCAAGCGCACCGCCAGCACTGTCAGCACCGTCGCCAAGCCCCATTTCTGTAGCCAGGCGCCTGTTGGGCGCCTGGCGAAGAAGCGGCTCAGCGCCCCGCCAAACATGCCCAACAGCAGGTGAAACACGCCCGCGATGAGGGTAAGCACGCCGCCCAACAGCATCAACTGCATGCCGATGGCGCCCGCCTGCGGCCTTACGAACTGCGGCAAAAACACCACAAAAAACAGCAACGCCTTGGGGTTGAGCAGGCTGTTAAACATGGCCTGCAGAAACACCCGGCCAAGGGGTACGCGGTGCAGGTCGGTCGCGTCCGGCAAGGTTTTTTTCTGCAGTGTTTTGAACACCAGCCACAGCAGGTAGACCACACCCGCATAGCGGATCACGTCAAAGGATGGCGGCCAACTGGCGACCAACGCCGTCACCCCGGTGGCGGTCAATGCGGTCAGCAACACGTCAGCCACACCGATGCCCAGGGCCGAGGCCACTCCCCCGCGCCAGCCGTGGGTGACGCCATGGCTGATCACAAAGGCCATGTTCGGCCCCGGGGATAACAGCAACAACAGCACAGCACCTGAAAAAACTGCCAGGGTCGCAAAGTCGATCATGCTCAAACCGTCCACCGGGAAAAGCCTGCAGATTAGTGCTTGGGCCCGGGGCGAACAAAAAATTGTGCTGGATACATTGTTCATCGGCAATTGCGAATGGCCACGACCAGCGTCTAGAATGCGAAACATTATCAATTAAGACGGCTGCGCCAGGATGCCCATGTCGAGCGATCACCCACTGGACCATGCCGCCATCGGCCAGCTTTATCACACCCATCACTCCTGGCTGCGCGGCTGGTTGAGCCGACGCACTGGTTGCCGTGAACGTGCCGCCGACCTCGCGCAGGAAACCTTTGTGCGCCTGCTCAACGCACGCAAACAGCAGGCCGTGCTGCAGCCGCGCGCGTACCTGAGCAGCATCGCCCGCAGCTTGATGATCGACCAGTATCGGCGCCGCGAACTGGAGCGCGCCTACCTCGAAAGCCTTGCGCATTTTCCCCAGGCCGACGTGCCGTCGGAAGAAACCCGCCTGCTGATTCTCGACAGCCTGGAACGTATCGACCGCCTGCTCGACCAGCTCAAGCCGCGGGTGCGTGAAGCGTTCCTGCTGGCGCAACTGGACGGCCTGACCTGCGCGCAGATCGCCCTGCGCCTCGGGGTGTCCAAGGCCACGGTGGAGCGTGACCTGTCCAAGGCGCTGCATGCCTGCTATCGGTTGCGCTATGCCGACCTCTGACCCGCGCCTGCTCGACCAGGCCATCCAGTGGATGATCAAGCTGCGCTTCAACGTCGCCGACGACGCCAGCACCGCTGCGTTCGAGCGCTGGCTGCACACCAGCGCCGAACACCAGCAGGTCTGGCAGCGGGTGGCGGCGATGAATGATGAGTTCAGCCACCTGCCCGCGCAGGTCGGCCGCCACGCCCTGCACGGTGCACGTCGACGTATCAGCCGTCGCGAAGGGTTGAAGCTGCTCGGCCTGGTGGCTGGTGCGGCCGGCCTGACCTGGTTTGGCCGCGACTACACCCCGCTGCCCGCCTTGATGGCCGACTACCGCACTGCCACCGGCGAACGGCGTTGGGTGGCATTGAACGACGGCAGCCGCATCCAACTGAACAGCGCCAGCGCGTTCGACACGGCGTTTACTCAGGAGCGGCGCCTGGTGCAGTTGCGCCAGGGTGAAATACTGGTCAATCCCGGTGCCGACAACCGGCCCTTCTGGGTACAGACCCGTGACGGTTACCTGCGCGCCCTCGGCACGCGCTTCCTGGTGCACGAAGAGATCCAAGGCACCATGCTCGCCGTGCAGCAGGGCACGGTGGCGGTGTTTGCCGACAACCACGTCGCCGGCGCGCGCCAAGTGATCAACCCCGGCGAACGGGTATTGTTCGACCGCAGTGGCATTCGTTCTCTCGCCGCCAATGGCCTGGACCCTTGGGCCTGGAGCGAAGGCGTGATCAGCGCCCGGGACATGCGCCTGGATGCTTTCCTCGCCGAACTGGGCCGCTACCGCAACGGCCTGCTGCGCTGCAGCGAAGCGGTGGCCGGATTGCGGGTGTCGGGCACTTATCAGTTGGACGACACCGATGAGGTGCTGGGCCTGGTAGCCCACTCACTCAAGCTCGATGTCACTTACCGCAGCCGCTACTGGGTGACCGTCACCGCCCGCGTTTAACATTCGAAAATAAATGAGGTGAATTCTCATTGCCGCTCGACCTGTAAGGAAAGGCCGATCAACAGGCCGGTTCTGTTCACTTCCTTCAGGAGCATCCCGCGGTCATGCAAGCGTTCCCCTTCCCACGTTCACCCCTCAAGCACGCGGTGCACGCCGCCTTGCTCGGCGCCTGCCTGAGCTGCGCAACCGCGCCGCCGTTCGCATGGGCCGAAACGCCGGCCAGCGACACCCAGGCCCGCGACTGGAACATCGCCGCCGGTTCCCTGGCCACGGCCCTGGACCAGTTCGCCCGCCAGGCCGGCATCAGCCTGTCGTATGACGCCACCAGCGTCGCCGGCAAGACCAGCCAGGGCCTGAGTGGTCGCCTGGACCGCGAGCAGGCGCTCGGCCAGTTGCTGCGTGGCCAGGGCCTGCAAGCCCAGCGCCAGGGCAACAGTACCTGGCTGCTGTTGCCGCAAGTGGCCGACGGCGGCGCGCTGAACCTGGGCGCCACCACGGTCACCGGTGAGCGGTTGGGCGCCACCACCGATGGCACCGGGGCCTACACCACGGGTGCGGTGACGATCGGCAAGGGCGAACACAGCCTGCGGGAAACGCCGCAATCGGTGAGTGTGATGACCCGCCAATTGATGGATGACCAGAACCTCACCACCATCGATGACGTGATGGAACGCACGCCCGGGATCACCACCTACGAATCGCCCATGGGCGGCAAATATTTTTATTCCCGTGGTTTCAAGATGCTCGGCCAGTACCAGTACGATGGCGTGCCCCTGGACATGGGCAAGGACTACGTGCAGGCCGACAGCTTCAGCGCGAACATGGCGATCTACGACCGCGTGGAAGTGCTCAAGGGCGCGGCCGGCATGCTCAAGGGCGCCGGCACCGCCAGCGGCGCGGTGAACTTCGTGCGCAAGCGGCCCCAGGCCAAGCCCACCACCAGCCTGTCGCTGTCCGCCGGCACCTGGGACAACTACCGCGCCGACGTCGACACCGGCGGCCCGCTGAATGACAGCGGTACGGTGCGCGGCCGCGCGGCGATCAGCCAACAGAATCGCGGTTCCTACATGGACATTTCCAAGCGCCAGGACCAGGCGTTCTATGGCGCCCTGGATGTCGATCTCAACGCCGACACCACCCTGGGCTTCGGCGCCAGCTATGAAGACGTCGACGCCACACCGTGCTGGGGCGGCCTGCCGCGCTATGCCGACGGCAAAAGCGCCCACCTCAGCCGCTCCACCTGCCTGGGCCAATCCTGGAACGACTGGCAAAGCCGGCGCACCACCTTCTTCACCGACCTCACCCATCACTTCAACGATGACTGGAAACTCAAGGTTGCGGCCGTGCACAGCCGCAACCTGCAAGACACCAAATACGCCGCCAGCGAAGGCACCATTGCCTACGGCAACCCGACGCCTACGGCCAACTCCTATGCGGCGCTGATGGACTACGACCACAAGGACTTCGGCCTCGACGCCTATGTGGACGGCAAGTTCGAAGCCTTCGGGCTGGAACACGAACTGATCCTCGGTGCCAATGGCAGCCGCGGTACCCAGGACGATGTGTACGCGATCCAAAACCTGCCCAGGCGCCAAGGCATCTACCAACCCGACCACCATTTCCCGGAGCCCGCCAACAGCACTTTCTGGCCGAACATGTATCGCGGCGGCACGGTGAAGGAGACCGCGACCCAGTACGGCGCCTACACCACCTTGCGCCTGCGCCTGGCCGAGCCGTTGATGTTTATCGTAGGCAGCCGCGTGAGCTGGTACGAGAACCGTCGCCAGTCCAACAACCTGGCCTGGGGCGAGTGGGCCTTGCAGGATGCCCGCACCCGGGAAACCGGTGAAGTGACGCCGTTTGCCGCACTGATCTACGACCTTAATGAGCACCTGTCGGTTTACGCCAGCTACGCGGATATCTTCCAGCCGCAAAGTTCCTATGCCACGCTCGATGGCGCCGCGCTCAAGCCGAAGATCGGTGACAACTACGAGCTGGGTATCAAGGGCGAATGGTTCGACGGGCGCCTCAACAGCTCCCTGGCGCTGTTCCGCGCCGTCGAGAAAAACGCGGCCGAATCCGATTACATCGCCCAGTGCCCGACCTCCGCCGACGGCTATTGCTACACCGACAGCGGCAAGGTGCGCGCCCAGGGCGTGGAGGCGGAAATCAGCGGTGAAGTGCTCGAGCGCCTGCAGGTATCCGGCGGCTACACCTACACCCAGACCAAGTCCCTGAAGAACATCGATACCGCCCTGGAGGGCGGTACGTCCAACACCTACGTACCTCGACACATGCTGCGCATGTGGGGCGACTACCAGCTCGACGGCGCCCTGTCGAAATGGAGCGTGGGCACCGGCGTCAACGCTCAGAGCAGCAATTACCGCGTGCAGACCATCAAGCTCGAACAGGCCGGTTACGCAACCTGGAGTGCCCGTGTGGCGTACCGTATCGACGACACTTGGACCGTCGCACTCAACGGCAACAATCTGTTCGATAAAAGTTACTACAACACGGTGGGTACAGCCTCCTGGGGTAACTTTTATGGCGAGCCACGAAATTTTACGGTGAGTTTGAAAGGCAACTTCTGATCTGGCGAAAGTCCCGCAGGCAGGGCACTTCGTGCGCCCTGCCACCCCCTCTTTGTCCCCCCTTCCTACCGCCTTTGAAAAAAGGTTTTTCCTTTATGCAGGAAAAATCCTGCATTTGTTTCTACACTCAAAAACACACCCAATCACCGCGTACCCGGACAAGGAATGTCAATAAAATGCCGAACAAAACACTGATAAACCTGTCTGCCCTGCTACCTCCGCACCATCGTCAATTCATTGACAAATTGATTAAGGGAACACTCCTGTAGTCACTACCCCCGCAAATTCCCTTCAAATGGATAGCTGCATTTGAATTGATAGTTGCGTATTACCCAGAGTAGCCGTAGTTGGAAGTGCCCTCTAAAGCAGTTCGCTGCTTTATTGAACAAACATCCAAACAATAGCTCTGGCGTGCAATGAGGGATGTTTTATGCGAGAGAAGTCGTCCGTCGACAGCCTGTTTTTAACGCGCGCCGGTTTTGTTGAGTTCTTTGTTGTTTTCGTCAAGTTCATACATGGCCTGAGTGCCATTTTGCCCCCGCTGATCCTGGTGATGTTCATCGACCCGATGGACCCTGAACTGCGCGGGCACTTCCTCGGCCTGCTGGTATTTTTCGCGGTCCTGACGATCATTCTGTTCCAGGCCCTGGGCATCTATTCCGAAGAATTGTTCAGCAACCGTCTGCGCCTGAAAACCAAGATCAAGGCGTGGTCGGCGGCATTTTGCATCCTGCTGTTCATGTACCAGATCCTGCAATTTTTCCCGCAGTTGACCCCACGCAACCTGGTGGCGTGGTACATCGCCAGCCTCTGTCTGTTCTGCCTGGAACGCATGATGATGCTGCGCCTGTACCGCAGCCTGATGCGCAAGGGCAAATACCTGCAGCGCACTGTGATCCTGGGCTTTACCGACACCGCTGTGCACGTCGCCGATCACCTGCAACGCAACGGTGATATCCGCTCTGGCCTGATCGGCTTTATCGACGATCGTACCGAGCGGATTCCCAAGGAATTGAGCAACCTGCCCTTGCTGGGCAACACCCGCGACCTGGAAAAGCTCATCCGCGCCGAGCAGGTCAACCAAGTGATGATCTGCCTGCCATGGGCCGCCGAGCAGCGCATCCATGGGCTGGTCAACCGCCTGCGGCAGATGTCGGTAAACGTCATGCTGGTGCCCGACATGGCCGCCCTGCGCTACGGCCATAGCCGCATCAGTGACGTGGGCGGCATCCTGATGTTCAACACCTCGCAATTACCACTGCGCGGCTGGTCGCCGGTGATCAAACGCTGTGAGGATGTGCTGCTGGCCAGTCTGGCGCTGGTGGCGTTGTCGCCGGTGATGGTGGCGACGGCGATTGCGATCAAGCTCGATTCCAAAGGGCCGGTACTGTTTCGCCAGAACCGCTTTGGCTACAACGACAACGAGATCCGCGTGTTCAAGTTCCGCTCGATGTACACCGACCAGAGCGACTTCACCGCCGAACGCCAGACCACCCGCGCCGATCCGCGCATCACTCGGGTGGGCCGCATCATCCGCAAGACCAGCATCGACGAGCTGCCGCAGTTGTTCAACGTGCTGCTGGGCAACATGTCGATGGTCGGCCCGCGCCCCCATGCCACGGCGACCAAGGCCGCCGGCGTTCCCTTCGAAGTGGCCGTGAGCGAATACAGCTCGCGCCACCGTGTGAAGCCGGGCATCACCGGCTGGGCGCAAATCAACGGTTACCGGGGTGAGACCGACACCCTGTTCAAGATCCAGAAACGTGTCGAGTACGACCTGGAGTACATCTCCAAGTGGTCGGTGTGGTTTGACCTGTACATCGTTTTCATGACGGTCCCGGCCGTCCTTTCCACCAAGGAAGTCTATTGATGAATACCCTCAACGGATTAATTCCCTGCATCGTTTCCGGTGGTTCGGGCACCCGACTGTGGCCGGTGTCGCGGCAGAACATGCCCAAGCCCTTCATGCGCATGCGCGATGGCCAGAGCCTGCTGCAAAAAACCTTTCAGCGCGCCGCCAAACTGCCCGGCGTGGAAAGCGTGTTGACGGTGACCAACCGCGATCTGCTGTTCCGTACCCTGGATGACTACCGCGTGGTCAACAAGGCCCATCTGCCCCTGGACCTGCTGCTGGAGCCATTCGGCCGCAACACTGCAGCGGCCATTGCCGTGGCGGCCCTGCATGTGCAGGAGCACTTCGGCGGCGACGCGCAGTTGCTGGTGATGCCCGCCGACCATCTGATCCTCAATGAAGTCGCGTTCGCCGAGGCCGTGACCCAGGCCCGTGACCTGGCCGAAGCAGGCTACCTGGTGACCTTCGGCATCCAGCCCGACCACCCGGAAACCGGCTTTGGCTATATCGAACAAGGCGAGCCGCTGAGCCACGGCTACCGAGTCAAACGCTTCGTCGAGAAACCCGACCTGGCCACCGCCCAGGCCTACCTGGACGGTGGCAAGCACCTGTGGAACGCCGGCATGTTCTGCTTCAAGGCCAGCACCCTGGTGGACGAACTGGCCACCCATGCCCCCGCCGTGCTGGAGGCCGCCCGCGCCGCGCTGGAACACAGCCAGAGCCTGCAAAACAAAACCTCGCGCCAACGTGAACTGGATGCGGATGCGTTCGGCAGCGCACCGGATATTTCCATCGACGTGGCCTTGATGGAAAAGTCCCAGCAAGTCGCCGTAGTGCCCTGTGACATTGGCTGGAGCGACATCGGTTCCTGGGAAGCGCTGCGCCAGCTCACCCCCAGCGATGCCCATGGCAACCAGGTCAATGGCGAAGCGATTTTGCATGACGTGCACAACTGCTACATCGACTCGCCCAAGCGCGTGTTGGGCGCCGTGGGGGTGCGCGACCTGATCATCGTCGACACCCCCGACGCACTGCTGATTGCCGACGCCCACCGCAGCCAGGACGTGCGCTACATCGTCGCCGAGCTCAAGCGTCAGAACCATCCGGCGTACAGCCTGCACCGCACCGTCACCCGGCCGTGGGGCACCTATACCGTGCTGGAGGAAAGCAGCCGCTTCAAGATCAAGCGCATCGTGGTCAAGCCCCAGGCCTCGCTGTCGCTGCAGATGCATCACCACCGCAGCGAACACTGGGTGGTGGTCAGCGGCGCGGCGCAGATCACCAACGGCGAGCGCGAGTTCCTGATCAACGCCAACGAGTCCACCTACATTCCGGCCGGGCACAAACACCGGCTGACCAACCCCGGCATCATCGATCTGGTGATGATCGAGGTGCAGAGCGGCGAGTACCTGGGCGAAGACGACATCGTGCGCTTCGACGACATCTACGGCCGCGCGCCTGCCGAAGTGAAAAAATGATATGCGCACTTCACTGATCATCCCCACCCGCAACGCCTCCAGCCATCTGGCACGCCTGCTGCCGGCGCTGAAGATGCAAACCCTGCAACCTGACGAGACGCTGGTGGTCGACAGCGCTTCCAGCGATGACACCGTGGCGCGCTTTCGCGAGTTCGGCGCGCGGGTCGAAGTGATCGACGCCCGTGACTTCAATCACGGCGGCACCCGCCGCTGGGCCAGTGAGCAGGTGGGTGGCGAGGCGCTGATCGTCATGACCCAGGACGCCATCCCGGCGACGCCCGAGACCTTCGCCAACCTGCTCGACGAATTGCAGCAGGACCCGCTCAACGGCGTGGCCTATGGACGGCAATTGCCCCACCCCGATGCCGGCGTGTTGGGCGCGCAGTCGCGGCACTTCAATTACCCGGAACACAGCCGCAGCAAAAGCCTGGCCGACGCGCCCACGCTGGGGATCAAGACCTGTTTCAGCTCGGACTCGTTTTCGGTCTACCGGCGCAGCGTGCTGCAGGCGGTGGGTGGTTTCCCCGCCGACGTGATTGGCAGCGAAGACGCCTACGTCGCCGCACGCATGCTGCTGGAAGGCTACAAGGTGCGCTACGCCGCCACCGCGCTGGTGCATCACTCCCACGATTACAAACTCATGGACGAGTTTCACCGCTACTTCGATATCGGCGTGTTCTACGGCCGCGAGCCGTGGATCAAGCAGGCCTTTGGCGACGCGGGTGGCGAGGGCAAACGCTATGTGCTGGCCGAACTCGCGGCCTTGCGCAAAGCCGGCGCCTTGCACCGCGTGCCCGAGGTGCTGGTGCGCAGTGCGTTCAAATTGCTGGGTTATCGCCTGGGCCATCTTGAACGTCGCCTGCCCCTCGCCCTCAAGCGACGCATCAGCATGTTTCCCGGTTATTGGAGGTGAGCATCATGACCCACAGGAAGTCCCCCTTGATGAAACGAAGCATGCTCGTCCTGGCCATGATGGCCCTGGCCGCCTGCAATACCCCGGCGCGCATCGTGCCGCCGGACAGCCAGACAGTGGAGGAAGGCAAGCGCGCCCTCGACCAACTGGCCCAGTTGCCACCGGCGGTGGAACGCATCCGTGTCGGCGACCAACTGCGCATCGTCCGGGATGCCGGCGAGATGCCGACGCTGTCGGCGTTCAACGTCAGCACCATCTACGAGTTGACGCTGTACACCGTGCAGACCGACGGCAAGATCAACTACCCGTTCCTGGGGCCGATCCAGGTTGCCGGGCGCCAACCATCGGAGCTGGCCAACCAACTGACCCACGAGCTTGCGCAGACCTACCGAGAGCCCCGGGTCACGGTGAACATCAACCAGGCGCCGGGTAACTCGGTGATCGTCGGCGGCGCGGTGAATAACCCGACGGCGGTGCAGATCGCCACGGCCAATACCCTGGAACAGGCGATTCTCGGTGCCGGCGGAGTCAGTCCGGCGGGCAACGCGAGCATGGTCGCGCTGCTGCGCGAAGATGCCCAGGGCGCCTACCGCGCCTACTTCCTGGACTTCAGCCAGCTCCTCAAGACCGGCGCCAACGGACGCAAACCGGTGCACCTGCAACGCGGCGACGTGGTGTTCGTGCCCAAGTCCAATGTGGGCGAGCGCATCCAAGGCGTGGATACCTACATGAACCAACTGATTCCGTTCACCAAGTCCATTGGGGTCGGCTACAACTACACCCGAACCAGCGGCGGCAATAACTAAAGGAGCGACATCCATGATCGAGATCCGTTCTTTTCGTGATCTGCTACGCCTGTTCTTCATCTTCCGCCACGAGTTCAGACTGGCCGCCATTGCGGCGCTGGTGATCATCCTGCTGGGGGCGTTTTTGCTGCCGGCCAAGTACGAATCCACCGCGCGCCTGCTGGTCAAGCCCGGACGTGATTCGACCTTGCCTATCGAGATCAGCAACCGCCAGGCGCTGGTGATGCCCAGCACCCAGCGCGACCCGATTGTCGACGAAGAGCGCTTGCTGACCGGTCGCCCGATTGTGCGCGCGGTGGCCGAGCACTACCTGGAAGTGATCAATAACGCGCCGCCGCCCCAGGGCTTTGTCAAAACCGCCAAGCATTACGTCAAGGAAGGCGTGGGCGCGATATTCGATGGCCTGCGGGTGGTCCTGGAAACCGTCGGCGTGGTGGAAAAAACCACGCCGGTGGAACGCCTGGCCGCCAGCCTGGAAAAAAACTTTGAGGTGAGCCACGCCGCCGGTTCCACGGTGATGGACATCAGCTTTACGTGGGGCGACCCGGAGATTGCCCAGGCGGTGGTCAAGGATTGGGTTGAAACCTATATCAACGAACGCACTCAAGCTCTGGGGCGCAAAAGCCTGTACGCCTTCTATGAAGGGCAGGTCTCCACCAGTGCCACCGAGATCAAGGGCTTAAAGGAACAGATCCTCACGCACCTGAACCAGATCGGCGCGGCGAGCATCACTGATCGCCTGGAAGACTTGTCCGAGCGCATCAACGTGCTGCGCGGCGAAACGTTCAACACCACGCGCCTGATCGCTTCCTCCGACAGCGCCATCCAGAGCACTCGCACCCAGCTCAAGAGCCAGCCCAAGGAAGTCACCACGGTGCGCCAGATCGCACTCAACCCGCAGCAGCAGGACCTGCGGCGCCTGCTGAACCAGAAGCTGCTGGAAAAGGCCGACATGATGCGCACCTACACGGATAACGCGCCGCCGGTCAAAGCCCTGGATGCATCGATCCGCGCAATGCAGGCGCACGTCGCGAGCGAAAGCAACACTGTGCAAAGTTCGGAAAACCGTGCCCCCAACACTCTGGAGATCCACTTGCAGCGGGTGCTGCTGGATGAGTCGAGCAACAACCTGGCGCTGCGTACCCAACTGACTCAACAGCAAAAGCAACTGGCCAACCTGGAAGACCAACGCAAGCAAGCGCTGGAGATTGAACCGGAACTGACCCGCCTGGCCCGCGAGCTGGGCACTGCCGAACGCAACTACGCGCTGTACGTGGACAGCCTGGAAAAATCGCGCATCGATCGGGAGCTGGACAGCAGCCAGATCAGCAATATCGCGGTGATCGAAGAGGCCACCCTGAACCCCGGCCGGATCTTTCCGAAAACCCTGGTGATGCTGGTGCTGGCGATCCCGTTTGCGATCGTCGTCGGCCTGCTGGTGATCTACCTGTGCTACCTGCTCGACCAGCGCATCCACGATGGTGGCCTGGTGGAACGCAAGTTCGGCCTGCCGCTGTGGACCACCCTGCCGGAGCTGGACACCAGCACCGCCCAGAGCACCAATGCGTTCAATGCGAGCATCTATCGCCTGTACGGTTTGCTGCAGTTGGACCGCATCGCCGAACAGGGCCTGACCCTTGGCCTGACTTCGGCGCGCCATGGAGAGGGCGTGACCTTTGTGGTGGAACAACTGCGCCAGTTGTTGCAGGAAAACGGCATCAGCGTGCGCGTCGGCGGGGTTGCACCTGCGGCGCCGGGTGAAGTGGTGTTGCTGGACGCATCGGCACTGCTGGATAACCGCGATGCGTTTATCAACCTGCGTCGTGCCGACCTGATTGCGCTGGTGGTGGAGGCACAGAAGAGCACGGTGCCGGTGGTCGAGCACGCGCTGTCGATCCTCAACACCGCGTTCGGCAAGGTGGACGGCATCATCATGAACCGGCGTAAATTCGAAGTGCCGGCCAAGGTGCTTAAAACCATCGCCAAGTACCGGGGGGCGTTCTGATGCGTGTCGCCCTGCTCGCCCCGTTGCCGCCGGAAAAAAATGGTATCGCCGACTACGCGAACCATTTCCGCACGGCGCTGGAACAGCTGGAGGTAACGGTGCTGACGCCGTTGGCCGGTGTGGCGGGCAATAGCGAGGCGATCAAGCAGGCCATCGCGGGGTTCGACTGGCACAGCGTGGACCTGGTCCACGCCGAGCTGGGGGGCGGACGGCTGGGGGAGTTTCTGGCCCTGCGCGAGTTACGCAAGGCCTACCCGGCACTGCCCCTGACCGCCACGGTGCATGATCCGGAACGCATCGTGTGGCGGCGCGAGCGGTTGCCATTCCCGTTGAACCTGCTGGAGCGCTTGCCCAGCCCGATGCCACAGGCGGCGGTGGTGTTGGCTGACCCGCTGACCTTGCGTGAAGAGCGCCGGGTCGCCGCCGGGTTGACCCGTTTGATCACCCTCACCCGCCTGGGCGCCGATTGCCTGCGCCAACGCATGCAACTGTCGGCGGGTAAAGTGGCGGTGATCAACCATGCCAACCTGGCAATTCCATCGGTGCCGTTACCGCCCCTGGAGACCCTGCGCCTGCTGTACTTCGGGTTTATCTACCGGGGCAAAGGCATCGAAGACCTGTTGCAGGCCCTCGCAACCGTGTTCAAGCAGGCGCCCGAATGGCGTGACCGTGTGCGCCTGACCCTGGCCGGTGGTACGGCCGCGGAAATGGCGTTTGGCGCGGGCAGCAACTACCTGGAGCAGTTGAACAGCCAGATCGCCGAGCTCGGCCTGGCGGATGCCATCGACTGGCGGCTGAACCTGCCGGCCGATGAGATTGCCCAGACCATCCAGGCCCACCATGTGATGGTGCTGCCCTACCGCGAATCGAAGAAACTCGGCCTGCTCGGGCGCCAACGCGGCACCAGTGGTGCGCTGTCCTGGGCTGCCGCCTGCGGACGCGGGGCAATTACCTCCGACGCCCGCGCCTTTGCCGAGGAAGTTGCCAGCGGTAACGGTGCCATCTACCCCGAGGGTGATGTGGAGGCCCTCAGCGAACAACTGCTGCGCCTGGCGCGCACGCCGCTGCTGGCCCGGGACTGGGCCGAACGCGCCGGCGAAATCGGCCGCGAGCGCTTGTGGCCGTTGACTGCGCAGAAGTTCAAGGGGTTGTTTGAGCAAGCCATCGAGGACAGCCGCCATGGCGCGTAAACGCACCTACTTCGCCACCTTGATCGTGGTCGCTGCCCTGGGCCTGACGGCGTTTCTGTGGGGACGCCAGGCCGATGCCGAAAGCCATGTGCTCAAGGGCAACAAAACTGTGGTGTGGAAAGACTTCCTGGGGGTGAACGCACAGTTCCTGTGGTTCAGCCCCGAGCGTTACCAGAAACAGATCGACCGTCTCAAGGCGTTGGGGCTGGAGTGGGTGCGCCTGGACCTGCATTGGGATCAGTTGGAGCCGGTCCAAGGGCAGTACCAGGTTGCGACGCTGGATCAGTTGGTGGGCAAACTGCAGGACAACCAGCTCAAGTCAGTGTTCTACCTGGTGGGGTCGGCGCCGTTCGCCACCTCCGCACCGGTGGGTGCGCCCTACCAGGACCAGTACCCGCCGAAAGACCCGAACGTGTTCGCCAACCGCATGGCCTTGCTCGCCCAGCGCTACCCCAGCGTCGACGCCTGGCAGGTGTGGAACGAACCGAACCTGCTGGGCTTCTGGCGCCCGGTGGCCGACCCGGCCGGCTATGCTGCGCTGCTGACCAGCACTGCCGCCGCGTTGCGCGCCATGAGCCCGAGCAAACCGGTGGTGGCCGCCGGCATGGCGTTCTTCAGTGAAATGCCCAACGGCCAGACCATGTTCAACGCCCTCGGCGCGCTGGGCGTGGCCAGCCTGAATACGATCATTTCCTACCACCCCTACACCCAATTGCCCGAAGGTAACGACCCGGCCAACCTGGACTTTATCGCCAAGACCACTGCGCTCAACCAGGCCCTGCGCAACGGTGGCGTGCAGACCCTGTGGAGCACCGAGTGGGGCTGGTCGACCTACACCGGGCCTAAAGACGCCCAGGACATCATCACCCCACAGGCCCAGGCCGATTATGTGGTGCGCCGCCTGGCGCTGATGAGTGCGCTGGATTACGACAAGATCTTCCTGTTTACCCTCAGCGACCTCGACCAGCGCGCCAGTGTGCGGGACCAGTCTTACGGTTTGCTCGACATCGACGCCAACCCCAAGCCGGTCTACACCGCGCTGAAAAACTTCCTCGACGTCAGCGGCCCGACGCTCACCCCCGCCGACCCGCCCAGCGCCGACCAGTTGCCAGACGGCCTGTTCAGCATCGGCTGGACCCGCGCCGACGGACGCAAGCTATGGTTCTTCTGGTCGGCCGAGGGCGGCAGCGCCCACTTGCCCAACCTGGCCAGCGCCACCCTGTACGACCCGCTACGTAGCACACAAACTCCGGTCAGCGGCACCAACGGCCTGACCGTGCCGGTCAAAACGAACTTGCAAATCCTGTTATGGGAGTGAGGCCCGCCATGCGTATTTTATGGATCCTGCCCTACTCGCCCTGGCCCGCGACCAGCGGCGGCAAGACGCGCCAGTTCCACCTGCTGCGCAGCCTGGCGGCGCGGGGGCATCGGATCACCTTGCTGCTGCATGACAAGCACCCGGTATCCCTCAGCGATCGCCAGGTGCTGGAGGCGTTTGTCGAACAGTTGATCATCCTGCCGCGCCGCCCACTGCGCAGCCTCAAGACCCTGGTGGCAGGGCTGTTTGCACCCTACCCGCTGCTGGCCAGTGTGAATGGGCTGTCGGGCGAGTTGCAGGAGACCTTCAATTGGTTGCTGGGTGAACAGTGGGACGTGGTGCAGATCGAGCACAGCTACAGTTTTCAGCCTTATGAAGATGCGCTGGTGCGCACGTCCCAGCCGTTCGTGCTGACCGAACACAACGTCGAGTCGGCCCTGGGCGCGGCCACCTACGACCGGTTGCCGAGTTGGTCGCTGCCGTTTATTCGCTACGATCAATGGCGCTATGCCCGCTGGGAACGCCGGGTGATGCGCCAGGCCACACAGGTGGTGGCGGTCACCCAGAGCGATGCGCACATCCTGGCAAAGATCGCCGGCAAACCTGTGCCGGTGGTGGTCAATGGGGTGGACTGCGATCACTTCGCCGCAGCCCATCCAGATCCCTCGACACACCGCGTGCTGTTCCTTGGCAACTACGAATACGCGCCGAACGTGGATGCCATCGAATGGGCCCTGGATGAAATCCTGCCCAAGGTCTGGGCGCGCTGCCCGGAGGCACGCATGAGCGTATGCGGCTTCGGCATGCCTGGCAGTTGGCGCGAACGTTGGAAAGACCCGCGTATCGAGTGGCAAGGCTTCGTGCCCAACCTGCTGGACCTGCAATCGAGCTGTTCGGTGTTCCTGGCGCCGTTGCGCCATGGCGGCGGCTCCAAACTCAAGGTGCTCGAAGCCCTGGCCGCCGGTCTACCGCTGGCCAGCACCGAACAAGGCGTATCGGGGCTGGACCTGGTGGAAGGGCTGGACTACCTCGGCGGGCAGAGCGCCGACGACTTGGCCGATGCCGTGGTGCGCCTGCTGCAATGTCCTGAAGCCGCTGTTCCCATGGGTGAGGCCGGACGTGCCTATGTGCGCCGAGCCCATGACTGGAGCGTCGCCGCCAGCCAACTGGAGCAGGTGTACGCCACGCTTGTGCCGCTGAATCAGAAGGAGCCCGCATGCGTGTAGGCCTGGATTACCGAACCGTCGGCACCTCGCCGCAATCGGGCATCAGTCGCCAGGTGTATGCGCTGGAGAGTGCGCTGTACACCTTGCCGGGCATCGAGCTTGAGCGGTTTACCGTGGCGCCCCTGGGCGATGAGACTCGCCTGCTGGCCCACTGCCCGACGTGGGGCTGTGCCAAGACCGCCATGCATCAGCCGCAGAATCGTCTGCGCTTTGAGGCAGGTTTTCTGCCCCGGGCCCTGCGCGAGGAGCGTATCGACCTGTACATCAGCACCTTCAACATGGGCCTGCCGTTGCCGCCCAAGCCGAAGGGTTTGCGCACGGTGGTGCTGCTGCATGACCTGTTCCAGATCACCTTGAATAACTACCACGCCAACCGCTTGAAGGCACTGATCTACAAGACCAGTGATCGCCTCTCGATTGCCTACGCGGTGCACAGCGCCGACCGCGTGTGGACGCCGTCGCAGTACAGCGCCGATGAAACCGCGCGGCTGTTTCCCAAGGCAGCGGGCAAGATTCGCGTGTTGCCCAATCAGGTCGACGGCTTTGCCGAGCTGGCGGCCGACCTGAGCAAACGTCAGTTGCCCGAGCGCTATTGGCTGCTGGTCGGCACCCGAGAGCTGCGCAAGAACGTGCCGTTTCTGGTGGACGCCTGGCAGCAGGCGCGGCGCCAATCTCCCGCCGTGCCGGAGTTGGTGCTGGTGGGCAGCCTGGATCATTTGCCCGAAGCCCAGCGCACGCTGCCGGGGATTCGTGCCTTGAGCGGTGTGTCGGATGCCGAGTTGCACGCCCTCTATCGTCAGGCGTCACGCCTGTGGCAACCGTCCTATGCCGAAGGCTTTGGTTTACCGGTAATCGAGGCCCTGAGCGTGGGCACGCCGGTGGCGGTGGCCAGTGGCACTTCGCTGGATGAAATCACCCCGCCGTCGGCACCGCGCTTTTCGCCCACCGATGGCCCGGCGCTGGTGCAATTGATGGTCAGCCTGGGCACACAACCGGATGAAGAATCCGCCGAGCAACGGCGCCTGTGGGCGCAACGTTTCAACCATCACGCTTATCGCCAGCGCCTGGCCCAACTGATCGAGGAACTCAAGTGAGAGTGAACCTGGCAAGCCTCGTCGCCATCCTCTTCGGCCTGCTGTTTGGCGCCATCGCCTTGCTGCTGTCGCCGGCCAAGGCGTTTCTCGCCGTAGTCGGCCTGGCCGGGGCGGTGACCATCCTGCGCTTTCCGTTCTGGGGCCTGTTGCTGTTTGCCCTGATCGCCACGTTCATGCCGTACTCGACCATCAACCTGGGGATCCGCAGCACCGTGAGCGAAGCGATCCTGGCCCTGACCTGGGGCGCGGTGCTGTGGCACAACTTCCTCGCGCGCCTGCCCGATACGCCAAGCCTCACCCGCCGCCCCACCGACCAGATGCTGGTGTGGCTGATGCTGTTCAGCGTGTTCCCGTTCATCGTCGGCCAGGTCACCATCCACGCCGACACCAGTGGCGTGGCCAACTGGCTGCGCTGGTTGCTGAGCCTGTCATCAGTGTTCCTCTGCGCCAAATTGCTGGTGGATCACAAACACCGCGAATCCTTGGTCATCGCCCTGTTGCTGGGCAGCCTGGCGATGCTGGTGCTGTCGATCGCGGTATTCGTGCGCACGCGCTCCGGGGCCGGTATTGCGCCGATTCTGGCGCTGTTTAACTACGGCAACTTTGACATGTTGAAATTCGGACTGGAGGCCATGTCGTCGCGTATGGGTTCGCCATGGATGCACCCGAATGCCATCGGCGGGATCATGGCGTTGCTGTTGCCCCTGGCCTTCTGTTTCGGCATGACCGAGCAAGGCTGGAAGCGCGCACTGGGGCTGGGCGTGGCGTGCCTGGGCGCGGCAGCGTTGCTGTTGGCCAGCAGCCGCGGCGCGATGGTCAGCCTGGCGTTGGTGCTGCTGTGGATGGCCACGCGTCGCGTGCCCTACACCGGGCGCCTGCTGATGATCGGTGCGGCGTTGACCGTGGCGCTGGTGATGGCCTATCCACCGCTGCAGGAACGCCTGGCGACGATTTTCTCGTCGAACAATGCCAGTACCGAAGTGCGGTTCGACGAGTACCGCATGTTCCCGCAGGCGGTGGTGTCTTATCCGTTCGGCATCGGCTTCAAGGTTGACCCGCCGGTGCCCGGCACCCACTTGCTGGGGATCTCCAACCTGTGGCTGAACTTCATCTACAAGACCGGCATCGTCGGCATGCTGTTCTTTGTGGCGGTGACCGTGCGCTGGTGGCGTGAAGCGCGCCCGGAAAAAGGCCCGATCCGCCTGACCAAGGACAATGCCCTGTGGCTGGGCACCACCGGTGGGATTCTGGCGGCGCTGGTGAGCGGCCTGTTCGACCACTACTTCAGTTTTGCCGTGGTGATGGTGGCGTTGTTCTGGCTGATGGTGGGCATCAATGTGCTGGAGGCGCGGCGGTTGTTTCCAGCACGGCTGCCGCAGGTGAAGACCGTGACCTACCGCAAAACCTTGTTTGACGGGGCGCGGCCCTGATGCTCGGCTCTGCCGCCTGGCTGACCCTGGCGACCTTGTTGGGCCTGTGCCTGGGGTTCGCCCGTGAATGGTTGCTGGTGGCGGCCTGGGGGGCCGGAGAGCGCAGTGACGCCTTCCTGATCGCGCTGTTTTTGCCGGAAGCACTGCGCATGTCATTGGCTGGCGGTTTGCTGAGTGCCGCCGCACTGCCGCTGTACCTGCAACGCAAGGACGGCGAGCGCCTGGACTGGCTGGCAGTGCTGTTCCCGGCGTTGCTGCTGATCACGTTGGTCATCAGCCTGCTGCTGACGCTGTTGGCGCCATGGCTGGTGCAGGTGCTCGGCCCAGGGTTGGCCGACACCGCCACGGCATTGGCCGGCAGCAACCTGCAGATCGTCGCCTGGTGTGTTCCGGGCTTGATGCTGCATGCGCTGTTCAGCATTCCCTTGCAGGCCAGCGAACGTTTTGTCCTCGCAGGGTTGGGCTCGTTGCTGTTCAACCTGCCGCCGGTGACGTACCTCGCCCTCGCGGGCACCGCCACCCAACCTCACTCGCTGGCCCTGGCCTGCCTGGCCGGCAGCCTGTTGATGCCGCTGGCGCTGTTGCCCTCGGTGTGGCGCCAAGGCTGGCGGCCGTGGCGCTGGCAGCTGACCTTCGCGCCCCTGCGGGAGCTGGGCCAGCGCATCGGTCCGCTGGTGCTGAGCAATGGCGCCAGCCAAGGGTTGGCGCTGATCGAGCGGCTGGTGGCGTCGCTGCTGGGCGAAGGCGCGGTGACCTGGGTCAACCTGGCACGCAAGCTCATGAACCTGCCGCTGATTGCGCTGATGAGCCTCAACCAGGTGCTGCTGGGCATGATGAGCCGTCGCCAGGGCGATGAGCGCCTGGCCCTGCTCAAGCGCGGCCTGGAGACCGCCAGCGTGCTGACCTTGCCCGCCGGTGTCGGCCTGGTGGCGGCAGCTCCAAACCTGGTGGCGTTGCTGCTGCCCAAGCAATCGGCGGATTCGCCGTTGCCGCTGCTGCTGGCCTGGTTTGCCGTGCCGTTGGTGTTCGGCGCCTGGAACGCCTTGCTCGCGCGCTATGCCTACGCCGCCGGCGATACGCGCCAGCCGCTGCGCTGCGAGTTGCTCGGCAGCCTGGTCAACGTGGTGCTGTTGGCCGCCCTGCCCTTTGTGTTCGGCCTGGCCGGCATCCCCCTGGCCGCACTGGCCGGCGTGATCTGCACCGCGCTGTTGCTGATGCAGCGCCAGGCGTTGATCGGCACCCTGCCGTGGGCCCGGCATTGGCTGCTCAGCGCGCTGCTGATGGGGCTCGCGGCGCTGATGCTGTTTGGTATTGAGGGCGTGTGGCTGCAACTGGGGCTGAGCACCCTGGCGGGCGCCGTGGTGCTGCTCGGGATGGGGCTGTGGCTTAAGCCGTGGCGCAGGGCATGAATGATCGATCGGGAGCACTCAGGTGAAAAATCGCTGGATTCAAATGGATATCGCCAAGGGCATCGGCATCCTGGTGATCGTGTATGCCCACAGTTGGTTTGTCGCCACGTCCCCGGATTTGATGTACCCGATCCTGGCGTCGTTCGTGCTGCCGTTGTTCTTCTTTTTGTCGGGGGTGTTTTTCAAGCCTGAACAGCCGTTTGTGGAGATGGCGGTGCGTAAGGCCGATGGCCTGCTCAAGCCGTTCTTCTTCACCATGCTGGTGTATGTGATCGTGCGTGGCGTGCTGCGCGGCCAACCGCTGCTGCCGGATATCGGCGGCGTGCTGTACGCCTCGGTGGACACCATCCCGTGGCAGGCGCTGTGGTTTTTACCGCACTTCTGGGTGGCGATCCTGTTCAGTTGGGCGGTGCTGCGGCTGATCCAGCGGCTGCCGCTGGCGGCGAGTTGCGCAGTGATGCTGCTTCCGCTGCTGCTCGGCATCTGGATGCTGCCTTGGTTCTGGCAATTGCCGGTGACTGTCGGTGGGCAAACCTGGGTGCTGCCCGGCTTGCCGTTCAGCCTGGATATCACGTTGATCAGCAGCGCGTGTTTCGTCTACGGCTACCTGCTGCGGGACTGGCTGCGTACCCATGCGGGCTCGCTGCTGACACTGCTGGTGTCGGTGGCGCTGTTCGCGGCGGTGTTCCTCTACCGGGGCGATACCATGGACCTGGCGCAACGTCGCTACGACCACTGGCTGTGGACCAGCCTGTTGGCGGTGATCGGGGTTTACCTGTGCTGGGCATTGGCGCGGGTGCTGATGGCCTCGGCGTTGGTCACCCGTGCCATGACCTACATCGGCCAGTCGACCCTGATCCTGCTGATCTTCCACGGGGAGATCCAGCACAAGACGTTTGACCTGTTGGAGCGTCTGGGGCTGCACGCGTTTGTCGCGGCCTGTATCGGTTTTGTGGTGGCAGTGGTGGTGCCGTTATTGATCGGGGAAGTGATCAAGCGGGTGGCGTTCCTGCGGTTTTTCTACTTTCCATTTCCAGTGCGCAAGGCTGCCAGATAACGGTAGGAGCGAGCGTGCTCCTACCGGGTATTGGCTTCAGTCATCCAGTTGTTGCGCAGCGGGCTTGCCGGCATGTTTCGCAGGCTTGGCGCCCTTGGCCGGAGCCGGTGCAACGGGTTCAGGTTCCGCGGCAGCGGCGGCTTCTTTCTCGGCCATCGGCATCTGGTCGATGGCGCTGAAAAACTCCTTCAAATCGAGGGTATCCGGCGGTACGGTTTTCTCGACTTTCTTCTCGCCATCCTTGCCCACCAGGATCACTTTGGTGCCGCTGCCGGCGCCGAGTTTGAGGGCACGGATCAGCGCGTTGGTCTCAGGTGGGGTGAGCTTCTTGTTGTCCTTGGGGTCTTTGGCGAACTTCTCCCCTTCAGCACCGATGCTGCCGAACTTCACGGTGTAGAACACCATGCTGCGTTCTTCAAAGGACTGCTTGGTGGCAGGCTCGTCCAGTTGTTTCTTGAGGGTCGCCAGTGTGTCGTTGCCGGAATCAAGCTCCACCACCACCAGTGGCCGGGCTTTGCCCAGGTCCTGCTTGAGCGGGTTGATATCATCAGCAGCCAACAGCGGCCCCGTAAAAGCCATCAAGGTAGCCAGGGTCAGCGACCGGATGAGCATGCGCACCTCCTTTGAATTCCATGCAGGGTTCTTGAGTTTCATGTCTGCGACAGTCAAATTCAAGGATGATTCCTACACTGCGTTCAGAAAGCGTAGGCCAGGACGCCCGCTCCGCAAGGGCTTGAAGGCGACATCCAGCATTGTTTCCTTTGATTGCCGAAACATTAAGAGGCCTCCCAGTCCGGCCAATGCCGGGCAAATACGGGCGCCACGATGGGGTCTGCATCCACTTGCGCGAGGGTCTGCGCAAAGCCTGGCGCCAGGGCCGTCAAGGCCGCACGCGCCTGATCCCAACGCGACACCGCCGCCGCCATGATACCCAGCGCATTCGGCGCGCCATTGGGCGCGAACAACTGGCCGGAAAACTGTTCGGCAAACACCACCCAGGCCTGATGCAGATGGCGGCGCGTTCCGGTGACCAGTTGCGCCTGCACGGCCTCCTCGGCGTTGCCCAGCCAGCGTTGCGGGTAATCGATGATGCCAATTGCCGAGTAGCAATTGGCAGCGATATACACCAGGCCCCTGATGATCTGGGCGCGATCGCCGCTCAGCAGGTGTGCGCCGGGAAACTCCAGGCCGAGGTGGATCAGGATGGCCGCGCTTTCGGTCAGCACCTGGCCATCAGGGGTGACCAGGGTGGGCACCTGTTTGAGCGGGTTGATACGGGCCAGTTCGTCGCTGCCCTCGCCGTCGGCCCAGGAGGCTGCATCCGTCCGTCGCCACGGCACCGCACAGCGCTGCAGGGCGATTTCGATCATGCAAGAGCCGGACTCGTCGATGCCATAGAGCGTGTACATGGGGCGGACCTCCTGGAAGTTCATCATCGGATGACAACAATGCAGCGCCTGGACACCGCGAAGCAAGCGTTCTAGAACAGGCCCATTTGCCCACCGACCAGGGTGCTGAAGTCATCGTTCACGAACGGCAGGATCGCATCGGCCACCGGCTGTAATTGGCGGGTGACGTAGTGGTCGTAGTCGATGGGGGCTTGCTGCACTTCTAAGGGTTCGGGGCCGTTGACGCTGATCACATAGCTGATCCAGCCGCCGCGCTGGTACTGGCGCGGGCGGTTCAGACGGTCGTTGTACTCATCGGCCAGGCGCGCGGCGCGCACATGGGGCGGCACGTTGCGTTCGTAGTCGTCCAGTTGGCGGCGCAGGCGTTTGCGGTAGATCAAAAGCTCATCGAATTCGCCGCTCAAGGTCCGGCGCACGTAGTCGCGTATGTAGTCCTGATGGGGCTGGCGGTGGAAGATGCGCTGGTAGAGTTCCTGCTGGAACCGGCGGGCCAGGGGCGACCAGTCGCTGCGCACGGTTTCCAGGCCCTTGTAGATCATTTCTTCGCTGCCGTCTGCACGCGTGACCAGGCCGGCGTAGCGTTTTTTGCTGCCCTCCTCCGCGCCGCGAATGGTCGGCATCAGGAAGCGGCTGAAGTGGGTTTCGTATTGCAGCTCCAGGGCGCTTTGCAGGCCGAACGCGCGGTGCAGGTGTTCACGCCACCACGTGTTGACGTGCTTGACCAGCGCCTGGCCGATACGGCTGGCGTCTTCCTGGGAATGCGCGCTGCCGAGCCAGACAAAGGTGGAGTCGGTGTCGCCGTAGATCACTTCATAGCCCTGGGCTTCAACCAGTTCGCGGGTCTGGCGCATGATCTGGTGGCCGCGCATCGTGATCGAGGAAGCCAGCCGTGTATCGAAGAAGCGGCAACCGCTGGAACCAAGCACGCCGTAGAAGGCGTTCATGATGATTTTCAGCGCCTGGGAAAGCGGTGCGTTGTGTTCTCGCTTGGCCTCTTCGCGACCTTCGGAGACACGCGCGACGATGGCGGGCAGGCAGTGCCGGGTGCGGGAGAAGCGCGCGCCGCGAAAGCCTTCCACTGAGTCGCTGTCGTCGGGGTGCTTAAGGCCTTCGATCAGGCCCACCGGGTCGATCAGGAAGCTGCGGATGATCGAGGGATAAAGGCTTTTGTAGTCGAGCACCAGCACCGATTCGTAGAGGCCGGGGCGCGAGTCCATGACAAATCCGCCGGGGCTGGCTTGAGGCGGTTTGTCGCCCAGGTTCGGCGCGACGAAGCCCTGGCGGTGCATCAACGGCATGTACAGATGGGTGAATGCGGCCACTGAGCCACCGTTGCGGTCAGCCGGCAATCCGGTGACGCTGGCGCGTTCGAGCAGGAACTTGAGCAGCTCGGTTTTCTCGAAGATTCGCGTGACCAGCTCGCAGTCCTTGAGGTTGTAGCGCGCCAGGGCGGGCTTGTCCTCGGCGAACATGCGGTTGATTTCGTCCATGCGCTGGTACGGCGTGGAGATGTCCTTGCCTTCGCCGAGCAGGGTTTGCGCGACGTTTTCCAGGCTGAAGGATTCGAAGCTCCAGGTGGCCGAACGCAGGGCCTCGATGCCATCGATGATCAGGCGTCCAGCCGCTGCGGCGAAGTAATGGTTGCGACTGCCATGTTCGCGCCAGGCCATGGGTTCGTCGCCGCGGCCTAGCATCAACGGCACGTTGAGGCGTTGGGCATGTTCGTGGAGCACGCGCAGGTCGAACTGCACCACATTCCAGCCGATGATTGCGTCGGGGTCATGGGTGGCGAGCCATTGGTTGAGGCATTCGAGCAGCTGGGCGCGGGTGTCGCAGTAGTCGAGCTTGAAGTTCACTGTGCAGGTTTTGTTCGGCGGACCGAGCATGTACACCTGGCGCTCGCCGCAGCCGTCGAGGGCGATGGAATAGAGGTCGCCCTGGGCGGTGGTCTCGATGTCCAGGGATACCAGCTTGAGCGGCGGACGGTAGTCGGGCGCGGGTTTCATCTGCGCATCGCACAGGACACCGCTGGCATCGGGCGTACCGCCGAACCAGACCGGGGCGGTGATAAAGCGCTCCATCATATAGCGTTCGGGCGGACGTACATCGCCTTCGTAGACGTCGACACCGGCGGCGCGCAGGCGTTTTTCCACGTCCATCGCCTGGCGGTGCTGGCGGGTGTAAAGGCCCAGGACCGGGCGGTGATGGAAATCGCAGAGTTGCAGAGGGCGCAGTTCGATATCGCGCTCGCCCTTGAGCAGCCAATCCAACGGCTTGCGATGAGCCTCGGGAATGAACATCACCGAGGTCTGCACGGGTAGGCGGATCAACCGCGGGCCATGGTCTGTGGCCAGCCAGAAACTGACCTCCGTGCCCGCCGGGGTATCGCGCCAATGCCGGGTCAGGACAAAACCCTGCTGTAAATCCACCGTACCGCACCTCAGGAATAGCGTTCAGGCGTTGATTCTACGCGGCATCCGTGCCAACGCGGCAGGTAAACGCGCTCGCCGGGCGCAATCTGATAAATTTGTTGCAGGACGTTAATAATAATTACTATCATCCGCGCCGGAGTCGTATTCGCGCAGTGAGGAAGCGCAACGCCTGTTGCCCTCTTTCTCACATTGACGGTTCGCCGTCAGGATCGACCATGCCCATCTGTACCTCATTCGCTGTGCCGTTTCGCCCGACCCTGCTCGCCCTTTGTTGCTCCCTGAGCCTTGCCGCTCATGCCGCAACCCCCGTCACCGCGCAGGATGCGAACAACCGTCAGGACGGCAACACACTGGAATTGGGTGCCACCAATATCAACGCCGACGCGCCCGCGCCGAACGCCCTGCCCCCGGTATACAGCGGCGGCCAGGTGGCACGCGGCGGCCAATTGGGTGTACTGGGCAACCAGGACATCATGGACGTGCCTTTCAGCATGGCCTCTTACACCGAAAAACTGATCCGCGATCAACAGGCCGAAACCGTCGGTGATGTGCTACTCAATGACTCGTCAGTGCGCCAGGCGTCGGGGTATGCGAACCAGGCGCAGACCTTCATGATCCGTGGTCTGCCGCTGAATGGTGATGATATTTCCTACAATGGTTTGTACGGCATCCTACCCCGTCAGATCATCTCTACTGACGCCTTGGAACGCGTGGAAGTGTTCAAGGGGCCTAACGCGTTTATCAACGGCGTGACACCGGGCGGCTCTGGCATCGGCGGCGGCGTGAACCTGCAACCCAAGCGCGCCGATGATGTACCGCTGCGTCGCTTCAGCACGGATATCAGCAGCGATGGCCGCGTCGGCGAGCACTTGGATATAGGCCAGCGGTTCGGCGAAGACAATCGGTTTGGCGCTCGGGTGAACCTGTCCCAGCGCGAAGGTGATACCGGCATTGATGATGAAAACCAGCGTTCGAAATTGTTTGCGGTCGGCCTGGATTACCGCGGCGATGCTTTGCGCGTATCGAGTGATTTCGTTTATCAAAAGCAGCGTATCAACGGCGGGCGCAATTCGGTATTCGTGGGGACCGCCACCCATGTACCGGATGCGCCTTCGGCCGACACGAACTATGCGCCGAGCTGGAGCCGTACCAACCTTGAAGACACCTTGGGCATGCTGCGCGCCGAATATGACCTGAATGAAAACTGGACGGCCTATGCCGCAGCCGGTGCCAAGCACAGTCGTGAAATGGGCCAGTATTCGTCGGTGACCCTGACCGATAACCTCGGTAATGCCACCTCCAGCCGCTCGACCATCGCGCACGAAGAAGACAACTCCAGTCTGATGAGCGGCCTGAATGGCAAATTCCAGACCGGGCCCGTCAGCCACCGACTCAACTTCGGCCTCGCCGGCATTTGGACCCAGGCGCGCAACGCTTATGTCTTCAACGGCTCACCGAGTGCGACCAATATCTACAACCCTGTGACCGGGGCACCACCGACTCTGAATAACCCACGCAACACCCCCGGCACGGACTTCAGCGACCCGACCATTACCGCCAAGACATTCGTGCGCAGCGCAGCCATCTCCGACACCTTGGGTTTCTTCGATGACCGTCTGTTGGTGACCGTCGGCGCCCGACGCCAGCAGATGGTGGTACAAGGCTACAACTACATGAGCGGTACACGCACCGCCAACTATGACGAATCGATCACCACGCCGGTCTACGGCGTTGTGTTCAAGCCGTGGGAACACGTGTCGGTGTACGCCAACCGTATTGAAGGCTTGGCCCAGGGCCCGGTTTCGCCGCTTACGGCCGGTACCCGGACTATCATCGGCGGCGGGCAGGCCTATGCACCCGCGCGCTCCAAGCAGATCGAAGCGGGCGTCAAGGTGGACATGGGCACCTATGGCGCTACGTTAGGCGTTTACCGTATCGAGCAGCCTGGCGCAGGCTATTCAGAAGTCATCGACGCCACCACCGCGCGCTACGTGCGTGAAGGTCAGCAGATCAATAAAGGCGTCGAACTGAACGTCTTCGGCGAACCGGTCAGCGGCCTGCGTTTGCTGGGTGGTGCGACGGTGATGAAGACCGAGCTCAAGGACACGCAGAACGGTACCAACGATGGCAACCGTGCCATCGGTGTACCTTCCTTCCAGCTCAACGCCGGCGTGGAATGGGACGTGCCCGGCCTGCAAGGCGTGACCCTCAACGGGCGCATGCTGCGCACCGGTGGCCAGTACGCGGATGCGGCCAACAACCTGAGCCTGCCAGCCTGGAACCGTTTCGATGTAGGCGCTCGCTACGCCTTCATGCTGGATCAGCGTGAGGTGACGCTGGGCGCCACTGTGGAGAACGTTGCCAACGAAAAGTACTGGGAGTCGGCTCAGGGCGGGTTCTTGAGCCAGGGGGATCCTCGCGTGGCCAAGTTGTCGGCGACGGTCGACTTCTAACCGTAAGGCCAACTGCCCTGCATCACTTATGAAAGCTGAGAACGACAAGGACGGGCATCAGTGCTGATGCCCGTTATCCGGTTTACGCCCGACGAGCTTTGCTCAGGTAGTTTTCGATATTGCCCATCTGCTCGTCCCAGCCACGGGCGTTCATCTTGAAGGCTTTTTGCCTACGCTTCTCTGGCACCGTGTAGAAACCGGATTCAACCACCCGGAGCAAAATGCCTGGCGCCCGATCCTCAATGGTGAACTCCACCAGTGTCGGGGTTTCCTTGTCGTAGTCGACGCCCTCTTCGACCGCGAAGGGGTGCCACCAGAAAGAGAACAGCGTCTGCGGCAGGATGCGTTCGATTTTGGCTTTCCAGATCACGTGTTCGTAACCTGGGTAGGTAATCGGCGCCTCTATGGTTTCCCCAGCCATAAAGGTTTTGCCCTTGAGGGCGACCCCAAACCAGTTACCGAATTGCTCGGCATTGGTGAGCGCTTCCCAGACCTGTTTACGTGAAGCGTTGAGCAGAACTTTGCGCTCGATGCGATCTAATACGTGCATAAGTCACCTCCTCCGTTGACAGTAGGCGACATCAAACAATGCGCAACCTCAGGTTGTAAGCAATCATGATGACCCCGTCCTTGAACCGGCAATACGTTTATGACTGACCCATTGAATGGAAGTTGCTTCTGCAAAGGTGTTCGCTATCAGGTGGACCAACTGGACATGCCCATCAGCCACTGCCACTGCGCGAGCTGCCGTAAAATACATGCGGCGGCGTTTGTGGCCACCGCCGGAGTGATGCGCGAACATTTTCGCTGGACGCGGGGGGAGGAGCTGCTGGCGTCCTTTGAATCTTCGCCGGGCAAGCTCAGGTATTTCTGCTCACGTTGTGGCTCACACCTGATAGCAGAGCGTGGGCATCAGCCCCATGTGATTGTGCGGGTGGCGACGCTGGATGATGATCCGGGCGTCAGGCCCACCTCGCACATCTGGACGGCCCATGATGTGCCTTGGCTCGCCCATGAAGGTATAGAGCACTGGGACGAATGGAAGGCATGACTTAGACGCGCGGGTCACCTGGCGCTTTAGCCGGCGTGGCGTATTGCGGCTTCAGGTGGCCTTCCTGGTCAAGTAGCCAGGCATCCATGATTTGCCGCACCACCGGTCCCGCGACGCGACCACCGGCCTCACCGTTTTCGATCATCACTGAAATCACGATTTTCGGGTGTTCAGCGGGAGCAAAGCCGACGAACAACGCGTTGTCGCGATGGCGCTCCAAGGTCTTCTCACGGTTGTAACGCTCACCCTGCTTGATCGCAACCACCTGGGCGGTGCCACTCTTGCCGGCGATACGGTATTGCGCGCCTTGCGCTGCAGCCCGTGCAATACCGCGCGGGTCGTGCATCACCAGTTGCATGCCGTGGTTGACCTGTTCCCAGTCACGCGGGTCCTTAAGGACGACGTTAGGCATTGGGTTTTCATCAACCGGTGGCACGCCATCAATGGTTTTAGCCAAGTGGGGTCGGTTCCACACCCCCTTGTTGGCAATCAATGCAGTGGCCTGGGCCAACTGCAGCGGCGTGACCTGCATATAGCCTTGGCCGATGCCGAGGATCACGGTTTCACCAGGGAACCAAGGCTGACGCCGGGTGGCACGCTTCCACGCTTGGGAAGGCATCAAACCCGCAGACTCTTCAAACATATCCAGCGACACTTTCTGGCCAAGTCCGAATTCTGCCAGGTAGTCGTGCAGCCGGTCGATGCCGAGTTTATGAGCCAGATCGTAAAAGTAGGTGTCGTTGGAGCGCATGATGGCTGCGTCCATGTCCACCCAGCCGTCGCCACTGTGGTTCCAGTTGCGGTATTTGTGGTCGAAGTCGGGCAGTTGATAGTAACCGGGGTCGAATACACGCGTTTGAGCCGTGACGACACCGCTGTCCAGACCGGCGATGGCCACTTCTGGCTTGATCGTTGAGCCTGGCGCGTACAGCCCGCGCAATACCCGGTTAAACAGCGGCCGGTCGATGGAATCATGCAGCGCGGCGTATTCCTTGAAGCTGATACCGGTGACAAACAGGTTCGGGTCGAAACTCGGTTTGCTGACCATGGCCAGCACTTCACCGGTTTGCGGGTCGAGGGCAACGACCGAACCACGGCGATCCCCCAAGGCTTCCTCCGCGGCTTCCTGGAGTTTGATGTCGAGGCTCAGGACGATATTTTTCCCGGGGATTGGGTCGGTGTGTTTAAGCACCCGAAGTACGCGGCCCTGGGCATTGGTCTCGACCTCTTCATAACCCACATGACCATGCAGTTCGGATTCGTAGAAACGCTCGATACCGGTCTTGCCGATAGATTGTGTGCCGCGGTACTCCACCGAATCGAGGGCCTTGGATTCTTTCTCATTGATGCGTCCTACATAGCCGATGGAGTGGGCAAAGTGCGCACCCAGGGGGTAGTGACGGACGAATTGCGGTTCTACGTCTACCCCTGGCAGGCGGAACTCGTTCACCGCCAACAACGCAATTTGTTCTTCGGTCAACTCGTAGAACAACGTTACGGGGACGAATGGGTGGCGCGCCTGCTTCAGGGCCTTGTCGAACAGTGCGCGGTCTTCAGCAGGCAGATGCAGCAGGTTGACGATGGCGTCGAGTTCGCCCTTGAGGTCAGTGGTGCGCTCGCGGGTGATGGTCAGATTGTAGCTGGGTCGGTTATCGGCTAGGACCACGCCATTACGGTCATAGATAAGACCGCGCGTCGGCGTGATGGGCAGCACGTGGACGCGGTTGTTTTCAGAAATCGTGGAGTGGTAGTCGAACTGGACGACTTGAAGGAAATACATACGCCCCACCAGGGCACATGTAATGCCGATCACCAGCAACGCACAAGCGAGCAGGCGCTTATTGACGAGGCGGTTCTCTTTTTCGTGATCTTTAATCGGTATAGGTTCAGGCATTTCTACAGCATCTCGTTGAAGAAGGTCGACGCCGCATCCTGCGATGAAAGATCAGTCCTTGGGAAATGTGCTGCACCATAGCAAAAATGCAGAAACACTTTGCATTGAATTCTCCAACGGCACTCTGAGGTGAGCTCAATGTCGATGGCTACGGTGCCACGGTGGCCTACCTTGAGGGTATTCGAAAGCTCACTCAGAACGGTGTTTTTACTTTTCGACCGCGCAAAACAAAACCCCATCTGCTTTCGCAAATGGGGTTTCGGAATTTAATCTTGACGATGACCTACTCTCACATGGGGAAACCCCACACTACCATCGGCGATGCATCGTTTCACTACTGAGTTCGGGATGGGATCAGGTGGTTCCAATGCTCTATGGTCGTCAAGAAATTCGGGTACTGAGTCGCGGCCAGTTGGCCTCGCTTCAGCAAATTGGGTATGTGACAGCTGTCGGTGTTTTGTGAGCATCGAACTTTCGGTTCATTGCGTCTTCACACACCGCAATCTGATGCTCTCTCGAGTAGTCAAATTGCTTGGGTGTTATATGGTCAAGCCTCACGGGCAATTAGTATTGGTTAGCTCAACGCCTCACAGCGCTTACACACCCAACCTATCAACGTCGTAGTCTTCGACGGCCCTTCAGGGGACTCAAGGTCCCAGTGAGATCTCATCTTGAGGCTAGTTTCCCGCTTAGATGCTTTCAGCGGTTATCTATTCCGAACATAGCTACCCGGCAATGCCACTGGCGTGACAACC
>NZ_LHVO01000031.1 GCF_001269925.1 Pseudomonas sp. MIACH
CCTTCACCTTTGACCAAGCCTTCGTCCATGCAACGACGCAGCMCTTCATTGAACAGCCAGCGAAAGAGCTCGCTGTCCCGAAAACGGCCGTGTCTATTTTTGGAAAAGGTCGAGTGATTGGGGACTTCATCTTCAAGGCTTAACCGGCAGAACCAGCGATACGCCAGGTTCAAATGGGTCTCTTCGCACAGCCGCCGCTCGGAGCGAATACCGTAGCAATAGCCCACGATCAGCATGCGGATCATCAACTCTGGGTCAATCGAAGGACGCCCAATTGGGCTGTAAAAATCGGCGAGGTGATGGCGCAGGTCGCTCAGATCGAGACACTGATCAATGCTGCGCAGAAGGTGATTGGAGGGGATGTGATCTTCAAGGTTGAACGAGTAAAACAGCCGCTCCTGCCCACTCGATAACTGTCCCATCATGCTGCGTGCTTCCCTGCTGGCCGATGCGGAGATTTTGCCGCAGGCCAGACAGGGGAGCTACTTTTTCAACAGAATCGGCCGATAGTTGACATTTAGGTGAGGTCTGCCCTTCCCAATCGAGCCAGGCCTTGTTTGATATGGCCCGCGTTTTCACCAATCGTGTGGAGTGCCCCCCGAACATTTTCACCCACTTCCAAAGCGCTTTGCTGCTCAGCCAAAAGAGTCAGCTCCATCACAGCCGCTTCCAGGGCCAGTTGATTTTGATAAAGCCGTTCCAGCACGTCCGTCAGTGAGTACTCGCTTGCCAGGGTTTTCGGCTCGTTTTGAAAGAAATCAAGCATAGCAGTGGTGACTCTCGGATTTGCGAAAGCCAGCGAAAAAAGGTAGGGGATAAGTACGTGGGAATAGTGCTGGTACGAAAGTGGTACAGGTTGGCGGCGAAGGCGCTGTAGTGCGCGTTCTGTAAGGTCTGTGGGATTAGTCGTTCCAGTCCTTCATCGGGGCGACAGAAAAGCGGCGGGAGAGGGGAGCGGTTTGTGGGGGCATTGGGAATCTGAGTCAACGAGGCGAATGGTGGGCAGTTTATCAGGGATGGATCCAGGGTGTGGGAGAGGCTTGTTTTGTGCCATTCACCACTTCGAGCGCGGACGTTGCCGTGTGTGGAACATGCCGAGGATTTGCAGACGATCTCCGCGAACCCGATACGGGATCAGGTAGGGCCAGTTGGGTACTGCCCATTCACGGGTGTGTTTGACCCGGCCTTCACGACCCATGGTAGGGAACAGAGCCAGTTTGTCGATGCTGGCGAAAATGGCATCGGAGAAGTCATCAGCGGCCTTTGGGTTTTAAGGGCAATGTAATTGGCTTCGTCTTCAAGATTTTTGAGTGCTTTTTCAAGCCGCTCAACCCGCATTCCTACTCCAGCGCCTAGCGCGCATGGCTGACACTTGGTCATCAGTGGCGAATTTGCCTTGGTCGGCTTCTTTTACTGCCAGCTCGATTTGAGCGGTCAGCATTTTTTCGTGTTCGATGTAGTCGCGAAGAACGTCCATAACCAGGTAGCTCGCCGTTTGGCCGTTGGTTTTGGCCAGGTCGGCTAGGTCTTCCGGCGGGTTTAGGGATATTCCAGTCATGGCGGCCTCGATGTGGAAGGTTGATCGTAGAGTGCGGGCTTGAATCGTCAGGTCGTCGGCGTAGCTGATTTGGGCTATTTGTTGACTCAGTCTGTAAAAGCCTTCGGTCTACTCGCCGATCTGGCAGGGGGGTAATGGAAATTAAATATAAATAAGTCCGTCCCCTTTGTGGTCGGAGACCTATTACCAGGTGCGCGGCTGGAAGGATGAACACGAATTCGCCCCTGGATCGATCTGCCACCTGCGCGAAGCCGTTATCAATCAGTAGATCTAGGGCACTGCGCTGAAGAACTCCAAATTGCCTGGCAACTTCCCAAATAGCGGGGTCAGACCACGATACCCTTCTCTCAGTCCACTATGCTTTCCGGGAAATTTCCCACACTTTTCTCGGCTTGCCCCTCAGACCTCCCCTAGCTAACCTCCTCAAGTCGCTGCCAACCCAGCGGCCGGATGTGGAAGTCCGTACCAAGCTAAGACGCAATCGCCCATAAACCGCTACCGGCGTTTTTTTACGCCTGTATTATGTGTTTCGGCGGCTGTGCGCGGGGCACTTCGGTGCGCCGGGTCCTTAGCCCTGGTCTTCCACACCTGCGTACAGCTGCCACCCTCATGTGGAAGTGAGTTTGGCAGTTCCTGAATAGTTAAGGAGCTTCGCCATGTACAAAGTCACACCTAACCCGCCTCACGCTTCAAACGCTGCACCAGTCGAACAATCCACTGCCAATGTCTTCCTCGTCAGCCCCAACGTCGACACCGAAACCCTACTAGCCAACGCCGCCGAAAACCTCGCATCCGCCAATCAAATGACGGCAACCCTGGCGTTCGACCTCGACGAATCCCAGCGCTCCATCGCTTTGGGCATTCAGCAACTGATCGAGTTGAGCTCTCTGCTTGTCGACCGAGCTCAAGAGCAAGTCGAAGCGACGTCCAGCACGGCCACAGCCTGACACCCGACCCTGCCGCCTTACCCCAAGAAGGCGGCAACCTGACCCCCCCTTTTGGCTCAGCAGTTAGCAGGCTTACTGCGTCGGCAGCGCTCAGAGCAATAACGAACCTCCTCCCAGCAGCGCGCCCATTTCTTCCTCCAAGTGAAGGGAAGGCCGCAGGTAAGGCAGGTTTTTACTGGAAGCTCACTCTTTTTCAAAACTGTTCACCTTCAACTGGCTTGCGGGAACCCACGTGGCGATCTAATGACCGGTGGCTTTGCGACCTCCCTCATTAGCGCCTACTGCCATAGCCGCGCAAAAACGCTCTAGGTAAATCGCGAGGCCCACTGCAGAACATACGCATCATGATGATAGCTATACGCTATCATGGCGGTGCGTATTGCTAACTGGAGGACCTTTCTGCGTCGACGTATCGTCAAGGCATCAAGCGTAATGGGCTGGTAGTACCGTTCGCGTCTTCCACATCAACAAAGGCCTGTACAGGTCATATTTTCGAGCTAGCCATGAAGAAAACGCTGTCGTTGGCCACACGCATAGGGCTTAGTTTCGCAGCCATCCTGGCGCTGCTCATGTTGATAACCGCCATCGGCATTCACCGCGTTGCGTTCATTGACTCCACCTTGGAAGACGTCAGCGAAAATGCCGCCAAGGTGCAGCGCTATGCAATCAATTTTCGAGGCAGTGTCCATAACCGAGCCATCGCTATTCGGGATGCTGTGCTGGTGACGACTGATACGGATTTGGCAAAACACTTATCGGAGGTCACAGCCTTGGAAAAGGCCTACTCCGACTCGGCGGCTCCAATGGATCAGTTGTTCAAGGGCGCAAGCGTAACAGGCGAGGAGGTTCGATTACTGAGCGCTATCAAGGACATCGAACAACAAACCCTTAACTCCACCAGGGCGGTAATCTCCCTGCGCCAAGCGGGTGACATACCTGGAGCTCAGGCGCTGCTGATGCGTCAAACGTCTTTGGATTACAGTGAGTGGCTGAAACGCGTCAATGCACTGATCGACTACGAGGAAGCATCAATCAAGGCAAAGCTGGGCGCAGTGCAGGCAACCGCCAGTCAGTTCAGTACGCTGATGCTTATTGCGACAGGTATTGCTTTGCTGCTGAGCATCACGTTGTCGGCTGTAATTATTCGCTTCGTTAAATCCACGCTGGGTGCTGAGCCCACAGACGTTGCATTGGCCATCGAGCGACTGGCAGCTGGTGATCTGAATCAGACGATTTCCACAGATTATCCCGGCAGTGTGATGGGCGTCCTGAAAGACGCGCTAGGCCATCTCGGAGAGACTATTCAGCAAGTACGTAAGGCGGCCCAAGAGGTCAATCACTCGTCCACCCAGTTGTCTGCCGCATCATCGGCTAACAATGAGCAGACCAGCTTACAAACCCGCGAAGCCGAGCAGGTGGCCGCAGCCATAATGCAAATGGCCGCGACGGTTAATGAAGTATCTGGATATGCCGCTCAGGCAGCTGACGCCTCCCGGTTGGCTGATACTGAAGTGGGAAGTGGGAACAAGCTGGTTGCAAGTACCACGCTTGCCATTGAACAGTTGGCAGTAACGCTTGAGCAAACCACTGCTACCGTGAACCAGGTGTCCAAACACAGTGAAAATATCGCGTCAGTGATCGACGTCATCAACGCTATCGCCTCGCAAACCAATTTGCTTGCCTTGAACGCTGCCATTGAGGCAGCGAGAGCTGGGGAGCACGGGCGTGGGTTTGCGGTGGTAGCTGACGAAGTACGTTCTTTGGCCAATCGTACACAGCAGTCGACCGAGGAAATTCGGGAGATGATCAGTACGCTGCAATCGGGTACCGAAACGGCATCCCAAACTATGCGCGATAGTTGCGAGCTAGCGAGCCAAACGGTCACACAAACCCGCAGTGCGCAGCATGCATTGGCAAGGATCAGCGAGCAGGTTGCCGCAATCAGTCATATGAACGCCCAGATCGCGAGCGCCTCCGTGCAGCAGAGTAGCGTGACCGATGAGGTCGCTGAAAATATCAACCGCATTCATGGTTCGACTGTTGAGTCTGCCAACGGCGCGCGCCAAGTGGCGGCAGCTAGCATCGAGCTATCAGGTTTGGCGGATCGTCTTACCGCTAAAGTGGCGTTCTTCTCTGCGGCTTAGTGGATTCAGGACAGCTTTTCACTGCCGCACTGACGTCTATGCGCGACTGCTGGGCTACTCAGAAGTTTAACTGGCCACGCAGGATTCTCGGTCGAAGTAAGACAGAACATGCCAACTTATCTTAATGGGGCTGCTACATGGAGTCTTGCTGAGGGCGTCTGCATGCCGTCAGCGGGGGCTGTTTCCTTCACGTTTTCGAGTGAATGATAGCTGGCTACCTGTGAGCCTCATCCACTTTGAACTAATCATTACCAGCGTCCCCCTAATGCCGTGAAGGTTGCCTCAAGCCCAGATTTATTCTGGGTTACTCAATCACACACGAAGGTTTGATTAATCATGAAGAGCGAACAGGTAGAAGGTGTTGTTGAAAAGGTTGCCGGCAAAGCGCAGAGCGCAGTTGGGAAACTGTTTGGTGATTCGAAGCTGGAAGCTGAAGGTGCTGGTCGGCAAGCCGCTGGACAGCTGACACAAACCTATGGCGACGCACTGGACAGCGTATCTACATTCGTTAAAGAAAAACCAGTTGCGGCAATCGCGATTGGTGCAGTTGCCCTGTTGGTTCTAGACCGTCTTTTTCGTCGCTGAGTGAGGGAGAAGGGACGTTCCGACAGGGGCGTTCCCTTTTGCGTTTATTCACCCCCGCCCCCTGGATTTTTCCATCAGTGGGCTTCTGGGGCGCGGGCAGGTATGCACGACTCAATTCCATCCGCGCACCGCGTCTGAATTACTACGAGGCTATTGGGCCACTTAGCTCGTGGAATGGACACTGGAGGGGCTGTCCCCCAGCAATGAATGCATGCTCACATGCGCAACCTCTCCACTTTCTATCTCTATCAAACTCAACGCACCGTCCGAAAAAGAACAACCCGTATCGATATAAACGACATTGCCCAATGCATGCACATGAGGGACTGTCGAGTGGCCCACATATAACCTATCCAAACCTATGATCGCTGCCTGGTTTTGCTGCTCTATCTTTTCCCTGGCATAGAGGGCGGTTTTCAACGCTTGTTGTTGGGCGGACTCTCCTCGCATTCCACTGATAGCGTCTTTGGCGTCTTGCCAACTATGGGTAGCACAGGAAAGAAACGCTTCAGCATGGACGATGCCGACTTTTCGACCATCCGCTAAGCCGATCTCAATCATTACTGGGAGCGTTTGCAGTGCGTTGTAAATCTCGCTCTGGACACTGGGCGACAGCGCGTAAAGCCACGCTCCGCCGTTTCGCGTGTGCCTGTTGATGTCGCCGCGACCGGAGAGGCAATCCATCAGCATCTGTTCGTGGTTGCCGCGTACGCCGTGAAACCAGGGTTCGCTGAGCCACTTCAATACGTCAATAGAGTCAGGGCCTCTATCAATAAGATCGCCCACACAAAACAGGCGATCCTGTTGGGTGTTGAAGTTTACTTTTTCCATGAGTGAAGCAAGTAGCTTGAAGTGCCCGTGAATATCACCCACTACAAAGTCGCGGCCCTTTGCGTTGGATTCAAATACTTCGATGGTGTACATGTTCAGGGCTTCGATGGGGTGGGCACGGGTGAACTATATCATTGCCAACGTCTGCGAAAACCTGGCATTACCCTCAAATCAGGCAACCTGAACCCTCCCTGTCACCCAGCAAAGTTTCATCATTCCCTTCGCCGTTGAGGTCTACGATCTTGCTCAAGAGAGGACCCTCGCGCCTCCAGTCCACAGGGAACTGCAAATGATCTCGAAACTCGTCAAAGTCGTGATGATTGCTGGCACGTTGCTGTTGGGCGCTTGTTCTTCGGGGGCGTCCGGTGTGAGCAGTGACCCTTGCTTTTCAGGCGGATGCCAGGCGTTTGGTGACCACAGCCCCAGCAAGGCCGCGAAGATGAATTTTGGCGGCAGTGGGCTGGGGAGCAGTTATGGGGAGTACGGGTCGGGGTTGTTGCATGATGATTGATTGGGGGGGCAGTCAGTGGCCGCCCTTCATCCGGCGGGCGATCAGGTAGATACCCAGGCCGACCAGCGCCGTGGCCGCGCCGATATAGCCGGTGCTGGTCCAGCCAAACCCCGCCGTAATCGCCATCCCGCCAAACCACGGCCCCAGCGCGTTGGCCAGGTTGAACGCGGCATGGTTGGACGCTGCTGCAAGGCTCGGTGCTTCGTGGGCGATGTCCATCAGGCGGATCTGCAGCGGCGCGGCCAACGATACCATGGTGCCGACCAGGCCCATGCTCAGCAGCACGCCCCATAGCGAGGACGCCGCGAGGGGGAAGAACAGCAACACGGCCATCGACCACACCAGAATCCAACCCACCGCGCGAAACTGCATGCGATCAAACAGCTTGCCGCCGGCGATGTTGCCGATGATCCCACCTACCCCAAACGCCGCCAGGCCGAAGGGAATCCACTGCGGCGACACCTTGGTCACTTCCAGCATGGTCGGCGCCAGGTAGCTGAACACGCAGAACATCCCGGCAAAGCCAATGGCACCAATCGACAGGGCCATCCACACCTGGGGTTTGGTAAACGCCCGCAGTTCCTTGCGCGGGTCGCTGCGTTGTTCGTCGTGGCGATGGGGCACGAATTGCCAGACCAGGGCGATGGTGCACAGGGCGATCACGCTCACCAGTGCAAACGCCGAGCGCCAACCCAGGTGCTGGCCGAGGAACGTGGCAATCGGATTGCCCAGCAACATGGCCAGGGTCAGCCCCATCATGACCCGCGCCACGGCGCCGGCGCGTTTGTCGTTGGGCACCATGCTGGAGGCGACGACGGCGGCAATGCCGAAGTAGGCGCCGTGGGGCAGGCCGCTGATAAAGCGGAACGCCACCAGTGAGCCGAAGGTCGGGGTGAACGCGGTGGCGAGGTTGCCCAGGGCGTACAGCCCCATCAGCAACAGCAGCATATGTTTGCGCAGCAGCTTGGCACCGAGGATGGCCAGCAGTGGGGCGCCGACCATCACGCCGAGGGCGTAGGCGCTGATGGCATGGCCAACTTGGGGTTCGCTTAAGCCCAGGTTTTGGGCGATGTCGGGCATCAAGCCCATGATGGCGAATTCGCCGGTACCGATAGCGAAAGCGCCCACGGCCATGGCCGCTTCCATTTTGGCGGCGCTGCGCGCGGGCAGCACATGCCCGGGAGTTTGCTGGATAGACATGGATCGCCCTGTTGGGAGGAATGGCACGAAGGACAGCCGCCGATGCTACGCACGCTGCGGCGAACCTGTCTAGAACAGCCGTTTACAGCAGAGTTCAATCGCCCTTTGAGATCCGTCTTATTCACCCGTGCCGTTTCGCCCTTTAGGCTGCGGCGATGAAACTCAAACACTTCCTGCAACCCCTCGACTCCACCTTCTCCACGCCCAAGGCCGCCCGCAAGCTGCTGCGTCTGTTCGCCCTGGCGCTGGTGCTGGGGGTGTATGCGGGCGCCTACAGCTACCTGCGTGCGGCGTTCAGCGAGGAGATCTCGTTGCGGCGCAGCTATATGAATGAGGCGATTTCCGACGCGCAGAGTTTTTTTGTCAGCCGCCAGACGCTGCTCAAAAGCCTCGGCCTGTCGACGGTGCGGCATGTGACGGCGCCCGTAGGCAACCTCAATAACGTGCCCGCCGAAGAGGTGCATATCACCCTCGGCGAAGCGGGCAATATCTGGAGCCTGTGGCTCACCCGACGCCTGCTCGATTACCTGGAGACGAACCAAGTCAACCTGATCTACGTGGCCCAGCGCGCCGAGCCGGCGGTGGAGCGCCTGTTTACCGTGCGCGCCGCGCCAGAGGCGGTGCCGGAGCCAGTATTGCAACGGCTGATGGCGGTGGATACCGGCAAGGTCTCGGTCAGCGATGAACTGTGGCTGACCGAGCAGAGTCGCCTGGATTCGCCGCTGTATATCTTCACGCGGCTGGACGACCGTAGCCCCGACTCGGGCTGGCTTGGCCTGGAAGTGGACGGGCCGGACCTGATCAATGCCCTGCAACATGAAAAGGCGGGCGACTTCATGTTGCTCGACGGCGCAGGGCAATTGATTTTCAGCAGTGCGCCCCATCAACCGACGGCGGCGCAAGTGTTACGCCAGTATCACTCTACGGCGAGCTTCGGTTGGGAGGGCAGCCGCTGGTTGCCGGACCGTCTGGCCATCCGCAAGCACCTGGGCTATTCGCAATGGCAGATCGTCTACAGCCTGGAGTTGCGTTCGCTGTTGCCCAGCCTGGCCATGCCACTGCTGGTGTGCCTGCTGGTGTGTGCGCTGGCGAGCGTGTTGATGCTGCGCCTGGTACGACGCATCGACCAGCGGCTGATTATCCCGGCGGCCAACCGCATTGAGGCGCTGGTGGAAAGCGAGGCGTTCAGCAGCGCCGTGATCCGCATCGCGCCGGTGGCCCTTTGCGTGCTGCGCCGCAGTGATGGCGGCGTGGTGCTGGAGAACCCCTTGTCACGCCAGTGGTTGGGCAACGGCCAGGAGCGTCAGCAGCTGTGCCACGATTGGATTCGCCGCGCCTTTGAGGAGGCCGAACAAATCAGCACCGATGAGCTGCAAATGGCCGATGGTCGCCACCTGTTCCTGAGTTTTGCGCCGACCCGGTATCAGCGTGAGGAGGTATTGATCTGCGCGTTCAGCGATATAAGCGAGCGCAAGCAGGTGGAACTGGCCTTGCAGCAGGCGCGCACCCTGGCGGACGCGGCCAATGAGGCCAAGACGCTGTTCCTGGCGACCATGAGCCATGAAATCCGCACGCCGCTGTACGGGGTGCTGGGCACCCTGGAATTGCTTGCCCGCACCGACCTCAACAGCCAGCAGCGCGGCTATCTGAATGCCATCGAAGGCTCCTCGGCGAACCTGCTGCAACTGATCTGCGACGTGCTGGATGTCTCGAAGATCGAGGCCGGGCAACTGTCTCTCGAACTCACGGTATTTTCGCCACTGGAGTTGGTGCAGGAGGTGATCCAAGGCTACGCGGGGGCTGCGCAGAGCAAGGGGCTGCAACTGTTCGCCTGCCTGGATCCGCAACTGCCGGACCGCGTGCGCGGTGATGTCACGCGCATTCGCCAGATCCTGAATAACCTGCTTAACAATGCGCTGAAGTTCACCGAGAGTGGGCGGATCGTGCTGCGCCTGCGCCTGGAAAGCCGCGAGGGCGAGCGCGCAATGCTGCAATGGCAAGTGGTCGATACCGGCAAGGGCATTGCGGCGCAAGACCAGCAGTACCTGTTCGAACCGTTCTTTCAGGCTAGTGGCAATGCCAATGTGGTGGCGGGCACCGGGCTGGGGCTGTCGATCTGCAAGCGCCTGGTGCATTTGATGAACGGTACGCTGCGGGTGGTCAGCGAGCCGGGCCTGGGCAGCAGTTTTACCTTTACCTTACCGCTGGAGCAGGTGAGTGAGCAGGCCCATGAGCCATGGGCGCTGCCGCTGCTGGGCGAACGGGTCTACGTGGTGTCGCCGGTGCGTGAGCTGGCCGAAAGCGTCGGCGGCTGGTTGCGCCGCTGGGGCGCGCGGGCGCAATTGGGCATGCCCGAATCCACCGACCCCGGCGCGGTGCTGGTGGAGCTCTACCCTGGCCCGACCGAACCCGATCAGCGGCCGCGATGGCCGGGCCCGCGCGTGACGGCGGCGGTCGATGAGCATGGTGGCTACCAAGCGCCGGGCGCCTGCTGGCAGATCGGCTTGAATAATCTGCACGCGCTCAACCGTGCGGTCAGTCGTGCACAGGGCATCGAAGAAAGCTTGTCGCCCAGCCTCGGTGAGGCGCCGGTCGCGTTCAACCTGAACCTGCGCCTGCTGGTGGCCGAAGACAACCTGATCAACCAACTGATCCTGCGCGACCAGTTGGAAGAGCTCGGTTGCACCGTCGTGCTGGCTGGCGATGGGATCGAAGCGTTGTCGCGGTGGGGGGAAAGTGCATTCGACATGATCCTCACCGACGTCAACATGCCCCGCATGAACGGCTACGAACTCACCGAGCAACTGCGCCGCCTGGGCTGCTCGCTGCCGATCATTGGGGCCACCGCCAACGCCATGCTCGATGAGGCCGAGCGCTGCCTCAGCGCTGGCATGGACCACTGCCTGGTCAAGCCCTTTACCCTGCGAGCCCTTTATCAGTGCCTTCAACGCTATCAGAGGAGCGTGCTTTGAGTGGTTATCGCGTGCTCATTGTGGAGGATCATCCTTTTCAACATGAGTACCTGATCAACGTCTTCCAGGGCATCGGCGGGTTTGACGTCGACGTGGTCTGGGACGGTGCCAGCGCGTTGCAACGCCTGGCCCGCCAGCGGTATGACCTGCTGCTCAGCGACTTGATGATGCCGGGCATGGACGGTGTGCAATTGATCCAGCAACTGGCGCGGCTGCCAGCGCCGCCGGCCCTGGCGCTGATGAGCGTGGCCTCCCGGCGCATGCTGGTGGGGGCCGGGCAGGTGGCGGGTAACCTGGGCCTTACGGTCGCCGGGCTGATTTCCAAGCCGGTGTGTGAGCCGCAGGTACGCACCCTGCGCGATTGCCTCGACAAACTGGCCGAGCAGGCTCGCGCACCTTGCTGTCGTCGCGGCATCAGCCTGGCGCGAGATAGCCTGGTGCGCGCCTTGGCCAATGGCGAAATCCAGGCCTGGTTCCAGCCCAAGAAGTCCCTGCATGACGGGCGCATCGTCGGCGCCGAAGCGCTGGCCCGCTGGGTTCACCCGGTGGAAGGGCTGTTGATGCCCGCCGAGTTCCTCGGTGAAATTGAGCGCCAAGGCCTGGAAACCCAACTGTTGACCAGCGTCCTCACACAGACGCTGGCCGCCCAGGCCCAGTGGGCGCAACTCGGTTACCGGTTGCCGGTGTCGATCAATTTGCCCACCCACTTGCTCGACCAAAGCGACCTGGTCGACCGCCTGCTCGCCCAAGTGCAGCACAACGACGCCGAGCCCCGGCAAATCACCTTCGAATTGATGGAAAGCTCCACCACACAGCTGGCCAGTAACTACTACGCTGGAGCATGCCGCTTGCGCATGATGGGCTTTGGCCTGGCGCAGGATGATTTTGGCAAGGGCTTCAGCTCCTACTTCAACCTGGTCTCCACGCCGTTCAATGAGGTGAAGATCGACCGCTCGCTGGTGCACGGCTGTGCGCAGAACGAGAACCTGGCGTCAGCGTTGCAAAGCATCGTCGAACTGGGTCGCAAGCTGGGGTTGACCACCGTTGCCGAAGGCGCCGAGAGCCAGGCAGAGCTGGCGGTACTGCGGCGTATCCGCTGTGACCAGGTGCAAGGCTTCCTGATTTCACAAGGGGTGGCGGCGGATAAATTCAGCGCGTTGTTGATAGAGGATGGCCCTGCGCCAGCACTTATCTGAGCGCCCAGGGTCACACAGTCAAGAAGCCCAGAGGAAGGGTCGCCCGGCCAGCCGGGTGTTATTGGCCAATGCCGGGATCATGCGTAGGCCCCACCTCCTGACTCAGGCTTCAGCGGTATTGACGATGAAACATGCAAGTCTGCGCCTGGACAAACTGGCGCAAAGTTCCCAGCGCCTGAACACAGCCCTGCTGCTACTGACAGGGTTGGCGTTGTTGCTGTCCAGCAGCTGCTACTGGGCGGTATCGCGGTTGCTCGATGCCGAACAGGAAAAAGTCGAGTTTCACTTCGCTCGTGTCGTGGAAATTATCCATGAACATGAGACGTTCCTGCGCAATGTGGTCACCGGTTACAGCCGCAGCAATGCGCCGCCGCTGCCGGCCGTGCAGTCGACCTCAGTGGTGGAGTTGCAGCGCGATGCCGGGCAGGTGGTGCTGCAGGCCAAGGGCTTTGCGTTGTCGTTGCCCTTCACCTTGTCCCACGACGCAGGGTTTTCGGCGGATGACACGCGCCGGGCGCTGGCCTTTGGGGTGCAGTTGACCGATTACTACGGCGGCTTCTGGTCCAGCTCGTTCTACGCCTCGCCGCAGCTGTTCGTGTTTACTCCCCATGACGTCGCCAGTCTGGCTGTGCCCGGCATTGGCGGTCTGCGCCAGCACCAGCCGTTGTTGCGCGAGCAGTACCGCGACGTGGTGACCCGCTTGCAGCAGTTGCAACAGAGCCAAAGCCAGTTGCTCAACGACACTCGCGTGCGCTGGATGCGCGCACCGTTGCAGCTGTATCAAAACAGCCGCAACGTGGTCGCGATGATCGGCCTCGATGCGCCCGCTGCCGTGCTCCCGGTCAATCAATCCCAGGGGCTGCTGACCTTGGCAGCCGTAGTGGATACCTCCCAGGTGGATGAATTCGAGCGGGTGCTGCAGCTGTCGGTGTACAACCAGTTCACCCTGATCTCGCCCCAGGGTGATGTGTTGCTCGGCAGTCTTGGTGATGAACACCTGGCCCCCCTGGGCCTGAGCTTCAACAGCCAAGGCTTGCGCTTCAAGCTGATCAGCGAGGGCGGCGAGCACTGGACCGGTTTGTATGCCATCAGCTATCAGGACTTCCTGCGCTACGCCAAGTGGCCGCTGCTCGGGCTGGGCCTGACGTTCCTCGCCGCCGTGCTGCTGGGCTGGTGGATCAACCACTGGTACAGGACCCGCATCGTCAGCCCCGCCCAGCGCGCCCAGGAGCGACTCTTCGAGAGCGAAGCGTTCAACCGCATCATGTTGCACAACGCCCCGGCGGGCTTGTGCGTGGTCCGCCGCCACGATCGCCAGTTGCTGCTGGAAAACCAGCGTGCCCTGCAACTGGGCGGTACCGCGCCCTTGTTGGAAGTCCTCAAGGCCAACGATGGCCCGGACACCCCTGGCGAGATGTGCCTGGCGGTGGAGGGGCGCTACCTGCAGGTCGTGCTGGTGGCGGCGCGCTACGAGGGCGAGGACGTGTTTCTCTGCGGCTGCAATGACATCACCCGGCACGTGGACGAAACCCTGCTGTTGAACCAGGCCCGCCGGGAAGCCACCGCTGCCAATGAGGCCAAGACCGTGTTCCTGGCAACCATGAGCCACGAGATCCGCACGCCGTTGTATGGCGTGCTCGGCAACCTGGAACTGATGGCCATGACCGCCATGAGCGAGCGCCAGCGCCAGTACCTGGAAATTATCCAAAGCTCCTCCACAGTGCTGTTCCAACTGATCAGCAACATTCTGGACGTGTCGAAAATCGAGTCCGGGCAAATGGCGGTGGAAGCTGCGCCGTTCAACCCCGGCCAACTGGTCGAGGAATCGGTGCTCGGCTTCAGCGCCACGGCGCGCAACAAGGGGTTGCAGATCGACGCGGAGATCGACCCGCAAGTGCCCCGGCAACTGCTCGGTGATGCAGGACGGATCCGTCAGATCCTGCATAACCTGCTGGGCAATGCGATCAAGTTCACCGAGTCGGGACGCGTGCGTCTGCGCCTGACCGTGCAGGAACTGCAGGAGGATCACGTTGCTTTGCAATGGCAGGTCACCGACACCGGCGTGGGCATTCCAGAAAAGGCCCTGGACCAGTTGTTCAAGCCGTTCTATCAAGTGGCCGGCGGTCAGGACGGCAATGGTGCAGGGCTGGGGTTGTCGATCTGTTCGCGCTTGAGCGAGTTGATGGGCGGCCACATGCGCGTAGTCAGTGAACCGGGGCTGGGCAGCAGTTTCTCGTTGTTCATCACCTTGCCGATCCTCAGCAATGCGCCTTCAACCGCTCACCCGGCCCTGGCCGAGCCGTGCCTGGATGCACCGTGCCTGAACGTGCGCGTGCTGGTGGCCGAAGACAACCCGGTCAGCCAGGCCGTGCTGCGCGAACAGCTCGAAGCCCTCGGCGCCCAGGCCACGGTGGCGCGGGACGGCGAGCACGCCCTGCAAATCTGGGGTTCGCAGCCCTTTGACCTGGTGATCACCGACATCAACATGCCGCGCCTCAACGGCTACGACCTCGCCCGCGCCCTGCGCGAACAGGGCGTGCAGGTGCCGATTATCGGCGTCACCGCCAATGCCTTGCGCGAGGAGGGCGAACGCTGCCTGGCGGTGGGCATGAACGCCTGGGTGGTCAAGCCGCTGAGCATGGGCATGCTGCGCCAGGCCTTGATGGCGCACTGTCGCCGCGCCACGGCCCTGGCGATACCGTCGGTGGATCGGGATCGTGAAGGCTGGATCGAATTGTCTGCATCCATGCGCCAATTGATGGGCGACACCTTGCTGGCCGACGTGCAGCACATCGAACAGGCCCTCGCCGCCGGCGATGCCGAGCGAGTGCGCCAGCGCCTGCACAGCCTTAACGGCGCATTGGCCAGTGTGCGTGCCGGGGCTTTATCCACGGCGTGTCAGACCTGGGAAAACACGTTGTACGACAGCCCCCTGGATAGCCGCGCCACCCAGCAGATCGGCGTGTTGTGTGCACGTTTGACGGCGGTGGCGCAGTGCCTGTTGGCAGAGTCAACCGCTCACAAGGAAGATAAATAATGCGAGAAATGAACGTCGTGATCGCCGATGACCACCCGATCGTGCTGGTGGGCGTGCGTGAGATTGTGCAGCGTGATTCACGTTATACGTTGGTGGGCGAGGCGGTTAGTTCCAGCGAACTGATCGAGCAGTTGCGCACCCATCGACCGCAAGTGTTGATCACCGATTTCAACATGCCCGGCGATGACACCTATGGCGATGGCTTGAAGCTCATCGAGTACATCCTGCGCCACTTCCCGCAGACCCAGGTGCTGGTGCTGACCATGATTTCCAACAGCTTGATCCTCACTCGCCTGCAGGAGCTGGGCGTCGCCGGGGTGATCCAGAAGAACCACCTGCACGGCGAGATCGAAAAGGCCCTGGGCGCGATCAGTGCCCAGCGCAGCTACCAGGCGCCGATGCCGGTGGCGACGTCCGTGGTGGGCAACGGGTTTCAGGTGCAGGAGCGGTTCCAGAGCTTGTCGCCGCGAGAGATGGAGGTGCTGCGTTTGTTTGTGACCGGGATGAGCGTCAGCGATATTGCGCGGCAGTTGAGCCGCAGCAACAAGACCGTCAGCGCGCAGAAGATCTCGGCCATGCGCAAGCTGGATGTCGACAGCGACCAGGCGTTGCTGACGTATTGCATCGAGGCGCGGCAGTTTCAGTAGTCAGCGATACGTCATCTGCATCAGCAGCGTGGCGTTATAGCTGCCCGCTTCGGGCAGTTCTCCCACGGACACGGGCTTGACGCGCAGGGTCAGTTGCAGTGACCCGTCTTCGACCGGCCAGGTGCCGGTTTCACCCAGGCTGACATCAGCCTTTGCGCCTTTATTCAGCAGACCCAGATGCAATCCCAGGGCTTTGCGGCTGGTGAGCAGGGTGTGGCTATCGACGCTGCCCAGGCCTGCCGAGAGGGTAAGGCTCACCTGGCTGTTGGCCTGGCAATCGAACACCAGCGGCACGTCGGTAACGCTGGCACTGTTATCGGCCAACTGGTTGATGTTGACGTTGCCCAACTCCACCTGTTGCGTAGTGGGAAAACGCGCCGCGCAAGGCGGGGCGATGAGCTTGCCGGTGACGTCGATCTGCGCTTCATCCGCCGATTGCGCAAGGGCGGTGCCGGCCACGGCCAGTAGCATCCAGATGAGCGTTTTCATAGGTAATTAATGGTCATGACCATGGCCGAGGTGAACGCGCCCGGTGTCAGCGCCCCGCGTGCCACCAGTTGCGCCTTGAGGCTGATATCCACGCTGCCGCTGAGGTTGCTGTAGGCCTTGGTCGTGCCGGTGAGGTTCGCCGCTGTATTGTCGGCCCATAGCAACGACACCCCGAGGTTGTCGGCGGTGGTCTTGGCCACGGTGCTGGTATAGGTGCCGTTGTTGGCGCTGAAGCTGACGTTCAGCGATGAGCCCGCCGGGCAGGTCATACGCACCGGCACCGCGACGGTTTCGGTGGTCGCCACCTGGTCGGTGCGCACATTGCCAAACGCCGCGGTGAGGGTGGTGCCGGTGCTCAGCACACAGGGTGGGCGGGTGAGCGTGCCGCTGACGGTGATATTCACCGTGTCGGCGGCTTGGGCGGTGGCGCTGAGCAGCACCAGGGCGAACAGCGAAGTTTTCATGGCAAGGGCCTCAGCGATAGTTGATGGTCAGGGTGTACTGGCTCTGGAAGGCGCCGGTGGGTGATTGGCCGGCCACCAGTTGCGGTTTGAAGCTGAGATTCACGTTGTTGCTGCCGGTCTTCAATTGCAGGTTGCGCACGCCGCTGAGGTCCACCGGGTTGGAGGAGTCGGTCCAGATCGCCTGCATGTTCAGGCCGGCCAGCGTGGTGCGCGACACCCCGGTCGTGGCGCTGACCACTGCCTGGCTCGCCCTGAGCGTGGCGGTGGCTTGCACGTTGGCAGCGCAGGTGACCGAGACCGTGGTGGATTGCACCTGGCGGCTGAGGTCGGCGTTGCTGATGTTGCCGAAGCGCAGGTTGACGGCACTGGGCGAACTCAACGTGCAGGCTGGTGTGTAGACGGTGTACGTAAAAGGCATATCCAGGAACCACTCGGCCCACGCCAGGTAGTTAAGGGAGGTCACGCCGATTCGTACCTGGACATTGCGCGTGCCGGTGGTTCTGGGCGCGGTGCCCACCAGGTTGTAGCGGTAGCGCAGCACGGTGTTGAGGGGCAATCGCTGGCATGGGCCGCCCAGGCAAATCCCACTGAACTGGCCAAGATCAAGGAGTGGCATGTAGGTCCAGCTGGAGGGGTCTACAAACTGCAGCGCAGCATGGTTGTAGCCGGTTCCGTAGGTGATGCTGGTGTTCACGCCTGCGGCATAGGGAAAGGCACGACGAATCGTGCACGTACCGCTGTACTCGACATTGATCGCTTCACCCGGCTGGAAGCGGTAGCCAAAGGTGGGGTAGCCCGGCGTTCCGCATTCGACGTTGCCGCCGATCAGTGCCTGTGCCTGAAACGACAGGCCGCAAAGCACGCCAGCCAACAACGCCAGCATCCGCCAGCTACGTAGGTTCAGAGCCATCATCACGAATCTCCGGCACCCGACCCACTGGCCGCGCGCTCACATTGAATAGTCAGTTGCGTAATCCCGCCCTCGGCAGGTCCGTCGTCTTGCAGGTTCAAATCGCGGCTGCACCACGGTTGCCCGTCCACGCTGATCAACAATCGCGCCTCGGGCGGCACGCCGGTCAGGAACGCGCGGCCTTTGTCCGCCACCAATGTGTTGCCGAGGGCGCGACCGTCCGGTGCGAACAGCTCGGCGCGGGCGGCAAAGGGGGCGGGTTCACCGCGTGTGTCGCTGATGCGAAACAGAATGCGTTTGCCGCGCCGGGTGTCGAAGTCGGCCAGGACGAAGGCCCCACGATTGGGCGTGACCTCCTGCACCGGTTCGGCGATGTCGACGTCGGCGGACATCGACTGGGTGTCCAGCGACACACGGTTCTTGCGGTAGGGCAGGGCCGACGGCACCACCGTGTAGCCGTTGGCATTGGTGCGCACCCCGCGCTTGTTGGTGATCGCCACATCGGCGGCACCCGGTGTGGCCACAATCACATTGGTTTCGCCCAACGGTTGGCTGAACATCAGGTTGCTGCCATACGCCACCACCGCGCCTTCCACGCCCACGTCCAGCTGGCGGTTGCCGGTGGACTCGTTATAGGCGCCGCGCACAATCGCGCTCGGGGCGTCGTACTGGGCGGCGAGGGTGCCGCCGCTTTGGCGTTGGTTGCCGTTGACCTGCTGCGACACCCCCGCGCTGTAGGCCAGGGTGTCGTCTTCAAACGCGTTGCCACTGAGGGTTGCCGTGCGTGACGCGGCGCCACGTGCACTCTGGTTCAGGTTGGCCGTGACACGCTGGTTGCGCGTACCGCCCAGGGGCATGCTGATGCTCAGGGACAGGCTGCGATCATCGGTATTGGCGCCTTTGTTCACGCTCAGCCCTAGGGAATAGGAAATGCTCCCGGAACTCACGGTGTAGCCCAGCTGGATCGAGGTGTCGGCCTTGCTCTTATTCCAGAAGTCGGTTTTCGACACGTTGGCGTAGACGCCGCCGTAGCCGCCCAGTTGCTGGGACACGTTGGCGATGAAGTTGCTTTTCATATGGCCACTGCGATACGTGTCCAGGGTCTGCTCGGCATTGCGGCTGTTGAGCGCTTCGTTGAACGAGTAGTAGCCGCCGGTGGAGTAGCGGTAGCCGATCAGGCTGAAGTTGGTGTCGGTGGCCGCCAGGGATTTGGAATAGCGAAAGCGAAACGACTGGCCGCTGGCGCGGGTCTGGTCATGGCCCATGGCCTCGCTGCGGGCGTGGGTCACGTCCACCGAAATCGCGCCAAAGCCGGCAAAGTCGTGGGCAAAACCCAGCAGCCCGGCGTTGTATTGATCGCTGAGCAGGCTACCGCCGAACAGCGTGGTGCTGCCGCTCAAGCCCCGCCGCAGAGACGCCTGGATAAAGGCCGGGGTGTCCTGCTGGAAGGCCGATTGCGCTGGGCGGTACTGGCCGGCGAACACCGAATAACTTTGCTGCCCCTCGCGCAGCATGTAGGGCACCGACGAGAACGACTGCGTATACACCTGGCGCTGGCCATCCGGGCCTTCGACCGTGACTTCGATATCGCCGTTGCTGGCGGTGGGGTACAGGTCGGTCAAGGCAAACGGCCCCGACGGCACCCACTGCTCATGGATCACGTAGCCGCGCTGGCGGATGATCACCCGCGAGCGGCCATTGGCAATGCCGCGAATCACCGGCGCAAATTCGCGGGCCTGGTCGGGCAACATATCCAGGTCCGAGGCGATGCCCAGCCCGCGATAGGGGATGGCGTCGAACAGGTCGCCTTCGGTGGTGGAATCGCCCACCGTGGCGATTGCCATCATGTTGCCCATGTCGCGCTGGGCGTAGGTTTCCAGGGATTCCCAGCGCCCGGTGTCGCCCGTGCCTTTCTGCCAGGTCGAGAAATTGCGCAGGCGCCAGGCCCCGGCATTGATGCCGCTGCGCAGGCTGCCGAACTGGTTCTGGCGGCGCCCGGTGTCCGACTCTGCACGACTGCCGGTAAAGCTGTAGTTGGTAAACGCCACGTGCTCGCCGTCGCTCCACTGGCGGCGGCGTACCTCAAACGGGATGCTGCCCAGGTAAGCCTGGGGGATTTCGATGGACAGCAACTGGCGGTTGAAGTCGTAGTCGTAGGTCAACCCGACCAGCCCCTGGTCGAATGCGATGCAGCTGGCATCGGCGTCACTGCGGTTGTGCAGGGCGCTGTCGGCCACCCCCTGGGCGCGGAAAAACTCGGCATCCAGGCAGGGGAACAGGCCGGTGGCCGAGCGATCCGCCGAGCCGTTGACGCGTACGAAGCGCACATCGCGCTGATCGACCGAGCGCTGGTTGATCAACACATCCACCCGGTAGATCCCCGGCAACTGGCCTTCGCTCATGGCGCTGACCTGTTGTTTCACCGCCGCCGAACTCTGCCCCCCGCCGATCTCAAGGAACGACGGATCGAACTCGTAGCCAGCCTGTGCGGGGGCGAGGTGCAAGGCCACGGCCGCCGCAAACGGGCAGCCGAAGGCCTTCACGGCGCGACGGCGCGCGAATGGTAGTGAACGAGGCATGGGCGTTCCTGAAGAGGTAGGCGCGGGTGTCAGTGAATGCGGATTACGGCGGCGTCCACGGTGCTGCCGTAGTCATCGATGTAGCTGAGCGACACGTCATCACCCGCTTTGGCCTGGATCGGCAGGTCGCGCTGTTCGCCCGGGCGCAGCACATCCGGTGCCTGGGTGATCGGCAGACCGTTGAGCTTCAGCTCGCTGACTACCACGTGGAGCTTGGAGGCATTGTTGAACTGCAAGGCGCCCGCGTTGGCCTTCCAGGTCACCTGCGCCACCGCGTCCTTGAGCGACCCCTTAACGCCGGCCGGGCGGTAGAACAGCTTGATGGTGGTCTTGAGCGCGATCTGCAATACATTCTTGCCTTTCTGCTCGTCGCTCATGGCCGGGATCGCCTTGACGTTCATCAGGAACAGGCTTTCGCGGTCCTGGGGCACATCGGCGCCACCGGTGAAGATGATGCGCAGGATGTTTTCCTTGTTGGCATCGAGCCTGAACAGGGGTGGGGTGACGATAAAGCTATCGACGCTTTCATCGTTGCCGCTGCCGAAACGGCTCACCCAGGACTGCACCAGGTAGGGCGAGGTGTCTTCGCGATTGCTCACGGTCAGGTTGGCTTCGTTGGACGCGCCGTCGTAGATCAGCCGCGTGGCGCCGACAGTGACGGCGGCATTCGCTGGCGCGCTATGCCAGAGCGGCAACAGGGCGAGGAAAAAGTACAGTTTCAAACGCATGACAGGGGACCTTTGGAATCCATGGGCCAGCGCACAGGCGCGTGGCCCACGGTGTTGACGAGCAATTACTTGTAGGTGACGTCGAAGCTGGCCAGCGCGTGCACCTGACCGGTACCGATACCGGACGTGGTCACGGCAGCGTCGCCTTCGCCGGTTGTCACGTCGGCAACGGTGCGAACGTAGGCGGCGGTGAAGTCGAAGGTGTTGGACTGTGGGCGCAGGTCGTAATCGGCGGTTGGCTCATTCAGCGCCAGCTTGTTACCGGTACGGGCGTCGGCGATCTGGATGGCGATGCCGCGCACCTGGTTTTCACCGGTCAGGCCCAGCAGCGTGGAGTCACTGGCGTCTTGTTGGCCGCTGAACGTGATCGCCGCGTTTTTGCGGGTGGCGGTGCTGCAGTTGTCCAGGCTGATGGAGAAAGCTTTGGCTTTGGCGGTGGAGCCCACGGTCGGCGCAAAGTCAGCGATACGTACAGGGTCCAGGGTCACGGACTTGTTCACGTCACCGGTGGTGATGGTGCAGGCGTTATCGGTCACGGAACCGGTGAATTCGATCTGCCCATCCGCCGCCTGTGCAGTCCCGGTCAGAAACCAGCAAGCGCCGCACGCGAGGGTGAGTTGGCTCAGTTTGTTCAGCATTGCAATGCCTCGTTAGAGAGATGGAAGGTTGTGTGCTCATCCCGTGGGGGAGCCAATCCATAGTGCATTGCGGCGATTTAGAGGCACATGAGACAGATCTTAAAAACTGGCGAACTGATGGCCGTCCGACTGGCGAGTCCATATCCGGCGCCGGGCATGATATTCTGCGCGCCATCTTGGTCTGGTCTCTCTCTGGTACGTACATCCGTATACGTCCCGGTGGGTCGCTGTCGCCCAGGTAGCTGAAGCCAATAATGATAAGAAGTCAGCGCAGAAGGGACATAAAAGTGAGGTCGATACGTCGGCCTTGTGTGCCCACCCTGCGGTCCCCGAGTGAATGTGCAAACCCCGCGGTGCGTTGCCTGGCGCAGCGTGATTGAGGGTTGCCCATGACCAGGGGCGGTGGGGCGGATGGCGTTTTATCATAGGTGCTACTGATGTTTAAAAAAGTAAACACTGCCCTGCTGGGGCTGGCTTTGTCGCTGGGGATCACGTCCGTTCACGCGGAAGAGGCAAAGAAAGTCGATGTGCTGCTGATCGGCGGCGGCATCATGAGTGCAACCCTGGGTGTCTGGCTTAACGAGCTGGAGCCGGGTTGGTCGATGGAAATGGTCGAGCGCCTCGACGGCGTCGCCGAAGAAAGCTCCAACGGCTGGAACAACGCCGGTACCGGTCACTCGGCCCTGGCTGAGCTGAACTACACCCCGGAAAACAAGGACGGTGTGGTTGAGATCCCGAAAGCGGTCGAAATCAACGAAGCCTTCCAGATTTCCCGTCAGTTCTGGTCCTGGCAGGTCCGCCAGGGCGTGCTGAAGAACCCACGTTCGTTCATCAACACCACACCGCACATGAGCTTCGTGTGGGGCGATGACAACATCAAGTTCCTCAAGAAGCGCTACGAAGCCTTGAAAGCGAGCCCACTGTTCGCTGGCATGCAGTACTCCGAAGATCCGGCGCAGATCGCCAAGTGGGTTCCGCTGATGATGGAAGGGCGTGACCCGAACCAGAAAATCGCGGCCACCTGGAGCCCGCTGGGGACCGACATGAACTTCGGCGAGATCACCCGCCAGTTCGTCGCTCACCTGCAAACCACACCTAAGTTCGACCTGAAACTGTCGAGCGAAGTGCAGGACATCACCAAGAACGCCGACGGTTCGTGGCGTGTCAGCTACAAAAACCTGAAAGACGGCACCAAGACTGAAACCGACGCCAAGTTCGTGTTCATCGGCGCTGGCGGCGGTGCACTGCACCTGCTGCAAAAGTCGGGCATTCCTGAAGCCAAGGAATACGCTGGCTTCCCGGTGGGCGGCTCGTTCCTGGTGACCGATAACCCAACCGTCGCCGAGCAGCACCTGGCCAAGGCTTACGGTAAGGCTTCGGTTGGCGCGCCACCGATGTCGGTTCCGCACCTGGACACCCGCGTGCTGGATGGCAAACGCGTGATTCTGTTTGGCCCATTCGCGACCTTCTCGACCAAGTTCCTGAAAGAAGGCTCGTACCTGGACCTGCTGACCAGCACCACCACTCACAACATCTGGCCAATGACCAAAGTCGGTATTCGTGAATACCCACTGGTCGAGTACCTCGCCGGCCAACTGATGCTGTCGGATGACGACCGCTTCAAGGCGCTGCAGGAGTACTTCCCGAACGCCAAGCAATCCGACTGGCGCCTGTGGCAAGCCGGTCAGCGCGTGCAGATCATCAAGCGTGACGAAGAGCAGGGCGGCGTCCTGAAACTCGGTACCGAAGTGGTCAGCTCCGCCGACAACACCATTGCAGGCCTGTTGGGTGCATCGCCAGGCGCTTCCACTGCGGCTCCGATCATGCTGACCGTGCTGCAGAAAGTGTTCAAGGACAAGGTTGCGACCCCTGAGTGGCAGGCAAAACTGCACCAGATCGTACCGAGCTACGGCACCAAGCTGAACGACAGTCCTGAGGCTGTTGCCAAGGAATGGGCCTACACCGCCAATATCCTGCAACTGCCTACACCGCCTGCGATTCCACAACAGGCTGCTCCTACCGCCACCGAGGCTGCCAAGCCTGCGGCTGAGCCGAGCAAGCCGGCGTCTGATCTGGCGCTGTAAACCGCTGGGGAGGTCCTGGGTCAGGACCTTGCCGGTAACAAAAAGCCCGCTGAACCGGTAACGGTCAGCGGGCTTTTTTGTGCGTGTCTAACGGCGGGTCCGTTCGACAGGCGGTAGTTCAACCGTACGCTCGGCGGCGGCCAGCGCTGCCTTCAAGCCATCCTGGTCCAGCGGGACACAATAGGCCGGCTTGCCGCGTTCCAGCCGCCAGCTGTCATCCAGGCTGCCGGCATCCACGGCGTCGAACCCCAGTTCGTCGAGTAGCGTGATGACGCGTGCCTTCGCTGCGGCGTCATCCGCTGCCACCGGCAACGCCCGGCGGTCGGGGGCACCGTGGGGGCGGGCATCCTGCGTCAGGTCGGGAGCGAAGATCGCGTTGAACACTTTGACTACATGTGAATGGGGCAAATGCTCGGCGAGCAACCGGCTGGTGGTGGTTTCGAAGCGATCCAGTACCGGTATATGGCCGTCGCGGTTCGGGTAGTAATTATTCGCGTCCATCACGGTCTTGCCCTCCAGCCATTGCGTCGGGACGCTGCGGTAATGCTCCAGGGGAATCGCCACGAGCACCACATCGCCGAATTTGGCGGCGTCGTCGGCACTGCCCACCTGCACGCCGAGTATGCCGCTCACGACGCTGCTCATGGTGTGGGGGCCACGGGAGTTGCTCAACATCACTTCATGCCCGGCCGCCAGTGCCAGTTGGGCCACGGCGCGCCCGATAAAGCCTGCTCCAATAACACCAATCTTCATGGTCTTGCTCCAATGCATGGGGGGGAGCGGTTATGATGATTGGCAACCAATTGGCGATAAATCGTCGTTTTGGTGTGGATGTTGTTACTGGGAGTAGGGAATGATGGATCGCCTGTCGAGCATGAATGCCTTTGTGATGGCTGCTGAGTTGGGCTCGTACGCGAGGGCTGCCGAGCGCTTGGGGATGTCGCCGCAGATGGTGGCCAAACATGTCACCGCGCTGGAGCAGCGCCTGGGCGCTCGCTTGCTTAACCGCACCACACGCAGGCAAAGCCTGACGGAGTTGGGGAGCGCGTACTACAAGCGTTGCAAACATATCCTGGTAGAAGCCGAGGCTGCTGATTCACTGGCGCAGATCATGAACGACACGCCGCGCGGCAAGCTGAAAATCACCGCGCCCGTCACCTTCGGCTCCTACAGCCTGATGCCGTTGATTACCGGGTTCCTGCGCGACAACCCGGATGTGGAAATCGACCTGCACCTGACCGACCGTTTCGTGGACCTGGTGGAGGAGGGCTATGAAGCCGCTTTTCGTATCGGCCCCCTGGCGATCACCGGCCTGACAGCCAGGCCACTGGCACTTTACCGCCTGGTGGTCTGCGCTTCGCCGGAGTACCTGGCGGCACGCGGTACCCCACAGGTCCCGGCGGACCTTGAGCGTCATGAATGCCTCGGCTACGCCTTCTGGTCGCGGCCGGCGGATCGCGAGTGGGTGTTCTACCAGGCTTCGACGCCTTATAAGGTGCAAGTTGCCAGTCGCTTGCAGATCAATGAAAGCAGGGCCTTGATGTCCGCCGCGCTGGATGGTTTTGGCATCGTGCTCGGTCCGGAAGACTTCTTGCGCCGGGCATTGGCCAGGGGCGAATTGGTGAGAGTGCTGCCGGACTTTGAAGCCCCGAGCCGGCCGATGCACCTTGTCTACACGGCGAACCGCCAGCGTACGGCCAAGCTGAGACGCTTCGTCGAAGCGGTGTTGGGACGCTTCGGTCACCCTTGATGCGTGCTGCTTCAGCAATCCGACAGACACAACCTGTTAAAAAAGTACCCAGGCCTGAGCAGGAGCACGGCTGAAACACGGGGGCATTTTTACCGGTGCAGGTGTTGGGCGATAACGCCCGAGGGGGTTGTATGTTGTTACGTTACGCGGCATTAGCGGCAGTTGTGGTCGCGGCGTCTGGGTGTGTGCAGGAGCGCGTGGTGCATGAGCGCCGGCCTGTACAACGTGAATATGTCGAGGTGGTCGCGCCACAACCGCCGCCGGCCCAGGTCATCGAAGTCGAGCCTGCCGTACGTGAAGGTTACATATGGTCACGTGGTTACTGGCGCTGGGAGGGCGGGCGCTACGTTGCCGTACACGGCCATTGGGAGCCGGTGCGCGAAGGCTATCGTTATGTGCATCCGCATTGGGTGCAGCGCAATGATGGTTACCACTGGCAGGTGGGTGGCTGGGTTCGTTGAACCCCGACTAGGACGGCTTCTTTGTACCCAGGAGCCGTACTTCCCGCAGCAGCGCGGCACCGAGTTGATCGGTGCCCAGTTCCTTGTATCCCACGGCCTTGACCTCTCCGTTCTCTTCGGCCTGGATGATGATCACCGGTGTCTCTTTGCCGCTGGCTTCGTCGATGTGAAAAGCGTATTGGGGAATATCCACCTTGATCGGCGTACCGGCGGCCTTGCCTTGCACATTGATCAGGAACGCTGCGCAGCCGTTGTCCACATCCACACTGGTGGCAGAACGCCCGCTGACGAAGCAGCTCTTTGGCAGGTCGGGCCAGATGATCTCGGCCAGGGCGAGGGACGGCGTCAGGGCCAGGGCAGCAAGAAGAAGCGTGCGCACGTGGGGCGTTCTCTCGATTAGGGATTGACGCGATTTTTACCAAAGCCTGCCCCTTGCCGCAATGTTGCCGCTCAGCCCAGACGCTTCATACCCGCTGCCTTGGCCGCACCGAGGTCAAAGGTAGCGGTGTATTCGCACCCGGCGGCGTGGGCGCAGCGCTCTATCAGGCAATCGGCAAAATCGGCGTTGTTGGCCGTGAACCGTCGAAGCGCCTGCCAGATGACCTCGGCATGTTCGACGGTCAATTCACGGGTGCGCAGCAGTGTTTCCAGAACGACGACAATGTCATTTTTGGCACATTGGTAGCAGCTCTGTAATACCCATACCAGCTCCACCACGGACACCAGGCTGACAAACCCTGGCGAAAGCGTGGTGAGGGATTCGATCAATTCGCAGGCCTTGGGGGATTGAACGGGATCATCCTGGGTGACGTAGCGCACCAGCACATTGGTATCCAGCCCGATCATCCAGCCTTGGCTCCCTGTGCTGCGATGGCGCGGTTCATGTCGTCAATGGACACGGCCCTGGCAGGCTTCCGGATCAGCCCCTTGAGATCATGGACAGTCTTGCTCGCTGCAATGATGGAAAACTTGCCATCTTCCGTTTCGACGAACTCGACGCGGTCGCCTGTTTCCAGGCCAAGTGCGGTCCTGACTTGGACGGGGATGGTGATTTGCCCTTTTGAGGTAAGTGTGGCGGTCGCCATGGTAAAGATCTCCAACATGATGCTCCTTACCTTAGGGTAAGGAATGGTGGAGGACAATATCCGTTGGTCCATAGGTCGCTCTTCAGGTGGAGGATGAGTCGGGGTCATGAAAACCTAGTCTGAACTCAGCCCTCCCGCACGCTTAACCATGCTGCAAAGAAATACAAACTATGACCGACCGCCAGTAAAGCCTGGCGGCTGTAAGCAAATTACCTGACGAGATCACTGTACTACGCGATAACACGGCACATACGCCGCGCCACCCGGCAACTTCATGCGATGCTGGGCAACGAACGCCTGCAACAGCTCATCCAGTGGCTTCATGATGGCCGGGTCGCCGTGGATCTCGTACGGGCCGTGTTCTTCGATCAGGCGAATGCCCTTGTCCTTGACGTTACCCGCCACGATCCCCGAGAACGCACGGCGCAGGTTGGCCGCCAGTTCATGGGGGGGCAGTGCGTGGCTCAGTTGCAGGCTGGCCATGTTGTCGTGGGTCGGGTCGAACGGGCGCTGGAAGCCTTCGTCGATCTTGAGCAGCCAGTTGAAGTGGAACGCGTCGTTGCGCTCGCGGCGGAACTGTTTCACCGCCTTGAGGCCGGCAGTCATCTGGCGGGCCACTTCGGCCGGGTCGTCGATGATGATCTGGTAGTGCGCCTGCGCGGCTTCGCCGAGGGTGGCGCCGACGAAGGCGTGCAGTTGTTGCAGGTACGGTGCGGCTTGTTTCGGCCCGGTGAGAATGACCGGGAAGGGCACGTCGCGGTTGTCCGGGTGCATCAGGATGCCCAGCAGGTATAGGAACTCTTCGGCCGTGCCGGCGCCGCCGGGGAAGATGATGATGCCGTGGCCGACACGCACGAAGGCTTCCAGGCGCTTTTCGATGTCCGGCAGGATCACCAGTTCGTTGACGATCGGGTTCGGCGCCTCGGCGGCGATGATGCCCGGCTCGGTCAGGCCCAGGTAGCGGCCGCCGGTGATGCGTTGCTTGGCGTGGGAAATGGTCGCGCCCTTCATCGGGCCTTTCATCACGCCCGGACCGCAACCGGTGCACACGTCGAGGCTGCGCAGGCCGAGTTCGTGGCCGACTTTCTTGGTGTATTTGTATTCTTCGGTATTAATCGAGTGCCCGCCCCAGCACACCACGATCTTCGGCTCGACACCCGGGCGCAGCGTGCGGGCGTTGCGCAGCAGGTGGAACACGTAGTCGGTGATGCCCTGGGAGTTGCTCAGGTCGATGCGCTGGCTGTCCAGCTCGTTCTCGGTGTAGACGATGTCGCGCAGGGCGCTGAACAGCATCTCACGGGTACTGGCGATCATTTCGCCATCCACGAACGCGTCGGCGGGCGCGTTCAGCAGTTCCAGGCGCACGCCACGGTCCTGCTGGTGGATGCGCACTTCAAAGTCTTTGTAGGCGTCGAGGATGGTCTTGGCGTTATCGATATGCGCGCCGGTGTTGAGGATCGCCAGGGCACATTGGCGGAACAGGGTGTAAATGCTGCCGGTACCGGCTTCGCTCAGTTGCTGGACTTCACGCTGGGACAGGGTTTCGAGGCTGCCCTTGGGGCTGACGGAGGCGTTGATGACTTGGCGTTGGGGCATTCTGATTCCTTGAAAGCACAGCCACCGCGCTGCTCAGGAGGCGATGGCTTGAGAAGGGTGGGCGCCGAATTCGGTCGCACGAGACGGATATTTACCTCAGGCGCAAGGCTGAGTGCAAACACCGCCCACCACCATCATGCCGCAGAACTTACTCAATCAGCTTCCAGTTTTTGTAGAAAACCCGACGCAGGGTAAAGACCAGCCCGGCAAAACCCGCGATCACGGCGTTAAGCACGGACGGCAGCGGCGTCGGCCTCACGATATCGATAAACAGGCAGTAGCGCTTGGCATCGTTCTTGTTGAAGGACGCGTGCATCAGCGTGTCATCAAAGATAAACAGCGGGTCGTCATGCCAGTAATGCTTGTGCTTGCCGACCTGGATGTACACGCCGTCGTGATGGGGCGCCGGGGCCATGTTGTAGAGCACGCGGAACATCATGCGCAGCGGGCCGAAGTGAAAGGACGTCGAGCGGTTTTCGTTGAATACCGACACGCCGATGGTCTTCACGAATGGCAGCTTTTTGCGCAGCTCAGGAATATCCAGGGTGGTTTCGATCGGCCGTCCGTACCATTGGAAAAACAACATGCCGCGTTTTTTCTCGGCCATGCGCACATCCAGGTAGCCGATGATTTCTTCCTTGTGGGCCATGGCATCGTCGATGACCTGTTGCAGGTCTTCGCGCCAGGCGGGTGGCAGGTCGCGCATCGTATAGATGTGGCGATTGCGCGAGCTCAACAGGTCGAACAGCGTGTTGAACGGCGCCAGCAGCCAGGTGTTGCGGCCACTGCCGATAAAGTATTTGCTCAGGGTCGGCCGGTCATACAGACCGTTACGCAGGAAGTCGTAGACGCCGCACACCCCTACCAGGCAGAGGAACACCAGCGTGGTTTCGGGGAACACATCGATTATCAGCAGTACGCCGAGCACCCAGGCGACCGATAACGCTTTCTTGCGCAAAGCAGACTTGTTCATGCACTCAGCTCCAGAAGGATGCCATTCGACAGGTCCGGATCCCTGGCTGCGAGTGGTGGGGTTTTGAAATATATAGAAACAACTCCGTCATAATAAGGCGTTCGCCGCCGAATAGGCGTTTTAAATACGGTGAAATCGTGAAGGCTCTACACGCTCGTCAACCCTGGCCGGGCGTGTGTGGATTGGATTTTGTAAACAGAAGATTTGCGACTATCGTGACGCTTCGGTTTTTCGGACGTCATAGACCGGTACGATTGAAGTTGAATGGCCACCACTGGCCTTCGGCACCTTGGAAGAGGCAGAAATTTTATGATCATCAAACCGCGGGTTCGTGGCTTTATCTGTGTGACCGCTCACCCTGTTGGCTGTGAAGCGAACGTCAAGGAACAGATCGACTACGTAACTGAGCACGGCGCCATTGCAGACGGCCCGAAGAAGGTGCTGGTCCTCGGCGCTTCCACCGGCTACGGCCTGGCCGCGCGCATCAGTGCAGCGTTTGGCTGCGGCGCCGACACCCTGGGCGTGTTTTTTGAGAAAGAAGGCGAAGAAGGCAAGCTGAGCTCCGCCGGCTGGTACAACAGCGCCGCGTTCGAGAAGTTTGCCGTCGAAAAAGGCCTGTACGCCAAGAGCATCAATGGCGACGCGTTCTCCGATGAGATCAAGCGGCTGACCATCGAAACCATCAAGAAAGACCTGGGCAAGATCGACCTGGTGGTCTACAGCCTGGCCGCGCCACGCCGTACCGATCCCAAGACCGGTGAAGTCTACAACTCCACCCTCAAGCCAATCGGCAAGGCCGTGACCCTGCGCGGTATCAATACCGACAAAGGCGTTGTGGTCGACACCACCCTCGAGCCTGCCACCCAGGAAGAAATCGACGGCACCGTGAATGTCATGGGGGGCGCCGACTGGCAGCTGTGGATCGATGCCCTGCGTGATGCGGACGTACTGGCCGAAGGCGCCAAGACCACCGCGTTCACCTACCTCGGCGAGAAGCTGACCCAGGATATCTACTGGAACGGTTCCATCGGCGAAGCCAAGAAAGACCTGGACAAGAAAGTCCTGACCCTGCGCGACAACCTCGCAGCACTCAAGGGTGATGCCCGCGTATCGGTGCTCAAGGCAGTGGTCACCCAGGCCAGCTCCGCGATCCCGATCATGCCGCTGTACTTGTCGTTGCTGTTCAAAGTGATGAAAGAGCAGGGTACCCACGAAGGCTGCATCGAGCAGGTCTACGGCCTGTTCAAGGACAGCCTGTACGGCAGCGAACCGAAGCTCGACGCCGACGGCCGCCTGCGTGCCGACCTGGCCGAACTGGAACCCAAGGTCCAGGACGCCGTGGCGGCCTTGTGGAACCAGGTCACTGACGAGAACGTCAACGAAATCAGCGATTTCGCCGGCTACAAGGCTGAGTTCCTGCGCTTGTTCGGCTTTGAAGTCGATGGCGTGGACTACGACGCTGACGTCAATCCGACCGTGAAGATCAATGGCTTGATCCAAGCGTAAGTGATGTGACTGATAGCGGCCTGATCATCGGGTTATCAGGCCGCTGTCTTCCCTGTCATGATTCAAGCAAGACTATTTTTTGCCAGAGTGAAGGCGGACCGCCTCACGTTGGTCACTTCTTTTTCCCACAAGGGATTCAACGGTACGTGATAACCGCAGTCCTTGGCGGTCTTGATGAGTTCTGCCATTTCCCTGTGGTCGTGGATGATGCTGATTTGATCGAATTGACCCAGTTTTGCCGGTAGGAAAAACGTCGCTGGGTAATTGGCGGCCACTTCCGTAGCCGGGCTGCCCGAGTCTGCATTGTGATGAACCACTCTCTCTCCCTCGCCGACCAATTTTTTATTGATCAGCCCTATCATCTGCTCTATCCGTGGTGTTGCGTTGCCAAGGTGGGCATCCTCTTTCCGGTAGAAGTGGGCGGGTCTGTCAAAGTCTGCGCGTAGCGCCTCAGGAACTTGCTTATAGCGTTCAACTCGACCCTTGAAGACACTGTGGGCTACGTCCGGTATGGGGAGTTTGTCCTGGGGGCCGAAGTCGCTGATGTGGGGCGCGATCAGGTGCAGGTCGTAATCGGCGGTCAACGGTTTGCCTTCTGCATGCTTGGCCAGCACTTCAAGGGGCTTGGCCTGATGGGTGATGAAGTAGCTGTCGCTTGAAGGTGACGTGCGATGGCCTTCAAATGTATAGGTTTGTTGACTGGGCCCGCGGGCGCTTAATTGCAATGTTCCGTCAGCGCCTTGAACGGCCAGTTGGGTTATGTGGCCGAGCTTGACCAATACATCAAGGCGTTGGCTCGACAGCTTCAGGGGAGTTGCAACTGCATGGCCTTCTTGGATGCACACCTGGATTTGCTCATTGGCCTTGGTCACTTTGGCCGGTGTTTTTTCGGCAACTTGTTCAAGTTTGCTGAACGCCTGGTCTATACAGATCAACCCTGCCTGAGGGCCCCAGTTGGCGCTCTTCCCTTTGATATGGAAGTCCTTGGTGGGGTGCCCGGCTTCTATAAGGCCTGTTGCGACGGTTTCGACCGGGCGTATGCCTATGATGGAATTGGTGGTCATTGCGATGTCTTGCAAGGCGGCAAGATGGCTTGGCACGATACCTGTTTCGTCCTTGACCCGGTCGACCAGCACGTCTGTGGGAATTTTTGCGCCCTGGGCAATATAGTTTTGCAGCGCAGCAAGGCTGTATGCGGAAGGGGAGGTCACTGAAGAGGTCATGCTGTTCATTGAAGTTCTCCAAGTCATATCAACAGCGAAGTTCGTTGATTCCCTCCAGACGCTGGCTCCCTGAGTTGTACGCCCGAGATTAAAGTGAGGGCGCCTTCAAAGGGGAAGAACAAATGTGACTATCAATGTGAGATAGAATCCGCGCATTAAAGCTAAAGGCCCGTATTAGCAAGGGAAGCGGCTGTTTCCCCGCGCACGCCTTGTTTGAATCCAAGAAAGATCCTACTCGTGCTTACTTGCTGCTAAGGGCCGGATACATGCCAAACTGTCCTGACTCTGGCGTTGCACCAACGGGAGGAACCCATGACGATCCGCGCAGTAGTGTTTGACTTTGGCGGTGTACTGTTCGACTGGAACCCGCAGCACCTGTACCGCAAGCTGATTGCCGACGATCAAGAGCGGCAGTGGTTCCTCGATAACATCTGTACCCAGGCCTGGAACACCGAGCAGGATGCGGGGCGGCCGCTGGCCGAAGCCACGCAAAGCCTGATCGATCAATACCCCCACCATGAACCCTTGATCGCGGCCTACTACGACCGCTGGCACGAAATGCTGCGTGGCGCTTTGCCCGAAGGCGTGGCGATTCTCAACGCGCTGCATCAGGCCGACATGCCACTGTTTGGGCTCACAAACTGGTCGGCGGAGACCTTTCCCTATGCGCTTGCCAATTACCCCTTCCTGCGGAAATTTCGCAACATCGTGGTGTCGGGCGAGTTGAAGTTGATCAAGCCCGACGCGGCGATCTACCACGCCAGCCTCAGCCAGATCCGGGTGTACCTGCCGGATATCCGGCCGGGGGAAGTGGTGTTTATCGATGATGTCGCCGGCAACGTCGAAGCGGCCATCGCCCTCGGCTGGCAAGGCATTCACCATGTGTCTGCCGAGCAGACGGCTGCGCGATTGCGCGAGTTGGGCGTGGGCTTCTAGCGCGCCCACTTTTCCATGGCGAAATCCACAAAGGCGCGCAGCTTCGGCAAGCGATAACGATCCTGGCCGTACAGCAAATGCATGGGCCGGCTGGGCAGTTGATAGGTGGTCAGCAAGGCCACCAGCTTGCCGGTTTGCAGGTCCGGCTGCACCAGGGCATCCGGCAGCATGACGATCCCCATGCCTTGCACGGCTGCCTGGCGCAAGGCCTGGGAGCTATTGATAGTCAGCGAGCCGGACACCGGAATTTCCACTTCGCCTTCTGCACCGCTCATGCGCCACAGCTTGTCGGCGTTGCGCCAGTCGTCGGTCGACGGATAGGCGAACGCCAGGCAGTCGTGCCGTTGCAGATCCTCGGGCGTTTGTGGCGTACCGCGTCGGGCCAGGTAATCCGGTGAGGCGCACAGGGTGATGGTGTAGTCCTGCATCGGTCGGGCGATCAGGCTTGAGGCTTCCAGTTCGCCCAGGCGGATAGCCACGTCAAAGCCGCTGTCGACCATGTCCACGCGCTGGTTGCTGAGCACCACGTACAGCTTGATCAGCGGGTAGCGTTGGGAAAACTCGCTCAAGGCCGGCGCCAGGCGTTCGGTGCCAAAGGCGGGTGGGGCGGTGATGCGCAGGGTGCCTTTGGGGATGTCACTGTGGGCCTGTTCGGCCCATTGCTCGGAGTCGGCCACCAGCCCCAGCACTTCCAGGCAGCGCTGGTAATACTGGCCGCCGAACTCCGTCAGGCTTTGCTTGCGGGTGGTGCGCTTGAGCAGGCTGACGCCCAGGCGCTGTTCGAGGGCGCGCAAGTGGTTGCCGACCATGGTGGTCGACATCCCGCAGGCTTGGGCTGCGGCGGTCATGCTGCCGGTCTCGACTACTTTTACGTACACCGACATCGCCTGGAATAAATCCATTATCAAGTCCTGATTTAAAGTCATTGCAGGAAAGTGCAGTTTATCCAGCTCTGGTGGCTAACGATACTTCAACCCATCACAACGATGCACTGGAGCCCGCCACTATGACCGCCGCCTGCCTGATGACCACCTATCAACCCTTGGCCTTGAGTTTTACCCGTGGCCTCGGCACACGCCTGTGGGATCAGCAGGGGCGCGAATACCTGGACGCGGTGGCGGGCGTGGCGGTGACCAATGTCGGGCATTCCCACCCGAAACTGGTGGCGGCGATCAGCGAGCAGGCTGGCCTGTTGTTGCATACTTCCAACCTCTACAGCATCGACTGGCAGCAACGCCTCGCCCAGCGCCTGACCCAGCTGTCCGGCCTGGACCGTGCCTTCTTCAACAATTCCGGCGCCGAAGCCAACGAGACGGCGCTGAAACTGGCGCGGTTGCATGGTTGGAAAAAAGGCATCGAGGAACCGTTGGTGGTGGTGATGGAGAATGCCTTTCACGGCCGCACGCTGGGCACCATGGCGGCGAGCGATGGCCCCTCGGTGCGCTTGGGGTTTCAACGCTTGCCGGGGGATTTTCTCAAGGTCAGGTTTGGTGATCTGGCGGCGATCGAGGCAATCACCCAAACGTTCGGCACGCGAATCGCGGCAGTTTTGCTGGAGCCCATCCAGGGCGAAAGTGGCGTACTGCCAGCGCCACCGGGTTATCTGCAAGCCCTGCGCGATCACTGCACACGCCATGGTTGGTTGATGATGCTGGATGAAATCCAGACCGGCATCGGCCGTACCGGCGCGTGGTTTGCCTTCCAGCATGAAGGCATCGTTCCCGATGTCATGACCCTGGCCAAAGGCCTTGGCAACGGCGTGCCCATCGGCGCCTGCCTGGCCCGTGCTGCGGTAGCCCAGTTGTTCACACCCGGCAGCCATGGCAGTACCTTCGGCGGCAACCCGCTGGCATGCCGGGTGGGCTGCACCGTGTTGGACATTATCGAAGAACAAGGCTTGTTGCAGAACGCTGCGCAACAGGGCGAACGCTTGCTGGCGCGGTTACGCATGGAGTTGGAAGAGCACCCGCAGGTGCTGGCGATTCGCGGGCAGGGCCTGATGATCGGTATTGAGTTGGCCAGCCCCTATCGCGATCTGGCCCAGCGCGCCGCCCAGGAACATGGGCTGCTGATCAACGTGACGCGGGGTAGGGTCATTCGCCTGTTGCCGCCGCTGACCCTGGAGACCAAGGAGGTCGAGATGATCGTGCGGGCCATCACTCGGCTATTGAGCTAGGTCTTTTCCGTTGAGCCACTCCTGGTTCATGGTTTCGGTATCCCCCAGGTATTCCAATAACCACGCCATGGCCGGCGACAGTTTGTTCTGTGCCCAGGCCACGCATGAGGGGCTGGCGGGGAAGGGGCGCGTCAGTTGCAGTGCCACCAATTCACCGCGTTCGATCCACGGCAATACCTGATGCGCCGGTGCCATGCCGACGCACAGGCCATCGCGCAGGCAATCGATGGCGGAGGCCCAGTTCGGCACCACCAGGCGCCGCTGGTTATCCAGGGTCCAGGTGTCGCGCTTGGGCAGGTTGCGCGAGGTGTCGGTCATGCACAGCGAGGCGAAGGGGCGCAGTTGGTCGTCATTGAGTAACCCTTCCACCGCCGCCAACGGGTGCCGGGCGCTGACCACGCACAGCCAATTCAATAAGCCCATGTCGCGAAAGGTGAAGTGACTGGCCACCGGCACGGCGCTGGTGGCACCGATGACTATATCGGTGCGCTCATCTGCCAAGGCATCCCACACACCGTTGTACACCTCGTATTCCAGCAGCAATTCCACTTCGGGAAACTGCCGATAGAAATCCAGCACCAACTGACGGCAGCGTTGGGGTTTGACGATGGAGTCCACGGCCACCTTCAACTGACCGCTCCAACCGTTCGCCACCTGCTGGCACAGGCGCCGTGTGCCGAGCATCTTTTTCATCACGCTGCGGGCTTCGTCTATAAATAGGCGACCAGCCGGGGTGAGCTCCACGTCGCGATGCCGACGCACAAACAGCGGCACCGCCAGCCACTCTTCGAGCTGGCGCACCGTATAGCTGACGGCCGACGGCACGCGGTGCAGTTCCTGGGCGGCGGCGCTGAAGCTGCCATGACGCGCTACCGCATCGACGACATCCAGGGAGTATTCGGACCACATGAGGGTTGCCTTCAAAATTATTGATAACAGTCGCCAATTATTATCGCTTCACACAGAAACTGTCAGCTTCATAATGGGCGGCAGTCAGCAAATAGTTTGATGGCAAGATTAACAAGGCTTCAATGAAAAATTCTTTTGGTTTCACTTGGTATCTGGCGGGGCTGAGCATGCTCGGTTATCTCGCCATGGACATGTATTTACCGGCGTTCGGCGCCATGGGCGAGCAGCTGCAGATTGGCGCGGGTGCGGTGGGCGCCAGCTTGAGTATCTTTCTCGCCGGTTTTGCCGTGGGGCAGTTGCTGTGGGGGCCGTTGTCCGACCGTCTGGGACGCAAGCCAATCCTGCTCGCAGGCTTGAGCCTGTTTGTCGTGGGGTGCGCGGGGATGTTTTGGGTCGAGACCGCGCCGCAGTTGCTGGCCTTGCGCTTTATGCAGGCGATTGGCGTGTGTTCCGCCGCTGTGAGCTGGCAGGCGCTGGTGATCGACCGCTACCCGGCCGATAAGGCCCACCGTGTGTTCGCCAGCATCATGCCGTTGATGTCGTTATCGCCGGCGCTGGCGCCGCTGCTGGGCGCGATGGTGCTCAACCACTTCGGTTGGCAAGCCATCTTCGGCGTATTGCTGGGCGTGTCGTTGCTGTTGTTGTTGCCGACGTTGTTCCTGCGCTCCGTGCCGAAACCTCAGACGCGGGAAGGCCAATCTTCGCGCCTTGGCTATTGGCAATTGCTCACCTCCCGGGTGTTTACCGGCAACGTGATGATCTTCGCCGCCTGCTCGGCCAGTTTCTTCGCCTGGCTGACCGCTTCGCCCTTCATCCTGGGCGACATGGGCTATAGCCCGAATGACATCGGCCTGAGCTACGTGCTGCCGACATTGGCGTTTCTGGTGGGGGGCTACAGTTGTCGCAGCGCCCTGCAGCGTTTCCAGGGCAAGACGCTGTTGCCGTGGTTACTGCTGGCCTATTGCATCAGCATGGTGGCGTTGTACCTGGTCGCGACCTTGAGCGTGCCGACGCTCACCACCTTGCTGATTCCGTTCTGCCTGATGGCATTGGTCAACGGCGCCAGTTACCCGATTGTGGTGGCGAATGCGCTGATGCCGTTTGCAGAAAATTCCGGCAAGGCGGCGGCACTGCAAAACACCCTGCAATTGGGCCTGTGCTTTCTCTGCAGCCTGCTGGTGTCATCGATGATCGAGCAGCCGTTGCTGATCACCGTGATCGTGATGCTGGCAACCGCGCCCTTGGCCGTGTTGGGCTATTGGCTGGCGCGGCGCAAGGCAGACGATTCGGAACTGGCCGCTGCCTAGAACGTCACTTCCACGTTCACCGTCGGCGTTGACGTGCGGCTGCCCCGGCCGCCGTCCACGCCGAACTTGTTATGCCAGTACTCGTAACCCACGCCGAGGTACAGGTTCGGCTTCACGCCCTTGCCCGGTCGCACCGCGACCATCAGCGCGCTGCGCATCAAGGCTTCCGGTGCCGTGTCACGGCCATGGTAGTCCTCGCCTTTTTCCCCGACGTAATTGATAAACCCCTGGAATTTCGCCGCATGGTTGCCGATCTCGAAAGGGCGCATCCACGTCAGGTTGAGCATGTAGGTGTCGTCAAACGTGTGGTTCGACTCGTGTGCGCCGGGGATCCCGGTGTGGTTGCGTTCCTTGTAGTACATCAGGCTCAGGTCCAGCACGCCCACGCTGTTTAACTTCAAGGTAGGGCCGATCACCAATGCGCGTTTTTTCGCCGAAGCGAAATTGTTGTTGCGGTTGGCATCAAAGCCCAGGGTCAGTGCGTAATCCTTGATCAGCCCGGTGCCCAGCGGCACATCCAGCACCCGTGACGCATACAGTTGATGCCGGTACACCGCGTACACCTCACTGCCGCCGTGGTCCGTGCCCTTGCGTGGGTCGCGGCTGTCGGAGAGGAACACATCCAGGTTGAGGAAGTTGCTGCCATATCGGTGGCCGCTGGCGTGGGTAAAGCTGTAGATGCGCTTGCTGAATTCGTCGGGGTTATTCGGATTGGTGAACTGCTGGCCGTAGCGAAAACCGACGCTGTTGTTCATCCATTCCACCGCGACGGCCTCCCCGCCGCCGAGGAGGGTAAGTGCGACGGTTGCTCCCTGTAATGCCTTTTTCATTGTTTTAGCTTCCTGTGGCGTCCTGGCTCATCACGGCCGAATTGTTTTTGTAACGCCGATGGAGGGTATCTTGTTCGATTGATTGTATACAACTCTATGGACATCCAGTCTAAAGATTGCATACAGTGACTGCACAACAAAAACAGAGACCCCCTCACCATGACTATCCCGAAGGCGTCACCGCAGCGGCCAGAAGATGAGAATCTCGGCGTCGCCGCCAACATGGCTTACGGCCTGCAGCATGTGCTCACCATGTACGGCGGCATTGTCGCGGTACCCTTGATCGTCGGCCAGGCGGCCGGGATGTCACCGGCAGATATCGGCCTGTTGATCGCCGCGTCGTTGTTTGCCGGTGGCCTCGCCACCCTGTTGCAAACCCTTGGCCTGCCGTTCTTTGGCTGTCAGTTGCCGCTGGTGCAGGGGGTGTCGTTTGCCGGTGTGGCAACCATGGTGGCGATTGTCGGCAGCGATGGCGCCGGTGGGGTGCCAGCGATTCTCGGAGCGGTGATGGCCGCTTCGTTAATCGGGCTGCTGATCACACCGGTGTTCTCGCGGATCACCCAGTTTTTCCCGCCGTTGGTGACCGGTATTGTGATCACCACCATCGGCCTGACCCTGATGCCCGTGGCAGCGCGCTGGGCCATGGGCGGTAACAGCCGCGCGGCGGATTTCGGCAGCATGCCCAATATCGGCCTCGCGGCGTTGACCCTGGTGCTGGTGCTGCTATTGAGCAAGATCGGCAGCGCGAGTATCTCGCGCCTGTCGATCCTGCTGGCGATGGTGATCGGCACGGTGATTGCGGTGTTCCTCGGTATGGCGGACTTTTCCGGCGTCACCCAAGGACCCATGTTCGGTTTCCCTGCGCCATTCCATTTCGGCATGCCAACTTTCCACATTGCGGCGATCATTTCCATGTGCATCGTGGTGATGGTGACCCTGGTGGAAACCTCAGCCGACATCCTGGCGGTGGGCGAAATCATCGACACCAAGGTCGACTCCAAGCGCCTGGGCAACGGCCTGCGCGCCGATATGCTGTCGAGCATGTTCGCGCCGATCTTCGGTTCGTTCACCCAGAGTGCCTTCGCCCAGAACGTTGGCCTGGTGGCGGTGACCGGGGTGAAGAGTCGCTTTGTGGTGGCAACGGGTGGGGTGTTCCTGGTGATCCTCGGCTTGCTGCCATTCATGGGGCGGGTGATTGCGGCGGTGCCGACGTCGGTGTTGGGCGGTGCCGGGATTGTGCTGTTTGGCACCGTGGCGGCCAGTGGTATTCGCACCTTGTCCAAGGTGGACTACCGCAACAACATGAACCTGATCATCGTCGCCACCTCCATCGGTTTTGGCATGATCCCGATTGCTGCGCCGAGTTTCTACGACCAATTCCCCGGCTGGTTCGCAACCATTTTTCACTCGGGTATCAGTTCGTCCGCGATCATGGCGATCCTGTTGAACCTGGCGTTCAACCATTTCACCGCGGGTAATTCGGACCAGCAATCGGTGTTTGTGGCGGGGACTGAGCGCAGTTTGTGTTTCCACGACGTAGCGGCGTTGCGTGATGGGGACTATTTCAGGGGTGGCAAGTTGTTTGATGCCGAGGGCAAGGAAATTCCATTGGTGGCGGAGGTGCCAAGGAAAGCTGCGCACGCTGAAACCACAGAGGTCTAAAAATGCGGGAGGGGCGGTGCGAATCGTCGCACCGCCCCTCCCACATTTGGAACTCAACCGGCCTTGCGGACGGGGTGCGGCACAGAACACGCCTCATCCAGAAACTTCACCACGGTGCCCATGCACGCCTGGCGCTCTTCGACGTGGGGCATGTGGCTGGAGTCTTCAAACAGCGCCCAGCGTACGTCCGCGATCTCATCCAGGAACGGCTTGACCACCAGTGGCGTGGCCTCATCATGCCGGCCGGAGATCACCAGGGTCGGCACCTTGATCGCCGACAGGCGGCCAATGGATTTCCAGTCCTTCAGGCTGCCGATCACGTGGAACTCGGTCGGGCCGCTCATGGCGTGGTACACCGTGGGGTCCGAGTCGACCTGGGCGAAGGTACGCGCCACTTCTTCCGGCCACGGGTTAACGCGGCACACGTGCTGGTCATAGAACACCCGCGAGGCGGCGAGGTATTCCGGGTCGTTATACGTGCCGGCGGCTTCATGTTTGAGCAGGGTTTCATGCACGCCTTGGGGCAGCAGTTTGCGCAGGCGGTTGGCCTCGCTGACCCAGGTGCGCATGCAGGTCGGCGAGTTCGCCGGGATAAACGCGCGCAGGCCTTTGGGTTGCAGGATCGCGTGTTCACTGCCGAGCATGCCGCCCCAGGACTGGCCGAGGATCGCGTAGTTTTGGCTGATCTGCAGGTGATCCAGCAGGTTATCCAGTTCTTTAAGGAACAGATCGACGGTCCAGAAGGACGGGTCTTTCTCAGGCAAGTGCGTGGAGCGGCCATTGCCCAGTTGGTCATAGTGGATGACGGCATGGCCGCTGGCCGCGACATCCTTGAAGGCGTCGACATAATCATGGGTGCAGCCGGGGCCTCCGTGGATGATCACCAGCGGCGTACGACCGCTTGCCAGGTCGCCAGTGACGCGGTACCAGGTCTGGTAGTCGCCAAACGCGGCATACCCTTCGCGGATTTTTTCGATGAAGTCCATTTCGTACCCTGCTTTGAAAAAAGGATCAGGGACACGATAGTCTGCGCGCGAAATTTAGGTAACTAGCAAAACAGCTAGGTTTTGCCGGGGGATCAGTCGTCCAGCAGGCGGTAATGGGTGGCGCGGACCACCGCTTGTACGCGGTTCTTGGCGCCCAGTTTGTGCATCGCCGAAGCCAGGTGCAGGGTGACAACTGCCAGTGAACGGCTCAATTGTGTGGCGATTTCGGCCGCAGTCAGGCCGTCGGCGGCCCATTTGAGGCATTCGCGTTCACGTTTGGTCAGGTGAATGTGCGGGTAGGTGCGCAGCTCCTTGCTGAATAGCGGGTAGGCCGCTTCCTGCAATGCATGGGAAATCAGGCTGAAGTCCGACAAGGTCTGCTGCGCATCCGGCAATACGGTGTGAGCTTTGCCGATTCGCAGGCCCGTCAGCGAAGCGAAACCGCCCCGGGGCAGGTGGATCGGTACGCTGACGCCACAGGTCAGTTGCTGGTCGTGCAGGTAGGACGACACGGGGGCGTGGCACGGGTCGATGATTTTTTGCAGGGGAGTGTTGGCCTTGGCTTCGTAGGACCAGACAAACGGTGACACCGTGCTCAGGGACAGGTGTTGCACCGGGTCTATCTGGTAAAACCCCTCGCTGCACCACAAGGCATGCCAATCGGGCGGCGTGTTGCGCAGTTCCAGCACCGAAGGGGTGATCAATGCGCCATCCTGGTCCATCGGCACCGGGGTGTAGTCGTACACCAGTGCATCGAAGCCCAACTGCTGGGCGAGGATGAATGTGTTGTCCATCTGCTCATCCAGGCTCCTGCCCGGCATCAGACGTTGATTGAAGGCAGTCAGCTTGGTCAGCATCCGTTCTGCTCCCGAATTCATTTGAATCTCGACTTGCTGCAAGTAGAATGCCACGCCCCGGCGAAGGACTGCCAGGCCAAACCTATAAGAAATACTAGGTTATGGACGCACGGCATCCTCGGTAGTGTTGGCCTGATAAGCGGCCGCTACCCGCCAGGCCGATACAACACAAGGAATGTATGCATGTGGCGTGAAATTGCCCCCGACCAGCAGTACAACGTGCAAGTCGACGGCTATAACCTCGTGGTCTACAGCTTTGGCGAAGGCGATGAGGTGCTGTTTTGCCTCAACGGCGGACCGGGCCTGCCGTGTGACTACTTGCGCGACGCCCATGGCTGGCTCAAGGACCATAACCTGCGAGTGGTTGCATTCGACCAGCTTGGCACGGGCGCATCAGCCAGACCGACCGATGTTTCCCTGTGGGAAATCCGCCGTTATGTCGAAGAAGTCGAAACCGTCCGCCAAGCCTTGGACCTCGGCCGCGTGCACCTGCTTGGGCATTCCTGGGGCGGCTGGCTGGGCATCGAATACGCCATCCATTACCCCGACACGCTGAAAAGCCTGATCCTGGAAAACACCGTCGGCGACATTCCGCACCTGTCCCAGGAGCTGCAACGCCTGCGCGGCGCCCTGGGCAGTGAAACCGTGGCCATGATGCAGCGTCATGAAGCCATGGGTACCCTCGACCACCCGCAGTACCAGGCCGCGATCACCTTGCTCAACTATCGTCACGTCTGCCGTCTGGACGAATGGCCCGAGCCGGTCAAGCGCTCCCTCGGCGACTGGAACATGGGCCCCTACGAAACCATGCAGGGCCCCAACGAATTCCTCTACATCGGCAATCTCAAGGACTGGAACCGCATCCCCGAGATGGGCGATTTCAAGATGCCGATCCTGATCACCACCGGCCAGCACGACGAACTCACCCCGGCCTGCGCCCTGCGCATGAAGATGGCCGCCAGACACGCCGAACTGCATGTATTTCCCAACAGCAGCCATATGCCGTTCTACGAGGAACCCCACGCGTATTTCCCGGTACTGTTGGACTTTCTCGCCCGCCACCGAGGCTGACAGATGAACTTGGCGCGCTACCGTTTTGTCCTGTCCCGGCCGCTGCAATTGCTGCCGGTACTGTTTGGCATCAGCCTGATCACGTTTGTGCTGGTGCGCTCGATTCCGGGCGATCCGGCGCGTGCCTTGCTGGGCTCGCGCAGCACCCCAGATGCCTTGCTGAAAATCCGCGCCCAGTACGGCCTCGACCAGCCTCTGTGGCAGCAGTATTTCTACTTCCTGAAGAACCTGCTCAAGGGCGACCTCGGCCAATCGCTGTTGTACAAAGTCGATGCCTTGAAGTTGATCGTCACTCGCATCGAGCCCACCCTGGTGCTGGTGCTCGGCAGCGTGGTGCTGGCGCTGCTGATTGCGGTGCCGCTGGCGACGTTGGCCGCGCGCAATAAAGGCGGGTGGGCGGACAACCTGATTCGCGTGTTCACCACCGTGGGCCTGGGCATGCCGGCGTTCTGGCTGGGCCTGATGCTGATCCTGCTGTTCAGTGTGCAATGGGGCTTGTTCCCGGTGTCCGGCTACGGCCGTACCTGGCTGGACAAGGCGCACCATATGGTCTTGCCGTGCCTGACCATCGCCCTGGCGCTGTCGGCGGTGCTGGTGCGCAACCTGCGGGCGAGCATGTTGATGGAACTGCAGGCCGACCACGTCACTGCCGCGCGGGCGCGTGGGCTGTCGGAAGCGGCGGTGTTCCGACGCCATGTGCTGCCCAATTCCCTGGTGCCGGCGGTCAACCTGCTGGCGGTGAATATCGGCTGGCTGATCAGCGGCACCGTCGTGATCGAAAGCCTGTTCGCCATTCCCGGCATCGGCCAATTGCTGGTGCGCGGTATTTTTACCCGCGATTACATGGTGGTGCAGGGCGTTGCCATGGTGCTGGCGTGCGCGACGGTGGTGGTCAACTTTATCGCGGACGTGGCCACGGTGGCCCTCGACCCACGGGTGAAGATGCAATGAGCAGCCGTCCACTGATTACCCCGTGGCGCCTGCGCCTGCGTTTTGGTTTTCGCAATGGCCGACTCACGGCCGCGTGGGGGCTGTTGATTCTGTCGGTGTGGTTGGTCCTGGCCGTGTTTGCGCCGTGGATCGCGCCCTATGACCCGATTGCGCAAAACACCGAGATGGCCTTGCTCGCCCCCGGACTGATCCATCCATTCGGTACCGATAACTACGGTCGAGACATCCTTTCGAGGGTGATCTGGGGCGCGCGCGTCGACCTGCAGCTTGCCGTCATCGGGGTGATTTTCCCGTTTATGATCGGCACGTTTATAGGCGCCGTTTCTGGTTATATCGGCGGGCGCTTCGACAGTTTCTGCATGCGCGTGATTGATGTGGTCCTGGCGTTCCCGTTCCTGGTGTTGATGCTGGCGATCATGGCCATCCTCGGTCCGGGCCTGAAGAGTTTCTATATCGCCATGGCGCTGGTCGGCTGGGTGTCGTATGCGCGGCTGATCCGCTCGCAAATCCTGGTGCTCAAGGAAAGCGACTTCGCCCTGGCCGCCAAGAGCCTGGGGTTTGGCCATGGGCGCATCCTGTTCCGGCATTTGCTGCCGAATGCGATGTTTGGCTCGATCGTGTTTTCCATGTCTGACGCGGTGCTGGTGCTGCTCAACGGTGCTGCCGTGAGCTACCTGGGCCTGGGGGTGCAACCGCCGACAGCGGAGTGGGGGACGATGATTGCCGAAGGGCAGGCGTTTATCACCACGGCCTGGTGGATCTGCACCTTTCCGGGGTTGGCCATCGTGACCCTGGCCATGGGCTTCAGCCTGCTGGCCGATGGCGTGGCGCAAGTGTTGGGGGATCGCTCATGAGCCTGTTGCAGGTGCAAGACCTCAGCGTGATCGCCAATAACGCCGGGCGCGATGTGACCTTGGTCGACCGCGTGTCCTTTGACCTGGCCGAAGGCGAAATCCTCGGCCTGGTGGGCGAAAGCGGCTCGGGCAAGACCATGGCCTGCCGTGGCCTGATGCGCCTGTTGCCGTCGCCCAATCTACGCGTTCAGGGCGGTGCGGTACGCCTGGCCGGCCAGGACCTGCTGCCACTGGATGACGCCGGCATGCGCGCGGTGCGTGGCGGGCAGTTGGGCATGATCTTCCAGAACCCCAGCAGCCACCTCGACCCCTTGATGCGCATCGGTGATCAGATCGCCGAAGGCATCCGCCTGCATCAGGGCGCGTCGAAAAAAGACGCGCGCCGACAAGCCATCGAGGTGTTGCGCCAGGTGGGCATTCCCGATCCCCAGGCACGGGTCGACAACTATCCCCATGAGTTTTCCGGTGGCATGCGCCAACGCGCGATGATCGCCGTGGCCCTGGGCTGCAACCCGAAAGTACTGATTGCCGACGAGCCGACCACGGCCCTCGATGTGACCGTGCAGGCGCAAATCCTGCGCCTGCTGCTGGACCTGCGTGACCAGCGCGGCCTGTCGATCATCATGATCACCCACGACCTCGGCGTGGTTGCGCAAACCTGTGATTCCATCGCCGTGATGTACGCCGGGCGCCTGTGCGAACACGGCAGCAAGTACGACTTGCTCGCCCATCCGCAACACCCGTACACCGCTGGCCTGATTGATTGCCAGCCGGCCCACAGCAGTGGCCATGCGTTGCTGCGCACCATCCCTGGCCAGCCGCCGTTGCTCGATACGTTACCCGACGGCTGCCGCTTCAACCCGCGTTGTCCGCAGGTTGGCGCGTTGTGCACCGAACTGTTGCCCGAAGGCGCGCGCGTGGCGTGTCACTACCCGTTGGGAGCACGCCCATGAGCCTGTTGCAGATCAAGGACCTGGAGGTGCGATTCGCCGCGTCCGGCACCGGTGTGTTCGGCCTGAACAAGCAGTGGGTGAGGGCGGTGAACGGTGTGTCGCTGAACCTGGCCGCCGGTGAAACCCTGGGGTTGGTGGGAGAGTCCGGCAGCGGCAAAAGCACATTGGGGCGGGCGATCCTGCACCTCAACCCGATCAGTGCCGGGCAGGTGCTGTTCGATGGCATCGACATGGCCCATGGCAGTGCCATCGACATCGCCCGCTTGCGCCACGAGACCGCGATGATCTTCCAGGACCCCTACGCCGCGTTGAACCCGCGCCACACCATCGGCGAAACCATCGCCGAGGTGCTGCGGGTGCAGCGCAAAGTCCCGGCAGAGCGTATCCCCGTTCGCGTCAACGAGCTGCTTGACCTGGTCGGCCTGCGCCCCGAACTGGCCAGTCGCAAACCCGGTTCACTCAGTGGCGGCCAGTGCCAGCGCGTGGGAATCGCCCGGGCGCTGGCGGTGGAGCCACGCCTGATCATCGCGGATGAATGCGTGGCGGCCTTGGATGTATCGATCCAGGGCCAGATCATCAACCTGTTGCTAGAACTGCAACAGCGCATGAACCTGGCGATCCTGTTTATCGCCCATGACCTGGCCATCGTGCGGCGCCTGTGTGACCGCGTCGCGGTGATGTACCTGGGCAAAATCGTCGAGGAAGGTCCGGTGGAAGCGGTCTTCACCTCGCCGCGCCATCCGTATACCGCGGCGTTGATCGAGGCGATTCCGGAGATTGATCCGCATCGGCCTTTGCCTGCAGAACCGTTGCCTGGCGAGCCGCCGAGCCCCCTGAATTTGCCTACGGGCTGTGCCTTCCACCCGCGTTGCCGGTATGCCCGGACGATGTGTTCCGTGGTATTGCCGCCTACCCATTTCCTGCACGAGCATCGGTACAGTTGCGTGCTTGAAGAACCGTTGACCCTTCCTGCCCATCATGAACAAGGAGTTATGACATGCAATCGCGCCACTTGAAGTTGCTCGCCGCTGCTACGTTAACCGCGTGGTCCCTCACTGCCGGGCTGGCACAAGCCGCCGGCGTCCTGACCATCGGCTGCCGTGAAGACAGCACCACGTTTGACCCGATCAAAAGCGCGCAGAACCGCGACACCTGGGTCTTCGCCAACGTCTACGACACCCTGGTCCGCGTGAATAACCTGGGCACCAAGATGGAGCCGGGCCTGGCAGAAAGCTGGGAGATTTCCAAGGACGGCCTGACCTACACCTTCAAACTGCGCGATGCGAAGTTCTCCGATGGTTCGGCGATCACCGCCGAGGATGCGGCGTTCAGCCTGTTGCGCATCCGTGATAACAAGGCCTCGCTGTGGGCTGACCCCTTCAACCTGATCAATACGGCCAAGGCGGCAGACGCGAAAACCCTGGTCGTCACGTTGAAGACCCCGGCGGTTGCCTTCCTTTCGCAACTGGCTTCGCCAACGGTCTCGATCCTGTCGGAAAAAGCCATGACCAAGATGGGCGAAGACGCCTACTCGGAAAATCCGGTGACCTCCGGTGCGTTTACCGTGGACGAATGGCGCAAGGGCGACCGGGTCATCCTGAAGAAGAACCCGAACTTCTGGCAGGCCAAGAACGTCAGCCTGGATGGCGTGGAGTGGGTCTCCGTGACCGACGACAACACGCGCATGCGCATGGTGCAGAACAACGAGTTGGACACGGCGATCTTCGTACCGTTTTCCCGGGTTGAAGAACTGAAGAAAGACCAGAACGTGGTGATCCACTCCGACCCGTCCACCCGTGAAGATCACCTGCTGATCAACCACGCCCACGGTCTGCTGGCCAAGCAGGAAGTGCGCGAGGCGCTGGACATGGCGATCGATAAACAGTCGCTGGTGAAAACCGCCACTTACGGTCAAGGCACGGTGGCCTATTCCTACATCCCGAAAGGCTCGTTGTTCCACTACGCCAACAACCTGCAACGTCCGTATGACCCGACCGCCGCCAAGAAGCTGTTGGAAAAGGCTGGTGCGAAGGACTTGAAGCTCAACTATGTGGTCAACGCCGGCAACGAAGCCGACGAGCAGATCGCGGTGATCATCAAGGACCAGTTGGCCAAGGTCGGTGTGACCGCCAACCTGCAGAAAGTCGACCCGACCCAAAGCTGGCAGATGCTGGTGGACGGTGAGTACGATATTTCGGTGATGTACTGGACCAACGACATCCTCGACCCGGACCAGAAGACCACCTTCGTGCTCGGCCACGACACCAACCAGAACTACATGACCCGCTACAAGAACGACAAGGTCAAGGAACTGGTGGCGGCGGCGCGCATCGAGGCTGACCCGGTCAAGCGTGAGCAGATGTATGTCGAGTTGCAGAAACTGGCGAAACAGGATGTGAACTGGATCGACCTGTACTACAGCCCGTACATCAACATCTCACGCAAGAATGTGAGCAACTTCCTGCAAAACCCGCTGGGGCGCTTCACCCTTGAGGAAGTGGTGAAGAACTAAGAGCCAGAGAACACCGCAATACAAATGTGGGAGGGTTCTACACCCCTCTCACATTTGGTTCCGGTTGGGTCAGTTGTTACTGGGCGTCAAACGCCTGCCCATTGATGCCGGTACTGTCCGGCCCCATCAGGTACAGGTACACCGGCATGATCTCTTCCGGTGCCGGCCTTTCCATCGGGTTCTCCCCTGGATACGCCTGGGCCCGCATGCTGGTGCGCGTACCGCCCGGGTTGATGCTGTTGGCTCTTACTGCAGCCACGTCTTCGAGCTCATCCGCCAGGGTCTGCATCAAGCCTTCAGTGGCAAATTTCGACACACCATAAGCCCCCCAATACGCCCGGCCCTTGCGCCCGACGCTACTGGAGGTGAACACCACCGACGCGTCCTGGGACAGCTTGAGCAGCGGCAACAACGTGCTGGTGAGCATGAACATCGCGTTGACGTTGATGTGCATCACCCGCATGAAGTTCTCGCCGGACAACTGCTCGATCGGCGTACGCGGGCCGATGATCGAGGCGTTGTGCAGCAGGCCGTCGAGGTGGCCGAATTCTTTTTCGATCATCGCGGCCAGCTCATCGTATTGATGGGGCAGGGCGGTCTCCAGGTTGAACGGGATCACCACCGGCTGCGGGTGGCCGGCCGCTTCGATTTCGTCATACACCTGGGCCAGGTTGGCTTCGGTCTTGCCCAACAACAGCACGGTCGCGCCATGAGCCGCGTAGGTTTTCGCCGCCGCCGCGCCAATGCCGCGACCGGCGCCGGTCACCAGGATGACCCGGTCTTTGAGCAGTTCTGGACGTGCAGAGTAATCAAACATAAAAAGCCTCGACAGAGTTCAGCGGGTTACAAACACCCATCTTGAGCGCAGTGGAGATCCAAATGTGGGGGGGGCAAGCCCACTCCCACATTGGATCCTCCTTAGTCAGTAGAGCGAGTGAGCCATCAGCAACTGCACAGCGCGTTATCCAACACCTTGCGCAGTTCCAGCGGGTGATCCACCACCACATCCGCGCCCCAGTGACGCGGGTTGTCGTCCGGGTGGATATAGCCGTAGGTCACCGCCGCCGTGCGGGTGCCGGCGTCGCGGCCAGACTCGATGTCACGCAGGTCGTCGCCCACGAACAGCACGCTGGCCGGGTCCAGGCCGAGCATCTTGCACGCCAGGATCATCGGCTCCGGGTCCGGCTTGCTGTTTTTCACGTGGTCCGGGCAGATCAGCAGGGCCGAACGCTCGGCCAGGCCCAACTGCTGCATGATCGGCTCGGCGAAGCGCAGTGGCTTGTTGGTGACCACGCCCCAGATCAGCTTGGCCTTCTCGATGTCTTCGAGAAGCTCGGCCATGCCGTCGAACAATTTGCTGTGGACGGCGCAACCCTTCAGGTAACGCTCGAGGAATTCCAGGCGCAGTGCTTCAAAGCCAGGCGTTTCCGGGTCCATCGAGAAGGTCACGGCGACCATCGCCCGTGCACCGCCGGAGATTTCATCGCGGATGTGCTGGGGATTGATCGGTGGCAGGCCACGGTCGGCACGCATGGCCTGGCAGATGGCGATAAAGTCCGGCGCGGTGTCCAGCAGGGTACCGTCCATGTCGAAGAGAACCGCTCGCAACTTCACAGGCTCATTCCTCGCGCAGGGTCTGGATCATGTAGTTGACGTCAACGTCGCTGGCCAGCTTGTAGTGCTTGGTCAGTGGGTTGTAGGTCAGGCCGATGATGTCCTTGACGGTCAGCCCGGCCTGGCGGCTCCACGCGCCCAGTTCGGACGGGCGGATGAATTTCTTGAAGTCATGGGTGCCGCGCGGCAGCAGCTTCATGATGTATTCGGCGCCGATGATCGCGAACAGATAGGCCTTGGGGTTGCGGTTGATGGTGGAGAAGAACACCTGGCCGCCCGGCTTGACCATGCGGAAGCAGGCGCGGATCACCGAGGAGGGGTCTGGCACGTGCTCCAGCATTTCCAGGCAGGTGACCACGTCGAACTGCTCCGGCATTTCTTCGGCCAGGGCCTCGGCGGTGATCTGGCGGTATTCCACGCTCACACCGGATTCCAACTGGTGCAGCCGGGCCACGGCCAGCGGCGCTTCGCCCATGTCGATTCCCATCACGGTGGCGCCGCGCTGGGCCATGGCTTCGCTGAGGATGCCGCCGCCGCAACCCACGTCGAGCACCTTTTTGCCGGCCAGGTTGACGCGTTCGTCAATCCAGTTGACCCGCAGCGGGTTGATGTCGTGCAGGGGTTTGAACTCGCTTTCGCGGTCCCACCAGCGGTGGGCCAGGGCTTCAAACTTGGCGATTTCGGCGTGGTCGACGTTGCTCATGGTGAATCCTCTAAATCTGATAAATCGGTTTGTCGGTGCCGAACACGCAGGCTCAGCACCTTCGTTATTCGCTGTGCCCGCTGATGCGTTGGCCCCAGGCAATGGCCGTGGCGGTCAACTGTTGTTCGTCCATGCGGGTGAGTTGCCGGTCGTCGAGCAACTGCTTGCCGGCGACCCAAAGGTGTTTCACGCAATCGCGTCCGGTGGCATATATAAGCTGTGAGACCGGATCGTAGATCGGTTGTTGCGCCAGCCCGGTCAGATCGAAAGCGACCATATCCGCCGCCTTGCCCACTTCCAGGGAGCCGATTTCGCTTTCCAGGCCCATGGCGCGCGCACCGTTGAGCGTAGCCATGCGCAGCGCACGGTGCGCGTCCAGGGCGGTGGCCGAACCGGCGACGGCCTTGGCCAGCATCGCTGCGGTACGGGTTTCGCCCAGCAGGTCCAGGTCGTTGTTGCTGGCGGCGCCGTCGGTGCCAATGGCCACATTCACCCCAGCCTGCCACAGGCGCTCCACCGGGCAAAAGCCGCTGGCCAGTTTCAGGTTGGATTCCGGGCAATGGATGACACTGGTGTTGCTTTCTACCAGCAAAGCCAGGTCGTCCTCGCTGATTTGGGTCATATGAACGGCCTGGAAGCGCGGGCCCAGCAGTCCGAGGCGACCCAGGCGTGCCAATGGCCGTTCACCGGTCTGTTCGACGGCCTGTTGTACCTCGAAGGCGGTTTCGTGCACATGCATATGGATCGCGGCGTCCAGCTCTTCGGCGATTACCCGGATTTTTTCCAGGTTGGCATCGCACACGGTGTAGGGCGCGTGGGGGCCGAAGGTGATCTTGATGCGCGGGTGGTGCTTGAGGTCGCCGAACAGCTCGATACCCTGGCGGATAGCCTCGTCAGCGGTGCTGGCGCCGGGAATCGGGAAGTCGAGGATCGGAATCGCGATCTGCGCACGCATGCCGCTGTTGTGTACGCAATCGCTGGCGACCTTGGGGTAGAAATACATGTCCGAGAAGCAGGTAATGCCGCCCTTGAGCTGCTCGGCAATGGCCAGGTCGGTGCCGTCACGTACGAAGGCCTCGTCGACCCACTTGGCTTCGGCAGGCCAGATGTGTTTTTCCAGCCAGGTCATCAAGGGCAGATCATCAGCCAGGCCGCGAAACAGGCTCATCGCTGCATGCCCGTGGGCGTTGATCAGGCCGGGACTGAGCAGCATGCCCGGCAGTTCGCGTACTTCAGTGGCGCAAAGCTTCAGCGCCGCAGCCCGTGGCCCGATAAAGGCAATCCGCCCATCGCGGATGCCCACGCCATGGTCCTTGAGTACCACGCCAGCAGGTTCGACAGGTACCAGCCAGGTTGGCAGTAGCAGTAAGTCGAGCGGGGCGGCAGTGGAGGTCATCGCAGGCTTCTTCCTGGGCAGCTATAAAAGAAGCGCGAAGTATACCCGAGCGTCCTGGCTGGCGGATCGCTATAATCGGCGGCTTTTGTTGATGAGTACGGGGTGAGGGATGCGCGATCGACTGTTGGCAGCGGAGAAAGTGAAGGCCATCGATTGGCGTGATGGCACGCTGCACCTGCTCGATCAACGTGCCTTGCCGTCCCAGGAAAACTGGGTGGCCTGTTCCACGGTGGATGAAGTGGCAGCGGCCATTCGCGCCATGGTGGTGCGTGGCGCGCCGGCCATCGGCATCAGCGCGGCCTATGGCCTGGTGCTCGCCGCTCGCGAACGTATCGCCGAGGGCGGTGACTGGCAGGCCGCATGGGAAGAGGACTATGCGCTACTGGCCGATACCCGTCCGACCGCCTCGAACCTGTTCTGGGCGCTCAAGCGCATGCGCGATCGCCTGGACCGCGTCAAGAAGCACGCCGATCCGCTGGCGGTGCTGGAGGCCGAAGCGATTGCGATCCATGAAAGCGACCGGGAAGCCAACCTCGTCATGGCCCAGTTGGGCGTTGAGCGGATTCGCAAGCATCAGGGCAACGCCCAGGCGATTTTGACCCATGGCAACGCCGGCGCCTTGGCGACGGGCGGTGTCGGCACGGCCCTTGGGGTGATTCGCGCCGCCTTCCTGGAAGGCTTGGTCGAGCACGTCTACGCCAATGAAACCCGTCCGTGGCTGCAAGGCTCGCGGCTGACCGCCTGGGAGCTGGCGGGCGAGGGTATCCCGGTCACAGTGAATGCCGACTCGGCGGGCGCACATATCCTCAAGACCAAGGGCATCACCTGGGTGATCGTCGGCGCTGATTGCATTGCCGCCAATGGCGATGTGATCGGCAAGATCGGCACCTATCAATTGGCGGTGTGCGCCATGCACCACGGCGTGCGTTTCATGGTGGTGGCGTCGAGTTCGACCCTGGACCTGATGATGGCCACCGGCGACGATGTTGCCTTGGAAGAGCGTGACGCCGACGAGTTGCTGGAAGTCTCCGGCCAACGCTTTGCCGCCGATGTGAGTGCGTTCAACCCTGTGTTCGATGTGACCCCGGCCGACCTGATCGATGTGATCGTGACTGAGAAGGGCGTGGTTGAGCGGCCGGATACGGCTAAATTGGCCAAGTTGATGTGCCGTAAGCGGCTGCATTGAGGGCTGTGGTAGGTGTGAAATGGCTATCGGGGCAAGCTCCCTCACACACTTGAATGGTGAACACCGTCAAACTGTGGGAGGGGCTTGCCCCCGATTGGCCCTTAAAGTCAATAAAACCCTCAGATCTACCCTCAAAAAAAAGCACCACCCCATCTCTGAGCCCCTCTCGTCGCCCTCAAGCCTGTCATCCGTCAAATTACTAGTCTCCATGCGCATCAGGGGGATAGGTGCGTGGCGGCGATTGTGATAACATCCGGCGGTTTCCAGGGCCGCCCCCAGGGGGTGCCCATAACGTGCAGATCCGTGTCATAACTCGTTGATTTGTCGTAAGTCGTTGTCAGGCGCTGTGCCGGCAGCGGCGAGCTTCGTTCGTCCCATATGGATGCGACGAGGTTTCACCCGAAAAAGGAATCAGGCTTCTCATGGGCGAACTGGCCAAAGAAATCCTCCCGGTCAATATCGAAGACGAGCTGAAACAGTCCTACCTCGACTACGCGATGAGCGTAATTGTCGGTCGGGCACTGCCTGATGCGCGCGACGGCTTGAAGCCCGTGCACCGGCGTGTGCTGTTCGCAATGAGCGAGCTGGGTAACGACTGGAACAAGCCGTACAAGAAATCTGCCCGTGTTGTCGGTGACGTGATCGGTAAGTATCACCCTCACGGCGACACTGCGGTGTACGACACCATCGTTCGGATGGCCCAGCCGTTTTCCCTGCGCTACCTGTTGGTAGACGGCCAGGGCAACTTCGGTTCGGTCGACGGCGACAACGCCGCGGCCATGCGATACACCGAAGTGCGCATGACCAAGCTGGCGCACGAGCTGCTGGCTGACCTGCACAAAGAAACCGTGGACTGGGTGCCGAACTACGACGGCACCGAAATGATCCCGGCTGTCATGCCTACCCGGATCCCCAACCTGCTGGTCAACGGTTCCAGCGGTATCGCCGTGGGCATGGCCACCAACATCCCGCCACACAACCTTGGTGAAGTCATCGACGGTTGCCTGGCGCTTATCGACAACCCTGAGCTGACCGTCGATGAGCTGATGCAATACATCCCCGGTCCGGACTTCCCGACCGCCGCGATCATCAACGGTCGCGCCGGCATCATCGAAGCCTACCGCACCGGTCGCGGCCGCATTTACATGCGCGCCCGCTCGATGATCGAAGACATCGACAAGGTCGGTGGTCGCCAGCAGATCGTCATCACCGAGCTCCCTTACCAGTTGAACAAGGCGCGTCTGATCGAGAAGATCGCCGAGCTGGTTAAAGAGAAGAAGCTCGAAGGCATCACCGAACTGCGCGACGAGTCCGACAAAGACGGTATGCGCGTGGTGATCGAGCTGCGTCGTGGCGAAGTGCCTGAGGTGATCCTCAACAACCTCTACGCCCAGACCCAGCTGCAAAGCGTGTTTGGTATCAACGTGGTTGCACTGATCGACGGCCGTCCGCGCATCCTGAACCTCAAGGATCTGCTGGAAGCCTTCGTACGTCACCGTCGCGAAGTCGTTACCCGCCGTACCGTGTTCGAATTGCGTAAGGCCCGCGAGCGCGGTCACATCCTGGAAGGCCAGGCTGTGGCGCTGTCGAACATCGACCCGGTCATCGCCCTGATCAAGGCTTCGCCGACGCCGTCGGAAGCCAAGGAAGCGCTGATCAAGATGCCATGGGAATCCAGCGCCGTCGTGGCGATGGTTGAACGTGCCGGCGCCGACTCGTGCCGCCCGGAGACACTGGACCCGCAATACGGTCTGCGTGACGGCAAGTACTTCCTGTCGCCGGAACAGGCCCAGGCTATCCTGGAACTGCGCCTGCACCGCCTGACCGGCCTGGAGCACGAGAAGCTGCTGGCCGAGTACCAGGAGATCCTCAACCAGATCGGCGAGCTGATCCGCATCCTCAACAGCGCCGTGCGCCTGATGGAAGTGATCCGCGAAGAACTGGAAGTTATCCGCGCCGAATACGGCGACGTGCGCCGTACCGAAATCCTCGATGCCCGCCTCGACCTGACCCTGGGTGACATGATCCCGGAAGAAGAGCGCGTGGTGACCATCTCCCACGGTGGCTATGCCAAGACCCAGCCATTGGCTGCTTACCAGGCCCAGCGTCGTGGCGGTAAAGGTAAATCGGCTACCGGCGTGAAGGATGAGGACTACATCGCTCACCTGCTGGTCGCCAACAGCCACACCACGCTGTTGCTGTTCTCCAGCAAGGGCAAGGTGTACTGGCTCAAGACCTACGAAATCCCGGAAGCCTCCCGTGCTGCCCGTGGTCGTCCGTTGGTCAACCTGCTGCCGCTGGACAGTGATGAATACATCACCACCATGCTGCCAGTCGATGAATACACCGAAGGTCACTTCATCTTCATGGCCACCGCCAAAGGCACCGTGAAGAAGACCCCGCTGGAATCCTTCAGTCGCCAACGCAGCGTGGGCCTGATCGCCCTGGAGCTGGACGAAGGCGACGTACTGATCAGTGCAGCCATTACCGATGGCGAGCGTGAAGTCATGCTGTTCTCCGACGGCGGCAAAGTGACACGCTTCAAGGAATCCGACGTTCGCGCCATGGGCCGTACCGCCCGCGGTGTGCGCGGCATGCGCCTGCCGGAAGGGCAGAAGCTGATTTCGATGCTGATCCCCGAAGAAGGCAGCCAGATCCTCACTGCTTCCGAGCGTGGCTATGGCAAGCGTACCGCCATCAGCGAGTTCCCGGAGTACAAGCGTGGCGGCCAAGGCGTTATCGCCATGGTCAGCAACGACCGCAATGGCCGTCTGGTCGGCGCGGTCCAGGTGCTCGATGGCGAGGAAATCATGCTGATTTCCGACCAGGGCACCCTGGTACGTACCCGTGTGGCTGAAGTGTCGAGCCTGGGCCGTAACACCCAGGGTGTGACCTTGATCAAGCTGGCCAAGGACGAAAAACTGGTCGGCCTGGAGCGTGTCCAGGAGCCGTCGGAAGTCGAAGGCGAAGAGCTGGAAGGTGAGGAGTTTGAAGGCGAGGTGATCGCAACAGGCGATGACAACGTCGACGAGCCAACCCTCGATGCTGCCGCAGACGAAGAAGAACCGCAGGAATAAGCGGACACACAGGGGGCGGATGAAGATTCGCCCCCTTGTTGTTTGTCCCCTTTGAAAGTATTGAAACCCGATTTATTGCACCACCCCACCAGATCAGAGTGAGATTGGATGTGAGCAAGAGAGCCTATAACTTCTGTGCCGGTCCCGCGGCGCTTCCTGAAGCAGTCCTGCAGCGTGCGCAGGGTGAACTCCTCGACTGGCATGGAAAAGGCCTCTCCGTGATGGAAATGAGCCATCGCAGCGATGAGTTCGTGTCCATTGCCACCAAGGCCGAGCAGGATCTGCGCGACTTGCTCGATATTCCATCCAATTACAAAGTGCTGTTCCTGCAGGGCGGTGCGAGCCAGCAGTTCGCCCAGATCCCGCTGAACCTGCTGCCGGAAGACGGCACTGCCGACTACATCGACACCGGTATCTGGGGGCAGAAGGCTATTGAAGAGGCCTCGCGCTACGGTCACGTCAACGTGGCCGGCACCGCCAAGCCCTACGACTACTTCGCCATTCCAGGTCAGAACGAATGGAAGCTGTCGAAGGATGCGGCCTACGTGCACTACGTCGCGAACGAAACCATCGGCGGCCTGGAATTCGACTGGGTGCCGGAAGTCGGCGATGTTCCGCTGGTGTGCGACATGTCCTCGGACATTCTCTCGCGGCCTATCGATGTATCGCGCTACGGCATGATCTACGCCGGGGCGCAGAAGAACATCGGCCCGAGCGGCATCCTGGTCAACATCGTCCGTGAAGACCTGCTGGGTCGCGCGCGCTCGCTGTGCCCGACCATGCTCAACTTCAAGGTCGCGGCCGACAACGGCTCGATGTACAACACCCCGCCGGCCTTCGCCTGGTACCTCTCGGGCCTGGTGTTCGAGTGGCTGAAAGAGCAGGGCGGTGTGGCTGCCATGGGCAAGCTCAACGAAGAGAAGAAGCGCACCCTGTACGACTTCATCGACGCCAGCGGCCTGTACAGCAACCCGATCAACCTGACCGACCGCTCGTGGATGAACGTGCCGTTCCGTCTGGCTGACGACCGCCTGGACAAGCCATTCCTCGCCGGTGCCGACGCGCGCGGCCTGTTGAACCTCAAGGGCCACCGTTCGGTGGGTGGCATGCGCGCCTCCATCTACAACGCTGTCGACATCCACGCGATCAACGCGCTGGTTGCCTACATGGCAGAGTTCGAAAAGGAACACGGCTAATGTCTGAACAAGAACTCAAGGCCCTGCGTGTACGCATTGACAGCCTGGACGAGAAAGTCCTGGAGCTGATCAGTGAGCGTGCGCGCTGTGCCCAAGAAGTGGCCCGGGTGAAGATGGCGTCCCTGGCGGAAGGCGAAGTGCCGGTGTTCTACCGGCCGGAGCGTGAAGCCCAGGTGCTCAAGCGCGTCATGGAGCGCAACAAGGGCCCATTGGGCAACGAAGAGATGGCGCGGTTGTTCCGTGAAATCATGTCGTCGTGCCTGGCGCTGGAGCAGCCGCTGAAAGTGGCGTATCTCGGCCCGGAAGGCACCTTCACCCAGGCGGCGGCCATGAAGCACTTCGGCCACGCGGTGATCAGCAAGCCAATGGCGGCCATCGACGAGGTGTTTCGTGAGGTGGCGGCCGGCGCGGTGAATTTTGGCGTGGTGCCGGTGGAAAACTCCACCGAAGGCGCGGTCAACCACACGCTGGACAGCTTCCTTGAGCACGACATGGTGATCTGCGGCGAAGTCGAGCTGCGCATCCACCATCACCTGCTGGTGGGCGAGAGTACCAAGACCGATAGCATCAGCCGCATCTATTCCCATGCCCAGTCCCTGGCCCAGTGCCGCAAGTGGCTGGACGCCCATTACCCGAATGTCGAGCGCGTGGCGGTGTCCAGCAACGCCGAAGCGGCCAAGCGGGTCAAGGGTGAGTGGAATTCGGCGGCGATCGCCGGTGATATGGCCGCTGGCCTGTATGGTCTGACGCGCCTGGCCGAGAAAATCGAGGATCGCCCGGACAACTCCACGCGCTTCCTGATGATCGGCAGCCAGGAAGTGCCGCCGACCGGCGACGACAAGACTTCGATCATCGTCTCCATGAGTAACAAGCCCGGCGCACTGCATGAGCTGCTGGTGCCGTTCCACGATAACGGGATTGACCTGACGCGCATCGAGACTCGTCCTTCGCGCAGCGGTAAATGGACCTACGTGTTCTTTATCGACTTCATCGGCCACCACCGCGATCCGCTGGTCAAAGGCGTGCTGGAGAAGATCAGTCAGGAAGCCGTGGCACTCAAGGTGCTGGGCTCTTACCCGAAAGCGGTTTTGTGAGGCTTTAACATGAGTGGCAACTTCCTCGCCCTGGCTCAGCCGGGCGTGCAACAACTGTCGCCTTACGTTCCGGGTAAGCCTGTGGACGAGCTGGCGCGTGAGTTGAACCTGGATCCTTCCAAGATCGTCAAGCTGGCGAGTAACGAGAATCCACTGGGTCCAAGCTCCAAGGTATTGGCGGCGATTCGTGAAGAGTTGGCCGAGCTGACCCGTTACCCGGACGGCAATGGCTTCGCCCTCAAGTCCCTGCTGGCGGAAACATGCCGGGTCGAGCTGAACCAGGTCACCCTGGGCAACGGCTCCAACGACATCCTCGAACTGGTCGGCCGTGCCTACCTGGCGCCGGGCCTGAACGCCGTGTTCAGCGAGCACGCGTTTGCGGTTTACCCGATCGTCACCCAGGCAGTCGGTGCCGACGTCCGCGTGATTCCCGCCAAGGACTGGGGCCACGACCTGCCGGCCATGCTGGCCGCCATTGATGCCCAGACCCGCGTTGTGTTTATCGCCAACCCGAACAACCCGACCGGCACCTGGTTCGATGCGCAAGCGCTCAACGACTTCCTGCAAGACGTGCCTGAGCATGTACTGGTGGTGTTGGACGAAGCCTATATCGAGTACGCCGAAGGCAGCGACCTGCCGGACGGCCTGGATTTCCTGGCGGCCTACCCGAACCTGCTGGTGTCGCGCACTTTCTCCAAGGCCTATGGCCTGGCGTCGCTGCGGGTGGGCTATGGCCTGTCGACTGCGGTGGTTGCCGATGTACTGAACCGCGTGCGCCAGCCGTTCAACGTCAACAGTCTCGCCTTGACGGCGGCCTGTGCGGCGGTGAAGGATGCCGAGTACCTTGAGGAAAGTCGTCGCATCAACGCAAACGGCATGCTGCAGTTGCAGGATGGTTTCCGTGAGTTGGGCCTGGACTGGATTCCATCCAAGGGCAACTTCATCTGTGTCGACCTCGGCCAAGTGGCTGCTCCTGTGTTCCAGGGGCTGTTGCGCGAGGGCGTGATCGTGCGGCCGGTGGCCAACTACGGCATGCCGAACCACCTGCGGATCACCATCGGCTTGCCGGCTGAAAACAGTCGCTTCCTGGAGGCGCTGGCCAAGGTTCTGGCTCGTGGTTGATGTCACTGCATTGCAACCTGCTGTGCCTATGATCGGTCGCCTGGTGGTGGTGGGTTTGGGCTTGATCGGTGGCTCCTTCGCCAAGGGCCTGCGCGAAAGCGGGCTATGCGGCGAAGTGGTCGGTGTGGACCTGGACCCGCAATCGCGCAAGCTGGCGGTGGAGTTGGGTGTGGTGGATCGCTGTGAGGCGGACCTGGCGCTGGCATGTCAGGGGGCTGACGTCATTCAGCTCGCGGTGCCGATCCTGGCCATGGAGAAACTGCTGGCGGTATTGGCCGGCATGGACCTGGGGCAAGCGATCCTGACGGATGTCGGCAGTGCCAAGGGCAATGTGGTGCGTGCGGCGCAATTGGCTTTTGGCGGTATGCCTGCGCGCTTCGTGCCCGGCCATCCGATTGCCGGTTCCGAGCAGAGTGGCGTGGAGGCGTCCAATGCGCAGCTGTTCCGCCGCCATAAAGTGATCCTGACGCCGCTGGAGCAAACCGATTCAGCCGCGCTGGCCGTGGTGGATCGTCTCTGGCGTGAGCTGGGGGCGGACGTGGAGCATATGCAGGTCGAGCGCCACGACGAAGTGTTGGCGGCGACCAGCCATTTGCCGCATTTGTTGGCATTCGGCCTGGTGGACTCCTTGGCCAAGCGCAACGAAAACCTTGAGATTTTCCGTTACGCCGCCGGTGGCTTCCGCGATTTCACGCGGATTGCCGGCAGCGATCCGGTGATGTGGCACGACATCTTTCTCGCCAATCGCGAAGCGGTGTTGCGCACCCTGGACACCTTCCGCAGTGACCTCGACGCCTTGCGCGACGCAGTCGATGCCGGGGATGGCCATCAATTATTGGGCGTGTTCACCCGTGCGCGGGTCGCACGTGAGCATTTCAGCAAGATCCTGGCTCGCCGGGCCTATATGGAATCTGCTGTGAGCGCCGATGAGTTGACCTTTATTGCCAGTCCGGGCGGCCGCTTGAGCGGGCGTATCCGGGTGCCGGGGGATAAGTCGATCTCCCATCGGTCGATCATGCTGGGCTCGTTGGCTGACGGTGTGACCGAGGTCGAAGGTTTCCTGGAGGGCGAAGATGCTCTGGCAACCTTGCAGGCGTTTCGTGACATGGGCGTGGTGATTGAGGGGCCGCACCATGGGCGCGTGACCATTCATGGTGTGGGATTGCACGGCTTGAAGCCGGCGCCGGGGCCTATCTACCTGGGTAATTCCGGTACATCCATGCGCCTGCTGTCGGGTTTGTTGGCGGCGCAACGTTTTGACAGCGTATTGACCGGCGATGCTTCCCTGTCCAAGCGCCCGATGAATCGCGTGGCCAAGCCATTGCGGGAAATGGGGGCGTTGATCGAAACCGGGCCGCAAGGGTGTCCGCCGCTGACCATTCGTGGTGGCCAGACGCTGAAAGGCCTGGCTTATACGCTGCCGATGGCCAGTGCCCAGGTCAAATCCTGTCTGTTGCTGGCGGGGCTGTATGCCGAAGGTAAAACCGCAGTGACCGAGCCTGCGCCGACCCGCGACCATACCGAGCGTATGTTGCGCGGTTTTGGTTATCCTGTTGTGGTGGCGGGTGCTACCGCGTCGGTGGAATCGGGCCATGTGCTGACGGCTACCCATATTGAAGTGCCGGGGGACATCTCATCTTCGGCATTCTTCCTGGTGGCTGCTTCGATTGCCGAGGGTTCCGAGCTGTTGCTGGAGCATGTCGGCATAAACCCTACTCGTGCCGGGGTGATCGATATCCTGCGGCTGATGGGCGCCGATATCACTCTGGAAAACCAGCGCGTAGTCGGTGGCGAGCCTGTCGCTGACCTGCGTGTGCGTGCTGCTGCGCTCAAGGGTATCGAGATTCCAGAAGCGCTGGTGCCCTTGGCCATCGATGAGTTTCCGGTGTTGTTCGTCGCGGCGGCCTGCGCTGAAGGCCGGACTATTTTGCGTGGCGCTGAGGAGTTGCGCGTCAAGGAGTCTGACCGTATCCAGGTCATGGCCGACGGTCTGCTGGCGTTGGGAGTGAAGTGTGAACCGACCCCCGATGGGATTATCATTGATGGTGGCCTGATGGGCGGTGGTGAAGTCCATGCCCATGGTGATCACCGGATTGCCATGGCGTTCAGTGTGGCTTCCCTGCGGGCAGTTGCGCCGATTCGTATCCATGACTGCGCCAATGTTGCTACGTCTTTTCCGAACTTTCTTACACTGTGTGCCCAAGTCGGCATGCGTGTTGCCCAAGAGGCTCAATTGTGAATATCAAATCACCGGTGATTACCATCGACGGGCCAAGCGGCTCGGGCAAAGGCACTATCGCCGGCATCCTGGCCAAGCGCCTGGGCTGGTGCCTGCTGGATTCTGGCGCGTTGTATCGTCTGCTGGCTTTTGCTGCGCGTAACCACGGCGTCGACCTGACCAACGAAGAGTCCCTGAAGCTGCTGGCCGCGCACCTCGATGTGCAGTTCGTCGGCGCGACGGAAGGTCATCCCCAGCGCATCATCCTGGAAGGGGATGATGTGACCGACGATTTACGTAATGAGCAGGTCGGCTCCTGGGCCTCGCAGGTTGCCGCGCTGCCGGCTGTGCGGGATGCGCTGCTGCAGCGTCAGCGCGCTTTCCAGGAGCCACCGGGCCTGGTGGCCGATGGCCGAGATATGGGCACGGTCGTGTTTCCTGAGGCGCCGTTGAAGATTTTCCTGACCGCCAGCGCCGAGGAACGGGCTCGCCGCCGTTACTTGCAGTTGAAGGGCAAAGTCGATGGTGTTAGTCTGTCGAGTCTGCTAGATGAGATCCGTGCACGCGATGAGCGTGATACCCAGCGCGCAGTAGCCCCGCTCAAGCCGGCGGCTGATGCCATACAGCTGGACTCCACGGAGTTGTCCATCGAGCAGGTGCTGGAACGCATCTTGAGTGAAATCGCCATTCGCGATATCGCCGGGTGATCAAGAAGGCCGCAGGGGACCAGTCATAGTCCTGCGGTGGCTTCTTTTAACTGAAACTGACCCACACCGTCTGGGGTGTGGAGATGGGCGTATTCTTCGCCCTTATCAACAGGAATTAAAATGAGCGAAAGCTTTGCGGAACTCTTTGAAGAAAGCCTAAAAACCCTGAACCTTCAGGCAGGCTCCATCATCACCGGTGTTATCGTTGATATCGATTACCAAGCTCGCTGGGTAACCGTTCACGCTGGTCTGAAGTCTGAAGCTCTGATCCCGCTGGAACAGTTCTACAACGATGCTGGCGATCTGACAATCAATGTCGGTGACGAAGTTCACGTTGCTCTGGACTCGGTTGAAGACGGTTTCGGTGAAACCAAGCTGTCCCGTGAAAAAGCCAAGCGCGCTGAATGCTGGATTGTTCTCGAAGCAGCCTTCGCAGCTGAAGAAGTGGTCAAGGGCGTTATCAACGGTAAGGTTAAAGGCGGCTTCACTGTCGACGTTAACGGCATCCGTGCGTTCCTGCCAGGTTCTTTGGTCGACGTTCGTCCTGTGCGCGACACCACGCACCTGGAAGGCAAAGAACTCGAATTCAAGGTCATCAAGCTCGACCAGAAGCGCAACAACGTTGTCGTTTCCCGTCGCAGCGTCCTGGAAGCAGAGAACTCCGCCGAGCGTGAAGCTCTGCTGGAATCCCTGCAGGAAGGCCAACAAGTCAAAGGTATCGTCAAGAACCTCACCGATTACGGCGCATTCGTCGATCTGGGTGGCGTCGATGGCCTGCTGCACATTACCGACATGGCTTGGAAGCGTATCAAGCATCCTTCCGAAATCGTCAATGTTGGCGACGAGATCGATGTCAAGGTTCTGAAATACGATCGCGAGCGCAACCGTGTTTCCCTGGGCCTGAAGCAACTGGGTGAAGATCCATGGGTTGCTATCAAAGCCCGTTACCCAGAAAGCACTCGCGTAACCGCGCGTGTTACCAACCTGACCGACTACGGCTGCTTCGCAGAGCTGGAAGAAGGCGTGGAAGGCCTGGTACACGTTTCCGAAATGGACTGGACCAACAAAAACATCCACCCTTCGAAAGTCGTACAAGTCGGCGACGAAGTGGAAGTTATGGTTCTGGACATCGACGAAGAGCGTCGTCGTATCTCCCTGGGCATCAAGCAGTGCAAATCTAACCCATGGGAAGATTTCTCTGGCCAGTTCAACAAGGGCGATAAAATCTCCGGCACCATCAAGTCGATCACCGATTTCGGTATCTTCATTGGTCTGGACGGCGGCATCGACGGCCTGGTTCACCTGTCCGACATCTCCTGGAACGAAGTTGGCGAAGAAGCTGTTCGTCGTTTCAAGAAGGGCGACGAGCTGGACACCGTTATCCTGTCGGTTGACCCAGAGCGCGAGCGCATCTCCCTGGGTATCAAGCAACTGGAAAGCGATCCGTTCTCCGAGTACGTTCAAGAGAACGACAAAGGCGCCATCGTTAAAGGCACTGTGAAAGAAGTTGACGCCAAAGGCGCCATCATCGTTCTGGCCGACGATATCGAAGCGACTCTGAAAGCCTCCGAAATCAGCCGTGACCGCGTTGAAGACGCGCGCAACGTTCTGAAAGAAGGCCAGGAAGTAGAAGCCAAGATCATCAGCGTTGATCGCAAGAGCCGCGTGATCCAACTCTCCATCAAGTCGAAAGATGAAGTGGAAGAGAAAGAAGCAATCCAGAGCCTGAAATCGGCTCCGGAAGCTGCAACAGGCGAGACCACCATGGCCTCCCTGCTGCGCGAAGCAATGGCTAAGCAGAACTAAGTTCTGTAAGGCTGAAAAAAAGGGCGACTTCGGTCGCCCTTTTTTATGCCTGAAATTCGTTGAATCCACGCGCAAGAACCAAGGGTTAGGGCTTGGTGTCAGAGCTGACTATAGTGTTGATAAGAGCCACCCCGTGTTATTAAGGATTTCAATGAAAAGGCTTATCGTAGTGCTCGCAGTGGTATTGCTTGCAGGCTGTGCCGCTACCAGCGCCAAAACTCACGTCAAGCGCGGTGTCAGCGGCATTGAGGTTGACTGCTCGGGGCTTGGCGGCAATTGGGAGAAGTGCGAGAAGCGCGCCGCCCGCGAATGCAAGATGCGGGGCTATAAGGTCATCACCAGGTCCAGCGACGCCAAAGACGAAGAGGGTGATTACTTGTTCGGTTGGAACCCTGCTGGAGCAGTCACTCGTACCATGCTTGTGATCTGCAATTGAGTGTGTTGATCGCTCATGGCGGTGGTTATTCAAACGGCAGATAAGTTGATGTGTGGGCTGTTCAAAATCATCAAGTCATGCTAAAACCTTCGAAGCGCTTTTCCTAGCTGCTTGAAAAAGAAGGGAAAAATATGACGAAGTCGGAGTTGATCGAACGAATTGTCACCCATCAAGGGCTGCTTTCATCCAAGGATGTAGAGCTGGCTATCAAGACCATGCTTGAGCAGATGTCCCAGTGCCTGGCGACCGGCGATCGGATTGAAATTCGCGGGTTTGGGAGTTTTTCGCTGCACTACCGTGCTCCGCGGGTAGGGCGTAATCCTAAGACTGGGCAGTCAGTCAGCCTGGACGGTAAGTTTGTCCCTCATTTCAAGCCGGGCAAGGAGTTGCGGGATCGGGTGAATGAGGATGAGGAAGATGAAGGTAGTCTGTGATCGTAGTTTGGAGGATTAGATGAGTAAAATCAGGCAATTTGTTGAAATCGCGCTGCTCATTTTGGTTGTCGCCGTCGTGATTGTATTCACTCTTGAAAATGATCAGCGTGTAAGTCTTGTTTTCTTTACTTGGTCGACGCCTCAAGCTCCAGTTGCAGTCTATGTTGTCTTGGCTCTGTTGATAGGTTGCTGTCTCGGTCCTGTTATCAGCTCGTTAACACGTCTGCGTTCAAGGCGTGCAGCGAAAGCGCGCATTCAGAGCTAACACGCTGGTGTTGGGGGCTTCAGCTATTGGTCTTTGAAAGTTGGATTTTATTTGGCTGGATTGGTCTTTTTTGTATGCTCAATGAATGTGCTCTTTCTTGCCGGTAGGGTTTTAGGTTTTTCTTATTTGAGTGTTGACCCGTGAGTGCAACGCTTTTCGGGTTATGGCAGTTTGGATATCTAATTCAATGGTTTCGCATTAAGTGACGTTGTGCGTTGGCGAAATTGTTTGTGGAATATTTGTCTCTGTGCCGCATCAATGAGTCGTGGGGGCGGAACTGCTAAGAGGTCAGGCTCAGTAATGGGTTTGTAGTCTCTTGAAAGCCTGTCTGCGTCCTCCTGTCGTGTGTCGAGTCGTCAGCCCTGTTGGAAATTTTGCCCTGGTCTATACTGGAAGGCGCTTTGCCGCTGCGACATTTCGTAGCGGAAGGCAGGGGTTGCATGAGCTTTTTGTGAGAAAAATCATAGGCTTTTTAGAGGTGGGCACGGTTGGGAAGCGTCAATACGTTGCCTGGATTTGCTCGCTGTAACGCCATGATTACAAGTATTTCTCTCCGATGCTGTTGTGGAATCATCAATTTGGCTACAGCTATGCCGGGAGAATAACGGCATAATGTGCCCTTTGATACATTGCCCAAGGCGTATGCGCTTACGCTGTCTCGCAGGTGGGTCAATCCCAATTGGCGGCGTTTTGAGTGGGGCGTATGAAAAAGAGAGCCTCAGCATCGGGTTGTGATTCCCGGGATAGTTGATGTGTTGATCGTTCCAGAATTAGCTAATGGAGTTTTACCTGATGTCAGGCATCAAGCAGTCAAGTGTTGACAGATTTAAGAACAAAGAAGCCCTAATTGGTATTGTCGGATTGGGGTATGTCGGTCTGCCCCTGATGTTGCGTTATAATGCCATTGGCTTTCGTGTATTGGGCATCGACATTGATGAGGCTAAAGTCTCTCGGTTGAATGCTGGTCAAAGTTATATCGAACATATTCCTGCTGAAAAAGTTCAGAGCGCCCGTCAAAGCGGTTTTGAGGCTACCACCGCATTTGAGCGCGTGAGCGAATGTGATGCCTTGATACTGTGTGTTCCAACTCCCCTGAACAAGTACCGTGAGCCGGACATGAGCTTCGTGATTAATACCACGGAAGCCATTAAGCCTTACTTGCGCGAAGGTCAGGTTGTTTCGCTTGAAAGCACCACCTATCCGGGGACGACTGAAGAAGAGTTGCTTCCGCGTGTTGAGGGTGGTGGTTTGAAGGTGGGTGAGAATATCTTCCTGGTTTACTCGCCAGAACGGGAAGATCCGGGTAATCCAAACTTTGAAACCCGTACTATTCCGAAAGTAATCGGTGGGCATACTCCTGCATGCCTTGAAGTCGGCATCGCCCTGTACGAGCAGGCAATTGACCAAGTGGTGCCGGTGAGTTCTACCAAGGCCGCTGAAATGACCAAGCTGCTGGAAAATATCCACCGCGCGGTGAATATCGGCCTGGTCAACGAAATGAAAGTTGTCGCTGATCGGATGGGCATTGATATTTTCGAAGTGGTCGACGCAGCGGCAACCAAGCCTTTCGGCTTCACGCCTTACTACCCTGGTCCAGGTCTCGGTGGGCACTGCATCCCCATCGATCCGTTCTACCTGACCTGGAAGGCCCGCGAGTATGGCCTGCACACGCGTTTCATCGAGCTCTCCGGCGAAGTCAACCAAGCCATGCCCGAGTACGTAGTCAGTAAGCTGATGGACGGCCTCAATAACAACAGCAAGCCGTTGAAAGGCAGCAAAGTGTTGGTGCTTGGTATCGCGTACAAGAAAAACGTGGACGATATGCGTGAGTCCCCCTCCGTGGAAATCATGGAGTTGCTGGAAGCCAAGGGTTGTATCGTGGCTTACAGTGACCCGCACGTTCCGGTGTTCCCGAAGATGCGCGAGCACCACTTCGACTTGTCCAGCGAGGCGCTGACCGCAGAAAACATTGCGGGCTTCGACGCCATTGTCCTGGCGACTGATCACGACAAATTCGATTATGAGCTGATTCGCCAGCACGCACGATTGGTGATCGATAGTCGCGGCAAGTACCGCACCCCTGAAGCCCATATCATCAAAGCCTGATTGCTGGAGTGTTCCCTTTGAAACGTTTCGCCCTTATCGGCGCTGCCGGTTACATCGCCCCTCGGCATATGCGCGCAATCAAAGACACCGGTAACGAGTTGGTGTCGGCCTATGACATCAATGATTCCGTGGGGATCATTGACAGCCTGTCTCCGCAGAGCGAGTTTTTTACCCAGTTCGAGCGTTTCAATGAGCACGCCTGGCAGCTCAAGCGCGATCCGGCCACCGCCTTGGATTACGTCGCAGTCTGCTCGCCCAATTATCTGCATCACTCGCATATCGCGGCCGGCTTGCGCCTTGGCTGCGATGTGATTTGCGAGAAGCCGCTGGTTCCCACGCCTGAAATTCTCGACGAATTGGCCTTGGTCGAGCGCGAGACGGGCAAGCGCGTTTACAACATCCTGCAACTGCGTCATCACCAGGCAATTCTCGACCTGAAAGAGAAGGTTGCCCGTGAGTCTCGCGACGGCAAGTACGATGTAGAACTCACCTATATCACTTCGCGTGGCAAGTGGTACATGGAGAGCTGGAAGGGTGATCCGCGCAAGTCGTACGGCATCGCGACCAATATCGGCGTGCACTTCTACGACATGCTGCATTTCATCTTTGGCAAGTTGCAGCGTAACGTTGTGCACTTTGCCAATGATTACAAAGCAGCTGGCTACCTTGAATACGAGAACGCCCGTGTGCGCTGGTTCCTGTCCATTGATGCCGATGACTTGCCGGATTCTGTCAAGGGCAAAAAGCCAACCTATCGCTCCATCACGGTTGATGGCGATGAGATGGAATTTTCCGAAGGCTTTACCGACCTGCATACCACCAGCTACCGGGAAATCCTCGCCGGCCGTGGCTATGGCATCGAAGACGCGCGTCACTGCGTCGAAACCGTAAATACCATTCGTTCGTCCGCCATCGTTACGCCGCAGAACGGCGAGGGCCACCCTTTTCTTGCAACCCTGAGTCGCTGAGGCAGGCATGAATTATCAAGTTCACCCTTCCGCAATTGTCGATGAAGGCGCGCAGATCGGTGACGACTCGCGGGTGTGGCATTTCGTGCACGTTTGCAGTGGCGCACGTATTGGCAGGGGCGTGTCCCTCGGGCAGAACGTCTTTGTTGGTAACAAGGTGCTTATCGGGGACAACTGCAAGATCCAGAACAACGTTTCGGTCTACGACAACGTGACGTTGGAAGAAGGTGTGTTCTGTGGACCGAGCATGGTGTTTACGAATGTCTACAACCCGCGCTCTCTGATCGAACGCAAGAGCGAGTATCGCGACACCCTTGTCAGAAAAGGCGCCACCCTGGGCGCCAACTGCACGATCGTCTGTGGTGTCACCATCGGTGAGTATGCTTTCGTTGGCGCCGGCGCGGTGATCAACAAGCCGGTACCCGCCTATGCCTTGATGGTGGGCGTGCCCGCTCGGCAAATCGGCTGGATGAGTGAGTTCGGCGAGCAATTGGACCTGCCGCTGGAAGGCGATGGGGTTGCGATCTGCGAGCACAGCGGTGCTCGCTACCTACTGAGCGGTAAAACGCTGGTCAAGGAGGCCGGGCAATGATCGAGTTTATTGACCTCAAGATCCAGCAAGCCAGGATCAAAGACAGGATCGACGCCGGTATCCAGCGTGTCCTGGCGCATGGCCAATACATCCTTGGCCCGGAAGTCGCGGAGCTCGAAGAGCGCCTTGCCGCATTTGTTGGTGCCAAGCATTGCATCACCTGTGCTAATGGCACCGATGCCTTGCAGATTGCCCTGATGGCCTTGGGCGTAGGCCCTGGCGATGAAGTGATCACACCGGGCTTCACCTACATCGCTACTGCAGAAACCGTTGCGCTGCTGGGCGCCAAGCCTGTCTATGTCGACGTTGACCCGCGCACCTACAACCTAGATCCGGCGTTGCTGGAGGCGGCAATTACACCGCGTACCAAAGCGATTATTCCGGTTTCTCTGTACGGTCAGTGTGCGGATTTCGACCCGATCAATGCCATCGCGGCCCAACACGGCCTCCCGGTGATCGAGGATGCAGCGCAGAGTTTTGGTGCAACCTACAAAGGGCGCCGATCCTGCAATCTGACAACCATTGGGAGCACGAGCTTTTTCCCGAGCAAACCACTGGGTTGCTATGGTGACGGCGGTGCGCTCTTTACCAACGACGATCAGTTGGCTGTTGTCATGCGGCAAATCGCCCGCCATGGCCAGGATCGCCGTTACCATCACGTGCGTGTTGGGGTGAACAGTCGTCTGGATACGCTGCAGGCGGCCATCCTCTTGCCCAAGTTGGAAATATTCGCCGAAGAGTTGGCGTTGCGGCAAAAGGTCGCTGAACGCTACAGCCAGCTGCTCGCAGAGGTCGGCATTACTGCGCCCTTTGTAGAGACATTCAACACCAGTGCCTGGGCGCAGTTCACCGTTCAGGTCGATGCGCGGGACAAGGTCCAGGATCAACTGAAGGCGTTCGGCGTACCCACTGCGGTGCATTATCCGATCCCTCTCAACCGCCAGCCGGCCGTGAAGGATGATAGCGCCGAGCTACCAGTTGGTGATGCAGCCGCCTCGCGGGTCATGAGTTTGCCAATGCATCCCTATCTCGATGAGGCGGCAACGCAGTCCATTGTCCAGGCGTTGGGCAATAGCCTGGGGGAGTGAGTTCCGGTGGTCGGGCTTGACTGTCAGGGGTGGGCTTACCCTGATACTGCTGGATTACATATCTTATTGATTTTAAAAGTTTTTAGCTTAAATTCCTCCAGGCGTAAATTGTCGGTAAACGGCACCTGGAGGGGGTGACACTAGTTATGAGATTGGCCCGGATTGCTGATAAAGTGGCGGCCATTTTTGGGCTTATCTAAGGAGATTGAAAATTAACGTTCCCTTCATTGATCTCAAGCGCTTTGAGCCTGGGTTCCACGCCGCGCTGATGGAAAAATTCCACGCGATGACCATCAACGCACAGTTCATCGGTGGTGCTGAAGTCGCTGCCCTGGAGTCACGCTTGCAGTCGGATTTGCAGGTGGCTCATGCCGTGAGCTGTGCAAACGGCACGGATGCTCTTCAGCTGGCCCTGCGTGCAGTGGGCGTGGGGGAGGGGGACGTGGTACTGGTTCCGAATGTGACCTTCTGGGCGACCTTCGAAGCGGTCGTCAATGTAGGCGCAAAACCAGTCACCATTGATGCTGACATCACTGATGGAGGCGTCGATTTTGCTGCGTTCGAGCAGGCCATTCGCGAGGCATCGCCCAAGGCTGCGATCATTGCCCACCTGTATGGCTGGGGCAGTGCGCGCCTGCAGGATCTGCGTGATCTGTGCAAAAAACACGCTGTATGCCTGATCGAGGACGGTGCTCAATCGTACGGTGCTGAATTCGCGGGTGAGCCGATCTGCAAGGGGGCGTTCATTTCCACTACCTCCTTCTACCCAGCCAAGGTTCTTGGTGGTGCGGGCGACGGCGGTGCAGTGTTTACCGATGACGCGGCGCTTGCCGACAAGGTTCGACGTCTCGGTAATCACGGGCGCACGGCTCATTACGGGTACGGCGACGTGGGCTGGAATTCGCGCCTGGATTCGCTGCAGGCGGCGTTCCTCAATTTGTCCATCGGGCATATCGAGGAACGCCTTGCGTCCCGTCGCAAGGCGGTCGCCTTTTACCGAGACGCTCTGCCTTCGACTGGCATCGAGCTGATGTCGGCCCCGGCCGCATACACAGAAAATGGTTACTGCAATGTCTGCCTGGTGCCTGACGCGGATACCAAGCTCGCCCTGGAGTCTGCACTCAAGGCGGCCGAGATCGGTTTTGCAAACATCTACCCTGGCGTCATGTCCAGCCAGCCAGGCGCCGCCGCCTATATCAAAGGGCACTTCGGCGGCCAGGTCGGCGAGCGACTGTGTGCATCGGTGCTTAACTTGCCGCTGTTCCCGTACATGACCGATGAGGAGCTGCAACGCGTGGCGTCCGTGGTCCGTGCAACGCTGGCCGGAGGCGATCATGGCAAATGATGTCTACATCCATCCGACCGCGAACGTCTCGGACAAAGCCAGTATTGGCCAGGGCACCAAGGTCTGGATCAACGTACAGATCCGCGAAGATGTGGTGATCGGAGCAGGGTGCATCCTGTCCAAGGATGTCTATGTCGATCACGCGGTGAAAATCGGCGATCGCTGCAAGATCCAGAACAGCGTCTCGGTCTATAACGGCGTAGAGATCGGTGACGATGTCTTTGTTGGCCCCAATGCTTGTTTCACCAACGACAAAGTGCCACGCGCATTCAACGCCGATTGGTCCATCACACCGACCTTCGTGCATAACGGTGCCAGCATCGGTGCCAATGCGACCATCGTCTGCGGGATTACCATTGGTGAGTACGCCATGGTCGCCGCCGGGAGTGTCGTCACCAAGGATGTTGCACCTTATACCCTGGTCATGGGGAATCCTGCTCGTGCGGTCGCCAAGATCGACAGGGAAGGCAATCGAGTTTCCGGAGACGTTTGAGATATGTTTGAAGAAGTGCTCAAGGTAGGCCTGATTGGCCTGGGGAATATGGGGCGCAATCACTTGCGCGTGCTGTCCCTGCTCAAAGGCGTGGAACTGGCCTTTGTCGCCGATGCGAACGCTGCCGTGGCAGCTCGTGCTGGCGAAGCGCACGGCATACCCGGGGTGGTTGACCCAACCCCGTTGCTCGCAAACGTCGACGCGGTGGTGATTTGTACCCCGACCGTGACCCACGCCGATTACATCCGCCTGGTAGCCGCTCAGGTGAAGAATATCTTCGTCGAAAAGCCCCTTGCTGCGACCTTGGAGGAGTGCGATGAAGTCGCAGCTTTCGCCAAGGACAACAACCTGAATATCCAGGTCGGCTTCATCGAGCGCTTCAACCCAGCAGTGCAGGCGCTGAAGGTGGTCCTGGAAAAAAGCGAGCAGATCATCAGTATCGACTTCACGCGGACCAACAAAGTGAGCTCGCGTATCACCGATGTTGATGTCGTCACCGACCTGATGATTCACGACATTGACCTGGCGCTGTACCTCAACGGCCCGGCAAAGTCCGTGGCTGCTCACGGTTTCGCGCACGGGAGCATGATCGATTTCGCCTCAGCGTTGATTACCCATGAAAACGGCCGCTTCTCAAGAATTCAGGCGAGTCGCGTAACCGACAAGAAGAAGCGCCAGATCGAGGCTACTTGCACCGACATGTTTGTCGACTGCGATCTGTTGCGTAAGGAAATCATCATCAACCGTCAGTCTGAGACCCAGCAGGGCGGCGTATTGCCCTACACCATCTCTGCGATTCAAGAGGCAGTTGCGGTGCCTCCTCAGGAAGCCCTGTTGTCCGAGCTGCAAGCCTTCATGGCGAGCTGCCGGCAGCCATCCTCGGTCAGCGTGCCGGGTGTCGATGCAGGTGTTGAGGCAATGAAAATTTGTGCAGTGATTCAAGCGGCGGTGCAAGCATGACTATTCGGGATGATGTGCGGGGCAAGACGATCCTTGTCACCGGTGGTGCTGGCTTTATTGGCAGTCACCTTGTGGACAAGCTGCTGGTCGAAGGCGCAGCGCATGTTGTCGTGATCGACAATCTGTTTGTCGGCTCGGAAGACAATCTGGAGGAGGCTCTCGCGACTGGCAAAGTCACCTTTTATCGCGACGATGCGGAATTCAACACCAGTCTGGAATACATCTTTACCAATCATTCAATTGATATCGTCTTCAATTGCGCGACCAAGGCGCTGAATTATTCGTTCCTGAACCCGGCCAACGCTTTCGATACCAACGTGCGCGTGACGCTTAACCTGTTGGAGCTGCAGCGCCGGGGCCTGTTCAAGACGCTGTGTCATTTCTCCACTTCGGAAGTTTACGGCTCTGCTGTTTACGAGCCGATGGACGAAGCTCATCCACGCAATCCAACCACCACGTATGCTGCGGGTAAAGCTGCTGCCGACCTGGCAGTGGAAAGCTATGTACGGATGTTTGAGCTGGATGCCTTCATCGTGAGGCCGTTCAACAACTACGGGCCACGCCAGAACTACAAGGGCATGCTCGCCGGTGTGATCCCGATTACCGCCATGCGCTTGCTGAAAGGCGGTACGCCTGAGATTCATGGCGAGGGTACTCAGAGCCGCGATTTCATCTATGTGCAGGACACGGTAGATGCCGTTGTGAAGCTGTACTCCGTGCTGCCGTCGGGTGAGACCGTCAACATTTCCACCGACAATCAGATTTCCATCACGGAGCTGATTGAGCGTATCTGCAAAGCTTTCGACTATAGCGGTGAGATCCTGCGCAAACCGGGACGCCATTCGGATGTGCTTTGCCACAATGCCAGTAACGAAAAGGTAAAGGGCCTTATCCAGTACTCTCTGACGCCGTTCGATAAAGGCCTGGCGGACACCCTGGCCTGGTACAAACAGCGCATCGACTAATAGGGTGTAAGCCTTGATTCAGGTTGGCGGATGCTGATTTATCTTGCCCCTCATGCGTATTCAAGCCTGAATTGGTTCTAGCGTATGTAACGTCTGGGTGAGCCAATACCGGGTTTGAAATTAGTCGTAGGCGTGTCAGTTTCAGCGGGCAACCTGGACGGTACAGAAACACGGTATTGGCTGGTCTGGTTTTATCAGGTGTTAAATATGAATGTTGGAATCGTAGGCGCAAACGGATTTGTCGGCGGTCACCTGGTCTCTAGACTGACTGCCGAGGGGCATCAGGTTCGAGCCTACGGTCGCAGCGATATTGATCTTGTCATTCCGGAGTCATTTGGCTGCCTTGAGGATCACGATGCGGTGATCAACTGCGCCGCTTATGTGGGGGCGGATCGAGAAAAGCTGTTCACCGTAAACGTACAGGGGATCATTAACCTGTGTGCGATGTTGCAGGCGCGCGCAACACCCCCTTATTTGCTCAATGTATCCAGTGGCGCTGTATACGGCTATTCGGATGGCCCGGCGGTGTTCGATAGTCCGGCAGCCCCTGTGGGTGATTATGCTTTAAGCAAGTACCTCGGGGACGAGGTCGTCCGCCTGCATTATCGAGGGCCATCTGCAGTTGCGCGTTTGTATTACCCCTACGGTGAAGGTCAGTCCCGGGAGCGCCTGATGCCAAGGTTGATCCAGCGCATCCTGAACCGCGAGCCGATTGATATTTCGATTCATGCTTCGTGCCCGCTCATCAACCCGCAACATATTGATGACCTGTGCGATCAGCTCTGTGCAATGACGCTAGGGCGAGTCGAGGGCGTGCATGTGTTGGGTGGAAGCGAGATCGTCAGTATTCAGGAGATTGCGCTGCTCGCGGGGCGGATTCTAAATATTGAGCCTGTTTTCAATCATGTAGACGGTGCTAAATCCAGTATGTATTGCAAAGGACGGGGTGCTATTTCCCTGGAGTCCGGACTGGGTCGTTTAATCGACAGTATTCGAGGTGGGCAATGAAAGCATATCGATCAGAAGGGCCAGGTACTCCTGACCTGAGCAAGTTTGCGCGTGTAGGGACGAATGTCATTATTGAAGATGGCGTCCGGGTCTTTCACCCGGAAAATATCGAGCTTGGGGATAATGTCTACATCGGTCACGACACGATCTTGAAAGGTTATTACAAGGACAAGATTGTTCTAGGAAACAATGTGTGGATTGGCCAAGGCTGTTTTCTGCATGGTGCCGGCGGCATTGAAATCGGTGACTGCGTGGGTATAGGCCCAGGGGTGAAAATCCATGCGGCGTACCACGAAGATAGCGGGCGTGACGTACCTATCATGTTTCAGAGCTTGAGCTTTGCCAAGGTTGTCATTGAAGACGATGTAAACATTGGTATTGGCGCAATCATCATGAACGGCGTAACCGTCAGCAAGGGCAGCAAGGTGGGAGCAGGTGCCGTCTTGACCAAGACCTTCCCTGAATACTCTGTCGTCGCTGGTGTTCCGGCCAAGTTGATTCGCAGCCGATGATTACGATGCTCTCCTGCTCAAGTCTCATCCCGGAGGTGGTATGAGGGTTTTGATCGGCCCGGTAGAAATCGCCGGTGTTGCCAAAGGTCTGGCCAAGGGCTTTGCCGAAAATGGCATCTCGGCTGACCTGGTGTTGGAGAGCAGGCATATCTTTTCCTACGGCGGGGCGCGTGACTCGTGGCTGATCCGTGCCTGGCAGGCAATCGGTGCGCGTCGGGCCGCGACACAATCACGTCAATTGTTGCGCAAGATCTTTTACGTACTGCTGCACAAAGCCTGGAGCTGGCTGGTTTTTCTAGGGTCGGTTTTTTGCTACGACGCTTATATTTTCCTCTACGGTCGTACGTTAACGGACTCTCATCTCGAACTGTTTTTGCTCAAGGCGTTCAGGAAGAAAGTGGTGTTCATTAACGTGGGCAGTGACTTCCGTCCCCCTTATCTGGATGGGTCTGTTTATCCCTGTGTGCCAGAGTCGCCTGATTTTCATAAATTGGGACGGGTGGTCAAAACCCTGAAAAAGCGTATCGCCCTGCATGAGCGTTACGCTGACTTCATTGTCAGTTCGCCGAGCAGTTCCCATTTCCATGAGCAACCCTTTATAAACTGGTTCTCTATGGGCGTGCCGGCTGCCTTTGATGCGCCTGGTGGTATTGATGCAAAGCCCGCAGCGGGAAAAGTGACGATTTTGCACAGTCCCTCAAGTCCCCTGGCCAAAGGCAGCCAGAGGATAGGTGAGGTTATCGATGGGTTGATCGCCCGGGGGCATCCGATCGAGTTCATCAAGCTCCAGGGTGTCAGTAATCAGGAAGTACTCAAGCAGTTGGCCCATTGTGATTTCGTTGTGGATCAACTGTATTCGGACATCCCGCTTGCCGTTTTTGGTTCCGAGGCGGCTCGTTTTGGTAAACCTTGTGTCATCGCAGGCTACATGGCCGAGCATGTCTCCCGTTATATCCAGGCCGAAGACGTGCCACCCAGCTTGTACGTGCTACCGCAGGATCTGGAATCCGCTATAGAGAAGCTGGTTTGCGATCCCGAGTACAGGATGGCGTTGGGCCGGCGTGCGCAGCTTTTCGTTGAAGAGCGCTGGTCGTGTGCGGTCGTTGCCAGGCGTTACCTGGATCTTCTTGAGGGCGTTCCTCGCGCAGAATGGTGGTTTGACCCTGCGAACATTGACTACGTCGGCGGGTGTTGCGCCCCCGATTCTCATGTGCGTTTTCTGGTAAATGGCGTAGTCGATCAGTTGGGTGTCAGCGCTTTGGCAGTGGGGGATAAACCAGTCCTGGAGCGCGCGCTTCTGGCGTTGGTCAAGGGCGAGGATCAAGTCCCCAATGCTTAAGGCGATTTTGCGTGACAGCCTGATCTACGGTCTGGCCTCCGTCCTGTCCCGAGGGTTGGCTATCTTTCTGCTGCCACTCTACACACGGGTACTCTCGACCGGCGATTACGGGGCTTTTGACTTGCTCATCACCCTGGGCGCGCTGGTGAATCTAACCGTTGCGCTGGAAGTGTCGCAGGGGTTGGCGCGTTACTGGGGAGACATAAAGGAACCCTCCGAAAGGCGCACGCTGGCCAGCACGACCTTTTGGTTCACGCTGGGCATGTACAGTGTGTTTCTGCTGGCGGGCCTGTTGGCTTCGTCGCGCCTGAACCTGTTGGTGCTCGGCGACGCGGCGTACCTCGACACCTTTCGCCTTGGCCTGGGTTTTATCACCATCAATGGCATTTACTATTTGCTGCTCAACCAGTTTCGCTGGGAGCTGCGCAGCAAGGCTTATGCCATGGTCAGTTTCGGCTATGCATTGATGACATTGGCTTTTGCCGTGGTGTTCTGTCTGCTGCTTGGCAAGGGGTTGGAAGGGGTGATGCTTGGCCAGCTACTGGCCGCGTTGTGCTCAACACTGATCTGTCTTTGGCTTCTACGCACCACATTCGGCTTTTCCTTCGATGTTGAAAGGCTCGCGGCGATGCTGAAGTTCTCCATGCCGTTGGTTCCGGCCGGCCTGGCGGTGTTTGTCAGCCTGTATATCAACCGCGTTGCGCTGATGCATTTTGGCTCACTGCAGGACGTCGGCCTGTTCGGTATTGGCAGCCGTGTCGCGGGCCTTTCCGCCTTGCTGCTGCTCGGTATCCAGGCCGCACTGACGCCACTGGTCTACCAGCATTACCGGGAACCGGAGACACCGGGACAGATTGCCCGGTTATTCAGCTGGTTTGTTGCTGTAGCGCTGGCCGGCTGCCTGTTCCTGGCGGTGTTTGCCCGCGAGCTCTTGACTGTGTTCGCAACCGCGGATTATCTCGGAGGCGCCTCGCTGGTTGCCTTCCTCGCCCCCGCGTTGCTTCTGTCTCAGATGTATATTTTTGCGCCGGGCATCGCCATCCAGAAAAAAACCATCTGGCAGCTGTGGGTAACGCTGCTGTCAGCGGCGGTCAGTGCCGGGGCCAACTGGCTGCTGGTGCCGTTGTGGGGCGTTTACGGGGCTGCAACGGCGACACTTCTGGCCGCGCTGGTGTTCTTTGTGGCCTGGCTGTTGGTCAGTCAGCGCCTCTATCGGATTCCCTATAACTGGCGTGCCTGCGCGTCTGGCGTGGTGGCCTTCATTATTTGTGCCTGGGTGAGCGCGCAGCTGGATCAATGGGATCTCTATTTGCCGCTGACCCTGATGTTGAAATCGTTGCTGTTGATTGCACTGTCCATTGTCGTGGTGGCGAGTGGCCTGCTGCCACTTGCAGATATTCGTGCGCTGTTGCTGCAGGTTCGCCAGCGTGTCGGTCGACGGTCTAATGTGTGATTCGGCAGGCTTAACCTTGTTTCTGGAGATTGGATAGCCATGTGCGGTATTGCAGGGGGATGGTGGCCGACACGGTCATCCTTGGTGGATGACAGCCTGGCCAGGGCGCTCGACGCCATGCGCCTACGGGGGCCGGATGACCGGGGGTACGAGCTGTTCGAGGCGGCAAACGCCGTCGTCGGCCTGGGACATACGCGCCTGTCGATCATTGATCTGTCATCGGCTGGGCATCAGCCGATGCATTGCGCTGAGGGGGCGCTATCGATCGTTTTCAATGGCGAGATCTACAACTACCGCGAACTGCGCGAGGAACTCCGCTCGCTCGGGCACCCCTTTGTTTCCGACTCTGATACCGAAGTGCTGCTGGCCGCATGGAAGCAGTGGGGCAGAGCGTGCCTGCCACGCCTGACGGGCATGTTCGCTTTTGCGGTGTTTGACCGGGTAGCGGCGACGCTGACGTGCGTGCGTGACGCGTTTGGCATCAAACCCTTCTTTTATAGCCAGGAACAAGGTGCGTTCCTGTTCGCCTCGGAAGTGGCGGCGATCAAAGCGTTGAAGCGCGAAAAGGCGACTCTGGACTGGCAGCGTGCCTACGATTATCTGGTTCACGGCGATTATGAAAGTGGTCCCGGCACCTTTTTTGAGGGGGTGTTGAACCTGCTGCCAGGGCATGTGCTTACGGTTGACCTCAAGACTGGCGCGCTCAGCGACCCGCTACGTTGGTGGGCCCCCTCGATCAAAGAGCGCAGCGACCTGAGCTTCGCGGATGCCACGGAGCGTGTCCGAGAAACCTTTCTACAAAGCATCCGCTTGCACCTGCGCAGTGATGTCGCGGTCGGCGCGGCGTTGTCCGGCGGCATCGACTCCTCTGCTGTTGTGTGTGCCATGCGTCATGTCGAGCCAGACGTGCCGATCAATACCTTCAGCTACATTGCGCGGGGCAGTGATGTAAGCGAAGAGGTGTGGGTTGATCGAGTCAATGAACATGTGGGCGCGGTCCCCCATAAAATGGTGGTCAGCGCCGATGAACTCGCGCGCGACCTCGATTCCATGATCCTGGCTCAGGGCGAGCCTTTCGGTAGCACCAGTATTTACGCCCAGTATCGGGTGTTTCAGCTGGCGAAAGAGCAGGGCGTTACCGTCACGCTGGACGGTCAGGGCGCTGATGAGATGATGGCCGGTTATAGCGGTTATCCAGGTCAGCGCCTGCGAAGTCTGATCGAGAAGGGAAAACTGGGCGAAGCCTGGAGTTTTCTTGATGAGTGGTCCAAGTGGCCAGGTCGCAGCCGGATGGGCGGGGCCAAGCGATGCGTCGCTGAAATGACCCAGGGCACGTTGAACCAGGTGCTGCGCTCATTGAATGGCATGAACGCATTGCCCGCCTGGATCAAAAGTGAGCCGCTTGCCGAGCGCGGCATTGTTCAGCGTTTTCCGCTGCAGCGCTCTGACGTGACCGAGTCGGGTCGCCGTGTGGTTGCCGAGCTGGCACTCTCGTTGACGCGCCGTGGATTGCCCGCTTTGCTGCGTCATGGCGACCGCAACTCGATGCGTTTCTCGGTTGAAAGCCGGGTACCTTTCCTGACGCTGGATATGGTGAATCTGTTGCTGTCGTTGCCAGAGTCCTACCTGATCTCGCCGAAGGGCGAGACGAAGTCCGTGTTTCGTGCCGCCATGCGCGGTATCGTGCCCGATGACGTCCTGGATCGCCGCGACAAGATCGGCTTTGCCACTCCTGAACAGGTTTGGTTGACATCGATGGTGGATACGATTCGCAGCTGGCTGCGAGTTGATCTGCAGTTGCCGTTTTTCGACCAGGCAGAGGCGTTACGTGAGTTTGAGTTGATCATGGCGGGCAAAAAGCCTTTTACCTGGCAGGTCTGGCGTTGGATTAACTTCTGTCGCTGGCACAGTCATTTTATTGCTTGATATTGGATCAAGGTTTTACTTTGAAAAGCATACTGATAATTTCTTTTTCCGTTATTCATAGCGATCCTCGGGTCATGCGTCAGGTTCGCCTGCTCGAATCTGATTACCAGGTGACTGTTGCCGGTTATGGCCAAAAGGCTGATGCGAATATACGTTTCGTAAACCTTGAGAAATCACCCGCGAGCCTGCCGAAGAAGCTGTTTTGGGCGGCCAAGCTGCTGGCCGGTGCGTTTGAAAGCTACTACTGGAATCAGCAACAGGTCCGCAGCGCCCAGGCACTGCTCAGTGCCAGCAGTTTTGACCTTATCATTGCCAATGATCTGTCCAGTGCGCCGTTGGCGTTGAAGTTGGCGGGTGCTACGCCAGTGCTGGTGGATGCGCACGAGTACTCGCCTCGGGAATTCGACGATAAATGGGCGTGGCGGTTGCTGTTCGGTCGTTACAACCACACGCTTTGCCAACGCTACCTGCCGTTGGCCGCGGGCATGGTTACCGTGTGCCAGGGCATTGCCGACGAGTATGGGCGTGTCTATGGGGTTCAACCGGTGGTTGTTCATAACGCGCCACTCGATCAGAAACTGGCGCCATCGCCTGTCAATGAACACCAGGTTCGTCTGATCCACCATGGCGCCGCCATTCGGTCTCGTCACCTGGGCGTCATGATCGAGATGATGCAGTACCTGGATCAGCGCTTCAGTCTGGATTTCATGCTGATGGAGTCGGATGCGGCTTACATGAAGGAGCTGCGCCAGGCTGCCAGCGCAGACGCGCGGATCAGGTTTATCGAGCCCGTACCGATGCCGCAGATATGCCAGGCGCTCAATGGATATGACATGGGCGTCTATCTGCTCCCACCGGTCAACTTCAACCATGAGCATGCGTTGCCCAACAAGTTCTTTGAGTTTGTGCAGGCCCGTCTCGGGGTTGCCATCGGCCCTTCGACTGAAATGGCTACGCTGCTGAACAAGTATCGCTGTGGTGTGGTTGCTGACTCTTTTACCGCCCAAGCGCTGGCCGCCTCCATGAATGCGCTCAGCGCTGAAGATATCGCTGAATTCAAGCAAGCGTCGCATCGCGCGGCCAGTGAACTCAATTACGAGCATGATGGAAAGGTTCTGCTCTCGGAAATCACACGGCTGCTCTGAACACCGTCATTTATGAGTGAATTTATGAAAATTGTTACCGTCGTCGGTGCTCGCCCTCAGTTCATCAAGGCCGCTACTGTCTCCCGTGCAATGGTTGAGCAAGGCGACTGCGTCGAAATCATGATCCATACCGGACAGCATTTCGACGCAAATATGTCGGATGTTTTTTTTCAAGAACTGGAGATCCCTAAACCGGCCTACAGCCTCGGGGTGGGAGGCGGGAGTCACGGGCAGAACACCGGGCGCATGATTGAAGCCATTGAGGCTGTGCTGATCAAGGAGTGTCCGGATGCGGTGCTGGTCTACGGGGACACGGACTCCACCCTGGCCGGCGCGCTGGCGGCCGCCAAGTTGCACGTCCCCATTGTTCATGTCGAGGCGGGGCTTCGTTCCTTCAACCGGGCCATGCCTGAAGAAATCAACCGCAAGTTGACTGATCACCTCAGCGATTTGCTCTTGACCCCTAATCAGCAGGGTATCCAGAACCTGGCGCAGGAAGGTATCACCGGTTCGCACGTCATCAACGTGGGTGACGTGATGTTTGATGCAGCCTTGTACTTTGGGGCAAGAGCCGACGAGACCAGCAAGATTCTTCAGACGTTGTCACTGGCCCCAAAAGCGTATTGGTTGGCGACCGTGCATCGGCAGGAAAATACCGACGATCCACTGCGTCTGCAGCGCATCTTTGATGGCTTGTCCCGGTCCCCGCTGAAAGTCGTCCTGCCCTTGCATCCGCGGACCCGCAATCGCCTCGCTGATCAAGGGATAGTCATGCCCGAGAACATCCTGATAGTGGAACCGCTTGGGTATATCGACATGGTCATGCTTGAGAAGCATGCCGCGCTGATCGTCACTGACTCCGGTGGTGTGCAAAAAGAGGCGTATTTTCATCGGGTGCCCTGCCTCACGTTGAGAGATGAGACTGAGTGGCTGGAACTGATCGATATGGGCTGGAACCGCCTTGCTTCGCCACTGAACGACGATTTTTTCAGCGCATTTGAACAGGATTACCTGCCGGGCACGGCAGATGGCGAGCCTTACGGTGACGGTCAGGCCGCTGGCCGGGTTGTTCAATCACTTCGCCTCGTTTCAGGCCAGAGGTAGTTCGGGTGCGAGTCTTGTTCCTCCACCCGGCAGCGGCATTCGGTGGCGCATCCAAGAGTCTGATCGAGCTGTTCGGGTGTCTGCGCGCCTACGGTGTGCAGGGCACGGTGTTAAGCCCCTCCGGTACCGTCTGCCAGGCTTTTATCCAGGCGGGAATGGATGTCAGGGCGGTCAAGGGGTTGAGTCAGTTCGACAACACCCGTTATGGCTATTATCGACGCTTGCGCTGGATCATTCTGCTGCGCGAGTTGTTCCTGCTGCCCTTTTCCCTGATCGCCCTTTGGCGCTTGCGGCATGAGCGCTTTGACGTGTTGCACCTGAACGAAGTGACGTTGTTGCCGCTGGGCATACTGGCGAAGTGGTTATTGCGCATACCGATGGTGGTGCATGTGCGGTCCCTGCAACGTCCTCCCGGTCAGGGCGTGCGTACAAGGCTTGTGAGTGCAGTATTGCGGCGTTTTGCCGATGCGGTCGTGCCTATCGACCACACCGTCGCTTCTACCCTTTCAAACGATTTGCCTTTGCGCATTGTGCATAATGGCCTGAGTATTGATGGCCCGCTGAATCAACGGTCGCGACGGGATCGGGATGAACCCGTAAGAGTCGGGTTCGTGGGTGGGCTCATTCCTCTGAAGGGGGTTTATGAGCTTGTGGAAGCCATGCGCATCCTCAGGGACCGTCAGGTTCGGATCGAATGCTGGATTGCTGGCGAGAATGCACGGGATCTTTCCGGGCCCAAGGCTTGGGTACTGCGCAAGCTTGGGTTTGCACACGACGTACGTACCGATCTCGAATGTTTCATCGTAAAGCATGATCTGCAAAGCCATGTGCGCCTGATGGGCTTTGTAGACGATGTCCGGCGGTTGTATCCGCAGCTCGATATTCTGTGCTTCCCTTCCCATCTTGATGCGGCGGGCCGGCCGGTGTTCGAGGCGGCGTTCTACTCAATTCCAAGCGTGGTTGCCGTGGCGAACCCCGTACCGGACGCGATAATTCATGAGGTGACGGGGTTGGCCATACCCCGCTCTGATCCAGAATTACTCGCTAATGCCTTGCAACGACTGGCAGGGGACGACGAGTTTCGTTTGACCCTTGGCCGCCAGGCTCGCCGGTGGGCTGAGGATAATTTCGCCATCGAAGTGAATGCACGGCTCATGTACCAGATTTATCAGGATGTCTGCGGTGTGACATCCCAGGATGTTCATCAGGGATAATCACTGGTCTGGTCAAAGGCATCTGAATTTGCTCAAGCGTGCGCAGGTGGCTGGCCGATCTTGGCCAGCCACCTTGCCAGGCAGAATACCTCGCTCGAATCAATGATTGAGTACCCCGATTCCCTATGAAGATTCTCGTTGTCTCGCAATACTTTTGGCCCGAAAGCTTCATCATCAACGACATCGTGCGTACCCTTGATGAGCAGGGCCATGAGGTGGTTGTGGCTACCGGCAAGCCCAATTACCCGGATGGCAAAATATTTGAGGGCTATAGCGCCAAGGGCACCCAACGCGAGCGCTACCTCGGGAAGATCGATGTGCTGCGCGTTCCGCTCTGGCCAAGAGGGGAAGGGGGCGCGAAGAACCTGATTTTCAACTACTTGTCGTTCGTCTTCGCCGGCCTGCTGTTTTTACCGTGGATGCTGCGTAAACGAGAGTTCGACGCGATTCTGGTCTTCGCCCCTTCGCCAATCCTGCAGGCTGTTCCCGCGATTCCGTTGAAGTGGCTGAAGAAGGCCAAGCTTGCTTTGTGGGTGCAGGATCTGTGGCCGGAAAGTCTCTCTGCCACCGGATTCATTCATAACCGGTATGTGTTGAGGCTGGTGGGTGAGGCGGTCAAGGTCATCTATCGCCATTGCGACACGCTGCTGGTGCAGTCGCACGCATTTGTAGAGCCGGTTGCCCGGTACGCGGCACGCGAAAAAATCCAGTATTACCCTAACTCAATGGACACGCGGGGGGCGCAGTCGCCGTTTGTTGTGCCGCCTGAGCTGGATGCCGTGCTCACGCAACATTTTTGCGTAGTGTTTGCGGGCAATCTGGGCACCGCCCAAGCCCTCGATACACTGGTCGAGGCAGCATTAGAGCTGCGTGATGACGCGCAGATTCGCATTGTGCTGGTTGGCAGCGGGAGTCGTCTGGACTGGCTCAAATCGCAGAAGTCGGCCCTTGAGCTGGACAATCTGGTGCTGCCGGGGCGCTTTCCGGTAGAGGCGATGAGCGCGATTTTCAAACGATCATCGGCATTGTTGGTTTCGCTGACTGATGAGGAGGTTTTTGCCCAGACTATTCCGAGCAAGATTCAGGCGTATCTCGCAGCGGGACGGCCGATCATCGCGTCGATGAACGGCGAAGGCGCGCGCGTGATCGATGAAGCAGGCGCAGGCCTGACTTCGCCTGCTGAGCAAGTTCCTCCGTTGGTGGCCAATATTCGGCGCCTGAATGCTATGGGCACGCAAGAGCGAGCGGCAATGGGCGAAGCCGGGCGGGCGTACTTCGATGCCAATTTTGACATGGACAGCCAAGTGAGCCGCTTGGTCGGGCTGTTGCAGCGCTAAGGGGCGACGCAAACACATCAACATCTGCGAACGGGGTGGATTGAATGCGTGTTAGTTGTTCGGGGCGTTATCTCAAGTGCTGTAATACTTTATAAACGCATGAGGGATTAATGCGTCGGTGTGAAGTAAACTCAATCCAGGTCATGTAAGTCTTCAGTATGTAAAGTGTTTCCATGCAAAGTTGTAGACTGTTCGGCTTCCTTTTTTGAACGTCTTTATTCTGTTTTTTATTGATGGGATTTTTTTCTCGTCTTTTCCAGATCTGAAAATTTAGAAGGTTCATGATTCATGGCACGTGTTCTTGTTCTTGGCGTTACCGGCATGCTCGGCAGTGCGGTCTTCAAGGCTTTCAGTTCCGACTCGGAGCATGAGGTGTGGGGAACGTTGCGAAGCGCTGCCGGACTGCGACACTTCCCAGCCGCCAACCACGAGCGCCTCCTGTCGGGCGTCGATGTGTTGGATCAGGACTCGCTTGTTGCGGTGCTCGCCCGGGTTCGTCCTGACGTGGTGATCAATTGCGTAGGCCTGATCAAGCAATTGGCCGATGCCAACGATCCGCTGACGGCATTGCCGGTCAACTCGCTGTTGCCGCATCGGTTGGCGCGACTGTGTGCCCTGAGCGACGCGCGCCTGATCCAGATCAGTACCGATTGCGTCTTCTCGGGGCAAAAAGGCGGCTACCTGGAAAGCGACGTTTCAGATGCCAGTGATCTGTATGGGAAGTCCAAGTACATCGGCGAACTTCATGACGTGCCCAATGCGGTAACCCTACGAACCTCCATCATCGGGCATGAGTTGAATTCCAGTCACTCCCTGGTGGATTGGTTCCTGTCACAACAGGGCAGCACACGCGGTTTTTCCAAGGCCATTTTCTCCGGCCTGCCCACCGTTGAATTGGCCCGCGTCATGAAAGACTTCGTCATTCCGCACCCGGAGCTCAATGGTCTGTATCATGTGTCCGCAGATCCAATTGCCAAGCTCGACTTGTTGAAGCTGATTGCCAGCCAATACGGCAAGTCAATCGAGATCCGCCCTGATGCGGCATTAGTCATCGATCGCTCGCTCAACAGTGAGCGTTTCACCCAGGCAACTGGATACACAGCTCCAGCCTGGCCCCAGCTCATTGAGCTGATGCACGCCACTCGCTAACGAATTCGGAAGGTTTACATGTTCGACGACAAGGTATTGATGATCACCGGTGGCACCGGTTCCTTCGGCCATACGGTCCTCAAGCGTTTTCTCAATACCGCTGTGCGCGAGATTCGCATCTTCAGTCGCGATGAGAAAAAGCAGGAAGATATGCGTATCGCCCTGGCCAACGACAAGGTCAAGTTCTACATCGGTGATGTGCGCGATTACGACAGCCTGTCCCAGGCAATGGTCGGCGTCGATTACATCTTCCATGCCGCTGCGCTCAAACAGGTGCCCTCCTGCGAGTTCTATCCTATGGAAGCAGTGCGTACCAACGTACTGGGCACCGAAAACGTATTGAATGCCGCCATTGCGACGGGCGTGCAGCGCGTCGTTGTATTAAGCACCGACAAAGCTGTTTATCCGATCAATGCCATGGGCATCTCCAAGGCGATGGCCGAGAAGTTGATGGTGGCCAAGTCGCGCATGATCCCGGTCAAGGGGCCGGTTATTTGCGCAACACGTTACGGCAACGTCATGGCTTCGCGCGGCTCGGTCATTCCATTGTTTGTCGATCAACTGCGCAAAGGTGAAGTGCTCACGGTCACGGATCCTGAAATGACACGTTTCCTTATGTCACTTGAAGACTCGGTCGACCTGGTCCTGCACGCGTTTGAGCACGGCCAGCAGGGCGATTTGTTCGTTCAGAAAGCACCGGCCTCCACTGTCGGTGACCTGGCCGAAGCGCTCAAGCAACTGTTCGCCAAGAGCAATGAGGTCAAGGTCATAGGTACCCGCCACGGCGAGAAACTCTATGAGTCCCTGGTGTCGCGGGAGGAAATGGCCAAGGCCGAGGATATGGGGCGCTATTACCGTATTCCGGCAGATAACCGCGACCTGAATTACAAGAAGTACTTTGTTGAGGGGGAGCAGCTGATCTCCGACATGGATGATTACACTTCCCACAATACAGAACGCCTGGATGTACCTGGCATCAAGGAACTGCTACTCAAGCTTGATTACATCAAGGAGCAACTCGATGCTTAAGGTGATGACACTCGTCGGCACGCGTCCCGAGCTGATCAAAATGAGCCGGGTCATCGCCGAGCTGGATCGTCAGGTCAATCATGTCCTGGTGCACTCTGGGCAGAACTACGATTACGAACTCAATCAGGTGTTCTTCGACGACTTGGAAATTCGCAAGCCGGACCACTTCCTGGGTGCTGCCGGCGATACCGCCGCGAAAACCATCGCCGAGGTCATTGCCAAATCCGATGAAATCTTCGAGCTGGAACAGCCTGACGCGTTGCTGCTCTACGGGGACACCAATACCTGCCTTGCAGTGATCGCCGCCAAGCGTCGCAAGATTCCGGTGTTTCATATGGAGGCCGGAAACCGCTGCTTCGATCAGCGGGTGCCTGAAGAACTCAACCGCAAAGTGCTGGACCACCTCAGTGACATCAACATGGTGTTGACCGAGCATGCCCGCCGCTATCTGATCGCCGAAGGCATTCGTCCGGAAACGATCATCAAGACCGGCTCGCACATGCAGGAAGTGCTCGACTACTACATGCCCAAGATCGAGCAATCCGATGTGTTGGCGCGTAGTGGCCTGGAGCAGGATAAGTTCTTCATTGTCAGCGCCCACCGCGAAGAGAACGTCGATACCCCGGAGAACCTGCGGGATTTGCTGGATACCCTGCGTGCCCTGGCGGACCACTATGGTTTCCCTCTGATCGTCTCGACACACCCACGTACACGCAAACGTCTGGAGGCTTTGGGTGAGTCCCTTGACCATCCGCTGATCCGTTTCGTCAAACCGTTCGGTCTGCTGGATTACATCAAGCTGCAGATGTCGGCGTTTTGCGTGCTGTCCGATAGCGGCACCATCACCGAAGAGGCTTCCCTGTTGAGCCTGCCGGCGGTCACCTTACGCAACGCCCATGAGCGCCCCGAGGGTATGGATGAGGGCACACTGATCATGAGCGGCCTCAAGCGCGAGTCCGTGATGGACGCGGTTCGCGTGGTTACCAGCCAGCACGTGCGCGGGCAACGCAAGGTGCCAGTGGTCGCGGATTATCAAGGTGGGCCGGTTTCGTTACAGGTGGTTCGTGTGGTGCTGAGTTACACCGATTACATCAATCGTACGGTGTGGAAAAAGGCTTGAGATCGTTATGACACGTGTTCTTCTGACCGGAGCCAGTGGCTTTGTCGGGGCTGCGGTTCAGGCTCGTCTGCTGAGTGATCCGGGGTACGCGGTGCGTTCGGTCTATCGGCGTCTACCCTCGCAGCCATTCGCGCGTCTTGAGGTCTTTCAGGCCCCGGGACTTGAACCGCACAACGACTGGCAGCCGGCGCTTGAAGGGGTTGACGTGGTCATCCACTGTGCGGCTCGGGTCCATGTCATGGACGAGCGTGAATCCGACCCGCTGGAGGCTTTCCGGCGTGTGAATGTGCACGGGACATTACGTTTGGCAGAACAAGCGGCAGCGGCCGGTGTTCGCCGTTTCATCTACCTGAGTTCGATCAAGGTCAACGGTGAGGGCACGTTACCGGGTTGCCCTTACACGGCAGATGACGTGCCTGCTCCAATAGATCCCTATGGCATCTCCAAGTTGGAGGCGGAGCATGTATTGCTGAAGCTCGCCGCCGAAACGCAGATGGAAGTCGTGATTATTCGTCCGGTGCTGGTGTACGGCCCAGGGGTAAAAGCCAACTTTCGCAGCATGATGGCCTGGCTCAATCGTGGCGTGCCTTTGCCGCTGGGGGCTGTCAGCAACAAACGAAGCCTGGTGGCGTTGGACAATCTGGTCGACCTTATAGTGACGTGTGCACACCATCCTGGCGCTGCGAATCAAGTGTTTTTGGTGAGCGACGATGAAGACCTGTCTACCACTGAATTGCTGCGGCGCATGGCACGGGCATTGGGTCAGCCAGCGCGTCTGTTGCCACTGCCAATGTGGCTGTTGAGTGGCCTCGCGCAATTGCTTGGAAAAAAAGCCTTATCCCAACGTCTGTGTGGATCGCTTCAGGTCGACATCAACAAAACCAAGGCATTGCTTGAATGGACCCCGGTGATCAGTGTGAATGGGGCTCTTGAAAAAACGGCAAAAGACTTTCTGGAGCATTAAGCGTGGAAGGCAAGGGGGGTGGGCAATCCGAAAGTCGAACGAAGGGATCTCGGGCAATGCGTGAGCGTTTATTAAATTTGCCGCGTAGCTACAAGCGTGTCTTGCAGTTAATGGTTGATGTGCTGTTGGTCTGGTTTGCACTGTGGCTGTCGTTTGTCGTGAGACTGGGGATTGAGCGACCCATCAACCCGTTCGGTGATTACGCGTGGTTGTTTATCGCCGCCCCCATCATTTCTGTGCCTATTTTTATCCGGTTTGGCCTTTATCGCGCGGTGATGCGCTATTTCGGCAATGAAGCGTTGGTCAGTATCTTTAAAGCCGTGGCGTTGTCGTCGCTGGTATTAACCGTCTATGTCTATTTGTACCGGCCTAACGTATTGGTGCCACGTTCGTTGATCATCAACTTCTGGTGGCTGAGTTTGCTGATGATCGGCGGATTACGGTTGTTCATGCGCCAGTATTTTCTCGGCGACTGGTTCCTGGCCGGTCAGCATGTGCCTTTTCTACGCCAAGACGATGATGCCACCAAGGTCGCTGTCTATGGGGGGGGAGCCGCAGGTAACCAATTGGTCGCGGCGCTGCGCTCGGACAAATCAATGCGACCGGTTGCGATCATCGACGACGACGCGAGTATCGCGCGGCGGGTCATCGCCGGGCTTAAGGTTTACCCTTCTTCTGATATTGAGCAGATGATCGAGGAGACCGGCGCCACCGAAGTACTGTTGGCTATTCCATCGGCCTCGCGTGCTCGACGCCGTGAGATTCTGGCTGGACTTGAGTGTTATCCGGTACACGTGCGTACGATCCCCGGGTTCATGGACCTGGCCAATGGTCGCGTCAGTGTCAGTGATCTGCAGGAGGTTGATATTGTCGATCTGCTCGGTCGCGATCCTGTTGCGGCGCAACAGGCTTTGTTCGAGCGCTGCATCCGCAATCATGTTGTCCTCGTGACCGGGGCCGGCGGCTCCATTGGCTCGGAGTTATGCAGGCAAATCCTCACCAGTCAGCCGACGGCGCTGATCCTGTTTGAGCACAGTGAATTCAATCTCTACAGCATCCAGACTGAACTTGAGAAGCTGATCCAGGATGAAGGGTTGAACCTGGAGTTGGTGCCGATCCTGGGTTCGATTCGCAACAGTGAGCGTTTACTGGATGTCATGCATACCTGGAAGGTTAATACGGTTTATCACGCAGCCGCCTACAAACACGTACCCATCGTCGAACATAACGTCGCTGAGGGTGTGTTGAATAATGTCCTCGGGACATTGCTTACCGCGCAGGCTGCGGTGCGAGCAGGTGTAGAACACTTTGTGTTGATCTCCACCGATAAGGCGGTGCGGCCGACCAACATCATGGGGTGTACCAAGCGACTGGCTGAGATGACCTTGCAGGCGCTCAGTCGGGAGCCCGAACCGCTGTTGTTCGGTGAGCACGAGACGCAACCCTGCACCAACAAGACACGCTTTACCATGGTGCGTTTCGGTAATGTACTGGGCTCGTCGGGTTCCGTCATTCCGTTGTTTCGGGAGCAGATAAAGAGCGGTGGCCCGATTACAGTGACCCACCCGAACATGACCCGCTATTTCATGACCATTCCCGAAGCTGCGCAGTTGGTCATTCAAGCAGGCGCCATGGGGCAGGGTGGCGACGTGTTTGTGCTCGATATGGGGCAACCGGTAAAGATTGCCGACTTGGCTGAAAAGATGGTTCACCTGTCGGGCCTGTCATTGCGTAGTCATGAGAAGCCTAACGGAGATATCGCGATTGAGTTCACTGGACTGCGTCGCGGTGAAAAGCTCTATGAAGAATTGCTGATTGGGGACAACGTATCGCCGACCGAGCACTCGATGATCATGCGCGCCGATGAGGAGCACCTGTCATGGGAGCCATTCAAACTGGCAATCTCGGCACTGCTGGATGCCGTCGCTGCGGATGATTATGTCCAACTGCGCGAGTTGCTCGGCGCGACGGTGAGTGGCTACGTGCCCGAGTGCCAGATTGTCGATCTGATTCACCGGCGCCGTCAGGAAAATGCTGACGGCCTTTGAGTCACACAGAAATTGAATCGTCATTTTCTGGGGTGTGTATAAGGCCGACACATCAGTACCAATAAGAAATGTATGTTTTTGGAGTTGTTCGGATAATGAACTATTGGTGGCTGGTTCCGGCATTGACCGGGCTTTCTTTTTTTCTGACCGCTGCCCTGCGTCGCTATGCGTTGTCGCGAAAAATGCTCGATATTCCCAATGGGCGCAGTTCGCACTCCATACCCACACCGCGTGGCGGTGGCGTGGCGATTGTTCTGAGCTATATCGTGGCGTTGCTCGGCATGTTTGCGGGAGGGCTGATACCTCCCACATTGTTTTACGCATTAACCGGTGCAGGTGTGTTGACTGCCGTTGTTGGTTTTTTGGATGACCATGGGCATATAGCCGCGCGCTGGCGACTGTTGGCGCACTTTACGTCGGCGATATGGGCGGTGGTGTGGCTGGGAGGGTTGCCGGCTATAAGCCTGTACGGCGTTAATGTTGATATCAGTTGGGTTGGGTATTTTTTCGCGGTCGTTTATTTGGTGTGGATGCTTAATCTTTATAATTTTATGGATGGCATCGATGGCATCGCCGGTGTTGAAGCGGTGACGGTTTGTCTGTCTGGCTGTCTCTTATATTGGATCAACGACACGCCGGCGCACGCTTGGTCATTAGTTGCTCTGGCCAGTTGTGTTGCAGGGTTTTTACTCTGGAACTTTCCGCCAGCCAAGATATTCATGGGCGATGCCGGGAGTGGATTTCTTGGCATGGCATTGGGCGTTCTATCGCTGCAGGCGGCCTGGGTCTCTCCCAAGTTCTTTTGGGCTTGGCTGATACTCCTTGGCGTGTTCATTGTAGATGCTACATTCACCTTGTTACGCCGTCTGGTACGAGGAGATAAAGTCTACGAAGCCCACCGTAGCCATGCATACCAGTTCGCGTCACGCCGTTTTGGTGCCCATTTGCCTGTGACTCTGGCAGTAGGAGCAATCAACATTTTGTGGCTATTGCCTGCGGCACTGTGCGTTGTTATCTACGATTTGGACGGTGCGGCAGTATTGACAGTGGCCTATGTGCCGCTGGTTTTATTGGCAGTCAAGTTTCGAGCTGGTGAGTTGGAACGCAGCAGTGTGTAATTGAGGTCGTACCGAATGCTACTTGGTGTAAGTGCAATAACCAAATAGCAAAGCTGCTACTTCACATCCTGTAATGAACACGTTTTTGACAGTTGCCTGATATCACCTAAGTTTGAAAAGCAGCTTCGGAAAGCTGCTTTTCTCTCAACGATGTCATGGAGCGTCACCAATGCAGAACACCTACATTTCTTCCCTTATTTTCGCCTTCCTCACCACCCTCTCCGTCGCCACCAACGCAGCCCCGTCCATCAAACCCGAAGCCCCAACCCCCATCACCGCCCAGATGACCCAGGTCGAGCAATCCGCCAAGGTCAACCTGAACGCCGCCGATGCCGAAACCCTGCGTCGTGACTTGTTCGGTATTGGCGCCGCTAAAGCCAAGGCGATCATCGCCTATCGCGAAAGCAATGGTCCGTTCACGGCGGTGGATGAGTTGTTGGAAGTGAAGGGTATCGGCAAGGCGTTGCTGGAGAAGAATCGCGATAGGCTGGCTATCAACTGAACCACCCAAGAGGCCGATCATTGATCGGCCTTTTTATCCTCCGGGTTCTGCGTTTTCAGGCTTTCGCGCACGACGTCCAGGATGCGTCTCGCCAATTTAGGGTCTTCAACACTCCTGGCCAGTACTAATGCGCCCACCAGTGTCGACATCATCACCAGGCTCTTTGCATCGCAACGCCCCTCTCCCAACGCCGTTTCTATTTGCTTTAGCCTTGCGTCGAGCACCTGGTCCGTTGTCGCACTGGGTTGGCCTCTCAGTCCCAGCTCTGAAGACATCGTTGGCAACGGGCAGCCCTGGTCCGGGGAGGTCAGGTGCCATTCAGACAGGTAACTGTCGATAAATGCGTCCAGCGGCCGTTCCTGGCTGAACAGCATGTCGCAATGGGCATCCAGGTCTGCAGCCGCCGCTTGCAGGGCTGTCTCCACCAATTCGCCCTTGGATTTGAAATGCGCGTAAAAGCCGCCGTGGGTCAGGTTCAACGCTTTCATCAGTGGCTGCAGGCCGGTGGCGTCGATGCCGTCGCGGCGAAAGCGTGCAGACGCTTCCTTGATGATGCGTTGGTGGGTTTGGGCTTTGTGGTTTTGTGAATAACGCATGGGGCAGCCTCGGTCGCAGGCTGGCATTTTAACCAACTTGAGCTTTTTTACACTTTTGTCGGCGTTTAGGGCGTTGGCATGGAATGTGATTACGTCTGGATGGAAGATTGTTCAACAATCGCGAGATGATTTTGTTGTTCCATCGGCCTATCGTCGGATTGATGCGCCGGCCCCTGTTCGACGAGTTATTTGCCCAGGTCAGCGCCGGGCCTGTTACCCATCCATGAGCGAGGATCTGCACCATGTACAAAGACTATCCGGCCGCTTACCAGGTCAGCAAAGGCTCGGCGCTGCAGGTCGACACGGCATTCTATGAGCGTATTCGTGATCGCGCGGATCAACGCACGCTCATCGAGCAGTTCGAGGTACCGATTCGTACCGGCCGGGCCTGGAAGGTGCCCGCCGGGCATGTGTTTCGTGTCACCACGCCGGTGGGCCCGCAGGTGGGCGACTTTAACGTGTGGAACGCCAACGATCCCCGTGAACGTCTCTGGGCCGCACGCACCCGCCAATTGCAGGGTGCCCATGTCAGTACCCATGACCGTTTATGGTCGAACCTGCCGTTCCTGCGACCTTTGGTCACCATCACCGATGACAGCTTGGCCAGTTACGGCATTGACGAGCACGGTGGGCGTCTGCACGACTTGCTTGGCACGCGTTGCGACCCTTACGTAAACCGCATGCTGACGGGGGAGGACTTCCATCACCATTGCCACTCGAACCTGACCCGTGCGGTTTTGCCTCACGGTCTGACGGAATTCGACGTGCATGACGTGCTGAATATTTTCCAGTGCACCGGCCTCAATCATGACGACATGTACTTCATGAAAGCGTGCCCGGCGCAGAAGGGCGATTACCTGGAGTTCTTTGCCGAGATTGATTTGCTCTGTGCGCTGTCGACGTGCCCAGGCGGGGATTTGTCGCTGCCGATGTGGGGGCCGGATGCGCAGGACCCGTTGACGGTGTGTCGTCCGCTGGGGGTTGAGATCTACAGGTTGGAGGATGAGTTGCTGAGCGGCTGGAGCCAGCCGGAGCGTGCTGCCTATAAAGGGCAGCACGGGTTGCAGATTGCCAAGGCGGATTGGGAGTAAGCGGTCCTAGCGGTCCTGCGCGTCCTTGGAGTCCGCCTGGGCGTTGCGCTCGGCCACGCGTTTGCGTTGTTCGTCGGTGAGTTCCACCTTGTTGGCGCTGTCACGCAGCATCATCAGCCCTCCGACGATCGACCCGATCGCAACTACCATAATCAACCACGCATACCACGGCATAAGGCTCTCCTTGAGGCAGATTGCCGTGGGAGAATTTTCCCACGGTAATAACTACTTTGAGTTACGGGCTTTCTGAGTAGTTCAGTGTAGGCCCGTTCTGCCTCGAAACCTTAGAGCCCGGTCAACATTGCGTCTGCCGGTGCATCGGCACGGTCCTGCGCGGTCATCTGGAAGTAGATGAAACCCACGGCCATAAAGCCGAGGAAGATCAGCCCGATCAGCGTGTTGAACCACGCCATGGCCACCAGGCACACCACCGCGAGTACCAACGCAATGCCGGGCACGATCGGATAACCCGGTGCACGGAAGGTCCGTTCCAGCAGCGGCTCGGTCTTACGCAGTTTGAACAGGCTGAGCATGCTCATGATGTACATCACGATGGCGCCGAATACCGCCATGGTGATCATCGCCGCAGTCAGGGTCATGCCGCCCAGGTTGATCAGGCCATCGCTATAGATCGCGGCGATGCCGACCACGCCACCGGCGATGATTGCCCGGTGTGGTGTCTGAAAGCGCGACAATTTGGCGAGGAAAGATGGCAGGTAACCGGCGCGAGCCAGGGCGAAGAACTGGCGCGAGTAGCCCAGGATAATGCCGTGAAAGCTCGCCACCAGGCCGAACAGGCCGATCCACACGAGCATGTGCAGCCAGCCGGAGCTGTCGCCCACCACGGTTTTCATTGCCTGCGGCAGTGGATCGTTGATGTTCGACAGGGTGCGCCAGTCGCCCACGCCGCCGGCGAAGAACATCACGCCCATGGCCAGGATCACCAGGGTCAGGATGCCGCTGATGTAGGCTTTTGGAATGGTGCGCTTCGGATCTTTCGCTTCCTCGGCTGCCATGGCCGCGCCTTCGATGGCCAGGAAGAACCAGATGGCAAACGGAATCGCCGCGAACATCCCCGCAATCGCCGGGGCGCCGAAGGTGTCGGAACCGGCCCAGCCATTCAAGGCAAAGTTGCTGAAGCTGAACGCGGGCGCAACCACGCCCATGAACACCAGCAGTTCCGCGACGGCGAGCACGCACACCACCAACTCGAAGGTAGCGGCCAGTTTCACCCCGAGAATGTTCAGGCCCATGAAGACGATGTAGGCACCGACGGCCGCATGTTTGGGATCCAGGGCCGGGAACTGCACATTCAGATAAGCGCCGATGGCCAAGGCGATGGCGGGCGGGGCGAAGACAAATTCGATCAGGGTGGCGAGGCCAGCGATCAAGCCGCCTTTCTCCCCAAACGCCCGACGACTGTAGGCAAACGGCCCGCCTGCGTGAGGAATGGCGGTAGTCAGCTCGGTGAAACTGAAAATAAAGCAGGTGTACATCGCGGCGACCATCAACGAGGTCACCAGGAAGCCCAAGGTGCCAGCAACGCCCCAGCCGTAGCTCCAGCCGAAGTATTCCCCGGAAATCACCAGCCCGACGGCAATGCCCCATAAATGCAGGGTGCCCAAGGTGGGTTTGAGTTGTGTGTTCATCGTGTTGCGCTCCCTGAACGGTTTGGAATGATTCAAGGTGTTGCAGCGGCCATGCCAGCCTGAGAATCATTGTCGTAAAGCGGCGCAACTGTCGTGTGGGGGATGGTTTGGCGTTTGAAATTTGCCGGCGTCGCACCACATAGGTGCGGCGGTGACGGTGCCGACGCTATCGGGAGCAAGCCCCGTCCCACAGGCTGACTGGCGCTCGGCATGACAACTCGGTCAAGTGTGGGAGGGGGCTTGCTCCCGATAGCGCCCGCCCGGACGCTGCAAACCCGCAGTGTAAACCCCGCATAAACCCACTCTTTACGCCATCTTTACGCCCCGCCCACCCCCTCGCTCTCGTTCCTTTACGCCACTCCTGCGGACAATTGCCCCACACGCGGCACTCGCCGCTAAACGGAGAGACTTCCATGAGCGTTCTGGACGGGGTGTCACTGCTATTGGCCGTGGCGCTGTTCATTTATCTGCTGGTTGCGCTGTTACGCGCGGATCGGAACTAGGAGCTGGCCATGCACAGTTATGACTATTGGCTGATCATTGCCTTCTTTGCCGTGGTATTGGTGCCGGCGCCGTTCCTCGGGCGGTTCTACTACAAGGTGATGGAAGGCCAGCGCACGTGGCTGAGTCCGGTGCTGGGGCCTGTCGAAAAAGCCTGTTATCGCCTGTCGGGGGTGGATGAACATCAGGAGCAAAGCTGGCAGAAATACATGCTGGCCTTGCTCGCGTTCAACCTCGCGGGCTTTTTGCTGTTGTTCGCGATCCTGCTGTTCCAGGACTATCTCCCACTGAACCCGCAGAAATTGCCGGGCCAGGAATGGACCCTGGCCTTCAATACTGCGGTCAGTTTCATGACCAACACCAACTGGCAGTCCTACAGCGGTGAGGCGTCCCTGAGTTACCTCAGCCAGATGGCCGGCCTGACCGTGCAGAACTTCGTCAGTGCGGCCACCGGCCTGGCCGTGCTGGTCGCGCTGTGCCGTGGGATCGGTCGCAAATCCACCAAGACGCTGGGTAACTTCTGGGTCGACATGACCCGCGCCACGCTCTACGGCCTGTTGCCGCTGTGCCTGGTGCTGGCGCTGTTCCTGGTATGGCAGGGCGTACCGCAAACCTTCGCGCACTACGTTGATGCTGTGACGATGCAAGGCGTGGATCAGGTGATCCCCCTGGGCCCGGCAGCCAGCCAGATTGCGATCAAGCAACTGGGCACCAACGGCGGCGGCTTCTTCGGCGTCAACTCGGCGCACCCGTTTGAAGACCCGACCGCCTGGGCCAACCTGTTCGAAGTGGCTTCGATCATCCTGATCCCGGTGGCGCTGGTGTTCACCTTTGGCCACTACGTGAAAGACCTGCGTCAGAGCCGCGCGATCCTTGGCTGCATGCTGGCGCTGTTCCTGATCGGCGGCGCCACTTCCCTGTGGTCCGAATACCAGCCCAACCCGACCTTGAACAACCCGGCCGTCGAGCAGACCGCGCCGCTGGAAGGCAAGGAAGCGCGCTTCGGCACCACCGGCACGGTGTTGTGGTCGGTGACCACCACGGCGGCGTCCAACGGTTCGGTCAACGGCATGCAAGACAGCCTCAACCCCCTCAGTGGCATGGTGGCGCTGGTCAACATGATGGTCGGCGAAGTGATCTTCGGCGGCGTCGGCGCCGGGATGTACGGCATGTTGCTCAACGTGTTGATCGCGGTGTTCCTGGCCGGCCTGATGATCGGCCGCACCCCGGAATACCTGGGCAAGAAACTCCAGGCCAAGGAAGTGCAGTTGCTGGTGGTGACCCTGCTGGTGATGCCGATGGGCGTGTTGGTACTCGGTGCCATCGCCGCCAGCCTGCCGGGTCCGGCCGGTGCGATCAGCAACCCTGGCCCTCACGGTTTCAGCCAGTTGCTGTACGCCTACACCTCGGCCAGCGCCAACAACGGCTCGGCGTTTGGCGGTTTCAGTGCCAACACACCGTTCCATAACTTGATGCTGGGCCTGGGCATGTTGATCGGCCGCTTTGGCTACATCCTCCCGGTACTGGCCCTGGCCGGCAGCCTGGCGATGAAGAAGACCGCACCGATTGGCCAGAACAGCTTCCCGACCCATGGTCCGCTGTTCGTGACCCTGTTGACCGTGACCATTTTGCTGGTGGGCGGCCTGACTTTCCTGCCGACGCTGGCGTTAGGGCCCATCGCTGAACACTTGAGCATGGGCTTCTAAAAGGGGATATGAAAATGAATATGCCTGCAAAAAACGCGGCTCCGGTCAAAACCCAGGAACCCGCTAAAACCGCCATCTCGTCCCTGTGGCGCCCGGCGCTGGTCCAGGCGTTCGTCAAGCTGGACCCGCGCCAGCTGCAACGCTCGCCAGTGATGCTGGTGGTCGAACTGACCGCGATCCTCACCACCGTGTTGTGCTTTGTGCCCGACACCGCCGTGCCGACCTATGTAGCTGTGCAAATCGCCGTGTGGCTGTGGTTCACCGTGCTGTTTGCCAACTTCGCCGAAGCCTTGGCCGAAGGGCGCGGCAAGGCCCGCGCCGACAGCCTCAAGGCTGGCAGCGAAGGCCTGAGCGCGCGCCGTAAGGAAGCCGATGACAGCTTTAAGGTCGTACCGGCCACCAGCCTGCGCAAAGGTGATGTGGTGCGTGTCGCCGCCGGGGAAATGATCCCCGGCGACGGCGAGGTCATCGAAGGCATCGCGGCGGTCAACGAAGCGGCGATCACAGGTGAATCCGCACCGGTGATCCGCGAGTCCGGCGGCGATCGCTCGGCCGTCACCGGCAACACGCGGCTGGTCTCGGACTGGCTGCTGATCCGCATCACCGCCAACCCCGGCGAGTCCACCCTGGACCGCATGATCGCCTTGGTCGAAGGCGCCAAACGCCAGAAAACCCCCAACGAAGTGGCGCTGGATATCCTGCTGATCGGCCTGACCCTGATCTTTCTGCTGGTGGTGGTGACCTTGCAGCCCTTCGCCCACTTCGCCAATGGCAGCTTGCCGCTGGTGTTTTTGGTCGCACTGCTGGTGACGCTGATTCCTACAACCATCGGTGGCCTGTTGTCGGCCATCGGTATTGCCGGTATGGACCGTCTGGTGCGCCTCAATGTGATCGCCAAGTCCGGCCGTGCCGTGGAGGCGGCCGGTGACGTGCATGTGTTGCTGCTGGACAAGACCGGCACCATCACCTTTGGTAACCGTCGGTGCGCAGCGGTGGTTGCGGCGCCTGGCGTCAGTGGCAAGGAAGTGGCCGAGGGTGCGTTGTTTGCCTCCTTGGCGGATGACACGGCGGAAGGTAAATCCATCGTCGAATACCTGCGTGCTCTGCATCCTCAAGCCGAGCCGTCTGCAGATGAGCTGACCGCGGTACCGTTCAGCGCCGAAACCCGTTTGTCCGGCGTCGACTACCAGGGCCGCGTGTTCCGCAAAGGCGCGGTGGATTCGCTGCTGGCGTTTATCGGCCAGCAACGCGGCGACCTGCAACCGGCGCTGTCACGGGAAATCGACAAGATCGCCCAGAGCGGCGGCACGCCATTGCTGGTGTGTGCCGACGGCAAATTGCTCGGTGCGATCCACCTCAAGGACGTGGTCAAGCCCGGTATCCGCGAACGTTTCGCCGAGCTGCGCAAACTGGGGATTCGCACCGTGATGGTCACCGGTGACAACCCGCTGACAGCCGCTGCGATTGCTGCCGAAGCCGGTGTGGATGACGTGCTGGCCGAAGCGACCCCGGAGAAAAAACTCGCGCGCATCCGTCATGAGCAAAACGACGGCCGCTTGGTGGCGATGTGCGGCGACGGCGCCAACGACGCCCCGGCACTGGCCCAGGCGGACGTCGGCATGGCGATGAACGACGGCACCCAGGCGGCGCGTGAAGCGGCCAATATGGTCGACCTCGACAGCGACCCCACCAAGCTGCTGGACGTGGTGCAGATCGGCAAGGAGTTGCTGGTGACCCGTGGTGCGTTGACGACCTTTTCCATCGCCAACGACGTGGCCAAGTACTTCGCGATCCTGCCGGCACTGTTCGCCTCGATCTACCCGCAATTGGGCGTGCTCAACGTGATGCATTTGCAAAGTCCGCAGAGCGCGATTCTCTCGGCCATCGTGTTCAACGCGCTGATCATCGTGGTGCTGATCCCCCTGGCGCTGCGCGGTGTGCGTGTGCAAGCCGCGAGTGCGGCGGCGTTGCTGCGGCGCAACCTGTTGATCTACGGCCTGGGTGGGCTGCTGGTGCCGTTCGTGGGTATCAAGGCGATCGACATGCTGCTGACTGCATTGCACCTGGTTTGACCCGATGCCTGTGGGCACCATCCCCGTGCCCACAGGTTGCAAAGACCGAATTGAGGAGTTTGAAATGTCCAACATAATCCGCCCGGCCCTGAGCTTGCTGGTGCTCATGACCCTGATCACCGGCGTCGCCTACCCACTGGTGGTCACCGGTGTCGCCCAAGTTGCCTTCCCGGACCAGGCCAACGGCAGCCTGGTCCGCGATGCCAGCGGCAAGGTACGTGGCTCCAGCCTGATCGCCCAGGATTTTACCGGTGACAGCTGGTTCCATCCGCGCCCTTCGGCAGGCGCCTATGCGACGGTTTCCAGCAGCGCCAGTAACCTTGGCCCAAGCAACCCGGCCTTGGCCACCCGCGTGTTCGATGACGCGAACAAGCAGTTGGTGCCCGGCCAGGGCCCGGTGCCTCTGGCATCGCTGACTACCTCCGGCAGCGGTCTTGATCCACACTTGCCACCCCAGGCGATTGCCTATCAACTGGCGCGTGTGGCTGCCGCGCGAAATGTGCCGGTGTCGACCCTGCAACGGTTGCTCGATGAACATATCGAGAGCCCGCTGGTGGGGCCGCCGGTGGTGAATGTGCTGGCGCTGAACATGGCCCTGGAAAAACTCTGAACCCTGTGGGAGGAGGCTTGCCCCCTCCCACATTGGATTTTCTCCGGGCCTGAACAATTGAAGGAAACCCCAGCATGAGCGACTCCGGCCGCGCCGATGCCCTGTTAGCCGATCTACCCCGGGACGGCCGTGGCCGGCTCAAAGTTTTCCTCGGCGCCGCGCCGGGTGTGGGCAAGACCTACGCCATGCTTCAGGCCGCCCACACCCAACTGCGTCAGGGCGTCAAACTGGTGGCTGGTGTGGTCGAGACCCACGGCCGCGCCGAGACGGAAGCCTTGCTCAGCGGCCTGCCGCAACAACCGCTGTTGCGCAGCGAATACCGTGGCGTGATGCTCGAAGAAATGGACCTCGACGGCCTGCTCGCCGCCAAGCCCAAGCTGGTGCTGGTGGACGAACTGGCCCACAGCAACGCGCCTGGCAGCCGCCATGAAAAGCGCTGGCAAGACATCCAGGAACTGCTCGCCGCCGGCATCAACGTGTTTACCACGGTCAACGTGCAGCATCTGGAAAGTCTGAATGACCAGGTTCGCGGTATCACCGGCGTGCAGGTGCGTGAAACCCTGCCGGACTGGGTGCTGCAAGAAGCCGATGAGCTGCTGCTGATCGACCTGCCGTCCCGCGAGCTGCTCGAGCGCCTGCGCGACGGCAAGGTGTATGTGCCGGAACAGGCCCGCGCCGCCATCGATGCGTTTTTTACCCAGACCAACCTGATGGCCCTGCGCGAGCTGGCGATGCAGACCGCCGCCGCCCACGTCGACGACGATCTGGCCCAGGGCTATCGCCAGCTCGGCCAGGCGGCTCCGGCGGTGCGCGGGCGCTTGTTGGTGGGCGTGGATGGCGACGCGCAAGCTGAACGCCTGGTGCGCCATGCCAGTCGCGTCGCCCAGCGGCGGCACTTGCCGTGGAGCCTGGTGCATATCGATAACGGCCGCGCGCGGGATGAGCACGCCCGCCTGCGTCTGCAAAATGCCCAGCAACTGGCTGAGCGCCTGGGCGGGGAAGTGGTGCTGCTGAGGGCCGGGGAGGTGGCCAAGACGTTGATCCAGCATGCCGCCGAACGCCGCGCCAGCCTGCTGTTGGTGGGGCAGTCGCGAATGAGTTGGCGGCGCCGCTGGTTCGGTGGCGGCTTGGCGGCGCGTCTGTTGCGTAATGCCCGTGGCCTGGAGATCAACGTCCTCGACAGCGACGAGGTTCCTGCCGCGCCACGCCTGCCGGAGGTGCGCGGTTTGGTGTGGTTCGATTACGCCTTGGCGGTGGTTGCGACCGTTGTCGCCGCCGCTGTGGCCTGGGCCGTGTCGAGCGTATTGCCGCTGCCGAATATCTCCCTGGTGTTTCTCGCCGCCGTGCTGCTGGTGGCGGTGCGCAGCAGCCTGGGGCCGTCGCTGGTGTGTGCGGCGTTGTCGTTCATGACCTACGACTTCCTGTTTATCCCGCCGAATTTCTCCTTCGCCATCCAGCGTGAAGAGGACGTGCTGACGCTGTTGTTCTTCCTGCTGATGGCGGCGCTCACCGGTAACCTTGCCGCGCGCCAACGCCGCCAGTTGCAGGCGTTGCGCGATACCCAGGAAGAAACCAGCGAACTGCTCGACCTGTCGCGCAAACTCACCGCCGCCACCGACCGCCAGGCGGTGATCAGTGCCGCCGCCCATCATTTGGAAGGTTGGAGCGACCTGGATCTGTGCCTGGTCAATCGTGACGGCCAGGGGGGCTGGAAGGTCGAGACCGGCGGCCCACTGACCTTTACCGAAGCCGAGCGCGCGGCCGCGGACTGGGCCTGGCAGCATGACCAGCCAGCAGGTATGGGCACCGGCACCTTGCCGTTTGGGCGCTGGTGGTGGTGGCCGTTGTCGGGTGAAGAGGGGCCGCTGGGGTTGCTCGGCGTCAGTGCCAAGCCGGGCCTGGAATTGAGTGGCCAGCGGCGTCGCCTGCTCACCGCCTTGAGCCAGCCTCTGGCCCAGGCCCTGGCGCGGGCGCAGTTGGCCCAGGAGCTGGAGTCCGCACGTCTGCATGGCGAAACCGAGCAATTGCGCAGCGCCTTGCTTGCGTCGGTGTCCCACGATTTGCGCACACCGTTGACCTCCATGCGCGGCAGCATCGACAGTCTGCTGGCGCTCGGCGAAGCCATCCCCCTGGAGGATCGCCGCGAATTGCTCGAAGGCACTCGCGATGAAGCCGAGCGCCTGGACCGCTATATCCAGAACCTGCTGGACATGACTCGACTGGGCCATGGCGCGCTGAAGCTGGCGCGGGACTGGGTGTCGCCGGGCGATATTGTCGGCAGTGCGCTCGGGCGTTTGCGCGCCGTGCTGGCGCCGCTGCAGGTGAACACCGATGTGCCGGCGGAATTGCCGTTGCTCTATGTGCATGCCGCGTTGATCGAGCAGGCACTGGTCAATGTATTGGAAAACGCCGCGCGCTTTTCACCGTCCCACGGCCGATTGCAACTGAGCGCCGGCGTGTCGGATAACCAATTGTTTTTCGCCGTGGCGGATGAGGGGCCGGGCATTCCTGAGGATGAGCGGGCGAAGATCTTCGATATGTTCTACACCGCTGCACGCGGTGATCGAGGCGGGCAGGGCACCGGCCTGGGCCTGGCGATCTGCCAGGGCATGGTCGGCGCCCACGGTGGGCATATCAGCGTGGCCGACGGTATTGACGGTCGCGGTACCTGCATTACCTTGTTCCTGCCGTTGCCGACACAGCCTGGCCTGGAAGGCGAGGCGTGAGCTACCCTGTTTTCTCTACGGATTTTGATGGGACGCCATGAGCCAGACCGCGACGATTTTAGTCATTGATGACGAACCGCAGATCCGCAAGTTCCTGCGCATCAGCCTGGCTTCCCAGGGCTACAAAGTGATCGAGGCCGGTACCGGCAACGAAGGGCTGGCGCAGGCGGCGCTGAACAAGCCGGACCTGCTGGTGCTCGACCTGGGCCTGCCGGATATGGACGGCCAGCAGGTGCTGCGCGAGTTTCGTGAGTGGTCGACGGTGCCGGTACTGGTGCTGTCGGTGCGGGCCAGCGAAGGGCAGAAGGTCGAAGCCCTCGACGGTGGCGCCAATGATTATGTCACCAAGCCCTTCGGCATCCAGGAGTTCCTGGCGCGCGTGCGTGCCTTGTTGCGCCAGGCACCGGTGGGCGAGTCCCAGGAAGCGGCGTTGCGTTTTGGTCCATTGACCGTGGACCTGGCTTACCGTCGGGTGTTGCTGGACGGCATCGAAGTGGCACTGACCCGCAAGGAATACGCCGTGCTGGCACAACTGGCGCGGCATCCGGGGCGGGTGATTACCCAGCAGCAATTGCTCAAGGATATCTGGGGGCCGACTCACACCGAAGACAGCCACTACCTGCGGATTGTGGTGGGGCATCTGCGCCAGAAGCTGGCGGACGATCCAACCCAGCCGAGGTTTATCGTGACCGAGGCTGGAGTGGGGTATCGGCTGTTGAGTGCCTGAGGCGATCTGTCAGCGCCACCCTCTATCTCTCTGTGGCAAGCCCGCTCGCCACAAGGGCTCCAGCAACACGGCTGTCTCAACGCTGCTCACTCTCATAGCGATCCAGTGTGTCGCTGGCAATTTCGCGCCCCAGTGCGATCAACTCCGGCGCCTTGTAGAACTCGAAAAACCGGCACACGCGCTTTGGCACGTTGATCAGCACATCTGGCGGGTAGCCGGCGATCTTGTACTGGGCCAGCGACGTTTGCATCACCTCGAAGCTCTGGTTGATCAGGTCCAGCAATGACGCCGGCCCGACGTTATCGATGATGAACGACCCGGTGGCTGACTTCGGTGCCCCAGGCTTTTCTGGTGCGGCGGCGGGTTGCTGGGATTCGGGTTCGGCCGACTCCAGCCACGGATTGATCTCGGCCGCCTGGGCCTGCAAGGCTTCCTGCTCAAGCTTCATCAACTGCTCAGCCTGCTTGCGGCGAAACGGCAGGTGCGAGCCCAGTGACGTGGCCAGGCTGTTGAAACGGCTCTTGAACGCCGGCGGGCGCTGGATCACCGGCAATTGGTAGTGCTTCTGGTTGGTGGCGTTGAGGTTGACCGCGATGATCAAGTCACAATGGCTCGACACCACTGGCACGATGGGCAGCGGGTTGAGCAGGCCGCCGTCCACCAGCATGCGGTTGCCTTGCATCACCGGGGTGAACAGGCTGGGAATCGCCGCCGAGGCGCGCATTGCCTGGTGCAGGCAGCCTTCCTGGAACCAGATTTCCTGTTGATTGGTCAGGTCGGTGGCGACGGCGGTGTAGGGGATGCGCAGCTCTTCGATATTGATCTCGCCGACGATCTTGCGGATCTGCCCGAAGACCTTCTCGCCGCGAATCGCCCCGAGGCGAAAACTCACGTCGACCAGCCGCAGCACGTCGAGGTAGTCGAGGCTTTCAATCCAGTTTCGATACTCGTCCAGTTTGCCTGCGGCGTAGATCCCACCCACCACGGCACCCATGGAGCAACCGGCGATACAGGCGATGTCGTAGCCGCGCCGTTCGATTTCCTCGATCACCCCGATATGGGCGTAGCCCCGGGCCCCGCCGGATCCCAGCACCAAGGCAACACGTTTCTTCATGGTCGATATCCTTCATAAGCGGGTGCCCACAATGCACCTATTTTAGGGGGGGCTCCAATCTTCGTTGAACCAGGCAATATTTTTCCAGAGTAGCGCCCAGGCTCGGGTATGCTCTGGCAATAGGTACTACCGATTTCAGGCTAAGGACAAGGCACTTTTTCTTGTAGGCAACGTCTACACCGTACGACTGTTTTTCTTTATTTTGAGGTGTCATCGATGAAAGCCTGGATGTGTGTGCCTGTGATTGTGTTGGCCCTGGCCGGTTGCGCCGGGAAAACCGCTTACCGTGACAGCTGCGGCACCCAACTGGATGCGGCGTGGCACGAATTGGACCTGGCCAAGGCCGAAGGTTTTGCCGGTACCGTTAGCTATTCCAAGGCCCTGTCTTTGTTGACTGGCGCCAAGACCCAGCAGCAATTTGAAGCGTTTGAAGGTTGTTCCAACAAGGCCGAGAAAGCACGGTTCTATATTCGTGAGTCACGCGCCGGGCGTTAACCCGTAGCGTGTAGCAGGATTTTTTCATCTGGGAGTGAGGGCAGGATGTCAGCTTTGGTCGATCAGTTAGTCGCTCAGGTCATTGGCCTGGAAGTAGGGTTACTGAGCTGCCGGGCTCGCCTCGCCGCCGTTACCGATGATGAAGCCCTGCATGACCTGCGCACCACTGTGCGCCGCCTGCGCAGCCTGTTGCGCCCTTTGCGCGGGCTGCCGGGTGTCGAACAGCTTGAATTGGCCGCCAGCACGGTCGGCCAGCTCACGACGCCGCTGCGCGACCGAGAGGTGCTGGCGGCGTACTTGCATCAGCATGGTCATCACGAGGCCGCTGATCGGCGCCTGCGCCTCCAACCCGAGGCCTATCGCCAGGTGGCGCAAAGCCCGGAAGTCGCGCATTTGCTGCTGATCCTCGATGCATTCCCGCGTTTTATCCGTGCCTCTGAACATCAGAAATTGCTCAAGGGCTTGCGGCCACGCATCCAGAAACGCCTGGCCAAGCAATGGCAAAAACTTGATCAGGCGCTGAAGGAACCAAGCCATGATCGCCACCGTTTGCGCTTGTTGATCAAGCGCGTGCGCTACGCCGCCGAGGCGTACCCCCAACTGGATAAGTTGCCCGCCAAGGCCATGTCGCGCCTGAAAAATGCCCAAGCTGCATTGGGTGATTGGCATGACTGCTGGCAATGGTTGGCCCAGGCTGAGCATCAAGCCGATCTGCAGCCCTGCGTTGCGATATGGCACCGCACCATGGCCAAGGCAGAAGGGCAGGCGGATCGGGTGCTGGATAAACTCAGCGCCGATTGTTTCTAAATCGGTCCGGCTTTTGGCCGGAATAAGCGCTGTACCTTGCCGTCACGCTGGTTAAGATCGCGCATACGTTTTTTTTGATGTGAGGTCGCCATGCGCTTTAGTGATTTGCTCGACGCCGCCCGTAGCAATCCGCTGGATATCACCATTCCTGCCGAATGGGCCCAGGGCCGAGCGTCCTTTGGTGGCCTGGTCGCTGCGTTGCAATACGAAGCCTTGCGCGCCCAGGTTCCGACGGACCGCCCATTGCGCTCTCTGGCAATCACCTTCGTTGGCCCGGTGGCGCCGGATGTACCCGCCAGTTATCAAGTTGAAGTGTTGCGTGAAGGCAAGGCAGTCAGCCAGTTGCTCGGCCGCGTGGTGCAGAACGGGGAAGTGGCGACGCTTGTCCAGGCTAGTTTTGGTGCGTCCCGCGAGTCGGAAATCAATGTGGCGAGCGAACCTCCGCCGGTTTTCAAGCACTGGGATGAATGCCAGGAACTGCCCTATATCAAAGGCGTAACGCCTGAGTTCATGCGCCACTTGGCGATGCGCTGGAGCGTTGGCGGTTTGCCGTTTACCGGTAATAAATCCCGCGAGATGGGCGGTTGGGTTCGCTTGCGCGGGGATGTGAAGGAGGAGCCGTTGACCGAGGCGCATATCCTCGCACTGGTCGACGCTTGGCCGCCGGCCTTGCTGCCACACCTGAAAAAGCCCGCACCGGGCAGCACCCTGACCTGGACCATCGAGTTTATTCAGCCACTGCAGGACCTGACGACCCTGGACTGGTGCCAGTACCACGTCAGCATCGAGCATGCGCGCGACGGCTACGGTCACGCCGCCGCCGCGCTGTGGAGTCCAACCGGCGCGTTGATCGCCCTCAGCCGCCAGACCGTGGTGGTCTTCGCCTGATGCTCAGTGGCGGTGGCTCTGCCGCCCGGCACGCCACCGCCACCGCCACCGCCACCGCTCAACACAAAGCGCGGGAAGGTCACGAACTGCGCGACCACCAGGGGCGGCACCGCATCTTTGCGATCAGTGAATGACTCGCAGGCCTAAGCTTCCAGGCTATGGCCCTGACGCTGCAACGCCAGGCCAGCCAGGATGCCAACTGCGCCAACGGCGAAACTGGCCAGGCTCAGGCTGAACACTCCGGACACAATCAACAGAAACCCGATGATAAACAGCGGCACAGCGATCAGATGCAACGCCAGGTTGGTCGGGTGCTGATGGCTTTGTGGGTAGTTACGCCATTGCCAGGCGGGGAGATTCGGATGACGTTTGCCCATGATGGTGAATCCTCTGTCCGTTGAAACAACATGGGGAGAGTTTAGGGGGGGAGGGGCGGGGGGG
>NZ_LHVO01000032.1 GCF_001269925.1 Pseudomonas sp. MIACH
ACAGGGAGATTTGTCAGAGTCTGGAAGTTGTGGAGATACCTATGGCTATCAAAGATCGACGGCAGATCGGTCACCATCGCCGGCCTCAACGTCAGCGCATTCATTCGCGCAACTCACACACAGCACTGCCCTTCATACCGGAGGCATGCACGCTCACATGGCGCACGGAAAAACCGGGGTTTTCGACGAGTTTTCTCTCTTCCCAAGCCCCACCGCTGGCGACCTGATAACCAATGGTGCCGTCCGCTTGCCAGGTCAGGCGCAAGGTGTATACGCCGCGTTGGTCGGGGGCCCGATGGAAGAACGTATCGATGACCGGCTTGGCTTTGTTGAAGGTACGCAGTTGGAACAAACGCTGATCACTGCCGGCTGGCGTGTAGCTGGAAAGAAATAGGGTGTCGTCCTCGGCAGCGTCCTCGGCAGCCGCAAGAATCACCGACGGTACCCACTTTTCGCCGCGGTCCTGGTTGTCGGTGGTGACCTTGCAGGTCAACTGGCCTGTTCCGGTGACGTTCTGGCGCAGAACGGTCTCATACATCCCATAGGGCACGTCGAACGTCAGTGTTTTTTCGGTGACCTGGCCACAGCCTGCCAGCAGATACAGCGCCGATAGACCGATGACTCCTTGGAGAATCTTCACGTGCTTTCCTTGGCTTGGGGGAATATTTGGAGAAGACAGCGTACCCGGCCCATGGGTAAAAGGGGATGGCAATCGATTTAGAAAATAAGCGCCACCTGCCTGGGGAGAATTCACTTTTCTCCCTCGACGTGCTTCGTTATCCACTTGCGGCTGTAAGCAAGCACGCCATCGGCCATCGCCACCGGAAAATGAATAAATCCATGGGCCGACTCCGGCAACAGGTGTACTTCCGCCCTGGGCCACCGCTCTGCAATCAACAGCGTGTCATCCTTGAGCGGGTCCAACTCTCCCACAAACATCAACGCCGGGGGCAGCCCTTCAAAGTCGCCATACAACGGCGATAACGTTGGATGCCTGCGCTCATCATCACTCAGCCCCGGCGTGAGCATGCGCAACGCCTCCACCATCCCAGGCCCATCCAGCAACAACGTTTCAGGCCCCGCAGCGCGTACGCTCGGTGTGCCGGTCAGGTCGTAAACGCCGTAATACAACACCGCGCCGCTTATGCGCTTGAGCAGTTCAGGCCATTGCTTGAGGGACAGCAGCGTCGCCGCCGCCAGATGACCGCCGGCCGATTCGCCGACGACGATGACCGGCAGGCCGGCAAACTCATCGGCACTGAGCAACCAGCGCGCCGCCGCCAAACAATCCGCCATCAGCCCCTCGACCGGCGTGTCGACCGCCAGCCGATAATCCACCGACACCACCGCCACATCACACGCCTGCAGCATGCCCAGGTTGAGGTCGTCATCCATCTGCGCATTGCCGATCACCCAGCCGCCGCCGTGGATATCCAGCACCACGCCTTTGGGCTTGCCGCTTGGCCGCAGGATGCGCACGGGGACGTTGTCTACAACCCTGCTTTCAGCCGGTGTGGCGCGCTTGAGCGTTTGACTGACGCGCAACAGCGCCTGGATCAAACGCGGCGTGATGCGGTTGCGGATCTTGAAGCGCGGCAGCCAGGCCAGCTTCTGATTGAAGCGGCGCATCTGGGCCAGTTCCGCTTCACTGGCGGGCCAAGGTTGGTGGGCCATCAGCGGTTATTGCGCAGGATCGAGAAATTCAGCGCGGCCGCCACACACAGCCACGCCAGGTACGGGAACAGGATCAAGCCGGTGATCAGGTCCAGGCGAACGGCCAATACCACCATTGCTGCCACGGTGATCCACAGCAACACGATGATCACCATCCCGGCCAGGAGGTGATGCGCGCCGAAGAACACCGGTGTCCACAGCGTGTTCAATGCAATCTGCGCAGCCCACAGCGCCAGTACCATCTGACTGCCAGGGATCAGGCTCAAGCGATAACCGGCCCAGGCCAGCAGCAGGTAGATGATCGTCCACGCAACCGGGAACAACCAATTGGGCGGAGTAAAGCTGGGTTTGACGAGGGATTCGTACCAGGCGCCGGGTTTGAAAATAACACCGGTACTGGCAGCGGCGGCGCAGGCTAGCAGGAAGATAAAGAAAGTCATCGTCTGTCCTTGGCGGAAGTGGTTTGAATCTTGGACGTGCAGCACCCACGTAAAAGTTCAGCGCAAATCAACGGTAGGAGCGAGCTTGCTCGCGAAAATCGCCAACGATAACGCAGCGCCCCCGGCCAAAGCATTCAGGCATCCCCAACCCCTACAATCCTCAACCAAGGCCAGCGTGCCTGATAACTGCGCGCCTTCTGCTCAAACAACGCCAACTCCGGATGCCGCGGGTTAATCCGCAAAATCCCCTGTTCCACGTCCTCCAACCCATAGGGCGCATACACCTCGCCCGTGGCAATCTCCAAGCCGATGCACGTACCGGCCACCAGATAACGATCGACCCCGTCGCGTGCTGAATGCAACTGCGGATAAGGCCGACCAAAGCGCTGCCCGTACCAAAGGTGCACCCGCGCCTGATTCTTGACCTCGACATTGACGCCCAGGTCTTTGAACAACTCGTCCGCCGCACGAATCACCGCGTCTTCCGCCTCGTAAGACACGTCGGTATCGAAGTAAAAAACGTCGTAGTCCTTCACGCCCTGATCGGCAGGCAGATTCGCCTGATGGTTCCACACCGCCTGGAACAGGCAGCCTGCCGTGAGCATGCACTGATCCACACCAAGGTCAGGCAGGCGCGCCGTGATTTCGGCGTTGATGGGGTTGGCCATGGCCAGTTCGAGCAGGGTTTCGACGGTCAATGTCATGCTGACTCCTTCGTCATCGGTACGGTCTTGGGGAACAACCGTACAACATTGAGCACCGCGTACGACGCATGGAGTAATCCGCGCCCATCAGCCCTTCAACTCACCCGCCCGATTACTCGCCGCATCGTCGTAAGCCACATACAACGACTCGGCGATTTGGCTTTTGATGGCTTTGGTGGATTCCAACCCGAGCACAAAACCTTCCGCCTTGCCGCCGGCACGGTTGAGTTCTTCATGAGTGGAGGCACCGGTGATGGCGTCAAGCAGCTTGATGGCGTGAGGGCCTACGCCTTTGGGAAGGCTGATTTGGTCGATGGACATGGGCGATACCTTGAAAGAGAGAGATCGGTAGCGCGTGGAACCACTGCCGGGGGTGGCATGGTAGACCGTTATACGCGGCAAGGGGCTGTTTTCCAGGTGAGCCTGATTAACCCCTTTAAACTCAGGATGCCTGATTCATGGCATTTCACTATCATGCATCGCCCCGGCCGCGCTTCATCGCGCGAGCCCGCACACCTCATGGATGCCCAAGACATGCGGGACACTATCCGAGTGGTGCGCTTGACTCACGCCAACGACACACCGATGCAAGCCTTCACAATAGAATACGACCGCTGCCTGGCGCTGCGGGCCAAGAAGCATGCGGCGGCAGCAGCGAACTGACCCATGCACACGCTCTACCGAAATTAATAGGGAAATTATGAAGCCTCTTTACCTGTGTTCCATTCTGCTGCTTGCGGGCTGCACCCCAGCGCCGAAATACCTAGTGCCTGCGGGGGCGCCTCACGCGCTTATTCGCAGCGAATTGGTGTCGATGGAGAATCGTCGAAACAGCGTGTCTCTGGTCGAGGCGCCTGCCATCGGCTGCAAATACGGCAGAACCGTGGCGACTTCGCCGGGAGGGCAATTGGTGTCCGTTCGTAAGAATGTATCGACGCCGGAGGGGTTTTTCCCGATTGAAGCCGGCAAGCCGCTGCACTTGGTGATGCGCGGCGCGGCCAACGGCAATCGCTCGTGCAGCATAGCGTTTGTCAGCGAATTTGCGCCGGGCGCACGTTATGTGATCAAAGGAGGAATCGTCGACAGCCCGGACACGCTGAGCGGTTGTTACATCGACATATTCAATGTCGATTCGGGCGCGCACGTCCCCAAGACCGATGAGCCGAAGATGGACCGCAATTGTGCGTTGGACAGGCTACCGACGCTCTAGTGGGAAATTGCCCCCTACCTGAGCACCCTTTTGCGCTGCATGTGACCGCCCATTTGCATTGAACTTAACCATTCATGTGCAGGCGCCTCTTGCGCGCCAAAGCATTCTCCAAGCACCGCAGTTGGATGTGGGCTTGGAGCGTAGCGGCATGGGATGCTATACGACACTTATCGGGTGTGATATCAGACAAAGATATCGATTAACGAATAGTTAGGGACAACTAACGATGCGTCCCAAAAGTGCTTATAGCCTGGTTGTTTTCAGCAGTCTTATTATTAGCTCCGGCTGTACATCATATGAATCCAAGCCAGTCATCAAAAGAGTACTTGACGGGATTAAGTCTCGGCTTGAATCCTTTTTTCCTGCCCACGCCCGTCCCTGGACGTAGGCCACACACCACCGCTTAGAAGCTGTACCGCGCAGTCAGTTTGAAATTACGCGGGTCGCCGTAGATGTCGTACGGCTCATAGCCGCCATTGGCGATGCTGACGTAGTAAGTACGGTCGAACAGGTTGTTTACGTTGAACTGCAGATCCAGGTGCTCGTTGGCCTTGTAGCCTGCCACCAGGCCGGCCACGGTGTACGAGCCCTGGCGGTTTTCCCATGCGCTGGTACCGCTGCCGCCTGCGGTGCGGATCTGGCTCTGTTGGTAGACATCACCGCCAATGCGCCAGCGGTGCAGGTCGCCGGGCAGGGTGTAGATCGTGGACACTTTGAACATCTGGCGCGGCAGTCGGCGGTTAAAGTCCTGGCCTTCCAGGGACTCAGTGGCGTCGCTGACGTATTTCGTCTGGGTGTAGGTGTACCCACCGGCCAGTTGCCAGTTTTCGGTCAGGGCACCCTGGATTTCCAGGTCTACGCCCCGGCTGCGCACCAGGCCGGACGCCTCGTAGCACGAGCTGACGGCGGTTGTCCCACAGCCTTTGACATCAGTCAGTTCCTGGGCGCGATTTTTCTGATCGATCTGGAAAACCGCCAGGCTGGCGTTCAGTGCGCCATCAAAGTATTCGCCCTTGATGCCCACTTCGTAGTTCTCACCCACGATAGGCTCGACCACTTGTCCACCGAGGCCTTTTTCGGTCTGCGGCTTGAAGATATCGGTGTAGCTGACATAGACCGAGTGATGGGTGTCCAGGTCATAGACCAGGCCGGCATAGCGGGTCAGATTGCGTGTGACCTTGTAGCTGCTCTCAGGGGTTGCCCGGCTTTCGAATTCGTACCAGTCCAAACGGCCGCCGAGAATCAGCGACAGCGGATCGGTCAAGCGCAGGCGGGTGCTGGCATAGAAGCTGTCCTGGGTGGTCGTCTCGAGACGGCCGTTGGGGCCCTTGACGATATTCGGCTTGGTATGACCACGAGGGTCCCACGCGAACAGATCGACGTTACTGTCGATGAAACTTTCCCACAGCTTGCCGGTACGATAATCCAGCTGGCGCTTGCTGGCGCCCACGGTCACATCATGTTCCCGGCCCATGAATTGGAAGGGGCCGCTGAGGGCCAGGTCGTAACCTTTTTCCTTCTGCTCCATGGCTTGCGTCCATAGATAGTGGCGGTTATAGCCCCAGATGGAAGAGGCCAGCACGTCAGTGTTGGTCGTCGCCTGCATGGCGGCCATGCGCAGCTTCCAGTCGTTGGCGAAGCCATGTTCCAGGGTCGCGAAATAACCGGTGGTGCGGTTGTCCATGTACTCGTAGTCATGCCCCAGGAAGGTATCCCGTGGCAGTCCCAGGTGACCGCCGCCACGGGCCATGGGCAAGCCGCCCCAGACGTAGTTGGTGTGGTCCTTCTGCCGGTAGGCACCGACCGTCAGGGTGGTGGTATCGCTCAGGTCGGCGTCGACGACGCCGTAGTACAGGTCAGCGTCACTCTCGACCGACTCGCGGAAGCTTTTCGAGTCCTGGCGCGAGAGCACGGTACGGGCGCGCAAAGTGCCACTTTCATTGAGCGGGCCGCCGACGTCCAGGGTGCTGCTGTAGTCATCCCAACTGCCGGCACTGCCGGTGAGGGTGGCCTGGAATTTTTGCGTCGGACGCTTGCGCACCAGGTTGATGGCGCCTGCAGGGCTGCCGGCACCCTGGGCCAGGCCGGTGGCGCCGCGAACGATCTCCACCCGGTCATACATGGCCAGGTTGGCCTCGCTGCTGGGTATGTAGGTCAGGAAGCTGGTGGGAAAACCGTCGTACATGATGGTGTCGACGTCGAACCCGCGCGCGCTGAACGTGGGCCGCCCAGCCCCGCCGGAGCTATTCAGAAAAATCCCCGGCGCACTTTGGGCGACATCACTGATGGTGGTCATGGCCTTGTCGTCCATGCGCTGACGCGTGACCACGCTGACCGACTGCGGCGTTTCGCGCAGGGTCAGGGGCAGTTTGGTCGCCGTCTGCATGGCGCCGGTGGTGTAGGAGCCGCTGTTCTCGGTGGTCTGCGCCAGGTTCTGACCAGTAATGTTGGTAGCGCCCAGTTCCAGACTGGCGCCGGTGGCCTGCGGTGTCAGCACGTACAGGCCATTCCCCTGCGGTAAAGCTTGCAGACCGGTGCCCTTGAGCAATTGCTGCAGGCCACCTTCCACGCTGGTCGCAGCATTCAGGCCAGGGCTGCGCAAACCTTCCACCAGGGCCGGTTCGATGGGCAGTGTGATATTCGCCTGGCTGGCGAATTCGGAAAGGCTGCTGCTCAGGTTACCGGCTGGCACGTGATAAGTACGGTTCTGCTGGGCGCTTTGCTCGGCAGCCTGCAGCGATGCAGCAGTCAGGCTACCGCCCGCGATAATCAGACCCAGTGCGGCAGCGTGTACTGCCCGCGCCAGTGGTTGCATGCCCTGCTTCGTCGCCATGTTACCGTCCCTGCCCTGTAAAATTGATGTGGTTACAGGAGGGACACGCAAGTGGGAGAAAACACGACAATGATTCTTATTAAGCCTGCACGCGCGCCGTGACAGTGACCCAGTAGGCGGTGCGGTAGTGGACGCTCACCGGCAGAGTCTGGCTCAGGGCGCGGAGAATCTGGTCGATATCGCGCAACTGGAAGGCGCCTGAAATCAGCAGCCCGGCCACGGCTGGATCGCAACGCAGCAGGCCCGGTCGATAGCGACCCAACTCAGTGATGAAGTCATCGAGGCGCATCTTTTCCGCACGCAACACGCCGCTGAGCCAGTCGAGACGATTCTGCGCCAGTTTCACTGCGGGTTCCGCCGCCTGGCTGTTGACATGGGTCTGCTGGCCGGTCGCCAGACGCATCAGGCCTTCATCACCCCGTGACAGCCGCGGGCGCACCTGGACAGCGCCTTCCAGCGCGGCGAGGTACGTCGTGTGCGGGTACTGGCGCAGCAGGAAACGGCTGCCAAGCAGGGTAATTTCCGCTTCGGCGGTATCGACGATGAACGGCCGCATGGCGGGCTCGCGAGGCACCTCGACGAGCATCTCTCCGGCAATGAGGCGCACGCGGCGAACGCTGTCGTCGTAAGCAATATCGACGGCGCTGCCGGTGTTCAGGCGAATCTGCGCGCCATCCGGCAGGTGCAGGGCACGCTGCTCGCCCGTGGCCGTGCGCTCATCTGCCTGCCACTCGCGCCACGGTAGACTCCGGTGTGCGGCAAGCCCCAGCGGAGCGGCGACGATCAGCAGTGCCAGGGTCTTGAGCGCCCTTCGGCGGTCCAGGCTGCGCGGCCGCTCCAGCGCAGCCCGTCCGGCACCACCGGCAATCTGTTGGGTTCGGGCACTGAATCGCTCGGCCAGTTGCCAGGCGCGTTCGTGATCAGCGTGCTGCGCGCGCCATTCGGCACCGGCGGCATGCTCGGCCGCGCAGGCGCTGCTGTTCTGCAAACGCACAAACCAGCCGGCCGCTTCACGGGCAATACGCCGGTCGATGGGCGTCTCACTCATGCAACGCGCCCTGGCTGGCAAGCACGATGCATTCTTCGAAAGCCCGTGCAAGGTAGCGTTGCACCGACCGCACGTTGAGATTCATGCGGCTGGCAATCTCTTCCTGTGTATACCCCTCCAACTGCGCCATCAGGAACGCCTGTCGGTGCTTGGCTGGCAACACGGCAAGCACCTGGTCGATCTCGTCGAGAGCCTCCAGCACCAAGGCCTGATGCTCCAGCGACGGCGCCAGTTCTTCCGGCGTTTGCGCCAGCGCGTCCAGGTAGGCTTGCTCCAGCGAGCGGCGGCGGTAAAGGTTGATGGTCAGGCGATTGGCGATAGTCGCCAGGTAGGCGCGCGGCGTCGCGACGTTCAACGGCTCGTCGGGCGCACGGCAGAGCAGCCGCACAAACGTATCCTGGGCCAGGTCCGCCGCATCGGCGGCATTGCCCAGACGGTTGCGCAGCCAGCCCTGCAGCCAGCCGTGATGATGGCTGTAGAGCTGATCGATGGACTGATGCCGGTGGACACTTGCCGATGAAGTAGACTGCACGGGATAGGCTAAACATTAATGAGAATTTGTCGCATTCTAACAGCGTGAGTTCAGGTTCGTACACGTAAAGGTGCTGGTTTCGTTGAATAATGTCCGCGTGCTGTTGATCGTGATCGAGCTGCTTCTGACTGAACGCAGTCGACAGCGGAAGTCTTATGTTCTGAAAGCACATCGAAACCGGGGAATGGGCGCTCTATTATGATTTTTACTAAGGTTGCGCGAGGCTTCAATGACTGACTACCGTGGATTAATCCTCGACGACACCCGGGAAGGCGCCCCTGACCGCGCCATCTCGCAACTGGAAGCCAGCCTCGGCGCACGCCTGCCGGAGGATTACCGGCAGTTTCTCCAGACCTGCAACGGCGCCACCGTGGATTACGACGTGCTGGCCACCATGAGCAATGGCGATGAAGAATTGCTGAGCTTTTTGTTGTATGGCCTGGACCCGGACGAAACGTATGAGTCCAACCCCTATGAACTGGAGCAACTGCGCAAGCAACCGGGCTTCCCCGCCACAGGGTTGCTGCCGATCGGCCGCGATGGCGGCGCGAGTGTCTTGCTGCTCGACCTGCGCGAGGGTCGCCAGGACGTGGGCGCGATGGTAGCGGGATTACCCGCATGGACGGGGCGCCGCCAGCAAGGCGATGAATACGTCGTGTTGGCGGATTCGTTCAATGCCTACCTGGACTTACTGCACCTGTCGCAGGAACGGATCGTGGAACATATCAATCACTTCGTCATCAGCGCTGACACGATCGAGGCGACACTGGAGTGGCTGGATCAAGGCAGCCCGGGTTGGCGGGAGCGCTATAGGGAGATATGGAATGCAAGGGTTGTGGATAAGCCGATCTGAAGGCTGGCGTACGGGGTCGAATCGCCCGACGCGCTCCAGACTTTCACGCATGGCTTCAATTCGAATGGCGACCAGATCCTCCAAGTCGCTGTGTTGAGTGGGAACCAGGACCACCGGGGAGTTTTGATTGAGGGTGACAGGCGGTGCTGAACCACCTGCACAGCTTCATTTTTACCCCACAGTAGGTCACGCCTGCGCGCTGAACCGCTGCACTCCACGCCGCTCATACATCGCCGCTTCCGTCGCTTGCGTCGCTTGCTCGCCTTTGTAATGCAGTTGTTGGATAAAAGTCCGGTCCTTGGCCCCCTTGATATCCGACGGGTCGTGATCCCTGAGTAGAGGCGCCAGATCAAGGGTCTTGGCGAAGTTTTCGTTAGTCAGGCTGTAAAACCCCAGGCCCGACCAGACCGAATCGGCGTCCACCGTGTCGATGGCGGCGTTGCGGTAGGCAACGGCTGCGGTTTTCAGGCCAAGGGATTGATTGAGCAACTCCGTCAGCCGTTTGGTATCCGAGCTGCTGAGCTGGCCGGCCGAATCCAGCACTTTCAGGCGGCCATCGGCCTCGACGGTAAAGCCGTATTTTTTGCCGGCCAAGTCGGGAGCGGTGGCCGACAGCGCTGACTCGAATGCCTTGAAGGAGGCCTTCAGCGTATTGAACGCGCTGTTGGAAATTTCGACGAGTCGAGGGTGGTCTGGCGACTGGGTCCGACCGACCCAGACGTCGACCACCTCCAGCGGTTCCAACGTAGTGCTCGCTGATCCACTGGGATGGTAGACGGCCGCCGGAGCGGCGTTTGCCAACGCTTCTTTCGCGGCATCTGTCAGTGGCTGGGCCACGAGCTTCTGGTCGGAAGGTGTAAGGCTGGTGTTGGCCGGCGGGAGATAGGCAGCGCTGACTGAAAGAGCCATTTTATCGATCCTTGATTGGCGGGTTCATGCAGGTTATCGACGGCAAAGGGCCGAGCTTTAAGCGGCCAACGTGCAGGATCGTACAAGCCAGGCGCTTCGTTGCCTCAGTAGTCTGGCCCTCTTACCTACCAGAGGATGGATCATGGCTACGTCACAACCGGTAAACCTCGCGCAAAAGGCCTCGCTCATCAACGAGCAGTGGAGCCCCAGGGTCGTCGCCGAAATGAACGACTACCAGTTCAAGGTGGTGCGCATCGAAGGGGAGTTCATCTGGCACTCACACCCGGAAACCGACGAAGCATTCCTGGTGCTGGAAGGGACGCTGCGTATCGATCTGCCGAAAGGTCCGGTGTATGTGGCGGCGGGCGAGCTGTATGTGGTCCCGCGTGGCGTTGAACATCGGACCGCCGCCGAGGGTGAGGCGAAGCTGATGATGATCGAACCTCGGGGCATCTTGAATACCGGCCATGAAGGCGGTGAACGTACGGCCACGAATGATCTGTGGATCTGAAAAAGTGGCGCGGGTGAACACATAGCCTTACAGCGTGAAGCTCTTGTAGTGAGCGGGCTTGCCCTAATGCCAGTCAGTTAAAGAGGAACACCGTAACTGTTTGCCCGTTCCATCTCTTAACTGAGCGGCATTAGGGCTTGCCCCGCTCACCACAGAGATCGGTGGCAGCCGTCAAAAGTGTGTAGATACTCTCCGTCATTGAGTCGAGCCTTTAGCGGGTAATTTCTGGATAATGCCCAGCTCCCGCCCCCGATACGGACATCCCGCTCGATGAAGTTGCCCACCGCCGCCCTCCTCCTCGCCTCTGCGCTGCTGCCTTCCATCGCCCACGCCGACGACGCCGCGCTGACCGATACGCTCAAGGCCTTCACCCGCTGCGACGCGACGTTCTTCAGCCGCCTGAACAGCCATCGTGACGCCTGGCAGGCCTACGCGCCGCTCAAGCAGGACAAAGACTTCGCGTGGATCGCGGTGGTCAACCGTGCAGACCGCAAGGCCAACGCGGTGCCAATCAGCGCACCGCCCATCGCGGGTTTGAAGCTGTTGTCGTACGCGGATGAGGCCACGGACCTCGGCAACCTGGGGCTCTACTATTACTGGGGCTTTGTTGTGCAAGGCACTATCGACGAGGTTGCCCAACGTCTTGCTCCACTGCTGGACCAACCTGCCCGCCTGCAAAAAACCGATGGTGCCTACATCCGCAGTGAACTCAAGGTCGACGACCGCTGGCAGGCCATCAAGCCACGGCCCGGCGTCGCGCCGGGCACCCGCGAAGTCGAGCGCGTGCTGCTGGTAGAGCCGGAGGGCAGCGACGGCACGCAATCGCGCGTCAGTTGTTCGTTGCAGGGCGGTGTCGATGCGGCGCTGCTGGCCTGGTTGCGTCCGGACATCGCGCCGGTGGACTACCCGCGCACCGTCGTAGAGCCGAGCATCAACGACGTCGCCGTACCCGCCAGCGTGCTCCAGCGCCTCGACTCGGCCCTGCTGCAGCCGAAGTTCAAGACGTTGAGCTACACGTACCTGTCGAAAAAAAGCGATGGCAGCCCCGACACTCCCGTCTCAGTGACGTTCGCGGCGGCGGGCGGCTTGCTGAACAAGAACGAAATCTACAGCGACACCTTCCATGTCGAGCGCCTGGTGCAGGCGGACCTGATTCAACTGAAATCGAAGATGAATGGCGTGGGCGACGGCCAGGTGCTGCTGACCCGCGAAGCCGAACTGAGTATTCCGAGCAGTTGGACGCCTGGCCAGACGCTGAGCGCCAACCTGCACATGGCGAACGTGCCCGGCAAACCGACCGATACCCCGCTCGAGACCTCTGTGAGCTGCAAGGTCGGCCAGCGCTTCCCGGCCCGACAGGTGTTTGCCTCGTTGACCGGCGACGCCATCAAGCTTGAGTGCGAGCAAGACGACTACAAGACCTCGCGCGCGTTTATCGAAGACCTGGGCATTGCCCTGACGCTGGAGACGACGTCGAGCAAAATGCACTCAACGTATCAATACACGGCGTTCGAGGTGGTGCGTTGATCGAAGGGGCGTTTGCCAAGCAAACATCCCGCTGATTCAGGGCACTCTACGTTGTCGCAGCAGTCTGTTCCTACACACCCCATGCCACGCGGAGTTCCCATGATCATTGTCCATCACCTCAACAACTCACGTTCGCAGCGCATTCTGTGGCTGCTGGAAGAGCTTGGCCTGCCGTACGAGATCAAGCGCTACCAGCGCGACCCGAAGACCAACCTCGCGCCGCCGGAGCTCAAGGCGATCAATGCGCTGGGCAAGTCCCCGGTGATCGAGGACGGCGCCAACGTGGTGATCGAATCCGGCGCCATCGTCGATTACCTGATCCGCCGCCATGGCGACGGTCGCCTGCAACCGGACCCGGCCACTGCCGCCTACGACCAGTATGTGCAATGGCTGCACTTCGCCGAAGGCTCGGCCATGCTGCCGTTGATGCTCAATCTCTATGTGGGGCGCCTGGGCGATGCCGGTGCGCCGCTGCATCCGCGGATCGAATCGGAAGTCGCCAATTACCTCGGTTACCTCAACGAGGCGCTCGCACACACGCCGTATCTGCTGGGCGATGAATTGAGCGGCGCGGACATCCAGATGAGCTTTATCGGCGAAATCGCCAAGGCCCAGGGCAAGCTGCCGACGTACCCGCACCTGGCTGCGTGGGTGCAGCGTTTCCAGGCACGCCCGGCTTATCGCCAGGCGCTGGAACAGGGTGGGGAGTATGCGTTTGCCAAGTGAGTCTTGCGGCGAACGCTTAAACCATCAAGCACCGGGCTGTTGTGGGGGAGATGGCAGCCTTGGGGGACAGCTTACCCATTCCCCATCATCTGCCACAGCGACGCCCCCACGCCGGTGATGCTCTCCCCGGCAATCAAGCCCGCCGCAGCGGTAATCGCAAACCGCTCGGTAATGCTCGGCCAGCGGCAGCTCACCAGCCAGGTGAGCACCGCACCCAGCGCCATCATCAGCGACACCGAAGCTGGCAGCACAAACGCCAACCCCAACGCGGCGGCACTGGGCAAGTAGCGGGCGCGATGGGCGGGCAACAGGTTGTCGAGCATCCCCAGCAACACCCCCGCCACACCGGCAATAGCAATTGCCCAGCGAATGCTCGCCGACAATGAATCCAGCCCATGGGTAAGGGTTTGCGCCACGGCTTTCCAGGTCGCGACCGCCGGCGCCGGCCACTCTTCGGTGAGCAGCATCGATTGCGGATCAGGAATCAGCGCCAGGTACGCGAACACCCCGACGATGCTGCCAATGAAAATCCCCAGGATCTGCGCGATCACTTGCTTATGCGGCGTGGCGCCAATCGCCTTGCCGACCTTGAAGTCGTTCATCAAGTCGGTGCACTGCCCGGCCGAGCCGCCGGCGGTGTTGGCGCTCATCAGGTTGATCGGCACCTGCCCCGGCGCGACGATGCCGAAGCTCAGCTGGGACAACTGCCCGATGGCGCCAATCGGCGGAATACCGGTGGCGCCCACCACGCGGGCGGCGACGGCCGCCAGGCAGATCGCCAAGGGAATGGTCAGCAACGCCATCCACAGGTTGATGCCGAACAAGAGCGCCTGCAGGCTCACCACCAATACGATCGACAGCACGAAACCGGCGGCCGGCCCGGGTTTGGGGACGCTCCAGGTCTGCCCGCCGGCGGACTTGGTCGAGGTGTATAACGCCCACAGACGAATCGTCAGCGACGCCAAGGTTGAGCACACCATCAGGCTCACCCCCGGCCACAGCAACCATTCCACCAACGCCGCGAATTGCGGGCCGTTGCTGCCGGCCGGCAAGCTCACCAGGCCTTGCGCCAGCAGCCACGGGCCCAGACCACCCCAGGCAAGCGAGGCGCCCAGCAACAGGGTCAGGCCGACACGAATACCGATAATGCCGCCAAAGCCCAGCAGCAACAGCGAGGGGTCGGCAGTGAAGGTCAGACGCTCCAATTGGGCACTCGGCGACCAACGCGGGAAGGCCCACACAAAGGTGTCCACCCACTTCACCAGCCCGGACAGCAACGCCGCACTGAGCAGCACCTTCAAGCGTGTCGCGGCTTCGCGCCCATGGTTGTAGATATGCAGCAGGGTTTCCAGGGTGGCCATGCCTTCGGGAAATTTCAGCGCCTTGTCATTGAGCAACGAAGGCCGCAGGTACCAGGCGATCCAGATGCCCAGGAAACTCACCGAAAACACCCAGGCGATCATCGGCCATGCGTCCAGCTGGTTGCCGGTCAGCAACGTATAGGCCGGAATCGGCGCCACCAGCCCACCGGAAATAATCGAAGCGGCGGCCGAGGCGACGGTCTGGTTGATATTGCTCTCGTGCAGCGTCCACGGCAGTTGCTCGGACGACCGCCTCGCCAGGCCCTGCCAGATCGCGTACCCCACCAGCAGGGCAATGATCGACATGTTGAACGACCAACCGATCTTCAACCCGGCGTACACATTCGAAGGGGTCAGCAGGATACCGAGCACGGTGCCGGTGATGACCGCGCGCAGGCTCAGTTCGCGTTCGACGGGGGTGTGAAGGGGCACCGTTGATGAGGTGGCATGCATGCGGATTCCTTTCGGCAAGGGAACAGGGCGACCTAACAAGTGAGCCCTGTCGGGGCTGAAGGTTCCGGGTTTAATGCGCGCCACAGGTGCAGCGTTTTCCCTTAACCGGCTTGTGCCTTGTCCAGCAGCCGCTGCACCCACGGCGCATCCTCGGCATTGACCACGCCATAGCGGTCCGGGGCAAAAAACGTCCAGTGATGTGCAATCTCTTTCAGCCGTTTGAGCTCATCGGCCGCCAGCCAATACGCGGTGTGCACCAACGGCATCGGCTCGCCGTCGAAACGTCGGCCAAGCATCAGGTTGGTGCCGGGGGCGAAGGTGAAGGTCAGGTCCTGGCTGGGTTGCAGCTGTTTGTCCGGGGCCGGCATGCTCCCGACGCGGTTGTAGGTGAAGTCACCGGGGTATTCGTCCTTGAACACCAGCCAGTGGCCGGCCGTGGTCTTGGCGACGATCCACTGCGACACGCCGCTGCTCTGGGTGCGTTCAAGCTGGCCGTTTTTCCATTGCATAAGGGCGTTGCAGTCGGGATCGTAGTCCGAGGCCCACAGGCTGGTGCCCGACACCAGCCTGTGGCGCTCCAGCTCGACCATGCACTGGTCCGGCATCGCCTGCCAGTAGCGCTTGATGGGGTCGCGGGTATCGCGCAGGTAGTTGCGCAGCGCCCAGGCCGTCACAAAGACCAGCGTCGCCAGCGCCTGCCAGCCAAACGTGTCGCCGATGACACGGTCGACATCCAGCCTCGGCGTGGACACGGCCCCGTACAGCCACACGCCCAGCATAAACACCAGGCTTGGCAGGAACACACCCAAGCACAACGGCGGCAGCAGCACTTCGATCCAGTCGAAGCGATGCCCGGCCGCGTGCTCGCGCGCCCAGGCCTGCTCCTGGGCGAGCATCGGTGCCTGCTCACGCGAGCCGATGCCGGGATCGGGGGCCTTGAAGCGCCAGTAAAGTGCCATGGGATCGTTATTCATGCAGCGCATCATGCCCTTGGCGCGTGCAGAGATACAGCGCCCGTCACGCCGATAAAACAACCATTGCCGAGACCCCGCATACAGTCATACGATGACTGACCACGACCATAACAATAAAGGATCACCCGTGAATAAACCCCTTCTCCTGGCCGCCGCCGTTGTCTGCGGCCTCGGTGCACACGCCAACGCCGCCACCTTTGCGTATATCTCCAGCCCCGGTGACGGGCTGATTTCCCAGTACCGCCTCGACGAAAGCAACGGTGCGCTGAGCCTGATCGAGCAAGTGACGGCCGGCGACCAGGTTAACCCCATGGCCCTCAGCCCCGACGGCAAGACCTTGTTCGCGGCCTTGCGGGTCAAGCCATTTCAGGTCCAGGCATTCAGTATTGATCCAACCAGTGGGCATTTGACCCCGCAGTCCAAGGCGCCGCTGGCCGAAAGCATGGCGTACCTGGCCACCGACCGCGCCGGGCGCTACTTGCTCGCGGCGTCCTACGGTGCCGACACCCTCAGCGTGCAGCCCATCGACAAGCCCGAACCCATCCGCACCTACAAGACCGGCCTGCATGCCCACTCGCTGCGCACCGACCCCAGCAATCGCTTTGCCTACGCCGGCAACCTGGGCACGGACCATGTGCTGCAATACCGCTTCGACGCCGCCACCGGCGCACTCACCCCGATCGGCAGCGGCTTCGTGAGCGTGCCGGCCAATACCGGGCCTCGGCACCTGGCGTTTTCGGCCAACGGCAAGTACCTGTATGTGGTCGGTGAAATGAGCGGCACCGTCACCGCGTTTGCCATCGATGCCAGCACCGGGGCGCTGACCCAGATCGGCATGGCCAATGGCATTCCTGAGCGGTTGAAACTGGCCCACGGCGAAGTGCGTGACGCACGCAACAATGACCTCAAAGACGACCCGACGCCGCGCATCTGGGCAGCCGACCTACGCCTGTCGCCGGACGGCAAGCTGCTGTTGATGAGCGAGCGCACCAGCAGTTCGGTGTCGGCGTTTGCGGTGGATACCGCCACCGGCGGCCTGCGCTTTGTCGACAACTACCCGGTCGAAGAGAAGCAGCCGCGCAATATCGCGTTCTCTCCCAACGGGCGTTGGCTGCTGGTGACCGGCGAGAAAAGCGACAAGGTCGGCACCTATGCGGTCAGTGCCACCGGTGCGTTGAAGCGTGTCGGGGAAGCGGCGTCGGGCAAGGGTGCGCTGTGGATCGAGGTGCTGCATACCTCGACCAACTGACCTGAACATGTGGGAGGGGCTTGCGCCTCCCACAGGGTTGGATCTTCAGGATCTACAGACCTCAGCTCAGGCGAAACCGTGCGGTGTTATCACTCAGCGCCTGGCTGCCCTTGCTCAAGGTGTCCGCCGCACGGTTTACCGCGCGTGCGCCGTCGAGCAGGCGTCCGGCGGCCTGGTCGACTTGTTGGATATTGCCGCTGACTTCATCCGCAGTCGCTGCCTGCTCCTCCACCGCGGTGGCGATTTGCGCCAGGGTGTCGGTGACGTTCTGCACCGCGCCAGCAATCTCGCCCAGGCGCGTGCCCAAGCCGGTGACGGACTCGGCATCGGTCAACGCCTGCTCGCACGCGGCGCCCATCAGCGTCACCGCCTGGCTCACCGTGGCGCGCAGGCTGTCGACGGTGCCGGCGATCTGCGCTGTTGATGCCTGGGTGCGTTGCGACAAGCTGCGCACTTCATCGGCGACCACCGCAAAGCCCCGGCCCTGCTCGCCTGCGCGGGCGGCTTCGATGGCTGCGTTGAGCGCCAGCAGGTTGGTCTGCTCGGCGATGCCGCGAATGGTGTCGACCACCGATTGAATCTGCTGGCCTTGCTGGCTGACCTGCTGCAAAGCGTCCGACGTGTCGGTCAGGCGCTGGTTGAGCTGCTGGATGCTGGCGGTGGTGCGCTGGCTGTCGCGGCTGCTGTCTTCGGCGATGCGCCGGGTTTGCTGGGCGCTGCCCGAGGCTTGTTCGCAGCTGCGCGCGACGCCCATGGACGTGGCCGCCAGTTCGGTGGCGGCGGCGGCGATCTGGCTGATCTGGTGCTGCTGGTCCTCGACTTCGCTGAGGGTGCTGCCCGATTGCGAATTAAGGGTGAGCACCGCCGAGCCGAGCTGCTGGGTCTCGTGGTTGACGCCGAGTAGGCTGGTGCGCAATTGCACCACCGCGACGTTCAGCGCGGTACTGATGGCCGCGAGTTCGTCGCGCCCTTCCACCGTCACCGCCACGCACAGGTTGCCGTCGCGCAGGGACTCGGCCAGCGTGGTAATGCCACTGGCGCTGCGCCGGATGGACGCTTGCAGGCACATGAACAGGTACAACGCCGCCAACGCCAACAGGCTGAACGTCGCCGCCATCGGTATGAATTGCGTGTTCGCGTGTTCGTGGTAGTAGTCCAGGCGCGTATCCATGGACGTCAGCGACTGAACACGCAACGCGCCAAGCGAGGTGAGCATGGCGTCGATACTGCGCTCGAAACCGGCTGTATCCAGCTTGATGCTGCCGCCGAACACGCCGTCGTCGAGCACTTTGAGTTCGTTATCCAACAACTGCAGGCTGGTGTCGTATTGCGCTGTCCACGGTTCCATCCCGGCGTATTGCTTGGCCTTGAGCGAAGCCGCAGCCTTGACCAGTTGATCCCGCGCATCGCCGATGCGGCTGCGCAGGTCGCGCATCTGCAAACGGCTCTGCAAGGTGAACTGCCCCGAAGAAATCGAGGACTGCCCGACACTGGCCATGCGACCGATGCGCTCGATCAGGTCGGGCGTTTGCTGGGTGCCCATCTGCATGAGCATGTAGGTTTCCAACCAGGGGTCGAGGATCAGGCCGGCGTCGAGGGTGATTTGTTCGCGCAGGGCCTGCATCGCCGTCAGCGCGGCGGTGAAGCGGTCGTAGCCATCCGGCCACCACCCCACGGTGCGCAGGGACGCCGAGTCCATGCCCTTGACCGTGGCCTGTAACGCCTCGAAGCGAGCCATGACGTCAGCGCCGGCGTTCTGGGTTTTCAAAGCATCACCGAGAGCTTGCAGGCTTTGCAGGATCACCGGGAAATTGGCATCGACCTTATCCATCGCCGCCTTCGCCGCTGGCGTTGGGGCGTGCAGGATGTCCGCCGCCTTCCAGCGCGCCGCCAGGTTACGTTGGGCGGTCAACTGGCCGTCCAGCGCGTCCAGGGCCAACAGTTGGCGAAGGCCGGACTGCTCGGTGGAAATCACGCTTAATTTGTCGCGATAGTCCTGGCCGATCATCCACAGGCTTCCGGCCAGGGGCAGCATGAACAGGAAAAACAGAATCTGGAATTTACGCGCGAAGCCAAAACGTCCGAGCAGGCGGATACCGGGTGATAAAAGGCTGTGCATGTCCGACCACTCCCAAAAACAACCCACCCGGCGCACCGCAGGGCGAAGCCTTGAAATGAATGAAAGCAAAATGCCATGTCATTGATTGGAAAGGATCTAGCAAGATACGGGCCGCTGACGCCAAGCCCCGAAACAGGGCGCGCGGCGCACGAACGACCCCCATCGCATGCTCGAAAATGGGGCAAAAGCACTCAGTATCGACACAGGCGCTGTCACCGCCGGAGACGACTGCCCGAGGTGCGTTCCAAAACGCCCTCAATCACAGGCATCGTATCGGCCGCACACGGGGAGAACTTGAAGGGCAGGACGCGTGAGATATCACATTGGATGAAACACCATCAGGCCAGTAACGCGGCAATCCATCGGGCCTGACGTGCAATGTCCTGCAGCTTCTCCTCCGGGACCGTCTGCCGGGCCTGCTCAAGACTGGCCAGGGTCTTGTGTTTCTGGCGCAGCATGCGCTGCCACTTGGCGAGGAACACGGGGCTACGGGCCTGCATCTGCAAGGGGCCGAAGTACAGCTGTTCGGCGCTGTAGCTCACCGGCGTGGCACGTTCGGCAACGATGATTTCGTAGTAGAAACGGTTTTCCCGCAGCAGCTCTTCACTGACGATGCGGTAGCCGTTGTTCATCAACCATAGGCGCAACGGTTGCTCGCCGCCGTTCGGTTGCAGGATCAGGCGTTCGCGACCGTTGAGGCAGGCCTTGCCGCTGTCGAGGATGTCGCGGATCGTCTCGCCGCCCATGCCGCAGACGCTGATCGCGGTGATCGCGTCTGCCGGCTGTATCGCCGCCAACCCATCGGCCAGGCGCACCGTGATGTGCTGCTCCAGACCGTTATCAACCACGGTGCGTTCAGCCGCCCGGAACGGCGTGGTCGCCACCTCACCCGCCACAGCCGCCGCGATCACGCCACGGCGCATCAAGGCTACCGGCAGGTAAGCGTGGTCCGAGCCGATATCGGCCAACCGTGCGCCCATCGGCACATGCGCTGCCACGCGTTCCAGGCGCATGGACAAGGTGTGTTCGTTCAACCTGTGTTCCTTTTTTATTCGCCGGAAAATCGATCCCGGCTGTTGGTCAGATGCAACACCATCGCCGCCCGCGCCGCGTCCGGGTCCTGGCGCTTGATCGCGTTGAAGATCGCCTCATGCTCCAGGTTCGCCAATTGCCCGAGCTTGGCAAAGTCCGCCCCGCCACGTTCGGCGCCTTTCACTTGGGTACGCGGAATCATCGCATTGCCCAGGTGCAGCATGATCTCGGTGAAGAAGGTATTGCCGGTGGCTTCGGCGATGAGTTGGTGGAAACGTTTGTCCTCTTCCACGCAGCTGTCGTTGTTGGCCAGCGAGGCCTGGTAGTCGTCCAGGGCTGCGCGCATGTGGGCAAGCTGCGCATCGGTCCTGCGCACGGCGGCCAGCGCCACGGCCTGCACCTCCAGACCCAGGCGCAGTTCCAGCATGTTGCGCACGCTGGCGACGGTGTCCACATGCAGGCGCAAGCCTTGCTGGGCCTGTTGTTCCAACACAAAGGTGCCGATGCCGTGACGCGTCTCCACCAGCCCCGAGGCTTGCAACTTGGAGAGCGCCTCGCGCACCACGGTACGGCTCACCCCATGCTCACGCACGATGGTGGATTCGGACGGCAGTTTTTCACCCGGTTTCAACTGGCCGAGCAGGATGCGCTGGGTCAGGGCGTCGAGTACGCCTTGGGCCAGGTTGGTAGAACGTCTACGGACGGGAGGGCCGTTTTCAATGGGCATATTACGAATCCACGGGGCTGGGCAGGAGCGAGCTTAACATCCCGCCCCACGGCGTAACCCCACTGTAGGAGCGAGCTTGCTCGCGAAAAACCTGAGGGCGCTGCGTTTATCCAGGATGTCTGCATTATCGTTGACGTTTTTCGCGAGCAAGCTCGCTCCTACAGGTTGGGGGACGAGTAAAAAATGCCCAGCTTGTATGACAACCAACATTTATCGACACCCACCCCACCCGTTCCAAAAGCCTTCTCAACCTTGTTTAAAACACAACCTAGCCCCGTAAAATAACCAAAAAAGCACTAAAACCTGGCCTTTATAAACACAAAAACTTCATCGTCAGATTGCGGACCCCAGAAAAGCACTTGTATGATGTCTATCAACAAGACACGCAAACCCGCATAAAAATAATCAGGGGGAGTTTTGAATTGTGAACAATTCAAGCCATGCATCTGCCGCACCAGACAGTGATTCGGTCCTCGCGCAAGCCGTGAGAAAAGTGAAGGGCCATGTGCTCCCACTGTTCGTGATCATGTTCATCCTCAACTACATCGACCGGGTCAATATCGGCTTTGTGCGTACGCACATGGAACATGACCTGGGCATCGGCGCTGCCGCCTATGGCTTCGGTGCCGGGCTGTTCTTCATCGGCTACGCCCTCTTTGAAGTGCCCTCCAACATGCTGCTGCAAAAGGTCGGCGCGCGCATTTGGCTGACCCGCATCATGTTCACCTGGGGCATCGTCGCCACGCTGATGGCGTTCATCCAGAACGAAACCCACTTCTACATCCTGCGCTTTCTGCTGGGCGTGGCCGAAGCCGGTTTCTTCCCTGGGGTGATCTACTACTTCACGCGCTGGCTACCGGGGGTTGAGCGCGGTAAAGCCATCGCGATTTTCCTCAGTGGCTCGGCGGTGGCCTCGTTGATTTCCGGCCCGCTGTCAGGCGCACTGCTGCAGATCGAAGGGTTTGGCTTTCACGGCTGGCAATGGATGTTCGCCATCGAAGGCCTGGCCTCGGTGGTGATCGGTTTCTTCGTGTGGTTCTGGCTCGACTCCAAGCCCCACGACGCCAAATGGATGACCCGCGAAGAACAGGACGCATTGGTCAACGCCATCGACCAGGAACAGCGCGATCGTGAAGCCGTGGGCGGCATCAAACCCACCCTCGGCAAGCTGCTCAAGGACCGCCAGATCCTGCTGTTTTGCGCCCTGTACTTTTGCATCCAACTGACGATCTACGCGGCGACGTTCTGGCTGCCGAGCATCATCAAGAAGATGGGTGACCTCAGCGATGTGCAGGTGGGCTTCTTCAACTCGATCCCGTGGCTGATCTCGATCATCGCCATGTACGCCTTCGCGACGCTGTCGGGCAAATTCAAGTTCCAACAGGCGTGGGTGGCGGCAGCGCTGTTGATTGCGGCAGCGGGCATGTTCATGTCCACCACCGGCGGGCCGATCTTCGCGTTCGTGGCGATCTGCTTTGCGGCCATTGGGTTCAAGTCGGCGTCGTCGCTGTTCTGGCCGATCCCACAGGGCTACCTGGATGCGCGTATCGCCGCTGCCGTGATCGCCTTGATCAACTCCATCGGCAACCTGGGTGGCTTCGTTGCGCCGACCACTTTTGGCTTCCTGGAGCAGACCACCGGTTCGATCCAGGGCGGCCTCTACGGTTTGGCCGGCACGTCGGTGCTCGCCGCGATCCTGGTGTTCTTTGCCAAGACCGCCCCCTCTGCCGCGTTGACGTCGCCAAGCGTGACGCCAACGAGCGCCGCCCTCAGCAAAACTCTTTGAGCCTATACAGGAACTTGCCATGAATACGCCCGTCGTCACCCATTTCCAGGTCATCCCCGTCGCCGGCCACGACAGCATGCTGCTCAACCTGAGCGGCGCCCATGGGCCTTTTTTTACCCGCAACATCGTGATTCTCAAGGACAGCTCGGGCAACACCGGCGTCGGTGAAGTGCCCGGTGGCGAACGCATCCGCGAAACCCTGGAAGACGCCCGCAGCCTGGTGATCGGCCAACCCATCGGCCAGTACCAGCGCATCCTCAACCAGATGCGCAGCACCTTTGCCTCACGGGATTCGGCCGGCCGCGGCCTGCAAACCTTCGACCTGCGCATCACCATCCATGCCGTCACCGCCATGGAAGCCGCCCTGCTCGACCTGCTGGGTCAGTTCCTCGAAGTGCCGGTGGCCGCCTTGCTCGGCGAAGGCCAGCAGCGTGATGCGGTGAAAATGCTCGGCTACCTGTTCTACGTCGGTGACCGCAGCGCCACCGACCTGGCCTACCGCAACGAGGCCGACAGCGATGACGAGTGGTTCCGCCTGCGCCATGAAACCGCCCTGACCAGCGAGGTCGTAGTGCGCCTGGCCGAAGCTGCCAAAGCCAAATACGGCTTCAACGACTTCAAGCTCAAGGGCGGCGTATTGAGCGGCGATGCAGAGATCGAAGCCGTCACCGCCCTGGCCGAGCGCTTCCCCGATGCGCGCATCACCCTCGACCCGAACGGCGCCTGGTCATTGAAAGAAGCCATCCGCCTGTGCCGCGACCAGCACCACGTGCTCGCCTACGCCGAAGACCCGTGCGGCGCCGAAAACGGCTACTCGGGCCGCGAAGTCATGGCCGAATTCCGCCGCGCCACGGGCCTGAAAACCGCCACCAATATGATCGCCACCGACTGGCGCGAAATGGGCCACGCGATCCAACTGCAATCGGTAGACATCCCCCTGGCCGACCCGCACTTCTGGACGATGCAAGGCTCGGTGCGCGTGGCGCAGATGTGCCATGAGTGGGGCCTGACCTGGGGCTCGCACTCCAACAACCACTTCGATATTTCCCTGGCCATGTTCACCCAAGTGGCCGCCGCCGCCCCGGGCGACATCACCGCCATCGACACCCACTGGATCTGGCAGGACGGCCAGCGCCTGACCCGCGAACCGCTGAACATCGAAGGCGGTTATGTGAAGGTCCCCGCCAAGCCCGGCCTGGGCGTGGACATCGACATGGACGCCGTGGCCAAGGCCCACGAACTGTACAAAGGCATGGGCCTCGGCGCACGGGATGACAGCGTGGCGATGCAGTTCTTGATTCCGGGGTGGCGCTATAACAACAAGCAGCCTTGCCTGGTGCGCTGAGGACGCTGGTTTCCGGGGGCGGCTCGGTCTCCAGAACACAATCAATCCAATGTGGGAGGGGGCTTGCTCCCGATTGCGGTGTGTCAGCCAGACAGGTATCGACTGACACTCCGCTATCGGGAGCAAGCCCCCTCCCACAGGGGTCCTTCTTATTTCTCAAGGATTGTGGTCGCTCGATCCTACCGCAGCCTCGCTCAACCACACTTTCCTGCAACACCGATCAAACAACGGCGCTATGTCATGCCGTTGCTTCAACATCCGCGCATCGCCAGAATGTGGGAGAGGGCTTGCCCGCGATGACGGCCGCACAGACGATAGAGATGAAGCCCAAAGAAACGTCCTACACAGCCGCTTCACTTTACGTAAAATGCGAGCCGTTCTCGATCAGGAGAACTCAACCCAGGAAGGGTAAGACTTGAAACCGCGTGACACCCACGCGTTAAAACACGCCGACACGGCCGTCACACGACTTAAGCCTAAAAACCAAAATGGTTAATGAGCAGCCCCCTTCAACCAACTCGCTCGAACCGCCGCCGCTTCAGGAACAACCCCACCCCCAGCGCCACCGCAAAGATCGACAGCAACCCCAGATCAGCCCCCCATGGACGGACCTGGCTCGCCGCCACGCAGCCGACCACCCCCGCCACCACCAGCAGCCCCCCCAGCCACGTGCGAAGCAGGTACGGTTTAACAAACCGATCGAGCAGAAAAAACAGCGCCAGGGCCAGGACCAGCTGGGTAATGTCAGACATATGCTTCTCCCGTCAGGTCTTGATGATCAGTGTCGAGGCGCTGCGTTGCGGGCCGATGCCGCCGCTGACCTGCGCTTCGATGCTGACCAGTACGTCGCCGGCATGATAGGTGGGCAGAATTTCATTGGCATACATGCGCACACCCGCGCCAACAGGAACACCCACGTAAGGGGAAGCCACAGCAGAAGTGGCGCCAGCGAAGGCACTGGCGGCCAGGTTAGCGATCTTGGTGCGCTCGGCATTGAGGGCGTCGCCCTGTTGCCGCGTCAGTGGCTTGGAGATGCCGATCATCATCACGCACGGTAGGCTCTTGGCCAACATCTTGTCGTACACCTCGACGACCTTGCTGTTGACCTCGTAGTGGGCACTTTTCGCCTCACCAAAATGCAGCTCGCGCAGGCGTCCGCGTTCGCTGTCGGTGAGGGTGATCTGCGAGACGTTGAACACGATCCCGTGATTGCCCATGTATTGGAAAGTCCCTTCGAACTTCATCGCACGCATCCTTTCGAGCCAAAGGCGGGGATTCTCTAGAAGGCGGGCAGTGGATTCAAGGCAAAAGAAACGAAATGAGGAAACGGGGGGCAGGCCGACCTCCCCTGTCGCGACCTTTCCCCCCGCCGCTACTCACGCTCACGCCCGCTTGGGCAACTTCCAATTCGGCCGGATGAAGTGGCAGGTATACCCGTTCGGTATCCGCTCCAGATAGTCCTGATGCTCCGGCTCCGCCTCCCAAAACTCCCTGGCGGGTTCAATTTCCGTGACCACACGTCCCGGCCACAGCTTGGAGGCATCCACGTCAGCCGCAGTATCTTCGGCAATATCCCTTTGCTGTTCGCTCAGGTAGTAAATCGCCGAACGATAGCTTGGCCCCAGATCATTGCCCTGCCGATTCGGCGTGCTGGGGTCATGGATCTGGAAAAAGAACTCAAGGATCTGCCGGTAGGAAATCACCGCCGGGTCAAACACGATCTCAATCGCTTCAGCATGGTTGCCATGGTTGCGGTAGGTGGCGTTCGGCACATCGCCACCGGTGTAGCCGACTCGCGTGTGCAGCACGCCGGGGTAGCGGCGCAACAGGTCTTGCATGCCCCAGAAGCAGCCGCCGGCGAGGATGGCGGTTTCGGTTGGGTTGGTCATGGTCTGTCCTTGCGGTTAATGGAGACAGGAGTAGTTATGGGGCAATGCTGGGCAATACCAAGTTCAATCAAAGAAAACTGCCCCCCTATCGACTCAAGGTTTATTCCTGGAACGAAACGCCGCGACCTTCATCCGGTTGCCGCAGGTCGCCATGCTGCACCAGCGGCGGCGGTGTGATTTGCTCAGGTCATGGAACAACAGCACGCAATCGTGGGCCTCGCACTGCCGGACAAATTCAAACTTATCGTTCGTGACCAAGCCCACCAGCGACTCGGCCACCGGCCCAAGCAGGCTGGCCGGGCTGCTGTCCCGAGGATGCGTGGCAAGCCGAAATGCCTTCGTCTCCTGCGCCCATTCCAGCCTGCTCACCGGGCGCCCCGCTTCAAGCACCTGGTTGATCACCGCGAGATCGACGGGAACGCCTGTCATTGCCGCATTCACCACCGCCCGTGAACTCGCGCGGAGCGTGCGAGCGAGGGCCAGCAGCCCACTCGGCACCTTCGGGTCAACGTGCTGGGGCAACAGCCCCGCTTGGGTCAGCCAGCTCATAACGCTGTGATCATCGACGAAGCAGTCATGGCGCTGATCACCCACCCCATACTCGGAGTTGATGAAATCGAGGGCAAGGTTGTCAGCCAGAAAAAGTGCGCCTGAAGCAGTGCTGTTCGGATTCATGGGAGGCCTGTAACCAATAAAATATGTTTGACAGGTTACCAAATCCAGGCATAACCTTCAAACACCAACTTTAACGGTTACACAGGAAGCCACATCATGACCTCATCCAACGCCATTGCCGCTGCCGGGCTCACCGCCTCTTTGCTGATCAGCGGCGCGGCCCATGCAGACAACACAGTGCATTACCGCTACGAGCAGGTCGGCGACGTGAAGGTGTTCTACCGCGAGGCGGGCGACCCCAGCGCGCCGACCGTGTTGCTGCTGCACGGCTTCGCCGGCTCATCCTTCATGTTCCGCGAACTCATGCCCGAGCTTGCCGACCGCTACCACGTCATCGCGCCGGACCTGCCGGCATTTGGCTTCACCGAAGCCCCACCACGCGGCGAATACGCCTACACCTTCAGCCAACTGGCCAAGACCATCGGCCAGTTCACCGAACAGCTCAAACTCGATAAATACGCGCTGATGGTCCACGACTACGGCGCCCCCGTAGGCTGGCGCATGGCCGTCGCCCATCCGGAGCGAGTGACCGCGATCATTTCCCAAAATGGCAACGCCTACGAAGAAGGCCTGGGCGCCGGCTGGGCCCCTATCCAACGCTACTGGCACGCCCCGACCCAACAAAACCGTGAAGCCCTGCGCGACTTCCCAACCCCCGCCTCGATCAAGTGGCAGTACCTGGAAGGCGTGGCCGACAAAAGCTCGGTGTCACCCGATGGATACACGCTGGAAGGGCTGCAAATATCCCGGCCAGGCAATGCCGACATCCAGCTCGACCTGGTGCTGGACTACGCCTCCAACGTAGCGATGTACCCGGCCTTCCAATCGTACTTCCGCCAGTACCAGCCACCGCTGCTCGCGGTGTGGGGCAAGAACGACCCATTCTTCCTGCCGGCCGGCGCCGAGGCGTGGAAGCGCGATATTCCCAAGGCGGATATTCGTTTTTATGACACCGGGCACTTTGCGCTGGAAACCCATGGCAAGGAGATCATTCCGGTTATACGGGCGTTCCTGGACAAGAACCTCCAGTAATCAACGTAACCGTATGTAGGAGCGAGCTTGCTCGCGAAAAACGTCAACGATAACGCCGCGACTCTGGTTTCCCGCAGCGCTCCAAGATTCTTCGCGAGCACGCTTGCTCCTACGTTGTGGACATGTCCTACAGCAAGCCGCAGCGCCTTGCTCCATTGCCTACAGTTGCGTCAGAATCCGCCGGCTTGTGCGCTTGAGTGGGCGTCTCTAAGGTGGCCCGGTCGCTGACAACTCAGTGATCGGGTTTAGTAGCCCGAGTGACAACATAAAGTGCATGAGCCTCATCGATCAGATGTTCTTGTCTGTACTTGATGGTGGCTGTGCGCAGGGCGCCCTCGGGCGCGCCGGCTTTGTGTGTTTCCCCGGTCTACTAACCTGCGTACAGCCGCCACCCTCTCGTTTAGTAGCGAAACGGTGTTGGCCCTAAAACAGGTACAACACACATGTTCAAAGTCACGCCGAATCCTCCAAGCGGTCCAGACCTGAAGCCTAATCAGGCGGCGCATCGTGCGATTGATCACTACTTCAACGCACGCGCCGAACCGCCAGGGCCGCCTCCTCCACCTTCGACTACGCTGTTCAGCGTTGCGGACGATGCCAGCAGTGAAGTGCTGATTGCCAACAGCTATGAGACCTTTTCTTCGGTTAACGCGTTGTTGCTTGACCTGTCGGATGAGCTGACGGGGAAGCAGCAGGATGTGGCGTTGGCGACTCACCAACTCAGCGAGTTGGGAGTGTTGCTGATGGATAAGTTGATGACGCGCGAGACCGCTAACTAGACGCGTCACTCACAAAAGGTCGCCGAGTCGGCTCAGCCCATGCAAAAAAGACCCGGCGACTTCTTGCATCTATGGCCGGCGCCCGATCTTCTCTATGCTGTTGACCTTCCATCCACAGTGAAGGGCAGCCCCAATGAATGTGGGCCGTGCACGGCAATTGCTTCAAGAAGGAATCAATCGTGAGGCGCCGATTGAGAGCCTCATCCACGTCCTCGAAGCCGCGATAGAACTGATCGGTCTTCCGGACAACGATTTCTGCTGGTCAAGCTGGGAAGACGAGGCACAAGCGAAGGGGGAATTGCTGGGCTTGATCAGCGTGCTCAAATCAGGGGGTTTGCCCAACAGGCTGGATATGGCGGTTCTGTTCACCGTCACCGGCCCACTGCAAGAACTCAGCCTCAGCAGTGGCTGGGCGAACACCTTCCTCAAGTTGGCAGATAAGTACGACGAAGTTGAAGCGCTGCTGTGGTGAGAACCCATTCGGCCCTCCACCACGTCGCACGGAATTGCCGATGAGGCCAGCAGGGAAATGCTGATCGGCAACAGTTCCGAAGCCTTTTAGGCTTTATGTGTTTTCCTCAGCGTCGATGAACTTCTTGCGATTCACCATCCAGGGTAGCGCCGGCTGACTGCGTATTTTCTTGCAGCGGTTTTTTGTAAATTGGTAGGTCACAAGATCAACGAAGTGACGGTTGCCTTTAACCACATCGTAGGTAATAAGAAAATAAATCAAGGGGCTTTTAGCATCGATCCATTTGTTCAACGTTTGGTCCAGAGCCTTTTGAATGTCCTCTACACGGCTATAGCCAATGAACGTCTGAAAGGCTGCCTGACCGGCCTTGCTATACAGCTTTTCGATTTCGTTGATGTCCGTGTGGGCACGCTTCCACTCCCACTCCACGAAGGTCAAAATATCCTTTTCAGCGTACTGCACCACCGCATCGGTACGCCCGCCCGATTCGAAAAGCGCCCGTGCGCCCAGCAGGCTGGCACATTGCCGAATTACGAGGCCCATATGAATCGTCCAATTGGCCCGGTTCGCCAAGCCGACTGTTTCAGTAACCGGAAAATCCTTGTACCAGAGGTAGTTAAACAGCGTAACGAAGTCCCGCTCAATCCGTTTCATTATGGCTTCCATATGTCTAATGATTAAGTGTAATTAACGTTCCAGCCATGACTCCCCACGCCCTAAAGGTTTTCGTTAGCGATCCCCTGAGCGCGTAGCGACAGTCGTCAATGTATCGGCACTACGCCGCTGAACTTTATCTTCACGCACTGTCGTCTCGTCGCGCCCATTGTGCAGGTGCGTAATACACGATCGGGCTTAATCTACAGCGCCCGCCAATCGGAGGCTGTGCTGTTTATGGAAGGATATCGAGCGGCCGTTACCCTCAAAGCGACACCTATTTTGAAGCGCATTGCCACACCTCAGCGTGACGACCGACAGTGTTTAGCCTGTAGCCGTCCTTCAGAACATTGGAAATAGAAGGGTTGGTGGTGGTACGGGTAGTTAATCCTCCATCAATCAATAGATCGCAGAGTCGTTGTGACCCCTTTACGACGACTCACGATTTCTTTGGCCTTGCTACCTTCCAGATTGAGCACGTTGAGAGTTCACATTCCGCCGATTCGACTGAAGCGTCATGGCGAGACAGAATGAAAATTTTCACTCGCCAACAACCGCCAACGGTGAAGGGCCATTTCCGACTTAAAGCGGATATTAACACCAGATAAAAAACAGCCATCCCAAGCATTTGTATGCTTGGGATATTTGGCCAGGGAGGTTGTATTTTACATTACCTCCACCAACTCAAATTCCTCTGCCACAAGCTCCATAGACTCGTCGAATGAGCCCTCTCTTTGGAAAAAATCTTTATGACCCTGCATCCAGTAACTGAGGCTGAGATCCCCTTCACCTTCCTTCCTTGCAAGATCTTGATCTACGTCGCAGTAACGAATTATGCGCATCGAAATGACTCTAACGACACATACAGGTTCGTCCTTACTGTTGAGAATAATGCTGTAACCACCAATAGTGGGTGACTTATCTTCATGCTTGAATGACGAGAGCGAGCTACAGCTAGCCGTTTTTATTCCTTTAGCAACAAGCTCAGCCAGCTCATCTGCCATTTCTGGAGTATCCCCAAATGACCATGCAATGGCCCCTGGGTACGTAATTTCTAAATCATCAATTATGCTCATAACTAAATCCCGTCAAACCATATTATTGGCTATAGCGCTGGCATTCATAAATCGTCAAGGCCTATGCGAAACTCAGTTGCTGAAATTCTTTATCCGAATCCAACGTCGGCTCTTCGGACCAGGTATTACACGTAAACTCTTTGGTAGGTGACCGAATCTTTTAGATCCAGGCAAAAGTAGCATTCGAGGCAACTGATGGGGGGCTTTTTTGGCCGGAGAGGACCGGCCTGCGCACAAAAAATCTGACGGTCCCTCGATCAGTCCCGCGGAGTCTGGCCAGTCGAATGTCCAATGCTCGCGAGAAAAATCCTAGTGTCCCGATTAGACCGCAGATAAACCACGCGGCACGTTGATGGCGCAGTTGCGGCGAGTTGCTGCATTTTTGCGCGCGCTGATCTTTTCGTCTGCCACATGAATCTAAAAAACTCCGGCAGGTTCGCCAGCAGTTCAGGACAGTTATGCGGCAAGTCAGGCCGAGACTGACCGCGTTGGAGCAGCGTTCTGCGCAGTACGCGCAAGAATCGAAGCGTCGCCGAACGATCAATCCATATCAAAAGATCTGCACGGGCCATCCGGTTGCCCCAAGTGGCCGAATGACCACCTTCGAATATCCAGCAATCACGGGCCTCGACGTCGAGACAAAGCTGCGTCTTCTCGTCCCGGCTTCGTTCTATCCAACCTGGCTGCCAGTGGATGGTGTCGATATGAACGACCGGCAAGCCAGTGAGCTGACCAAGCTTACGCGCCAAAGTGCTTTTTCCAGACCCAGGTTGACCAACAATCATCACCCGTTGCATCGAAGCACCTTCTCGCTATTCAAGCTGATTTTTTGGGGGTGGGGATTTTACGTCAATGCCTATATCGGTCAACAACAAGGGGGCATAGCGACAGACAGCTTTCGCCCAGAAGACTTCAATCAACTGGAGGGCACGGGTGGGTTGGAATGTACCAGTGGGCTGCGGAGTCGAGATGAGCGTGTTTCTGCTTTCGAGGCAAGAAGGGCGTATCGAGCGTACCCAGTGCTATTGAAACCCAACTGGCAAACTCGCCCTGAGACCGTGACCAGAACAAGGCCGAACCACACAGCACGCAGAACTCGCGTGATACCGTCGCTGAAGAAGCAAAGGATTTGATATGGATGGAGCCGCTAAGTATTTGCAGCGCGCTACGCGGAACACTGCCGTAAGAAGCAAATGCCGCCCCATGACCTTTGCGACACTGGCTGCAATGACAATGAGTCACTGCTTTCGGTGTGGTGGATAGCTCATAACTGACGGCGGCACATAAACAGCTTCCTTGGTACACCTCTGTCATACGCTCTTCCGTACATGCAAAAGTGCCAGCGTAGCCCTACCTATCTAATCAGTCGAGCGACGGCTATTGGCCGATTCTGTTGAAAACAGTCGGCCACGGTTTCCGCAGCTGAAAAGTACGCGCCCGACGTTGAAATCTTTTACTTTCGGCTGAGGTGTCCAGAAGCGGATTTTAAATAGCAGCGTGTAAAAAAGGCGTTTTCGCCGGTCGATGATCAGGCAGCTTTGGATGACCGGCTTTTTCAACAGAATCGGCCAGAAGCAGCCGCTCAATGTTGGCGCTGACGACGAATTGACCCAGTGGCCGATGCTACGCTGACCCACCACCGATGGCAAAATCCAGCGTTGGTAGTGGTTCACATTGTAAGAGCCTGGGTCAGTGAAATTTCGGTAACTGGGTCAATCCTGCGTTGGCAATAACAGTGTTGGCCTTCCTGATGAGCCAGAGCCACGTCAAGGCGCAGAAAAATGCATTGGAGCATGCCTTTTAGATAATAAGCTTATGATTTAAAACGATTTACAAGTCATAATATGCGTAAATGCATTTTTATCGTTGTGCGACTTACTGGTTTTATGTACAGTGTATGTGCCTGGTGTCTATGAAGACAAGCAGGACACGGCCTGCTTTTGGTCTACTGAAATTTACGATTTGTGCATTTCTAAATAATGCCAGGTCGCATGGAGATTTTAATGTCTACAACAAATGGAATTGAGCTACCCCCTATCATCGTCACACCAGATCCGCTTCCACCTCCTGTGGTGCCGCCGATTGTGCCCGGCGGAGGGTATGTACCGAGACCAGGCACATGGAATAAAGATTATGTACCGGGCACTAAATTGACCGACCTCGGTATTAATCTTTATCAAGATAGCTCTGTAGTTCCTATTATTATTATAGCGACGGAGTCGGAACAAAGAATCAAAGATGCATACACAGCGTACATGCCTAATTTACCCGCTCAACTTGATGCTGAAATAAACGAGTCCATTGCACAGGGAGGTGATTTGTCTCTGGGAGGATTGAATGCTGAAAAGGCTCTAATAGATAACCTTCTTCAGATTAAAATGATAGAGCTT
>NZ_LHVO01000033.1 GCF_001269925.1 Pseudomonas sp. MIACH
ATTCCTGTGGCGAGCGGGCTTGTCCCGCGTTGGGCTGCGCAGCAGCCCCAAAACCAGGCGCTGATTAGTGCCTGATACACCGTATACGTTTTCATCAGGGGCGCTTCGCACCCCAACGCGGGGCAAGCCCGCTCGCCACAGAGGGCCCCGTTTGCTGCGCGACAGCGCTACGTCGAAGAGGTAGTGGGGCCGCCCTCAATGCCTACGCCGATGATGCACATCCGGAAAATGCGCATGGCTGTGCCTCAGCGGACTGTGCACATGCACATGGCTATGGGGTTCCGCCGGATCCCACTCAAACCCGTGCTCATGCTGATGATGTTCATCATGCACATGCCGATGCCCGTGTTCCGTCGCGTCATGCTGATGATCATGGGCGTGCCGCTCCGTCAGGTGCAGCCAAACGCCCACGGCCATCAACGCCGATGCAATCCAGAAGGCGGCTGTCACTGACTCACCCAACATCAGCACCGCCATCGCGGCACCCAGGAACGGCGCGGTGGAAAAATAGGCGCCTGTGCGTGCACTGCCCAGTCCGCGCAACGCCAGCACGAACATCACCAGGCTGATGCCATAGCCCAGAAAACCCACCAGCAAGATAGGCGCCAGCTGCGCCATGCCCGGGATCTGCGCCCCGAGATAAAGCGCCAACCCGCCATTCACCAGCCCCGCAATCAACCCCTTGGCCCCGGCGATAAACAGCGCGTCCGACGCAGACACCTTGCGTGTCAGGTTGTTATCGATCCCCCAGCACAGGCATGCCACGGCAACCGCCAGCGGCCCCGTCCAGTCATGGCTCGTACCGCCGCCGTCGACCGCTGACAACACCACGCCGCCCAGCACGATGGCGATCATCCCCAGGACGATGCGACGGTCGGCGTTTTCCCTGAACACGACCCAGGCGGTGACGGCGGTCAGCACCGATTCAAGGTTGAGCATCAGGGAGGCGGTCGCGCCGGCGGTGCGGGTCAGGCCGAACATCAATGCGACTGGCCCTAGGATGCCGCCGAATGCGATGGCGCCGAGCAGCCAGGGCCATCCTCGAAAAGGTCGGCCCATGATACGTCGCGGGCTCAGGTTAAAGCGGGGGCGATTTTGGCAACGTCGGAGCGTTCCATTTCTGTCCCTTTAAAGGTCAGGCGAGCAAGTCTTCATAGAAGGCGCCATAGGGCTTGGTCGGGTGGGCGATCTGGATTTCCAGGATCCACAGCCCCGCATTCGGGTAGTGCTCGAAGTCACCCAGGTCGCCGCCGCGGTGGATGGCGTGGGGAAAGTCGCTGACGCGATGGCCCTTGATGTCCAGGTTCAGTTGCCAGCCCATGGCCTGGGCTTGTGCTTCGGCGTAGCGGTAAAGCTCCAGGCCGACGACCCGGTCGTCTATCCAGCGCGCTTGCACGCGGTCGAACAGTTCCTTGGCGGCGTTGGCGCAGGCGATCATGTCCGCGTCGTTGCCGGTGGCGAAGGTCGCGCCGGCGTCACCTTCGTGGCCTTGCCACACGGCGCCCATGTCGATGAAGAAGATGTCGTTGTCGCCCAGCACCGGGTCGCCATCGGAGCGTTGTTTGAAGGTCTTGAGGGTGTTGGCGCCGAAGCGCACCAGCAGCGGGTGCCAGATGCGTTGCATGTCGAGCTCGGCAAGCACTTGCTTGCCCAATTCGCGCGCTTCGGATTCCAGCATGCCGGGGCGGATGCGCTGGGCGAGGTGGGCGATGGCTTGCCAGGTCATGGCCTGGGCATAGCGCATGGATTCAATGCTGTAGGCGGCGCCCACGGCTTCTTTGGGTTGTGCGGACACCGGTATCTCCTTGGGTAGCGTTATGCGATTTACTATATAGCGATGAATGCAACGCGCCCAAGTAAAATTGCTAGATATGCAGCCACGCCAGGCTACCTAACACCACCGCCACACCCGCCGCCGCATAGGACATGCGCTTCAACCACTCCCTTCTCGTCAACAACGTAATCGCCGCCAGCGAAATCGCGATCTGAATCGCGGTCATCGCCTGGGCCCATCGATGATGCTGGTGCAGGGCCTGCTCGGATTTTTCATCCCATTGCTTCGAAGTTGCCTCCAGTTTCTCCGCCTGCTTGCGTACCTCTTCCTTCTGGCTTTTGTAGCGCTCGATCTCATCCTTGTAATGCGCGGCATCCACACCGGGAATATGGGTCGCCAGTTCCGCCAGGTTCTGCCGGCTGGACTTGGCCTGGTAGTAGTTCCACTGGTTGGCGGCTTCGGTCTTGATGATGGCCGCGTTGTTCTTGTCCATCGCCGCCTCGCTCTCGGTGGAGCCGGCCTGGTAGCTGAGCATGGCGCCGAGGGTGGCCATCAGTGCGGTCATGACGGCGATGCGACTGGCGAAATTGTCCCCACGGCCGTGGGCATGTTCGGTGGTGTGTTCAAGGTGTTTTTCGTGAGGGCTGGGGACTTCGAAGGCTTCGGACATGGGGCGCGCCGGTGAAGGGACTGAGGGAGTCTGATTCTTCACCAGTGAAGCTGTCTCAATCCTGTACGTAACGCTGCAAACCCTGCACCAGGGCGTCGAACATCACTCGGCAGCGCGGGCTGTTGCGCAGGTCTTCGTGCATGGTGACCCAGGTGTCCATCTTGAACGCAAAGGCATCCGGCAGAACGCGCTGCAGGCGTGGGTCGCGCTTGGCCAGTTGCACCTGGCAGCCGCCAATGCCGGCACCGGCGCGAATCAGCGCCAGTTGTGCCAGGTCGCTGTCGCTGCTGAGGGCAAACGCACTGCGCTCGAAGCCCGGGATAGCGAGGCTGCGGATGAACGCGGTTTCCTGGTCGAAGCCGATCACCGAGTGTGCCGCCAGGTCTTGCAGTTGCTGCGGGATACCGTGCTGTTGCAGGTAGTCGTCGCGGGCGTGCAAGCCCACTTCGATCAGGCCGATACGCCGTGCCAGCAGTTGTTCCTGGCTCGGGCGGACCATGCGCACGGCGATGTCGGCTTCGAGTTGCAGCAGGTCGCTCAGGCGGTTGGTCAGGATCAGTTCGACCTTGAGGTGGGGATGTTGCTGGCGCAATTGGCTGAGGATCGGCGGCAGTACCTCAACACCGACCACTTCACTGGCAGACACCCGCACGACGCCGCGTACTTCATCGCCCTGTGACGAGGCGGCGCGCTCAAGGGCGGCGGCGGTACGCGCCATGGTTTCGGCGTGGGCGCGCAGCGTGTGGGCGACCGCCGTCGGCAACAAACCGGTCGGTGAGCGGGTAAACAGCACAACGCCCAGCGCGGTTTCCAGGGCGGCAATATGCCGACCGACCGTGGGCTGTGTGATGCCGAGCTGCCGTGCGGCCCCCGACAACGAGCCCTCCTTGAGTACACCGAGGAAGGTTCGGTAAAGCTCCCAACCGATAGTCAATACCATGCATAAATGTATAGCGGCTGGACGCTCTTGGGTAATTTATCTATAGCGTGCCGACGCTCAGGATGACCCCATCAACTCAGTGCGGGAGGCAGGGCATGGACAAGGTATTGGTACTCGGCGCGAGCGGTGGGATCGGCGGTGAAGTGGCACGCCAGTTATTCGCCAAAGGGTGGCAGGTCATAGCGCTGACGCGGGATGTGGAAACGGCCCGCCGCCACAGCCGCGATTTCACCTGGGTACAGGGTGACGCGATGAACCGTTCGGATGTGCTCGCGGCGGCCAAAGGGTGTTCAGTGATCGTGCACGGAGTGAACCCGCCTGGTTATCGTCGCTGGGCCGAGCTGGTGTTGCCGATGCTGGATAACAGCATTGCCGCGGCAATCGCCGAAGGGGCGACCATTGTGTTGCCGGGAACCGTCTATAACTATGGGCCAGACGCTTTCCCACAGGTCGGCGAAGATTCGCCACAGCACCCGCACACGCGCAAAGGTGCGATTCGCGTCGAGATGGAACAGCACCTGCTGGACGCATCGCGTAACGGTGCACGGGTGCTGATTGTGCGGGCCGGGGATTTTTTCGGCCCCAAGGCGGCCAACAGCTGGTTTTCCCAAGGCTTGGTCAAACCGGGCAAACCGGTGGGCACGGTGAGTTACCCGGGCGCGCCGGGTATGGCGCACCAGTGGGCCTACCTGCCGGACGTGGCACGCACGATGGTCCAGTTGCTGGAGCGTCGCGAAAGCCTGGAACCGTTTGCGCGTTTTCATATGGCCGGGTATGTGGACACCGATGGCACCCAGATGGTTGAGGCCATCCGCCGAGTCGTCCAACGCAGGACGGGCACCACACCCCGCGTAGGCGCTTTCCCCTGGTGGCTGCTGAAGCTGGCTGCGCCTTTTGTCGTCACCTTCCGCGAACTGCAGGAGATGCGTTACCTGTGGCAAACCCCACTGCTCCTGGACAACAACCGGCTCCTGCAAACCCTGGGCAGTGAACCCCATACGCCGCTGGATGAGGCGGTGGAGGCCACGCTGCTCGGCATGGGCAACCTGTCTAATGCGGCAAACCCCGCGGCTGCCTGATCAAGCGCACATACACCGCGATATTGATCGCCAGCACCAACGCGCCCAGGCCCAGTTGGATCTGTGGCGTCAGCCCGGCCGGGTAGATCAGCGTGAGGATGTAGTGCTCGATAAACCCACCGCCATAACCGTCCTGCCCGGCGAGGTGGCGAAACAGGTTTTCCCAACGGGTCAGCGGGCAGGGCAGGTGGAATACTTCTACCGCCACGCCCCACGCAGCGGCAGGCAGGTGCAGCCAGATAACCGGGCGCCATTTCAGGGCCAGCAGCCCACCAAACAGTACGAACAGGATGAAACACAGGTGGAACAGCACGAGGCTGTCTGCGGCTAGACGATAGAGCATTGCGCGCGCTTCGAAAGGAGGGGGCGCACAGTCTAAAGGGTTGCTAGCGGGCAAGCGTGGCCGTTATTGTGCTGAATCCTTTTAGTCCTTCCTCCAGGGTTTTGTAGCGATGAATGCACCGCGTACCGCAGTCGGTCCGATCAAGGCCGTGATTTTCGATATGGACGGGTTGTTGCTGGATACGGAAGGCATCTACACCGAAGTCACGCAGATCATCGCTGAACGCTACGGCCGAACCTACGACTGGGGCATCAAGCAGCACATCATCGGGCGCGGTGCCCAGGATTTGGCCGACTATGTGGTCAAGGCGCTGGACCTGCCGATTACCCCGGCTGAATTCCTCGAAATTCGCGAACCGCTGATGAGCGAGCGCTTTCCCAAGGCCTTGGGCATGCCTGGCGCGGAAGCGCTGGTGCGGCACTTGAAGGCGCACAACATTCCGATTGCCGTGGGTACCAGTTCGTCGCGCAATTCGTTTGGCCACAAGACCACCTTGCACCGCGAGTGGTTTGGTTTGTTCGACACCATCGTCACCGCTGACGACCCGGAAGTCGGCGCCGCCAAGCCGGCGCCGGACATCTTCCTCACCGCTGCACGCCGCCTGGGCGTTGCCCCGGAAGATTGCCTGGTGTTCGAGGATTCGCCGTTTGGTGTAACGGCTGCGAAGGCCGCCCATATGACCGCGATCGCCGTCCCTGATGAAGCCATGGCCGACAGCAAGTACCAGCATGCCGACCAGATCATCCGCAAGCTTGCGGACTTCGACCTGGCGGCCTATGGACTGCCCCCCATCTCCTGAACCAACAAGGTCAACATGTGGGAGGGGGCAAGCCGCTCCCACATTGGGTTATGCGCTGAAGCCACCATCGATAGTCAGGCTGGCACCGGTGATATACCCCGCTTCCGGCCCGGCCAGATACGCCACGAAACTGGCAATCTCTTCCACGTGCCCGTAACGCCCCACCGCCATCAACCCGATCAGGCTCTCGGCAAAATCACTGTTTGCCGGGTTCATATCGGTGTCCACCGGCCCAGGTTGCACGTTGTTGATGGTGATGCCGCGCGGCCCCAGGTCCCGCGCCAAACCCTTGGTCAAACCGACCAGCGCCGCCTTGCTCATCGCGTACGGGCCACCACCGCCAAACGGCATGCGTTCGGCATTGGTGCTGCCGATGTTGATCACCCGGCCACCTTCACCCATATGCTTGGCGGCTTCCTGGGTGGCGATAAACACGCTGCGCACGTTGATCGCCAAAGTCTGGTCGAAGTCTTCCAGCTTGAAGTCTTCCAGCGGAGCGATGGCCAGCACGCCGGCGTTATTCACCAGGATGTCCAGGCGGCCAAAGGCTTCCACGGTGGCGTTGACGGCGTTGCGGATCGCAGTGGCATCGGCGCTGTCGGCGTGAATCGCCAAGGCTTTGCCGCCGTCACTGATCACGCTGTTCTGCAAGGCTTCAGCCTTGGCGGCCGAGCTGACGTAGGTGAAGGCGACGGCTGCGCCCTGTGCGGCCAGGCGCTTGACGATGGCGGCGCCGATACCGCGGGAACCGCCTTGGATCAAGGCGACTTTGCCGCTGAGGTTGTGTGTGGTCATGTCGATCTCCGAGTCGTTCAAGGCGCAATGCCCTGTTGTGGGAGCCGAGTATCGACCTCGCTCGCCGCTGCCGGTAGACCGTGATTGCTATAGTCTGTGTAAACCAAAAGTTTAGAGTGGGGCGTTATGGAAAGCTTTGGCAGTATCGAATGCTTTGTGCGAAGCGCTGAAGGCGGCAGCTTTGCCGAGGCGGCCCGGCACCTGAGCCTGACCCCGGCGGCGGTCGGCAAAAGCGTCGCCAAGCTGGAGGTGCGCCTCGGCGTGCGGCTGTTCCAGCGCAGCACCCGGCGTCTGGCGCTGACCGAAGCCGGCAAGTTGTTCCTGGCCGAAGTCAGCGGCAGCCTCACCACCATCCAGAATGCCGTGGCCAACCTGGCCAGCGCCGAAGGTCGGCCGGTGGGCACACTCAAGGTCAGCATGGGCACGGTGTTTGGCAATCGTTATGTGGTGCCGTTGCTCGGGACGTTCATGGGGCGCTTTCCGGATATCAGCCCGGACTGGCATTTCGATAACCGCCAGGTGGACCTGATCGGCCAAGGCTTCGATGCCGCCATCGGCGGCGGTTTTGAGCTGCCCCAAGGCGTGGTGGCGCGCAAGTTGACGCCGGCGCATCGGGTGCTGGTGGCTTCACCGGCTTACCTGGCGCAACGCCCACCGGTGCGCGAGCCCGAAGACTTGTCGCGCTGCAAGGGCATCCTGATCCGCTCGCCGCAAACCGGGCGTATTCGTTCCTGGCAGTTGACCAGTGTCGAACGTGAACACCGCCCGCTGGTGCTCAAGCCCGGCATGACCATGAGCGACTCCGAAGCCGCCTGCTGCGCCAGTGCCCAAGGCCTGGGGATTGCGCTGGTGAGCATGCCCATGGCCGTGCCGTTCCTCGACAGCGGCGAGGTGGTAAGGGTGTTGCCCGACTGGTACGTCGACGACGGCAATATTTCCATCTACTACGCCGAGCACAAACTGCTGCCCGGCAAGACCCGGGCGTTTGTGGATTTCATCATCGAGCAGTTTGCCGAGAAGAAGCTGGGCCAGAGGTTCAGCGCAATCTGAAACCAGGCGCAGATCAGCGGCCGAACCGAGTTGGCCAGCCAATCACCTGCTTCGGTCGAGGCGTCGCGTAAGTCCGGATCTTCGACGTCGACAACCCCAGCCGCACCAGGGATTCGGCGATGGTCACCGCCGCCGTCACCCCATCCACCACCGGCACCCCGGTGCGCTGGCGAATCTGCTCATCCAGCCCGGCCATGCCGCCGCAACCCAGGCAGATCACTTCGGCTTTGTCCTCGCGGATAGCCAGTTCCGCCTGGCGCACGATGGCTTCCATGGCGGCCAGCGGGTCTTCTTCCAACTCCAGCACCGCCATGCCGCTGGCGCGCACCGAGGCACAGCGCTGGTACAGGCCGGCGAGTTTCAGGCGGTCTTCGATCAGCGGCACCGTGCGGTCCAGGGTCGTCACCACTGAATACGCATGGCCGAGGAACATCGCCGTGCTGGCGGCCGCTTCGGTGATGTCCACCACCGGTACGTTCAGCAATTCCTGCAAGCCTTCACGGCCGTGCTCGCCGTAGCCGGCCTGGATCACCGCATCGAACGGTTGGTCGTAAGCCATTACCCGGTCCATCACGGCGATGGCGGCCAGGTAGCTCTCAAAATTGCCCTCCACCGATTCCGCGCCGAAGTACGGGGTAAGCCCGACAATCTCAGTGCCTGGCGAGGCCACGGCCCGCGCTTGCTGGGCGATGGTTTCAGTGATGGATTCGGTGGTGTTGACGTTGACCACGAGGATACGCATGGAAGGTCCTTACTCAGTGACTGACGTTATCGACGGCAATGCTTTCGCCGCTGACATCGGCGTAGAACGGCTGGCGCTTGGCGATCAGCAGGTACAGCAACCCTGCAATACCGGCGCCAAACAACCAGGAAAACGGCGAGACGCTGGCAAATCCCGGCAACAGCGCCAGCAGGATGGCGATCACGGCTGCAGGAATAAACGCCGCCACTGCACGCATATTCACCCCTCGGCTGTAGTAATAAACGCCATTTGGGTCTTCGCTATACAGCTGCGGCACGTCCACCTGGCTTTTACGAATCAGCCAGTAATCGACCATGATCACCCCGTACAGCGGCCCCAGCAGTGCGCCCAGGCCGGAGAGGAAATACACGATCACCAGCGGGCTGTTGTAGAGGTTCCACGGCAGGATCAGCACGGCCACGGTGGCGCTGATCAGGCCGGCGCGGCGGAAGTTCAGGTACTTGGGCGCCAGGTTGCTTAGCACAAAGGCCGGCGCGACGAAGTTGGCCATGATGTTTACCGCCACTGTGACGATCAGGAACGCCAGGCAGCCCAGCACGAGAAAGAAGGTATTGGGGATGGCGGCGATGATTTCGGTCGGGCTTTCGATCACCCGGCCATTGAGTTGGAACTGGCCGCCGCAGAGCAGCACGGTGATTGCGGCAAACACCAGGATATTCACCGGCAAGCCCCAGAAGTTGCCGACCAGGATGGTCTTGCGGCACGGCGAAGAGCGGGCGAAGTCGCAGAAGTTGAGGATCAGCGTGCCGTAGATCGCCAGCCACAACGCGCCACCGGCAAAGATATTGCGCCACATCTCGCCGCCGCTCAGCGGTTCGCGGATCGACCAGGCAATGTTGCCGCCGGCCTGGAAGTACATCCAACCGGCCAGCGACGCCACAGTCAGCAAAATCACCGGCCCGGCGAAGCCTTCATAACGGCGCACCATCTCCATGCCATAGGCCAGGATCACCAGTTGCACGAACCAGATCGCCACAAAACACGCCCAACCCAGGGTGGATAACCCCAGGATCGAGTTGTGGTCATAGTCGGCAAAGCCTGGATGAATCGCCGTCAGCAGTACGCGGAAAACTACCGAGGCGAGGTAGGTCTGGATACCAAACCAGGCAATCGCGATCACGGCGCGGATCAACGCCGGAATCTGCGCACCGTGAATGCCGAAACTGATGCGGCTGATCACCGGAAACGGCACGCCGGTCTTTTGGCCCATATACCCCGACAGGTTCATGAAGAAGTACACCAGCGCCGCGCCGATCCCGAGGGACAACAGGATCTGCCAGCCGCCCAGGCCCAGCGCATACAGGCCGATGGCGAACGAATAGTTGGCGATGTTGTGCACGTCATTGGTCCACAGCGCGAAGATGCTGTAGCGCCCCCAACGTCGGCCTTCGACCTTGGTGGGCGCCAGGTCCTTGTTGTGCAGGCGTGGGCTGAGCACCAAGGGGCCGGGGCTCGTGGCGTCTGGGTTCAGGGCGGAGGAGGGCAGATCCAGTGCGATGTTATTCGAGAGGCTTGTACGCATTCCGGCAGGCTCCAGCACATCTGCCGGGAAGCCGCAGATGGCAAAGTGTATGTAGGTTTTGTATTTATTGTATACAAAGCACATTCCACCTTAAGCCACATGCGTGCCAGTTTTGGATCTATGAAAGTCCTGGGTAATTTCGTTTTTATAGGTCGGTTAAATAACTGACTGAATTTGAAGAAATATAAATTGACCGATTGAACAGCTATTTATTTTTGGGTTGTCAGCGTGCGATTCACCAGGCCAACCGAGGGGAGGGGAGAGGTGTTACGTTATGGTGCGGCTGAAGAGAAATTGCACACATAAATGGCACCGATGGTTACATCTATGTGTACATCTCTAACATTCAGCACAAGACAAAATGTGGGAGGGGGCAAGTCGAATCGTCGCACCGCCCCTCCCAAATTTTTTAATCGCGTCCGCCATTAGGCCTTGCTGATGATATTCCCGGCATGCAGCCCGCATTCCTTCTGGGTGGCTTCCTCCCACCACCAACGACCTTCGCGCTCGTGCTGGTTCGGCAGCACAGGACGGGTGCACGGCTCGCACCCGATGCTGATAAAGCCGCGCTCATGCAGGCTGTTGTACGGCAATTCCAGCATGCGGATGTAACCCCAGATCTCTTCGCTGGTCATCTGCGCCAGCGGGTTGAATTTGTACAGGGTTCGCTCCGGGGTGGAGAAGGCCGTGTCGATTTCCAGCGCCGCCACCTGGCTGCGGGTGCCGGGGCTCTGGTCGCGGCGTTGGCCGGTGGCCCAGGCGCTGACGTCGGAAAGCTTGCGGCGCAGCGGCTCGATCTTGCGCACGCCGCAGCATTCGCCATGGCCGTCCTTGTAGAAGCTGAACAGGCCTTTCTCCTTGACGAAGGGTTCCAGCTTGCTCTGGTCCGGGGAGATCAGTTCGATATCGATCTTGTAGAAATCGCGCACCTGCTCGATAAACCGGTAGGTCTCCGGGTGCAGGCGGCCGGTGTCGAGGCTGAACACCTTGACGTTCTTGTTCAGCTTCCAGGCCATGTCCACCAGCACCACATCCTCGGCGCCGCTGAAGGAAATCCACAGGTCATCACCGAACTGGCTGAACGCCAGCTTGAGAATGTCCTGGGCAGACTTGTTGGCATAAGTCGTGGCGAGTTCAACGACGTCGAAGGCTTGGTTCATCAGGACGGTTCCTACAGGTCAGTGGCGCTGAGCGCTCTATAGGGGAGCGATGGTATCAAAATCCGCTCTGCGTTGCGGCGGCGGGCTTGAATCGCTAGAGTTCGGCAGTCCTTTTGCTCGCTCAACCAACAACATCTAATGGGAGTGTCTTGTGGAAATTGCCTGTCTCGACCTGGAAGGGGTGCTGGTGCCGGAAATCTGGATCGCCTTCGCCGAAAAAACCGGTATTGAATCCCTGCGGGCCACCACCCGGGACATTCCCGACTACGACGTGCTGATGAAGCAGCGCCTGCGCATCCTCGACGAACACGGGCTCAAGCTCGCCGACATCCAGGAAGTGATCGCCACCCTCAAACCGCTGGACGGCGCCATCGAGTTCGTCAATTGGCTGCGCGAGCGCTTCCAGGTGGTGATCCTGTCCGACACCTTCTACGAATTCTCCCAGCCGCTGATGCGCCAACTGGGCTTCCCGACCTTGCTGTGCCACCGCCTCATCACCGACGAAAACGACCGCGTGGTCAGCTACCAACTGCGCCAGAAAGACCCCAAGCGCCAGTCAGTATTGGCGTTCAAGACCCTCTACTACCGCGTGATCGCCGCAGGCGACTCCTACAACGACACCACCATGTTGGGCGAGGCCGACCGTGGGATTCTGTTCCATGCGCCGGAAAATGTGATTCGCGAATTCCCGCAGTTTCCGGCGGTGCATACGTTTGAAGATTTGAAGAAAGAGTTCATCAGGGCGTCGAATCGGCAGTTGAGCCTGTAATTTCTTTCGGTCCGGCTGAGGGCCCTATCGGGAGCAAGCCCCCTCCCACATTCGACACCATTCCAACAGATAAACGAGGTCGAATGTGGGAGGGGGCTTGCTCCCGATGGGGAAGGTAGCGCCACTACCAATGTTCCTGTCAGTCCCCTGCAAGCAACCGCTCATAGGGAATACTCAAGCCTTCATGCAGCCGCTTGATCATCGACAGGCTCAGCTTGCGCTTGTGGTTCAGCACTTCGGATACACGTCCGCTGGTGCCGATAAATGGCTCCAGGTCGCGGGCAGTCATGCCCAGTTGCTCCATGCGAAATTTAATGGCTTCCACCGGATCAGAAGGTGGCATTGGGTAATGTTCGGCTTCGTACTTCTCAATGAGTACTGCAAGAATTTCCAGCTCATCGCCTTCAGTCGAGCCGATGTCCGCTCCCCAGAGCTGCTGCACCCGCGCGAGTGCCGCAGTGAGGTCTTCCTGGGAGTGTATGGGTTTGATGTTCATTACACGGTCTCCGCATTGATCTGGTCGTACTGCGCATGAGTCCCTACGAACCGTATGAACCCAAGCTGTCGCTGGTAATCGATCGCCATGATCACTCGATATTTGTTGCCGCCCACGTTGAATACAACCCTGCCACCTTTGAGAATGCTCGCGGTCCTGAGCGCTGCCTTGAGTGCTTGTGGCGTTGGGTAAATGGCCTTTTCCATATGGCGATACAATTCAATAAGCGGTGCCTTTGCATCGATATAGGCGGGTTGGCTTTCCCAGAATATTCGTAAGGTCGAGAGGGCGATTATCCGCATCGCTGCAATCTCCCAATTTGGGAGATGATAGGCGCGGTTGAGAGGGGGTGCAATCTCGGAAATATTTCCTGACGGGTAGGCAGTCGCTTCATGTGATCCTTCACAGACGGCGGGTGGACGGTTGAAGCCGGACGCTATCTTCCAACGTTCAACTACGTCTACTGCGGTTCTGATTCAGGTTTTTTCTACTGCTCGGCGCTGCGTCTGAGAGCCAGGAAGGCACTGCGCGCTACAGGCTTTCCAGCGTTTGTAACAACACCCGCACCTTCGTCAGCGACTCCTGGTACTCCGCCTCCCACTGCGAATCCGCCACGATCCCACCGCCGCCCCAACAGCACACCTGGCCATCCTTGACCAGCAAACTGCGGATGGCGATGGAGCTGTCCATCTCGCCGCGCACATCCAGGTACACCAGCGAACCGCAGTACAGCCCACGGCGTGTGGGCTCCAGTTCGTCGATGATCTGCATCGCGCGGATCTTCGGGGCGCCGGTGATCGAGCCACCAGGGAAGCTGCCGGCGATCAGGTCGAGGGCGTCTTTATCGTCGGCCAACTCGCCGGTCACGCTGCTGACCAGGTGATGCACATTGGGGTAGCTTTCCAGGCTGAACAGTTCCGGCACGTTTACCGAGCCGATGCGGCAGGTGCGGCCGAGGTCGTTGCGCAGCAGGTCGACGATCATCAGGTTCTCGGCGCGGTCCTTGGGGCTGGCCAGCAGCTCGGCTGCATGGGCGGCGTCTTCTTCCGGCGTGAGGCCGCGGGGGCGGGTGCCTTTGATCGGGCGGGTTTCGACGTGGCGCTCGCTGATGTGCACGAAACGCTCCGGCGACAGGCTCAGTACCGCGCCGTCGTCCGGCAGGCTCTGGAACCCGGAAAATGGCGTCGGGCAGGCTTCGCGCAGGGCGCAATAGGCGGCCCAGGGATCACCGATGCATGGTGCGCGAAAACGCTGGGCGAAGTTGACCTGGTAGCAGTCGCCGGCCTGGATGTAATCCTGGATACGCACGATGGCCTGGCGGTAGGCCTCGGCGCTGAGGTCGGGCGCCATCGGGCCCTGGAGTTTGAACGGCGCAGAGGTGTCGACAGCCCCATGGCTGAACAACGCGATCAGTCGTTGCCGTTCGCTATCTGCCAGCGTGGGATGAAACACCAGCTGGCTGGCCTGCGCCTGGTGGTCACTGATCAGCGCCCAGGCATACAGCCCAAAGCGCGCGTCCGGCAGGTGCAGGTCATCCACCGCCAAGTGCGGCATGTGTTCCAGGTGCCGGCCGAAGTCGTAGCTCAGGTAGCCGATCAAGCCGCCGGCGAACGGCAACTGCAAACCGGAGGGAATTGCGGCTTCACCCAATCGCGTCAGGTTTTCCCGTAAGCGATGCAGGAAAGCAGCGCCGCTTTCGTCAGGCGCTACCGTCAACGTCGCTTCAGGCCAGGCGCTGAGCAGGTCGTAACGCCCACGCTCGGCGGCCGGGCGGCCGCTGTCGAGCAGCACCGCGCCGGGAGCATGGCGAATCGCCGCAAAATACTCGGCGGGGTTGGCCCGGTAGGGCAATGGGTGTACGGAGCAGGTCAACATGCGGGGTTGGATCAGCTAATGGCGCGGGAGGAGGGGGATTGTAGTCCCCTGTAGGATTTGCTCCTAGAGGGGATGTCGGGGATAGACAGTTTGAAGGCAGGGTCAGCCTTCCACGGGCGGAATATGCCCGAACATCTCCTGCACAAACTTCACCCGCTCTTCTGGGGTTTCCGTCACGCCGGCGGCTTTCAGGTCTTCCAGTCGCGCCTCCACCGCATGGGTGCGCAGGGTCAGGCCGCAGTCGTTGGCGATCTGGATATTGAGCCCCGGCCGCGCATTCAGCTCCAGGATCAGCGGGCCTTTTTCCTGGTCGAGCACCATGTCCACGCCGATATACCCCAGCCCGCAGAGCTCGTAGCAGCCGGCCGCGAGCTTCATGAAACCGTCCCAGTTGGGCAGTTGCACGCCATCCACCGCGTTGGTGGTGTCGGGGTGTTTGGTGATGATGTTGTTCAGCCAGGTGCCGCGCAGGGTCAGGCCGGTGGCGAGGTCGACGCCCACGCCAATCGCGCCCTGGTGCAGGTTGGCCTTGCCGCCCGACTGGCGGGTGGGCAAGCGCAGCATCGCCATCACCGGGTAGCCCATCAGCACGATGATGCGAATATCCGGCACGCCCTCGTAACTGATGCTCTTGAAGATCTGGTCGGGCACCACGCGGTATTCGATCAGCGCGCGGTCGCGGTGACCACCCAGGGAATACAGGCCGGTGAGGATGCTGGAAATCTGATGTTCGATCTCTTCATGGCTGATGATCTTGCCGGACACTGTGCGATAGCGCCCCTCAAAACGGTCCGCCACCACCAGGATACCGTCGCCGCCGGCGCCCTGGGCCGGTTTGATCACGAAATCGCTGCGCCCGCCAATGATCTCGTCGAGCTTGTCGATTTCCTTCTCGGTGGAGATCACCCCGTACATTTCCGGCACATGGATGCCGGCGGCGATGGCCCGTTCCTTGGTGATGATCTTGTCATCCACGATCGGATACAGGCTGCGCTTGTTGTACTTGAGCACGTAGTCGGCATTGCGCCGGTTGATGCCCATGATCCCCCGCGCTTCCAGGGCCTTCCAGGTCTTCCAGAAGCCGAACATTACGAGTCAGCCTTGAGAAAGGCCTTGAACCGCACCAGCTCGGTCAGGCGGTAGCCGCGATAGCGACCCATCGCCAGCATGAAGCCCACCAGGATCAACAGGATCGCCGGGAAGGTGAACACAAAGTAGATCAGCTCCGGCACGCTCATGATGATGTGTGCCAGGGACGCGGCGAACAGCGTACCAATCGCCACCTTGAGCGCATGGCTGGCGCCGCGCTCTTCCCAGGTGATCGACAGGCGTTCGATGGTCATGGTCAAAATCACCATCGGGAACAGCGCCACCGACAGCCCGCGCTCCAGCCCCAGCTTGTGGCTGAACAGGCTGATGGCCGCGATCAGCACCACCACGAAGGTCAGCACCACCGACAACCTCGGCAGCATCTGCAACTTCAAGTGTTCCAGGTACGACCTGAGGGACAGGCCCAGCGCCGTGATAATTGTAAACAGCACAATCCCGAAGCCCAGTTGCGTCTCGCGGAACGCCAGGGCAATCAGCACCGGGGTAAAGGTGCCCAGGGTCTGCAGGCCGATCAGGTTGCGCAGGATCAGGATCACCAGCACGCCAATCGGGATCATCACCATGATCATGAAGGTCTGCTGGGTTTGCAGCGGCAGGCCGTACAGCGAGTATTCGAGGAAGTTGGCGTCGGTATTCTCGTCGGTCAGCTTGGCCAGGCGAATCGCGTTCATTTCGCTGTTGTTCAGGCTGAAGGTGACCATGGCTTTCTTGCCGCCATCGACGGTGATCAGGTTTTCATCGCCGGTCCACCACAGCAGGCGGTCGGCGGGCAGGCCCTGTTCGCCGGTCTCGGGGTTGAAGTACAGCCAGTCGTTGCCATTGAAGCTGCGCAGCCACAGTTCCGGGCTTTGCGGCTGGTCGGCCACCAGGCGGATGGTGTGGACCTTTTCCACCGGCACGTGGGCGATGGACAGCAGCAACTCGACGATCTTGGCCTTGTGCGGCGTGGACGGATCGCCCGCCAGCAACAGCTTCACATTGTCGTCGTTGAGGTTGTTGGTGCGCTTGATGGCTTCGGTGATGAAGGTCTCGACGTCGGCCGAATGCTGGCGGATCGGCGCCAGCAGGGCTTCGGCGGCGATTTTTTCCGGACCTTCCACGGCAATACTGTCGCGGAACGTCGGGCCCTTGATCTTGGTTTTTTCGCCGCTGTAGCGCTTGGTCAGCACCAGGCGGTAATACAGGGTCTGGTTGCCCTTGGCGCGGCGTGCTGACCAGGTGACCTTGCGGTTGCCGTCGATGCGGTTGACGCTCACCCCGTAGTTGTTCGAGATAAAGCTCTCATTAAGGCTGACAAAGTCGCGGCTCAAGGGCGGCACGAACATCTGGATCTTCACCGGGTCTTTCGGGTTGGCGACGAACTCGACCTTGGCGTCGATGTTCCACAAGTCGTCGGTGGCGTCCTCGGTGACAGGAATGCCCAGCACGAAGATCTGATAGGCGGTGACCGAAATACCCAACACCACCAGGATGGCGATCAGGATTCTCAGGTGCAGGGTTAGAGAGCGCATTCGGTTTACTCGGCGGTATGAGCGTCGGCGGCGCAGGCAGGTTTGCCTGCTGCGTATTTAAGACTGGGGTCGACCAGCGCATCAAAGCGTTTCAACGCTTCGGAGCCGATCAGCAGCGGGTATTGGAAAGCGCTGCGGTCAGTCAAGTTCACTTCGATGCTGCGTAAAGCGGTGCCCATGCAGATATCCAGGGCAATCACTGGACGGGCGGTGTAGTTCTTGTCCTCATCGGGATCGTAGTCACCGGCGCGACGCTTGATCTTGCTGACGCGGGCCAGGGGCCGTTCGATGGGGTGGGAATGGGCGGTGTCGATGGCCAGGTAGAAGCGCACCCAGGATTCGCCGTTGCGCTTGAAGCGCTTGATGTCGCGGGCGCTGAGAGAGGCGGTCTTGGCGCCGGTGTCGAGTTTGGCTGCGACTTCAAGGTCGATGCCGGCCAATTGTGCGTATTCGTTGAGGCCATACACGGTCTTCTCGGCGGCAACGCCAAGGCCGGGGATGAACAGTAGGCAAAACAGGGGGAAGGGCTTGAGTCTCATAGATCCTGAGGCGGTGCAGTGCGATGTTCAATTCAAGGCGACTGGCATTGCTGCGCAAACTCCCTCGTGCGCCGTTTCATCAAGCGATGTCAGGCAAATGCGGCGGCATTCTAACATGATGCTTTTTTGGCGCCAGCGCTGGCAGGCGGCCATGCCCCGAGAGAGTGCAGTGAGGGTTATTAGACGATTGTCGACAATGTTGATTTATTCTTTGACTATTACGCCTTGATTGACTAGTTTTTGCCACATTGGTTTTTAAGGTGTCGACAATATGCTGGTTCAGCCAGATGCTCCGATAATCGCGTCGGACGAATCCCAAACGATGTCCGAGAACGTTTTCCGACGTATCCAGGCCGCCATCGTCAAGGGTGAGATCGCCCCCGGCAGCAAGATCTCCGAGCCGGAGCTGGCCCGCACCTACGGCATCAGCCGCGGTCCGTTGCGTGAGGCGATCCACCGCCTCGAAGGCCAGCGCCTGCTGGTGCGCGTGCCCCATGTGGGCGCCCGGGTCGTGTCCCTGAGCCACGCTGAGCTGATCGAGCTCTATGAAATCCGCGAGTCTCTGGAAGGCATGGCCTGCCGCCTGGCCGCCGAGCGCATGACCGATGTGGAAATCGAGGAGCTGCGCCAGGTGCTGCACACCCATGAGCGCGACGAAGCGTTCCAGGCGGGCCTCGGCTACTACCAGCAGGAAGGCGACTTCGATTTTCATTACCGGATAATTCAAGGCGCCGGCAACCGCACCCTGACCCAAATGCTCTGCGGCGAGCTGTACCAACTGGTGCGCATGTACCGCATCCAGTTCTCCGCCACCCCCAATCGTCCACGCCAGGCCTTTGCCGAGCATCACCGCATTCTTGATGCGATTGCCGATCGCGACGGTGAACTGGCCGAGTTGTTGATGCGCCGGCATATCGGTGCTTCCAAACGCAACATTGCCCGTCATTTCCCCGGCGGCGCCCCTGATAGAGGTGAGTCATGAGTTCGAACAATAAAAGCACACCCGGCCAGCGTTTCCGTGATGCGGTCGCCAGCGAACACCCCTTGCAGGTGGTCGGTGCGATCAACGCCAACCACGCGCTGTTGGCCAAGCGCGCCGGCTTCAAGGCGATCTACCTGTCGGGCGGCGGCGTGGCGGCCGGTTCCCTCGGCGTGCCGGACCTGGGCATCACCGGCCTGGACGACGTACTCACTGACGTGCGCCGCATCACCGACGTCTGCGACCTGCCGCTGCTGGTGGACGTGGACACCGGTTTCGGTTCCTCGGCGTTCAACGTCGCGCGTACGGTCAAATCAATGATCAAGTTCGGCGCCGCCGCCATCCATATCGAAGACCAGGTCGGCGCCAAGCGCTGCGGCCATCGTCCGAACAAAGAGATCGTGTCCCAGCAGGAAATGGTCGACCGCATCAAGGCCGCCGTGGACGCGCGCACCGATGACAGCTTCGTGATCATGGCGCGTACCGATGCCCTGGCCGTCGAAGGCCTGGAGTCCGCCCTGGAGCGTGCCGCCGCCTGCATCGAAGCCGGCGCCGACATGGTGTTCCCGGAAGCCATTACTGAACTGGAGATGTACAAACTGTTCGCCGCCCGTGTGAAAGCGCCGATCCTGGCCAACATCACCGAGTTCGGCGCGACGCCGCTGTACACCACCGAACAGTTGAAATCTGCCGATGTTTCCATCGTGCTGTACCCGCTCTCGGCCTTCCGCGCCATGAACAAGGCCGCCGAGAACGTCTACACCGCGATCCGTCGCGACGGCACCCAACAGAACGTGATCGACACCATGCAAACCCGCATGGAGCTCTACGATCGCATCGACTACCACACCTTCGAGCAGAAGCTTGACGCGCTGTTCGCCGCGAAAAAGTGACGAACACGCCTCCCTGAATAACGACAAAATTGGAGAAAAACCATGGCTGAAGCAAAAGTATTGAGTGGCGCCGGACTGCGTGGCCAGGTCGCCGGGCAGACCGCACTGTCCACCGTGGGCCAGGCCGGTGCCGGCTTGACCTACCGTGGCTACGATGTGCGCGAACTGGCCGCCGACGCGCAGTTTGAAGAAGTCGCTTATCTGCTGCTGTACGGCGAACTGCCGACCCAGGCCGAACTGGCTGCCTACAGCGCCAAGCTGAGCAAATTGCGCGACCTGCCGCAGGCGCTGAAAGAAGTGCTCGAACGCATCCCCGCCGACGCCCACCCGATGGACGTGATGCGCACCGGTTGCTCGTTCCTCGGCAATATCGAGCCGGAAAAAGACTTCAGCGTGCAACGCGACGTGACCGATCGCCTGCTCGCCGCGTTCCCGGCGATCATGTGCTACTGGTACCGCTTCAGCCACGACGGCAAGCGCATTGACTGCGTGACCGACGAGCCGAGCATCGGCGGCCACTTCCTGCACCTGCTGCACGGCAAGAAGCCGAGCGAGCTGCATGAAAAAGTCATGAACGTGTCGTTGATCCTCTACGCCGAGCACGAGTTCAACGCCTCGACGTTCACCGCGCGGGTGTGTGCCTCGACCCTGTCCGACCTGTATTCCTGCGTCACCGCCGCCATCGGCTCCCTGCGCGGCCCGCTGCACGGCGGCGCCAACGAAGCGGCGATGGAAATGATCGAGCGTTTCGGCTCGGCAGAGGAAGCCGTCGAAGGCACCCTCGGCATGCTGGCGCGCAAGGACAAGATCATGGGCTTCGGCCACGCGATCTACAAAGACAATGATCCGCGTAATGAAGTGATCAAGGGCTGGTCGAAAAAACTCGCTGACGAAGTGGGCGACACCGTGTTGTTCCCGGTCTCCGAAGCCATCGACAAGACCATGTGGGAACAGAAAAAACTGTTCCCCAACGCCGACTTCTACCATGCCTCGGCGTACCACTTCATGGGCATTCCGACCAAGCTGTTCACGCCGATCTTCGTCTGCTCGCGGCTTACCGGCTGGGCCGCGCATGTGTTCGAACAGCGCGCCAACAACCGCATCATCCGTCCAAGCGCCGAGTACACCGGCGTCGAACAGCGCAAGTTCGTGCCAATCGAACGTCGCTGAAGACCGACGATCCCTGGACTGGAATGAGGTCAAAGTGTGGGAGGGGGCTTGCCCCCGATGGTGGTGTGTCATTCAAACCTATAGCAACTGATACACCGCCATCGGGAGCAAGTCGAATCGTCGCACCGCCCCTCCCACATTTGAATCGCATTTCAATTCTGGATCGGCCCAGGTCTTCCTTTTGCAATCACCGTGACCGAGTCCTGACGATGAACACTGAATTTCGCAAACCGCTCCCCGGCAGCCGCCTGGATTACTTCGACGCCCGCGCGGCTGTCGATGCAATCAGCCCCGGCGCCTACGCCACATTGCCCTATACCTCTCGTGTGCTCGCCGAGAACCTGGTGCGCCGCTGCGACCCGGCCACCCTCAATGCTTCCCTGAGCCAACTGATCGAACGCAAGCGCGACCTCGACTTCCCGTGGTTCCCGGCCCGTGTGGTGTGCCACGACATCCTCGGCCAGACCGCGCTGGTCGACCTCGCCGGCCTGCGTGACGCCATCGCCCTGCAAGGCGGCGACCCGGCCCAGGTCAACCCGGTGGTCCCGACCCAGTTGATCGTCGACCACTCCCTGGCCGTCGAAGCCGGCGGTTTCGACCCGGACGCGTTCGAGAAAAACCGCGCCATCGAAGACCGTCGCAACGAAGACCGCTTCCACTTTATCGAGTGGACCAAAAAGGCCTTCAAGAACGTCGACGTGATCCCGCCGGGCAACGGCATCATGCACCAGATCAACCTGGAGAAAATGTCCCCGGTGATCCAGGTGCGTGACGGCGTGGCCTTCCCCGATACCTGCGTCGGCACCGACAGCCACACCCCCCATGTCGATGCCCTGGGCGTGATCGCCATTGGCGTCGGTGGCCTGGAAGCCGAGAGCGTCATGCTGGGCCGCGCCTCGTGGATGCGCCTGCCGGAAAGCGTCGGCGTCGAACTGACCGGCAAGCTGCTGCCAGGCATCACCGCCACCGACATGGTGCTGGCCCTGACCGAGTTCCTGCGGCAACAGAAAGTCGTTGGTGCGTGGCTGGAGTTCTTCGGTGAAGGCGCGTCGAAACTGACCCTCGGCGACCGCGCGACCATCTCCAACATGGCCCCGGAATACGGCGCCACGGCGGCCATGTTTTATATCGACCAGCAGACCATCGCCTACCTGAAACTCACCGGCCGCGAAGACGAACAAGTCACCCTGGTCGAGCAATACGCCCGTCATACCGGCCTGTGGGCAGACGACCTTAAAGGTGCGCAATACGAGCGTGGCCTCACCTTCGACCTGTCCAGCGTCGTGCGCAACATGGCTGGCCCGAGCAACCCGCACGCCCGCGTCGCCACCCGCGACCTGGCTGCCAAGGGCATCTCCGGCCAGTGGGATGACGTGCCGGGGCAAATGCCCGACGGCGCGGTGATCATCGCCGCCATCACCAGTTGCACCAACACCAGTAACCCGCGCAACGTGATCGCCGCCGGGCTGCTGGCGCGCAACGCCAACAAGCTTGGGTTGACGCGCAAGCCGTGGGTCAAGTCGTCCCTGGCACCGGGTTCGAAAACCGTGGCCATGTACCTGGAAGAAGCCGGCCTGGGCCATGAGTTGGAAAAGCTCGGCTTTGGCGTGGTGGCGTTTGCCTGCACCACTTGCAACGGCATGTCCGGCGCCCTCGACCCGGTGATCCAGCAAGAGATCATCGACCGCGACCTGTACGCTACCGCCGTGCTCTCGGGTAACCGTAACTTCGACGGGCGTATCCACCCGTACGCCAAGCAGGCGTTCCTGGCTTCGCCGCCGCTGGTGGTGGCCTATGCGATTGCCGGCACCATCCGTTTCGACATCGAGAAGGACGTGCTCGGCCTCGACACCGACGGCAAGGAAATCCGCCTGCAGGACATCTGGCCGAGCGACGAAGAAATCGACGCGGTGGTCAAGGCCTCGGTCAAGCCGGAGCAGTTCCGCGCGGTGTATATCCCGATGTTCGCGATCCACGAAGACACCGGCCCGAAAGTCGCGCCGTTGTACGACTGGCGCCCGCAGAGCACCTATATCCGTCGCCCACCGTACTGGGAAGGCGCGCTGGCTGGTGCGCGGCCGCTCAAGGGCATGCGCCCGCTGGCGGTGCTGCCGGACAACATCACCACCGATCACCTGTCGCCGTCCAACGCGATCATGCTCGACAGCGCCGCCGGCGAATACCTGGCGAAAATGGGCCTGCCGGAAGTCGACTTCAACTCCTACGCCACCCACCGTGGCGACCACCTGACCGCGCAGCGCGCGACGTTCGCCAACCCGAAACTGTTCAACGAAATGGTGCGGGAGAACGGCAAGGTCAAGCAGGGCTCCCTGGCGCGGATCGAGCCGGAAGGCCAGGTCACGCGGATGTGGGAAGCCATCGAAACCTACATGGAGCGCAAGCAGCCGCTGATCATTATTGCCGGCGCCGACTACGGCCAGGGCTCGTCCCGCGACTGGGCCGCCAAGGGCGTACGCCTGGCGGGTGTGGAAGCGATTGCCGCCGAAGGTTTTGAGCGCATCCACCGCACCAACCTGGTGGGTATGGGCGTGTTGCCGCTGGAGTTCCTGCCGGGCACCGACCGTCACACCTTGCAGATTGATGGCAGCGAAACCTACGACGTGATCGGCCAACGCACCCCGCGTGCGCAGCTGACGCTGGTGATCAATCGCAAGGATGGCGAACGTGTCGAGGTGCCGGTGACGTGCCGCCTGGACACTGCCGAAGAAGTGTCGATCTACGAGGCCGGCGGCGTATTGCAACGGTTTGCCCAGGATTTCCTGGAATCGGCCACCACCGCCTGAAGGGGATGACCATGGCACACGCAGCGCAAATCAAGATCCCCGCCACCTATATGCGTGGCGGCACCAGCAAGGGCGTATTTTTCCGCCTCCAGGACCTGCCCGAGTCGGCGCAGGTGCCGGGCGCGGCGCGGGATGCCTTGCTGCTACGGGTGATCGGCAGCCCCGATCCCTACGACAAGCAAATCGACGGCATGGGCGGCGCCACATCGAGCACCAGCAAAACCGTGATTCTCGCCAAAAGCACCCGTGCCGATCACGACGTGGACTACCTGTTTGGCCAGGTCGCCATCGACAAACCCTTTGTCGACTGGAGTGGCAACTGCGGCAACCTGTCGGCGGCGGTGGGTTCGTTCGCCATCAGCGCGGGGCTGGTCGATCCGGCCCGCGTGCCCCAAAACGGCGTGGCGGTGGTGCGGGTCTGGCAGGCGAATATCGGCAAGACCATCATCGCCCACGTGCCGATCACCGATGGGGCGGTACAGGAAACCGGCGACTTCGAGCTGGACGGCGTGACCTTCCCGGCAGCCGAAGTGCAGCTGGAATTCATGGGCCCGGCGGCAGAAGAAGAGGGCGGCGGCGGCTCGATGTTCCCCACCGGCAACCTGGTCGACGACCTGGAAGTGCCGGGTGTCGGCACCTTCAAGGCCACGCTGATCAACGCCGGTATCCCGACGATTTTCATCAATGCCGAAGACCTCGGTTACACCGGCACCGAGCTGCAAGGCGCGATCAACAGCGACCCCAAGGCCCTGGCGATGTTCGAGACCGTACGGGCCTATGGCGCGTTGCGCATGGGGCTGATCAAAAACCTCGACGAAGCCGCCCAGCGCCAGCACACGCCGAAGGTGGCGTTTGTGGCCCAGCCTGCGGATTACGTAGCGTCCAGTGGCAAGTCGATCAAGGCCGGCGATGTGGATTTGCTGGTGCGTGCCCTGTCCATGGGCAAGCTGCACCACGCGATGATGGGCACGGCGGCGGTGGCGATCGGCACGGCGGCGGCGATTTCGGGGACCTTGGTCAACCTCGCTGCGGGCGGTATTGAACGCAATGCCGTGCGCTTCGGGCATCCGTCCGGCACCTTGCGCGTGGGCGCCGAGGCCACCCAGGTGAACGGTGAATGGGTGGTGAAGAAAGCCATTATGAGTCGCAGTGCACGGGTGTTGATGGAAGGTTTCGTCCGCGTACCCGGCGACGCCTTCTAAAACCCTGCACAGATCCAATGTGGGAGGAGGCTTTTTGTAGGAGCGAGCTCGCTCGCGAAAAACTCACAGGCGCCGCGTTCATTCAGGAGGCACGCGTTATCGTTGACGTTTTTCGCGAGCAAGCTCGCTCCTACAGGAGGCGATGTGAACTGGCATTAGGGTAAGCCCCTCCCACAGAGGATCTCTATTCCAAAAGGCAGGCATCCAAGATCTGCTTCCCGTAACCGTTAGCCCGAGGATTGACCCCACCCCTTTTTGGAGATCTGCCATGAGCACCAACGTCGACCAGAACAACCGCCCCGACTACGACCAGGTCCTGCAGGACATTGCCGACTACGTCCTCAACTACCGCATCGACTCCCAAGCCGCCCTCGACACCGCCCGCAACTGTCTGATGGACACGTTGGGTTGCGGCCTGCTGGCCCTGCGCTTCCCCGAGTGCACCAAGCACCTGGGGCCGATTGTCGAGGGCACGGTGGTGCCGTTCGGTGCGCGTGTGCCGGGCACGTCGTTTCGCCTGGACCCGGTCAAGGCGGCCTGGGACATCGGTTGCATCGTGCGCTGGCTCGACTACAACGACACCTGGCTCGCTGCCGAATGGGGGCATCCCTCGGATAACCTCGGCGGGATCCTTGCCGTGGCGGATCACCTGTCGCAAAAGCGCGTGGCCAATGGCGACGCACCGCTGACGGTGCGCGCGGTGCTGGACGCGATGATCATGGCCCACGAAATCCAGGGGGTGATTGCCCTGGAAAACTCGTTCAACCGCGTCGGCCTCGACCATGTGCTGTTGGTGAAAGTCGCCTCCACGGCGGTTACCGCCAAACTGATGGGCGCCAACCGCGAACAGTTGCTGTCGGCGTTGTCTCACGCCTTCGTCGATGGCCAGGCCTTGCGCACTTACCGGCATGCGCCGAATGCCGGCTCGCGCAAGTCATGGGCGGCGGGGGATGCGTCGAGTCGCGGCGTACGCCTGGCGGACATCGCCCTGCGCGGCGAAATGGGCATCCCCGGTGTGCTGAGCGCGCCGCAATGGGGCTTCTACGATGTGCTGTTCAGCCACACCAACAACGACCTGGCGCTCAAGCCCGAGGACAAGCGCGGGTTCAGCCTGTCCCAGCCGTACGGCACCTACGTGATGGAAAACGTGCTGTTCAAGATCAGCTTCCCCGCCGAGTTCCACGCGCAAACCGCCTGTGAAGCCGCGGTGACCTTGCATCCGTTGGTCAAGGATCGCCTGCACGACATCGAGCGCATCGTGATCACCACCCATGAGTCGGCGATTCGCATCATCTCCAAGGTCGGGCCACTGGCCAACGCGGCCGACCGCGACCATTGCCTGCAATATATGACCGCCGTGCCCCTGGCATTCGGCAACCTGGTGGCCGAGCAGTACGAGGATGATTTTCACGCTGCTCACCCGATCATCGACGAACTGCGCGACAAGATGGTCATCGTCGAGGACCCGCGCTACAGCCGTGAATACCTGGAAGCCGACAAGCGTTCCATCGCCAACGCGGTGCAGGTGTTCTTCAAGGATGGCTCCAGCACCGGGCAAGTGGCGGTGGAATACCCCATCGGTCATCGCCGTCGTCGAGTGGAGGGTATTCCAATGCTGGAAGACAAGTTCAAGGCCAACCTGGCCACGCGTTTTACCGCGCAGCGCAGTGCCGAGATTTTTGCCTTGTGCAAGGATCAGGCGAAGCTGGAGGCGACGCCGGTCAATCGTTTCGTGGACCTGTTCGTGATCTGAGACACCTTGCAAACCCCATGTGGGAGGGGCGCTATGGGCTACATACTGCCCTCGACATCATCCAGGCTGAACGTCTCGGTATGGTCGTCATAGGAGAAAATTTCCGCATAGCGCCCCCATGCGATCACGCTTTCCAGGGTTTTCTCGACAAAGGCTTCCGTCATCGAGTCTTCCAGTTCCTGCTCGAAACGCACCCGTGGCGCGCGGTGTCCGCTGCGCTCCAGCAACACCTGGTGAATGCGTGCGGCCAAGGGCACGTGGCGGATCAAATGCTCGGCGAACAGGGTTTTACGCTCCTGCGTGCCGTAGTCGGCGAACAGTTTGCCTGCATCGGTCAGGGTGATGTCGGCGCCCTTGAGTTCGGCAAAGCCCAGATGCTCAAGCATCTCCGCCACCGGGAACAGGTCATCGACTTCAAGCAGGCGCCGTTCGGCCACGGTCGGCAGGCCGGCGTGGCCGTTGTAGGGCTCGGCGGCCAGGGTTTCGATCAGGCCGGCCATCAGGTTGGTGGACACTTCCGGCAGCAGACTGCCTATTTTCAGCTCCGGTAACCCTCGGCTGGCATCGGCGCTGCGGCGGTCGGTCATCAGCGCGTAGATGTCGTCGACCATTTGCCGAAAGGTCGGGTCCAGTCGGTTGCGCGGGTGCGCAAACGGCACCTTGATTTCGGCCACGACCCGACCGGGATTGGACGACAGCACGAGGATGCGGTCGCACATCAGCACCGCTTCTTCGATGTTGTGGGTCACGATCAGGATCGACTTGATCGGCAACTGCTTGCCGCTCCACAAATCCAGCAAGTCAGTGCGCAGGGTTTCGGCGGTGAGGACGTCCAGCGCCGAGAAGGGTTCGTCCATCAGCAGCAGGGTCGGGTTGACCACCAGGCCACGGGCAAACCCCACGCGCTGGCGCATGCCACCGGACAATTCGCGCGGGTAGGCGTTTTCAAAGCCGTCCAGGCCAATCAGGTCGATGGCCGCCAGGGCGCGCCTGCGGGTTTCCTTGCGTTCGATTTGCAAGGCTTGCAGACCGGCTTCGACGTTTTCCAGTACGGTCAGCCAGGGGAACAGCGCAAAGGTCTGGAACACCATGGCCACGCCTTCGGCCGGGCCGTTCAGCGGCGCGCCGTGATAAAGCACTTCGCCCGACGACGGCTGGATCAGCCCGGCGATGATGCGCAACAGCGTCGACTTGCCCGAGCCGGAGCGGCCCAGCATGCCGACGATCTCGCCTTCGTGCAGGCTCAGGTCGACGCCGCTGAGGACTTGCAGTTCATCCTTGCCTTTGCCGAACACCCGGTTGACGTTTTTCAGCGAGTAGATTTCCGGGGTCTCGGTGGCGCGCTCGGTGTAGGTAGTCATCACTGCGAATCCCATCAATTCAGACGAAGTTTGTTTTCAGCCATGGCGTACATCGGCCGCCAGACGGCACGGTTGAACGCCACCACGAAGATCGACATCACCACTACGCCCAGGGCGATTTTCGGAAAGTCGCCTGCGGCGGTGGTCTGCGCGATATACGCGCCCAGCCCGTGGGCGACCACGTTGTCCTGGCCCCAGGACACATATTCGGAAACGATGCTGGCGTTCCACGCGCCTCCCGAGGCCGTGATCGCGCCGGTGACGTAGTACGGAAAAATGCCCGGCAACATGACCTTGCGCCACCACAACCAGCCACGAATGCGGAAGTTGGCGGCGGCTTCCTTGTAGTCATTGGGAAAGGCGCTGGCGCCGGCGATCACGTTGAACAGGATGTACCACTGGGTGCCCAGCACGATCAGCGGGCTCAGCCAGATATCCGGGTTGAGGTGGTAGTGCAGGATCACAATGACAAACACCGGAAACAGCAGGTTCGCCGGGAAGGCTGCGAGGAATTGCGCCAGTGGCTGGATCTTCTCCGCCAGCCTCGGGCGCAGGCCGATCATCACGCCCAGGGGCACCCAGATCAGCGAGGCAATCAGGATCAACCCCACGACGCGCAGCAGCGTGATCAGGCCCAGCACCAACACATGGCCGACTTCGCCAAGGGTCACTTCGGTGCCGACATAGCGCACGATGTGGTACAGCGCATAGGCGGTCAGCACGGCTATCAGCGCGCCCCACACCCAGTCGATCAGCTTGGAGCGCGCGGCGCTGGCTGCCGGCAATGCCTTGCGCGCGCGGCTCGACAGGCTGAAGCGTTGGTTACCCAGGCGGCTGAACGTGCGGGTAATCGGGCGCAGGATGCGTTGGACCACACGGGTGCGCTGGATCAGGTTCAGTAGCCAGGATTGCGGGGCGGCGCCTTGGGAGGCGGTGGTTTCCATGCGGAACTTGTCGGCCCAGGCCACCAATGGACGGAACAGGAACTGGTCGTAGATCAGGATCACCGCGATCATCGCCAGGATCACGTAACCCACGGCGTGCAGGTCTTTCTGGGCGATGGCCAAGGCCAGATACGACCCCACGCCCGGCAGGGTGATGGTCTTGTCACCGACGGTGATCGCCTCGGAGGCCACCACGAAAAACCAGCCGCCGGACATGCTCATCATCATGTTCCAGACCATGCCGGGCATGGCGAAGGGCACGTCGAGCTTCCAAAACTTCTGCCAGCCGGAGAGCCGCAGGTTGGTGGAGACCTCCACCAGGTCATGGGGAAGCATGCGCAGCGACTGATAGAAGCTGAAGGTCATGTTCCATGCCTGGCTGGTGAAGATCGCAAAGATCGCGGCAAGCTCGGCGCCGAGCACGCGCCCAGGGAACAGCAGCAGGAAAAACGTCACCGTAAACGAGATGTACCCGAGCACTGGCACCGATTGCAGGATGTCGAGCACCGGTACCAAGAGTTTCTCGGCGCGCCGGCTTTTGGCTGCCAGGGTGCCGTAGAGCAGGGTGAAGATCAGCGCCGCGACCATCGCCGCCAGCATGCGCAAGGTCGTGCGCATGGCATATTCCGGCAGGTTGGCCGGGTCCAGGGAGATGACTTCACTTTGCAGGGTGGCGATGGGGGCCCAGGTTTCGCGGGCGGTGATCGAGAAAAACAGCAGGAAACCGATGACGAGTGGCAGGGCAACCAGGTCCCAGCGATTGGGTAGCAAGCGCAGCGTGGACGCAGGGAGGTAGTGACGGAACACTTTGTTCATAGGCGGTCAGTCCTGCAGCGTTCAGGTTCAAATAGTGTGATGGGCGTGAGCTTTAGCTGCTGCACGAATGTCCCACCGAGAAGGGCGGGCGCTACGTTCGTGAGTCAGGGGCATCTAGACGATGCTGGCGGAATTGTACGTTTCTGAATGTTACAGGCGGGTAAATTTGCTGTCAGTTTGCTGTACGAAACGCGACTGGGACACGGGCGTCCCAGCCGCCGATCCGGGGTTATTCAAAGCGTAAAATCACCCTGCGGTTGTGCTTGCTCTTCTTCTCGATTTTCTCGCAGAACACCCGGCCGATTTCCTCGGTGTTGATCACATGTGTCCCACCGCACGGCTGGATATCGATCCCGCCGATTTCAATCACCCGTACCGAGCCTTGGATCACCGGCGGCGCAACCGCCTGGGTGCGGGTGATCTGCAGCAGGGTGGTGTACTCCGAAGCCGGCATCGACAGGGTTTTGACCTGGTGGGCCTGTTCGATCAGCGCGTTGAGGTCACGGGTGATGGTGTCTTTGTCGAGGGTCATTTCCGGCAGGTCGAAATCCAGGCGACCTTTGTCGGCACTGATGCTGCAACCGGTCACCGGTGCGTCGATGAGCGAGCACAGCAGGTGCAGGCAGGTGTGCATTTTCATGTGCTGGTAGCGCCGCTCCCAATCCAGGCCGGCGTCCACCAATACCCCGGCGACCAACTGCGCGGGGCAGTGTTCCACCTGGTGCCAGATGATCGAACGCTGCACCGGGTCGCGCACCGTGCCGGTCACTTCGACCCGTGTGCCGTCCGCCAGGCTCAAGTGGCCGGTATCGCCTGGTTGGCCGCCACCCGTGGGGTAGAACAGGGTGTGTTCCAGGGCAATGCCGTGTTCGCTGACGGCAATCACCCGGGCGCTGAATGCGTTCTGGTAGGGCGCGCTGTCAAACAGCGCCAGGGTTTCCATGGTGTGCACGGACATGTTCAACCTCCGACGATCAGTGGGCTGGCTTGCAGCAGGTGGCGCACCATTGCGCTCAAGCCAGGGGGAGAGAGCAGGGTGATTTCGAATTCCGGCCCGCAGACTTTCAGGTTCAGCGGCAGGCGCGGCAGGTGGTTGCCGGATTCGAGGCGGTGCAGCCTGAATTGCAGGTGGTGACGCTCCTTTACCGTCGGCTCCAGCATCAAGCCTTGCAACGGGTGAAAGTCGGCGTCCAGCACCGTGACCTTATGGCTGGTATTGACCTCGCCGACCACGTGCAGGCGCTCATCCAGGGCGAAGGCACCGAGGTAATTACTGTGGTCCGATTCATCGTTTTTTTGCAGTTGGATCTGGTTCACCACCTTCACCTTGGTGCCGGCGGGTACGTCCTGGGTGATCACACAGGCGGGGCTGATAAACACGTTGTCGCCGATCAGCACATAGCCCAGCACGCGGGCGCCCGAGCCGACCTCGACGTTGTTGCCCAGGCGCGGATGACGTTTGCCATCGGGGTTGTTGGCAATGCCACGGGCCCCCAGGGTCACGCCGCAGAGGATGTAGCAGTCGTTGCCGATTTCGCAGGTTTCGCCGATCACCGTGCCGTAGCCGTGGTCGAGCACAAAGCGCCGGCCGATACGCGCTGCCGGGTGGATTTCGGCCCCGGAGAGGACCTTGCCCTGGTTACTGAGCTTGAGGGCGATGCGTGAAAACACCCCGTTGGTCTGGTCGGGAAAATTCCATATCTGGTGCGCAAGCCGGTAATAGAGCACCGCCTTGAACGAGGCGTAGGACTCCAGGATCAGCTCGCCGCGCCCGCGGGACGCCGGGTCACGATAGGCATAGGCGATCAGGTCTTCGGCCACCGCCTGGGCGGCATTCTGGATCAGCGGCGCCAGGTGCGGCTCAAGCGCCTTGATCTGCGCGGGTGTGAGGGTCTTGATGAGGTGGGTGAGCAACTCATCGTGCAACTGTCGCATGTCGATAAAGCCGCCCATGGAGGCTCCCCCGCATTCTGGATGGTTGAAAAACCGGTTATTCGAAACTGGGCAGGTAGCTGTCGGCATTGTCGTAGACCATGGTCAACACCACCGTTTCGGGCGGCAATTCGGGGGCGAGCCTGGCGATGGCCACCATGTTGGCCGCAGAGGACAGGCCCAGGCTGATGGCGTCGGTGCGCATGATGCGTTTGATCATGTCGATGCACTCCTGGCGCGAGACCTTGAGCATGCCGTCGATCACCTCCAGGTTGAGGATGCTCGGGATCAGCCCGATCGACAGGCCCTGGATATGGTGCGGCGCGTGCTGGTTTTTCAGCAGGTCGCATTCTTCCGGCTCCACGCCCATGACGCGCACGCCAGGCCAGCTGGCCTTCAGGGTTTCGCCGATGCCGGTGATATGCCCACCGGTGCCGATGCCGCAGACGAAGTAGTCCGCGCGCTTATCGCCAAAGGCGCGAAGGATTTCCGGTGCGGTGGTGTCACGGTGGGTCTGCGGGTTGGCGCCGTTGCGTTGCTGGTTGAGCATCACGTAGCTGGGGTTTTCCAGCTGCAGCTCCATGCATTTTTCGCCGTGGGAGTTGTTGCCCAGGCGGCTGTCCGAGAGCACCACCTTGGCGCCGTACAGGCGCAGCAGCTTCTGTTTTTCCGGGCTGTAGTTGTCGGGGATCACCAGCACCACCTTGTAGCCCAGCACGTTGCCGGCCATCACCAGGCCGATGCCGGTATTGCCGCCGCTGGGTTCGATGATGGTTTGCCCGGAGTCGCGGATCAGTACGCCGCGCCGCTCGGCGTCGAGAATCATGCCCAGGGCGATGCGGGCCTTGTGGCTGCCGCCAGGGTTGAGGGATTCGAGCTTGGCGTAGACCTCAATGCCGAGGTCTTCGGAAAACTGCGCCAGGCGCACGATCGGCGTGTGGCCAATGGCGTCGAGGATAGAGTTATGCAACATCATTCAGTCCTCGGCTCAATACAGCGGCATATCTGGTTCGACGTCGCGAACCCAGTGCTTCATGCCGCCTTGCAGGACTTTGGTGTTGGCGAAGCCAGCCGCCAACAGCGTACTGGCCGCTTGCTCGGCGCGGGTGCCGGCGTAGCAGATCAGGTAGTGAGTGTTGTCGCGGCTGAGGCGGCCGAGTTGCCCATCCAGTTCGGCCAGGGGGATATGCACCACGCCCGGTAGTTTGCACACCTCCAGTTCGCTGGCGTCGCGCACATCCAGCAGCACGTCGGCGCTGTTGGGGTGTTCGAGCACCTGCTTGAGTACACGGGGCTTGATGTAGCGCTCCTCGGCCAGGGACGGTTGGCTGGGCACGGCATCTGCGCACACGGTGGGCGCCAGGGTTTCGCTGTGGCGCAGCTCGGAGCAGCACGGGCAGTCGGCGCGGCGCTTGAAGCGTATTTCGCTGAACTTCATGGCCAGTGCATCGAAGCGCATCAGTCGGCCGGAAAGGGGCTCGCCAATGCCGATCAGCAATTTGATGGCCTCGGTGGCCTGGATCATCCCGACCACCCCAGGCAGCACGCCGATCACCCCGCCGGCGCTGCAATTGGGCGCCAGCTCTGCGGGCGGTGCGCTGGGGAACAGGCAGCGGTAGCACGGCCCGCCTTGGTAGTTGAGCACGCTGATCTGCCCGTCGAAGCGGTAGATGGCGCCGTACACCAGGGGTTTGCCCAATTGCACGCAAGCGTCGTTGACCCGGTAGCGGGTGTCGAAATTATCGGTGCCGTCGATCACCAGGTCGTAGGCGCCTACCAGTTCCAGGGCGTTATCGGCGTTCAGGGCGGTGTTGTGGGCGTTGATCTGGATATGGCGGTTGAGGTCCTGCAGGCGCTGTTTGGCCGACTCGACCTTGGGCATGCCCAGGGTGCTGTTGCCATGGACGACCTGGCGTTGCAGGTTGCTGCTTTCCACCACATCGAAATCCACCAGCCCCAGGGTGCCGACACCGGCCGCTGCCAGGTACAGGCTGATGGGCGAACCCAGGCCGCCGGTGCCGATGATCAACACCTTGGCTTTCTTGAGGTTCAGCTGGCCTTCGCGGCCGACGCCGGGCAGGGTGATATGGCGCACATAACGTTGCACTTCCTCGTTGCTGAGGCCGTCGATGTCCATACCGCCTGACGTGGCGAGCAACACTTCGATCCTGGCTTTTTCCGGCAGCCGGTCGTCGGCGCTGATCAGCTCTTCCTCGGCAGTGAACAGGAAGTGCTCCTTGAGCTGGTTGTTCTTTTCGTGAAACAGATGGGGGCGCAACTGCGGGTGGCTGCTGCAGAGGTTTTCAATGACTTCGCGCAATGTCGATCCGGCGCCCTCAAGGGTCGATTCCGGCAGCTTGGCCACGCGAACCAGAATGTCGGGGAAAGAGACAGCGTTCATGGACAACTCCGTGTGCAGGTCGTTGAAGGGGTTTAGGGCGAAATGCTTGCCATCCCAGGCAAACAGCTTGGAACCCAGGGCCTGGCCCTGGCGAACGTCGACCACCAGGTAACTGACGGGGTAGATCGGCTCCCCCATGAACAGCGCCTTGTCCTGGTCTTCATCGCTGAAATAGGCGCCGACATCGGGGTGGGAGTGGTAGATCACCACCACCGGGTTGTCGCTGCGAAACGCCTTGTTCATCAGCAGCGTGTCGGCCACCGAGAAGGTGTAGCCATTGGCCGCGCTGCGCGGGTACATCTCGGGGTTCTTGCGGTGCAGTTCGTTCTGGATGTTGTTGCCCAGGTACACGCTGCCGTCGGCGAAGACAAAACCGCAGCATTCCTCGGGGTAGCTGCGGCTGGCGTGGGTGTAGATCTGTTCCAGGGCTTCGGGGCGGAGGACGTCCATGTTTCTCTCGCGTCGGTTGATGATCAATTTTTCTTGGCCAGGAGCTTTTCAATCGGCAACTTGGTGATCGCAAAGCCGGCCAGCAGGATGGCCGAATACAGCATCAGGTCGCGGGAAATCGCCACGCCTTCGTACCAGGCACCGATGATCACCGCGAACACCGGGAAAATGATGAATACGAACGACAGGATGATCGGGCTCAAGCGCTTGAGCAGCATGAAATACACGATGAACCCTCCCACCGAGGCCACCAGCCCCAGGTAGAACAGCGCACTCCAGGAGCGCAGCGTGATGTCCTCGAAGGTCGGCGTTTCAAACCACAACCCGGCCACGAACAGCATCAGCCCGGCGATGCCGATGGGCAGTGTGTTGTAGGTGATCACGCTGATGGCGCTGCCTTTTTGCTTGGTGATGACGTAGCACAGGGCATGCATGATCGCGGCGGTCAGGATCGCCAGTACCCCGAAGAACTCGGCGTGGTCCAGGTGCAGGCCCTGGCTCCTGATGATCATGTAGAGGCTGCCGAAGCCGATACCGATGCCGACCACTTGGGAAAAGTAGATGCGCTCGCGCAGGAACAGCGCGGAGAAAATCAGGATAAACACCGGCATGCAACTGAACAGCAGGGCGGTGAGACCGGATGAGACATGCATCTCGCCGTAGTTGAGCAGGTAATAGGGCACGCTGAAGTAGGACAGGGTCACGAATACGAAGAACCAGCGGCTCTCGCGGGGAAACAGGATGGGCTCGCGGCGCACCATGGCAAAACACAGGAACAGCGGGAAGGCGATCAGGAAGCGCAGGCCGGCGGACGTCAACGGCGGCACGCTCTCGACGGCAATCTTGATCCCCAGCCAGGTGGTGCCCCAGCTCAGGCACACGATCAGGAACATCACGCTGGTGACCAGGCCGGCCAACCACTGTTTCTGGTTTTTTGTTTTGGTGGTGTTTTCGAGAACGGCTGACATTGGCATCGTTTATTGCTTCCCTGAGCCGGAATTGAACTCTATATTGAGCTGGTAATGAGTGATAAATTTCGGCGATTGAACCCGTAAAAGCACACTATTAGGGCAAAAGATGGCTGTCAAAACAAATATTGACATGGTGTCAATTATGCGTGAGGGGTTGTCCAACGGGCAGGGCGTGAAGTACAAGCGCCTGTCCGATGTCATGGAACGGGGCATCCTCGAAGGCTTGATTGAGCCGGGACGAAAACTTCCGCCTCATCGGGTGCTTTCCGACAATCTGGGGGTGACCATCGGCACCATCAGCCGGGCCTACGGTGAGCTGGAGCGTCTGGGGTTGGTGGTCGCGCGAGTGGGTGACGGCACTTTCGTACGCAAGCGTGGGATGGAGCGCCAGCGTGATGAAGGCTTTCGTAACGTCAGCGAGGAGCCGCGCCAGTACTTCGACATGAGCCGCAACATGCACATCCCGGGTCAGGAAACCACCTTCCTGGCCCAGAGCTTCCAAACCCTGTCGACCAACGCCAAGTTCCTCCAGGACATCAGCGCCTACACCCCGGATGCGGGCCTGCCGCGTTATCGCGACGCGGGCGCGCAGTGGCTGGTGCAGCGTGATTTTCATCCGATCCCCGAGCAGGTGATCTGCGTCAACGGCGGCCAGCACGGCCTGCTGTGCGCGATGATGGCTTTGCTGCGCGCTGGCGATACGGTGGTCACCGAACAACTGACTTACCCTGGGCTGATCACCGCCGCGCGTATGCTGGGTATCCGCCTGATCGGCCTGGAGATGGACGAAGAAGGCGTGCTGCCAAGCGCGCTGGATGAAGTCTGTCGTAATCACCGGGTTTCAGCGTTGTATTGCACGCCGACCATCCAGAACCCGACACGGCGGTGTTATCCGTGGCGCGGCGCGAAGCCCTGGTGAAGGTGTGCCGGGAACATAATCTGCTGATTCTTGAGGACGAAGCCCACGGTGTATTGGTCGAAGACCGTCCGCCGCCCCTCAGCCATTTCGCCCCCGAACGTACGATTTTGATCAGCAGCCTGAGCAAGGCCGTGTCTGCCGGGTTGCGTGTGGGCTATGTGCATGCGCCCCCGGCGCTGGTCAGCCGTATCTCAGCGGCTTTGCGCTCCACCTGTTGGATGGCCACGCCGGTGACCCTGGAACTGGCGACCCAGTGGATCGAAAACGGTACGGCGGAATACCTGCTGCGCCAGCAGATCAACGAGATCAGCCGGCGCAAAGCCCTGGTGCAGGATTTGTTGGCGGGCCTGGCCTATCGGACCCATCTGAACAGTCCGCACTTCTGGATCGAAGTGCCGGAGCCCTGGCGCGCGTCGGAAATCGAGGCTGAGCTCAAGCAGAATAATTACCTGATCGCCACCGCCGAGGCGTTTGCCGTTGGTCAGACGGCGGTGCCGCAGTTTATTCGGGCGAGCATTTGCAATACGTCGGGGGATGATCAGTTGTTGCGGGCGGGGTTTGATGCGTTGGCGACGGCGTTGGGGCAGGGGGGTGGGCGGTTTCACCTGTAGCGAGTGGACGTCCAGGCGCGTTGTGGCGAGCGGGCTTGCCCCGCGTTGGGCTGCGAAGCAGCCCCAATCAAGATAAATGCGGTGTGTCAGCCAGTTCTCGGTGACTGGTTCAGGGCTGCTGCGCAGCCCAGCGCGGGGCAAGCCCGCTCGCCACAGTAAAGCTAGAGTCTCAAGGCGTTATTTGAAGCGCCGCTCCACACCTTTCTCCACCAAAATCTTCGCCGAAATCTCTTCCACCGAAAAATGCGTGGAATTGATGTGCGCAATATTCTCGCGACGGAACAGGTTTTCTACTTCGCGTACTTCGAATTCGCACTGGGCGTAGCTGGAGTAGCGGCTGTTGGGCTTGCGCTCGTTGCGGATGGCGGTGAGGCGGTCCGGGTCGATGGTCAGGCCGAACAGCTTGTGCGAATGGGCGCGCAGGGCTGCGGGCAGCGTCAGGTGCTCCATGTCGTCTTCGGTCAGCGGGTAGTTGGCCGCACGGATGCCGAATTGCATGGCCATGTACAAGCAGGTGGGCGTTTTGCCGCAGCGCGACACGCCAACCAGGATCAGGTCGGCCTTGTCGTAGTAGTGGGTGCGGGCGCCGTCGTCGTTGTCGAGGGCGAAGTTCACCGCCTCGATACGCTCCATATAATTGGAGTTATGCCCAATGGAATGGGACTTTCCGACCGAATAGGAGGAGTGTTCGCTCAACTCCTGTTCCAGCGGCGCCAGGAACGTCGAGAAAATGTCGATCATGAAACCATTCGACGTTGCCAGAATCTCACGGATGTCTTGATTGACGATGGTGTCGAAAATGATCGGCCGAAAGCCGTCTTTTTCAGCGGCCAGATTGATTTGTTGTACCATGGCCCGCGCTTTATCCACGCTGTCGATATAAGGCCGCGTGAATTTGGCGAAGGTAATGTTTTCGAACTGCGCGAGCAGGCTCTGACCCAGGGTTTCGGCAGTGATGCCGGTGCCATCGGAGATAAAGAAAGCAGATCGTTTCATTTGAGCCCTGGGCCTTAAGCTGATGACGAATCTTGGATATGATAGGCGCGATTTTGCCGTCCCATAGTGGGCCGCATTCTCACTTATTTTCCAGGTCCAGGCCACAAACGCGGGTAATCGCTCCTACGAGCAGCCGGCGTCCTGAGCTTTTCCAACACAGTTAGTGGAGAGATCACCTTGGTAGAGTACGTAGTTTCCCTCGATAAGCTCGGCGTCCATGATGTAGAGCACGTAGGGGGCAAGAACGCATCCCTCGGCGAGATGATCAGTAATCTTGCAGGCGCAGGTGTGTCGGTGCCGGGTGGTTTCGCCACCACGGCCCAGGCCTACCGCGATTTCCTCGAACTGAGCGGCCTCAACGCTCAGATCCACGCCGCGCTGGATGCCCTGGACGTCGATGACGTCAATGCCCTGGCCAAGACCGGCGCCCAGATCCGCCAATGGATCATGGAAGCCGAGTTCCCCGAGAAGCTCAACGAAGAAATCCGCACCGCCTTCGCCACCCTGTCGGCCGGCAACCCGGACATGGCCGTCGCCGTGCGTTCCTCGGCCACCGCCGAAGACTTGCCCGACGCCTCCTTCGCCGGCCAGCAAGAGACCTTCCTTAACATCCGCGGCGTGGAAAACGTGATCCGCGCAGCCAAGGAAGTGTTCGCCTCGCTGTTCAATGACCGCGCCATTTCCTACCGTGTACACCAGGGTTTCGACCACAAGCTGGTAGCCCTGTCTGCCGGTGTGCAGCGCATGGTACGTTCGGAAACCGGCACCGCCGGCGTGATGTTCACCCTCGACACCGAGTCGGGCTTCCGTGACGTGGTGTTTATCACCGGCGCCTACGGCCTGGGCGAAACCGTTGTCCAGGGCGCGGTCAACCCGGACGAATTCTACGTACACAAGCACACCCTTGAAGCCGGCCGCCCGGCCATTCTGCGCCGCAACCTGGGCAGCAAGGCGATCAAGATGATCTACGGCGACGAGGCCAAGGCCGGTCGTTCGGTGAAAACCGTGGACGTCGACAAGGCCGACCGCGCGCGCTTCTGCCTGAGCGACGCGGAAGTCAGCGAATTGGCCAAGCAAGCGATGATCATCGAAAAGCACTACAAGTGCCCGATGGACATCGAGTGGGCCAAGGACGGTGACGACGGCAAGCTGTACATCGTGCAGGCCCGCCCGGAAACCGTGAAGAGCCGTACCTCGGCCAACGTCATGGAGCGCTACCTGCTGAAAGAAACCGGCACCGTGCTGGTGGAAGGCCGTGCCATTGGCCAGCGCATCGGCGCCGGCAAGGTGCGGATCATCAAGGATGTGTCCGAGATGGACAAAGTCCAGCCCGGTGACGTGCTGGTTTCCGACATGACCGACCCGGACTGGGAACCGGTGATGAAGCGTGCCAGCGCCATCGTTACCAACCGTGGCGGGCGTACCTGCCACGCGGCGATCATCGCCCGCGAACTGGGGATCCCAGCGGTGGTTGGTTGCGGCAACGCCACCCAACTGCTCAAGGACGGCCAGGGCGTGACCGTCTCCTGTGCCGAAGGCGACACCGGCTTCATCTTTGAAGGCGAGCTGGGCTTCGACATCAAGCAAAACTCCATCGACGCCATGCCCGACCTGCCGTTCAAGATCATGATGAACGTCGGCAACCCGGACCGCGCCTTCGACTTCGCGCAGTTGCCGAACGCCGGTGTGGGCCTGGCCCGCCTGGAGTTCATCATCAACCGCATGATCGGCGTGCACCCCAAGGCCCTGTTGAACTACGACGGCCTGCCGCTGGACATCAAGGAAAGTGTGGACAAGCGCATCGCCGGCTACAACGATCCGGTGGGCTTCTACGTCGAGAAGCTGGTGGAAGGCATCAGCACCCTGGCGGCGGCGTTCTACCCGAAAAAGGTCATCGTGCGCCTGTCGGACTTCAAGTCCAACGAGTACGCCAACCTGATCGGCGGCAAGCTCTACGAGCCGGAAGAAGAAAACCCGATGCTGGGCTTCCGTGGCGCTTCGCGTTACATCAGCGAAGCGTTCCGTGATTGCTTCGAGCTTGAGTGCCGCGCCCTCAAGCGTGTGCGCAACGAGATGGGCCTGACCAACGTCGAGATCATGGTGCCGTTCGTGCGCACCCTGGGCGAGGCGAGCCAGGTCGTCGACCTGCTGGCAGAAAACGGTTTGTCCCGTGGCGAAAACGGCCTGCGCGTCATCATGATGTGCGAACTGCCGTCCAACGCCATCCTCGCCGAAGAGTTCCTGGAGTTCTTCGACGGTTTCTCCATCGGTTCCAACGACCTGACCCAGCTGACCCTGGGCCTGGACCGCGACTCCGGGATCATCGCTCACCTGTTCGACGAGCGTAATCCTGCGGTCAAGAAGCTGCTGGCCAACGCCATCCAGGCGTGCAACAAGGCTGGCAAGTACATCGGTATCTGCGGCCAAGGCCCTTCCGATCACCCGGACCTGGCCAAATGGCTGATGGAGCAGGGTATCGAAAGCGTCTCGCTGAACCCCGATTCCGTGCTGGAAACCTGGTTCTTCCTGGCGGAAGGCCAAGCGTCCGCTTAAGGTCGTCATGTCAAAAGTGCCGGTCCCCTGTCGAGGGTGACCGGCATTCTTATCTGTGCAGGGCGGAACTCCTTCCGGACGCCGCCCTTTTTTGTGCAAGAGCATTATGCAAAGCAGCAGCAACCTGTTTCCCGTCGCCCTGATCAGCGCTGAACGTCGTGGCGACCTGAGTGAAGATGTGTACCGCCTCAAACCCGGTAACAGCCCTGACGGTACCGTCGAGCTGGCCGTTACCCGTTTGGGCCTGGCCGATGTCCCGGAAAGCCGGGGCATCCCGGTTATTTTGTTGCACGGCAGTTTTTCCAATCGGCGCTTTTGGTACTCGCCCAAAGGCATCGGCCTGGGTGCTTACCTGGCACGCCAGGGGTTCGATGTGTGGATCCCGGAGATGCGTGGTCATGGGCTGTCGCGGCGCAATCAGGGCTACGCCCGGAACCGCGTCGCCGACTACGCGCGCTACGATTTGCCGGCCATCGGCGCGTTTGTGCGTGAGCAAAGTGCGCAGATTCCCCATTGGATTGGCCACTCCCTTGGCGGCACAACCCTGGCTGCGGCCCTGGGTGGGCAGCACCTGGGTGCACCGGCGGTGGCCTCGGTGGCCTTGTTTGGTTGCCAGGTCAGTCGCAGCCACTGGCCGTTGAAACTGCCCCCGGTGGAGTGGACCGGCCGTCTGCTTTTGAAACGTTTCGGCGAAGTCTCCGGTTCGCGGCTCAAACGGGGTCCCGAGGACGAGCCAGCGGGCGTGCTGATCGAAGCCATGCGCTGGAATGGCCTGTTCGGGCGCTTCGGCGAAGGCAAGCAGGATTGGTGGAAAGGCCTGGCAGACGTCGATGTGCCGCTGTTGGCCGTCAGCGCGGCGGGCGATCAGCAAGATCCAGACTGGGCGTGCCGCAAGCTGTTCGAGCAGATCGGCTCCGAGCACCGTCAATACCTGTGTCTGGGGCGCCGGCAAGGGTTTACCGGTGATTTCGGGCATGTGGAAATGCTGGTCAGCAAAGCTGCGCAGGCCGAAGTGTGGCCCCTGGTGGCCCAATGGCTGAAAGATCCGCTCACACCGTTGTTCGGGGTGTCGGCCGAGGTGTTGGCGACGGTTTGATGCAGCGCTCTGCCAAGGGCGTTTCACTCGTGTGTGGTTGCGGCTAAGATATGACGCGTTAAACGCTTCTGGTCATATTCAGTCGCTTACTGGTTATTGCGTTGCGACGAAGCGGATGGGATGTTGCGCACCGGCTCCGGCTGGCGCTTCTTTCGAAAGACACTTCTTTGACGGAAAGGAATTTTTCAATGAACCATTACGTGACCCCCGACCTGTGCGACGCCTACCCGGACCTGGTGCAGGTGGTCGAGCCGATGTTCAGCAACTTCGGTGGCCGAGATTCCTTTGGCGGCGAGATTGTCACCATCAAATGCTTCGAAGATAACTCCCTCGTCAAGGAACAGGCCGACCAGCCGGGCGCCGGCAAGGTGCTGGTGGTCGACGGTGGTGGTTCCCTGCGCCGCGCGTTGCTGGGCGACATGATCGCCGAGAAAGCCGCGAAAAACGGTTGGGAAGGTTTGGTGATCTACGGCTGTATCCGTGACGTCGATGTCATTGCCCAGACCGATCTGGGCGTGCAGGCGCTGGCCAGCCACCCGATGAAAACCGACAAGCGCGGCATCGGTGATCTGAACGTGGTGGTCACGTTTGCCGGCGTGACCTTTCGCCCGGGTGAGTACATCTACGCCGACAACAATGGCGTGATTGTCTCGCCAAGCCCGCTGCAAATGCCTGAATAAACTGCAATAACCAACAGGGGTGAGGATGTTCGAGGAAGAAAACGCGCAGTGGGGGCTGGTGCATGCCCTGGTGCTGGACGGTAAAGGCGGTGCGCGTTCGATTGCCCGGACTGAGCTCGACGACTTGCAACTGCAGCCTCAGGAAAGCCTGTGGCTGCATTGGGATCGCAGCCATCCCCAGACCCAGACCTGGCTGCGCAAATCCAGCGGTTTGAGCGAATTCGCCTGTGACCTGCTGCTGGAGGAGAACACCCGCCCGCGCCTGTTGCCGTTGCCGGATTCGGAACTGCTGTTGTTCCTGCGCGGGATCAACCTCAATCCGGGAGCCGAGCCGGAAGACATGGTCTCGGTACGCATCTTCGCTGCCGCCAGCCGCGTGATTTCCCTGCGTTTGCGCCCGCTGCGCGCCACTGACCAACTGCTGGTGCAGTTGGCGGATGGCAAGGGGCCGAAAACCGCGTCGGAACTCATCCTTTATATGGCGCAGTACCTGACAAACAAGGTCCAGGATCTGGTCACGGACTTGTCGGAAATCGTCGATGCCGAGGAAGAAAAACTCGATACCGACGAACGGTATACCCCTGAGCATGGCAGCATTTTGCAGATCCGTCGCCGAGCGGCCGGGCTCAAGCGTTTCCTTGCGCCACAGCGGGATATTTTTGCCCAGCTCACGCGGATAAAATTGCCGTGGTTCTGTGACGACGATGCCGACTACTGGAACGAATTGAACAACAGCCTGACCCGCTACCTGGAAGAGCTCGAATTGACCCGGGAGCGCGTGGGGCTTGTGCTTGAGGCTGAAGACCGGCGCTTGAGCGTGCGCATGAACCGCACCATGTATCGGTTCGGGATCATCACCGGGATCTTTCTGCCGATGAGTTTCCTCACTGGCCTGCTGGGTATAAATGTGGGTGGCATACCGTTCTCTGCCAGCCCCTACGGATTCGTGATTGCATGCCTGTTGATGGTGTCGGTGGCGCTCGGACAGTGGTGGTTGTTTCGACGATTGCGCTGGGTTTGAGCTGAATATGACCTGAACGTAGGAAGGGTCCTATGTGACCCCAAGAATTTTACCCTCGTCTTTTAAAACACTTGCGAGAGGTCTTTATGCACGATCCGTTCGAACAGTCTTTACGTGACATGCTCAATGCCTCGCCGTCCAACCGTGACGACGATGCCTGCCTGGGCCGCGTGTTGAAAACCGCTAACCGTCAGGTGGGCGCGGGTGACCTGTTCGGTCTGCTCGGCCGCTGGGTGCCAGCGTTGATGATGGCCCTGAACAATGGTTCTGCGCACGTATCGCCTGTTTCCCGTCGTAAACCCCTTGCTCGCACTGCTGATAAGGCTGATTGAATATGGAACTTGATCTCTGGACCCAGAGCCTGGTCACCGCGATGACCGCATTGTGGACCAAGGTGGCGAATTTCATTCCCAACCTGTTTGGTGCCCTGGTACTGGTGTTGCTGGGCTTTGTCGTGGCCAAGCTGCTCGACACCCTGCTGTCCAAATTGCTCGCAAAACTGGGTCTTGACCGCCTGATGGCCGGCACAGGCCTGACCAAGCTGCTGGGGCGCGCCGGGCTGCAAGTGCCGATCTCCACGTTGATCGGCAAGATCGTCTACTGGTTTGTTTTGCTGATATTTCTGGTTTCTGCGGCGCAATCCCTTGGACTTGAGCGAGTTTCAGCTACGCTCGACATGCTGGCGCTGTATTTGCCGAAGGTTTTCGGTGGCGCGCTGGTGCTTCTCGTAGGCGTTTTGCTTGCACAATTGGCCAATGGGCTGGTGCGCGGCGCCGCCGAAGGTGTGGGATTGGACTATGCCGCTGGCCTGGGGCGAATTGCCCAGGGGCTGGTGATCATCATCAGTATTTCGGTCGCGATCAGCCAGTTGGAGGTCAAGACTGACCTGCTCAACCACGTGATTGTGATCGTTTTGATTACCGTTGGTCTGGCCGTTGCGCTGGCCATGGGCTTGGGAAGCCGGGAAATTGCCGGCCAGATTCTTGCGGGAATCTATGTGCGTGAGTTGTATCAGGTTGGGCAACAGGTGCGTGTGGGCGAGGTCGAAGGGCAAATCGAGGAGATTGGCACAGTCAAGACAACGGTGCTGACCGATGACGGCGACCTGGTGTCGTTGTCCAATCGGATTCTCCTGGAGCAGCAGGTCAGTAGCCGCTAACCCGGCAAATCCTGCTAATGTACGCCGCCGCAAACCCGGCTGACCGGGCTGTAGCGGACATTGACCTGACTGTCGGCACGACTTGTTTTGAATAAAGCCCAAACGCTGTCCACGCGCTATGACCCCCGTGAGCTCTCTGATGAGGAGTTGGTCGCGCGCTCGCACACGGAGCTGTTTCACGTAACTCGCGCGTACGAAGAATTGATGCGCAGATATCAACGCACTCTGTTCAACGTTTGTTCAAGGTATTTAGGGAACGATAGAGATGCGGACGATGTCTGTCAGGAAGTGATGCTCAAGGTGTTGTACGGCCTGAAGAACTTCGAGGGCAAATCGAAGTTCAAGACCTGGCTCTACAGCATCACCTACAACGAGTGCATCACGCAGTATCGGAAGGAACGGCGAAAGCGTCGCTTGATGGACGCTTTGAGTCTGGACCCCCTTGAGGAAGCGTCTGAAGAAAAGGCGCCGACACCCGAGGATAAGGGCGGACTCGATCGCTGGCTGGTGTATGTGAACCCGATTGACCGAGAAATTCTGGTGCTACGATTTGTCGCAGAGCTGGAATTCCAGGAAATCGCTGACATCATGCACATGGGTTTGAGTGCTACAAAAATGCGTTACAAACGTGCTCTTGATAAATTACGTGAGAAATTTGCGGACGAGACTGAAACTTAGTGCGTGGCAAATATCTCTTACGTGTAGGCAAGTTCTGTTAGACTTGTCGCCGAGTTGTCCCCCGGTTTGTGGGACTGCTTTACAATCACCAGATGGGGATTTAACGGATGAAACTGAAAAACACCTTGGGCTTGGCCATTGGTACTCTTATTGCCGCTACTTCTTTCGGCGCGCTGGCACAAGGCCAAGGCGCAGTTGAAGGCGAGCTGTTCTACAAAAAGCAGTTCAACGATAGCGTTAAGCACATCGAAGACGGCTACAATCCTGGCGCTCGCATCGGTTACTTCCTGACCGACGACCTGTCCTTGAACCTGTCGTATGACAAGACTAACCACACCCGTTCGAACGACGGTACTGGTAACCAGAAGATCAAAGGCGATACCGGCAGCCTGGTTGCCCAGTATCACTTCGGTCAAGCTGGCGTTGACAGCCTGCGTCCATACGTAGAAGGCGGTTTCGGTCACCAGAGCCGTACCAACGTACTGGCTGACGGCCACAGCGGTCGCGACCAGACTACTTTCGCTACCGTTGGTACTGGCGTGAAGTACTACTTCACCAACAACCTGTACGCTCGTGCCGGTGTTGAAGCTGACTACGGTCTGGACAACGGCAAGTGGGATTACTCCGCACTGGTCGGCCTGGGCGTGAACTTCGGCGGTAACGCTGGCGCAGTTGCTCCAGCTCCTACCCCAGCACCAGCTCCAGAGCCAACTCCAGAGCCAGAAGCTCCAGTTGCTCAGGTTGTTCGTGTTGAGCTGGACGTTAAGTTCGACTTCGACAAGGCCGTTGTTAAGCCTAACAGCTACGGCGACGTGAAAAACCTGGCCGACTTCATGGCTCAGTACCCAGCTACCAACGTAGAAGTTGCTGGTCACACTGACTCCGTAGGTCCAGACGCTTACAACCAGAAGCTGTCCCAGCGTCGTGCTGACGCTGTTAAGCAAGTCCTGGTTAAAGACGGCGTGGCTCCTAGCCGTGTAACTGCTGTAGGTTACGGCGAATCCCGCCCAGTTGCTGACAACGCAACTGAAGCTGGTCGTGCTGTTAACCGTCGCGTAGAAGCGTCGGTTGAAGCTACCGCTCAGTAATTACTGAGATGTAGAAAAAACCCGGCTTCGGCCGGGTTTTTTTTCGCCTGGAATTTGTCTCAGGCACTGACTGCGGTAGCGACACACGCCGTCTGTTCGGCGTCCGCCACATGGCCGATCACCAGAATCGCCGGGCTCTTCAAGGCAAATGCCTGTGCGTCTTCATGCATCCGCGACAGCTCACTGCGGCATTCGCGCTGCTGGGGCAGTGATGCGTTTTCGATCATCGCCACCGGCATATTTGCTGCCATCCCACCTTCCAGCAATTGCTGGCGAATTTCCTCCAGCTTGGCCACTCCCATATACACCACCAATGTCGTCCCGCCTTCCGCCAGCGCGCGCCAATTAAGGCTGCTGTCATCCTGGGTGTGGGCCGTGACCAGGGTCACACCGCGGCTGACACCGCGCAACGTCAGTGGAATTGCGCAATTCGTTGCGCCCGCCAGCCCGGCGGTAATCCCGTTGACCAACTCCACCTCGACGCCGCGCTCACGCAGCCACATCGCCTCTTCGCCGCCGCGCCCGAAAATGCACGGGTCGCCCCCCTTGAGCCGCACCACGCACTTGCCTTGGCGGGCGTAACGCAACATCAGGCGGTGGATAAACGCCTGCGGGGTCGAGCGGCAGCCGCCGCGTTTGCCGACCGTGATCACTCGCGCCTTGGCGCAATGCTCCAGCACCGCCGGGTTGACCAAATCATCGATCAGCACCACGTCGGCTTCGTGCATGGCCCGTACAGCCTTGAGCGTCAACAACTCCGGGTCGCCAGGGCCCGCGCCCACCAGCCAGACTTTTGCGTTCATGGGTTTTTCCTCGTCGAGAGCTGACGTCAGCTGTGAAAGAGTGAATACAGAAGAATCAGATTGATCAGCATCGAGACCAGCCCCAAGGTGCGCCAGACCTTCAACGGTTCGCGCTCCAGCAGGGGCCTGGGGCGGATGCTCAGTTCCTGGCGGTCAGCCTGTTCAAGCACCCGCAGCCATTCCTCGGCGGTTTCGTAGCGATGCGCCGGCTGTGCGGCCACGGCCCGTTCCAGGCTCAGGGGCAGCCAATCCGGGAGATCCGGGCGATAGCGGCTGGCGCTGACCGCCTGGGCAAAGCGCGGCCGTTGGAAGGCTTCGATTTCCCCGTAGGGGTAATGCCCGGTCAACAGGTAATACAAGGTGACACCCACGCTGTACAAATCCTGTTGGGCTGTGGGACGGTCGCCATTGAACGCTTCGGGTGCGATAAAACTCGGGGTGCCGGGCAGTACATGGGCACGGTCCTCTGAAAGACCGGGGCAGTAGGCCAGACCGAAATCCAGCACGCGCAATTCACCGTCATCCCCCAGCAGCAGGTTTTCCGGCTTGATGTCGCGGTGCAGGATCTGCCGTCGATGCAGCATGCCCACTGCGCGCAGCAAACGTTCGGCCACGGACTGCCATTGCGCCAGCGGCAATGGGCCTTGGTGCTGGAACAGATCGGCCAGGGTTTGCCCTGGGTATTCACGCATCACGTAGTACAAGTGCTGGCGCCCGCTGGCGGCATGCACTTCAGGAAATGCGCGCCCGGCTACCCGCCGCAGAAACCACTCTTCCGACAGTAATGCCTGGCCGGCGTCGCTGTCGTCGTCGCGGCTCAGTGGCAGGGTTTTCAGCAGCCAGGGTTGCTGTTGGGCATCGCGCACCCGGTACAGCAATGACTGCCTGCTTTGCGCCACCACGGTGTCCACCTGCCAGCCTTCAAAGCGTTGCCCGGATTTCAGCAGCGGTGGCAAGGGCCATTGCTGCAATTGCACCAGGGCGTCGCCGAGCGTGGCGGCGCCGAGTGTGTCGACGCGCACCAGCAAGGCGCTGGCATTGTCCTGGCTGCCCGCCAGGTGTGCGGCGCTGACCAGTGTGGTTACCGCCAAGTCCAGGTCGGTTTGTTCGCGCAGGATCGCGCTGATGCTGTGATCGCCCAGCGTGGCCCAGACGCCATCGCTGAGCAGCAGGAAGCACTCACCTTCGCGCAATTGGCCGTCGAGAAAATCCAGCACCAGGTGCTGATCCAGACCGAGGGCACGTTTGAGCACATGCTGCATGCCTGGCTGTTCCCACACGTGATCTTCACTGATGCGCTGCAACTCACCGTCCAGCCAGCGATACACCCGGCAATCACCGACATGGGCCAGGGTGAAGCGCTGGCCGCGAAATACCAAGGCACTGAGGGTGGTCAACAGCGGCTGGCCGCCGCCATTGGCCTGCAACCAGCGATTTTGCGCCAGCAGCAAACGCTCCAATGCCTGTGCCACCCCCCAGGTTTGCGGCGTGGCGTAGTAATCCAGGGCCAGAGCCTGCAAGGTCGAGCGTGCGGCCAGGCCGCCGTCGGCGCACTGGCTCACACCGTCGGCCATGGCGCACAGGTAGCCTTTGCTCGCCGCCAGTTCCGCTGCGGGGGTGACGACCCGCAGTGCATCCTGGTTTTCCGCCCGTGGGCCGATGGCGCTGGCATGGGCGACGCTCAGTTGCAGACTCATCAGACGCGTGCGGCGGTCACTGCCGCCGAACCCCAGGTGGTTCTCCAGCGACGTTTGACGCCGTGCAGGCCGAACCAGGCCAGTACGCCCAGGCTGGCGAACAACCACAAGGCCAACTGATAGCTACCGGTGCTTTGCTTGATCGCGCCCATGCCTGCCGCCAGGGCAAAACCGCCGATACCGCCGGCCATGCCGATCAAGCCGGTCATCACGCCGATCTCACGCCGAAAACGCTGTGGCACCAACTGGAACACCGCACCATTGCCCGCGCCCAGGCCGAGCATGGTGCAGACGAAGAGGGCCAGTGCGGCATAGGAACTGGGCAGGTTGAACCCCACCGCCGCAATGCAGATCGCTGCGACGCTGTACATGCCGAGCAGGGTGCGGATCCCGCCGAAACGGTCGGCCAATGCTCCGCCCAATGGGCGCATCAGGCTGCCACCGAACACGCAGGCGGCGGTGTAGTAGCCGGCAGTCATGGGGCTCAGGCCGTATTGGTCGTTGAAATAGCCGGGCAGGGCGCTGGCCAGGCCGATAAAACCGCCGAAGGTCACGCTGTAGAAAAACATGAACCACCAGCTGTCGCGGTCGCCCAGGGCCTTGAAGTAATCGGCCATGGACTTGGCTTTAGGCCGCTCGGGCGCGTTGCGCGCCAGCCAGGCGAAGACGATCAGGGTCAGGATCAACGGAATCAGTGCGAAGCCGAACACGTTGCTCCAGCCAAACGCCGCCGCCAACACCGGGGCCAGCAGGGCCGCGAAGACCGTGCCCGAGTTACCGGCCCCGGCGATGCCCATGGCCTTGCCCTGGTGTTCGGCGGGGTACCATTGGGATGCCAGCGGCAGCGCCACCGCGAAGGATGCGCCGGCCATGCCGAGGAACAGTCCCAGCAACAAGGCTTGTTCGTAGCTGTGAATCCCCAGTTTCCAGGCGCCGAACAAGGCGACGATCACAATCACCTGGCCGATCAGCCCGGCGGTCTTGGGCGACAGCTTGTCCGCCAGCATGCCCATCAGGAAGCGCAATACCGCACCTGCCAGGATCGGCGTCGCCACCATCAGGCCGCGTTGCTGGGTGGTCAGGTGCAGGTCGGCGGCGATCTGCACCGCCAGGGGGCCCAACAAATACCAGACCATGAAGCTCAGGTCGAAATACAGGAACGCGGCAAACAGGGTCGGGGTGTGCCCGGATTTCCAGAAGCTTGATTTCATCACGCACCTCAACGGTTGGGAGTCTTGTAAGAAGGCCTGGTGATGGAGCCGCCGGCTGCGGCCGCCCCACCGGCCCCGTGCTACGGGGGCCAAAACAAAAAAACGCCGCCACCGGGTTCGCGAGGGCAAACCGGGTGTGCGACGTCTTTGTCGTGGAAGGGGCAACCGCCGTTGGTTACCTGTAATGATTACTTAGCAAGTCCTGCGCCAACACGCTGACCGTAGTGGTGTTGGATAAGACCGCATCTACCGGGTTCATCCGAGCAATTCACTCATGGCGATAATCTGCTCTGCCACCTGGATCAGTTTCTGCTGGCGGCTCATGGCCTGGCGGCGCATCAGGGTGTAGGCCTCTTCCTCATTGCAGGCCTTCATTTTCATCAGCATGCCCTTGGCCAGCTCGATGCGCTTGCGCTCGGCCAACTGCTGGTCCCGCGCTTGCAGCTGGGCGCGCAAGGCCTGGTCGCTCTCGAAGCGGGCCATGGCCACGTCGAGGATCGGTTGCAGGCGCTGGGCTTGAATGCCTTCAACGATATAGGCGCTGACGCCGGACTTGATCGCCTGGCGCATCACATTCGGGTCGTGCTCGTCGGTAAACATCACGATGGGCCGGGGCTGGTCGCGGCTGACCAGCACCACTTGCTCCATCACATCGCGGCCGGGTGACTCGGTATCGATCAGGATGACGTCCGGGCGCACCGTTTCGACGCGCGCCGGCAGGTCGATGGTCAGGCCGGACTCATCGATCACCTCGAAGCCGGCCTCGATCAGCGCTGCGCGCAAACGCCCGACTTTGCGCGGTGTGTCGTTGATCAACAGGATTCGCAGCATACATGTGCTCCTGTCAGCGCAAGGCTTGGCGATGAGTGTGGTCGGCCAGGGCATGCAGGCGGAAGCTGCGGGCGTAGCCGATGGGGTCCGAGCCGTCCCAGACCTTGCCGTCGATCAGTTGGCTGCTGCGCATGTCCTGGCGTTGCGCAGCAATGCCCAAGGCATCGGCCGCCTGACGATACAGTGCCAGTTGCTGGACCTGGCGGGCCACACCCAAATAGTCAGGGTCATCGCGCAGCAGGCCCCAGCGCCGGAACTGGGTCATGAACCACATGCCATCAGAGAGGTACGGCAGGTTCACTTCGCCGTCGGCAAAAAAACGCAAGGCATGGGGATCCTGCCAGTGATTGCCCAGGCCGTCGTCATAGGCGCCCAGCAGGCGGGGTTCAATGCAGTCGAGCGGCGCGTCGAGGTATTCGCGGCCGCTGAGCAATTGCGCGGTAGAACGGCGATTTTCGGTACTTTCTTCAATAAACCGGCTGGCTTCCAGGATGGCCATTACCAATACGCGGGCGGTGTTGGGGTATTGGTCGACGAAGGCCTGGGTGCAGCCGAGTACCTTTTCCGGATGATTCGGCCAGATCGCCTGAGTGGTTGCCAGGGTAAAGCCCTGGTTTTGCGCTACCGCGCTGGCACTCCAGGGTTCACCGACGCAAAAACCGTCGATACGCCCGGCTTGCAGGTGAGCAACCATTTGCGGCGGCGGTACCACGACGCTGTCGACATCCTGTAGCGGATGAATGCCCTGGCTCGCCAGCCAGTAGTACAACCACAGGGCATGGGTGCCGGTGGGAAAGGTCTGGGCGAAGGTCAGTTTTGTTCGGCTTTGGTGCACGTGGCGGTCCAGTGCCTCAGGAGTGACCACTCCCTGCTGTTGCAGGCTGTGGGACAGGTTGATGCTTTGACCGTTCTGGTTCAGCCCCATCAAGACTGCCATGTCGGTAGGCACGACACCGCCGATGCCCAGGTGCACGGCATAGATCAACCCGTACAGACTGTGGGCGGCGTCCAGTTCGCCGCTGACCAGTTTGTCCCGTAGGTTGGCCCATGAGGATTGGCGCTTGAGGTTCAGGGTCAGTCCATAGGGTTGAGCGAAACCCTGGGTCGCCGCCACCACCAAGGAGGCGCAGTCGCTTAAGGCCATGAACCCCAGGTCAAGGCTGCTTTTCTCCGGGGCATCACTGCCGTTGACCCACGCCAGCGGGTCGTTCACCGGGCTGTTGCCAACCGAATCGTTCATCAACACCTACCTTTTCTTTCAAAAAAAAGCGTCGTTCCCTCAGATGGCGATGCAAGGCCATTGCGGGTAACGACGCCTTTGTCCGTAAGCTCGCTCCGCCGTTGGTGCGCGCTTTATAGAAAGTGCAAAGCAAGGCACATGCCACGGTCCGGCAGGCGCAGTCAGCCGTCAACTTTCCATCAAGATTGAAAAAGGGCTGCCTCTCAGTATGGCCGCCTCTTACTGCCAGACCGCCCAGGATATCCACGGTGTACGCTCACTTTTCCGTAACCACTGCCTGCTTCTGGCTGCTGCTTGTCACGCTGATGCCAGGAAGTGCCGGTGCCCAGGGCGAGACCTACCAGGCGCAGGACGAGCGCCTGCAGACCGTCTTCACCGCCTTGTCCGTGCCGATGGGCCTGCCCATCGTTGTGAGCGGTGAAGTGGCGCGCATCCGCGTCAGTGAGGTCATTGACCTCGCTACGCCGCAACACGCCCTGGAGACGCTGGCATTGCAATACGGCTTGATCTGGTACAGCGATGGGCAGGCGCTCTACCTTTACAGCGTCAGCGAGGCAAAAAGTTCGCAGGTGGCGCTGCGGCATATTTCCGTCGAGCGGTTTCGTGAGCTCATGCGCCGCTCGGGCCTTGATGAAACGCGCTACCCCCTGAGCGTCACCGGGCCCCGGACATTTGATGTGTCCGGGCCACCTCATTATGTCGATCAGGTTTTGCGCCTGGCCGAATTAATGGACCGCGAGCGTGCTGAGTTGCACTTAGGCAGCCAGGCGTTTGCTGTCGTTCAGGTACTCAACACCCATGTGGCAGACCGCGGGTACACCATAGGCGACGAAAAGGTCACGGTGCCGGGAATCGCGTCGATGATCGAAACCGTGCTGGCGTCTGAACAGAATGGGCCGCTGGCTGACAAGAACCTGGTGGTGATCGCCTACCCGGACACCAACAGCCTGTTGCTTAAGGGGGAGCCTGAGCAACTGAGTTTCATCGAGCGCCTGGTGGCTGAGTTGGACACGCCCAAGCGGTCTATCGAAGTCTCGCTATGGATGGTGGACCTGGAGCGTGACGAACTGAAAAAACTCGACCCTGCTTGGGACACGGAAGCGAAGGTGCAAGCCACACGAATTCTGGAACCGGTGGACGATAACCGTCTGATGGCGAAGATTGCCATGCTGGAGCGGCGGCGGCGGGCGAGGGTGATGACATTGCCGGTGATTCTCAGTCAGGAGAATGTGCCGGCAGTGTTTCAGGATAACCACACCTTCTATCTGCCGGCGCCCGGCGATGAGTCAGCGGATTGGAAGCCCGTGCAGTACGGCTCCCAGGTCAGTGTGCTGCCACGTTTTGCCGAAGCGAATCAGATCGAGATGCTTCTCCACGTCGAGGATGGTCGCCAACTGAGCCAGGCAGGGCGGCACGGCAAACCATCAGCGGTCGGGCGCGTGAGTGTCAGCAGCGTGGTGCGGGTGCCGCAGGGCAAGCGCCTGTGGCTGGGGGCGTTTAGCCGTGAGTCACATGAGCCGGTACGCAGTATCGGCTCAGTCAGCCCGAGCAAGGTTCGCCTGTTTGTGTTCCAGGCCCGGGCAGTGGGTAGCGAATCGAAGGATTTGGCCACAGGGGTTGGCGCACCGCCATTGAGTGCGGCGCAATACGAGCGTGTGCAACGTGCGTTTGTAAACCCGGATCGCTCTCCGTGAATAAGGTGTTAGCCCAGGCGGTTGGGGGTGAGTGGCATGAGGTTTATCCAAATGGGGACGTCTGACGGATGAGCGTGAAGTGTCTTACAGGGTGTTGCTAAAAAGCGCTGGCTGTATGGGGTTTTTCCTAGCGTGGGCTGCACGGCGGTTTTTTATAGTCATGACGTGGGCGCAAGAGCCAGTACTGGAAATAGGGACTTCAATGTCAGTAGTCGGATGCCGAGGTAGATATGGCCGTCTTGAATGATGGGGTGACTGCGACTTCCCTGCTTTTTTCCCAGTGGACACTTCATGGTGATGGTCGCCTGACCGGCAAAGGCAGCGATGTTCAGTTGCCGCCCAAGGAGTTGCATGTTTTGCGGCTGCTGCTGGTTTCTGGCGGCGTACTGATGACTAAGGATCGTTTGTTGGAGCAGGCCTGGCCCCAGGGAGAGGTCGCCGAGGAGTCGCTGACCCGTTGCATTTACTCACTGCGTAAGCAGCTTGGAGCTGACAAGGGGTTTATCAAGACTATCTACGGTCGGGGGTATCGCTTTACATGCCCGGTGAAGATTGAGCGGCATCTGCCCGCGCCTTTGGATGCCGTGCAGCATGTGTGTTCGGCCTGTGGCCAGGTCAGTCATGGTTAGTTTCTGAGGCAGGCTGAGATCAATCGTATTCATTAACTGTACGGCGGTAGATTCCTGGGACGCTGGCCCCGGCGCTCAGCGCGACGCATGCGCTATGCAGGAAAAATCGGGGCACGTTATGAGGCCTTGGTACAGCGGCGCTGCTGACGTTTGGGCGGCACGCCTCGCGTGCACCCCGTCACCCCGGCTATAATCGCCGCCACCTTTCGCCGCCATCCGAGTCTAGCCCGCCCATGTATACCCTGGCCCGCCAGCTGTTGTTCAAACTTTCCCCGGAAACCTCCCACGATCTGTCCCTGGACCTGATCGGCGCCGGTGGCCGCCTGGGGCTCAATGGCCTGGTATGCAAGGCACCGGCAAAAATGCCGGTGTCAGTGATGGGGCTCGACTTTCCCAACCCGGTCGGATTGGCCGCCGGCCTGGACAAGAACGGCGCGGCCATTGATGGCTTCGCGCAACTGGGTTTCGGTTTTGTGGAGATCGGCACCGTGACGCCGCGACCGCAGCCGGGTAACCCCAAGCCGCGAATCTTCCGCCTGCCGGAAGCCGAGGCGATCATCAATCGCATGGGGTTCAACAACCTCGGCGTCGATCACCTGCTATCGCGTGTCGAGGCGGCGAAGTACAGGGGCATTCTGGGCATCAATATCGGCAAGAATTTCGACACCCCGGTCGAACGCGCGGTGGATGACTACCTGATCTGCCTGGACAAGGTCTACGCCCACGCCAGCTATGTCACCGTCAACGTCAGCTCGCCCAACACCCCAGGCCTGCGCAGCCTGCAGTTCGGCGATTCGCTCAAGCAACTGCTCGAAGCCCTGCGCCAGCGCCAGGAAGACCTGGCCGTGCGCCATGGCAAGCGCGTGCCGCTGGCAATCAAGATTGCCCCGGACATGAGTGACGAAGAAACTGTGTTGGTGGCCCAGGCCCTGGTGGATTCGGGCATGGATGCGGTCATCGCGACCAACACCACCCTCAGCCGTGTCGGCGTCGAAGGCTTGGCCCATGGCGATGAAGCGGGTGGCCTGTCGGGCGCGCCGGTGCGTGACAAGAGCACCCACATCGTCAAGGTGCTGGCCGCTGAACTGGCCGGGCGTTTGCCGATCATCGCGGTCGGCGGCATCACCGAGGGCAAGCATGCTGCCGAGAAGATTGCTGCGGGTGCCAGCCTGGTGCAGTTGTACTCGGGGTTTATTTACAAAGGCCCGGCGCTGATCCGCCAGTCAGTGGATGCGATTGCTGCCTTACGCGTGTAGGCGCGAGCAAGCTCGCTCCTAAGGTAGTCCTCATTATTCTCAGGCCAATAAAAAGGGCTCCTCAAGAGGAGCCCCTGGGCCGAAGCCCGCCGCCTGGATAGGGCGTGCGTGGTTAAGTCGTTACATATTCGTGGTGGTGTCGGAATTAAATGCCCTTGATTAGCCGACGGCGTGAAGTTCGTTGAGTCTGTGGATTCCCGCAGTGCCAGTCATACCGTCCCAGTTGTCGCCGCGTCCTTCTCGCCAGCCGTTGATCCAGGCTTGGCGTACCGACGGTAGAGTAAATGGGCAAAGCTCACGGGATTTGCCATGAACGCCATATTGATATCCGCGTAAAAATGCTCTTTCCAACGGATCACGCTTAAGTCTTCTCATAGGGTGTTTCCCTCACTTGTTGACTGTCTTGATATCCTTCGGCCTCGTCTGAGGCCGGGCAGAGTTTTTCTGCCGTTGGTGGGCTCGCTGCCGGCGTGGCGAGCCTGGGTGTCGGCGTCGTTACGGCGCCAACCTGTGTTGAGTTCTAACCAATAGGTCACATGGATTCAATGATCGTTTTGTCATAAGCACGTAACGATAACGATGCTATAGCCATAAGTTGGGATGGCTTTTCGCCCCATTTGTTGGGCAAAGCCAGCTATGATGCACCCTGCAAAGAGGATGGGTTTAATCCTTTAGTGAGAATGTCCTTCTGTTGCTGTCGGTTATTATTCGACGAAGGGTCGGAATATTTCTTTTTGTTGCATCAAATTATTGATCTGCCCCGTCAATCAAGGCCCAAAGGCCCGGCAGACGGGGTGGGACGGCACATTCGTGCCACGCGAGCACTCTTCAAGAAAAGTGCTTGATTGAAAACCGAGCCGGCGATGCGTCGCCCGTTCATTTATTGCTGAAAAGCCTGGAATGCCCCATGTCGGACCGTTTTGAACTCTTCCTCACCTGCCCCAAGGGCCTCGAAGGCCTGCTGATCGAGGAAGCCGTGGGGCTTGGCCTTGAGGAAGCCCGCGAGCACACCTCGGCCGTGCGCGGCATGGCCGACATGGAAACCGCCTATCGCCTGTGCCTCTGGTCGCGCCTGGCCAACCGCGTATTGCTGGTGCTCAAGCGCTTCCCGATGAAGGACGCCGAAGACCTCTACCATGGCGTGCTGGATATTGAATGGGCCGATCACATGGTCTCTGACGGTACCCTGGCGGTGGAATTCAGCGGTCACGGCTCAGGCATCGACAACACCCACTTCGGCGCGCTGAAGGTCAAGGATGCGATCGTCGACAAGCTGCGCACCCCGACCGGCGAACGCCCGTCCATCGACAAGATCAACCCGGACCTGCGCATCCACCTGCGCCTGGACCGTGGCGAAGCCATCCTGTCCCTTGACCTCTCCGGCCACAGCCTGCACCAGCGCGGCTACCGCCTGCAGCAGGGCGCCGCGCCGTTGAAGGAAAACCTCGCGGCCGCGATCCTGATTCGTGCCGGCTGGCCGCGCATTGCTGCCGAAGGCGGCGCGCTGACTGACCCGATGTGCGGTGTGGGCACCTTCCTGGTCGAAGGCGCGATGATCGCCGCCGACATGGCGCCGAACCTGAATCGTGAACTCTGGGGCTTTACCACCTGGCTCGGCCACGTCCCGGCACTGTGGAAAAAACTCCACGCCGAAGCCACTGAACGCGCGGCGATCGGCATGAACAAACCGCCGTTGTGGGTGCGTGGCTACGAAGCCGACCCGCGCCTGATCCAGCCTGCACGCAACAACATCGAGCGCGCCGGTCTCAGCCATTGGATCAAGGTGTACCAGGGCGAAGTCGGCACCTTCGAGCCGCGCCCGGACCAGAACCAGAAAGGCTTGGTCATCTGCAACCCGCCCTACGGCGAGCGTTTGGGTGACGAAGCCAGCCTGTTGTACCTCTACCAGAACCTCGGCGAGCGTCTGCGCCAGGCGTGCATGGGCTGGGAAGCGGCGGTGTTCACCGGTGCGCCGGACCTGGGCAAGCGCATGGGCATCCGCAGCCACAAGCAGTATTCGTTCTGGAACGGCGCGTTGCCGTGCAAATTGCTGCTGATCAAGGTCAACCCGGATCAATTCGTCACCGGCGAGCGCCGTACCCCGGAACAGCGCCAGGCCGAACGTGAGCAAGCCGTATACGACCAGGCCCCGGCCGAGCCGCAAGAACGCCAGTACAACAAGAATGGCAACCCGATCAAGCCCGCCCCGGTCCCCGTGGTCGAGCAGGCGCGCTTGAGTGAAGGCGGGCAGATGTTCGCCAACCGCCTGCAAAAGAACCTCAAGCTGCTGGGCAAGTGGGCCAAGCGTGAAGGCGTGGATTGCTACCGCGTGTACGACGCCGATATGCCGGAATACTCCATGGCCATCGACCTGTACCACGATTGGGTTCACGTTCAGGAATACGCCGCGCCGAAATCCATCGACCCGGAAAAAGCCTCGGCGCGCATGTTCGATGCGCTGGCGGCCATTCCCCAGGCGCTGAACATCGACAAGAGCCGCGTAGTGGTCAAGCGCCGCGAGCGCCAGAGCGGTACCAAGCAGTATGAGCGCCAGAGCGCCCAGGGTAAGTTCACCGAGGTCAGCGAAGGCGGCGTGAAGCTGCTGGTCAATCTCACCGACTACCTGGACACCGGTCTGTTCCTCGACCATCGTCCGATGCGCATGCGTATCCAGAAAGAAGCCGCCGGCAAGCGTTTCCTCAACCTGTATTGCTACACCGCCACGGCCAGTGTGCACGCTGCCAAGGGCGGCGCGCGCAGCACCACCAGTGTCGACCTGTCCAAGACCTACCTGGACTGGGCCCGTCGCAACTTCTCCCTCAATGGTTTCTCCGACAAGAACCGCCTGGAGCAGGGTGATGTGATGGCCTGGCTGGACGCCAGCCGCGATGAGTTCGACATGATCTTCATCGACCCGCCGACCTTCTCCAACTCCAAGCGCATGGAAGGCATCTTCGACGTGCAGCGCGATCATGTGCAGTTGCTCGACTTGGCCATGGCCCGCCTGGCACCGGGTGGCGTGTTGTACTTCTCGAACAACTTCCGCAAGTTCCAGCTGGAGGACAACCTCAGCGAACGCTATGCGGTCGAAGAGATCAGCGACAAGACCATCGACCCGGATTTTGCGCGTAACGCGAAGATCCACCGGGCGTGGAAAATCACCGCTCGCTGATAGTCTCCCCCTGTAGGGTCGAGCAAGCTCGCCCCTACAGTTTTTTACGCTGGTCAAACCCTGGGCCTATCGCTATAACTTAACACCTAGCCAAAGTGACACCCCCGGCACACTGGCGTTCTGAGTGTTGCTTATGCCGTTGAACGCCGTCCGCCCGAAAATCCTAGGCTTCATCAGTGAGCAGGCGTCGGCTTGGCTGGTGGCATTGGTGGTGTTATTGGCAGGGTTTGCGCTGACGGCAATCGTCGCCTGGGCCGCCTCCGATCTCTATCAGCAGCAGGTGCGCCAACGCTTTCAGTTGCTGGTCAACGAGCGGTATACCCGCCTGCAGGAGCGTTTCGAGGACCAGGAGCAACGCCTGAGCAGCCTGCGGCGATTCTTCGTCAATTCCGATGAGGTCTCCCGCGAAGAGTTCGACGGGTTTGCCCAGCCGTTGTTGCTGCGCGCCCAGGCTTACTCTTGGGCGCCCCGGGTGTTTCGCGAGCAGCGCAGTCAATTTGAGCAAGAGGTGACCCGCCAGCGCGGAGCGCCTTTTGTCATCCGGGAATTGAATGCATCCGGCGAGTTGGCCCCTGCGCCTGAGCGTGATGAGTACGTGCCGGTGCTCTACAGCCAGACCCAAAGCCTGCTGGGTGCACCGCTGGGCTTTGACCTGCTGGCCCAGCCCCCGCGGCGTTCGGCCCTTGAACGTGCGCACAAGAGCGGCAAGCTGGCGGTGTCCCAACCGATCCAGTTGGTGGGGGTCGAGCCGGCTTATGCCACTGGCGTATTACTGGTCGCGCCGGTGAGCCGCGCGCCTACTTCCGAGCTGTCCCAAAATGAGCCCTACGGTTACGTGATGGCGGTGATCAGCATGCGCCAGCTGGTCGCCGATGGCTTGCCCAAAGCCGAGCGGGACAACCTGGTGATGCAGATCGTCGACACCTCCGACCTGCAACCGCAAGTGCTCTTCGAGTCCAGCAATGCCGTCGCCAGCAGTGACCTTGTGGGCGCACGGCGTCTGAGCCTGGGCGACCATGTGTACGCCTTGACCCTGCGACCGAGCCAGGTATTCGAGCAGGCCAACCATTCCTCGCTGGCCGTGATCCTGATCATGGGCGGCTTGCTCAGCGTACTGCTCAGCGCTTTGCTCTATGTGCTGGTGAGCCAGCGCCAACGGGCGTTGAAGCTGGTGGAGCAGCGTACTGTGCAGTTACGCCTGCGCGAGCTGGAACTGCGCGGTGCCCACGGCCAATTGCGCAGTGTGCTGAATGCTGCGACCCAAGTGGCGATCATCGCCACCGATCTGCGTGGGGTCATTAACACCTTTAATGCGGGTGCCGAGCAGATGCTGGGGTTCAAGGCCGAGCAGGTGGTGGGCAAGCTGACCCTGGAGAGCCTGCATTTGGCGTTGGAGCTGGAGGCGTGCTCCGCCGGCCTGAGCGTGACCTTGGGCAAGCGCATCCCGGCGAGCCAGGCCATGCTGGTGGAAAGCCCTGACAACCTGCACGAAGCCCGGGAATGGACCTTGGTCCGCCAGGATGGCACCCAGTTGATCGTGAACATGCTGGCCACCGTGCTGCTGGATGACCATGGCCTGTGGATCGGTCACTTGGCCATTTACCTGGATGTCACCGAGCAAAAACGCGCCTACGAGGCCCTGGCTGCGCGGGATCGCCTGCTGAAGAAGCTCAGCGCCCACGTGCCCGGCGGCATCTTCCAATTCACCTTGGAGCCTCAGGATAAGTGGCGCTTTATCTACGCCAGCGATGGCATGCGCGACATCTATGAAATCGAGGTCAGCGCGTTGCAACAGAATGCGACGAAGGTCTTTGAGCGCATCCACCCGCTGGATGTGGAGCGGGTGCGGGCGTCGATTCGTTTGTCCGCGTTGCAGTTGAGCCATTGGCGCGAAGAGTATCGGGTGCTGTTGCCGCAACGGGGCCTGCGCTGGATTCGCGGCGAGGCCACTCCGGAAGAGTTACCGGGCGGTGGTACGTTGTGGCATGGCTATGTGTCGGACATTTCCGATCTCAAGCGGGTAGAAGAGGAGCTGCGCGCGCTGTCCATCACAGATTCCCTGACCGGGATCCATAACCGCCGCTATTTCCAGGATCGCCTCAGGGCCGAGATGGTCAGGCTCAACCGTACCTCGGGGGCGCTGTCGGTGATCATGCTCGATATCGATCACTTCAAGCGTATCAACGACCAGCATGGGCATGCGGTCGGCGACGGGGTGTTGCAGGAGCTGTGCAAGCGCATCGGTCAACGTCTGCGCCGTACCGATGTGTTCTGCCGCCTGGGGGGCGAGGAATTCATGGTGCTGTGCCCCAACACGGATGGCGAGCGGGCCTACAGCCTGGCGCTGGAGTTGTGGCAGTCGCTGCGCAGCGTGCCGATGGAACCGGTGGGCATCGTCACTGCCAGCTTTGGTGTGGCCAGTTGGCGCGCGGATGAAGGCATCGATGGGCTGCTGTTGCGCGCCGACTCGGCCGTGTATCTGGCCAAGCAGGCAGGCAGGGACCGGGTGGAGGCCGAGAGGGTGCGGGCTTGAGGGGCATGTGAGCGGAGGTCTGCCGATGGCGGAGTGTCAGTCAACAGGGCTGTGACTGTTCCATCGGCATCGGGGCAAGCCCCCTTCCACAATGTCCTAGAGCACCGGTGATGGCGCGGCCAGTTTTGGCTGGCGGTACAGATCCAGCAGCACCTGATCCAGCACCGACGAAGCGCCCCACGGCTTCGAATCGTTGAGGATCGCGACCACCGCCCAGGTGTTGCCGTTATTGTCGCGGCTGAACCCGGCAATGGCGCGCACGGTGTTCAACGTACCGGTCTTGACGTGGGCTTCGCCGCGCATGGCGGTGGTTTTCAAGCGCTTGCGCATGGTGCCGTCGGTGCCAGCAATCGGCATGGAACTGATGTACTCCGCAGCGTAGGGGCTTTTCCAGGCGGCTTGCAGCATGGCGGCCATCTCGCGGGCGCTGACCCGTTCGGCGCGGGACAGGCCCGAACCGTTCTCCATCACCAGGTGTGGCGCGGTGATGCCTTTCTTCGCCAGCCACTGGCGCACCACACGTTGCGCGGCCTTGGCATCGTCGCCGTCGGCATCGTTGCGGAACTGGGCGCCCAGGCTCAGGAACAATTGCTGGGCCATGGTGTTGTTACTGTATTTATTGATGTCGCGGATGATTTCCGCCAGGTCCGGCGAAAACGCGCGGGCCAGTACCTTGGCATCCTTGGGCACCGGCGCCTGGATATCACGGCCCTGGATGGTGCCGCCCAGTTCCTGCCAGATCGCCCGCACAGCGCCAGCGGTGTAAGTGGCATGGTCCAGCAATGACAGGTAAGTCTGCGAGCTGCAGCCATCGGCCAATTGGCCGCTGACGGTGACCGTCACACTGCCATCGGCGGCTGTGACCGGGTTGTAGCGCACGTCGCCGGTGCACTGCTTAGCGTTGGAAACCTTGACCTGATTGTCGATGCGGATGCTGGCAATCGGCGGCTCGACCGAGACGATTACGCGGCCCGAATCGTTGCGGGTCACAAAGCGCAGGGCCTTGAGGTTGACCAGCAGCGCGTCCGGCTTGACCAGGAACGGCTTGTTCTCGTCGTTGCCGTCATCATTGAATTCCGGCAACTGCGGCTGGTTGAAGAAACTGCGATCCAGCACCAGGTCGCCGGTGACTTGCTGCACGCCATTGGCACGCAGGTCGCGCATCAGCAGCCAGAGTTTTTCCATGTTCAGCTTGGGGTCACCGCCGCCCTTGAGGTACAGGTTGCCGTGCAACACGCCACCGCTGAGGGTGCCGTCGGTATAGAACTCGGTTTTCCACTGGTGGTTGGGGCCGAGCATTTCCAGGGCCGCATAGGTGGTGACCAGCTTCATGGTAGAGGCCGGGTTCACCGAGACGTCGGCGTTGAATACCGTGGGGGTGCCGGGGCCGTTCAGGGGAATCATCACCAGGGACAGCGCAGTGTTTTGCAGCTTGGCTTTGGCCAGCGCCTGCTGGACGTTCGGGGGCAGGGTGTTATTGATCGGGGCAGCGGAGGTGGAGAAGGCCAGTGGCAGAAGAAAACTGGCGAGTAGCAATGGACGCAAAGATTTGATCATAAGAAGTAAAACCCTACTGCTGAGGAGGGTGAAAAAGGCGAGGGGTAAATAAGAAAATTCCCTCAATGGTCATGAAAGTGTCGGCATTATGCCCCAAGGTGAAGGCACTTGTAGCTGAACGATAGCTGGTAATCGGCGTTTTTTTAACAGCAAACTGCCGCCTGTCCCAGAGAGTCGGGCAATCGTCGCCTTAAACTGCTAAAGTGCCGCCCGTTATTACTTATGAGGATTGTTCCAATGGCGACTAACCGTTCCCAGCGTCTGCGCAAAAAACTGTGCGTTGATGAATTTCAAGAGCTGGGTTTCGAACTGAACCTGGACTTCAAAGAAGGCCTGAGTGAAGAAGCTATCGACGCTTTCCTCGAAGCATTCATCAAAGAAGCCATGGAAGCCAACGGTCTGGGCTATGTCGGCGGCGATGACTACGGTCTGGTTTGCCTGCAGAAGCGTGGCTCGGTCTCCGAAGAGCAGCGCGCTGCTGTCGAAGCCTGGCTGAAAACCCGTTCCGAGCTGACCAAGGCTGAAGTCAGCCCGTTGCTGGACGTGTGGTATCCGGAAAAGCCGATCAACGCGGCTAAGTGATACTGAAAAAAACGGCGACCTGAGGGTCGCCGTTTTTTTATGCCTTGCGCCAGTTCAGAATCAGCAGCGTCAACACCCCCGCGACAATTCCCCAGAACGCCGACCCGATGGAAAACAACGTCAAGCCTGACGCGGTGACCATAAAGGTGATCAGCGCCGCTTCCCGTTCCTTCGGCTCATTCATGGCGATACTCAAGCCATTGATGATCGAGCCAAACAAGGCCAAGGCCGCGATCGACAGCACCAGCTCCTTGGGCAGCGCTGCAAACAGTGCCGCCAGTGTGGCCCCGAACACCCCGGCAATGCCGTAGAACACCCCGCACCACACCGCCGCCGTGTAGCGTTTGTTGCGGTCTTCATGGGCATGGGGTCCAGTGCAGATCGCTGCGCTGATCGCGGCCAGGTTGATACCGTGGGAACCGAACGGTGCCAGCACCAGCGAGGCCAGGCCGGTGGCAGTGATCAGCGGCGAGGCCGGCACGTTGTAGCCGTCGGCCCGCAGTACCGCGACGCCGGGCATGTTCTGCGAGGTCATGGCCACCACGAACAGCGGAATCCCGATGCTGATAGTCGCCGCCAACGAGAAGTGTGGCGTGGTCCACACCGGCGTCGCCACTTCCAGGTGGAAGCCACTGAAATCCAGCAAGCCCATCAGCCCCGACAGCAGGGTGCCGATCACCAATGCCGCCAGCACCGCATAGCGTGGCGACAGGCGCTTGATCACCAGGTAGGTGAAAAACATCCCCAGTACCAGGCCGGTGCGATGCTGTGCGGCGACGAAAATCTCGCTGCCGATCTTGAACAGGATCCCTGCCAGCAACGCCGCCGCCAACGATGCCGGGATGCGCTTGACCAGTTTTTCAAAACTGCCGGTGAGCCCGCAGAGTGTCACCAGCACCGCGCAGGTAATGTAGGCGCCGATGGCCTCGCCGTAACTCACACCGCCCAGGCTGGTGATCAACAGCGCCGCGCCGGGGGTGGACCAGGCAATGGTGATCGGCGTGCGATAGCGCAGGGACAGGCCGATGCTGCACACCGCCATGCCAATGGAAATCGCCCAGATCCATGACGAAATCTGCGCAGTGGTCAAGCCGGCCGCCTGACCGGCCTGGAACATCAGGACCAGGGAACTGGTGTAGCCGGTCATCATGGCGATAAAGCCGGCGACGACGGCCGATGCAGAAGTGTCGGCCAGCGGGCGCAAGGGCGCTTGGGTGGCGTCGGTCATGGAGAGGTGTTCCTTTTACCTGGGTTTTGCCGGTGACGGCGCAGATTCAAGCCTAAACTCAAACGTAACGACTCATTGCAATACAGACGGCACCGCAAACAGCCGTACAGTGTGTTGGCGCAGTGGGTTGTGTACAATGTGCCGTGTTTTTAGGTGATACTTGCCAGCGACCCCATGTTGCCGTATTACCTTGAATTTGCCGTATTACCGTTAATTCGCCGCCGTTCTCCCTACCCGAGTGCCCATGAACGAACAGTTGCAACCTCTCAAGAAACAACCGCGAGCCGGTAAGTCCGGTCGCAGCGGAACCCAGGACGATATCGTCTACGCGCATATCTTCGAGGCGATCCTCGAACAGCGCCTGGCACCCGGTACCAAATTGAGTGAAGAGGCACTGGGCGAAATCTTCGGCGTGAGCCGCACCATCATTCGCCGCGCGCTGTCGCGCCTGGCCCATGAAGGCGTGGTGTTACTGCGGCCCAATCGTGGCGCGGTGGTGGCGAGCCCAAGCGTGGAAGAAGCGCGTCAGGTGTTCCTGGCCCGGCGCCTGGTAGAGCGAGCGATCACCGAGTTGGCGGTGCAGCATGCCACCGCTGAGCAACTGGCCGAACTGCGCCAGATGGTCAACGACGAGCGCGACAGCTTCTCCCGTGGCGATCGCGGTGCGGGTATCCGTCTTTCCGGCGAGTTCCACCTCAAGCTGGCCGAAGCCGCGAAAAACGCGCCGCTGATCAGCTTCCAGCGCAGCTTGGTGTCCCAGACATCGTTGATCATCGCGCAGTACGAAAGCGGCAACCGCTCGCACTGCTCCTACGATGAGCACACGCAACTGATCGACGCGATCGAAGCGAGGGACGCGGCGCTGGCGGTGAATTTGATGATGCATCACATGGATCACATCGACAGCAAGCTCAACCTCGACGAGGAAAGTGCGTCGGATGATTTGCATGCGGTGTTCTCGCATCTGTTGCAGACCAAGAAGCCGGGGCGTTCTTCAGTCAAGCTGTAATTTCCCTGGCTCACCCGGGACAAAATGTGGGAGGGGGCTTGCTCCCTCCCACATTTGTTTTGTGTTGTGGCGCAGATCAGCGTTGGTGCACGAGTTGGCCGGCAGCGTAGGTCTGCAACACCGTCCGATCATCCCCCAGTGTCATCAGCACAAACAACGTCTCGGCAATGTTATTGGCCTGCTTCAAGCGATAGCTCAGCAGTGGCGTGGCGTTGTAGTCCAGCACCAAAAAGTCTGCATCGGTGCCCGGCTGCAACGTGCCGATCTTGTTTTCCAGGCGCAGCGCCCGAGCACCGCCGAGGGTGGCCAGGTACAACGACTTGAACGGGCTCAACCGCGCGCCCTGCAGTTGCATGACCTTGTAGGCTTCGTTGAGGGTTTGCAGCAGTGAGAAGCTGGTGCCGCCGCCCACATCCGTGCCCAGGCCAACGTTGAGTTTGTGTTTCTCGGCCATCGGCAGGTTAAACAGACCGCTGCCGAGGAACAGGTTCGAGGTCGGACAGAACGCCACCGCCGATCCCGTCTGCGCCAACCGCGCGCATTCGTCATCACACAGGTGCACGCCGTGGGCAAACACCGAGCGCTCACCCAGCAGCTTGTAGTGGTCATACACGTCCAGGTAGCCGTTGCGCTCTGGGAACAGCTCCTTTACCCACTCGACTTCCTGCTTGTTCTCACTGATGTGCGTCTGCATGTACAGGTCCGGGTACTCGCCCAGCAGTTGCCCGGCCAACGCCAATTGCTCCGGCGTGCTGGTCGGCGCAAAACGCGGCGTGACCGCATAGTGCAGGCGACCCTTGCCATGCCAGCGTTCGATCAGCGCCTTGCTTTCCTGGTAGCCGGATTCAGCGGTGTCAGTGAGGTAGTCCGGGGCGTTGCGGTCCATCATCACTTTGCCGGCGATCATGCGCAGGTCGAGTTTTTCCGCCGCTTCAAAAAATGCGTTCACCGACTGCGGATGCACGCTGCCGAACACCAGCGCGGTGGTGGTGCCGTTGCGCAGCAGTTCCTTGATGAAAATATCTGCGACTTCCTCGGCGTGGGCCTTGTCGGCGAACTGGCTTTCGCACGGGAAGGTGTAGGTGTTGAGCCAGTCCAGCAACTGCTCGCCATAGGCGCCGACCATGCCGGTTTGCGGCAGGTGGATATGGGTGTCGATCAGGCCGGGAGTGATCAGCGCATCCTGGTAATGGGTGATGTCGATGTCGGCAGGCAAGCTCAGCAGCAGGTCGGCGGCATGGCCCACGGCGCTGATCCGGCCGTTTTCGATCACCAGCAGGCCGTCTTCGAAATACTCGTAGGAGGCTTCGATCCCAACTTCAGCGGGGTCGGCGATGCTGTGCAGGAGGGCGGCACGGTAGGCTTTGCGAGTCAAAGGCATGGTCGTCTCAATTGATAGCTTGGCTGCGGCGCGAGGCCGGCAGCAATTTGGCAATGGGTTCGGCGCTCGCGGTGTGCTGGCCGAAATTGGCGTTATACGTGGCGATGATTTCGCCGGCGATGGAGATGGCGATCTCCACCGGCAACTTGCCCTTCACCTCAGTGAGGCCCATGGGGCAGCGCATGCGTAGCAACTGCGCGGCGTCGAAGCCGCGATCGCGCAGGCGGTGTTCGAACTTGACGCGTTTGGTTTTCGAGCCGATCAGGCCGAAGTAGGTAAAGTCATTGCGCTTGAGCAGGGCGGCAGACAGTTCCAGATCCAGTGCGTGATTGTGGGTCATGACGATGCAGTAACTGCCCACCGGCAGGTCGGCAATTTCATCGACCGGCTCTTCGCTGACGATTTTACGCACGCCCTGGGGGATATGTTCCGGAAACTCCTGCTCGCGCGAATCGATCCAGCGCACCCGACACGGCAGGCTCGCCAGCAACGGTACCAACGCGCGGCCGACATGGCCGGCGCCGAACACTGCAATCTGCGCCTGCACCTGAACCATGGGTTCGAACAGCAGCACGGTGACGCCACCGCAGCATTGGCCCAGGCTCGCGCCGAGGCTGAAGCGCTCCAGATGGGTGTTCTGCTGGCCGCGCACAAGCATGTCGCGGGCGAGCTGAATGGCCTTGTATTCCAGATGTCCGCCACCGATGGTGTCGAAGGTCTGCGCGGCACTGATCACCATCTTCGAACCGGCATTGCGCGGCGTGGAGCCGAGCTCTTCGATGATGGTCACCAGGACACAGGGTTCGCCCTGGTTTTGCAGGTCGGCGAGGGCGCTGATCCAGTTGTTCATGTTTACCTCAACATTACTGTTGTCAGTTCGGCCGATGGCAGCGCCTCGGTCTAGAGCGAAGCCATTTCAGTTTCAGTCTCGATAGCTGTCGCCGCCTGCAACTTGCGCATCTGCTCACACCCCCACAACACTCGCTCCGGTGTCGCCGGCGCATCGATCTTCGGCTGATGGCGATAATCAGCCAGGCTCGCCACCGCATCCTTGATCGCGCACCACGAGGCAATCCCGAGCATGAACGGCGGCTCACCCACGGCCTTGGAGTGGAACACCGTGTCTTCCGGGTTCTTGCGGTTTTCCACCAGCTTCACACGCAAATCCAAAGGCATGTCGGCCACCGCCGGGATCTTGTAGCTGGCCGGGCCGTTGGTCATCAGCTTGCCCTTGTTGTTCCACACCAACTCTTCCATGGTCAGCCAGCCCATGCCCTGGATAAAGCCGCCTTCCACCTGGCCGATGTCGATCGCCGGGTTCAGCGAGGCGCCCACATCGTGCAGGATGTCGGTGCGCAGCATCTTGTATTCGCCGGTCAGGGTGTCGACGATCACTTCGCAGCAGGCCGCGCCGAAGGCGAAGTAGTAGAACGGCCGACCGCGTGCCTGGCTGCGGTCGTAGAAGATTTTCGGGGTCTTGTAGAAGCCGGTGCTCGACAGCGACACCTGGGCGAAATACGCCTGTTGGATCAACGCCTCGAAGGTCAGGATCTGCTCGCGCACGCGCACATGACCGTTGTGGAATTCCACATCCGCTTCGCTCACGTCGTACTTGCGCGAGGCGAATTCCACCAGGCGTTGCTTGATGGTTTCGGCGGCGTTCTGGGCGGCCTTACCGTTCAGGTCCGCACCGCTGGAAGCAGCAGTCGGCGAGGTGTTGGGCACCTTGTCGGTATTGGTGGCGGTGATCTGCACGCGGTCGATGTCCACCTGGAACACTTCGGCCACCACTTGCGCGACCTTGGTGTTCAAGCCCTGGCCCATCTCGGTGCCGCCGTGGTTCAGGTGGATGCTGCCGTCGGTGTAGATGTGGATCAGCGCACCGGCCTGGTTCAGGAAGCTGGCAGTGAACGAGATCCCGAACTTCACCGGGGTCAGCGCCAGGCCTTTTTTCAGAATCGGGCTGTGGGCGTTGTACAGGCGGATCGCTTCGCGGCGCTCGGCGTATTGGCTGCTGGCTTCAAGTTCGGCGGTCATCTCTTCGAGCATGTTGTGCTCGACGGTCTGGTAGTAGTGGGTGACGTTGCGCTCGGTCTTGCCGTAGTAGTTGGCCTTGCGCACCGCCAGCGGGTCCAGTGCCAGATGGCGGGCGATGGCGTCCATCACTTCCTCGATGGCAACCATGCCTTGCGGGCCACCGAAGCCGCGATAGGCGGTGTTGGACGCGGTGTTGGTCTTGCAGCGATGGCCGTTCACCGTGGCGTCGCCCAGGTAGTACGAGTTGTCGGCATGGAACATCGCGCGGTCGACGATCGAGTTGGACAGGTCCGGCGAGCAGCCGCAGTTACCGGCCAGCTCCAGGTTGATGCCGTGCAGGCGACCGCTGTCGTCAAAGCCGACGTCGTATTCGATGTAGAAGGGGTGGCGCTTGCCGGTCATCAGCATGTCTTCGACGCGCGGCAGGCGCATCTTGGTCGGCTGGCCGGTGAGACGTGCCACCACCGCACACAGGCACGCCGGGCTGGCGGCCTGGGTTTCCTTGCCGCCGAAACCGCCGCCCATGCGGCGCATATCGACGACGATCTTGTTCATCGACACGTCCAGCACTTCGGCCACCAGCTTCTGCACTTCGGTGGGGTTTTGCGTGGAGCAGTAGACGATCATGCCGCCGTCTTCGGTGGGCATCACCGAGGAAATCTGGGTTTCCAGGTAGAAGTGTTCCTGGCCGCCGATATGCAGCGTGCCCTGGATGCGGTGCTTGGCGGTCGCCAGTGCGCCGGCCGAATCACCGCGTTGGTGGGTGTGGCTGTCGAGCACGAAATGCTTGTTGCGAAAGGCCTCGACCACATCCAGCACGGGCTCCAGGTCTTCGTATTCGATCACGGCGGCCATCGCGGCCTTGCGTGCGGTGTCCAGGTCGCGGGCAGCCACGGCCAAAACGACCTGGCCGACAAACTGCACCGTGTCGATGGCCAGCAAGGGATCGCCGGGCAGCAGCGGGCCGATGTCTTTCAGGCCCGGCACGTCTTCGTGGGTGATGACGATACGCACACCGTCGAAGGCGTAGCAGGGCGCGGTGTCGATGCTGATGATCCGGGCGTGGGCGCGGTCGGACATGCGCGCATACAGGTGCAATTGGTTGGGGAATTCCAGGCGGTCATCGATGTACTGCGCTTCACCGGATACGTGCTTGGCGGCGCTGTCATGCTTGACGCTGCGGCCGACCCCGGAGGTCAGGTCCTGGGCAAACAGCGCGGCCAGTTCGGCCTGGGTTTTTTCCACGGCGTGATGGTTAGACATAAGCGGTCACCCGAGTCTCGATGTGCGGCGTTTGCAGTTCGATGAAGTATTTGCGCAGCAGGTTTTGCGCGCTGAGCAGGCGGTATTCCTTGCTGGCTCGGAAGTCCGAGAGCGGGGTGAAATCCTCGGCGAGGGCGGCGCAGGCTTTCTCGACGGTGGCGGCGTTCCAGGTGGCGCCGACCAACACGGCTTCGCAGCTTTTCGCACGTTTTGGCGTGGCGGCCATGCCGCCGAAGGCGACGCGGGCCTGGCTGATCACACCGTTGTCGATCGTCAGGTTGAAGGCCGCACACACGGCGGAAATATCATCGTCCAGGCGCTTGGAAACCTTGTAGGCGCGGAACAGCGCGTGGCCCTTGGGCACGATGATTTTCTCGATGAACTCGCTGTCCTGGCGCGCCGTCACGCGGTAGTCGATGAAGTAGTCTTCCAGTGCCAAGGTGCGGCGCACGTCGCCCTTGCACAGCACGATCTGCGCGCCGAGGGCGATCAGCAGTGGCGGCGAATCACCGATGGGCGAGGCGTTGCCGATATTGCCGCCCAGGGTGCCCTGGTTGCGGATCTGCAGGGAGGCGAAGCGGTGCAGCAGCTCGCCGAAGTCCGGGTATTCGTGGTGCAGCGCGGTGTAGCAATCGGAGAGGGCAGTGGCCGCACCGATTTCCAGACGGTCGTCGAAGGATTCGATGCGCTTCATCTCTTCAATGTTGCCGACATAGATCATCACCGGCAGGGTGCGGTGGAACTGGGTGACTTCCAGCGCCAGGTCGGTGCCGCCGGCCAGCAGGCGAGCTTGGGGGTAGGCATCGTAGAGGTCGGCGAGGTCGGCAACGGTGAGGGGCACCAGGCAGCGTTTGTCGCCGCTGTTGAGTTCACCGGTTTGCGTCGGCGCGATGGCTTTGAGGCGGGCGATGGTCTCGGCCTGGCGGCTGTCGAACTGGTCCGCTGGCTTGTTGCAGCAGGCCTGTTCGGCGGCGGCGAGGATCGGGCGATAGCCGGTGCAGCGGCACAGGTTGCCGGCCAGGGCTTCGTGGGCCTTTTGGCTGTCGGGAGCGTCACTGTTCTTTTGCAGGGCGAACAACGACATCACAAAACCGGGGGTGCAAAAGCCGCATTGTGAGCCGTGGCACTCGACCATGGCTTTTTGAACGCTGTGCAGTTGGCCCTGGTGCTTGAGGTCTTCGACACTGATCAGTTGCTTGCCGTGCAACGACGACACAAACGTCAGGCAGGAATTGAGGCTGCGATAACGAATCTGCTCGGCGCCCTGCGGATCGGTGTGCAGCTCGCCCACCACCACCGTGCACGCACCGCAGTCGCCGCTGGCGCAGCCTTCCTTGGTGCCGGATTTGCCGACATGCTCGCGCAGATAGTTGAGCACGGTCAGGTTGGGGTCCAGGGCGTGCTCGCTACGGAGTTCCTGGTTAAGTAAAAACTGGATCACGGAAGGCCTCGCAGACTCATTATTGTTGTTAACCGCTTTGCGCCGAATCTAGTCATGTCTGACTTTTCGGTCAATGATTTTCTGACTAGAAGGTCAGGAAATTGCGATCGCAACACTTTCAATTATGGTTCAGTCTTCTGAAACCGGCGTTTTTGGGGGCGTGTGGGTTTTCAGTGCTGCTTATTTCATGCCAAATTCGCCACCGTGGGCGTAGCGCCATCAGCGGGCCAATGCGCTACACTGCCGCGCTTGTACCGATAGAAGATTTTGAAGGGAAAACATGACGTTCAAGGCGCCGGACAGTCTCGCCGAGCAAATCGCTCACCACCTCGCCGAACGTATCATTCGCGGCGATCTCAAGCCTGGGGAGCGGATCCAGGAACAGAAAGTCACACTGGCGCTCAATGTCAGCCGTGGTTCCGTGCGCGAAGCCTTGCTGATCCTCGAACGCCGGCACCTGATCGCGATCCTGCCTCGCCGTGGTGCCCACGTCACCGAGCTGACTGCGCATAAGGTGCAGAGCCTGTGCACGCTGATGAGCGAGCTGTATATCCTGCTCGGCAATGCGGTCGCCCAGGGCTGGCAGACCCAGGCGGACATGGCGCCGTTCGTGCAGATCCAGCAGCGCCTGGTGAGCAATTTCGAGCGCCAGGACATCCGCGCCTTTGTCGAAGAATGCTTCAATGTGATGCGCGCCGCGTACCCCTTTGCCAACAACCCGTATTTGCAGGAAACCGTCGAGAACCTGCAGCCGGCGATGAACCGCGCCTATTACCTGGCCCTGGATCAGCGCAAGGCGTCCATGAGCGAGTACCTGGCGCTGTTCGAGCAACTGCTCGCCGCCGTGCTCGCCCGTGACCTGCTGCAGATTCGCCAGGTGTTGTCGGCCTACTGCGAGCGCAGCAGCTCGCTGGTCATCGCAGCGTTGGCGGACGCCTAAACGTGCGGCTCAAGTGCATCAAACTGGCGGGGTTCAAATCCTTCGTCGACCCGACCACGGTGAACTTCCCCAGTAACATGGCGGCAGTGGTCGGGCCCAATGGCTGCGGCAAGTCGAACATCATCGACGCCGTACGCTGGGTGATGGGCGAGAGCTCGGCAAAAAACCTGCGTGGCGAGTCGATGACCGATGTCATCTTCAACGGCTCCACCAGCCGCAAGCCAGTGAGCCAGGCCAGCATCGAACTGGTGTTCGACAACTCCGACGGCACCCTGATCGGCGAATACGCGGCCTACGCGGAAATCTCCATCCGCCGCAAGGTGACGCGCGACAGCCAGAACAGTTACTTCCTCAACGGCACCAAATGCCGACGCCGGGACATTACCGACATCTTCCTCGGTACCGGCCTGGGCCCGCGCAGCTATTCGATCATCGAACAGGGCATGATCTCCAAGCTGATCGAAGCCAAGCCCGAAGACCTGCGCAACTTTATCGAGGAAGCGGCCGGCATCTCCAAGTACAAGGAGCGCCGCCGCGAGACCGAAAACCGTATCCGCCGTACCCATGAAAATCTCGCCCGCCTCACCGACCTGCGCGAAGAGCTGGAGCGCCAGTTGGAGCGCCTGCACCGCCAGGCCCAGGCCGCCGAGAAATATCAGGAATACAAGGGCGAAGAGCGCCAGTTGAAGGCGCAACTGTCGGCCCTGCGTTGGCAGGCGCTGAATGAACAGGTGGGCCAGCGCGAAGCGATTATCGGCACCCAGGAAATCAGCTTTGAAGCGCTGGTGGCCGAGCAGCGCAATGCCGACGCCGCCATCGAGCGCCTGCGCGACGGGCACCATGACCTGTCCGAACGCTTCAATCTGGTGCAGGGCCGCTTCTATTCGGTGGGCGGCGATATTGCCCGGGTCGAGCAAAGCATCCAGCACGGCCAGCAGCGCTTGCGCCAGTTGCAGGACGATTTGAAGGAAGCCGAACGCGCGCGCCTGGAAACCGAATCGCACCTGGGCCACGACCGCACCTTGCTGCTGACATTGGGTGAAGAGCTGGACATGCTCACCCCCGAGCAGGAAATCACCAACGCCGCCGCCGAAGAGGCCGCCGCTGCGCTGGAAGAATCCGAAACCACCATGCACGGTTGGCAGGAGCAGTGGGACGCCTTCAACCTGCAATCCGCCGAACCGCGGCGCCAGGCCGAGGTGCAGCAGTCGCGCATCCAGCAACTGGAAACCAGCATGGAACGCCTGGCCGAGCGCCAGCGTCGTCTGCAGGAAGAGCGCGTGCTGCTCGCCGCCGACCCGGAAGACGCAGCGATCATGGAGCTGAGCGAGCAACTGGCCGAAAGCGAAATGACCCTGGAAGAGCTGGAAGCCAGCGAAGAACAGCAAGTGGAGCGCCTGGAGCAACTGCGTCAGCAGCTGCAACAGGCGAGCCAGGCCCAGCAGCAGGCCCAGGGCGATTTGCAGCGGCTCAATGGCCGGCTGGCGTCCCTTGAAGCCTTGCAGCAAGCAGCATTGGACCCAGGCACCGGCACCGCCGAATGGCTGCGTGATCAGCACCTGGCCGAGCGTCCGCGTTTGGCCGAAGGCTTGAAAGTTGAAGCCGGTTGGGAGCTGGCGGTAGAGACCGTTTTAGGCGCCGACCTGCAAGCCGTACTGGTGGATGATTTTGGCGGCTTTGACCTGGCCGGTTTTGCCCAGGGTGATCTGCGCCTGCTCAGCCCCGCCGCTGATGGCACGCGAGTGCCGGGCAGCCTGTTGGATAAGGTCGAGGCGGCGATTGATCTGTCGCCGTGGCTGGGCCAGGTCAGGCCGGTGGATTCCCTGGAGCAGGCCCTGGCCCAGCGTGGTCAGCTGGCTGGCGGCGAAAGCCTGATCAGCCGCGACGGTTACTGGGTCGGCCGCCACTTCCTGCGGGTGCGCCGCGCCAGCGAAGCGGAAAGCGGCGTTCTGGCCCGTGGCCAGGAAATCGTCAAGCTGATCGCCGAGCGTGAAGAGCGCGAAGCCACCCTGGAAAGCCTCGAAACCGAACTGCAAACCCTGCGCGCCACCCAGCGCCAGCAAGAGACCGGCCGTGAACACCTGCGCCGCCTGTTGCAGGACGAAGCGCGCCAGCAAGGTGAATTGAAAGCGCAGCTCTCTGCGAGCAAGGCCAAGGCCGAGCAACTGACCCTGCGTCGCACCCGCCTCGACGAGGAAGTGGCCGAGATGGGCGAGCAGCGCGCCCTGGAGCACGAACAGATCGGCGAAGCGCGCCTGCAATTGCAGGAAGCCCTCGACAGCATGGCCCTGGACACCGAGCAGCGCGAACTGCTGCTGGCTCAGCGCGACAGCCTGCGCGAGCGCCTCGACCGCGTGCGCCAGGAAGCGCGCCAGCACAAGGATCACGCCCATCAGTTGGCAGTGCGCCTGGGTTCGCTCAAGGCCCAGCACGCGTCCACGGCCCAGGCCCTTGAGCGCCTGGAGATGCAGTCCGAACGCCTGACCGAAAAACGCGAGCAACTGAGCCTCAACCTGGAGGAGGGCGAAGCACCGCTGGAAGAGTTGCGCCTCAAGCTTGAAGAATTGCTCGACAAGCGCATGACCGTCGACGAAGAGCTCAAGACCGCACAGATCGCCCTCGAAGACGCCGACCGCGAACTGCGCGATGCAGAAAAACGCCGGACCCAGGCCGAGCAGCAATCCCAGCTGATTCGCGGCCAGCTCGAGCAACAGCGCATGGAATGGCAAGCCCTGACCGTGCGCCGCAAGACCCTGCAAGACCAGTTGCTCGAAGACGGCTACGACTTGCACGGCGTGCTCAACACCTTGACCGCCCAGGCCAACGAGAAAGAAGCCGAAGAAGAACTTGAACGGATTGCCGCACGTATCCAGCGACTGGGCGCGATCAACCTCGCCGCCATCGATGAATACCAGCAGCAGTCCGAGCGCAAACGTTATCTGGATGCCCAGGACGCCGATCTGGTGGAAGCCCTGGACACCCTGGAAAACGTGATCCGCAAGATCGACAAGGAAACCCGCAACCGCTTCAAAGATACCTTTGATCAGATTAATGGCGGTTTACAGGCGTTATTCCCGAAAGTTTTCGGTGGTGGCAGCGCTTACTTGGAACTGACGGGCGAAGATCTACTCGATACAGGGGTAACGATCATGGCGCGGCCTCCGGGTAAGAAGAACAGCACTATCCATTTGTTGTCCGGCGGCGAAAAAGCCCTGACCGCATTGGCCCTGGTATTTGCCATCTTCAAGTTGAATCCGGCGCCGTTCTGCATGCTCGATGAAGTTGACGCTCCGCTGGATGACGCTAACGTTGGACGCTATGCACGACTGGTCAAAGAGATGTCCCAGACGGTGCAATTCATCTATATCACCCACAACAAGATCGCCATGGAAATGGCTGATCAGTTGATGGGGGTGACAATGCATGAGCCGGGCTGTTCACGATTGGTTGCGGTGGATGTGGAAGAAGCGATGGCGATGGTGGAATCCTAAGCCCCGGCAGCACAGAAAAATCCTAGCGCGCTGTAGGGCGATTTACCGGTCTGACGAAAGTGGCAAATGGACATATTTGTTCAAGGCATTTTGACAGACGGTGTAAAGTTATCTTTGGTCGTGCTAGTTTAATGTCAATTTTTCGTATGCGTGGGCAAAACGTCAGTCAGAACATAGAGTTGGCGCCACGTTTTAAAGCGGTTTGCACGGTGCTAAACCCCTTATTTTTCAGCATTTTTTATTAGAGGCACGGGATTACATGGAAATCGGTCTGCGCGAGTGGCTGATCGTCATCGGCATAATTGTCATTGCCGGTATTCTTTTTGATGGCTGGCGCCGCATGCGCGGTGGCAAGGGCAAGCTCAAATTCCGTCTGGACCGCAACCTGTCCAACTTGCCCGACGACGACGGCAGCGCCGAATTGCTGGGGCCGCCCCGTGTGCTGGATACCCATAAAGAGCCGCAACTGGACGAGCATGACCTGCCATCCATGAGCGCGCCTTTGCGTGAAGCCCGTGAACCCTCTTCCAAGCGTGGCAAACGTGCCAGCGCCGGCGTTGCCGAACCCCATCAGGGTGACCTCAACCTCGATGTGGATGAAGGTCCGAGCTTCAGCAGCCGTGACGATGACTTCCCGGATGAAAACGCCGGTAAGAACGCGCCGCGCCAATCGGTCAACGATCAGCCGGCCGCCGAAGAAGTGCTGGTGATCAGCGTGATCTGCCGCGACGCCGCCGGCTTCAAGGGCCCGGCCCTGCTGCAGAACATCCTCGAAAGCGGCCTGCGCTTTGGCGAGATGGATATTTTCCACCGCCACGAAAGCATGGCCGGCAACGGCGAAGTGCTGTTCTCCATGGCCAACGCGGTCAAGCCAGGCACCTTCGACTTGGACGACATCGACCTGTTCAGCACCCCGGCCGTAAGCTTCTTCCTCGGCCTGCCGGGCCCGCGTCACCCGAAACAAGCGTTCGACGTGATGGTGGCCGCCGCCCGCAAGCTGTCCCAGGAGCTCAACGGCGAGCTTAAGGACGACCAACGCAGCGTCCTGACCGCCCAGACCATCGAACACTACCGTCAGCGCATCGTCGAGTTCGAGCGTCGCGCCCTGACACAGAAACGCTGAGGATTGGTTTCCAGCGTTGTCATTAGAATAAGCGCACCAACATTTGAGCAGCTTCGGCTGCTCTTTTGCTTTATGAGAGAACACCCATGACCGCCCCCCACACCCGCATCCTCGAACTGCGCGCTGAACTGGATCAGCACAACTACCGTTACCACGTCCTCGACGAGCCGAGCATTCCGGACGCCGAGTACGACCGGCTGTTCCACGAGCTCAAGGCCCTGGAGGCCGAGCATCCGGACCTGGTGACGCGGGATTCGCCGACGCAGCGGGTCGGCAGCGCGGCGTTGTCCGCTTTTACCCAGGTGCGCCACGAGATCCCGATGCTCAGCCTGGGCAACGCGTTTGATGAAACCACCATGCTGGAGTTTGATCGCCGGGTCACCGAGGGCCTCGACCTGCCGGTGGGCGATCTGTTTGGCGGTGGCGCGGCGGTGGAGTACAGCTGCGAGCCCAAGCTCGATGGCCTGGCGGTCAGTCTGCTTTACCAGGACGGCGAGTTGGTGCGCGGCGCCACCCGAGGCGACGGCACTACCGGCGAAGACATCAGCGTCAACGTGCGCACCGTGCGCAATATCCCGCTGAAACTGCAGGGCAGCGGCTGGCCGGCGACCCTGGAAGTACGTGGCGAAGTGTTCATGTCCAAGGCCGGCTTCGAGCGGCTCAACGCCTCGCAACTGGAGGTCGGCGGCAAGACCTTCGCCAACCCGCGCAATGCTGCGGCCGGCAGCCTGCGCCAGTTGGATTCGAAGATCACCGCCAGCCGTCCGTTGGAATTCTGCTGCTATGGCGTGACCACCGACATCAGCGATACCCATATCGGCAACCTGCAGCAGTTGCAGAAATGGGGCATGCCCATCAGTCATGAGCTGAAGCTGGCCAAGGGCATTCAGGATTGCCTGGATTACTACCGCGATATCGGCGAGCGACGTAACAGCCTGCCGTATGAAATCGACGGCGTGGTGTTCAAGGTCAACAGCATTGCCTCGCAACGTGAACTGGGCTTCCGCGCCCGCGAACCGCGCTGGGCCATCGCGCATAAATTCCCGGCCATGGAAGAACTTACCGAACTGCTCGACGTGGAATTCCAGGTCGGCCGCACCGGCGCCGTAACCCCAGTGGCGCGCTTGAAGCCGGTCAAGGTGGCGGGCGTCACCGTGTCCAACGCCACCCTGCACAACATGGATGAAGTGGCGCGCCTGGGCCTGATGATCGGCGACACCGTGATCATCCGGCGTGCCGGGGATGTCATCCCGCAGGTGGTCTCTGTGGTCACCGAGCGCCGCCCGGAACACGCCCGTGCGGTGCAGATCCCCGAAAGCTGCCCGGTGTGCGGCTCCCACGTGGAGCGCACGCAACTGGTCAAGCGCAGCAAGGGCAAGGAAACCGTCAGCGAAGGCGCGGTGTACCGCTGCGTCGGGCGCCTGGCGTGTGGTGCGCAACTCAAGCAGGCGATTATCCATTTCGTCTCGCGCCGGGCCATGGACATCGACGGGCTCGGTGACAAAACCATCGAGCAACTGGTGGATGAAAAACTCATCGGTTCGCCGGCCGACCTCTACAAACTCAAATATGAGCAGATCATCGACCTGGAAGGCTTTGCCGATATCTCCAGCAAGAAACTGATCACTGCGATCGAAAACAGCAGGACCCCGACCCTGGCGCGCTTTATTTACGCACTGGGCATTCCCGATGTGGGCGAAGAGACCGCCAAGGTGCTGGCGCGCTCCCTGGCGTCCCTTGAGCGCGTGCAGAAGGCCTTGCCGGAAGTGCTGACGTACTTGCCGGATGTGGGCCTGGAAGTCGCACACGAGATCCACAGCTTCTTTGAAGACCGCCACAACCAGGACGTGATCGGCGCGCTGTTGTCGCCGGATGAATGCGGCCTGCAATTGCAGGATCAAGGTGAGCTGAGCGCCGAGTTCGCCGCCAGTACCACTTTGGGCGGCTTCTTGGACAAGCTGCACGTACCCTCCGTGGGCCCTGGCGCTGCGCAGAAACTTGCGGATAAGTTCGGCAGCTTGGAGGGCGTGATCAAGGCGGACTGGCTCGACATGCGCCAGGCGCTGCCGGAGAAGCAGGCCAAGGCTGTGCGCGACTTCTTTGATAACCCGGACAACGCCAGCCGCGCCGTGGCGATTGAGCAGCAGCTCAAGGACTTCGGCATGCACTGGCAGAGCGAGAAGAAGGTGGTCGAAGGCCTGCCCGAAGCGGGGCATACCTGGGTGCTCACCGGCTCTCTGGAACTGATGAGCCGCGACGTGGCCAAGGACAAGCTCGAAAGCCTCGGCGCCAAGGTGGCCGGTTCCGTGTCGGCGAAGACCCATTGCGTGGTGGCCGGGCCGGGTGCCGGCTCCAAGTTGGCCAAGGCCAGCGAACTGGGCTTGAAAGTGCTGGACGAAGAGGCCTTTGTCGCGTTCCTTGCCAAACACAATATTTCGGTCTGACGCGGCGCCTGTGGTGAGCGGGCTTGCCCCTCGCCGCGCTGGGACGCAGCCCCTGAAGAAAGTGGAACGATCCTGAGTCCGAAATGATCTAGTCTCAGTCACCCAGAGAGAGATCGCCATGTTCCGCTACTTCGAGCAACTCAGTTCGCGCATCGCCGCACCGTTCATGGCCGAAACCTCGCGCAACAGCAAGGTGTGGCAGTGTCGGTGCGGGCAATCGCTGTTCTTTCGCAACAGCCAGTGCCTGGCTTGCCAGGCGCTGCTGGGTTATCAGCCGCAGCAAAGCCGCTTGTCCTCCCTGCAGCCTGGGCCCGTGGAAGGCACCTGGCTGCAAGACGACAACCTCGACGCCGGCGCTTTTCGCCGTTGTGCCAACCTCGACACTGCGGCGGCCTGCAACTGGCTGATTCCCGCCCACAGCACTGCGCCGCTGTGTGTGGCGTGCAGCCTCAACCGCACCATTCCCGACCTGTCGGTCCCGGAGAACCCCGAGCGCTGGCGCAAGGTGGAGACCGCCAAGCGTCGGCTGGTGGCGCAGTTGATCAGCCTGGGCCTGCAAGTGGTGCCCAAAAGCGTCGACGAGGACATTGGTCTGGCGTTCGACTTCGTCGGCATCGACCTTGAAGGTAACGCGCCCATGACCGGGCATGCCAACGGTCTGATCACCCTTGACATCAAGGAAGCCGACGACGCCCACCGCGAAAAAATCCGGGTGCAGATGCGCGAACCCTACCGCACCTTGCTGGGCCATTTTCGCCATGAGGTCGGCCACTATTACTGGGACCGCCTGATCGCCAACAGCCACTGGCTGGAGCCTTTTCGCCAGGTGTTCGGCGACGAACGCGCCAGTTACGCCGACGCCCTCGACCAGCACTACCAGAACGGCCCACGCCCCGACTGGCAGCAAACCTGCGTCAGTGCCTACGCCACCATGCACCCCTGGGAGGACTGGGCCGAAACCTGGGCCCACTACCTGCACATGATGGACGCCGTCGACACCGCCCTGGGCTTTGGCATGAGCGCCCGTGAGATGGACCTGGATTACCAGCCATTCCCCCTCACCACGCTCTACGACCCTGAACATCCCGGCGGCGTGGCATTCCTGTCCTTCGTCAACGCCTGGATCGAACTGGCCGGCATGCTCAATGAACTGTCCCGCGCCATGGGCCAGCCCGATTTTTACCCGTTCGTGCTGCCACCGGCGGTGATTGCCAAGCTGCACTTTATTCACCTGGTCATCCAGGAAGAGGGCGGTCGGGCGGATGAGGTGTTGCAGGCACAATGATGAACCAATGTGCGAGGGGGCTTGCCCCTGATAGCGGTGGGTCAGTCACTGATTTATTGGCTGGCAGACCGCTATCGGGGCAAGTCCCCTCCCAAAGGGGATGGCGTAGATGCTGACGGCCATGGCAAGTGCTTGAACCCCTTCATATTTTTAATCCGTCACCAACGGTTGTAACTTCCGATGAGATCGGTACAATGGCCCCGCTTGCCGAGAGGCCAGCGTCGTTATGGTGACCCCATCGGTCCCCCCGCAACGATTACCCGTGAACCTGGTCAGAGCCGGAAGGCAGCAGCCACAGCGGGAACATTGTGTGCCGGGGTGTGGCTGGTGGGGTTGCCTCCAATCATCTAAGTGATTGATTTTTAACGGTTTTTCACCCTTTACCACGCGGTGGTACAAGGAGTGATACATCCGTGTCGACCATCCCGTCCTACCTATTGCTGTCCCGCCACTCGGTCTACTACTTCCGAATCGTGGTGCCGGATGTCATTCGTCCGTTATTCCCCCAAAGAGAAATTCGTCGCTCCCTGCAAACCCGTTGCAAGCGGGAGGCGCTGATTCGTGGGCGTGACATTCTGGCCCAGGTCCAAGGTCTGTTCACGCAAGCGTTCCAGGGAAGTAGACCCTGTGTTGAGCGTCTGCGCGGTGCATGGGAGGCAGGCGGCAAGCGTCTCGCCTGTTGGGCGTCGTGGCTGCGTCAGCAGCAGTTGCTTGGCGTTCCTATGTCTTCGCCTGAAGTCTTGAGGGAAGCGCCCCCAATCGCCGTACAGGCCCCCACAGCACCGCCCTCAGTGATAGCAGATGGGTCTGTGCAGCAATCGCCTGGCTTTCTTGCGGTGGTCGACGAACAACTAGCCCACCAGCGCCGGGAGGGAGTTGCGGTGAAGTCGCTGGATGACAAGCGTGCGGTCGCCGTGCTGCTAACCCGAATCATTGGCGACATGCCTATCGACCAGATAACTCGGAAGGACGCTCATTTGTTCCGGGAGACGGCGCTGAAGCTCCCCCCGCGCCTGCATCAGTTGCCGGACCAACCACTGGAGCAGTCCATCGCGGAGGCGACTACGACCATCAGCGTGACGACCTTCAACAACTACGTGAAGAACCTGACGACCTTCTTTTCGTATGCGGTCAGGGAAGGCTATTGCAGTCGCAATCCGTTCGATGGTCTCCGTGTGCGTATACGGCGCAAGGTCAGCGAGGAGCGAAGCGCTTTCAGTACTGATGACCTGAAGGCGTTGTTTAATGTTGCGACGTATGCACCCGCCCGTGGCCCTAAGCCAAATCAATACTGGCTCCCCCTCCTGGGGCTCTACACGGGGGCCAGGCTTAACGAACTGTGCCAGCTTTACACTGACGACGTGGTGACCATCGACGGTATCGCCTGCATCCACATACGAGCTACAAGGCCGGACCAGAAGCTCAAGACGGCGTCATCCGAGCGACTTGTTCCGGTGCATTCCAAACTTTTAGCATTGGGTTTCCTGGAGTACGTGACGAAGATGAAAGAGGCGGGGAACGAACGTGTTTTCCCGGAGCTGACCTGCCATAAGAAGCACGGATACAGTGCTGCGCCGTCGAAGTGGTTTACTCGGGTGCGTGAACAGTTGGGCTTCCGCGATGACGCTGCCAAGAAGGACTTCCACAGCTTCCGTCACACTTTGGCTGACCATCTGAAACAAAAGGGGGTCGCTGAGTCACTTGTCGGTGGGCTGCTGGGGCATCAGGCTGGAGGCATCACGTTTGGTCGCTATGGTAAGGACTTCAGGCCGGACGTACTGGCACCCGTAATGGAGCTGGTGACCCTTGAGTCTTTCTAGGCGGTGGCTGGATGAAATACTGTCCGGGTGTTCCAGTGTGCTTCAGGAAGCCTTAGCGGGTTGGTTCGGGGCAATGCTTTTGTGAGCCCGCTCTATCTCGTCAGCGTCATGTCCGTTGATGTTGTAGGACGCGCCCAAAATGTATCGGTATCATCCGGGCAACTATGAAAGGGACTTCGACATGCTCAAGAGAATCACACTACTCGCCTTACTGGGAGCGACACTAACTGGTTGCGTCACAGCGCCACCGACGAACTTCTCAGTTCCAGGCGTCCAGCGGGCCACTACCCAGCAAGCATTAGAACTCAAGGCCGTTTCGGTTTCCTATGGCCTACCCAGCGAAGTCAAGGGCGACATTCCAACCTACGGCGAAGGTTTCCCCATCCTGTGGGAGAAGTCGCTGGTGGAAGCGATAGACAAGGCTGGGGTGTTCAGCGACGACGCCCCGGAAAAGGTCAATATCTTCGTCAAGGTGCTTGAGCTAGATCCCCCTGCGGGCGGCATTACTATGGTCACACCGGCACGGGCGCGTTACAGCGTTGTCAGCCGCCGCACAGGGAAGACTTTGTTTGAAAAGGAGGTCTACACCGAGGGCACTGTTCCACCGGGCTACGCCTTCTCCGGTCTGGTGCGCGTAAAGGAGTCGCTCAATCGTTCGGTGCAGGCAAACATTGCCCAGTTTCTTGAGTCGCTATCAGCAGCTAAGCTTTAGCAGTATGGCCCACCTTCCTCTGTAAGTCGGGCCGCACGCAAGCGCAATGGAGGCTGCCATGGGAACAACCGAACATGAGAGACAGGCCGACGCCCACCGTGAAGTAATGGAGCGGCTGTGTCGTGAGTACGGCGAAGCCCTGAAGACCTATGACATGGCGAAGGCGGCGGGGGATTCTGCTTTAGCCGCCCAGTTGGAGCTGGTCGTGGCTGAAAAGTCTAACGTTATGCAGGCCTACATGGAGCGCAACCTGAAGGGCACTGACGCTGTCCTGCACTGAAGCCCTAGCGAAAACGACAGGGGGATGGGCACAGAAGCCCCATCCACCCCGTCAGTGTTTACGCTGCCTCGCCCGCCACGGTCAGTTCATGGACGTACTCGCCGTTGGCTCCACGACAGGCCAGCGTGTCCGCTTCCTCGTTGCCCCGGTTGCCGGTGTGCCCCTCGACCCATACGAAAGTCACCTCCCGTTGCTCTATGAGCTGGTCGATTTGCTCCCATAGGTCGCGGTGCGCAACAGACTTCTTGCTACTGTTCTTCCAGCCCTTGGCCTTCCAGTTGGGCAGCCATTCGTTTGCCCCTTTGACCACAAGCTGGGAGTCGCTGTACAGGGTGATAGGCATTGGGTTATTGCAACGCTTCAGTGCCTCCAGGGCTGCCAGCAGTTCGGCTCTATTGTTGGTCTGAGGCTGGCCACGGGGGACCGGAGCGGCAAGCTTCAATGTCTTTCCTTCGGCGTTGGTGATGTAGGCGCCCCAGCCTGCTTTGGCATTCGGTTTACCGTTGTTCGGGCAGGCGCCGTCGACGTAAGCAATGTACGTGGTCATGGATTGATGTCCTTTGATAATGGTGTTTTGGTAGCTACCGAAGAAGTCGGCTGCTAGACGTGAGGAGTTTTACGTTGAGGGGTAAAGCGCACCGGACCAATTCCCGACATAGGTACAGGTGGACCGCTACGGTGAAAGACCAGGTTATCGTTGGGGGAAGTTCAGGGGCGGCCGTGGTAGACGGCAGTAGCGAAGCTGCTGTCGGCTGCCCAGCGAGGACGACCAACAAGTAAGGAAGGCTTAGAGGGTGGTGTTCGTAGTCAATCCCATAGAAAGAAAGACTGAGTTTTTACTTTGGTTGGAAACTAACGACCTTGTCCCCTTAGCTGGTCGGGATTGTTGGTCAGGCTCGATAGACCCAAACAGCAGCTGCGCTACTGCCCGGTTCACGCCTGCCCTCAGTTGTCTGCTTATATAATATCTAGCAGGAAATTGAGGTCCCGTAATACAAGGGCTACAGGCCAGTTCGACCGCCAAATTCGGCGGGGCTAATGCCAAGCCAATCCGAGTACGCAGCGTCACGGCCTTGGAGGTCGCCTCTCCAGGCGTACCAGGGATGAACCGTGATACGTGTTGGCCATTGGCGTCCTTGGGCCTTGCGCTTCACTATGTTCATGCTTTCCAAGTCCTTGAGCGCGCGCTCAACCGACCTTTGTGGTGTGTCCAAAGCCTTTGCCAGATCTTCAATGCGGCCGAACCAGTAGTTTCTTCCAGACAGGTTCTGAGCAAGGTGGCTCAGCGTGCAAACAGCATTTTTTGTGGCGCAGGTACGAAGCAGGTCAAGTGCTTTTTTTGCGCTGAAGTACTTTTTGTTTAGCCAGGCGTCAAATGGAATCAGAGCTTCAATAAGTTCCTCACTGTCCCTTGCTTGTGTCGGGAGCTTGGTGTCGAGACCTACGTAAACTTCGATCCTACTTACGACTCTGTGCCTAGGAAGCTTGCGAGTGGAGTGGAGGATTAGACCGGTATTTGGGTCCACAAAGTACATGTGGTTCCCGACGGTGACAGCGATGGACGGTCTGCCTGCTGTTGGTTTGAATCGAGTGTTAGTGTCTTGGTCGCTGCGTTGCGGAGCAAGGTCAACATTCATGTTAATTGCGTCCATTCAGCGACTCCGCACAACTGAGCCCAGGGTGCGCCAGTAAGGCGCCTCCAGGTCGGACTTGAGGAGCTCGAGCATGTCTGCGTCGCTCCACGTAAGGCCAGTGACCAGAGCCAGCTCCAGGGCTTCAGCAAGCCGTGTGTCGCGCCCTTTACGCCCACTGATAGCAGTGGCAAGACAGGTCAGGCGGGCAATGTGGTCCGCACGTAGGTGTAGATTGAGGCGCACAAGGCGCACGGGTTGTTTCATGGGATAGAGGTCCAGTGATAGCGAACGCCAAAGCCCCGCCATGGGGTTCCAGGCAGGGTCAATGGTTTGCAGAAGTTGGGTTTTGAGGTGCAGCCGGACGGGACGCCGGTGCGGGTTACACAAGGAAGGGCCCTAATTCCCCCTAGATCGTTTAAGGGGGCGACGGGTGCTTTCTACAAGGACTGGCGTTAATTGCCGCTTTATTGGCTGAAGCCCAGCAGGGCCAAGGGTTACAGAGGAATCGGCGGGGTGTTGTGCGAAGGTGGAGATTCTGCCAATTGTCTGAGTGCATTTGGCCCTTTTCACGCATTTGCTTGAAAGGAAAAGTTGATGCGCGACAGGAGCCTTATCCAGTGATAGCAAATGCAGGTGCCATGCCGGCGTGAGTAATGGATTGCACTAAGGACGATTGCGCCAGAGCTGGGTGCGGTGACGGATGTCACCAGTACAAGGAAGGGCGAAATATCGACCGGAAAGCTGCCAACCTTAACAAACCGAAAAATGGACGGACCGGCAGCTCCTGGTAGCCTGCCTAGCCTTTGACGGTGTTGAGCCCGTGATGAGTGTTGTCCTGGGGGGCTGGCGCCCTCCACCCGGCGCGCCAGAGATTACGGTTAGCAGTAGCGTCACCGTCGTGCTTGTACTTGTGTTCTGAACCACGGGCCTTCATGTGCACCGGGAGAACTATCAGGCCCGTTTTGAGATATTCCTCGAGCAGGTGCTTGGCCTGGGTTATGACCTTCTTTCTTGGCAGTCCACCGTTCTTTGCTGCTCTGAGCGCAGAACCATTCATTTGAAGAGCCTTATAGATGCAAAGCTTGTGAAGAAGCTTGTAAGCACTTTCACCACCGCTGATTTTAACCCCAGCAGTTTTGAGCTCATCAATTACCAGTTGAAATGGATGCACATCTAAACCTCCAGCTTCGGCCTTCACACTCTAGATTTTTACGTCGGCTGACAACCCGCCTCACGTTCTTGAGCGTTGCGCCATTGGATTTGGCTGGGCGGTTTTCTTCGACATTTGGGCCCCGCCCAGGTTTTGGGAGAGCCATTTTTAGCAGTCTTGAAGGTTCCGAAACAGTCTGTTTAGGAAGTGTGATAACGTTCAGTCTGTGACCTGTAACCCATGTAGCTACGGGCCTCAGTTATGCGTCGACATCAACGATCCCGGAACCGGGATTGTCTATTCCTACAGGACTGGAGACCGTCTAGGTAGTCAGCGGCGAAGCTAGTCAGCATTACAACATGCTCAAGACCGCTTCCATGACTGATCCGGTGAAACCTGAAGCGTCGTTGCTCGTGATAGCTGACGTCCCTCTGAGCGGAACTTATGAGCGCACTCAAGCGATACTTTGGGAAGTTCTGCAAGCCCGTTTAACAGTGGCTATCGAAACTTTCCAGTGCTCAGCAGTAGCTGCAATGCTTGAGCCTGTCTCCTTCCTCCATGCGGCAATAGCCAGGTCGTCGTGTTTCTTGGGAGCACCCAGCTTTCGACCGTCAGCCTTGGCTTTCTCAATGCCGGCCATTTGTCGGGCCCGGATGTTCTCCCTCTCCAATTCGGCAACGCCGGCCAGGAGTGTCAGCATTAATTTCCCCGTAGGGCTGGATAGATCGAAGCCTTCCCGCATGGATATAACCGTGATTCCCTTAGACTTCAGTGCTTCGACCGTCTCCAAAACGTCGATTGTGCTCCGCCCCAGTCGGTCAATTGCGGAGACCACAACGATGTCGCCTTTCCTTGCGTAGCTGAACAGCGCTGAGAAGCCTTTCCGATGCAAAGCCTTCGTTGTGCCGCTTGTGGCTTCGTCGGTGAACCAGCCGTCATCCGAGACGTTGTAGCGCTGGTTGATAGAGTGGCGCTGTGCCTCGACGGACTGACCATCGGAGCTGACGCGGGCATAGGCAATGGTGGCGGACATGGACGGGTTTACCTGGCTCAGAACGTTAGCTCGCAAATCTACGACATGGCTCGTATAAAATCAACACATCTGAGCTAGCGTGGAGACGCCGAATCTTCATCATCGTCAAACGCCTCCCGGCTTAGCTCATAAGGTGTACTTACTGAGCTAGGTCAGGCGGAGAGGGGGCGCTTCGATTCCGTTTTATCAACGGGGAAATAGATTCCGGACCCTGGAGTGTAGTGACGACCAGACGTGTGTATTGAGATAGAGCATTCCCCCGATGTCGTGGCGTTTTCCACCTCCCCAGGGGGGGGAATAAGCAGAAGCAAATATTACTAAATGGGATATAGATTTTTGCTCAAAAAATAGTCACAAGTGGTTGGGCTCTCGTCCGTCGTCGCGTTGCTAAGAGTCCTCTCCGCTAAAGGAGAAGCTGAAGAACGAAACGGATGGCTCTAGCTTAGAATAAACATCCATTCCTCTATCGTACGGAGGCGTCTCTTGTGGTTAGATGCCGCTTACCAGTAGGTAATCTTTACTCTGATGGATCAAGAGGCACGCATGACCGACCATTCACCAGCATTCGACATTTCGCCGCCCAGAATCGTTATTGTAGCTAAGGGCGACACCCCCCAGTCTCAAGCAACCGCTAGGGGGCATTTATTTGAGAAGTTTGTCGCGAAGCTATTTGGTGCATACGGTTGTGAAGAACCACGGACGGAGAACCTCAACGTACGTCAGAATGGGTATGAGCTTGACATATCTACCAAGATTGTTTTGTCCAGGGAGTCGGCAATTGCTGAATGTAAAGCCTATAGTTCACCGCTCCAGTTAAAGGAGTTAAGTAATTTTTACGGGAAGCTTTCTACGGCCCGACTTGATGAGCCAGCTGTACATGGATGGTTTGTTGCAATTCCCGGGCTAACTGCGGACGGGAATCGAATGGCGAAAAAAATAGAAGGCGCAGACCCGCGTTTTCGTTTGATAACCGTTCTTGACATATATCAGCTTGTATTGAGAAACCGCTGGGTAAAAGAGTTGACCCCTGAGAGTGGTGCAATTCTATCGGATTATGGTGTTCTTATCACTGAAGCTGGCTTGTACACAGTTGCGAAGCAATTGGATCCTACTACAAGAATGCCGGTTAAAATTTTATTCCGGTCCGGCGGCGCTCCTTTAGATTTAGAAAGTGTCAACTTGCTTGGTTCAAGTGACTACGGCGCTGGCTTGCCTGTACATGATTGCGACGCCACATCCCAAGTAATTCCAAGTTCCGCAAGCGTGGAAGCTCCAGCATTAGTGACAGTAGTGGGGAGTAGGGAAGATTTTGAGTATCAGTTTCCCGCAGCCCCTGAATTTTTCGTGGGTCGAAAAGATATTTTACAGCGGATTAAGAAGGCAAGTGAAGATGCCGGTTTAAAAGGTAGTGTTGTTGTCTTGAATGCTCAGTCAGGTTGGGGCAAAAGCTCACTCGCCTTGCGCCTAGCTCATCAGGCGGAGAAAAGTGGTGGCGCAGCTGTGGTTTTCGATACACGAACTGCTACTACTCCGGCGTATGTTGCAGCGGCTTTGCGCCGGGCTTTAACGCAAGCAGAGGCGAAAGGTAATCTTGTCCTACCAGTAGAGTCTTCTTTCGCCTCACTTCAAAGTGCAATCAGTACCATAAGGCTATGTGTATGGAGTTCTCATGCGCCGTTGGCTATTTTTTTCGATCAGTTTGAGAACGTATTTAGGGATCCAAGGTTAACGCAAGAGTTTCGCGATCTAGCTTTGGCTGTTAGGGAACTGCCGGTCCCTATTTTACTGGGGTTCTCTTGGAAGACAGATTTGGTAGGCCTTACAGAGAGCTACCCTTATCGATTGCGAGACGAGATTCGCGGTGTGGCAAATGTCATTTCTATAGAGCCCTTCGGTCCGAAAGATGTTGGTACTCTTTTAGCGCGTTTGGCGAAGGCAGCACAAACTTCATTGTCGACGGATCTTAAACAGCGATTAAGGGAGTATTCTCAGGGGTTGCCATGGCTGCTTAAAAAGCTCGCAAGCCACATTTTGAAGCAGCTGCAAGCGGGGACGACCGAAGAGACTTTGCTGTCTGAGTCTTTGAATATTGAGGAGCTGTTCGAACAGGATTTGGCGGGTTTGCAGTCAGCAGAAATTGATGCGCTGAAGACCATTGCACGAGAAGCTCCGGTTTTGGTTAGTGATATTGTTGAACGAGTGAGTCCTGATGTAATTCAGTCTCTAGTTGACCAGCGTTTAATTGTCCGTGTTGGTGAAAGAGTCGATGTTTATTGGGATATTTTTCGGGAGTTTTTAATTAGTGGTAAGGTTGCTGTAGAAGATACCTATATCCTGCGGATGCGCCCGCCTTCAACTTCCAAGCTGCTACAATACTTGGTTTCTAAAGGTGGCGAGGTCACTGCCGCTGAAGCTGCTCAGCACTTGTCTATGTCCCTGCACGTGGTGTTCAATACGTCTAGAGAGCTGCGTCAGTTAGGTATATTAGTGCCTAAATCAGGTTCGATGCTGTTGGCGGAGCAGTTTAGGTCGGGCGTCATTGTTGAGTCCGATTTAAGGGCTCGCGTTGCGAAAGCGCTGAAACGTCATACGGTATTTACTAAGATTCAAGAGGTTATTGGTCTTGCGTCTATTCCGGAAATTAGCATTGATACACTCGCTCGAGAAATGCCCGCCTTGTTTCCAGCATTGGAAGCTACGCACAATACTTGGCGTATATATGCCCTGTCTTTCATTTCTTGGTTGGACTATTCAGGCTTGATGCAGCTTCGGGGGCAGTTCCTAGGCCCATCGAAAACCACTCCCTCCACCAATATTCTTGGTAGGATTGAGCCCGGAAGGCGGACTAGGACATTTCCTCAGTGTAGTCCACAACCCGCCCTTGAATATTTGCGCAGTAGGGTTTCATTGTCCCCTTCGACATTCAGTAGTTCTGTAGAGCAGAAGGCTCAAAATGATTTAATACTATTGGGCGTTTTAGATGTAAAAAACGAACTTGTTAATACGAGTTTAGCATCCAAGCTGTTAAATCCAGAATCAATGCAGGATGCGCTACTGGAAGCTTTACACTGTGTGCCAGGTGGCGCCGCTGCGATTAGTTTATTAAAGGCGAATAGCTCTTCAGACGCGATGTCTGTCGGTGAAGTGCTTCGCGATGCCTATGGGGCGCGTTGGGCTGACGCAACGAAGAGAATTGCCGGTACTAAGTTTCGAGCTTGGGTTGCGCATGCGGGGTTGGAGGTCGTAAAGGCGAGGAAAGCGGTAATTTGATTTCGGCAGGGCTGGGCTTTAGGTTTCAAGAAACGGCTCGGCTTTTTGGGTTTCAGGTGGTACAAAAGGGAGGCAGATAGGTGATACAAATGGCTTGCGCGGCGCCCCTTCACACGCCTTACAATGACGCCAAATTCACATCCGCGTGATGGTGATGAATCGTACGGAGCATCGCTTGGAAGCTCTAGGATGGTGACCCCATCGGTCCCCCCGCAACGATTACCCGTGAACCTGGTCAGAGCCGGAAGGCAGCAGCCACAGCGGGAACATTGTGTGCCGGGGTGTGGCTGGTGGGGTTGCCTCCATAACGCTCTTCCTTGCAATACCCCCTTCGATTCAAATCCAAATGACTTATTTCCAGTCAACTGCCGATGTTTTTATTGCGCAGTCGATGACGGCTGTTTCACAACTTTCCAAGCCCCCTCTGGACAACCCCAAACCGCCTTGTTAGTTTCCGCCGGCCACTTGTTTCATAATATGACAAGGGCGTCGACTTGATATTGAAGTGCTATCACTTCTTTAACTAACAAGGATGTCTGTGATGAAAAGCCTGCAAGGTTTACCTCGTCTTATCAGTGCTTCGGTAGGCGCTCCGGGTAAAGCCCGCAACTTGCCCGCCGATGTGCAGTGCATCCAGTATTTATTCAATCTGATCATTCCCAAGATGGGTTTCCCGCTGGCCGAAAACGGTAAATGCGACGGCCAGTTGGTGCAGTGCATCAGCCAGTACCAATTCCGCCATCTCAAATACGCTCACCCCGATGGCGTGATCGATCCCACCGGTCGCACCTTCAACAGCCTGATCGAGGAAGCGGTGAAAGTGCCGGTGAAGGCCTTTCCGGCAATGCGTATTCCCACTTTTCTCAACGCCTTTGGCAACAACCAGGGCGATGCGGTGCAGGCCACAGTCAATGTGTACCTGGAGCGCATGCGCGCGATGATCGAGGCCGAGCGGCGTAACCGGCAATTAATGCTCCAGGCCACGTGCGACGGGGGTATGACGCTCAGCGAGACGGACTTCCAGAACGCCGCCACGCAGTTAGGCAGCGGTATTTCGGTGAATATCATCAAGGCCTTCGCCACCGTCGAGTCCGGTGGGCGTTCGGGGTTCGGCCCGGCCAAGTTGCCGGTGATCGCGTTTGAAGGGCACTTGTTTCGCAAGTACACCAAGCACATCTACGACCAGGCGCATCCGCTGCTGTCCTACCCCTACAAGAAAAAGGCCGGGCCGCAGTGGCAGACCAACAACAAGGACCAGACCAAGGCGTGGGAAACCATGGCCACCGCGTTTGCTCTGGATCAGGAAGCGGCACTCATGTCAGCTTCGTGGGGCATGTTCCAGATCATGGGCTTCAACTTTGCCTCGTGCGGTTACAAGACGGTGTTTGAGTTTTCGGCGGCATTAAAAGTGAATGCCGGCAACCAACTAAAAGCGTTCCTGGGCTTTTGCAGCAAAAGCCCGGCATTGATGAAGGCCATGAAAGCCAAGGACTTTACCGGCATGGCGCGTAACTATAACGGCGAGGACTACGGCAACTACGACGTCCTTATGCAGAAAGCCTACGAAAAACTTGAAGGGAAAAAATAGGATGATCCGTTTTCTAGCAATCGGTGTGTTGTCGTTGTGCGCCGTGGGGCCCGCCTTGGCTGGTTCGGCTGGGTTGCATTCGGGCAAGTACGAAGGGCTGATGCTGGCAGTGACGCCGGAGCATCAGGTCGAAGGGTTCTATTCGGAAGCCATGGGCGAGGGCGTCACCCGCAGTTGCGCGTTTTATCTGCAAGGCAAGCCTGAGGCGCTCACCACTTGGCTCGATGAGGCTCATCCCGGCAGCGTGGCGCCTTCGTCCGATGGCGTCACCCTGACGGTGGAAGAGGGCCGCCAGCACCCAGGCTGCATGAACGTGCTGATGCCGGAGATTGCCACTGGCCTGGACCTGACCCAGACCGCCAGCAAAAAATGGATCGGCCTGGTGACGGTCTCTGCCGACAAGGCTTACCTGCTGAAAACCCCAGGCGCCAAGGCGGCCAAGCGTCCGTATATCGTCAAGCGCGATGTGGTCGGTGTGCTGGCCTTCAAGGACGGCTGGGCCCAGGTCGAATTCATCAATGCCGAGGACCGCTCGTTCAGTGGTTGGATCAGCCAGGATCAATACAGTCGCCTGGCCGCGCCTAACTGAGTCATCCGCCAAAACGCCGCAGTGTGCCGGGCACGCTGCGGCGTTTTGGTGTCTGGGGTTCAGGCCTTGTTGCGGTTGAACAGCTTGCGAATCAGGGCGAGCAGCGCCACCACACCGATCACCAGAAACTTCTTCGCGGCAAGCAGGAAGATACCGATCTTGGCAAATAGCCCGGCCTTGGCGGCAATCCCGCCGGCAACCAACGCGGCGAGGCCGTAAGTGGCGAGCTTGTCGGTTTTCGGGTTGAAGTCGGTATAGAGGTTGCCGTCGGTGAAGTTGGTAAAAGCCAGGACCTTGGGCAGTTCCTGTTTGATGGTGGCCAGGTCGGCCATGGCGGCGACGGCATTGAGTTCCAGCACCCCTTCACGGCCCAACACGCGGATGCTGTAGTTGAGGGTGGTCTGGTCGGCGTCGTCGGCTTTCAGTTCGCGGGCCCAGTACATCTTGTGGGTGGTGTCGTCGTAGTGTGGCGGCTCGGCCCAGCCCAGCAGATGCAGGCCGGCGTAGCCTTGTTTCTGGCGCTCCTGGTTCTCTGCTTCATCTTCTTCCTGCATCTGCTTGAGCAGGTCGGCGTAGTCGATTTTTGCCGCATCTTCGTCGGAAATATGCCCATCAGCCTTGTAGCTCACGATCACGCCCCAGCCGCGTTCCGACAACGGGCTGACGGCTTTGGGCACGATCATGCCGAGGGTCTTGAAGCCCGGCGGGTTACCCCAGCCGTCGGTCAGCAGACGCTCGGTATCGGCAGGGTCGAGGTAGTAGAACTCGTCGTTGAGCTTGAGGGTGGCAATGCCGCTGGGCAGGGTGACCGTGCCGGTCTTTTGCTTGAGTGACGCCAGAAAGTGTTCCGCCGTTTCGGCGGGTGCGCTGGCTTCAACGGGGGCAGGCGCGGCAGCAGCAACGGCGGGTGCAGCAGGCAGGCTCAGGGCGGCTGCCGCTAACAACAAGCGGAAGTAATTCATGGTAGTCCCTTACATTTTGAATTAATTTCGCGAGAGGATAACCGAAACAACATGTTGCGAGTTAGCCGAACGTCTCCCGCAACAGCCCGGCGAATGCATCCCTGGCCAGATGTCGCTGGGTGTCCTTGTGCCAGAACAGCAGGTTATCCACGGCCGCCAGCTCTTCAAATCGATAAGACGCCAGCTGAGTGGCCTGCTCATAACGGGCCAGGATGCCTTCCGGTGCCAACGCCACGCCAATCCCGGCGCTGACGCAGCCGATGATCGTGCCCCAACTGGCATAGCTGGCGATGCTCGGCTTGAAGTCATGGGGCTTGACCCAGTTTTCCAGTGCCGCGCGATACGGGCAGCCGGGTGGCCAGACCAGCAAGGTGCGGCCGGCGAGGTCCTTGGCGCCATTGATGGGTGCACTCGACGCGCTGGCGATCAGCACCAGGCGCTCGCTGTAGACCACGCTGTGTTCGAGCTTGGGGCGCTTGTCGCCGGCGGCTACCAGCGCCACGTCCAAGCGATGGTGTTGCAGGTCGTCGAGCAAGGGGCCCCAGGCACCCGTCACCAGTTCCAGGCTGACATTGGGATAGCGCCGGTGATACTCCGCCAGCAGTGGCGGCAAACGCCCGCTGGCGCTGGACTCCACCGCGCCGATCCGCAAGGTGCCACGGGGAATCGCGTTGGCGTCCACGGCGCGTTTGGACTCATCCACCAGCGCGAGAATGCGCTCGCAGTAATCCAGGAAAATCTCACCGGCGGCACTGATGGCCAGCCCACGCCCGGCGCGGATGAATAGGGGGGTGCCCAGCTCACCTTCCAGCTGCTTGATGCGCGTGGTGACGTTGGACGGCACGCAATGCAGCATTACAGCTGCTTGGGCCACGCTGCCGGTTTGCGCCACGGCTCGCACCATTTTCAGTTGGGCCAGTTCCATTGCTCAGTTCCAGTGATTGCAGAAGTCAGAAACGGTTAATTGTCCTGCGCCTTACTCGGGCCAAGACTGACGGCACTCCTTCCCAGTTTCTGGACGCCGTCGATGAATAGCCCTTCACCCGTAAAGCTTACGCTAGTCATCGCCAGCGTCATCCTGTGTTGGGCCTATTCGCCGATTGGCGTGCACATGGGGCTGCACAGCTACAGCCCCGGCCAATTGGCGTTGTTAAGGTTTTTGATTGCGTCGGTGTTCATGGGCGGTGTGGCGCTGGTGATGGGCATCGGCCGACCGCACCTGCGCGATGTGCCCTGGTTGCTGGTGTTGGGGTTCTTCGGCGTGTTCCTGCATCACACTGCGATCAATTACGGACAGCAATGGGTAACGGCGGCGGCGTCCAGCGTGCTCGCGCAGTCGGCGCCGCTGTTCAGTGTGCTGATCGCGTTTTTCTGCTTGAAGGAGCGGGTCAGCGCCTGGCGCTGGGGCTGCGTATTGCTGGGGCTGCTCGGCGTAGTGGTGGTGATCTGGGGGGATCAGGGTCTGGGAGAGATCGACCCGCGTGGCTTGTTGATCCTGCTGGCGGCGGTGTCGTGGAGCGTGTATTTCGCTCTGCAGAAACACTATGCCCACCGTTACAGTCCGTTGACCATGGCGTGCTACATGGTGTGGGCCGGCACCCTGATGCTGTGTGTGAACCTGCCGGGCCTGTCTGCTGCGGTGGTGCAGGCGCCGTTGGCGGAGAACGGGGCGGTGCTGGTGCTCGGTATTTTTCCCAGCGCCTTGGCGTATCTGGCCTGGGGGTACGTGTTGAAACATGTGGAGGTCAGTCGCGCGTCGGTGGCGATGTACCTGATCCCGCCAGTGGCGATGCTGATGGCCGCGACATTGCTGGGCGAACACATCGCCTTGCAGGTGATGCTGGGCGCTGTGATCGTGCTGGCCAGTGTGGCGGCCATCAGCCTGGAGGGGCGCTGGCGGTCAGTCGTTCAGGCTAAACGCGCGCAAGCGGTGGCCATCGAGGTCCTGGGCGACAAAGGTGTAGCCGAAATCCAAAGCCGTCGGTGATTGGACAATCCGGGCGCCTCGCTCGACCCATAGGTCGTGCAGCGCGTCCACGGCCGCCGTGTCGGGCAGCGAGAAACCCACTTCACCGCCACCCCCCGTGAACTGCGCCGCCGGCTCCACGGTGTGACGTGACCACAGCCCCAGCTTTACGCCATTGTCGAGAATGAACAGGGCAAACGTCGGGTTGAGCTCCACCGGTGGCTTGTCCAGCAGGCGACTATAGAAGTTGGCGCTGGTGGCCGGGCTGTCGACGTACAACAGGAAGTAATGGGCGACGGTATTCATGCGGGCTCCTTGAGAACGGGCGTTTGAGAGCGCTGAGTCTATAAGGCCGCACTGTCAGTTCTTGTCAGGAGTCTCGCCGGTGTACAGCTTGATGATTTCATCGATCTCGCCGGACATTTTCATTCGCAGCAGGGTGCGCAGGATCCGTTGCACTGGTACGTCGGGGTCATTGCGCACGGTGCAGCCGATCTTCTGCTCATCAATTACCGCGACCTTATGCAGCTTCTTGCCCACCGGCATGCGCTGGTTGAAACGGTCGAGTATCCATTCGTTGCTCACCGCAAACTTGAAACGTCCGGCCACCAGTTTTTGCAGCACCTGCTCTTCGCTGCGCGCATCGTCACGGGCCAGTTGGCCGCTGGCAAACAGCGGGTCGAGGCTGGTGTAGCGATAGTTGAGCACGGTCCCGATCGATTGGGGCGCCAACTTGCTCGCCTGCACCGGCTGCACGGGCTCCTGGGTACTGACCAGCAGGTTGCGCTGCACCATCAGCGGGATGCTCCAGGTGTAATCGCCGGACATATTTTCGAACCAGGCCTGGGTGACGTAACAGCGCACGTCTATATCGCCATTTTGCATGGCCGTCGAGATACGCGCCCGCGCCAGTACGTGGAACTGCGCTGGCCGACCGACCTGGGTGGCCAGGCTCAACATCAGGTCATATAAAATGCCTTGGGTGGGCCGGCCGTCCTCCAGTTGCACCATGGGCATCGCCCAGCTGTCGGAAACCGAGAAACGCAGCGGTGCAGGCGCCGCCAGGCAAGCCGTGGTCATCATCCATAAAGTGCCCAGGACTACGCGCATACACTCTCCGGGTTCAGGCCTTTTCGGGGCCAATCAGCAGAGCTTAGTCAGATTAGACGAGCGTGCCGGATGCAATTTCCCCCTTGCTCCGCTAGCATTACCGGCTCCCGCTTCCCAGTTGCGACGGTTTTCGATGAGTTATCAGGTTCTTGCACGTAAATGGCGTCCGCGCTCGTTCCGCGAAATGGTCGGCCAGACCCATGTGCTCAAGGCTCTGATCAATGCCTTGGACAGCCAACGGCTGCACCACGCCTACCTGTTCACCGGTACCCGGGGGGTGGGCAAGACCACCATTGCGCGCATCATCGCCAAATGCCTGAACTGTGAAACCGGTATCACTTCGACGCCCTGCGGCACCTGCTCGGTGTGCCGCGAGATCGACGAAGGGCGTTTCGTCGACCTGATCGAGATCGACGCCGCGAGCCGCACCAAGGTCGAAGACACCCGCGAGCTGCTCGACAACGTGCAGTACGCGCCGAGCCGTGGACGCTTCAAGGTCTACCTGATCGACGAAGTGCACATGCTCTCCAGCCATTCCTTCAACGCTTTGTTGAAAACCCTGGAAGAGCCGCCGCCCTACGTCAAATTCATCCTGGCCACCACCGACCCGCAGAAACTTCCTGCAACGATCCTGTCGCGGTGCCTGCAGTTCTCCCTGAAAAACATGACCCCCGAGCGCGTGGTGGAGCATTTGACCCACGTGCTGGGCGTCGAGAACGTACCGTTCGAAGATGACGCACTGTGGCTGCTCGGCCGCGCCGCCGATGGTTCGATGCGCGATGCCATGAGCCTCACCGACCAGGCCATCGCCTTTGGTGAAGGCAAGGTCATGGCCGCCGATGTGCGCGCCATGCTCGGCACTCTCGACCACGGCCAGGTGTTCGACGTGCTGCACGCGCTGATCGAGGGCGATGCCAAGGCGTTGCTCGAAGCGGTGCGCCACCTGTCGGAGCAAGGTCCGGACTGGAACGGCGTGCTCTCGGAAATCCTCAATGTGTTGCACCGCGTCGCTATCGCCCAGGCGTTGCCGGAAGGTGTCGACAACGGCCATGGCGACCGCGACCGCGTGTTGGCCCTGGCCCAGGCGTTGCCGGCCGAAGACGTGCAGTTCTACTACCAGATGGGCCTGATCGGTCGTCGCGACTTGCCTTTGGCACCGGACCCGCGCGGAGGCTTCGAGATGGTCCTGCTGCGGATGCTGGCGTTCCGACCGGCGGATTCGGCCGAGGCGCCGAGACAGCCGCTAAAGCCAGTGGGGATCAGCCAGGCCACAGTTGATTCCGCCAAACCAGTGGCTGGCGTGGCGGTGGTCGCGCCAGTGGTTGCTGCCCCCGTTGAGCCGACGCCTGAGCCAGCCCCCGTGGCTGCGCCTGAGCCGGTTGTCGAGCCCGAGCCTGTGGTCGACCTGCCCTGGAACGCCCCGGTAGAAGCCGAGGCCGAGGCTGAAGTCGAGCAGCAGCCTTACGTCGAGCCCGTACTGGAAACCACCGGCGAGCAGCCCGAGTTGACGCCGATGCCGGCACCGACGCCGGACAGCGTGGTGCCGGCCGCGCCTGAGTGGGTGTCGGCTCCGGTGCCCGAGCCGACCGTCGCCCAGGTCGAAGCCGCAATCCCGGGCATCGACCTCGACGACGAACCGCCGCTGGACGAAGATTACATTGAGCCGGACATGGATTCGGCCTACAGCTACCTGGACGACCTGGCCAGCGAGCACACCGCCGAACCGGCCCCGGAGCCCGAGGCAGAACCTGCTGCTGCGCCGGCCACCGGCCTGGCCCTGCAATGGCTGGAGCTGTTCCCGAAACTGCCGATTTCCGGCATGACCGGCAGCATCGCCGCCAACTGCACCCTGATCGCCATCGACGGCGACCACTGGCTGTTGCACCTGGACCCGGCCCACAGCGCGCTGTTCAACGCGACCCAGCAACGGCGCCTCAACGATGCCCTGAACCAGTACCATGAGCGCACGCTGACCATCACTATCGAGTTGATCAAGCCCGAGCAGGAGACCCCGGCCCAGGCTGCCACCCGTCGGCGTATCAATCGCCAGCGTGAGGCTGAGGACTCGATCCACGGCGATCCGCTTATCCAGCAAATGATGCAACAGTTCGGCGCGGTCGTGCGTCACGATACTATTGAACCTGTCGAAGCCCCGGTGCCCCAGGCGTCCTGACACCGGGCTACTCATTGATCCACGTACTTTTGAGGTAATTCCCATGATGAAAGGTGGCATGGCCGGCCTGATGAAGCAGGCACAGCAGATGCAGGAAAAGATGGCCAAGATGCAGGAAGAACTGGCCAACGCCGAAGTCACCGGTAAGGCCGGTGGCGATATGGTCAGCGTCGTGATGACCGGGCGTCACGACATCAAGCGCGTGAGCATCGACCCAAGCGTATTGCCAGGCGTGGGCGAAGATGACCTGGAAATGCTCGAAGCGCTGTTTGCTGCGGCGGTCAACGACGCGGTGCGCAAGATCGAAGCCAACAGCCAGGACAAAATGTCCGGCGTGACCGCTGGCATGCAACTGCCACCGGGCATGAAGCTGCCGTTCTGATCGGCAGGTTTTAGCTAGACTCCAATGCCAGGCCCCGTGCCTGGCATTTTTGTTTGTGCCAATCCGATCGAACCCTGGCACGGCACGCATGGTCTGCACCCTGTACCGATGTATTCGATAAAGGAGCCCCTTCATGCCTCAAGAACCGACATTGAACCAGCGCATTGTCCTGGTCTCACGCCCCCAAGGCGCCCCCACCCCGGAAAACTTCCGCCTGGAACGGGTGACCTTGCCGGAGTTGGCAGACGGCCAGGTCCTGCTGAAGACCCTGTACCTGTCCCTTGACCCCTACATGCGCGGGCGCATGAGCGACGCACCTTCCTACGCGGCGCCGGTGGAAATCGACGAGGTGATGACCGGTGGCGCTGTCAGCCGTATCGAGCAGTCGCGTAATCCTAAGTTCGAGGTGGGTGACCTGGTCGTGGGCGCCACCGGTTGGCAGAGCCACAGCATTTCCGACGGCCGTAACCTGGTCCCCGTGCCTAACGGCCTGGCCAGCCCTTCCATGGCGCTCGGTGTGCTGGGCATGCCAGGCATGACCGCGTACATGGGCCTGATGGACATCGGCCAGCCCAAGGCCGGTGAAACCCTGGTAGTGGCCGCAGCGTCCGGCGCCGTGGGTTCGGTGGTCGGCCAGGTGGCCAAGCTCAAGGGCCTGCGTGTGGTCGGGATTGCGGGCGGTGCCGACAAGTGCCGCTACGTGGTGGACGAACTGGGCTTTGATGCCTGCATCGACCACAAGAGCTCGACGTTTGCCGATGACTTGGCCCAGGCGTGCTTCAAGGGCGTGGACATCTACTTTGAGAACGTCGGCGGCAAGGTCTTCGATGCGGTGGTGCCTTTGCTCAACCCCAGGGCCCGTATTCCGCTGTGCGGCCTGATCGCCGGCTATAACGCCCACGAAGCCCCCAGCGGGCCGGATCGTTTGCCGGCGCTGCAGCGTACCTTGCTGACCAAGCGCGTGCGGATCCAGGGCTTTATCGTGTTTGACGACTACGGTGATCGCCAGCCCGAGTTCCTCAGCGCCATGGCGCCGTGGGTGCGCGATGGCAAGATCAAGTTTCGCGAAGACGTGGTGGAGGGCCTGGAGCAGGCGCCCGAAGCCTTTATCGGTTTGCTGGAGGGGCGTAACTTCGGCAAGTTGGTGGTGCGGGTCGCGCAGGATTGACCATTTGACGCTAATCCGGGGCGCGGGTATAAACCGCGTCTCGTTGTTTTGTCGGACCATTCGCCCATGAGCTTCAGCCCCCTGATTCGCCAACTGATCGACGCCCTGCGCACCCTGCCGGGTGTCGGCCAGAAAACCGCCCAACGCATGGCGCTGCAACTGCTGGAGCGTGATCGCAGTGGCGGTACACGGTTGGCCCAGGCCCTGAGCCAGGCCATGACTGGGGTGGGCCACTGCCGCCAGTGCCGTACCCTCACCGAAGAAGAGCTCTGCCCGCAATGCGCCGACCCGCGCCGCGACGACACGCTGCTGTGCGTGGTAGAAGGGCCGATGGACGTGTACGCGGTGGAGCAGACCGGTTATCGCGGGCGCTACTTTGTGCTCAAGGGCCACCTCTCGCCGCTCGATGGCCTGGGACCGGAGGCCATCGGCATTCCGCAGTTAGTTGCGCGGATTGAAGAGCAGGGCACCTTTACCGAGGTGATCCTGGCCACCAACCCGACCGTGGAAGGTGAAGCCACCGCGCATTACATCGCCCAACTGCTGAGCAACAAAGGCCTGGTCACTTCGCGCATCGCCCATGGCGTGCCGCTGGGTGGCGAGTTGGAGCTGGTGGACGGCGGCACGTTGGCGCATTCCTTCGCCGGCCGAAAACCCATCGCCCTCTAACGATCAGCACAAATCAATGTGGGATTGGGCTTGCCCCCTCCCACATTTGATTTGCGCATGGCTTGATAACCAAGCAAGCGCTTGGTAATTTCGCTCCACCTCACCGTGGAGCTTGCCGATGTCTGCCTATCAGGACTACTTCGACCCCAGCCACCAATTGGTCCGCGACAGCGTGCGTCGTTTCGTCGAGCGCGAGGTGTTGCCGGACGTCGAGCAGTGGGAGGAGGCGGAAAGCTTTCCCCGTGAGTTGTACCTCAAGGCGGGGGCGGCCGGGGTACTCGGTATTGGCTACCCCGAAGCGCTGGGCGGCAGTCACGAAGGTGATCTGTTCGCCAAGGTGGCCGCCAGCGAGGAGTTGATGCGCTGCGGTTCCGGCGGCGTGGTCGCAGGGTTGGGCTCGCTGGATATTGGCTTGCCGCCTGTCGTCAAATGGGCGCGGCCTGAGGTGCGCGAGCGGGTGGCGCCCCTGGTGCTGTCGGGGGAGAAGATCATCGCCCTGGCGGTTACCGAGCCCAGCGGCGGCTCCGACGTGGCCAACCTGCACACCCGCGCCGTCCGCGACGGGGAGCATTACCGGGTCAGCGGCAGCAAGACCTTTATCACCAGCGGCATCCGTGCCGACTTCTATACCGTGGCCGTACGCACTGGCGCACCGGGCTTTGGCGGCATCAGCCTGTTGCTGATCGAGAAGGGCACTGCGGGTTTCACCGTCGGCCAACCGCTGAAGAAAATGGGCTGGTGGGCGTCGGACACCGCTGAATTGTTCTTCGACGATTGCCGCGTGCCCGTCGGCAACCTGATCGGCGCCGAGAACATGGGCTTTGCCTGCATCATGGGTAACTTCCAGAGCGAGCGCCTGGCTTTGGCCCTTATGGCCAATATGACTGCGCAGATGGCCTTGGAGGAAAGTCTCAAATGGGCCACCCAGCGCGAAGCGTTCGGCAAGCCTATCGGCAAATTCCAGGTGCTCAAGCATCGCCTGGCGGAAATGGCCACCGCGGTGGAAGTCTCGCGGGAGTTCACCTACCGCCAGGCGGCGAAAATGGCCGCTGGCATCAGTGTGATCAAGGAGATCTCGATGGCCAAGAACCTCGCCACCGACACCGCCGACCGCGTCACCTATGACGCCGTGCAGATCCTGGGCGGCCAGGGCTACATGCGCGGCAGCCTGGTGGAGCGGCTGTATCGCGACAACCGCATCCTGTCCATCGGCGGCGGCACCCGCGAAGTGATGAATGAAATCATCAGCAAGCAGATGGGGTTGTGAGGGCGGGCTTGCCCCCGGCAGCGTCAGTCCGGGCAACCGTTACCGTTCGGTCAGCGCAAACTGCGTCAGGCAAAAAGTGGGAATCCCCATATCTTCCAGGCGCTGCGAGCCTCCCAGTTCCGGCAGATCAATGATCGCCGCCGCTTCAAAGATCTTCGCCCCCATGCGCCGTACCAGGTTCGCCGCCGCGATCAAGGTACCGCCCGTGGCGATCAGGTCATCGAACATCAGCACTGAATCACCCTCGCACAGGCTGTCGGCGTGCACTTCCAGGAATGCTTCGCCATATTCGGTCTGGTAACCCTCGGACAGCACGTCAGCCGGCAGCTTGCCCTGCTTGCGGAACAGGATCAGCGGCTTGTTCAGTTGATAGGCGATGATCGAACCGATCAGGAAGCCTCGCGCATCCATCGCGCCGATATGGCTGAAGTCAGCCTCGACGTAGCGATGGGCAAAGGTGTCCGCCACCAGGCGCAGGGCCTTGGGCGATTGGAACAGGGGCGTGATGTCACGAAAGATCACCCCAGGCTTGGGGAAGTCGATGACGGGGCGGATCAGGGATTTGATGTCGAACGAATCGAAAGTCATCGTCGAAGAGTCCTGGGCGGAAAACGGACTCGAAGTATACCTGCGGCCTCGTCGATTGGCGCGGCCGCAAGTGTCTGCATCAGCCTTCTAAAGAACCACCGGCCAGTGCGCACAGTTGGATCGGGTCGAGGATGTGCACTTCTTTGCCTTCGGCGGCCAGCAGGTCGTTCTGCTGGAAGCGGGTAAATACGCGGGACACGGTTTCCACCGCCAGGCCCAGGTAATTGCCGATTTCGTTGCGCGACATGCTCAGGCGGAACTGGTTGGCCGAGAACCCACGGGCACGGAACCGCGCCGACAGGTTGACCAGGAAGGTCGCGATGCGCTCGTCGGCGGTTTTCTTCGACAGCAGCAACATCATCTGCTGGTCGTCACGAATCTCGCGGCTCATCACCCGCATCAGCTGACGGCGCAGTTGTGGCAGTTGCAGGGCCAGTTCGTCCAGGCGCTCGAAGGGGATTTCGCACACCGATGTGGTCTCCAGGGCCTGGGCCGACACCGGGTGAATCTCGGTGTCCATGCCCGATAACCCGACCAACTCGCTGGGCAGGTGGAAGCCGGTGATCTGCTCTTCGCCGCCGTCGCTCAGGCTGAAGGTCTTCAGCGCGCCCGAACGTACTGCATAGACGGAATCGAACTTGTCGCCCTGGCGAAACAGAAACTCGCCTTTCTTGAGCGGGCGACCACGTTTAACGATCTCGTCCAACGCTTCCATGTCTTCCAGATTCAGCGAAAGTGGCAGGCAGAGGGGGGCCAGGCTGCAATCCTTGCAGTGAGCCTGGCTGTGAGCGCGCAGTTTGACTGGCTCGGACATTTCTTAGATCCTTGTGGGAAAACACACATAAGACGTAAGGGTACCGCACTGGGGGGAGGGGAGGCCAGCGTGTACAAAAAACAGGCAGCGGTATAAAGCTTTTTGTATCGATGCCGATACAAGGGGCACATCTATCCGTCGGAGCTTGGACCATGTCTGTTATCGCGGCTTACAACCCTGCCATCCGTGTACCCAGCGTGCCGGACGCAAAGCCCACTGCCACGGCCAAGGAAACTCCGTCCGCGACCGCGCCTGAAACCAAAGTGGTTGAAGGGGTTACGGTGACTATTTCCGGTGAAGCGTTCAAGGCGGCCGGTGCGAGCAAAAGCGCGAATGCCGATATCGACGACAGCGGCCTGGACGATAGCGTCAAAGAAGTGCTGAAAATGATCCGTAAACTGAAACAGCAGATCGCCGAGAAAATGGCTGAGCTCCAGGCGATCGCGGCTGACAAAAGCTTGACCCCGGAACAGGCTCGGGCCAAGACCGCCAGTGTGCAGGGCGCCATCAGTTCCTTGCAGGCAGGCTTGATGACGGCCCAGACCTCCCTGGCCAAAGCGATGAAAACCATGAGCGCCGATGACGCGCTCAAAGCCGCTTCGTTGTCGATGTAACTAGATCACCCGCGAAAACCGCTGCCGGTTCTGATGCTCCAGGTACGCGTCGAACACCATGCATACCGAACGCACCAGCAGCCGTCCGGCGGGCAGCACGCGAATGCCTTGGGCATCCAACTCGATCAGGCCGTCCTCGGCCATCACCTCCAGTTGTGGCCAGACTTCGTCGAAATACCCGCGAAAATCTATCGTGAACGCCTGTTCTATCGGTTCGAAGTCCAGGCTGAAATTGCAGATCAACTGCTGAATCACTTCCCGCCGTAACCGATCGTCCGTGGTGCAGACCAAGCCACGGCTGGTCGCCAGCTGCGCGCTGGCCAGGGCGGTCTGATAACCGTTGAGGTCGCTGCTGTTCTGGCAATACAGGTCGCCGATCTGGCTGATGGCTGATACGCCAAGCCCGATCAGGTCGCAATGGCCATGGGTGGTGTAGCCCTGGAAATTGCGCTGCAGGGTGCCGTCCTCCTGGGCGACGGCCAGTTCGTCGTCCGGCAAGGCGAAGTGGTCCATGCCGATGTAGCGATAGCCCGCTTGGGTCAATTGTTCGATGGTGGTTTGCAGCATGAGCAGCTTGGATTCCGGCGACGGCAAATCCTCGCTGTTGATCCTTCGCTGGGGCATGAAGCGCTCCGGCAAATGCGCGTAGTTGAACACCGACAGACGGTCCGGCTGCAGCTTGATCACTTCCTCCACGGTGCGCGCGAAGTTGATCGGCGTCTGCTTGGGCAGGCCGTAGATCAGGTCGATATTGATCGAGCGAAATTGCAGGGTGCGCGCCGCGTCGATCACCGCACGGGTTTCTTCCAGGCTTTGCAGGCGGTTGACCGCGCGCTGCACCTCGGGGTCGAGGTCTTGCAGGCCGATACTCACGCGGTTGAAGCCCAGTTCCCGCAGCAGCCCCATGGTCGCCCAGTCAGCTTCGCGGGGGTCGATCTCGATGCTGTAGTCGCCGGAGTCATCGTCGAGCAGGTTGAAGTGCTGGCGCAGGCTGCCCATGACCTGACGCAGTTCGTCGTGGCTGAGAAAGGTCGGGGTGCCACCGCCGAAGTGCAGTTGTTCAACCGACTGTTTCGGATCGAGGTGGCAGGCCACCAACTGAATCTCCTGCTCCAGGCGTTGCAGATAGGCCTGGGCGCGACCGCGGTCCTTGGTGATCACCTTGTTGCACGCGCAGTAGTAGCAAATGTTCGCGCAGAACGGCACATGCACATACAGCGACAACGGTCGCGTGGCCTTGCGGCTTTCGCGCAGGGCGTGGAGCAGGTCGAAGGTGCCGACCTGGCTGTCGAATTGTACGGCGGTGGGGTAGGACGTGTAGCGCGGTCCCGCCAGGTCGTAGCGGTGAATCAGATCGGTGTCCCAACGAATGGCGTCGAGCATGCGGGCATTCCCCGGATAGGCTGGTAGGCCGAGTCTAGGGGCGTGGCCGGTATGGCATGTTGATTTGCATCAACGGGGAGCGGCGCTATGCCACATAGCCTTTTAGTGGCCCATCAGCCAGTGCTGGTGCGGACCTGGCAGGGTCCAGAGACCGAAAATAATCACCAGCAGGCCACCGGCCATACGCACGCTGCGCTTGCGCAATAACGCGGTCACGCGTTCGGCCGCCAACCCGGTCGCCAGCAGTACCGGCCACGTGCCTAAGCCAAAAGCCAGCATCAGCAACGCACTGTCCAGCGCATTGCCCTGGCTGGCGGCCCACAGCAGGGTGCTGTAGACCAGCCCGCACGGCAACCAGCCCCACAGCGCGCCCAGCAGCAATGCGCGCGGTAGGCTGGACACCGGCAGCAAACGGTTGGCGACGGGCTGTATATAGCGCCACAGGCCGCGTCCGAGGCTTTCGATGCGGGTCAGGCCGCTCCACCAGCCGGCCAGGTACAGGCCCATGCAGATCAGCAATAATCCGGCGAGCACGCGCATGAACAGGGCCGCCGGGCTGTTGGCCACGGCCCAGCCGGCCAGGCCAATCAATAACCCGGCCGTGGCATAGCTGAGGATGCGTCCCAGGTTGTACGCCAGCAACAGGCGGAACCGGCGGCTACGTTGCTCCTTGGGAATCGCCAGGGTCAGCGCGCCCATCAGCCCGCCGCACATGCCCAGGCAATGGCCGCCGCCCAGCAGGCCGAGGATCAGCGCGGAAACCAGCAGCGGCGCCAGCTCAAGCATGGGGTGGGTCTTTGGGCGTGGGCGGTTGCTCGGGGCCGTTGGCTTCGTCGACGGCCGCGAGGTGGTTCGGATCCTGGTCGTCGAACAGCACGCTGTGGGCCGGGCCGTCGAGGTCGTCGTACTGGCCGCTGTCCACCGCCCAGAAGAAGATGTAGATGGCCACGCCCACTAACAGCAGCGCCGCCGGAATCATCACGTATAGAGCTGGCATCTGCACTCCATGCCCGCGCGGCTCAAGCCGGCAGCGGACGGGTTACCAAAGGGGCGCTGGTGGCCTGCGCACTCGGCAGGCGAGTCAGGCGCAGGGCGTTGAGCACCACGGTCAACGAACTGAGGGACATGCCGATGGCCGCCCAGATCGGGGTGATCCAGCCAAGGGCCGCAAACGGCAACATAAGGCCATTGTACAGCCCGGCCCACAGCAGGTTTTCAATGATTACCCGGCGGGTGCGTCGCGCCAGGCTAAAGGCCTGCACCAGCGCGTCGAGGCGATTGGACAGCAGCACCGCATCGGCGCTGGTCTTGGCCAGGTCGGTGGCCGAGCCCATGGCCACGCTGATGTCGGCGGCGGCCAGCACGGGCACATCGTTGACACCGTCGCCAAGCATCAGCACCTTGCGGCCTTCCCTGCGCAGTTGTTGCAGCGCCTGCAGCTTGTCGTCGGGGCGCAGGCCGCCGTGGGCTTCATCAATGCCCAGTTCAGCGGCGACGCTGGCGACCATCGGCGAACTGTCCCCCGACAGCAGCAGGGTGCGCCAACCGCGCGCCTTGCAGGCGGCCAACAACGCGGGGGCATCGCTGCGCAGACGGTCGTCAAGCACGAACCAGGCAAGGGCGCCGTCGCGGTCGCCCAGCAGCAGCCATTGGCCGGCCTCCTCCGGGGCGGCAGGGATCGGGCAACCGCTGAGTGCGCAGACAAACCCCGGCTGGCCGATGCGCAACTGGCGGCTGCCGACACGCCCTTCCAGGCCGAGGCCGGGGGAACTGAGCACCTCGTCAGCGGCCAGAGGCGCACGGCCGAAAGCACGGGCAATCGGGTGCTCGGAGCGGTTTTCCAGGGCGGCGGCGAGGCCCAGGCACTCGTCGCTGTTCAGGGCGGTCAGGGGGCGGATCGCTTTCAGCGCCAGGCGGCCTTCGGTGAGGGTGCCGGTTTTGTCGAAAATCACCGTGTCGATCTGGTTCAGGCCTTCGAGCACATGGCCACGGGTCAGCAATAGCCCGAGCTTGTGCAGGGTACCCGTCGCGGCGGTCAGGGCGGTCGGCGTGGCCAGGGACAGCGCACAGGGGCAGGTCGCGACCAGCATCGCCAGCACGATCCAGAATGCCCGCGATGAATCCAACTGCCACCACAGCAGGCCGATCACTGCCGCAGCAATCAGCGAGCCCAGCAGGAACCACTGCGCGGCGCGGTCGGCGATCTGCGCCAGGCGCGGCTTCTCGGCCTGGGCCCGTTCCAGCAGGCGCACGATGGCGGACAGGCGGGTCTCGTGGCCCAAGGCGCGTACTTCGACGGTCAGCGCTCCCTCCACGTTCAGGGTGCCGGCGGTGACGGCGTCGCCGGTGTGGCGCGGTAGCGGCAGGTACTCACCGGTGAGCAGCGACTCATCGATGCTGGACCGGCCGTCGAGGATCACCCCATCGGCCGGCAGAACCGCGCCCGGATGCACCAGCACGCGGTCGCCGAGTGCCAGTTCGCTCAACAGAATACGTTCGCTCTGACCGTCACCTTTGAGGCGCAGGCATGAAGCGGGCAGCAGGTTGACCAACTGCGCGGTGGCGGCGGCCGTACGTTCCCTGGCGCGGCGCTCCAGGTACCGACCGGCCAGCAGGAACAGCGCAAACATGCCCACCGCATCGAAATACAACTCGCCCACGCCGGTGATCGCGGTCCAGATCCCGGCCAGGTAAGCCCCGCCAATCGCCAGGGATACCGACACGTCCATGGTCAGGTGGCGGGTGCGCAGATCGCGCATGGCACCCTTGAAGAAGGGCGCGCAGCTGTAGAACACGATGGGCGTTGTCAGAAACATCGCCACCCAGCGCAGGATCACATGCAGTTCGGGACTCAGGTCGATATTGAATTCCGGCCAGGTGGCCATGGTTGCCATCATCGCCTGGAACCACAGCAATCCGGCGACCCCCAACTGGCGCAGGGCCAGGCGGTTTTCGCTGGCCAGTTGCTCGGCCGCGCGGTCGGCTTGATACGGGTGGGCGGCGTAGCCGATATGGCGCAGTTCACTGAGCACCTGGCTCAACGGCAATTGCCCGTCGGCCCAGCGCACCTGCAGGCGATGGTTGGACAGGTTCAGCCGCGCCTCGGCCACGGCGGGCAGGCTGCGTAGGTGTTTTTCGATCAACCAGCCACAGGCGGCGCAACTGATGCCTTCCATCAACAGGGTGGTTTCGGCGAGGTCGCCCTCATGGTGCACGAAGGGTTTTTGCACGTCGGCGCGGTCATACAGCGCCAGTTCGTCCACCAGTTGCACCGGCAGCGTCTCGGGGTTGGCCGAGGCTTCGCTGCGGTGCTGGTAATAGCTTTCCAGCCCACCGGCCACAATCGCTTCGGCCACGGCCTGGCAGCCGGGGCAGCACAGCTCGCGGCGCTCGCCGAGGATCACGGCGGTGAACCGACTGCCGGACGGGACGGGCAGGGCGCAGTGGTAGCAGGGGGTTGGGCTGGTCATGGGCGCTGCTATTTTTTCAGGTCTTCAGCACCCAGCAACGGTTCATCACCCAGCAGCAAGTCCTTGTCGTGGCTGACTTCTTCTTCCTCGAACAGGCGCCAGGTCTTGTCGCCTTCCACACCCAGCAATTCCACGAAGCGGCGGCCTTCGACCTTGTCGGTGACCTGGCCGATGTAGCGCCCCGGTTCGCTGTCGCTGCGGATCAGGTTGATCTTGCGATCCTTCTCTGGCTGGGTCGGGGAGATCAGGTTCAGTTCCAGGGTGTTGGGGTTGCTGTAGCCGGTGAGTTGCAGCTCGACTTCGCCGGTCAGCTCATCCAGGTGCAGCTTGGCGCGCAGTTGCAGGGTCTGGGCCAGCCGCTCGCGGTCCAGGGAGCGGTTGATGCCTTTGCCGGCCTCGTAGTAGTTGTCGTTGACCAGGTTGTCCGGGTTGTTCACCGCGATGGTCACCATGGACAAGGTCAAGGTCACCGAGCAGGCCAGGATCCCAATGATGATCCAGGGCCAGAGGTGCTTGTACCAAGGGCTTGCGGCAGTGGCTACGGGCATTGTTCTGCTCTCTATTAACGAAGCTTTCTATTTAACGAACCTGGGGGCCGATGAATCGGCTCTTGGCTTCAATATGGACACTGGCGTCATCGGCATCCTTGAGGATGAACGTCACCTCGTTGGTACTCGACGGCAGTTGCTCCGGTGCACTCGACAGCTCCACCGGCATGCTGACGATATCGCCCGCCGCCACTTTGATTTCACGTCGACCTTGCAGCTTGAGGTCCGGCAGGCCGGCGGCGTCGAGCACGTAGGTGTGATCGCGCTGGTCCTTGTTCATGATCTTCAGGCTGTAGACGTTTTCGATGCGGCCTTCGGCGTTTTCGCGGTACAGCACGCGGTCTTTGCTCACATCGAAGCCCACCAGCGAACGCATGAAAAACGCGGCGGCCAACAGGCTGATCATCGCCAGCAACACCAGGGCATAACCGATCAGGCGTGGACGCAACTTGTGGGTTTTCTGCCCGGACAGGTTGTGCTCGGTGGTGTAGCTGATCAGGCCCCGCGGGTACTCCATCTTGTCCATGATGTTGTCGCAGGCATCGATACAGGCGGCGCAACCGATGCACTCGATTTGCAGGCCGTCGCGGATGTCGATACCGGTGGGGCATACCTGTACGCACATCGTACAGTCGATGCAGTCGCCCAGGCCCTGGGCCTGGTAGTCGGTACCTTTTTTACGCGGGCCACGCACTTCGCCGCGACGTGGGTCGTAGGAGACGATCAGGGTGTCCTTGTCGAACATCACGCTCTGGAAGCGCGCGTACGGGCACATGTAGATGCACACCTGTTCACGCAGCCAACCGGCGTTGCCATAGGTGGCGAGGGTGAAGAAGCCAACCCAGAAATACGACCAACCATCGGCCTGGCCGGTGAAGAAGTCGAACACCAGTTCGCGGATCGGCGAGAAGTAGCCGACGAAGGTCATGCCGGTGACAAAACCGATCAACAGCCACAGGGTGTGCTTGCTGAATTTGCGCAGGAACTTGTTGGCGCCCATCGGCGCCTTGTCCAGCTTGATGCGCTGGTTGCGGTCGCCTTCGGTGACCTTTTCGCACCACATGAAGATCCACGTCCACACGCTTTGCGGGCAGGTATAACCACACCACACGCGGCCGGCGTACACCGTGATAAAGAACAGGCCAAATGCCGCGACGATCAGGATGCCCGAGAGCAGGATGAAGTCCTGGGGCCAGAAGGTCGCGCCAAAAATAAAGAACTTACGTTCCGGCAGGTTCCACCACACTGCCTGGTGACCACCCCAGTTCAGCCACACCGTGCCGAAGTAGAGCAGGAACAGACCGGCGCCGCCGAGCATGCGCAGGTTGCGGAACAGGCCGGTGAAGGCACGGGTGTAGATTTTCTCTCGCGACGCGTAGAGATCGACGGATGGATTCGAGTTTTTGGCAGGCGGGGTAACGTCATGTACCGGTATCTGGTTGCTCATCATTGCATCCCACGGCGGTGGAGATTTGCCTCGGCCAGTACGTGCCAACCGGGGTCAAATTAAGGGTGTTGCAGTGGCGTAATGATACGCCCCCGGTGGCGCTCAAAGGGTGCGACCTTTGGTCGCGTTGGGGGAAATCAATTGATGGTGTACGTGATCTGGATCAATTGACTTGGGAAGTATGGACGGTTTTTGTGGGGGAGGCGGTCATTCGTCCCAAGGATTGATCAGTGGAACGCCGCTGGATTTGAAGTCGCTGACGTTACGCGTGACAACCGTGAGCCCATGCACCAGCGCGGTCGCGGCAATTAATGCGTCACTTTCATTGGCGCGGTCCGGCACATGCAAGTGTGCGCAACGCAACGCGACTGCAGCATCGACGGGTAGGATTCTGGCATCAAAGGCCGGCATCACATGACGCTTGAGCCAGGTTCGCAACACCTTCCCCTGAGCCGGGTCTCGCCGCTCAATGCGCAAGACCCCGGTTTCCAATTCTTTCAGAGTGATTGCCGAAATAAACATACGCGGTGCGATGACACTTTTGGCCCAGGCGACCACATTCGCATCAGCCTGGGGTTTACGAAGTTCAGAGATTACGTTGGTGTCGAGTAGATACATCAAGAGAGGTCCACGGGTCGATGAGTGATCACGGCACGTTCGGTTTCGAAGTCGATATCGGCCGCTTCCGGCATCACCAGCAGGTCAACGATGTCCACATTGAGACCTGTCAGCTTTTGGTAGTCCTCAATGCTTAGCAGTACATGGGCAGGCTTGCCGCGATCGGTGATAAAAACCGGGCCTTGGCGAGCGGCTTTTTTGGCACCGCTTGTGTCTTGATTGAATTCGCGACTGGAAATGGTGGTGATAGTCATGGTGCGCCTCCCCGGAGCGGGCTGAATGTAGTTACGTTACTACGTGGTCTTGGCACGCCACAAGCTTAAAGCTACAAGTGGTCAAAGTGCTTTTCCCATGGGGGTATCGATGCCTCGGAAACGAAAAAGCCCCACCAGCTTGCGCTGGCGGGGCTTTTTTTGTTTCCGGGAGCCTTACTGCTCCTCGGCCTTCTTATCCCCATGGGACAAGCTGTACACATACGCCGCGAGCAAGTGCACCTTGTCATTGCCTTGCAGTTGCTCCTGCGCAGGCATCTGGCCCTGACGGCCCCAACGGATGGTCTGCTGCAGTTGGGCGAAGCTCGAACCGTAGATGAATGCACCCGGGTGGGTCAGGTCCGGCGCGCCCATGGCGGGGGTGCCTTTGCCGGCCGGGCCGTGGCAGGCCACGCAGTTGGCGGCGAAGAGTTTCTCGCCGTTGGCTACATCAGCCTTGACGCCTTCCGGCAGCTTGCGGCCGTCGAGGTTGGTGACGACGAACGCGGCGACGTCGCTGACACCTTGTTCCTTGAGGATGTCCAGCCAGGCCGGCATGACGGCATGGCGACCTTTCATGATGGTTTCCTTGATGGTGGCCGGCTCGCCACCCCAGCGCCAATCGGCGTCGGTCAAGTTGGGGAAGCCATAGGCGCCCTTGGCGTCGGAGCCGTGGCACACCGAACAGTTGGAGGCGAACAGGCGACCGCCCATCTTCAAGGCTTGCGGGTCCTTGGCGACTTCCTCGATTGGCATCGACGCGAACTTGGCGAAGATCGGCCCGAACTTGGCGTCCGATCTGGCCATTTCCTTTTCCCATTCGTGCACGCCGGTCCAACCGGTCTGGCCGTTGGCGAATGGGGTTTGCTTGTCGTTGTCGAGGTAGTTGTAGCCCGGCAGCAGGCCTTTCCAATTGCCCAGGCCGGGGTAGAGCACCAGGTAGCCGAGGGCAAAGATGATGGTGCCGACGAACAGCATGAACCACCACTTGGGCAGCGGGTTGTCGTACTCCTCGATGCCGTCGAACGAGTGGCCGACGGTCTCGTCGGTCTGCTCGGCGCGCTGGCCCTTGCGGGTCGACAGCAGCAGCCAGGTCAGGGCGAAGATGGTACCCAGGCTCAGGACTGTGACGTACAGACTCCAGAACGTAGTCATTCTTTGTTACTCCTAGAAGCTTGCTCGACGTGCTTGATGGCTTCGGGATCATCCGCAAAGGGCAGCAAGGTCGCGTCTTCAAACTCCGACTTGCGCTTGGGGCTGAACACCCACAACGCCAGGCCGATAAAGGCCACCATCACGACAACGGTGCCCAGGCCACGAATCATCCCGATATCCATGAAGAATCACCGTTTGCTTTTGATGATGGTGCCAAGGCCTTGCAGGTAGGCCACCAATGCGTCCATTTCGGTCTTGCCCTTCACGGCTGCGGCTGCACCGGCGATGTCTTCGTCGGTGTAGGGCACGCCCAGGGTGCGCAAGACTTCCATCTTCTTCGCGGTGTCCTTGCCGTCGAGCTTGTTTTCCACGAGGAACGGGTACGCCGGCATTTTCGACTCAGGCACCACGTTGCGCGGGTTGTACAGGTGCGCACGCTGCCAGTCATCGGAGTAACGCCCGCCGACACGGGCCAGGTCCGGGCCGGTACGCTTGGAACCCCACAGGAACGGGTGGTCCCACACGCTTTCACCGGCGACCGAGTAGTGGCCGTAGCGCTCGGTTTCGGCGCGGAACGGGCGGATCATCTGCGAGTGGCAGCCGACACAACCGTTGGCGATGTAGACGTCGCGGCCTTCCAGTTCAAGGGCGGTGCGCGGCTTCATGCCTTCGACCGGCTTGTTGGTCACGTCCTGGAAAAACAGCGGAACGATCTGGGTCAGGCCGCCAATACTCACGGCGATGACCATGAAGAAGGCCAGCAGGCCGATGTTCTTCTCGACTACTTCATGCTTCATCAGTGGGCTCCCACAACGGCGATCTTGGCGGCGGCTTCGGCTTCGGCCGGGTCGGAGGCACGCACGGTGCGCCAGACGTTATAGGCCATGAACAGCATGCCGGTGGCAAAGAACGCACCGCCCAGGGCGCGGACGATGTAGCCCGGGTGGCTGGCTTGCAGCGCTTCGACGAAGGAGTAGGTGAGGGTGCCGTCATCGTTGATCGCACGCCACATCAGGCCCTGGGTGATGCCGTTGACCCACATCGAGGCGATGTAGAGCACGGTGCCGATAGTCGCCAGCCAGAAGTGCGTGTTGATCAGCCCGACACTGTGCATCTGCGCACGGCCGAACAGTTTGGGGATCATGTGGTACAGCGCGCCGATGGAGATCATCGCCACCCAGCCGAGGGCGCCGGCGTGTACGTGGCCGATGGTCCAGTCGGTGTAGTGGGACAGTGAGTTGACGGTCTTGATCGCCATCATCGGCCCTTCGAAGGTCGACATGCCGTAGAACGCCAGGGACACCACCAAAAAGCGCAGGATCGGGTCGGTGCGCAGCTTATGCCAGGCGCCCGACAGGGTCATCATGCCGTTGATCATGCCGCCCCAGCTCGGGGCCAGCAGGATGATCGACATCGCCATGCCGAGGGACTGCGCCCAGTCCGGCAACGCGGTGTAGTGCAAGTGGTGCGGGCCGGCCCAGATGTACAGGGTGATCAGCGCCCAGAAATGCACGATGGACAGGCGATACGAGTAAATAGGCCGTTCGGCCTGTTTCGGCACGAAGTAGTACATCATCCCCAGGAAACCGGTGGTGAGGAAGAAACCTACGGCGTTGTGGCCGTACCACCACTGGATCATCGCATCCGTCGCACCGGCGTAGGCCGAGTAGGACTTGAACAGGCTGACCGGCAACGAGGCGTGGTTGACGATGTGCAGCATCGCCGTCACCAGGATGAAGGCACCGTAGAACCAGTTGCCCACATAGATGTGCTTGGTCTTGCGTTTGACGATGGTGCCGAAGAACACCACTGCGTAGGTCACCCAGACGATGGCGAGCAAAATCGCGATCGGCCATTCCAGCTCGGCGTATTCCTTGGTGGTGGTGTAGCCCAGTGGCAGGGTGACGATGGCGCCGACGATCACGGCTTGCCAACCCCAGAAGGTGAAGGCCGCGAGGCCGTCGGAGATGAGTCGCGTCTGGCAGGTGCGCTGCACGACATAGTAGGAGGTGGCAAACAATGCACATCCGCCGAAGGCGAAGATCACCAGGTTGGTGTGCAGCGGGCGCAGGCGGCCGAAGGTTGTCCATGGCAAGCCGAAATTCAATTCCGGCCAAACCAGTTGCGAGGCGATGAACACCCCGAGCCCCATGCCAAGGATCCCCCAGACCACCGTCATGATGGCGAACTGGCGGACTACCTTATAGTTATAAGCAGTCGGACTGATTGCTGTGCTCATTCTAAGGTTCCACGGTTTAGGTTTTTTTATAGGTAAAATTCGGCCGCAAGTATGTAGAAAGCGAGGGGCCAATGCAACGCAACGCTGACCTGTGTCAAGGCGTTCCAAGCCAGATTCTGCGCCCTTTCCATGTTTAGCGTAAGGACAAAATCCAAAATGGAAAGCTGATCGAGTGGACAGGAAATTTGCCAGGCCGCGACGATAGTCGTCGCGTACGCCGGAACCGGTCCGCTGTGCAGGGAAGCGTAGACCCGAATGGCAGGAGGGGAAAGGTGTGCTTTGGAAGGGTGCGACACTTGGTCGCGTAGCGGGGTAGAGCTGCCGCCCCAAATTGGGGCGGCAGTCAGGTGTTACTGAGCTGGGCTTTCTGGCGTTGCGCCATCAGCGTTATGGGACAAGCTGTAAACGTAGGCGGCCAGCAGGTGCACTTTGTCATTGCCCTGCAGCACTTCCTGCGCTGGCATCTGGCCTTGGCGGCCGTGGCGAATCGTCTGCTGCAACTGCGCAAGGCTGGTGCCGTAGATGTAACCGGCGGGCAGGGTCAGGTTCGGCGCGCCCATGGCTTCCATGCCATGGCCTTGCGGACCGTGGCAGGCCACGCAGGTGGTGTTGAACGCGGCCTGGCCAGCGGCCAGGTCGGCGGTGCTGTCCGCCGGCAATGGCAGCTTGGCCAGGTCGTGGCGCACATAGGCGGCGACGTTTTTAACGCCTTCGTCGCCCAGCATGTCACCCCAGGCCGGCATGGCCGCGTGGCGACCGTTCAGGATGGTGGTCTTGATCGCTTCGGCCGAACCGCCCCAACGCCAGATGTTATCGGCCAGGTTTGGAAAACCGAATGCGCCCTTGGCATCCGAGCCGTGGCACACCGCGCAGTTGGAGGCGAACAGGCGGCCGCCCATTTTCAACGCTTGCGGGTCTTTCGCGACTTCTTCCACGGGCATGGCCGAGAATTTGGCGAAGATCGGCCCGAACTTGGTGTCAGCCTTGGCCATCTCCTTGTCCCACTCCTTGGACGAGGTCCAGCCGTCTTCATAGCCCGGCAGCACGCCTTTCCAGTTACCCAGGCCCGGGTAGAGGATCAGGTAGCCGACGGCAAACACCAGGGTGCCGGCGAACAGCATGAACCACCACTGGGGCAGCGGGTTGTCGTATTCCTCGATGCCGTCGAAGGCGTGGCCCATGGTCTGGTCGACGCTGCCCTTGGTCTCGCCCTTGCGGGTGCCGAACAACAGCCAGGTCAGGCCGATCAGGCTGCCGAGGGTCAGTACGCAGATCCATGTACTCCAAAAGGTAGTCATGGCCGGTTGCTCCTTGTTACAGGCTCTTCTTGAGCGTCGGTTGGAGAGGGTTCATCGGCGAAGGGCAGCAGGCGTGCCTGCTCGAATTCCGCATTGCGCCGGTTGTTGAACACCCACAGCGACAGGCCGATAAAGGCGATGGCGACCACCAGCGTGCCGAGGCCGCGGATGGTGCCCGCATCGAATTCAAATCCCATGGCTCACCTCTTGCTCTTGATGGCAGTGCCGAGTACTTGCAGGTACGAAACCAGCGCGTCCATTTCGGTCTTGCCTTTGAGGCTGGCCACGGCGCCACTGATGTCGTCGTCGGTGTACGGCACGCCGAGGGTGCGCATCACTTTCAACTTGGTCTCGGTGTGGCTGTTGTCGACCGCAGCCGTGACCAACCACGGGTAGGCCGGCATTTTTGACTCGGGCACGACGTTGCGCGGGTTGTACAAGTGCGCGCGGTGCCAGTCGTCCGAGTAGCGTGCGCCGACGCGCGCCAGGTCTGGCCCGGTACGCTTGGAGCCCCACAGGAACGGGTGATCCCACACGCTTTCTCCGGCCACCGAGTAGTGCCCGTAGCGCTCGGTCTCGGCGCGGAATGGGCGGATCATCTGCGAGTGGCACTGTACGCAGCCTTCGCGGATGTAGATGTCGCGGCCTTCCAGTTGCAGCGCGGTGTAGGGCTTCATGCCTTCCACCGGCTTGTTGGTCACGTCCTGGAAGAACAGCGGGACGATCTGGGTCAGGCCGCCGATGCTCACGGCGAGCACCATGAGCAGCATCAGCAGGCCGACGTTTTTTTCAATCGTTTCGTGTTTCATCATCGACTCCTCAGGCCATCTGCGCTGCAGCGGTGACTTCGGCAGGTTGTGCCGAACGCACGGTGCGCCACGTGTTGTAAGCCATCAGGAACATGCCGCTGAGGAAGATGGCGCCGCCCACCAGCCGCACGATGAAGCCTGGGTGGCTGGCCACCAGGGTTTCGACGAAGGAGTAGGTCAAGGTGCCGTCTTCGTTGATCGCACGCCACATCAGGCCCTGGGCGATGCCGTTGACCCACATCGAGGCGATGTAGAGCACGGTGCCGATGGTCGCCAGCCAGAAATGCGCGTTGATCAGGCCGATGCTGTACATCTGCTCGCGACCGAAGACTTTCGGGATCATGTGGTACAGCGCACCGATGGAGATCATCGCCACCCAACCGAGGGCGCCGGCGTGTACGTGGCCGATGGTCCAGTCGGTGTAGTGGGAGAGGGCGTTGACGGTCTTGATCGCCATCATCGGACCTTCGAAGGTCGACATGCCGTAGAACGCCAGGGACACCACCAAAAAGCGCAGGATCGGGTCGCTGCGCAACTTATGCCAGGCGCCCGACAGGGTCATCATGCCGTTGATCATGCCGCCCCAGCTCGGCGCCAGTAGTACCAGCGACATCACCATGCCCAGCGACTGTGCCCAGTCCGGCAGCGCCGTGTAGTGCAGGTGGTGAGGACCGGCCCAGATATACAGGGTGATCAGTGCCCAGAAGTGCACGATGGACAGGCGATAGGAATACACCGGACGCTCGGCCTGTTTCGGCACGAAGTAGTACATCATCCCGAGGAAGCCGGCGGTGAGGAAAAAGCCTACCGCGTTATGCCCATACCACCACTGCACCATGGCATCCGTCGCACCGCCATACAGCGAGTAGGACTTGGTCAGGCTGACCGGGATCTCCAGGTTGTTGACGATATGCAGGATCGCCACGGTGATGATGAACGCACCGAAGAACCAGTTACCGACGTAGATGTGCTTGGTATTGCGCTTCATCACCGTGCCGAAAAACACGATGGCGTAGGCCACCCAGACAATGGTGATCAGGATGTCGATCGGCCATTCCAGCTCGGCGTATTCCTTAGAGCTGGTGTAGCCCAGCGGCAAGGTGATCGCGGCCAGGAGGATGACCAGTTGCCAGCCCCAGAAGCAGAACGCGGCGATTTTCGGCGCAAACAGCTGGGTCTGGCAGGTACGCTGCACCGAGTAGAAGGAGCTGGCGAACAGCGCACAGCCACCGAACGCAAAGATCACCGCGTTGGTGTGCAGTGGGCGCAGGCGGCCAAAGCTGGTCCAGGGCAAGTCGAAGTTGAGCGCGGGCCAAACCAATTGGGCGGCGAGAAAAACCCCGAGCCCCATGCCGACGATGCCCCACACCACCGTCATAATGGCGAATTGGCGGACCACCTTGTAGTTATAGGCGGTACTTAAAGTAGTGTTCATGGTTCCCCATCCACGGTTCAACCCAAGCAAATGCGGCACTTGGGCTGGAGTTATAGGCAGACTGAATAGCGAGGCAAGCATGGGCAAAGAGCACAAGGCCAGTATTGACGGGGATCAATGGGCGCAGTGTGTGCGGGAACATGGCTGGCTGTGGGATGCTGCGCCGGGCGCTGCTTCGGATGATTGCGTGACATTGATCCTGGCCCACGGCGCCGGTGCACCGATGGACTCATCCTTCATGAACGATATGGCTGCACGCCTTGCCGGGCATGGCGTCAACGTGTTGCGCTTCGAGTTTCCCTACATGGCTCAACGGCGATTGGATGGCGGTAAACGCCCACCCAACCCGGCGCCGAAACTGCTGGAAGCGTGGCGCGGGGTGTATGCCGAAGTGCGACGTCATGTCGCTGGGAAACTGGCGATTGGCGGCAAGTCCATGGGCGGGCGCATGGCAAGTCTGTTGGCGGATGAATTGGGCGTCGATGGGCTGGTGTGCCTGGGTTATCCGTTTTATGCGGTGGGCAAGCCGGAGAAACCACGTGTAGCGCATTTGGCCGGATTGAAGACGCCGACGTTGATTGTGCAGGGCGAGCGCGATGCACTGGGCAATCGGGCGGCGGTGGAAGGGTATGACTTGTCGCCGAGCATCGAAGTGATGTGGCTGGTGGCGGGAGATCATGATTTGAAGCCGTTGAAGGCTTCGGGGTTTACGCATGAGCAGCATTTGGAGGCTGCGGCCGTGCAGGTGGCTGAGTTTCTCAGCGCCTGTTAGGGCCAATCGGGAGCAAGCCCCCTCCCACATTCGACCGCATTCCAAGGGATGTACGCGGTTAACTGTGGGAGGGGGCTTGCTCCCGATAGCGGTCTACCGGTTGAAACGCTCGACCAACGAATACTGGGTATGGGCGGTATGCGTCAATTCCTCACTCAACTGCGCCGAGTTCATCGCCTGCTCCGAGGTCTGATCTGCCAACAGCGCAATGGTGCTGATGTTACGGCTGATCTCTTCGGCCACCGAGCTTTGCTCTTCGGTAGCGGCTGCGATCTGGGTGGTCATGTCGGTGATATGCGCCACGGCTTCACTGATGCCCACCAACGCCTGATCGGCTTCCATCACCCGCGCCACACCCTCTTCGGCCTGGCGATGCCCGGCGTCCATGGTCTGCACGGCGGCGGCAGCGGTTTGCTGCAGCTTGGCGATCAGGGCATGGATCTGCCCGGTCGACTCAGCGGTGCGCTGCGCCAGTTGGCGGACTTCATCGGCGACCACCGCAAACCCACGGCCCATCTCCCCGGCACGCGCCGCTTCAATGGCGGCGTTGAGCGCCAGCAGGTTGGTCTGGTCGGCAATGCCTTTGATCACGTCGACTACGCCGCCGATCTCGTCGCTGTCCTTGGCCAGTTGGGTGACGGTCACGCCGGTTTCGCCCACGGCCACCGACAGACGCTGAATTGCCTCGCGGGTTTCCCCGGCAATAGAGCGACCGCGACCGGTCAGGCGATTGGCTTCCTGGGTAGCATCGGCGGTGCGCTGCACATGGCTGGCTACTTCCTGGGTGGTCGCGGCCATCTGGTTGACCGCCGTGGCCACCTGCTCGGTTTCCACGCGCTGGCGTTCCAGGCCGCTGGAGCTGTTATGCGCCAGGGTATTGGACTGCGCGGCCTGGTCGTTGAGGTGCTCGGCAGTGTCCTGCAGGCGCGTCAGGCAGGTCTTCAGACGTGCCTCCTGGCTGAGGATCGACATCTCCAGGCGCGCCTGGGCGCCACGGCTGTCGGTGTACATCTGCGCGATCAACGGGTCGGACGTGGTCTGCTCGGCCAGACGCAGCAAGCGCTTGAGACCGCGCTGTTGCCAGCTCAGGCCCAGCAGCCCCAATGGCACCGACAAGCCCGCCGCCAGGGCAAAGCCCCAGTGGGAGTTGAGCGACACACCGATCATGAAACTCAACTGGCTGATCAGGATAAACGGCAGCCAGTCCTGCAACACCGGCAACCACTTGTCCCGCTGGGGAACGGCCGACTTGCCCTGGTTGATGCGTTGGTAGAGCGCTTCGGCACGGCGGATCTGCTCGGCGGTGGGCTTGATGCGCACCGATTCGTAGCCGACCACCTGATTGCCTTCGAAGACCGGCGTCACATAGGCGTTAACCCAGTAGTGATCGCCCGTCTTGCAGCGGTTCTTAACGATGCCCATCCATGGCAAGCCTTGTTTGAGCGTTGACCACATATGCCCGAACACGGCCGCTGGCACGTCCGGGTGACGGACCAGGTTGTGCGGGGCACGCACCAGTTCGTCGCGCGAGAACCCACTGATTTCGACGAACGCGTCGTTGCAGTAGGTGATCACGCCTTTGGCATCTGTGGTGGAGATCAACCGTTGCTGAGCGGGGAAGGTACGTTCGCGCTGGGTAACGGGTTGGTTATTACGCATGATTGTTCAATCCGCAAGGCTTTCATTGGGTATCGGCGGTAACGGGGGTTTATTTAACTTATTTTTGCAACAATCGGCGGGTTGCTCCTTCATCGAAGGGCTATCAACCCGCGAGCATCGGATAGGTAAACAACCCGAAGTGAAGCAGATTCAAACCAAAGTGCGTGGCAATCGCCGCACCCAACCCGCCAAACCGATAAGCCAGGCCATACCCGACCCCGGCGATGCTGGCCAGCAGGACCCAATGCCAGCCCGCGCCGAGATGCACCAGCCCGAACAACAACGACGCCAGCAGCAGCGCGAGGTTTTCGCCATAGGGCAGGTGTTTGAAGCGCAGGTGTAGGCCGCCTTGAATGTAGCCACGGAACAAGGCTTCTTCCACCAGGGTCACCAGCAACAGGTTGTTGAGCACCCACAGCCAGGCCGGGTCCGGCCATTTCGGCGCCCAACTGATCACGCCCAGCAGGACGGCACCGCCCAAGGCCGCGATGGCGGTGAGGGTCAAGGCCAGCGCGGTGACGCAGATCGACACACGCCACGAGCGCCGCGCCACGATCCAGGGGCAGGCCAGCAGCAACCAGAAGCCGATCAATGGCTTGTCCTGGTTCAGGTACATCGAGAAGGGCACGGCATCGGGGGTAAAGCGCTGCGGGTCAATGCCGCGTCCGTTATAGAACCCTGGCAACCAGTGCATCGCCAGGCTCAGGGCCAAGACGATAAACAGCCCGTGCCCGAGGTAACGCGCCCACGGCGTGCGTTGCTGGCGTACGGCGTACCCGGCGACCAGCAGCAGGGCGACGGACACTGCCGCCAGCACGCCCAGTTGTCCGTAGGCCAGGGCCATTGCATAGCCTATGGAAAGGAGCGCCAGGTACAGCCAGGGCAATGAGATCATGGGGGAGTCCTTGGAAAAATCAGCCCACGATTATAGCGACCGTCCCAGTGTGCCCGCATGAAACCTGTCTACAGCGCCTTGGCGAGTTTCCCCGGCCGCAGCACCAGCCACAATGCCCCCGCAATCAATACCCCGCCATACACATGCGCCATCGATAACGGTTCATCCAGCAGCAACGCTCCCCACAACACCCCAAACGGCGGTATCAAAAAGGTGGTGGTCATCGACCGCACCGGCCCGATGGCCGTGAGCAGGCGGAAGTACAGCACGTAGGCAAACGCCGTACACACCAATCCTAAGCCCAGCAGCGACAACCACACCGACCACCCACCCCAACTGGCCGGCGGATGGAGCGCGGCGTTGTAGGCGAAGAAGGGCAGCAGGAACAGCGTGGCACCGAGCATGCTGCCCAGGGCGGATAGGCGGCTGTCGAGGCCCCCCCGCTGGTCCAGCCAACGCCTGGCGAGGAAACCGGCAAAGCCATAACAGGTGGTGGCCAGCAGGCAGGCCAATGCTCCCATCAACAGTTCCAGGTCAAACGCAACCGGCCCGGCGCGGGTCAACACGCCTACGCCGAACAGGCCCAGGCACACCCCGGCGATTTTCGACGGGGTGAGGCGTTCGTGGAAAAACAGCCCGCCAATCAACACCCCCATCAACGGCGTGGTGGCGTTGAAAATCGCCGAGTAACCCGCCGGCAGCACCTGGGCCGCCACCGAATACATGGTCGCGGGGATCCCGGAGTTGATCACGCCCAGCAACAGCACGGTCTTGAACTTGCCCTGGAAATTCCAGCTCACCCGCATCACCGCCAGCATCACCAGCAAGCCGGCGGCGGCAATCGACACGCGGAAAAACGCGGTTGGCAGCGTACCGATCTCCGGCGCGATGATGCGCATGAACAGGAAACTCGCGCCCCAAATGGCGGCGAGCCCCAGCAGGTAAAGGGTGTCGACAGGTCTCACGCAACGCTCCTACATCGATAAGGCGGCGAGTGTTGCATGACACTCTCAATGATTACACGACAAACCGCGTCACCAAACCGTTGAGGTCCACCGCCAGGCGCGACAACTCCTGGCTGGCGGCTGAGGTCTGGGTGGCGCCTGCGGCGGTCTGGGTGGACAGGTCACGGATATTCACCAGGCTGCGATCGACTTCCCGCGCCACCAATGCCTGCTGTTCGGCGGCGCTGGCGATCACCAGGTTGCGTTGGCTGATCTGCGAGATGGCGGCGGTGATTTTCTCCAGGGCAGTGCCGGCGCTGTTGGCCCGTTGCAGGGTCTGGCCGGCGTGCTCGGCGCTGCTGTTCAAGGCGGTGACCGTATCCTGGGTGCCTTGCTGGATGCCGGTGATCATTTGCTCGATTTCTTCGGTGGAGTCCTGGGTGCGTTGCGCGAGCGAACGCACCTCGTCGGCCACCACCGCAAAACCACGCCCGGCTTCACCGGCGCGGGCGGCTTCAATCGCCGCATTGAGCGCCAGCAGGTTGGTTTGCCCGGCAATGCCACGGATCACTTCCAGCACCTTGCTGATGTCCTGCGCTTGCACGGCCAAGCCTTCGGCCTTATTCGAGGCGCCGAGCACTTCGTCCACCAGGTTCTGGATCGAGCTGATGGTTTCGCTGATCTGGTAGTGACCGTGCTTGCTGTCTTCATCGGAGGCCTGGGACGCCTCGGCGCTGGACACCGCATTGCCCGCCACTTCGTCCACCGCTGCGCTCATCTCGGTCACGGCGGTGGCAGCCTGTTCGATTTCATCGTTCTGCGCCTGCAGGCCACGGGTGCTCTGTTCCATCACCGAGCTCATCTCTTCGGCGGCGGAAGCCAGTTGCTGCGCCGATTCGCTGATACCCCGGATGGTGGTCTGCAACTGCGTCTGCATGGTGGCCAGGGCGCTGAGCAATTGGGCCGGCTCATCAGTGCCACTGACGACAATCGGCTGGCTCAAGTCGCCGCTGGCGATGGTGCGCGCTACACGCAGGGCCTGGCCGATGGGGGTGGTGATGCTGCGGGTCAGCAGCCAGGCCAGCAGCAAGGTGGCGATCAGTGCGACGGCGATAATCAGGCCGACAATCCACTGTGCGCTCGAATACATCTGCGCGGCCGAATCTGCCGCCGCTTCGACGCCGTTCTGGTTAAAGACGATCAGGTTTTCCAGGCTCTGACTCAGGATCGTGCCCTGGGGGGCGAGGCGGCTGACGAGCAGGTCGAGCGCGTCTTGCTGTTGATCCTTGTCCACCAAAGCGACCATCTGCCCGACGATGGCCAAGTACGTCGCGACATTGGCCTTGAGCGTTTTCAGCAGTTCGCGCTCTTCGTCATTGCTCAGCAAGGTTTCATGACGATCGAGCAGGGCTTGCAGTTCGCTGCTGGTGCGGGTGATCAGGCCTCTGCTGGTGTCACGCACGCGAGATTCGTCGGTGCTCACCAGGCGCAGGGATTCCAGGCGGACAGTGGCCACCAAGGCCGCACTGTCGTGGATATTCTCGATGCTCGGCATCCATGACTGTTCAATGACCAACGCGCTTTCGCGCAGCTTGGCCATCTGGCCCAGGCCAAACATTCCCACAATCACCAGCAAGCTGGCCAAAACCCCAAAACTCAGACTGGCACGCAGACCGATCCCCATATTCCTCAATGACATCTCAATGCTCCTTGGGCGATTAGAACCTGCTCCCGGATCGGTCTTCGGACCTTGTTAGGGTGGGAGAGGGCGCGCTGTATATCAAAGTGCCATCAAGGTAGTAATCGGGGTTTCCCTTAGCTGGATGCAAAGCCCCGCGGAGCGTGCGTGCCCGTGCTGGCTGGCAGCTTTCGCGCTTCTATGTCCCAGGCCACGGTACTAAAGGCGTGTAGATCAAACACGGTGCGACTTTTTGGTGCGTTTATTGACCGTATGGTCGAATTAAAAAATTGAAAATAAATGTACGGAATGAACAAAGTTGTACAACGCAGTGCAAAAAATGACCCTTCTCCTGCCTTCGTACACTGGCTAAGCTCAGGGCTTCCAGATGCCCGTTCGAGGTTTCCCGCATGTCGCAATCCACGCCTGCCGTCGCTATTGCCCGCACGATCCTCGACGGCTTCGACGATTACCGAGAGCACTTCCGCCAGATCACCGATGGCGCTCGCGAGCGCTTCGAAAAGGCCCAGTGGCAGCAGGGCCAGGCGGCGTCGGCGGCGCGGATCAATCTGTATGAAGAGAAGGTCGTCGAGGTGATCAGGGGCCTGCGCTCCCGTTTCGATGAGGCTGATCTGCTGGATATCGACCTTTGGCCCTTGGTGAAAAGCGCCTACATCGGCCTGATCGACCTGCGTTTCGACGATGAGTTGTCCGAGACCTGGTACAACTCGATCTTCTGCGGCCTGTTCAGCCATGACCTGATCAGCGACGGCTGCATGTTTATCCACACCACTCGGCCAAGCCTGCGCCGGGCGCGGGCGGCACAAACCCGTACCTATGCGCCTGTCGGCCAGATTCCCGAGATGCTCACGCAGATTTTTGCAGACTATGGTTTCAGCGAGCCCTACGCCGACCTGCCTGCCGACCTGCGCCGCCTCGAAGTACAACTGCGCGAAAACCTGCCGGACTGGGTGTGCAAGGACCCGGACCTCAAGGTCGAGCTGTTTTCTTCGGTGCTCTACCGCAATAAAGGCGCCTATCTCGTAGGGCGCATCTTCACCCGCGACGAACAATGGCCCCTGGTGATCCCTTTGCTGCACCGCGAAGGGCAGGGCATCCAGGTCGATGCGCTGATCACCGATGAAGCCGAGGTGTCGATCATCTTTTCGTTCACCCGTTCCTACTTCATGGTCGACGTGCCGGTGCCGGCGGAATTCATCGGCTTTCTCAAACGCATCCTGCCAGGCAAGCATATTGCTGAGTTGTACACGTCCATCGGCTTTTACAAGCACGGCAAATCGGAGTTCTACCGTGCGCTGATCAACCACCTGGCCACCACTGACGATCAATTCATCATGGCCCCCGGCGTGCGTGGCATGGTCATGAGCGTGTTCACGCTGCCGGGTTTCAACACCGTGTTCAAGATCATCAAGGACCGTTTTTCACCGTCGAAAAACGTCAATCGCGCCACGGTGATCGAGAAGTATCGCCTGGTCAAAAGCGTCGACCGCGTGGGGCGCATGGCCGATACCCAGGAGTTCGCCGACTTCCGTTTCCCCCTGAGCAAGTTCGAGCCGGAGTGCCTGGCTGAATTGCTTGAAGTCGCGGCCGGCACCGTCGAAGTGGAAGGTGAAACCGTGCTGATTCGCCACTGCTGGACCGAACGGCGCATGACCCCGCTCAACCTCTACCTGGAAAACGCCAACCCCGCCCAGGTGCGCGAAGCCCTGGAAGACTACGGCCTGGCGATCAAGCAACTGGCGGCGGCGAATATCTTCCCCGGCGACATGCTGCTGAAGAACTTCGGCGTCACCCGCCATGGCCGTGTGGTGTTCTATGACTACGACGAAATCTGTTTTCTCACCGAGGCCAACTTTCGCCATATCCCCGCGCCGCGCACGCCCGAGGATGAAATGGCGTCCGAGCCCTGGTACTCCATCGGCCCACTGGATGTGTTCCCGGAAGAGTTTCCGCCGTTCCTGTTTGCCGATGCCGGCCAGCGCAGGCTTTTCGCTGAGCTGCATGGCGAGTTGTACAACGCTGATTATTGGAAGGGCCTGCAGGAGGCGATTCGCGCCGGTAAGGTTATTGATGTCTTCCCGTATCGGCGCAAAACGCTGGATGACGCATAGTCGTGGGTCAGTTTACGCGTGCGAGAGTGGCCTGGCTGGTGGCTGGGGATGTGAATGCAGGGTCCGCAGCTTTCAGGTAGGCGCTGGTCAGGTCATGGTTAAGGTCCCTCATCATCTTGATCTTTCTGGCGAATTTGGCTCTTCTCAATACCTCCCTGGCAGTGACACCTACAGGTGGTTCGTGCAGTTCAACCTGAAGCTTGATCCGCGCTTTTTGTTGCACTTGGCGCTCAAGTTCCCTGTGTCGCTTATCGACTGATGGATCTGTTGGGTTGGAGCCTGGGGCACTGTCGACAAACTCACCGTTGGCCCAGGCGTTGCGCAGTTTCATCACGGCTTCGCGGCCTTCAAAGGCGTTTCGTGACAGGCTCACGCCTTCTATCCCGGAGTGTTGAGCCTTATATAGGGCGCAATCGAATTCAGCGAGTGCTTCGTCGTATCGCTTCACGTTGCTTTGGGTCATCGCCAACGCTGAACCGTCGAGCGCAGGATTGATGGCTACCGGCTCAGTGGCCGTTGAGTCGAGCGCTTTTGCCAGGATGACTGCCTGTTCCAATTCCCTGCGCCGCAGGTCGTGGATGTTTCCGTTCAACACCTTCCCAATGCTGCTGCTGAGCGTCAGTTCGCCCGCCGCCCAGCTATTGCGCAATTGGCTGATGGCGTTCCTGATGAATTGCAGTTGTTCCGGTTGCAATGGATCTGGGCGGCCGTTGGCAAGACCTTCCAGTCGTCCATCGATCTGCGCGATCTCTTTTTCCAGCGCGGCCACATGGCGTTGAATACGCTCTGCCTGATTTTTGCTCACCTTGGTAGTGATGGGAGAGTGGGTGATGCTGAACTGTGCGCCTGTTGCGGCGGGAGGGGAGCTGCTATCCAATTTGTAGAAGGGGTCAGAACTCCAGGCATCCTGAGCGGCAGCGCTGTCGGCGGTAAACAGCGTTGGCTGATGATCGAACTTGAGCCTCTCATTCGTTACGTTCTGTTCAAGTTGCTTTCTGAGTTGACTGGACTGCATGGCTGACGAGTTCGGTACAGGTATGCCACGTGACTTAAGGCGGTCAGTCAGTGCGAGGACTTTCAGGCTGGTTTTCGAGCTTTCATCCAGTTCGCCGGTGAGCCAGGCGTTGCGGTGTTCACCCAGTGCCTTGTGGGCGCTGAGGTAGCTGTTTTCCAGCTCGGCAGTGGGTACTCGTCCTGCGCTTTTCTGCAGGATGGAGGACATGGCGTCGTTGAGCGCTGACGCTGTGTCGTCGAGACGGTTTATGTGCTTTTGCGCGCGTTCGTTTGCGGGACCGTGAAGGTTGTGTGTTGGGTGGGGGACCTTTCCCTGTGCATAGAGATTCCTGAAAGACGCATAGGTGTTGCGTTCCTTGATCCAGGTTTGAATCTCCTGTATCGAAGCGGCGTTTTCTTGTGTGTCATCAATGCTCTTCCCATAAAAAGCTGCGAGTTTGCGGTCGTATGTCGCAATCACGTGGTCAGTCCTCGCCATGCGCATGCTGGCGAGCTGACGGTCAATGCCCTGGATTGCGTCATCCAGTGGCAAGAGCGGTGTAGGTGAGGGCAGGATGATGGTCGGTGCAGGGCCCGCTTCGAGCGGCGCAGGTTGGGCATTGGCGAACAGAAAAGGGGCGATGGGTTCGCTGTGCTTCGGGTGTTTGAAGGCTTTTTTGATGTTGGCGAAGGCTTTTGAAAGTTTGTTTTTCCTGGGTATTTCATTGGGCTCTGGCAGGGGGGCGGTGTGGACAGGGATTGGCACGTAACGGTGACTTACAAGGCTTGTTTGCATAGGGTGGCCGCTCTCGTTTTGGCGTTAGTCATGTGCGTCGATAAAAAATCGTGCCGTGTGGGCCGGCTTTAAATCTCAGCTTTTTTCAAGCCTTCGACCATGAATAGAATCTCTACCAGGGTCTGATCTGCATTCCGGTCGGTTAGATATTCTTCTCGGTAATCCTTTTTCGCGACGGTCCACAGTTCTGCGATCGAGTCTTTCAAGTCGGTTTCCCGCTGTGCTCGATAAACGGGTACGAAGTTATTGGCCAAATGGCTGAGCCCTCGGGAACTGCCTGCAAACTGGCCACTGGCCCAGTCAGACCTGAGGCTATCTATTTTCTGGCCCAGTGAGGTGACTGTATTTACATCAATAGACGTTCCACCCTGCCCATCACGCGCGCGCAACAGCGTGCCCAGTTGTTCGGTGTTCTTGAGCAGGTCGTCGAGACGCCGCACATGCTTCAAGGCTTGCGCCAGTGCTCTGCCGGAAAGCGCTGGATCAAACATCAGCCCCTCCTCGTCAGGGTATTCATAGGCACCCACAGCCTGTTCGTTGATGGGTGGCAGCCCGCCGTCCTCGACATGCTCAGGCAGGGGGCTGTCTTTGCCCATGGCCTGCCAGTAGGTCGGAGGCAAGGAGTGAGGCAGTCGTGCTTCAAGCAGCCTGACCGAGTCCGGATGCGTATCTTCGGCATATCGGTCTACCTCATTGAAGTAGTCCTGAGTCACACGAGAGCGGCGCTCCAGCGCGGGGTCCAGCTCGGTGTAAGACACCGGCGTGGAAGCACGCGGGATGTCGCCGTACGTGCTGGTGGTGTGGGCTTCCCAGGTGGTGATGGGCAGGGATGAAGTCGGTGAGATGGGCATGAGGGTTTTCCAGGATGAGTTGAGTGTTCAGTGGATACCAACAACGCGTATTGCACGCCGGCACAGTAGACTGCGGCGACTCATGGGCAGCCATTCAGTTGCTTCGGTGAGTTTCGTGTGAAAAGTGGAGGTGGCCTGTGAGGTGGGGGTATTCCAGGCGTCTTCAAACCGACCGTTGCACCGAGAATCCAGGGGTTTTCCGGTGATCAAACGGGTTGCCTCGTTCGCAGGGACTGAAATCTGCGACAATTGCCGCCTACGATTTCGTCACCGCAGGCTTACCTGCCTCACTAAAAGACCTTTGCGTACCTGATGACTGACCAAGCGCCCGCTCTCGACCAACTGCTGAAAAACCTCGACCACGCCATGCTCGCCGACCGCCACCGCTTGCGGCGCCAGTTGCTTGAGCTGCGCAAGAAGCCCGACGAGGAAAAGTTGGCGCAGTGGGTCACGCGCATGCAGGCGTCCTGTGCCCAGGTCACGGCGCGGCGCGCCAGCCTGCCGGTGATTCGTTACGACGACAGCCTGCCGATCGCCGCCAAGCGCGATGAGATCAAGGAGGCGCTGCTCAAGCATCAGGTGCTGATCATTGCCGGTGAGACTGGCTCGGGTAAGACCACCCAGTTGCCGAAGATCTGCCTGGAAATCGGTCGCGGCCAATACGGCCTGATCGGTCATACCCAGCCGCGCCGGATTGCGGCGCGCAGTGTTGCCAGCCGCGTCGCCGAAGAGTTGGCCACGCCCCTGGGCGCGTTGGTCGGCTATCAGGTGCGCTTCGAGGACCAAAGCGATTCCAACACCCTGATCAAGCTGATGACTGACGGTATCCTGCTGGCGGAAACCCAGAATGACCGCTATCTGGAACGCTACGACACGATCATCGTCGACGAAGCCCACGAACGCAGCCTGAACATCGACTTCCTGCTCGGTTACCTGAAGACCCTGCTGCCGCGTCGCCCCGACCTGAAAGTCATCATCACCTCGGCGACCATCGACCTGGAGCGTTTTTCCAAGCACTTCGACGATGCACCGATTGTCGAAGTCTCGGGCCGCACGTTCCCGGTGGATACCTGGTACCGCCCGCTGACCCTGGAGCAGGACGAGGAGGGCAACCGCGTCGAGGACGACTTGACCGTCGACCAGGCGATCCTCGCCACCCTCGATGAAATCGCCGCTTATGAGCGCAGCGAACGGCGCAGCCCCGGCGATGTACTGGTGTTTCTGCCCGGTGAGCGCGAGATTCGCGACGCGGCCGAGATGCTGCGCAAGGCCCAGCTCAAGCACACCGAGATCCTGCCACTGTATGCACGCCTGTCGCCGGCCGAGCAGCAGCGGATTTTCCAATCTCACCCGGGCCGTCGCGTGGTACTGGCGACCAACGTCGCGGAAACCTCGCTGACTGTGCCGGGTATCCGCTATGTGATCGACAGCGGCACCGCACGCATCAGCCGCTACAGTTATCGCGCCAAGGTGCAGCGCCTGCCGATCGAAGCGATTTCCCAGGCCAGTGCCAACCAGCGTAAAGGCCGTTGTGGCCGGGTTGAGCCGGGGATCTGCATTCGCCTGTACAGCGAAGAAGACTTTATCGGGCGCCCGGAATTTACCGATCCGGAAATCCTGCGCACCAACCTCGCCGCCGTCATCCTGCAGATGCTGCACCTGCGCCTCGGCGAAATCACCGACTTCCCGTTTATCGAACCGCCTGATGGCAAGGCCATCAGCGACGGGTTCAACCTGCTGCAGGAACTCTCGGCGGTAGACCGCAACAGCCAACTGACTCCCCTGGGCCGCCAGTTGGCGCGTCTGCCGGTGGACCCGCGCATGGGGCGCATGTTGCTGGAAGCCGCCAAGCTCGGCAGCTTGCAGGAAGTGCTGATCGTTGCCAGCGCCATGTCGATCCAGGACCCGCGCGAGCGCCCACCGGAGCGCCAACAGGCCGCCGACCAGGCCCACGCACAGTGGAAGGACCCGGACTCGGATTTCGCCGGCTTGGTCAACCTGTGGCGCGGCTTTGAAGAACAGCGCCAGGAACTGACCGCCAGCCCGTTGCGTAACTGGTGCCGCAAGAACTTCCTCAACTACCTGCGCCTGCGCGAGTGGCGCGACTCCCATCGCCAGTTGAGCCTGATCTGTCGCGATATGCAGCTCACGATCAACAAGGAGCCGGCGGACTTCCCGAAATTGCACAAGGCCGTGCTATCGGGCCTGCTCAGCCAGATCGGCCAGAAGACCGAGGACGGCGATTACCTCGGCGCGCGTCAGCGACGCTTCTGGATTCACCCGTCCTCGGGGATCGGCAAGAAACGCCCGCAATGGCTGATGACCGCCGAACTGGTGGAAACCACCAAGCTGTACGCGCGCATGGTGGCCAAGATCGACGCGGACTGGATCGAGCCGCTGGCCGGGCATCTGATCAAGAAAAACCACTTCGAACCGCATTGGGAGAAGAAGCGCGGCCAGGTGGTGGCGTTTGAGCAGATCACCCTGTTCGGGCTGATCGTGGTCGGGCGCCGGCCGGTGCATTACGGGCCGATTGACCCGGTGGTGTCGCGTGAGTTGTTTATTCGCGAAGGCCTGGTGCGTGGCGAGATCCAGTCCCGCGCCAAGTGCCTGACGGCCAACCAGCAACTGCTGGAGCAGCTCGACGAGCTGGAAGCCAAGGCGCGCCGCCGCGACATCCTGGCCGACGAGGAGACCCTGTACGCCTTCTACGATGCACGGTTACCGGCAGAGATCCACCAGACCGCCACCTTTGACAGCTGGTACAAGGTCAACAGCCAGAAAGATCCGCAGTTGCTGATCATGCGCGAGGAAGACGTACTGGCCCGCGAGGCCAGCGAGGTCACCGCCGCACACTACCCGGACACCCTGCACCTGGGCGATCTGGAGCTGGCCCTGAGTTACCACTTCGAACCCAACCACCCGCGCGATGGCGTGACCCTTCGTGTACCCGCGCCGCTGTTGCCGGCCCTGCCGCCGGAGCGCCTGGAATGGCTGGTGCCGGGGGTGATCGAAGCCAAATGCATCGCCCTGGTGCGCAACCTGCCCAAGGCCCTGCGCAAGAATTTCGTGCCGGTGCCGGACTTCGTCAAGGCCGCGCTGCAGCGTATCGAGTTTGCCCAGGGCTCGCTGCCCCAGGCATTGGGGCGCGAGTTGCTGCGCATGACCGGGGCGCGGGTCAGCGATGAGGCCTGGGCCGAAGCCGCGCAACAGGTGGAAAACCATCTGAAGATGAACCTGGAAGTGGTCGACGGCCAGGGCAAGTTCCTCGGCGAAGGCCGCGACCTGGCCGAGTTGACTGCGCGGTTTGCCGAAGCCAGCCAGGCCGCGTTGGCCGTGCCGCAAACCGCGAAAAGCCAGCAGCCGGTGGAGGCCAAGGTATTTGCGGCGGTGGCTGAGAAAACCCAGCAGAAGATCGCCGGGCTGTCGATGACGGTTTACCCGGCGCTGGTGGAAGAAAACGGCACTGTGAAAGAGGGACGTTTTTCCACCGCCGCCGAGGCTGAGTTCCAGCACCGCCGTGCGTTGCAGCGCCTGCTGATGCAGCAATTGGCCGAACCGGCCAAATTCCTGCGCGGCAAATTACCCGGCCTCACTGAACTGGGCCTGATGTACCGCGAACTGGGGCGTATCGATGCACTGGTGGAAGACATCCTGCTGGCCAGCCTCGACACCTGCGTGCTGGAAGGCGAAGCCAGTCTGCCGCGTGACGGTGCCGGTTTAGCGGCGCTGGCTGAACGCAAGCGTGGCAGCTGGACCGAACACGCCGAACGCCTGGCGCGCCAGACCCTGGAGGTGCTGAAACTCTGGCACGGCCTGCAAAAGCGCTTCAAAGGCAAGATCGACCTGGCCCAGGCCGTGGCCCTGAACGACATCAAGCAGCAACTGAGCAACCTGGTGTACCAAGGTTTTGTGCGCGAAACCCCAGCGCAGTGGTTCAAGGAATTGCCGCGCTTTCTCAAGGCCATCGAATTGCGCCTGGAGAAACTGCCAAGCCAGGTGCAAAAGGATCGAGTGTGGAGCAGCGAGCTGGGCGGGCTGTGGGCGCAGTATCAGAACCGCCTGAACAAGCACGCCCAGGAAGGCAAGCGCGATCCGCAGTTGGAGCTCTATCGCTGGTGGTTGGAGGAATATCGGGTGTCGTTGTTTGCCCAGCAGTTGGGCACCAAGGTGCCGATTTCCGATAAGCGATTGAGCAAGCAGTGGAGCCTGGTCGAGGCCTGATCCCTTTCTCGGTTATCCAGACCAGACAGGTCAAAATGTGGGAGGGGGCTTGCCCCCGATAGCGATGTGTCAGTGACAGAACCTGTGTCTGGTACACCGCTATCGGGGGCAAGCCCCCTCCCACATTAGTAATCAGTGAGCTTTGAACAGTGGCATATGGCGCCAAATCCCTGGGTTTGTGGCAAACTTCGCCGCTATAAATGCCGGGATCGTCGCAAAAGTCTGCGGCGCGATGGAATAAAGCGTTGCCAGTTTGATGTCCGCTGGGCGGAATAAAACTACTTACGGTTTGGTACGACGGTACCAATATCATCTGCCTGACAGATTTAGAGGAACGATCGTGCATAACGTCGTCATCAGCGGCACTGGCCTTTACACCCCTGCCAACAGCATCACCAACGAAGAACTGGTGCAGTCTTTCAACGCCTACGTGCAACAGTTCAACAGCGATAACGCCGCCGCCATCGAGCGCGGTGAGGTGCAGGCGCTGACGGAGTCGAGCGCCGCGTTCATCGAAAAGGCGTCGGGCATCAAGAGCCGCTTCGTGATGGACAAACAAGGCATCCTGGACCCGCAGCGCATGGCCCCACGCCTGCCGGAACGCAGCAACGACGAGTGGTCGGTACTCTGCCAGATGGCCATCGGCGCCGCCGAACAGGCCCTGCAGCGCGCCGGCAAGACCGCCGCCGACATCGACGGTGTGATCGTCGCCTGTTCCAACCTGCAACGTGCCTACCCGGCCATCGCCATCGAAGTCCAGGAAGCCCTGGGCATCGCAGGCTTCGGTTTCGACATGAACGTGGCGTGTTCCTCGGCGACCTTCGGCATCCAGAATGCCGCCAACAGCATCCAGCTGGGCCAGGCCCGGGCGATCCTGATGGTCAACCCGGAAGTCTGTACCGGCCACTTGAACTTCCGCGACCGCGACAGTCACTTTATCTTCGGTGACGCCGCCACTGCCGTGATCCTCGAACGCGCCGACCTGGCGACCTCCGAGCATCAGTTCGACGTGGTGAGCACCAAGCTGCTGACCAAGTTCTCCAATAACATCCGCAACAACTTCGGCTTCCTCAACCGCGCTGCGGAAGAGGGCATCGGTGCGCCCGACAAGCTGTTCGTGCAGGAAGGCCGCAAGGTCTTTCGCGACGTGTGCCCGATGGTCGCCGAGCTGATCGGCGTGCACCTGGAAGAGAACCAGTTGAACGTGGCCGATGTGAAGCGTTTCTGGCTGCACCAGGCCAACCTGAGCATGAACCACCTGATTGTGAAGAAGCTGCTGGGCCGCGAAGCCACGGTAGAAGAAGCACCGGTGATCCTCGATACTTACGCCAACACCAGCTCGGCAGGTTCGGTGATTGCGTTCCACACCTACCAGGACGATTTGCCCAAGGGCGCCGTCGCGGTACTCAGTTCGTTTGGCGCAGGCTATTCGATCGGTAGCGTGATCCTGCGCAAGCGTTAAGACAATCGAGGTCTTGAATGGCAGCAGCGGACGACGCGCACCTGCTTGAGCGACTGCTCAAGGGCGAGCAACGGGCCTACAAGGAACTGGTCACCACGTATCAAAGCGCAATGCGGGCGGTGGCGTATGCCATCGCTGGCCAGCGCCATGCCGACGAAGTGGTGCAGGACGCCTGGCTGTCGGTGGTGCGCAACCTGGCCAAATTCGAAGGGCGTTCCAGCCTCAAGACCTGGCTGCTGACCATCACTGCCAACGCCGCCAAGGGGCGCTACAAACAGAATCGTCGGGAAGTGCTGCTCGACGATTTGCCTTCGCCCCACGGCACCATCGGCGATGACCGTTTCACCCCCGATGATGGCCACTGGGCCGTCGCCCCGTATGCCTGGCATCAGGACACGCCGGAAGCCCTGCTGACCGAGGATGAGCTGCGCAACTGCCTGGAACATACGCTGCTGAGTCTGTCTGAACTGCAAAGCAGTGTGCTGGTGCTGCGTGAACGCCAGGGTCTGGAGCTGGAGGAGATCTGTAATCTTCTGACGCTCTCTCTCTCCAATGTCCGAGTGCTGTTGCATCGAGCACGGCTTAAAGTCTTCGCCACGGTGGAGCATTTTGAGGAAACGGGCGAATGTTGACCTGTAAAGAACAAGTGGCACGTTCCAGTGACTATCTCGATGGGCAATTGACCTTTCGCGAGCGTCTGCTGGTGCGTCATCACTTGATGTTCTGCCCGAACTGCCGACGGTTTATCCGCCAGATGCGCCTGATGCAGGCGACGTTGCGGATTTTGCCGGACGACCCGGTAAAGGATGTGGATGCCTTGGCGCAGCGACTGGTTGCCGAGCGGCTCAAGGATCAGAAAGGCGGGGAATAAGCAGGCTCGCGTGGATGGATCGGACGGATGATGGGGATCGATCCACCCAGGCGAGACTGTTGCAGCCACCTCGGGCGTCCTTGCCCGAGGTTTTGAACACGTCTCTTTAGAACTTGGCTTCTGCATCCAGCTGGAAGGTGTTGGCTTTGGCGCTACCGTCCACGAGCGTGCGGCTGTAGGTGTCGGTCTTGGTCAGGAAGTAGGTGGCGCCGACGGCGAAGTTCTTGTCGATGTCATAGCCAACCTTGAACTTGTGACCACGGGAACCGGTGAAGCCGCCACCGAAGTCCGAATCCGTGAAGGCACCCACCACGGCGTTTTTCTGCACGTCGCGATAGTTGTAGTCCAGGTTGAAACCGAACACCTTGGATTTGGCACCCAACAACCAGGCCGTGTCCGCATCGTCGACAGCGTCGTTGTTTTTCACGTACTGGCCGTAGAACGACAGGGGAACCGCCAGGCCGCCGATATCGACTTGACCGAAGCCTTCATACAGGCGGAACTCGCCGTTAGGGGTGTTGCCGTTGGTGGCCAGCACGTTCGGGGTGCTGGTACCGGAGGCACGGCTGTCTTCATCGTTCTGGTAGGCGTAGACGCTGCCGCCCAGGGTCATTTTCAGGTTGTCGGTCAGCGAGAAACGGGTCCCCAACTGGCCGGTGGTCAGGCGCAGGTCGTGGCGGTACTGCACGCCGTCACCGTCCACGTTGTCCTTGAGGTTGTAGTTACCCAGGCTGCCGAACAGCTCGGCGCTGCCGCCCAGTGGGTACTTGTAGGTGACTGCCAGGCCTTCCGGGTTGATGTCGCTATCCCAGATCACATCGCCCATGTTGACCCATGGCTGCAGCATTTTACCGCCAATGATGTGCAGGTTTTTGATCTGGTCGGGGTGGTAGTCGATGTAGCCGAGGTCCAGCCAGATCGATTTTTTATCGAAGTAGCCGTCCAGGTCCTGGTTGGTGGAGCGCGCGTCGCTGCCGCCGCCGGTGGCGATACGAATACCGGTGTCCACCTGTGGGTTGATTTCGGTGTAGGCGCCGAGGCGCGCACGGATGCGTTCGCGATCCTTGTCACGACCGGTGACGCCGGCGCGGGTAACGCCATTTTCGCCTTCGACCTTGATGGTCTCGTGGCGCATGCGCACATCACCCTTGAACTGAGTCTTGGCCGCCCAGGCCAGCTTCTGGTCGAAGCTGCTCAGTTCATTGGTTTTCTTCGCGGTGGCCGCGATCTGTTCGTTGGTCTCTTGTTGAGCTTGCCGTGCGATCTGCTGTTCTTTCTGGTCTTTGGCCAACTCGTTTTGCAGTTCGGTGTACTGCGAAGCGGTGATCTGGCCGTTGGCCTTGAGCATGTCGAGCAATTTAGCGTCGACTGCAGCGCTGGCCGGAACGCTCAGGGCCAGTAACAGGCCGCCGCAAAGGGCCGCCGCAGTTTTAGTGGAAGCAAGACGCATATCAATCTCCGAAAGTGAGGAGGGATGGCAAACCATCCAGGACACAACCGACCGATGACGGACGGAAAAATAACCACCTGCTAGAACCAGGCGCTCTAAAAACAGGCGTCAGTATCACGATCGTTTATGACGCCGCAGTGGCTAAGTGATGTCATCTACATGACAAATTATTTAAGAATGGAACTATTGATTTAGAGCCTTGTCGGGCGATTTGGGGGTGTGCCCGGACCGGCGATAAGCGATACTCGCGAGGCTTTCAAGCCCTGAAGTAGTGAGGATGCCGATGCCGCTGCAACGCCTGCTGAGCCTGTCCGAAATAGCCCCGCAGACCTGGGATGCCCTGGTGCCGCAGGCCCAACCGTTCGTGCGGCATGCCTTCCTGAGCGCGTTGGAAGACAGCGCGAGCGTCGGACCGCATTCGGGCTGGCAAGCGGAGCATTTATTGCACTGGGAGGGCGAGCGACTGGTGGCAGCACTGCCCAGTTATCGCAAGTGGCATTCCTACGGCGAGTACGTGTTCGATCATGGTTGGGCCGATGCCTGTGAGCGCGCAGGTATCGACTACTACCCCAAGCTGCTGACAGCGGTGCCATTCAGCCCGGTCAGCGGTCCGCGCCTGTTGGCGGCCAGCGCCGCCGATGGTTTCGAACTGCTGAAGAGCCTGCCGGGCTACCTGGAAATCGAAGGGCTCTCCAGCGCCCATGTCAACTTCACCGACGGCTTGGCCGATGAGGCGTTAGCCCAACAACCGGGTTGGTTGCAGCGCCTGGGTTGTCAGTTTCACTGGCAGAATCGCGGCTACCGTGACTTCCAGGATTTCCTCGACGCCCTCAGTTCCCGCAAGCGCAAACAGATGCGTAAGGAGCGCGAACAGGTGGCGGGGCAGGGCATCGACTTCCAGTGGTTGCAAGGCCACGAGTTGAGCGAGGCGCAGTGGGATTTTGTCTACGCCTGCTACGCCAATACCTACGCGGTCCGCCGCCAGACACCCTACCTGACCCGCGAATTTTTCAGCCTGCTCGCCGAACGCATGCCCGAGGCAATCCGTGTGGTGCTGGCCAAGCAAGGCACACGCCCGGTGGCCATGGCTTTCAGCCTGATCGGGGGCGACAGCTTCTACGGCCGTTACTGGGGTTGCCTGGCGGAGTTTGACCGGCTGCATTTCGAAACCTGCTTCTACCAGGGCATGGATTACGCCATCGCCCACGGCCTGCAACGCTTCGACGCCGGCGCCCAGGGTGAGCACAAATTGATTCGCGGGTTTGAACCGGTGATCACCCGGTCGTGGCACTACCTGCGCCATCCCGGGTTGAAGAATGCCGTGGAGGATTTCCTCGAGCGCGAGCGGGTGGGGATTGTGGCGTATGCCGAAGAGGCGAGGGCAGCCCTGCCTTACCGGCAGGGCTGACCCTTTGCCTCAGGCCGGCTCCTCCTTGCCCAGCCATCGATAGACAACACCGCCCGCCACCGCACCGAGGATCGGCGCGAGCCAGAACATCCACAATTGCTGGATCGCCCACCCGCCCACGATCAGTGCCGGGCCGGTACTGCGGGCCGGGTTGACCGAGGTGTTGGTCACGGGGATGGAGATCAGGTGGATCAATGTGAGGGCCAGGCCAATGGCGATGGGCGCGAGGCCCTTCGGGGCACGGTGGTCGGTGGCGCCGAGGATGATCAGCACGAACATGGCTGTCATCACCAGTTCACAGACAAACCCCGCTGCCATTGAATAGCCGCCCGGCGAATGCTCGCCATAGCCGTTGGAGGCCAGCCCGCCGGCCAGTTCAAAGCCCGGCTTGCCGCTGGCGATGAAGTACAACAATGCGGCGGCGACTACCCCGCCGATGACTTGGGCCACGATGTACGCCGGTAACTCCCTGGCCGGAAACCTTCCGCCCACTACCAGCCCCACCGATACCGCCGGGTTGAGGTGACAACCGCTGATATGTCCGATAGCCACCGCCATGGTCAGCACGGTGAGCCCGAACGCCAGGGCCACGCCCAACAATCCGATCCCGACAGCGGGAAACGCGGCGGCCAACACCGCACTCCCGCAACCGCCCAACACCAGCCAAAACGTACCTAACCCCTCTGTGACTGAACGCTTGAACAAAGACATGCAACACGTCCTTGATAGATCGCTCTACCCATCAGTAAATCAGTAATGCTCCCTGCAGATTTACTTCAACGCCCGTCTGGGCACTGCACTGAGTACAGCACGGTTTTTACACAAATCCAGGCCACCAAATGTGGGAGGGGGCTTGCTTCAGTCGATGCCCACAAACCCTCCGGTCTGGTGTTGCCACAACCGTGCATACAACCCGCCATGGGCCAGCAGTTCGGCATGGCTGCCCGTCTCGGCAATCTGGCCTTTCTCCAGCACCACCAGGCGATCCATCCGCGCAATGGTCGACAACCGGTGCGCAATCGCAATCACCGTCTTGCCACGCATCAGGGTTTCCAGGCTTTCCTGGATCGCAGCTTCCACTTCCGAGTCCAGCGCCGAAGTGGCTTCGTCCATGATCAGGATCGGCGCGTCCTTGAGCAGTACGCGCGCGATGGCGATACGTTGGCGTTGCCCACCCGAGAGTTTCACCCCGCGCTCACCCACATGTGCATCCAGCCCGGTGCGGCCTTCGGCGTCCGACAGCAGCGGGATGAACTCATCGGCGCGCGCCTTGTGGATGGCGGCCCAAAGTTCTTCGTCGCTGGCGTCCGGCTTGCCGTACAGCAGGTTGTCGCGGATCGAACGGTGCAGCAGCGAGGTGTCCTGGGTGATCATGCCGATCTGTTCGCGCAGGGTTTCCTGGGCCACCTCGGCGATGTTCTGGCCGTCGATCAGGATGCGCCCGCCTTGCAGGTCGTACAGGCGCAGCAGCAGGTTGACCAGGGTCGACTTGCCCGCGCCGGATGGGCCGATCAGGCCGATTTTTTCCCCGGCCTTGATGTTCAGGTTCAGGCCGCCAATGATCCCGCTCTTCTTGCCGTAGTGGAAATCCACCTGCTCGAAGCGCACTTCCCCGTGGGGCACGCTCAAGCGCGGGGCGTTGTCGCGGTCGATCACTGCCAGCGGCTGGGCGATGGTTTTCAGGCCGTCCTGCACCATGCCGATGTTTTCGAAGATGCCGTTGACCACCCACATGATCCAGCCGGACATGTTAACGATGCGGATTACCAGGCCGGTGGCCAGGGCGATGGCGCCCACGGAAATCAGCGACTGCGTCCACAGCCAGAGCGCCAGGCCGGTGGTGGTCACGATCAACAGGCCGTTCATGGTGGTGATCACCACGTCCATGCTGGTCACCACGCGGCTGGCCAGTTGGGTCTTTTCGGTCTGCTCGATGATCGCTTCCCTGGCGTACTCCTGCTCGGACTGGGTATGGGCAAACAGCTTCAACGTGGTGATGTTGGTGTAGCCGTCGACGATCCGGCCCATCAGTTTGGAACGCGCCTCGGAGGAGATCACCGAGCGTTCCTTGACCCGTGGCACGAAGTAGCGCAGCGCCAGGCTGTAGCAGATGATCCAGGTGACCAGTGGGATCATCAGCCGCCAGTCTGCCTCGGCAAACAGCACCAGGGAGCTGATGGCGTAGATCGCCACGTGCCAGATTGCATCCACCGCAGCCACTGCCGAGTCGCGCAGGGAGTTGCCGGTTTGCATGATGCGCTGGGCGATACGTCCGGCGAAGTCATTCTGGAAGAAGTTGAGGCTCTGTTTGAGCACGTAGCTATGGTTTTGCCAGCGGATCAGGCTGGTCATGCCGGGGCTGATGGTCTGGTGCACCAGCAGGTCATGCAGTGCGCCAAAGATCGGGCGCAGCAGCAGGGCGACCACCGCCATCCAGATCAGCTCGGTGCTGTGGACCTGGAAGAAGTCAGCGGGCGGCGTGCCTTGGGCGAGGTCGATGATACGGCTCAGGTAGCTGAACAACGCGACTTCGATCAGCGCACCGATCAGTCCCACGACCAGCAGGGCGGCGAAGTGCGGCCACACCTGGCGCAGGTAGTAAAGGTAGAAGGGCAGGACTTTGTCGGGAGGGGCGGCGCTCGGGGCGTCGCGGAAAATATCGATCAGTTGTTCAAAACGACGATAGAGCATTAGGGTTGACGCCCGCCTGGCGGGCTCTCCTTTCAAATGCGCGCGCAGCCTTGTGGGCCGCGCGCGGAACTACCTGCAGACCTCAGTCGATGCGCTTGGCCGACTTGATCAGGACAGGATCGATTGGCACGTTCTGCATGCCTTGTTTGGTGGTGGTCTGGGAGTTGACGATGATGTCGACCACATCCATGCCTTTGACCACTTTGGCGAACACGGCATAGCCACGGTCACGGCCCGGATCGAGGAAGGCGTTGTCAGCGACGTTGATGAAGAACTGGCTGGTGGCCGAATCCGGGTCATTGGTACGCGCCATGGACAAGGTGCCACGCACGTTATGCAGGCCGTTCTTGGCCTCGTTCTTGATCGGCGCTTCGGTCGGCTTTTGCGACATCGACTGGGTAAAACCGCCACCCTGGACCATGAAGCCAGGGATCACACGGTGGAAAATCGTGTTGGTGTAGAAACCCTTGTCGACATAGGCCAGGAAGTTCTTGGTACTGATCGGCGCCTTGACCGGGTCCAGTTCGATTTCAATGTCGCCGTTGGTGGTGGAGATCAATACGTGTGGCGCCTTGGCGGGTTCGGCCGCCATCAGGTTGGCAGCGAACAGAACGGAACCGGCAAAGAAGGCGATTTTTTTCAGCATGGGTCAGTGATCCTGGGGAGTGGTGTCGACTGTCTCTAGAAAATCGAGCAGGGTGGTATTAAAGACTTCGGGTTGGTCCAAGGGCGTGGCATGGCGGGAATCCTTGATCACCACCAGCCGCGCATCGGGCAGCAGTTTTACATAGTTTTCTTTCTGGGCCACGGGGGTGTAGTCGTGGTCGGCGCTGATGACCAGGGTTGGACAGGTAATTCTCGAAAGTCGTTCCTGTACGCCCCAGCCCACAATCGCATCGAAGCTGGCGAGATAAGCACGTTTGTCGTTTTTTGCCCAGCGTTCGGCCATCTTGCGGCGCAGGTCGGCCTGCTCAGGTTTGGGGAACAGCCGGTCACCGAGGGCCTTGCCGATGGTGGCCAGGCTGAGGGTGCGGGCCAGGGTCCAACGCTTGGCCCACTGCCAGTAATCATCGGCACTGCGCACCTTCACCTGCGGCGCGCTGTTGACGATGCACAGGCTCTTGACCCGGTCGGGTTCGTCCACCGCCAGTTGGAAGGCGATCATGCCGCCCATGGACAAGCCCACCACGTGGGCGGCCGGCAGGTCCAAGTGGTCGATCAGCGCAATCAGGTCGTAGGTGAACCCTTCGATGCTGTAGCGCTCCCGAGGTTTGTCGGAGCGTCCATGGCCGCGCACATCCACCACGATCAGGCGGTAGTGGCGAGCCAGCACCGGCACCTGCAGTTCCCAGTCCTGGCTGCTGGAGCCCAGGCCGTGGATCAGGATCAGCGGCGTGCCGTGGCCGTATTCCTCATAGTGCAGGCTGCAGCCTTCGTGGTCGAACCAGGCCATGCATGAACTCCGTTTCAGGCTTGCTGGGGGGCCGCGAACGGCGCGTCCAGCGGGGCTGTGTCAAAGGTGCGCAGCAGCTCCACCAGGATCTGCGTTGCTGGTCCCAAGGGTTTGTCTTTGTTTGAATACAGATAGAACGTGGGGCGGCGGCTGCCACCCTGTTCCAAGGGTAGTTGCTTGAGCACACCCTCGGCGAGTTCGCGCTCGATCATGTGCCGTGGCAGCCAGGCAAAGCCCAGGCCGCTGCCGACAAACGCGGCGGCGGTGGCCAGGCTGCCGACGGTCCAGCGTTGTTCGGCGCCGAGCCAGCCTACATCCCGGGGTTGCTGGCGGCCGGAGTCGCGGATCACCACCTGCATCTGGCTTTCCAGGTCCTGGAAGCTCAACTCGCGGTTCATGCGGTGCAAGGCGTGCTCGGGGTGGGCCACGGCGATGAACTCCACGTCGCTCATTTCGGTGCCCAGGTAGCCGGGGATGCTGAAGCCGCAGATCGCCAGGTCGGCCACGCCTTCCATCAACAGTTCTTCGACGCCGGACAGCACCTCTTCACGCAGGCGCACGCGGCAACCACGGCTTTGCGGCATAAACGCGGTGAGCGCGCGGACCAGGCGCGCGTTGGGGTAGGCGGCGTCCACCACCAGGCGTACTTCGGCTTCCCAGCCCTGTTCCATATGGTGGGCGAGGTCTTCCAGTTGACTGGCGTTTTTCACCAGTTGCCGGGAGCGGCGCAACAGCACTTCACCGGCATCGGTGAGCACTGCTTTGCGCCCATCGATGCGCAGCAGCGGAACGCCAAGCTGGTCCTGCATACGGGCCACGGTGTAGCTCACCGAAGACTGTGAACGGTGCAGCGCTTCGGCCGCCTGGGCGAAGCCGCCATGGTCGACCACGGCTTGCAGCGTGCGCCATTGATCGAGGGTAACGCGGGGCGCTTTCAAGATGTGTTCCTCTTGTCCTAAGCTGGCGGTCCCTATTGGAGACTGCCGAATGAGAAAATTCTGTTGTGTGTGGCTGGCGCTGCTGCCGATGAGCGCGTTTGCCTACCCCATCGACGTGACTAAAAAGATCGATGGCGTGAGCATCGATTACACCGCCTCTGACGTGGACGGCGATATCAGTTCGATTCAGCTGAATAACTACGGCACCCAAGACGCTGTGTGTTCGGTAACCTTCACCAACGGCCCGGAATCGCCACGTCGCCGCACGGTTACGGTGCCAGCAGGCAAAAGCACCAACACCACGGTCAAGTTCAACCGCGCCATTATCAAGATGCGTATCGCGTTGGCCTGCGCGCCAAAATAACGCGGCAGCGGAGCATGCCCACAGGAATACTCCGCTTATCAACAAATTTCTAGATGGGTTGTAGCAGTTTTTTGCGCTTTTTTATCGAATGAGCCCTGGTTAATCTTTTCTCCATCGCCTTACAGCATTTACAGATGGAGCCTACGAAGCCATGTCCAATGTTCTGATCATCGAAAGCAGCGCTCGCCAGCAGGGCTCGATCTCCCGCCAACTGACCCAGCAGTTCATCAGCCAATGGCAGGGCGCTCACCCGGCAGACCGGATCACCGTGCGTGACGTGGCCCTCAACCCGGTCCCCCATCTCGACGCCAACCTGCTCGGTGGCTGGATGAAGCCTGCGCAGCAACGTAATGACGATGAACAGGTTTCGCTCGACCGCTCCAATGAATTGACCGACGAATTGCTGGCTGCCGACGTGCTGGTAATGGCGGCGCCGATGTACAACTTTGCTATCCCCAGCACCCTCAAAGCCTGGCTGGATCACGTGCTGCGGGCCGGCGTCACCTTCAAGTACACCGCCACCGGGCCGCAAGGTTTGCTCACCGGCAAGCGCGCCATCGTGCTGACTGCTCGGGGAGGTATTCACACCGGCGCCACTTCGGATCACCAGGAACCCTACCTGCGTCAGGTCATGGCCTTTATCGGCATCCACGACGTCACGTTCATTCATGCCGAAGGGGTGAACCTGAGTGGCGACTTCCAGGAAAAGGGCATCAACCACGCCAAAGCGCTGTTGGCCCAGGTCGCTTGATCCTTTAATCGTCAGGTAATCGCGCGGTGTTTATCTAGCGCCACGCAAACCCTTCAAGTACGCGTAACGAACCTCCCTTTGCACTTGTTGCTCCTGAGTGCTCCTGCCCGACTGCCGCTTTAGCGAGGTCGGGTTTTTTTTGCCCCGAGTTTCTTCAAACAGCGAAAAGCTTTAATGTCCCGCCCATTCGATGCGAGGCGCACATGGGCTATTTACTGGTTGTCACCCTGATTCAGGCATTTTCCTTCAGTTTGATCGGCGAATACCTCGCCGGTCACGTCGACAGTTACTTCGCGGTGCTGGTACGCGTCGTGCTGGCCGGGCTGGTATTTATCCCGCTGACCCGCTGGCGTTCGGTAGAACCGGCCTTTATGCGCGGCCTGTTGGTGATCGGCGCGCTGCAGTTTGGCGTGACCTACGTGTGCCTGTACCTGAGCTTTCGTGTGCTCACGGTGCCGGAAGTGTTGCTGTTCACCGTCCTCACGCCGTTGCACGTGACCTTGATCGAAGACGCCCTGAACCGGCGCTTCAACCCCTGGGCACTGGTTGCTGCGCTGGTGGCAGTCGCCGGTGCAGCGGTGATTCGCTTCGATCAGATCACCCCGCACTTCCTGATGGGCTTCCTGCTGCTGCAGCTGGCTAACTTCACCTACGCCGCCGGGCAAGTGATGTACAAGCACTTGGTGGCACGCTACCCGAGCAACCAGCCGCACTACCGACGCTTCGGTTATTTCTACCTCGGCGCGTTGCTGGTGGTGCTGCCGGCGTTCCTGTTGTTCGGCAAGGCCGACTTCTTGCCGCAAGCGCCACTGCAGTGGGGCGTGCTGGTGTTCCTCGGGCTGGTCAGCACCGCGCTGGGGATGTACTGGTGGAACAAGGGCGCCTGCCTGGTGCGTGGCGGCACGCTGGCGGTGATGAACAACCTGCATGTGCCGGTGGGGTTGTTGCTGAACCTGCTGATCTGGAACCAGCACGAACCGCTGGGCCGCCTGGCCTTGGGTGGGTTGGTGATCCTGGGGGCGGTGTGGATCAGTCGGTTGGGCGTAAAGCCCGTGCCTGGCGTACAGTCTGCGACATGATGGGCCGAGGGCATGCGTGAGCGGCAATGAAAGTCTGCTATCGAAAAGAACGGTGTGGGGGCGGCAGAGTGGACAAGATTGATGAACTGATCATTGCAGCCTTGAAGGATGACTCCCGGGTCAGCCTGGCGCAATTGGCGCGGCAAGTTCACAAGTCTCGAACCGCAGTGGAGTCGCGCGTTCAAAAGCTGATTGAAAAAGGCATCATTCTGGGCTTCACCATCAACGTCGCCGAGGGCGATGAGACCCTGCAAGCGGCGTTCCTGATGCTGACGCTCAATGGCAGCAATTGCCATCTGGTGTTTCCGAAGGTCCAGCAGTTCAGCCAGGTGGTGCATGCCTACTCACTGTTTGGTGACGTGGACATGATGCTCGACGTTCGGTACAGGAGCTTTGAAGAACTGATGGTCTTCAAGGAAACCCTGCTGAAGATCGAGCATGTGAAGGAAGTCGTGGTCAACCCCGTGCTGAAGGCCTGGCGCTAGGCGCCGGCCACCGCTTTATGCCTTGGCTTCAGGCTTGATCGCGCACGGTTTCAAGAAAATGATGACTCAGGTTCGGCATTTTCTGACGCAGCGTATCCACGAGTTCCTCGATGACCCCCTGGTTGAATTGGAGTGATGTGTCGTCATGCCCCAGGATCACCACCAGCAGCCTTGACGAGTCCTTCGTCAGCCGGAAGTCATGGGCATCGGCGTCAACCTTGCCGATACTCGCCAACGGCACATCACCGCAGGTATAGACGATATCGCCAACGGGAATCGTGATGGCCTTCTTGGCGAACAGTGGGCGTAGCACCCTCGGCTTATCCGAGCGCATCACGTAGATGTCGTCCTTCTGATGATAGGTGTGCACGCCGATGCTGACCCCATGCCGGATCGCGACGGCGTTATAGGCGTCGACGATGTTGTTGATGGGATAGACGCCTTTGGCGATGAAACGTCGCAGCAGCTTTTCGTTGGCACTGACGGTGTTTTCATAGCCAAGCTTTTTGAGCTGCCTGGCAAACCCCTCATACACGATATTCGAATCCAGCTCGTTAAGGCGCGAGGCCACGTGGTTCAGGTTACTTTGCAGCACCCCGACAAAGCTCTGGTCATTCGAGACGGTGATGTCTTCGATAACGGCGGCGCACGCATTATTGATGCCCAGCTCACAGGCTGACTTTCTGATGATCAAGCGACTTTTCATAACCTTAACCCCACAGTTTTTTTCGCAGGTTGGCGGTACTGACGTCCAGTTGCTGCGCCGAAGGATGCTGCAGCCAGAACAGTCCCGGACAGGTAGCGAAGTCGACGGTGATTGGTGTGGTATCGCCTTCGCTGATGAAGTAACGATGGCCGCAATAGGCCTCGTCCTCTTGCGCGCTTTGGATGACCTGAGGCAAGGGTGGGGCGAACGTGCGGCGTTCGTCGGAGCAAAAGAACCCGATGCGGCCATGGCTGATCTGGCTGACAGCATCGGCCTGGGGTTTTGGTTGGTCCAGGTAGCTATCAATCGACAGTGACAGCAGGTCGGGGTGATACACCTGTTGAAACAGCAGGGGAGCAATCCCCCCGTGCAGTCGGCCGCCGGCCTCGATCATTACGGGGCCAGCGTCAGACCAAATGATTTCCATATGAATCGGTCCGACCTGCACGCCCAGGGCCGCTGCTGCCTGGCGGGCGTAGTCGATCAGCGGGCGCAGATCCGCCGACTGGGGGTCAAGGGTATCCAGGCTTTCATAGACAAACTTGCTGCCGTTTTTATCGATCTTGGTGTATTTGCACACCGTAGCAATGATGTATTCGCCGCCAAAAGCGACCATATCCACCACATACTCCGGGCCAGAAATGAATGGCTGCACGATAAACCCGAGGTTGATTTCCCCCAGGTCGTTTTTCTGCTTCCAGGCCGCATTGTTCAAGGCGGTCTCAACTTCGCCTCTACCCCGGGCAAACACCACGCCTTCGGTGGCGGCTGAGTTCAGCGGTTTGACGACATAGGTGGCTGTTTCCTCCAGCGAATCGACCACCTTTCGAATATGACTCTGTGAACTCAGCAGTTGTGACTCAATGTTCGCCAGCCCATGGTGCTTGAGCGCTTGTTGCATGGAGAACTTGTTACGGCGCAAATCACTGGTGATGTGGCTATTGCCCTTGATGCGCAGCACTTTCGTGAGGTAATCGGTCAGGTAGATCGCGGTTTCGCAGCCTGCGATCACGGCGTGCAACGACAGGCTTTCCAGGTCGACCAGCAGGCTCTCTTCCCAGTGGTAGACGTCTTCGAAGTCTTCTCTGATCAGGTCATCGGTGAAGTGTTTGGGCAAGGCGTCTGTCGAGATCACGGCATAGCACTTCACACCCTGGGCTTTGAACAGGCGGGCATAGAGTTTGCCCGTCGAGAACGGGTCAACGATCAGTACGGTTTTCAAGTCGTGTATTCCTTATTCCGTGGTGGCGGCGGGGGCGGCGGCCGGGGTCAGGTTCCACGCCAGGACGGCAGTGGCCAACAGGCCGGCGGAAACGATCATCAGCAGGCGTGCGCCTTCGAGCCCGAGAAACCCTGAGGTGGTGAAGAACGTCAGGATCATGGGGGCCGAGCCACTGACCAGCAGGTAGTAGAGCGAACTTTTGGCCGCGATCACGTCGGCGACCCGGGCGTTGGGCGCTGACTCGATCAGGGTTTTACGCAACTGAATCCGCAGGCTGTTGATGCAAAAACCCAGCAGGAACGCCGCAGCCATCATCACGTAGAGGTTCTGGAAGTAGACGATTGCCACGTCCGCCAGTATCACCAGGGAGATCGCCCCGTAGCTGTTGAGCTTGATGCGCGGCAGCACGGCGGCGCTGAAGGCTCCCAGGCCTGCCAGGCCACTGGCGACGCCAAACAGGGTGGCATTCCACTCATTGAGCTTTTGAAAAACGATCGGCACCAGGCTGTTGAACGCACCGATATGGAAACCGATCATGCTCAACACGATGATCAGGATGTAGAGGTTTCGCGGCAGGTCCAGCGGCCGCGCAGTGGAGGCGCCGGTGGCCTGTTCAGCGGCGTGTTCGTTGGGGCTATCGGCCACCAGGAGGATGGCCGCCAACGAGAGAATCGCCGCCAGGCTGATGATCTGCAGGGTCTGGTTGACCGAAAACACATCCACGATCAACCCGCCCAGGAGCGCACCGCCGAAGGCACCGATCTGGATGGAGGTCTGCATCAACCGCGCGCAGGTGTCGCTGTCGGTGAGGCCGGCCAGCACCAGCTTGGTATTTTTCGATTCCAGGGTGCTGATGGTGAAGTAGTCGGTGACGCCCACCACAAAGGCGATCGCCAGGAAGCCGATCGGTAGCAAAGCGGCCTGTGTGAACGACAGCCCCAGTACTGCGGCGAAGGCCGCCAGGCGAATGTACAGCAGCCGTTTCAGGCTGAGTTCAATCGTAAAGAACTTGCCGATGTACTGCTCGCACAAATAGGGCACCACGGTCGCCACACACAAGGTGGCGCCGACCAGGAATGTCGAGCCGGTCGTCTCCAGGCCGAACCAGACCATCGCGATGACAATCGCCATGTCGAGGCCGGTGAAGAGGGTCACGATTGAGTAGAACGCGGTCAGGGTCGATTTAGTATTCATGGGCTTCATCAGTCGTAACGGGAGATTTTAAGCAGCGGCACACAGCGCTCGGTGTCGCCGACGACGGTGCTGATCTGGTTTCTGACGCGCACGGTGGGCAGTGCTTTCTTTTCCAGGTTGCAGACCTTGTAGGCGTTGTCGTGCCAGGGGCAGATCACGCTTTGGCCGTCGCCTGTCACTTCGCCCATGTGCAGCGGGCCGCCACGATGGGGGCACGCGGTGGGCAGCAATTGCGTCGAATACGCGTGGCGCTTGAGAAAGTAGGTTCTTTCCTCTACGGCCACATAGTTGGCGTGGGTGAGATTCAGGCTGATCGCTTTCATTGGGTTGCCCACTCAGATGGCGGTGACGGTGTACGTGCAGGACGGGCTGGCGATGCGGGTGCCATGCAGCATTCCCTTGGGAATCACCACGCCTTCGCCGGCCTTGAGGCGCAGGGTCAGCTCGGGGCTGGCGACAAAATCCAGCTCGCCTGATTCGACCCAGAACAGTTCGTCATTCGGGTGGGTGTGCAGCACCGAAAGTTCGTGTTCGGGCTCGGTAATCGTCAGGTCCACCGGCTTGCTGCCTTGGAGCGCTGCAGCCTGTGCGCGATGCTCATCGATCTCGTCATGCCATTTGATATGGGCATACAGTTCTTCGTCGGCGATGTCCTGAAGGAGCTTGAACTCTTCAAAACCGCGAATAAGGTCGGGGATGATCTTGTTGCCGAACTGCTTGATCATCGGAATGATCAGGCGCTGGAGGGCCATCCTGCCGTGGTGCACATCGATGTGCGCATGCTCATCGAAGTACTCGGTGGAGACGGTGCCGTTGAAGATCGTCTTGATCGCGCGTGACTGGTGCTTGGTCGTCAGCGCCAATGTGGCTTCGGTGTAGTACATGGCGCCGATATAGCGGAACAGCTCGCCATGGTTGGCCGATACGTAGTGGAAGTAGTTGGTCAGCGACAGCGACGCCGGCGTATAGAACTGCCAGTAATGGTGCACGTGATGTGACATGTCCATGCCCTTGAGCATGTCTTCAAAAATGGTGCTGTGCTTCTTTTTGTCGACGCCGTAGCCGTACTCGTCGATCAGGATCTTGAACAATTCGCTGGTGTACACACCACAGTTGCCCAGGACATTACGCGCCATGGCCGAGGCTTCACTGAGGAAGTCCCCCGCGCATTGGGTCATGAAAAACCGCGCGGCACGTTCGGGGTGGCGGCTGGTGGTCAGCACTTCGTGAAGTTTGGACTCGGCCTGGGCAACGTCCTCCAATACTTTGTCGGTGTGGGCGATAAAGGAGTCCAGGCACCAAGGGCCGTTGATATGCACTTCTTCCTTGAGCCAGTTGTACAAGTAGTGTTCCAGTAACGGGCGGATCTTTTTGCCACTGGCGGCATGTTGCGGATCATAGAAAAGTTTGAATGCCTTGAGATCCAGTTCCAATGGCGGCTTGGGCAAGAACACCAGGTCCTGCTCGTAGATATTCAATAACAAGCGTTGCGCCAGCAGATGCTGACTGTTTGAAAGTTGATCGCTGGTCAGGCAGGTGCTGATAATTGAATCGGTCACATCCTGCGGCCGGGAAGGCCGCTGATAGGGGCCTTGGCTATAAAAATCAGTGGGTTGAGCAAAGGCAGCAGCACCACAGTAGTGGGTCAGTGCTTCGGCATTCGAACTTAATACGAAGTCTGCTGCATTATCGGAAAGCTGGGTTGTCCATAACATGAGGGATAGCCTTTTGCTGGCGTTGTTCGATGGCCAGATGCTAAGGCGTTGGTTTTTTTTAAAACAGATTAGAAATAGTGCGCGCAAGTAGTGAAATTCACTAAAGGCGTAGGAAGAATTTTCCTTATGGGGCGAGCCGTTTGATTACTCGCCAGCAACGGCTACACATAGTTGCTGGCTTTTATCGGGACGTGCGCCAGCGCCGGCTCAAGTTGCAGGTGAACTTGCCGTTTTATCGGGGTGTTTGGATGACTGCTGTTCCAGTGCTTGTCACGCGTTGCGGCGAGGCGCTTGGCAGCCCCTCGCCGGTATCGTTATCAGCTCGGCAGCGTCTGTGAGGCTTGGGTGTTTTGGCTCAGTGCCAGTATCCCGGTGCGCAAATCGGTGCCACTGGGTTGCTGGTACAGGTTCAGTCCAAACTCCGGCAACACGGCGAGCAGGTAGTCGAAAATGTCGCCCTGGATCCGCTCGTAATCGGCCCACACGGTGGTGCGGGTGAAGCAGTAGATCTCCAGCGGCACGCCCTCGGCGGTGGTTTGCATCTGGCGCACCATGCAGGTCATGTTCGGCTGGATATCCGGATGGCTTTTGAGGTAGGCCAGGGCATACGCACGGAAGGTGCCGAGGTTGGTCATGCGGCGGCGGTTGGCCGACAGTTGTGCGCTGTGGCCCTGGGCTTCGTTCCAGGCCTTGAGTTCGGCCTGCTTGCGCCCGATGTAGTCGGTGAGCAGGTGCACCTGGGTCATGCGCACTTCCTCATCGTCGCGCAAAAAGCGTACGCCACTGGCGTCGATGTACAGGCTGCGCTTGATGCGTCGTCCACCGGAGGCCTGCATGCCGCGCCAGTTCTTGAACGACTCGGACATCAGGCGCCAGGTGGGGATGGAGACGATGGTCTTGTCGAAGTTCTGCACCTTGACCGTGTGCAGGGTGATATCCACCACGTCGCCGTCCGCGCCGACCTGGGGCATTTCGATCCAGTCGCCGACGCGCAGCATGTCGTTGCTGGTGAGCTGCACACTGGCGACGAACGACAGCAGGGTGTCCTTGTAGACCAACAGGATCACCGCCGACATCGCACCCAGGCCTGACAGCAGCAACAGTGGCGAACGGTCGATCAACGTGGCGACGATGATGATCGCGCCAAACACGAACAGCACCATCTTTGCCAACTGCACATAACCCTTGATCGAGCGGGTACGCGCGTGTTCGGTGCGGGCGTAGATGTCCAGCAGGGCGCTGAGCAGCGCGCTCATGGCCAGCACCAGGAACAGGATGGTCAGTGCCAGGGCCACGTTGCCGATAAACAGGATGGCGGTCTTGCTCAGCGCGGGCACCAGGTACAGGCCGAACTGGATCACCAGCGAGGGCGTCATCTGCGCCAGGCGGTGAAAGACTTTGTTGTGCCGCAGGTCATTGAGCCAGTGCAGGGCCGGTTGCCGGCCGAGCAGTTTGACGGCGTGGAGGATGAGGTAACGTGCTACCCGTCCGAGCAGCAGGGCCACCACCAGCAACACCAGGAAACCAAGGCTGGCGTGCAGCAGCGGGTGTTCGTCGAGGGCGCCCCAGAGGTCTTGGACGTTGAGCCAGAGCTGTTTGATATCCATGGATGAAACCGATTCTTCTGTAAGACAAGACGGCGCGATTAGAGCATTTAAGTGCAACAAAGTTGATGCCGTGGACAAATACCCTGACAAAAAAGCAACTGATTAGCGCCGTTCGCGTAAAGACACTCGGTTTGGACGCCCGAAACCGGTACCCTATGCAGCTGATTTTTTGTATTTCTTCGAGGTAGCACCCGTGTTTTCCCAATTCGCCCTGCACGAACGCCTGCTCAAAGCCGTGGCCGAGCTAAAATTTGTCGAGCCTACGCCTGTGCAAGCAGCGGCCATCCCGCTCGCGCTCGAAGGGCGTGACCTGCGGGTGACGGCTCAAACCGGGAGTGGCAAGACCGCCGCTTTCGTCCTGCCGATTCTTAACCGCCTGATCGGCCCGGCCAAGGTCCGTGTCAGCATCAAGACCCTGATCCTGCTGCCAACCCGCGAGCTGGCCCAGCAGACCTTGAAGGAAGTCGAGCGCTTCTCGCAGTTCACCTTCATCAAGTCCGGCCTGATCACCGGTGGCGAAGACTTCAAGGTCCAGGCCGCCATGCTGCGCAAGGTGCCGGACATCCTGATCGGTACTCCTGGCCGCATGATCGAGCAACTCAACGCCGGTAACCTTGACCTCAAGGAAGTCGAAGTACTGGTGCTCGACGAAGCCGACCGCATGCTCGACATGGGTTTCGCCGACGACGTGCAGCGCCTGGTGGCTGAATGCGTGAATCGCCAGCAGACCATGCTGTTCTCCGCCACCACCGGTGGCTCGACCCTGCGCGACATGGTCGCCAAGGTCCTGAACAACCCTGAGCACCTGCAGGTCAACAACGTCAGCGACCTGAACGCCACCACGCGCCAGCAGATCGTCACCGCTGACCACAACGTGCATAAAGAACAGATCCTTAACTGGTTGCTGGCCAACGAGACCTATCAGAAGGCCATCGTGTTCACCAACACCCGTGCTGCGGCCGACCGCATCTACGGTCGCCTGGTGGCCCAGGACTACAAGGCGTTCGTGCTGCACGGCGAGAAAGACCAGAAGGACCGCAAACTGGCCATCGACCGCCTCAAGGCCGGCGGCGTGAAGATCCTGGTCGCCACCGACGTCGCCGCGCGCGGCCTGGACGTGGATGGCCTGGACATGGTCATCAACTTCGACATGCCCCGCAGCGGCGACGAATACGTGCACCGTATCGGCCGTACCGGGCGTGCGGGCAACGATGGCCTGGCGATCTCGCTGATCTGCCACGGCGATTGGAACCTGATGTCGAGCATCGAGCGCTACCTCAAGCAGTCGTTCGAGCGCCGCACCATCAAGGAAGTCAAAGGCACCTACACCGGGCCGAAGAAGGTCAAGGCGTCGGGCAAGGCCGTTGGCGTGAAGAAGAAAAAGACCGACGTCAAGGGCGAGAAGAAAAAGGCCGGTGCCAAGTCGCCGACCAAGCGCAAGATCGCCAACCGGCCGAAGACCGACAACCTGTCGCTCGTCAGCAAGGACGGCATGGCACCGCTCAAGCGTCGCAAGCCAGAAGCACCCGCTGCCGAGTAAGGCTTCAGGGATGTGAAAAAACCGGACGACGTTGTCCGGTTTTTTATGTCCTCAATTTTTAGCCTTGGCGGCAGCTTCTTTCAATTCCTTGAGTCGCGCGTCGATCAACTGGCACTTGTCAGGGAACTCTGCGCTTTCAGTATCCAGGTCCATCTTCTGCAGCTCGTCGTTCATCTCCTTGGCCTTGTTCGGATTCTGCTCGGTGAGTTTGGCCACTTCCTGGGCCAGTTGCTCGCGCTTGGCGGTGGCCTCTTCCGGAGTGCAGGCCCAGACGGGCAGGGCGGTGAGCAGCGTGGCGGCGATGGCCAGGTTCATCAGGGTTTTCATGGTCGGACCTCCTTGGCGGTGATGCTCAGTTGAGGTAGCGAACGTCTGGAAAGTTCAGAGAAATGACGCCCGTCGGTTGGTCTGAACGGCTACAGGCGCGCAGGGTCACTCCTACAGGCGGGCTACTTTCCTTAGGCCTGCAGGAGGAATCAGGATGACGACTTACAACTGGGATCTGATCGAACGTCTGCTGCACGAAGTGCAGAACGGCGAGGGCAGCTTTGCCCCGCGCAAATACGCCGAGCAGGAGGCGGCCGAGAAGGCCGCGGCGGGCGAGTCCACCGGCAACCTGGATGCGTTGAAAAAGACTGCTGCGGATTATGAAGCGCTGCTGTTTAAGCGAGGGTTTATTGAGTCACGGCCTGAGGAAGAAGGCGGCAATGGTGAGAATTTCATTCTGACCGCACTGGGTGCGCAGCTATTGGCGCTGATCGACAGCTCGATCCCGGGCAATGATCACCCACGCCAGGTACTGGATGAGCAGGCCGATGCGCTGGACCCGACGACCTTTTCCGAAGTGGCTTCGAAGGCGCAGATTGCCTGAGCGGGCACTACGCTGACCCAGTGTGGGAGCAAGCCCTCCCACATTAGTTCGCAGCGGCCCTCAGGCATTTGAGTGCTTTGAAGTCGCTGCGTACGCCGTCGATTTTCTGCGTTAGTTTCTGGCGCTGTTGCACGGTGCTTTCGGCCATCAAATCCACGATCAGGCTGCGCGCTGCGGCTTCGGTCTGTGCATAAGCGGCGCGGTACTCCGGTGTCCACAGGCTTTCGCGGTCTACCATCAATTGCTGGATCTTCTGCGGGAAATCGGGGGCGTTGCGTTGCCGCACGGCGTCGATAAATTGCGCCTGCCAGCTGGCGCGGTTGCCGATCCACTGCTCGTTCTGTTTGCCCAGGCTGGTGGACCAGGCCATGACCCGGTTCTTCTGACTGTCGCTGAGCGGCCCCATCCATGCATCCAGGCGCTTGCTCATGCGCGCGGCGCGCTCCTCGATCTGCTTGGCCAGCGGCGGCTTGAGGTATTCGTCCTGGCGTTTGCGCAGGTCCTTGGCCAGGGCATCGTTCATGTCGTTGACCTGTTGGTCATCCAGCCCCTGTAACAATTCAATCGCGGACGGGGTGATTTCCCGCGCCACTTCGGCAATCGCCTGCTTGGCCTCGACGGTGCGGGTTTGCAGCGCTGCATCGGTGACCTGGTTGTTGTCGACCATCTCTTGCAGGCGGTCCAGCCAGTCGAGGTAACCCGGCAATTGCGTGGTGCAATGCCAGGCCAGGTGTTCCTTGAGTTTGTCGTTGAACCAGCTCTTCTGCCCGGCGTTCATGTCCAGGTAGTCGTTGAGGGTCCAGGGGATGATCACGTCCAGGTTGCGATAAGCCAGGCCTACGCGGTTGCAGCCGGCGAGTACCAGGCTCAGGGTCAGGAATACCACCAGCAGTTTGAGCCGATGCAGCATGGGCGTGTCCTTGCGCAGAGGGGATTAATGCATGTGAACCCTCGGCACACGCGACAGTTCAGCCCATCAATAAAACGACCGCGCCGCCTTTAACGTCAACAGGCCATCGCATTGCGAATTGTGTCCGGAGTAGGCCGAGCAATCGCCGCCGCTGAGGCTGGAATCGCTGTAGATCAGGTCCAGGTCGATGCCTTTCCAGGCGCGGGAGAACTGCACCGACCAGTCGCTGAAGCTGCTGATGGTGCCGCCTTCCACCGAGGCCGGAGTGCCGAGTTGATGGGTGGTGTACTTCATGCTCACGCCGATGCCGAAGGGCTGGGTGCCGCCGAGATCGGCAAACAGGGTGCTGTCCTGGCGGTCCGGGTCGTTGCTGAACGAGGCGCCGAAGCGATTGCCGAGCAGGTTGAGGCCGCCGTAGAACTCCTGGCTGTCGAGGGGGCTGAGCTTGGGGTAGCTGTAGTGGATCAGGCCCACTTCGTAGCCCAGGGTCTGGTCGAAAGGATGCTTGAACCCCATGTAGGAGTCGACTTCGAGGGTGCTGGCCGAGGATAGCCCCATGTTCGGTGAAAATTGACCGAAATACAGGCCGCTGTTATGGCTCAGGTCCAGCCCGCCATGGAACGAGTCACTGCCCGGCGAGGTAGGCTTGACCAACCCTTGGGCCATGCTGCGACTGGGGGTAGTACCCAATTTCAGGTCGAAGTCACCCAATTCGCGCTGGAAGATCTGCGCTTCGGCGAGGGGGCTGGCTGCCAAGGCGCCGACCAGGAAAATGCAGGATTTGAACATGCGTCACTCCATGGAAAGCGAGGAGCGGTAACGGAGAAAGTCGGGCAGATGCCCGTGCTAGACGTGTGCAAGGATACCGGCGAATGCCAGGCAGCGAGGCCCGTTCGTCGATTAGCGCGGTAATGAGTGTGTCGGGAGGGGGGATCTGCTCTAGTCCTAGCGCCTTGAAGGCAAGACGCTTAGGGACCAGGTGTATTGCGCAGGTGTTACTTCTTGCCCAGGCTGATCTGCTTGGACGGGCCGAAAGTCTGGCCGCTCACGCCCTTGGCAATTTGCTGGATTTCGCCACCGGACTTGAGGAAAGCAGCAATCTGGCTGTTGATCGATTCGCTGGTTTCAACGGCGGGAGCTGGCTTTGCTTTGCTATTGGATGCTTTTACACGCATGGCGGCCACTAACCTGTAGAAAATTAACTTGGCCAGGCATCGTACAGGAAATACTTGACAATTGCTTGGTAAATATCCCCCGGGAATAAGTGCAACAGCTGAAAGCAGCCAAAGTTTATCTTTGAAATTAGCCCCTAACTTACTGTTTTAACTCGAAACCACGGGGTGAGCCGGCACGGGGGCCTGGCAAAATTCAGCCGAATGATCGGACGAGCGGGGCGGTGCCACAGAAACGCCAGGCAAACCCGCGATTTTTCAGGCGCACGCGCGTGGCAAGCGCAACTCGGGTAGAATGCCGCCCACGCAATGAGGGTATTGGAAATGGCTTTAGTCGGGCGCTACAACAGCTTGCAAGTGGTTAAACACACTAACTTTGGTTTGTACCTTGATGGTGCGCAAGATGGTGAAATCCTCTTGCCTAATCGGTATATCCCCAAAGATATTCCCAGTGAAGATGAAGACTGGCTTAACGTTTTCATTTACCTGGACAGCGATGACAAACTTATCGCCACCACCGAAAAACCCAAAGTTCAAGTCGGCGAATTTGCCAGTTTGAAAGTGGTGGAAGTCAACAGCATTGGCGTATTCCTCGATTGGGGTTTGCCAAAGGATCTGTTGCTGCCGTACTCGGAAGAAAAGCGTCAGATGACTGCCGGTGAATATTGTGTGGTGCACGTCTACCTCGACAAGCACACCAAGCGCATCACCGCCACCGCACGCCTTGACCGCTACCTGGACAAGACGCCGGCCAACTACGTCGTGGGCCAGGAAGTCGACCTGCTGGTGGCCGAAGCTACCGACATGGGCTTCAAGGCGATCATCAATAACAAGCACTGGGGCCTGATCCACAAGAACGAAGTGTTCAAGTTCCTGCGTCCGGGCAAGGAAGAGAAAGGCTTTATCAAAGAGATCCGCGCCGATGGCAACATCAGCCTGAGCCTGCAACCGGTTGGCCAGGAAGCGGCCTCCAGCCTCAACTCGAAGATCCTCGCCAAGTTGCGTGAAAACAACGGCAGCCTGCCGGTCAGCGACAAGAGCGACCCGGCCGTGATCAGCAACTTGTTTGGCGTGAGCAAAGGCAACTTCAAGAAGGCCATCGGTGCACTCTACAAGCAGGGCCAGATCGTGATTCACGCGGATCGCATTGAACTAAGCTGAGTTCACTTTGCTCTCCTGTAGGAGCGAGCTTGCTCGCGAAAAAGGCCCATCCGACACCGTGATGCGCCTGGAATATTTTCGCGAGCAAGCTCGCTCCTACAGAGGGTGCATCAATGTTCAAGAAGTCTGTGTTCGCCTACCTCGGCACTTTGCTCGCCTTCCTTATCCTTGACGGCTTGTGGCTCGGCGTCCTCATGGGCCCGACCTACAAATCCCTGCTGGGCCCGCTGATGCTCGATCAGCCTCGCCTGTTGCCCGCAACGCTGTTCTATCTCTTGTATGTTCTCGGTTGCGTGGTGTTTGTGGTCTTGCCCAGCGCCAGTTGGCAACGCGCTGCGCGGATGGGCGCCATGCTGGGCCTGGTGGCCTACGGCACCTATGACCTGAGCAACTGGGCCACGTTGCAAGGCTGGTCCGCTGCTTTAGCGTTGATGGACATGGCCTGGGGCACTTGCCTGACCGCGATGTGCTGCACGGTTGGCTACCTGTGTGCACATCGGGTGCACCGTTGATTGTGTACAGGATTAATCTGCACCGTTGCTGAGCGCAGCTCGCTGCTATAAACCCCTGCGTACCCCTTTGGAACCCCGCTTCAGAGGGATTGTGTTCTATTGGCACGCATTCTGCTGACTGTCTCGTATACAAACCATGCCGCCTCCCGTATGCACCCCCGTGACGGAAGCGCAGGCCGGTATTACGAGGAGCCCAGCGATGACCGAGCAATTGCCCAAAGGCTACAGCCCACGCCTGTACAACCAGGACCTGGGCCCACTGCCGCAGAAGTGGACCTGGTACAACATCTTTGCCTTCTGGATGAGTGACGTGCACAGCGTGGGTGGCTATGTGTTCGCCGCCAGTCTGTTCGCCCTGGGGCTGGCCAGTTGGCAGGTGTTGATTGCCTTGCTGGCAGGCATTTGCATCGTGCAATTGATTGCCAACCTGGTGGCCAAGCCCAGCCAGCAGGCCGCCGTGCCCTATCCAGTGATCTGCAGGTTGGCGTTTGGTGTGTTCGGCGCGAATATTCCCGCGGTGATTCGCGGCCTGATTGCGGTGGCTTGGTACGGAATTCAGACCTACCTGGCGTCGAGTGCCTTGATCATTGTGGTACTGCGCTTTTTCCCACAGATGGCGGTGTATGCAGAGCCGCATTTTGCTGGCCTGTCTTACCTGGGTTGGTTTGGTTTCCTCAGTTTATGGGTGTTGCAGGCGGCCGTGTTCTGGGCCGGCATGGAGTCCATCCGCCGCTTTATCGATTGGGCGGGGCCGGTGGTTTATGCGGTGATGTTTGCCCTGGCCGGCTGGATCGTGTGGAAGGCGGGTTGGGCGAATATCAGCTTTACCCTGGCGGAAAAATCCCTGTCGGGCTGGCAGGCGGTCGGTCAGGTGATCGTGGCGACGGCGCTGGTGGTGTCGTACTTTTCCGGGCCGACCCTGAATTTCGGTGATTTCAGTCGTTACTGTCGCAGCATGCAGGATGTGCGGCGCGGCAACTTCTGGGGCCTGCCGGTGAATTTCCTGGCGTTCTCCCTGGTGACCGTGGTGATTGTCTCGGGCACCCTGCCGGTGTTTGGCGAAATGCTGCATGACCCGATTGCCACTGTGTCGCGTATCGATAACAGCATGGCGGTGCTGCTTGGCGCTTTTGCATTTGTGACTGCCACCATCGGCATCAACATCGTCGCCAACTTCGTGTCCCCCGCGTTTGACTTTGCTAACGTCGCGCCGAGCAAAATCAGCTGGCGCGCCGGCGGCATGATCGCCGCTGTGGCTTCGATCTTCATCACCCCATGGAACCTGTTCAACAACCCGCTGATGATCCACTACACCCTGGACATTCTCGCGGCCTTTATCGGCCCGCTGTTCGGGATTTTGCTGGTGGACTTCTACCTGATCAAAAAACAGAAGATCGACGTCGACGCGCTGTTCGATGACAGCCCGAGCGGGCGCTATTACTTCGACGGCGGCGTGAACTGGACGGCAGTCAAGGCGCTGGTGCCCGCTACATTGGCGGGTGTCGCGATCACCTTCACCCCGGCGCTGCAGGGCATGGCTAACTTTGCGTGGTTCACCGGTTGCTTCCTGGGTGGGCTGTTTTTCCTGGTGTTGGCGCGGCGAGAGCAGGTTCGCGCGCCGGCACCGTTGGTCGCGGGCTGACCAACACCCCTCCCGCCACTAACAGGCCTGCACCGGCGATCACCAGCGCGGGTTGCAGGCCACCGCTCAGGTGGCTGCTCACCGACGCCAGCAACGGTCCACTCAATTGGCCGATGGCAAAGCTGGCGGTCAGCAGACCGGTGTTGCGCTGATAGCCGTGGGGGGCAATCTCCCGCAGGCGCGCCATCACCAACTGCATGCAGGCCAGGAATGGCGCGCCGCACAGCAACACCCCCAGCGCCAGACCCCAACTGTTACCCAGCAGGCAGGCGAATACGCCGGCCGCTTGCAGCCACAACGTGGTCATCAGCCAGCGACGGGTGGTGTCCGGGTCCTTGGGACGCACGCTTGCGACCACCACGCCAATCGCCGCGGCCAAACCAAAGCAGGGCCAGAACAGATCGGCCTGCCAGGCGCTCTTGAATTGCGCGCTGGCCATCTGTGATAGGAACGTCGCCGGGATGATGTAGCCCAGGCCGAACAACACATAGATCCAGCACAGGTGGGTAATGCTGCCGTTGCTGGCCGCGTCGGCATGGCTTGCAACAGGCGCAGTGACGGCAGACGGCTGGGGCAGGAAGGGCAGGACTGCCAGTAGCATCACCAGCGCCACCACACCATAGATCAGCCACAACGTTGCCGAGTTTTGACCCAACAGGTTGGAGCCCAGCGCCAGTAACCCGGTCAACACAATCCCCAGCCCCGGCCCGGCGAACACCAGCGCGCCCAGGCGTGCACGCCCGGCGGCAAGCGCCAGCGGCTGGCTCAGGCTGGTGATCATCACCAATGCCCAGGCACTCGCAACGCCAGTGCCGAAGCGCAACAGCAAGTGGGGCCAGAAACCATGCGCCCAGTACGACGCCAGTGTCAGCAACACACACAACCACAGCCCGCCGTACAGGCGACCGCGCACGTGGTGATGGCTGCGCGCAAAAATCGAATCCACCGCACCGACGAAATAGCCCAAGTAGTTGGCAGCGGCGATCAGCCCGGCGTCGGTCAGGTCGATCTGGCCCTCGCTGAGCAGATGGGGCATTTGCGGGGTAAGGGCGAAGCGGCCAATGCCCATGGCCATCATCAGGGCGATAAAGCTGGCGAGTAAGCGGATCAGGGGTGACATGCTCAGGTGTCCTGCTGGTAAGCGAATACCTGCAGGCTAAAGCGCATTGACTTTCTGTAAAAATGAATAATAGTGAGTAACTTGTTCAGTTTTGGAGAAAGGTATGGAGTTCAGTCAATTGCGGATTTTCCAGGCCGTGGCCGAAGAGGGCTCCATCACCCGCGCTGCCGAACGCCTGCATCGGGTGCCGTCGAACTTGTCGACCCGGCTCAAGCAGATGGAGGAACAGCTTGGCGTGGAGTTGTTCCTGCGCGAGCGCCAGCGCTTGCAGCTTTCTCCGGCGGGCAAGGTGTTGCTGGACTACAGCACTCGCCTGTTGGCCTTGCATGACGAAGCCCACGGTGCGGTGCAAGGCGGGCAACCGGCCGGCAATTTTGTGCTGGGCAGCATGTACAGCACGGCGGCGGTGCATTTGCCGAAGCTGCTGGCGCGCTATCACAAGGCTTATCCGATGGTGAACCTGCAGGTGCAATCGGCGCCCAGTGGTGAACTGCTCGAAGGGTTGATTACCGGTCGCCTGGATGCTGCTTTTGTGGACGGGCCCATCACTATCGCCTCGTTGGACGGTGTAGTCCTGTGCGAAGAACGCCTGGTACTGATATGTGAAGCAGACCACCCGCCCGTGCGCGGACCACAGGACGTTGCTGGGCGTTCGGTGTTCACTTTCCGCCGCAGCTGCGCCTACCGCACGCGCCTGGAAACCTGGTTTTCCCACGAGCACGTCGCCATGGGGCGGGCGATTGAGATCGAGTCTTATCAAGGCATGCTCGCCTGCGTCATCGCCGGTTCAGGCGTGGCGCTGATGGCCGAATCCATGCTCGACAGCCTGCCGGGCAAGGACAGCGTGTCCGTTCATCCGCTGACAGGGCCTTTTGCCACTGCGACCACCTGGCTGATGTGGCGAAAGGGTATGCTCGGCGCTAACCTCAACGCATGGATCGACCTGCAGCAAGAGGGCAGGGCAGATTTCCTGCATGAAGCACGCGCAATTGCTTGAACGATCCGACAGGATTTGGATCAATTCAGTAATAGTTCGTTGTGGTTTCGTTCAAGCAATACGTAGGACTTAGGGCTACTATCAATGTAGGAAAAGGCGACAGAGCTTGCGCCTATCAGCATTACCCTCAAAGGGGGCAAACCATGAAAGAGAAAATTCAAAACTGGCTCCATGACCTCGGCGTTGCGCTGGGCCTGATCGAGCCACCGCTGCAGCCGGTGCCAATTCGTACCGATGACGAGCAGCGTCGTCCGCGCCGCAGATAATCTCCGGCCGAAGCAGGATTAAAGGTGGGAGCGGGCTTGCTCGCGAATACGCTGTGTCAGTTAATGGAATGATTGACTGATCCAGCGCTTTCGTGAACAAGCCGGCTCCCACCGTTTATTTTGCGCCAGGCAAAACCAACGGGCGTGACATCCGATGGCGCACCGCCCATGCGGCGTTTTTAGCGCCAGTCATACCTCCCGCTGCCCGAGTCACCCCTCGCGATAACCCCCTCACTCCACAGCACTCACTCGCCCCTGGTGATCTGAACAATCGTTCGGATGCAAGCGCCTGCTTCCAGGAAACACCTGTTGTTCCCCGGTGACACGGGTGAGTAGTCCCAATCTATGCAGGTCAGTCAGGCTTTTGACGTTCAAGTGTGGGAATCAGGCTACTTGTTCATCAGAAGCGGCTGGCTTATTCAATTCAAACGATGAGCGTAGGTTGAGTTCCTCAAGGGCATTTCAATAACGCCCCACCTCCATTGAATGGCTCTCTGCGAGGCATTAGTCAGTCAGAATTGCTGGAGACAAAGCTATGAGGCTCTCTTCCATTCCGCCAGTCGCCGCGTCACTCATCGCCATAACCGGCAATATCCTGCATCTCGCACCTGTGTCGAGAGCCTGGAAGGCTCACGCACCCAGCAACGTAGTGTTCTTTCCCCCGACATTAACCAAGCACGATCTACTCATACAGATCGGCCTCCTGAGTCCATCGGCGATGATTGTCGGAGACCAGGCGATCGATGCAGACGTCATTGCCCAATGGCGCATATCCCACCCATTTGGTGACCTCCATTTGATCCGCAGAGGTACGAGCCTGGATAAGGTGCGACTGGATCTTTGCGATTCCAACGACATCCGCGTGGTCAATACGCCGGGGGTCAACGCGCCGCATGTCGCCGCCTATATGGCGCGCTGGCTGACACTCGCCGATGGCTCCCTGCCCCGTGACGTCTGTGTACTGGGATACGGTAATGTGGGTAGAGAACTGGTCAAGCTGTTGCTTGATCGAGATCCGGATGTTCGGATCAAGGTATTGGATCGACACGCTCAAGGGCCGGACACTCTGGGCAAAGCCCGCTCCGACAGCCGAGTGTCGTTTGGCGTGGACTGGTTCGGGGCGCTGGACGGGGCCAGTGCTGTCGCTATCTGTTTATCCCTGAATGATGAGTCCACCCATCGCATTGATCGGGCCCTCATTCAGTGCCTGCACAGACAAGCTCGTCTGGTCTGCGTGGCCAAGCCAGATGTCTTCAGCGATGACGCTTTGCGAGCCCTGGCAACGGCTGAAGATATCCAGCTTGTATTGGACTACGGGCCTGGGACATTGGATGCATTTCGGGCGCGCGTAGAAGCACTCGGCTGCAGTGTCTCCAAGTGGCGCAAACCGGCGACCCTGACAACCCAGGCGGCGATGACTGAGGCCTGCCATTGCGATCTTGACTATGCCGTTTCAATTCAACTGAGCTTGACCGCCTTGCGCTGCCTTGTGAGGCGCAAACTTGCCCACTCATTGATGATCCCTGCGCAACAGGCAGATGCCGGCGCGCCGCGTGTGTCGATCATCGGTAGAGGTATCAACGGCCTGCTCCAAGCCGTGATGTTCCGCCTGGCTAATTATCAGGTCTCGGTCTACGGAGGAAATCAGCAGAGCGATGGCGCCAGTCATAAGCAGGTGAACATGCGCCATCTATCAGCCACGGAGACTACTGCGAAGCCGCTGAATAATGATTATCTAACGCCTGGAAATCAGTACTTGGCCGTGGAGTGCAATCGCGCAGGCATCGAGCTGTTTGAAAAGTTTCTGGCTGACAATCCATCTCTGGCACGATTTGCACGGTCGCGGATTGTACGAGCGTATATGGACGACGCTAGTGGCGTAGAGGTCGCGATCCAAGAACAACGCGATATCGAAAAAAGGCCTTGGCCGAGTGGCAAGCCAGGAGGTGAACTTGCAGAGATCAGTCGCCTGCAATTCCAGGTAATTTATGGCGTCCCAGGGATTGGCCGGGCTATCGAAGTCTCGGGCTACGATCTGGAATTTGCCCATCTGAGGGATGAGATAGTGGCGCTTTTGGCGCGCTCTGGGGTTCAGTTCCTACCCCAGTATCTAAGCCCTGTCCAAATTGCTGAGTTGAGCAGAGAGCACCTCGTCGTCACTGCCATGGGGGTCGAGGAAGAAGAGGTCATCGCGATCATTGGCTGGTTTTTCAAGATACGTGCTGTTGATAGTGAAGCTGTCGGAATGCGCGGACTAAAACTGCAGTACGATCTGCCCATCGGTGTCATGAATTGCCGCTTGGACGGGGACTACATTCTTGTCTCCGGTGGGCAGGTCCCGCCCGATTCCACGTCCGCGTACAAGGAGCAGATACTGACGGCATGCCAGGCTGCCGTCGCTCGTCACTTTCCAAAGTCTTACCGCCGGGCAATCGAAAGTGGCGAGTTGCAAATTATCGAATGTGCCAGGCCTGGTACTCCGGATGGACTGTCGATAGTCTATTGCTCCGCCTACAACCGCATTGCCGCCGGAGGAACGTATGCCGGGGGTACGACGCAGGGGTTGGTGTGGGCCTCCTTGGTCCAGGAAATCATCCAGGCAAAGGCGTCTGCGGTTTCGGCACTGTATTAATGAAAAAACGGGTGCGACATCCGACGTCGCACCCGCTGAAGAAACCGCTCTAACCCCCCTATTTCCTACACCGCCCGAGCCACCTCCGCCTCTGGCCGGCGTGACAACACACTCACCAGTACAAAACTCACCAACGCCACCGCCAGGCTGTAGTAGATCGGCGTGTTCGCATCCAGCCCGTCCTTGAACATGAACACCAGCGCCGTCACGAAGCCCAGGGTCATGGACGTGATTGCCCCCGACGTGGTCGCCCGCTTCCAGAAGATCGCGCCGATCAGCGGGATCAGCATGCCACCCACCAGCAGGTTGTAGGCCAGGGTCAAGGCGCTGATCACGTCATTGACCACCAGTGCGATGCCCAGCACGACAATGCCGGTCAACATCGTGAACAGACGGTTGATTGCCAGGCTCGACTGTTTACCGCCGCGTAGACGTGGCAGCAAATCTTCAGTCAATACGGTGGAGGCGGCGAGCAAGCCGGCGCTGGCCGTCGACATCATCGCCGCCAGTGCCGCCGCGATCACCAGGCCTCGGATGCCGTCCGGCAGTGAGACTTTGACGATGGCCGCGAACGCGTTGTTGACGTTGTCCAGGTCCGGAATCAGTACATGGGCCGCCATGCCGATCAATGCACAGGCGAGGCCGTAGAGGATGCAGTAGAAACCGGCGAAAGTGCCTGCGTACTTGGCGACCTTTTCGTCACGGGCGGTGAACACTCGCTGCCAGATGTCCTGGCCGATCAGGATGCCGAAAAAGTAGATCATGAAGTAGGTGATGATCGTGTCCCAGCCGATCGCGGTGAAGCTGAAGCTCGACGCCGGCAACTTGGCCACCAGTTCGTCCCAGCCGCCGACGCGGTACAGGCAGATCGGCAGCAGGATAAACATCAGGCCGACGGTCTTGATCACGAACTGCACGATGTCGGTAAGGGTGAGCGACCACATGCCGCCGATGGTCGAGTAGATCACCACCACGCCACCGCCCAGCAACACCGAAATCCAGAACGGCAGGCCGAACAGCACTTGCAGCACCGTGCCGATGGCCAGGATCGAGGTCACGCCGATCATCAGCGCATAGGCCAGCATGATCACCGCACTCGCTTGGCGGGCCATAGGGTTGTAGCGCTTTTCCAGCACCTGGGTGACGGTGAAGATTTTCAGCTTCAACAGCGGCTTGGCCAGGAACAGGTTCAGCGCAATGATCCCCATGCCCAGCGCGGCACACAGCCAGAAGCCGGAGATACCATGCACATAACCCAGGCGCACGGTGCCGACAGTGGATGCACCGCCCAGTACCGTGGCGGCCATGGTGCCCATGTACAGCGACGGGCCCAGGTTGCGACCGGCCACCAGGTAGTCTTCGTGGGTCTTGGCGCGGCGCATGCCGTAATAGCCGAGCACGAGCATGCCGGCGGCGTAGATGAGTACGACGAATAAATCCAAAGCCATGACGGCGTTTCTCCGATTATTGTTTTAGGCAGTAGGCGCGCTTGTTGTCGCGAGGGAGCTTGCCCCCGCAGGGCTGCGAAGGGAGCCCTCGGGGCCATACACCGAAGCCGGTTCCGGGAACACACGCAGTAACGTCAGGTACACCACCGACGCCAACCCCAGCGTCACCGGCAGGCTGATGTCGATACCATCCGCCAGGTTGCCAAGCGGCCCGACAAACTGACCCGGCAAGTTGACGAAGCACAGGCCCACCAACGCGCTTGGAATCCAGGCCCCCAGCCCGCGCCAGTTCCAGCCATGGCTGAACCAGTAGCGGCCGCCGGTTTCACCGCGGGTGAAGACCTGCAGGTCATCCGGGCAGTAGAAGCCGCGACGTACGATCAGGCCGATGATCATCATCACCATCCACGGCGTGGTGCAGGTGATGATCAGCACGGCGAAGGTCGATACGCTCTGCACCAGGTTGGCGGCGAAACGTCCGATAAAGATGAAGGCAATCGACATCACCCCGATCAGCAGCGTGGCCTTGACCCGCGACAGCAGACGCGGGAACACGCTGGACATGTCCAGCCCGGTGCCATACAGCGAGGTGGTGCCGGTGGACATGCCGCCAATCACTGCGATCAGGCACACCGGCAGGAAGAACCAGGTGGGTGCCACCGCCAGCAAACCGCCGACGTAGTTGTTGGCCGCGATGTAGTCGGGCGCCTTGATCGCCACGATGGTCGCGGTGGCCAGGCCGAACAGGAACGGGATCAAGGTGGCGATTTGTGCCAGGACCACCGCCAGCATGATGCGCAGTTTCGGCGTCTCCCGTGGGATATAGCGCGACCAGTCACCCAGGAACGCCCCGAAGGAAATCGGGTTGCTCATGGCCACCAGCGCCGCGCCGATAAACGCCGCCCAGAAGCCGGTCTGGCCCAGGGCTACGGTGCCGGCGAAATGGCTGTCGAAGGTCGGCGCGAACGCGAAGATGCCCAACAGGAACAGCAGGCTCGCTGCCCAGACCGCAATGCGGTTGACCCACAGCATGAAACGAAAGCCGTAGATGCACACCGTCAGTACAAGCATGGCGAATACGCCGTAGGCCAGGCCCAGGGTCAGGTCGGTTTCCGGCAGGCCGATCAGCCGTTTCGCACCGCCGACCAGCGCGTCGCCTGAACTCCACACTGACAATGAGAAGAAGGCAATCGCCGTCAGCAACGACAGAAACGAGCCGACAATCCGCCCGTGCACGCCGAAGTGCGCACCGGAAGACACGGCGTTGTTGGTGCCATTGATCGGCCCGAACAGGCCCATGGGCGCGAGGATCACCGCCCCCACCAGCACACCCAGCACAATCGCCCAGACGCCGGCGTGGAACGACAAGCCGAACAACACTGGAAAGGAACCCAGTACGGCGGTGGCAAAGGTATTGGCACCGCCGAAGATCAGGCGAAACAGGTCTTTGGGACCGGCGGTACGTTCGTTGTCGGGGATCTGTTCGACCCCGTTGGTTTCTATTGTGCGAATACTTTTATGGTTGTTTTTATTATTCATGATCAGCTCCGATCACATTGGCTAAGGGGGCGGCAGCCCTTCCGGCATAGCGGACAAATGTTCGTGACAGGCCAGCCACAGGCCTTCTTGTTGTTCTGTGCGAGATCCTTGTCGTTTGAAGACAATGGTCTCGCGTTCCTGGCTGAAAAATTGCTCCCCGTTCATGCGCAGCTCGGTGGCCACGTCATGAATAAATATCGCCACATCACCCTGCAGGCTGACCACGGCGTTACTTGAGGTGCAGGACAGCACCTCAAATCCTTCATCCCGGCGCCAGCTGTCCCACAACGCCTGGTAGGCATCGCGACTGAGCAGCGGCTGGGGGAGGGTGTAGAACACAAAACTGGCATCGGCCGTGAACGCGCCGAAGTAGGCGGCGCGGTCGTTGCGCGCAAAGGCCGACACCAGGTCGGCGGCGGCTTTCAATACCTCCTGCGCGCTCATCAGCGATGGGCCACGCCGGGCAGTACGCAAAGCATTTCGTACAGCAGGTTGGCGCCCAGCAGCGAGGTGTTGCCGGTGGTGTCGTAGGGCGGCGAAACTTCTACCAGATCGCAACCAATCAGGTCGAGACCCTGGCAACCACGGATGATCTCGATCGCCTGGATGGTGGTCAGTCCGCCGATTTCCGGGGTGCCGGTGCCCGGCGCCCAGGCCGGGTCGATGCCGTCGATATCGAAGCTCAGGTACACCGGGCCGCCGCCGACTTTTTCCCGCACCTCGGCCATCAGTGGCGCGAGGGAGTGGTGCCAGCATTCTTCGGCCTGCACCACACGAAAGCCCTGTTTGCGGCTCCAGTTGAAGTCCTCCGCGGTGTAGCCCTGGGCGCGCAGGCCGATCTGCACGACGCGGTCGCAATCGAGCAAGCCTTCTTCCACGGCGCGGCGGAAGGTGGTGCCGTGGGCGATTTTCTCGCCGAACATATGGTCGTTGACGTCGGCGTGGGCATCGATGTGCACCAGCCCGACCTTGCCGTGTTTCTTATGGATCGCCCGCAGGATCGGCAGGGTGATGGTGTGGTCGCCGCCCAGCGTCATCGGGATCACGTTGTGTTCGAGAATCACGTCGTAGGCTTCTTCGATGATGCGCACGGCGTCCAGCAGGTTGAAGGTGTTGATCGCCACGTCGCCAATATCCGCCACCGAGAGCGAGTCGAACGGCGCGGCGCCGGTGGCCATGTTATAGGGGCGGATCATTACGGATTCGGCGCGAATCTCACGCGGTCCGAAGCGGGTGCCGGCGCGCAGCGAGGTGCCGATGTCCAGGGGCACGCCGACAAAGGCCGCATCCAGGCCCTTGGCCGACTGCAGGTGGGGAAGACGCATCATGGTGGCGATGCCGGCGAAGCGCGGCATTTCGTTGCCGCCCAGTGGTTGGTGGAAAATCTTGTCCACGGGATTGCCTCATCGTTGTGTTGTTTATTAGGGGCCGATTCTGCGAAAAGCCCGAGGTGGGAAGAATCGGCAGGGGCAAATACTTAGTTCAGATTTTTCTAAACTAAAGCGCGCAGGTAGACTGCTGCGACCGACACCCGGAGCCGCCCATGGCCAACGCCTTGCCCGATCTGAAACTCCTGCGCATCTTCGTCAGCGTCGTGCGGCACCAGGGGTTCGCCAATGCCCAGCACGAACTCAACCTGTCTACCTCGGCCATCAGCACCTATATGAGCCAGTTGGAAAGCGCGTTGGGCCTGGTGCTGTGCCATCGCGGCCGGGGCGGGTTCAGCCTGACCAGCAAAGGCGAGCTGTTTCACCAGGAAACCTTGCGCCTGCTGGGTGAGCTGGAAGGCTTCGAGCAATACGCCGCCGCGCTCAAGGGCGAGCTACGCGGCACGCTCAAGCTCGGCGTGCTCGACTCCACCGTCAGCGACAAGGCCTTGCCGTTCGCCGAGGTTATCGGCGCCTACAGCCTGGAGCACCCGGCGGTGCACCTGAATTTATCGGTGATGAGCCCCTACGAACTGCAACTCGGTGTACAGGACAACCGCCTGGACCTAGCCATCGGCGCCTTTTCCAATCGCATGAGCGGGCTGATCTACATGCCGCTGTACCGCGAGCAACACTGGTTGTATTGCAGCACCCGGCATCCGTTGTTCAGCGAACGACGTATCCCCGAGCAGGTGATCACCCAGCAACGCATGGTCGGCCGCGGTTATTGGAGCCAGGCCGAACTGGCGCGCCACGGCTTCAAGCACAGCGCCGCGACGGTGGAAAGTATGGAGGCGCAGCTGATCCTGGTGCTCTCCGGCGCCTACATCGGCTACCTGCCCGAGCACTACGCCCAGGCCTGGGCCGACAAAGGCGACCTGCGCGTCTTGCTGCCGGCGACCTTCGGCTACCAGGCGCCGTTCTCGATGATCATGCGCCGCGGCCGCAGCCGCGAACCGCTGATCCAGACCTTCCGCGATTTACTCAAAGCCCAGCTCAATCAGGCCTGAATAACCATGTCCCGACCCCAATGCTCCCGCTGCCTCAGGCCCGCTGCCCATTGCCTGTGTGCACTGATCCCCTGCCTCGATAGCCGCACCCGCGTGCTTGTTTTGCAGCACCCGAGCGAGGTCAACCATGCGCTCAACACCGCGCGGCTGGCGGCGTTGGGATTGAACAATGCGCAGTTGGTAGTGGGCGAGGTCTTTGATGATCTGCCGACCCTGTTGAACCCGCCCGGCTATCAGGCGCGGCTGTTGTTTCCGGCTGACGATGCCCAGCCGCTGCAAGCCTATGCTCCCGGCGATCAGCCGTTATTGTTGGTGGTGCCCGACGGCACCTGGCGCAAGGCGCGCAAACTGCTGCACCTCAATCCTTTGCTGGCGGCGCTGCCTCGGGTGACGCTGGCGGAGGGCGCCGTGTCTCGCTATCGACTGCGCAAGGCGCCGGGGGCAGGGGCGTTGTCGACGGTGGAGGCGATTGTGCAGGCATTGCAGGTGCTGGAGGCGCCGGTGTCGTTTGAACCGTTGCTCAAGCCGTTTGATGCATTGATCGAAGGGCAGATTGCGGCGATGGGGGAGGAGGTCTTTCAGAAAAATCATGGCGATGGGCATTTGGGCTAGGCGGGGTATCGAGGCGCGGCCATCGGGAGCAAGCCCCCCCACATTCGACCGAGTTCCAGCATGAGAATGCGGTCCAGTGTGGGAGGGGGGCTCGCTCCCGATGGGGCCCTCAAGCTCACCCTCTTTTCCGCTTATGCCTTTAAGCCATAAGCACCGCACTTTGCGTGATATGGCCCGCCGACCTTTCCCGGTATGATGTTCGCCCCCGCAGTCTGGATTGCGAATACGCCATGACCTTGCAGTACCCTACAATCGCCGATTGCGTCGGCAACACGCCCCTGGTCCGCTTGCAACGCATGGCGGGTGAAACCAGCAATACCCTGTTGCTCAAGCTCGAAGGGAACAACCCGGCCGGCTCGGTAAAAGACCGCCCGGCGCTGTCGATGATCACCCGCGCCGAGCTGCGTGGGCAGATCAAGCCCGGTGACACCCTGATCGAAGCCACCTCGGGTAATACCGGGATCGCCCTGGCCATGGCCGCCGCGATCAAGGGTTACAAGATGGTGCTGATCATGCCCGACAACGGCAGCGCCGAGCGCAAGGCGGCGATGACCGCCTATGGCGCCGAGTTGGTGCTGGTCACCCAGGAAGAAGGCATGGAAGGCGCCCGCGACCTCGCTGAGCGCATGGCCGCCGAAGGCCGTGGCCAGGTGCTGGACCAGTTCGCCAATGGGGACAACCCCGAAGCGCACTACACCACCACCGGTCCGGAAATCTGGCGTCAGACCCAGGGCACCATCACCCATTTCGTCAGCTCCATGGGCACCACCGGCACCATCATGGGCAACTCGCGCTACCTCAAGGAGCAGAACCCGGCGATCCAGATCGTCGGCCTGCAACCGATGGAAGGCGCGGCCATCCCAGGCATTCGTCGCTGGCCCGAAGAGTACTTGCCGAAGATCTACAACGCGACGCGCGTGGACCGCATCATCGACATGGCCCAGCGTGAAGCCGAAGACACCACCCGCCGCCTGGCGCGTGAAGAAGGCATCTTCTGCGGCGTGTCATCCGGCGGCGCCGTGGCGGGTATGTTGCGCTTGTCCCGGGAAGTGGAAAACGCGGTGATCGTCGCGATCATCTGTGACCGAGGCGACCGTTACCTGTCGACCGGCATTTTCGACGAACCCAACTGATGGCCAAGCACGAGAGAGGCCTGCGCTTCCAACCGACGGGCGGCAGCCGGGCCCCACAGATTCCCGTGGGCAAGAAGCAACGCCTGACCATCGAGCGCCTGGCCAACGACGGCCGCGGCATCGTGTTCTTTGAAGGTCGCACCTGGTTTGTCAACGGTGCGCTGGCCGGCGAAGAGGTTGAAGCGCGGGTGTTGGGCACCCATGGCAAAGTGGTCGAGGCCCGCACCGAACGCGTGTTCAAGGCCAGCGAACTGCGTCGCCCGGCACCGTGCGCACACTTCGGCCGCTGTGGCGGTTGCAGCGTGCAGCACTTGCCCCATGACGAACAGCTCGCCCTTAAACAGCGCATGCTCGCCGAGCAACTGTCCCGCGTGGCCGGTGTCGAACCGCAAGAGTGGGCCGCACCGTTGAGTGGGCCGGAATTCGCTTACCGACGCCGCGCCCGCGTGGCCGTGCGCTGGGATGCCAAGGCGAAAAAACTCGAAGTGGGTTTCCGCGCCGTGGCCAGCCAGGACATCGTCGCCATCGATGATTGCCCGGTGCTGGTACAGGCCTTGCAACCGATCATGCAGCGTCTGCCGAACATGCTGCGCCGCCTGAGCAAACCTCAGGCCCTGGGGCATGTGGAGTTGTTCAGTGGCTCGTCCGTCGCTGTGTTGCTGCGGCATATGGCGCCGTTGTCGGACGCGGACCTGCTGATCCTGAAAGAATTTTGTAGCTTCCATGAAGCCCAGTTGTGGCTGCATGGCGAAGGCCAGCCGGAACCTGTTGAGCCTGATCAGTCACTGGGTTTCCGGTTGGACCCATGGGACTTGGAGCTGGCGTACCGACCCGGGGATTTTGTCCAGGTCAACGCCGGGGTCAACCAGGCGATGGTGGCCCAGGCCCTGGACTGGCTGGCGCCGCAGCCTGATGAGCGGGTGCTGGACCTGTTCTGCGGCCTGGGCAACTTTGCCCTGCCGCTGGCGAAACAGGTGCGCGAAGTGGTGGCGGTGGAAGGTGTGCAGACCATGGTGGACCGGGCGGCACAGAATGCCGTCAGTAACAATTTGCATAATGCGCAGTTTTTTCAGGCCGATTTGTCTCAGCCTTTGACTGACGCGGAATGGGCCAAACAGGGCTTTTCTGCGGTACTCTTGGACCCACCCCGCGATGGTGCCCTGGAGGTTGTGCGCAAGCTCGCCACCCTGGGGGCCAAGCGCCTGGTGTATGTGTCCTGCAACCCGGCGACGCTGGCGCGGGACACGGTTGAGCTGGTCAAGCAAGGCTACCGGCTAAAACGTGCCGGGATCCTCGACATGTTTCCGCAGACAGCGCATGTCGAGGCCATGGCGTTATTTGAAGCGGGCTAGGATGCCCGTTTAATCCGACTGGCCTGCGATCTCCAAGGCCTATGATCTGCCACGGAGTTCGCAGTAAAAAGGTCGGCGATGATTTTGGCGCATCCAAGGTGCGTCGTAGGGAAGGTAAGCAAGATGGTACAGGTGAGAGCACACCAGCCGATCAACACCGACGGCAGTATCAATCTCGAGGCATGGCTGGATCATGCCATCAGTGTCGACCCGGCACTGGACCGTGAAGCCTTGAAAGCAGCCTGCGAGTTCGCTCGTGAGTCTGAGCAACAAGACAATGCAGCCAAGAACCTGTGGGCCGAAGGCACTTCCAGCTTTCGCACCGGGTTGGAGATCGCCGAGATCCTTGCCGATCTCAAGCTGGACCAGGACTCGCTGATCGCCGCCGTGCTCTATCGCGGCGTGCGTGAAGGGCACATCCAGTTGCCGACCGTCAGCCAGCGTTTTGGTGCGGTGGTGGCCAAGCTGATCGACGGCGTGCTGCGCATGGCCGCCATCAGCGCCAGCCTCAGCCCGCGCCAGTCCATGGTGCTGGGCACCCAGGGCCAGGTGGAAAACCTGCGCAAGATGCTGGTGGCAATGGTCGACGACGTACGTGTCGCCCTGATCAAGCTGGCCGAACGCACCTGCGCGATCCGTGCGGTGAAGACCGCCGACGACGAAAAGCGCAACCGCGTCGCCCGCGAAGTCTTCGACATCTACGCGCCGCTGGCCCACCGCCTGGGTATCGGCCATATCAAGTGGGAGCTGGAGGACTTGTCCTTCCGCTACCTCGAACCTGATCAATACAAACAGATCGCCACGCTGCTGCACGAGCGGCGGCTCGACCGTGAGCGCTTTATCAGCGACGTGATGGGCCAGTTGCGCGCCGAGTTGCAGGCCACCGGGGTCGATGCCGACATCAGCGGTCGCGCCAAACACATCTATTCGATCTGGCGCAAAATGCAGCGCAAGGGCCTGGCTTTCAGCCAGATCTACGACGTGCGCGCCGTGCGCGTGCTGGTGCCGGAAATGCGCGACTGCTACACCGCGCTGGGTATCGTCCATACGCTATGGCGGCACATTCCCAAGGAGTTCGACGACTACATCGCCAACCCCAAGGAAAACGGCTATCGCTCGCTGCACACCGCCGTGATCGGCCCCGAGGGCAAGGTGCTGGAAGTGCAGATCCGCACCCACGCCATGCACGAAGAGGCAGAACTGGGCGTGTGCGCGCACTGGCGCTACAAGGGCACCGACGTCAAGGCCGGGTCCAACCAGTACGAGGAGAAAATCTCCTGGCTGCGCCAAGTGCTGGAATGGCACGAAGAACTCGGCGACATCGGCGGCCTGGCCGAACAGTTGCGCGTGGACATCGAGCCGGACCGGGTCTACATCTTCACCCCCGACGGCCATGCCATCGACTTGCCCAAGGGCGCCACGCCGCTGGACTTTGCCTACCGCGTTCACACCGAGATCGGCCATAACTGCCGGGGCGCCAAGATCAACGGGCGCATCGTACCGCTCAACTACAGCCTGCAAACCGGCGAGCAGGTCGAGATCATCACCAGCAAGCACGGCACGCCGAGCCGCGACTGGCTGAACCCGAACCTGGGCTACATCACCACATCGCGGGCGCGGGCGAAGATCGTGCATTGGTTCAAGCTGCAGGCGCGCGACCAGAACGTCGCCGCCGGCAAGACCCTGCTCGAACGCGAGCTGGGCCGCTTGGGCCTGCCGCAGGTGGACTTCGACAAGTTGGCCGAAAAAGCCAACATGAAGATTGCCGAAGACATGTTCGCCGCCCTCGGTGCCGGCGACCTGCGCCTGGCGCAATTGGTCAACCTGGCCCAGCAACTGGTCGAGCCGGAGCGCGGCAACGAACAACTGGAGCTGATCCCGCGCAAAGCCACCGGCTACAAGCCCGGCAAGCGCGGCGATATCCAGATCCAGGGCGTCGGCAACCTGCTGACGCAAATCGCCGGCTGCTGCCAGCCGTTGCCGGGGGATGCCATCGTCGGCTACATCACCCAGGGCCGTGGCGTGAGCATTCACCGTCAGGACTGCGCCTCGGTGCTGCAACTGGGTGGGCGCGAGCCTGAGCGGATTATCCAGGTCAGCTGGGGCCCGGTGCCGGTGCTCACCTATCCGGTGGACATCATCATCCGTGCCTACGACCGTTCCGGCCTGCTGCGTGACGTCTCGCAAGTGCTGCTCAATGAGCGCATCAACGTGCTGGCGGTCAATACCCGCTCGAATAAAGAGGACAACACCGCGCTGATGTCCCTGACCATCGAGATTCCGGGGTTGGACGCTCTGGGGCGGTTGCTGGGACGGATTTCCCAGCTGCCGAACATCATTGAGACGCGGCGCAACCGTACTCCATGATTCGCGGAATGAATGCAGGCTAAATGTGGGAGGGGGCAAGCCCCCTCCCACACTGATCGGACACAGACTGATGTATTCACTTGAAGACCTGCTGCACCTCATGAGCCGCCTGCGCGACCCGCAATACGGGTGCCCGTGGGACATCAAGCAAACCTACGCCACCATTGTCCCGCACACCCTGGAAGAGGCCTACGAAGTGGCCGACGCCATCGAGCGCGGCGACTTTGATCATCTGCAAGGTGAGTTGGGCGACCTGTTGTTCCAGGTGGTGTATTACAGCCAGCTGGCGCGTGAAGAGGGGCGTTTCGAATTTGCCGGGGTGATCGACAGCATCACCCGCAAGCTGATTCGCCGTCATCCCCATGTGTTCCCGACCGGCGATCTGTATGCGCCGCTGGATATTCCTCAACTGAGCGAAGAACAGGTCAAGGAGCGTTGGGAGCAGATCAAGGCCGAGGAGCGCGCGGAAAAATCCGACGCACCGGAGCAACTGTCCCTGCTGGACGACGTGCCGACTGCCTTGCCGTCCTTGTCCCGGGCCGCCAAGTTGCAGAAGCGCGCCAGCCAGGTCGGCTTCGACTGGCCATCGGCCTTGCCGGTGGTGGATAACGTGCGCGAAGAACTGGACGAAGTGCTCGAAGCCATGGCCGATAACGACGCGGTGGCCATCGCCGATGAAGTCGGTGACCTGCTGTTCGCGGCGGTCAACCTGGCCCGTCACCTCAAGGTCGACCCGGAAACCGCGCTGCGTGGCGCCAATGCCAAGTTCGAACGACGTTTCCGATTTATCGAACAGGCATTGCGCGATGCACACCAACCCATAGAAGATTGCACCCTCGAAGAGTTGGACGCCCTGTGGGGCGAAGCCAAACGTCAGGAAAAGAACGTGTCCAGCTGCGGTTGAGCAGTTGCCTAAGTGAGTAAGCACCATGAGCCTTTCCCTTCGCGACCAGTTGCTCAAAGCAGGTCTGGTCAACCAAAAGCAGGCCAAGCAGGTCGGCAAAGAGAAACAGAAGCAGCAGCGGCTGGTCCACAAGGGCCAGATCGAGGCCGATGATACCCAGGCTCGCCTGGCCGCCGAGGCGCAGGCCGAGAAGGTCAAGCGTGACCAGGAGCTGAACCGTCAGCAACAGGAAAAAGCCGAGGCCAAGGCCCGTACGGCCCAGGTCAAGCAACTGATCGAAACCTCGCGCCTGCCTAAGCTCACGACCGAGGACTACTACAACTTCGTGGATGACAAGAAGGTCAAGCGCCTGTCGGTCAACACGTTGATGCGCAACAAGCTGAGCAACGGCTCCCTGGCCATCGTGCATCACGGTGGTGGATACGAGGTGATCCCGCGTGAAGCCGCGCTGAAGATCCAGGAGCGCGCACCGGAGCGTATCGTGCAGCTCAATATCCTCACCGAAAGCCAGGTGCCGGATGAGGATGATCCGTACGCCGCTTACCAGATCCCGGATGATCTGATGTGGTAAGGCTGTAAAACAACAAACCCCGCTCAAAAGGCGGGGTTTTTGTTTGCAGGCACTCCAGCTGCTGTGTGGGGCCGGGTGCCTGCAGGATTTCAGAATTTCAGGAGCTTTGTGCCTGGCGTTTCATCTCAAGCGATTCAAGCTCGTTTTTATAATTATGAGCATCGCTCTCGTTGTGAAACATGCCGACCAGCATGTCTTGCTGATGTACATCCCAGATGTGAATCCCATGGCCCAGTGCTTCGTGGGACATATGTTCGTCGTCGCGTTCAGTTACTTTTACAGTCATCTGCTTGCTCCAATTTCTGGTGGGTCTGCGGCAAGTCGTCGCAGGTCTTTTTATACGGTTTGTTAGCTTGCTAAGTAAACCGCTTTAGAGGTTTATGACAGAAGTTTCATGTTGGGTGCCATCGGGAGCAAGCCCACATTTGAACTGCGAACCCTTTCCCCTGTGGGAGGGGGCTTGCTCCCGATGACGGCAGAGACTTGAACCCAAAACCCCCAGACGAAAAAAAGCCCCGCATTCAGCGAGGCTCTTGTTCAGCTCATCCGCGCACTCAGTTGCCTTTGACAGCCTTGCCGTCAACGGTACCGTCTTGCAGCATGATGTTGTATTCCTTGCCGTCGGTCTCAACCTGACGCAGGGCAACCAGGATGCCGCCCTGGTCCTTGGCAAACCACATCTGGGTGATGCGCTTGCTTTGAGTCGGGTCACGCACGCGCTCAACCTTGATCGCGTCAATGCTGCCGACCTTGGTCTGGACTTTTTCCGGGCCGATCACACGGAAGTCGTAGGTGTCGACGTCGGTGCCTTCAACCACGTTGTAGCTCATGCTTTTCTTGCCGGCAGCCACGTCGCGCTGCAGGGCCAACTGGTAGGTCGACTTGTCGAGCATGCCGCTTTGCAACGGGACGTTGACCGCGTCTTTGTTTTCAAACCCGGTGACTTTCTTGGTCGATGGGTCGAAATCCAGGTTGATCTTCTTGGTCTTGCCCAGGCCGCCGCGTTCGAAGGCGTAGCTCTTCGGTTGCAGGGTGTCCTTGTCAAACAGGATTACGCTGGTTTCGGTCAGGCTGGCGATCATCATGGAGGCCTTGAAATTCAAGGTCCAGGTGCCGTCACCGTTTTTGGTCAGGCTGCGTTCTGCCGAACCACTCATGGGCAACTGTTTCCAGTCTGCGGTGTAGCTGGCGGAGAACGGGTGTAGATCTGCCGCTTGCACGGCAGGCAAGGCGAACAGCGCAAAAGCGAAGAGCAAGGCGCGACGCATAAAATCTCCTAGGTTCGAATCAAGTGGCCGCTGGCCGCAAGTAACTGACCGTCCAATAATGCACCCTGGTCACCAAGAATCAACCGCCCCTCGGCAAACCAGCGAACAGCCAGCGGGTAAATCCTGTGCTCCTGGGTATGAACCCGTTGCGCAAGTGTCTGCGCCGAGTCGTCTGACTCTACCGGAACCACTGCCTGTACGACCAGAGGCCCGCCATCGAGTTCCTCGGTGACGAAGTGCACGCTGCAGCCATGCTCGCTGTCACCGGCATCCAGCGCGCGCTGGTGCGTGTGCATGCCTTTGTACTTGGGCAGCAGGGACGGGTGGATATTCAGCAGGCGCCCTTCATAGTGCCGCACGAAATCAGCGCTGAGGATGCGCATGAAACCGGCCAGTACCACGAGTTTGGGGTTGAAGGCGTCGATCAGTTCGACCAAGGCGCTGTCGAAGGCCTCGCGGCCTTCGAAAGCCTTGTGATCCAGCGAGCGGGTTTCGATACCCGCGTCACGGGCGCGTTGCAGGCCGTAGGCGTCGCTGCGGTTGGAGATCACCGCAGCGATGCGCACCGGGCTGTCGCCGGTGCGCGTGCTGTCGATCAGGGCCTGCAAGTTACTGCCGGTGCCGGAGAGCAGCACCACGACATCACAGGTCTGGGACATCAATGCGCCTTGAGGTTCTTCAGTTCAACCTGAGCAGCGCCTTCGGCGGCGGTGGCGATCTGGCCGATGACCCAAGGTTGCTCGCCGGCTTCGCGCAGAACGTTCAGCGCGGTTTCAACGTGTTCTTGTGCCACGCAGATCACCATGCCCACACCGCAGTTCAGCACGCGGTGCATTTCGGTTTCGTTGACGTTGCCTTTCTCTTGCAGCCAGTCGAATACCGCAGGACGCTGCCAGCTGGCCACGTCGACAATCGCCTGGGCGCCTTTTGGCAGGACGCGCGGGATGTTGTCCAGCAGGCCGCCACCGGTGATGTGGGCCATGGCCTTGACCGCGCCAGTGTCCTTGATCAGCTTGAGCAGTGGCTTGACGTAGATGCGGGTCGGGGCCATCAGCAGGTCGGTCAGCGGTTTGCCGTCGAGCTGGATGTTCTCGATGTCGGCACCGGACACTTCGATGATCTTGCGGATCAGCGAGTAGCCGTTGGAGTGCGGACCGGAAGATGGCAGGGCGAGCAGGGCGTCGCCGGCAGCGACTTTGGAGCCGTCGATGATGTCAGCTTTTTCCACCACGCCGACGCAGAAGCCGGCCAGGTCGTAGTCTTCGCCTTCGTACATGCCTGGCATTTCAGCGGTTTCGCCGCCGACCAGGGAGCAACCCGACAGTTCACAGCCGGCGCCGATGCCGGTCACCACCTGGGTGGCGGTCTCGACGTTGAGCTTGCCGGTGGCATAGTAGTCGAGGAAGAACAGCGGCTCGGCGCCGCATACCACCAGGTCGTTGACGCACATGGCCACCAGGTCGATGCCGATGCTGTCGTGCTTGTTCAGGTTCAGTGCCAGGCGCAGCTTGGTGCCTACACCGTCGGTGCCGGAAACCAGTACAGGCTGCTTGTAGCCGGCCGGGATTTCGCAGAGGGCGCCAAAACCGCCCAGGCCGCCCATGACTTCGGGGCGCGCAGTGCGCTTGGCGACGCTCTTGATGCGTTCGACCAATGCTTCACCGGCGTCGATGTCTACACCGGCGTCCTTGTAGCTCAGGGAGGGTTGCTTGCTCATGATCCAGGCCTTTAGGGGGGATTCAGGGGTAACGACCGAGCGGGCAGGCGCTTTTGGTAAAAGGCCCAGCCGTTGACGGTCTGCGAAGGCGCGCGATTTTATCAGGCTTGAGGGGCAGCGGCCATCCTCGGGCCGACGGGCAGGGCCACATAGACTAAAAAAACGGGTTAAAAAAATGCTAATCCTGTCTGCCCAGGCGCGTATTAAGGTATAGCCTTGAATCCGCTATCGTTATGACGTTGCGAAAACTTACCGAGACCCTGTGAATGTTTTACCGGTCGCTGTGGTCACAGCCCTGGCAAACCGAGTTCACGCGGTCTGTTCCAGCCGCTAAATCTGTTGTTCGGGAATCCTCCATGCGTCTGTGTAAATTCTTCTTTGTAGGCTGCTTGTCGTTGGTCAGCCTGGCGAGTCATGCCGAAACCCTCAATGGCCTCTATCAAGTACTTGAACCGGTAAGCAGTCAGTCCCCGCAGGAGCGCGACCAGGCCACCCAGCGCGCGGTGCAGACCCTTGTAATCCGCCTCACCGGTGACGCCAAGGCCGCCGACGGCCCGGGCCTGGCGGCGATTCGCAAGGACCCGCAGCAAATTATCAGCCAATACGGCTACGACGCCGGCCCACCCGAGAGCCTGCAAGTGGACTTCGACCCGGTCAGCACTGATCGCGCCTTGCGTGACGCGGGTCTGTCGGTCTGGGGCAGCAACCGGCCGTCGATCCTTGGCTGGTGGCTGAACGACTCCACCGAAGGCAGCAGCCTGGTCGGTGATGGCCAGGCTGCCGCCCAAGCGCTGCGCCGTGCCGCACAACACCGTGGCCTGCCGTTGCGCCTGCCGCTGGGGGACCTGGATGAGCAGGTCGTCGCTACGCCGCCGAATCTGGAAAATGCCGACGCCACGCCGTTGCGCGCCGCTTCCGAGCGCTACGGCGCCGACGCCTTGCTCGCCGTGCACGCACGCCAGGAAGGCAATCAATGGCAGGCCAAATGGCGCCTGTGGCTGGGTGACAAGAGTGAGCAGGGCACCGCGCAAGGCACCGACACTGGCGCGGTGGCCGATGCGGTCATGCTGGCGATCAGCCAGAAACTCGCGCCGCGCTTTGCCGTCAAGCCTGGCGTGAGCACCGAGCAATTGCTGGAAGTGCAGGGCATGAACCTGGAGCGCTATGCGGCGCTGGGTCATCTGCTGGAACCGTTTGGCGGCCAGCCGCAGCGCGTGGAGGGCGATCGCATTGTGTATCGGGTCCATGGCAGCGCCGAGCAGTTGCGCACTCAGTTGAGCCTGGCCAAGTTGCAGGAAGTGCCGGCAGGTGAGGCCCCGGCGCAGCAGCCCGTGGCGGATGGCACGCAACCGTCAGCGGCTCCTGAGCCCCAGGCGCAACTGCGCTTTCGTTGGTAAAAATTCTTCCTATATAGATAGAAGCAAGTAATGGAGTGGGTTATGGCGGATACGCGTCGTTGGGTGTGGCTGGGTGGGTTCGTCCTGCTGTGCGTTTTTGTGTTCTTGCTGCATTCGATCCTGACGCCGTTCCTGGTTGCGTTGCTGCTCGCCTATCTGTTCGATCCCGTGGTGGATCGTCTGGAGAAAGCCGGTCTGTCGCGGACCTTGGGTGTGGTTGCGGTGTTTGCGCTGTTCACGTTGATCATCACCGCGTTGGTGCTGGTGCTGGTGCCGATGCTGGCCAAGCAACTGTTTCGTCTCTACGAGCTGGCGCCGCAGATGCTCGACTGGCTGCAGCACACGGCAATGCCGTGGGTCCAGGCCAAGTTGGGCTTGGCGGATGGGTTCTGGAAGTTCGATAAGGTCAAGGCCGCAATCAGCGAGCATATGGGCCAGACCACTGACATTGTCAGCGTGGTACTCAGCCAGGCGACCGCCTCCAGCCTGGCGCTGATCGGCTGGCTGACCAACCTGGTGCTGATCCCGGTGGTGGCGTTCTACCTGCTGCGCGACTGGGACATCATGATGGCCAAGATCCGCAGCCTGTTGCCCCGTGACCGCGAGGAACGCATCGTGTCCCTGGCCGGCGAGTGCCATGAGGTGCTTGGCGCCTTTGTGCGGGGCCAGTTGCTGGTGATGCTGGCGCTGGGGATCATCTATGCGGCGGGCTTGATGGCTATCGGCCTGGAGCTGGGCTTGTTGATCGGTCTGATCGCCGGTCTCGCCGCTATCGTGCCGTATATGGGCTTTGTGATCGGTATCGGCGCGGCGTTGGTGGCTGGGCTGTTCCAGTTTGGTGGCGACCTGTACCCGATGCTGGGGATTGTCGCGGTGTTCATGGTGGGCCAGGCCCTGGAGGGTATGGTGCTGACGCCATTGCTGGTGGGGGATCGGATTGGCCTGCATCCGGTGGCGGTGATTTTTGCGATCCTGGCCGGCGGCGAGCTGTTCGGCTTTACCGGGATCCTGCTGGCGCTGCCAGTGGCGGCGGTGATCATGGTGCTGGTGCGCCATGTGCACGATCTGTACAAGGAATCCGATGCCTATACGGGCGTCGAAGACCCCGACTTGTAACCGTTGCGTCATAAACCCGGCTTCGGCCGGGTTTGTTGTTTAGGGGGGGTAGGGCGTCAAACAATCCACGTAAAACCGGCAAGTTAACGCAAACCTTTGATTTTGCTTGTGGTCTGCTGCATTGTGCGCCCGGCGTCACGGGTATAAACTTTGCAAACTTTACACAGAGGCCACTAACGGTTCGATGGGAGCCGTTCAGTCAGCATGAAACCGATTCAGCTGCCCTTAGGTGTGCGTCTGCGTGATGACGCCACCTTTATCAATTACTACCCAGGCGCCAATGCCGCTGCACTCGGCTATGTCGAGCGGCTCTGCGAAGCCGACGCCGGGTGGACCGAAAGCCTGATCTATCTGTGGGGCAAACACGGCGTGGGGCGTACCCACCTGTTGCAGGCCGCTTGCCTGCGTTTCGAGCAGATGGGCGAGCCGGCGGTCTACCTGCCGCTGGCGGAGTTGATGGATCGAGGCATCGGCATCTTCGACAACCTTGAGCAATATGAACTGGTATGCCTGGACGATCTGCAGGCAGTGGCCGGCAAGGCCGATTGGGAAGAGGCGCTGTTTCACCTGTTCAACCGCTTGCGTGACAGTGGTCGGCGCCTGTTGATCGCTGCATCTACCTCGCCACGGGAGTTGCCGGTCAAGCTGGCCGACCTCAAGTCGCGCCTCACCCTGGCGCTGATCTTTCAGATGCGCCCACTCTCCGACGAAGACAAATTGCGCGCTCTGCAATTGCGCGCCTCCCGTCGCGGCCTGCACCTCACCGACGAGGTGGGGCACTTTATCCTCACCCGTGGGACCCGCAGCATGAGCGCGTTGTTCGATTTGCTCGAACAGCTCGACCAAGCCTCTTTGCAGGCCCAGCGCAAGCTGACTATTCCCTTCCTCAAGGAAACCCTCGGCTGGTAGCCGGCCCTTTGTTTTCGGGGTTTTTGGCGAATTTCAGGCGCCAGAAAACCCGCGTTTGGGCCGGTTTGGCCACGCAAATGGGTTGCATGGGGTGTTAAGGGCTTAGATGTCATAGTCCAAACAAGAAGTCACATATATCACGATTGAATTTGCAAATGGATGTGATAGAGGGCATAGTCTCGGCTTCTTTACACATCTAGTCACGGTCGTGCCCATGCTAAATCGCTTCGCACCCCTCGTGCCCCTCGCACTCGTTACCCTGTTGTTTGGTTGCGCCTCCCACCCTCAACAGGTGGTTGAACAGCAAAAAACTCAACAACAGTCCCAGGCAAAATTCGTTGCTGCGCAGTCTGCTTCTGTTTATGAAGAGACGCTTTATAAAGAAGAGCAAGCAACCGAAAAGGAACTGGCCGATTTCTCCGGCAACAAGCCTTACCAGCTTCCAGTTCTGGCCGACAGCATCCTTGAACGCGGCATGTCCCTGATCGGTACCCGTTACCGTTTCGGCGGTACCTCTGAAGCTGGTTTCGACTGCAGCGGCTTCATCGGCTACCTGTTTCGTGAAGAAGCTGGCATGAACCTGCCACGCTCCACTCGCGAAATGATCAACGTGAAAGCACCGTTGGTCGCACGCAACAACCTCAAGCCTGGCGATCTGCTTTTCTTCAGTACTGCAGGCCGTGGTCGTGTGAGTCACGCCGGTATCTATCTGGGCGATAACCAGTTTATCCACTCCAGCAGCCGTCGCAGTGGCGGTGTTCGAGTCGACAGCCTGGGCGACAGCTACTGGAGCAAAACCTTCATCGAAGCCAAGCGCGCACTTGCCATGGCCCCGACTACGGTTACCGCCAGTAAGTAAACTTAAAGTGATACTTGAAGTTTGACGTGTAAGCGCTAGAATCCCTGGACATTGTTGTAATCCGTTCGCGCGAGCTTTGCTTGCGCGTTCTGGTTTTCAGCGTTCGGCAGCGAAAGCCGCATCCAGACCCGGATTGTTCTGCACATGTCGACCTCAGCCCGCCTGCTCCTTATCCTCTGCGCCGCGCTTATCAGCGCCTGCGCCAGTCGGCCGCCGCCCGCTCCCGTTGCGGTCAAGCCCAAGCCGGTGTTCACCTATTCCAGCCAAAGTTTCTCGCCTGCTGCCGAAGACGTGCTCTTTCGTGCATTGGGCTTGGTCGGCACCCCTTATCGCTGGGGCGGCAACACGCCGGACTCGGGGTTTGATTGCAGCGGCCTGATCGGCTTCGTGTTCCGTGACGCCGCCGGCATCTCCCTGCCGCGCACCACCCGCGAGCTGATCGTGATGCGCGCCCAGGATGTCAGCGAGCAGAACCTGCAGACCGGCGATCTGCTGTTCTTTGCCACCGGTGGCGGTTCCCAGGTCAGCCACGCCGGCATCTATGTGGGCGAAGGCCGCTTTGTCCATGCGCCGCAAACCGGCGGTACGGTGAAGCTGGATACCTTGTCCAAGGCGTATTGGCAGAATGCCTATCTGAGCGCCAAGCGTGTGTTGCCAGCAAACCTGGCACGTAATCCCTGAACCAAACACCGAACTAAATGTGGGAGGGGTGCCCCCTCCCACATTGGTTTTATGTTGCTTCTGGAGGCGTTTATTGAGCCGCCGACACCCGCCAGACCTTATTCCCCACATCATCCGCTACCAGCAAATCCCCCTGCTGATCAATCACCACACCCACCGGCCGACCCATGGCTTTCTCATCTTTGTCGAGGAATCCGGTCAGCACATCCACCGGCTGACCTTTAGGCTGGCCACCCTCGAATGGCACGAAGATCACCTTGTAGCCACTGTGCGGCTTGCGGTTCCACGAGCCATGCTGGCCGATGAACGCGCCATTGCTGAACGGCGCCGGGAGTTTGCTGCCCTCGGCGAACGTCAGGCCTAAAGATGCGGTGTGTGGCCCCACCGCGTAGTCCGGCGCGATGGCCTTGGCGACCAGGTCCAGATTCTGCGGCGTGACGCGCACATCCACATGCTGGCCGTAGTAGCTGAAAGGCCAGCCATAGAAACCGCCGTCCTTGACCGAGGTGATGTAGTCCGGCACCAGATCGCTGCCGATCTCATCGCGCTCGTTCACTGCGGTCCACAGCTTGCCGCTCTGGGGTTCCCAGGCCATGCCGTTAGGGTTGCGCAGGCCGGAAGCGAAAATGCGGTGCTCGCCGCTGGCGCGATCCACCTCCCAGATCGCCGCCCGGCCCTGTTCCGCCTCCAGACCGTTTTCGCCGACATTACTGTTGGAACCGACGCTCACGTACAGCTTGCTGCCGTCCTTGCTGGCGATCACGTTCTTGGTCCAATGGTGGTTCAACGGGCCGCCCGGCAGGTCGACTACCTTGGTGCCCGCGCCCTTGATCGCGGTTTCGCCCGCTTGATAGGGGAAGCGCAGCAGCTTGTCCGAATCGGCCACGTACAGGTCATTGCCGACCAGTGTCATGCCGAACGGTGAATTGAGGTTCTCCAGAAACACCGTGCGGGTCTCGGCGACGCCATCGTGATCGGCATCGCGCAGCAGGGTGATGCGGTTCGGGCTTGGCACCCCGGCACCGGCACGGCCCATGACTTTTTCCATGACCCAGCCGCGAATGCCCTTGGAATCATCCGGTTTGGGCGGCGCATTGGTTTCTGCCACCAGCACATCGCCGTTGGGCAGTACATACAGCCAGCGCGGGTGGTCCAGGCCTTCGGCGAACGCCGCCACTTGGGTGCCGGCCGCTGCTGTCGGCTTCGCGCCCTGCGGCCAACCGATAGCCGGGGCGATGTTCACGGTGGGAATCAGGGTTTTGTTCGGCTCCGGCAGATGGGGCGACGGCCCGGTGCCATCGGACACCTGCAGGGTGGAGCTTTCACCGCAGGCGGCGAGGGTGCCGGCGAGCATGATCAGTAGGGCGAGTCTGGTTTTATGCATGGTGTTCTCCTGGATACCTGTAAGGGTAGAGGAGAGCGGCGAGGCGATGGTTCAAGTGCAACGCCAGCTTTAATTGACGCTCCACCCCCAACCCACTAACCTTCGCGGCTTGTTTCAGGTGCTCTGTGACCTGTGGGTCGACAGAGTGAAACAGGGAAGCCGGTGAGTGAGCGCACTTGTACACAGTGCTGCCGCGATTCCGGCGCTGCCCCCGCAACGGTAAATGAGTCAAGACGCTGCCATTGGCCACTGTATCGCCTGACGATATGGGAAGGCGCATCGTCGGCCTGCTTTCTACATAGGGAGCGCCACTCATGAGCCCGGAGACCGGCCTGGATCATCCAACAGCATCACGGTGGGCGATGCTTGGCTGTCTGTTTTTTCCTGCCTGCCGTTTTTGTCCAGCCCCAACGGAGAGCTGCCATGACCGATACCCCCGACCGCGACGAACGCCACCTGGCGCGCATGCTGCGCAAAAAAGCCGTGATCGACGAGCGCATCGCCAATTCCCCCAATGAGTGCGGCTTGCTGCTCGTGCTGACCGGCAACGGCAAAGGCAAGAGCAGCTCGGCATTCGGCATGCTCGCGCGCGCCATGGGCCACGGCATGCAGTGCGGTGTGGTGCAGTTCATCAAAGGGCGCAACAGCACCGGTGAGGAGTTGTTCTTCCGTCGCTTCCCCGAACAAGTGCGTTTCCATGTGATGGGCGAAGGCTTCACCTGGGAAACCCAGGACCGCCAGCGCGATATCGCCGCCGCCGAAGCCGCCTGGGCCGTCTCCCGTGAACTGCTGCAAGACCCCACCATCGGCCTGGTGGTGCTGGATGAGCTGAACATCGCCCTCAAGCATGGCTACCTCGACCTCGATCAGGTACTCAGCGACCTGCAAGCCCGTCCGCCGATGCAGCACGTGGTGGTCACCGGCCGTGGCGCCAAGCCTGAATTGATCGAAATGGGCGACACCGTCACCGAAATGGGCATGCTCAAGCACGCATTCCAGGCCGGTATCAAGGCACAGAAGGGCGTCGAACTTTGAATCAGCCCCGCCATTGCCCAGCCGTCCTGATCGCCGCACCGGCGTCCGGCCAGGGCAAAACCACCGTCACCGCCGCGCTGGCCCGTTTGCACCGCAACCTGGGGCGCAAGGTGCGCGTGTTCAAATGCGGCCCGGACTTCTTGGACCCGATGATCCACGAACGCGCCAGCGGTGCGCCGGTGTATCAATTGGACATGTGGATGGTGGGCGAGCAGGAAAGTCGCCGCCTGCTGTGGGAAGCGGCGGGGGAGGCCGACCTGATCCTGATCGAAGGCGTGATGGGCCTGTTCGATGGCACACCGTCCAGCGCCGACCTGGCGCGGCATTTCGGCGTGCCGGTGCTCGGCGTGATCGATGGCACCGCCATGGCCCAGACCTTTGGCGCCCTGGCCCTGGGCCTGGCGCGCTATCAGCCGGACTTGCCGTTTGCCGGCGTGCTGGCCAACCGCGTCGGTACCCTGCGCCATGCGCAACTGCTGGAAGGCAGCCTCACCGAAGGCTTGCGCTGGTATGGCGCACTGTCCCGCGAAACCGGGATTGAACTGCCCAGCCGCCATTTGGGCCTGGTGCAAGCCAGCGAACTGAACGATCTCGACGTGCGCCTGGACGCCGCCGCCCAGGCACTGGGCAGCAGCTGTGAAGTCGCGTTGCCGCCACCGGTAACCTTCGCCGCACCGCAAGTGATCGCCGCCGAGCCATTGCTGGCCGGTGTACGCATTGCCGTGGCCCGTGACGAAGCCTTCGCCTTCACCTATGGCGCCAGCCTCGACCTGCTGCGGGCGATGGGCGCCGAACTGACGTTTTTCTCGCCGATCCATGATCGCCAGCTGCCCGAGGCTGACAGCCTCTATTTGCCCGGTGGTTACCCGGAATTGCACCACCAGGCGCTGTCCGACAATACCCCGATGCTCACTGCCATTCGTGCGCACCACGCCGCCGGCAAGCCGTTGCTCGCCGAGTGCGGCGGCATGCTCTACCTGCTGGACTCGCTCACCGACGTGGACGGCAAACGTGCTGAACTGCTTGGCCTGCTCCAGGGCGATGCGGTGATGCAAAAGAAACTCGCGGCCCTGGCCCTGCAAAGCGTCGAATTGCCCGAAGGTGTGCTGCGCGGGCACACGTACCACCATTCCCTGACCAGCACCGAATGGCAGCCGATTGCCCGCGGCCTGAGCCCGAACGGTGGGCGCGGTGCCGAAGCGGTCTTCCGGCAGGGGCGGATGACGGCCTCTTACGTGCACTTCTATTTCCCGTCGAATCCGACTGCGGTGGCCGCCTTGTTTGCGCCGGACCGAGCTCAAACCCTATCCACTGTGGGAGGGGGCTTGCCCCCGGTAGGGCCATGACCGACAACGCTTTCCCCCAGGCCGACCGCGACGCCGTCTACCGCGCCATCGCCGAACGCCGCGACATGCGCCATTTCAGCGGCGGCGTGGTAGCCCCCGAATTGCTGCATCGCCTGCTCCAGGCCGCGCACCAGGCCCCCAGCGTTGGCCTGATGCAGCCCTGGCGGTTTATCCGCATCAGCGACCGCGCGTTGCGAAGCCAGATTCAACAGCTGGTGGAAGAAGAGCGCGTGCGCACCGCCGAGGCGTTGGGCGAGCGCTCCGACGCGTTCATGAAACTCAAGGTCGAAGGCATCCACGACTGCGCCGAAGTGCTGGTGGCAGCGTTGATGGATGACCGTGAGCGCCACATCTTCGGGCGGCGCACCTTGCCGGAGATGGACCTGGCGTCACTGTCCTGTGCGATCCAGAACCTGTGGCTGGCAGCGCGGGTCGAGGGGCTGGGCATGGGCTGGGTCTCGTTGTTCGAGCCCCAGGCCCTGGCCGACCTGCTGGGCCTGCCGCCCGGCGCGAAACCACTGGCGGTCTTGTGCCTGGGGCCGGTGACGGAATTTTACCCGGCACCGATGTTGCAGCTCGAAGGCTGGACCGAACCTCGGCCATTGAGTGAGATGTTGTATGAGAATGTGTGGGGAGTGAGTCAATGAGTGTGGCCTTGCTGTGTGTGGCTGCGGTGGCGCTGGATGCGCTGCTGGGCGAGCCCAGGCGCTGGCATCCGCTGGTGGCGTTCGGCAATTTTGCCGGGCGTGTCGAACAACGTTTCAACAGCGGTGGCCGTGGCTGGCGCAGCCATGGCGTGACCGCGTGGTTTATCGCCGTGGTGCCGTTGACCCTGCTGGCCACCGCGTTGTCGTGGGCGCCATATATCGGCTGGATACTGGAAATCCTCGCGCTGTACTGCGCCCTCGGCATGCGCAGCCTCGGCGAACATGTAATCCCGGTGGCCCAGGCCCTGCGCAGCGACGACCTGGACGCGGCCCGCACACGGGTGAGCTACCTGGTCAGCCGCCAGACCAGCGAACTGGACCGCACCGAAGTCGCCCGCGCCGCCACCGAGTCGGTGCTGGAAAACGGCAGCGATGCGGTGTTTGCCGCGCTGTTCTGGTTTGTCGTCGCCGGCGTGCCGGGCGTGGTGCTCTACCGTCTGAGCAACACCCTTGACGCCATGTGGGGCTATCGCAACGAACGCTTCGAACGCTTCGGCTGGGCTGCCGCCAAGATCGACGATGTACTCAACTATATTCCTGCACGTCTGGTGGCTTTAACCTACGCCGTGCTCGGCAAAACCCGCCTGGCCCTCAAATGCTGGCGCACTCAGGGACCGACCTGGGACAGCCCGAATGCCGGGCCGGTGATGGCATCCGGCGCCGGTGCGTTGGGCGTTGAGCTGGGTGGCGCCGCGATTTACCACGGCGAGGTGCATCATCGTCCGCAGTTGGGCGAAGGCCCGGCGGCGGATGCCGATTCCATCGACCGCGGCTGGCAGCTGGTGCAGCGCGGCGTATGGTTGTGGTTGCTGATTCTATGCGTGGGGGGGCAATTTTATGCTTGAACACGGTGGCCGGCTGCGCAAGGCGGCGATTCAGTACGGGATCGCCGAGGCCGATTGGCTGGACCTTTCCAGCGGCCTCGCGCCCTGGCCCTGGCCGATCCCGGAGATTCCGCTGCGGGCCTGGGCGCGCTTGCCGGAATCCGACGACGGCCTGGAACAAGCGGCCAGCGAGTATTACGGCGCTGCCCATCTCCTGCCAGTGGCCGGCTCCCAGGCGGCGATCCAGTTGCTGCCGCGCCTGCGCCGTGCCGGCAAGGTCGGCGTGCTGTCGCCGTGCTATGCCGAGCACGCCGAAGCCTGGCGCCGCGCCGGTTACGTGGTGCGCGAAGTGCAGGAGCAGGAAGTCGATTTTTTCCTCGATGGCCTCGACGTGCTGGTGGTGGTCAACCCCAATAACCCCACCGGACTCAGCCTGCCCCCGCAACGCCTGCTGGACTGGCACACAAGGCTGGCCCAGCGCGGCGGCTGGCTGGTGGTGGACGAAGCGTTTATGGATGTCACCCCGCAGTTGAGCCTGGCGAGTCAGGCCCATCGGGTCGGCTTGATTGTGCTGCGCTCGTTTGGCAAGTTTTTCGGCCTGGCCGGTGTGCGCCTGGGCTTTGTGCTGGCCGAACGCAGGTTGCTTAAGTTGCTGGCCGAACAGGTCGGGCCGTGGGCCGTCAGCGGGCCGACGCGGGTGCTGGGTCAAGTGTGCCTGCGCGATACCGCTGGCCATGCGCGGCAGCGAGCGCGCTGCATCGAGGCCGGCCAGCGCCTGTTTGAAATACTTGAGCGCCATGGCTTTCAACCCCAGGGCGGCTGCGCGTTGTTCCAATGGCTAATCACCCCACACGCTGAGCGCATGCACGAATTCATGGCCCAGCGCGGCATCCTGCTGCGCCTGTTTGTGCACGACAGCAGTGTGCGTTTTGGCCTGCCCGGCACCGAGGCCGACTGGTTGCGTCTCGACGAAGCGCTGGCGGCCTACAGGGACGCGTCATGAGTACGCTGATGGTGCAAGGCACCACCTCCGATGCCGGCAAAAGTACCCTGGTGACCGCCTTATGCCGTTGGCTGGTGCGCCAGGGCATCGCCGTGGCGCCGTTCAAACCGCAGAACATGGCGCTCAACAGCGCCGTGACGGCCGAAGGCGGCGAGATTGGCCGCGCCCAGGCCGTGCAGGCCCAAGCGGCCAACCTGGCGCCCCACACCGATATGAACCCGGTGCTGCTCAAGCCCAACAGCGACACGGGCTCCCAGGTGATCATCCATGGCCGCGCCGTGACCAGCATGAACGCGGTGGCCTATCACGACTACAAAGCCATCGCGATGCAGGCGGTACTGGCCTCCCACGCGCGCTTGAGCGAAAGCTACCCGGTGGTGATGGTGGAAGGCGCAGGCTCTCCGGCGGAGATCAACCTGCGCGCCAATGACATCGCCAACATGGGCTTCGCCGAGGCCGTCGACTGCCCGGTGCTGCTGATTGCCGATATCAATCGTGGCGGCGTATTTGCCCACCTGGTTGGCACCCTGGAACTGCTCTCGCCCAGCGAACAGGCGCGGGTCAAGGGCTTCATCATCAACCGCTTTCGCGGCGACATCGCACTGCTGCAACCCGGCCTGGATTGGTTGCAGGCACGCACCGGCAAACCGGTGGTGGGCGTATTGCCCTACGTGATGGACCTGCACCTGGAAGCCGAGGACGGCATCGACCAACGCCAGATCGACAAGGCGGCGCAGGTGCTCAAAGTAGTGGTGCCGGTGTTGCCGCGCATCAGCAACCATACGGATTTCGATCCGCTGCGCCTGCATCCCCAGGTGGATTTGCAGTTTATCCGGCCGGGCCAGCCGATTCCGGCCGCCGACCTGATCATCCTGCCCGGCTCGAAAAGCGTGCGCAGCGACCTCGCGTACCTGCGCGCCAATGGCTGGGACACCGCCGTGGCGCGGCACTTGCGCTACGGCGGCAAGGTGCTGGGGATTTGCGGCGGCTTGCAGATGCTTGGTGAACAGGTGCACGACCCGTTGGGCCTGGAAGGGTCAGCCGGTTCCAGCGACGGCCTGGGTCTGCTGGCATTCAGCACGACCCTGGAAGCAGAGAAACAGCTGCGCAATGTGCGTGGGCGTTTGTTGCTGGAAGATGCCGAGGTCAGTGGGTATGAGATCCATGCGGGCGTGACGTGCGGCGCTGCCCTGTCGAACGCCGCCGTGCTGCTGGATGACGGTCGCAGTGACGGCGCGCAAAGTGCTGATGGGCAGATTCTTGGCACGTATTTGCATGGCTTGTTCGAGACCCCGGCGGCCTGCTGTGCGTTGCTGCGCTGGGCCGGGTTGCAGGATGTGCAGGCGGTGGACTACCACGCCCTGCGCGAACGTGATATCGAGCGCCTGGCGGATCTGGTGGAGAACCATTTGGACACCGATTTGTTGCGCAAACTGTGTGGGGTTTAAGGGTGTACACACGGTTCAAATGTGGGAGAGGGCTTTCGGTGTACATATCCATTCCTGCGGTAACGGCCACTTATGGTTCCGCTCTTACAGCGGCTCACTTTTGGAAAGGCCCAAAAGTAAGCAAAAGGCCTTCGCCCCACCACTCGGCACCTCGCTTGGGCTCGGTGTGCCCTCACTCCGGCTTGAATCCGTGGGCCGCCGCAATGGGCCATCCCTGGCCCAGTGCGGCTAACCCGGCGTCCTGCCGGGTTACCCACGGATTCAAGCCTGCGTTCGGCCAGCGTGGTTTACGGGGCGACTTCAGATCAAAAGCAGGATCAAAAGCCAGATCAAAAACGACTCGCTTCGCATCGTGGAGTGGTGGGTGGGTAGGGGGGGGCTCATGCTTCAACTGATTTTAGGCGGCGCTCGTTCCGGCAAAAGCCGCCTGGCCGAAAAGCTCGCCAGCGACAGCGCTTTGCCCGTCATCTATATCGCCACCAGCCAACCGCTTGACGGCGAGATGAATGCCCGCGTTGCCTTGCATCGCGAGCGCCGCCCGGATCACTGGGGTTTGATCGAGGAACCTGTCGAGCTGGCGCGTGTGCTACGCGAAAACGCTGCGCCCGGTCGTTGCCTGTTGGTGGATTGCCTGACCCTGTGGCTGACCAATTTGCTGATGCTCGAAGACGCGGAGCGCCTGGCGTTTGAGCGCGATCAATTGCTGGAAACCCTGGCCGTGCTACCGGGTGAAATTATTTTTGTCAGCAACGAGACCGGTCTGGGTGTCGTGCCGCTGGGCGAATTGACTCGCCGCTATGTGGATGAAGCCGGTTGGCTGCATCAAGCCTTGGCCGAGCGGTGTCAGCGTGTTGTCCTGACGGTTGCCGGCCTGCCCCTGACGTTGAAAGGTACTGCGTTATGACTGACACCTGGTGGCTCAACCCGTGTAAGGCGATTGACGCCTCGGCGTACGAACAAGCTCTGGCGCGCCAGCAGCAATTGACCAAGCCGGCCGGCTCCCTCGGCCAGTTGGAGGCGTTGGCGGTGCAATTGGCCGGTTTGCAGGGCCAGGTCAAACCGTCGGTGGATCAGCTGTGGATCGCCATCTTTGCCGGTGATCACGGCGTGGTTGCCGAAGGGGTATCGGCGTTTCCCCAGGAAGTGACCGGGCAGATGCTGCATAACTTTGTCAGTGGTGGTGCGGCCATCAGTGTATTGGCGCGGCAACTGGATGCGCAGTTGGAAGTGGTCGACCTCGGTACGGTGACCCCTTCGCTGAGCCTGCCCGGCGTCCGTCACCTGAATATCGGCGCGGGCACCGCCAATTTCGTCAAGGGCCCGGCAATGACGGGCGCCCAGGGCCGATTGGCATTGCAGGCGGGTCGCGACAGTGTGCTGCGCGCCCGTGAACGCGGTGCGCAGTTGTTTGTCGGCGGTGAGATGGGCATTGGCAACACCACCGCCGCCAGTGCGCTGGCCTGTGCTTTGCTCGATTGCCAGGTGACCGACCTGACAGGCCCAGGCACCGGGTTGAATGCCCAGGGCGTCAGTCACAAGGTGGCGGTGATCGAGCGCGCACTCGCCTTGCATGCCGCGCAGCGTGGGGATGCGCTGCACACCCTGTTCAATCTCGGCGGCTTTGAAATCGCTGCCTTGGTGGGCGCTTATCTGGCCTGCGCCCAGGAAGGCATTGTGGTGCTGGTGGATGGGTTTATCTGCACCGTCGCGGCGCTGGTCGCCACGCGCTTGAACCCGGCGTGCCGCGACTGGCTGCTGTTCGGCCATCGCGGTGCCGAGCCTGGCCATCGCCATGTCTTGCAGAGCCTTGATGCACAGCCGTTGCTGGAACTGGGCCTGCGCCTGGGCGAGGGCAGTGGCGCGGCGTTGGCGGTGCCGTTGCTGCGCCTGGCGTGTGCGCTGCATGGGCAGATGGCGACGTTTGCCGAAGCGGCCGTGGCAGACCGTCCGGCATGACCTTGCATCTGGACCTGTTGCGCCATGGCGAAACCGAGCTGGGCGGCGGCCTGCGCGGCAGCCTGGACGATGCGTTGACCGCCAAGGGCTGGGAACAGATGCGCGCCGCCGTGCTGGCACAGGGGCCTTGGGACCGGCTGATCAGTTCGCCGTTGCAACGCTGCGCGCGCTTCGCCGATGAGTTGGGTGCGCGGCTGCATCTGCCGGTGAGCCTGGAAAAGGATCTGCAAGAACTGCACTTCGGTGCCTGGGAAGGGCAGAGTGCGGCAGCGCTGATGGAGACCGATGCCGAAGGCCTCGGCCGGTTCTGGGCCGATCCCTATAGCTTCACGCCGCCCCAGGGCGAACCGGTCGGCGAGTTTTCCCAACGGGTTTTGGGCGCCGTCCTGCGCCTGCATAAGGCATATGCCGGTGAGCGTGTGCTGCTGATCAGCCACGGCGGGGTGATGCGCTTGCTGTTGGCTCAGGCGCGCGGTCTGCCCCGTGAGCAGTTGCTGAATGTCGAAGTCGCTCATGGCGGGTTGTTCAGCCTCCAGGTCGGCGCCGATGGCGTGTTGAAGGAAGGAATCTGAGCATGCTGCCGTTCTGGATCGCGCTGCAATTTCTCAGCAGTTTGCCTATTCGTCTGCCGGGCATGCCGCAACCCCATGAGCTTGGGCGCTCGCTGCTGTTTTATCCGCTGGTCGGGTTGCTGTTCGGCGTGCTGCTGTGGGGCCTCAATACGTTGTTGGTCGGATCACCGCTGTTGTTGCACGCCGCGCTGCTGCTGACGGCCTGGGTGCTGCTCAGTGGCGGCTTGCACCTCGATGGCCTGGCGGACAGCGCCGATGCCTGGCTCGGTGGTTTCGGCGACCGCGAGCGCACCCTCAGCATCATGAAAGACCCGCGCAGCGGGCCGATTGCCGTGGTCACCCTGGGCCTGGTGTTACTGCTCAAGTTCACCGCGCTGGTGGCCTTGATCGAGCAGCACAACGGTGCGGCGTTGATCCTCGCGCCGTTGATCGGGCGGGCGTCGATGCTGGCATTGTTTCTCACCACGCGCTATGTGCGAGCGGGCGGATTGGGTCAGGCCCTGTCGGATCATTTACCGCGCGTCGTCGGTCAACAGGTACTGATCCTCAGTGGCCTGGGGTGCATCCTGATCGGTGGTTTCAGCGGTGGGATGGCCGTGTTGCTCGCTGCACTGTGCTTTATGGGGCTGCGCCAACTGATGATCAATCGGCTCGGCGGCACCACCGGCGACACTGCTGGCGCGCTGCTGGAACTGCTGGAAGTCGCCGTATTGGTGGGCCTGGCTCTGTAACACTTTCTTGCATTTCAATAATCGCGGGTATATACACGTTCCATGCTTGCCTCCCAATGTTTATGTACCAACCTGCGACGTGCCGCCCGTGGCGTCAGCAGGCATTACGACGGCGCCCTCGATGGCTTCGGAATCAACGTCGCCCAGTATTCTTTGCTGTGCAACCTGCAGCGCCTCGATCAGCCGAGCATTTCCAGCCTGGCCGACGCCATGGGCCTGGATCGCAGCACCTTGGGGCGCAACCTGCGGGTGCTGGAGTGCGAAGGGCTGGTGCAACTGGTCGAGGGCAACGACCTGCGCAACCGTCTGGTGTTACTGACCGAGGCCGGCGAGCAACGCTTGGCCGCCGCGTTGCCGGCCTGGGAGGCGGCGCAACAGAAATTGATCGATCAACTCGGCGCGGAAAAACGCGAAACCCTGTTGGCCTTGCTGGATGAACTCGCCTGAAGGCGGGTTTGTTCGAACACAAGCGGGTATATACCCGCGAACGGAGAATAAGAAATGACGTCGATGTGGCGCACCAGTGGTTGGATCCTTGTGGGGAGTGCGCTGATCCTGGCGTTGTCCCTGGGCGTGCGGCACGGTTTCGGCCTGTTCCTGGCGCCGATGAGCAGCGAATTCGGCTGGGGCCGTGAGACCTTTGCCTTTGCCATCGCCTTGCAGAACCTGATCTGGGGCCTGGCGCAGCCGTTTACCGGTGCCTTGGCCGACCGTTTCGGCGCGACCAAGGCGGTGTTTGTCGGCGGCGTGTTATACGCCGCAGGCCTGGTGTTGATGGGCATGTCGGATTCGGCGTGGTCGTTGTCCTTGAGTGCGGGCTTGCTGATCGGTATCGGCCTGTCCGGCACGTCGTTTTCGGTGATTCTGGGCGTGGTCGGCCGCGCCGTGGCGCCGGAAAAGCGCAGCATGGCCATGGGCATTGCCAGTGCTGCCGGTTCGTTCGGCCAGTTCGCCATGGTGCCGGGTACCTTGGGCTTGATCAGTTGGCTGGGATGGTCGGCGGCTTTGCTGGTGTTGGGCCTGATGGTGGCGCTGATCCTGCCGCTGGTGAGCATGCTCAAGGACCGCCCGCTGCCGGTGATGGCTGGCCAGCAAACCCTGCGTGAAGCCTTGAAGGAAGCCTGCTCCCACTCCGGGTTCTGGTTGCTGGCCTTCGGCTTTTTCGTCTGCGGTTTCCAGGTGGTGTTTATCGGTGTGCACCTGCCGGCCTATCTGGTGGACCAGCACTTGCCGGCGACGGTCGGCACCACGGTGTTGGCGCTGATCGGGCTGTTCAATATCTTCGGCACCTACACCGCCGGCTGGCTCGGCGGGCGTATGTCCAAGCCACGCCTGTTGACCGGGTTGTACCTGCTGCGCGCGGTGGTGATCATGCTGTTCCTGTGGGCACCGGTGACCGAAGTCACGGCCTACCTGTTCGGTATGGCCATGGGCTTCCTGTGGCTGTCCACGGTACCGCTGACCAACGGCACGGTCGCCACGCTGTTTGGGGTGCGAAACCTGTCCATGCTCGGTGGGATCGTGTTCCTTTTCCACCAGCTCGGGTCGTTCCTTGGCGGTTGGTTGGGCGGGGTGGTCTATGATCGAACCGGTAACTACGATTTGATCTGGCAAGTGGCGATCCTCTTGAGTGTGCTCGCCGCAGCCCTGAATTGGCCGGTGCGTGAGCGGCCGGTGGCGCGATTGCAGGCGCAGATGGAGGCGACATGAGTGCGACCTGGTATTGGTTCGGCGGGGCAGTAGCGATAGCGCTGTTGCTGGCCCTGGCCTGGTGGGGCTGGCAACGCGGTGGCCTGGCGTTGATGCAACTGGGTATGTCGATCTGTTAAGTTCGATTCCTGAACTCTTTATAGGACCTTTCGACATGCAGATGCGCTGGCTTGCTGTACCTGTGCTTATGGCTGCTTTTGGCGGCGTGGCGTTGGCTGCCGATTGCCCGCCGTTGCTGGAGGGGCAATTGCCCAAGCTGCGTGCCAAGGAATCCATCGACCTGTGCCAACGTTTTGCCGGCAAGCCCTTGGTTATCGTCAACACCGCGAGCTTTTGCGGGTTCGCGCCGCAATTCAAGGGGCTCGAAGCACTGTATCAACGCTACAAGGATGAAGGGCTGGAGGTGATCGGCGTGCCCTCCGATGACTTCAAGCAGGAAGCCAAGACCGGCGAAGAAACTGCCAAGGTCTGCTACGTGAACTACGGCGTGACCTTCACCATGACCGAGCCGCAGAAGGTCAAGGGGCCGGACGCGGTGCACCTGTTCAAGGTATTGGCGCAGCATAGCAATGCGCCGAAGTGGAATTTCTACAAGTATGTAGTGGATCGCCAGGGCAAGGTGATTGCCGATTTCTCCAGCCTCACCAAGCCGGACAGCCCTGATCTGATCAAGGCTGTGGAGCAGGCCATAGCGTCCAAACCCTGATTAACGCCCATTGAAAAGCCCCGCCTCCTTTGCAGGAGAGCGGGGCTTTTTTACACCCGTCTGGATCAGAAGGTGTAGGTCATGCCGAGGCCGAAACCGTTGGCACTGTTTTCGTACTTGGCGCGGTAACTGGCTGTCGACGGGGCGTCAGCAGTTTGGTTGATCTTGACGTCTTCTTCTTTCAGATACGAATACGCCAGGTCGACTGTCATGTTATCCATGACTTTGTAGCCCAGGCCCACGCTGAAGATCGTACGGTCGCCAGTCGGGATGCGCGGCGAACGATCGGTGTTGTTGGTCGGGGATTGGTCGAAGGTCAGGCCAGTACGCAGCACGACTTGCTTGGTCAACTGATACGAGGTACCCACGGCGTAGGCCCAAGTGTCGTGCCAATTTTGTTCTTCGGTGATGGAACCTAGTTGGGTTGGCGCCAGCAAGCCGCCGGCAGCCGTTACGCCTTCGTTGTTGACGGTGATCTCTTTCAGGCGACTCCAACGCGTCCAGGTTGCACCGCCATAGAGTTTCCAGGCGTCGGTCAGGTCTTGGGTGACGGACAGATCGTAGGACTCTGGGGTGTCGATTTTCAGCGAGGCGTCGTAACGGTTGTTACGCAGGAATGGCTGAGTGGCCGCTGGCCCGCTGACGGTGGTGTGGCCTTCGAGCTTGTACTTGACCTTCGAGTGGTAGGTCAGGCCCACGCGTGTGGTGTCGGTGGCCTGGACCAATACGCCGACGTTGAAACCCAGGGCTGTATCGTCACCCTTGATTTTTACGTTGGTATCGGAGGCAAGCGGGCTAAGGGTCTTGTCCGACTCAAGCACACCGGAAATCCGGTTGATGGTCGGGCCAAAGCCGATGGATACACGATCATTGAACGCATAGCTGACAGTTGGCTGGAAGGTCATGACCTTCACTTCGCTCTTGCTGCCGAAGCCGCGACCCTGGAAGCCGTTTTCATAGTCGGTCACCAGGCCGAACGGTGCGTATACACCGAAGCCGATAGCCCACTGATCGTTGAGTTTGTTGGTGTAGAAACCGAATGGCACCGCGGTGAACGGAACCATGTCGCCTTTGTTGGAGCCGCGAGAGTTGCCACCGGTATTGCTGATATCGGTCGACGCATCAATGGCAGCGACACCACCGGTGATTTGTTGGCCATTCAAGCGCGACATACCGGCCGGGTTACCGTAGACAGTGCTTGCATCATCGGCAGAAGAGGAGCGACCTGCGAAACCCGTACCCATCCCGCTGACGCTCTGTTCGTTCAGTGCGAAACCGCTTGCGAACAGTTGGGAGGATGCCATGGCAACGGCGAGGCTAAGTGTGGTCTTGAGCATTACTTTTTTCATTATTAGAACTCCGTGGTGATCACCGCAGCGGAAAGTATCAATAAAATTAACATCGCGCTATAGGCTGTAATGCAGGAGATAGAGCGGTTTTGTAGGACAATCCGACCAAAATTCAGTGTTTTTGGCGAATCTTGCAAATTGCCCGGTCAGCAAACCGCGTGATTCATGGGGGAAACACAGGTTTGCCAGGCTTGGGTGAAATCCCGCAGCCTTCCTTGAGGGTGAAATATTTCTTTCCAGATACGCGCCATGGCCAAAACATCACCCGGGGGTGGCAGGGCGGGGCTGTGTTGTTCAACCAGCAGCCAGGCGATAGCCGTGGCATAACGCAGGTTTACGGTGAGTTCCAGTTGGGGCGCACTGAGAAAGGCATGTTGGCTGGCGAGCCCGCGTACCAGGCTGGCACGTTCGGGGTCGAGCGCCAGGTAGTTATCCCACAAGGCGCGATGGCGAGGTTCGGTGATGCTGTACAGGCCGTGGCCGCGTCGATCGTGCAGAGCGGAACCCAGTTCCGACTGGCTGGCCGCAATACCCAGCAGCAAGGACTCAGCCGTTGGGCTCTGCCGACCGAGGTAGGTCAACGTCGGCCGGATTACGTAACGACACAATTCACTGGCTGCGATACCCATACACGCCTCAATCCGTGAAAGTGGTCGACGAGTCCTGAGAAGGGGGGGGCTTGGCAGCAGTGGATCGGATCTCAGGCTCGTCGGAAGCGGATCATGCCGCTTGAGTTGAAGTGTAGTGTCATATTCATGAGGTAAAGGACTGTTTTTAAAACATCTTCCTCATCCAGTTATAACGTTTATATCGATTTGAACTTAGTAAAAAGGCCCACAGCGTGAATTGCGGGCAATAAAAAACCCTGCGTTTTAAACAGGGTTTTTTGTGTTTCAGCGACTTTGGTCGATCAGGCAACCAGTGCCTGGCGAGTACGTTCGATCACTGCCTGCAGCGGTTCTGCGCTGGAGTATTGATCGGGGTACAGGCGTTCGCTGTGACGAGCGATGCCGTGTTCGTTGACCAGGGTGAAGCTGAAGCAGCCTTTGCGAGCGGCCATGATCAGGCAGTTCATTGGAGCAAAAGCGTTGGTGAGGGTGCGAATGGCATCCTGAGTATGGATAGCGGACATATTATTGGTGTTCCTACAAATGACACGGATAAGAACCGTGCAACGTTAAAACGTTCCAGTAACGTTGATCACCATTGATCAAACGAAGAACCCGACTGGAACAAAGCAGCCAGTTTGAAGCGCTAATAAGTTAGGCGCGCTTGGGCTGGCAGGTAGGTACTTAGGAGGGCAGGCAACACAACAGGGGCAAAGGTTCTGGGCCCAGGGTGAAGATCCTGATCAATTTGCAGGTTGGTTCGGTCAGAGTATGAAAACTTCGCGGCACCCTTTGCTTGTTCAAAGGCAGTGTCGTCGCAAGTGATACCTGGAAACCATCGAGGTGATCGATCCCATGTTGTTCAAGGGAGTTGTTCGACCAGAATTGACTTTCAGCTTGGTACTAACGCTGCGGATAGTAACGGATTGAAACAGGTAAGGGAAGTGGTCAGTCAAAAAACTTTAATCAAGCGCCCAGTAGACCGCGATAAACCAGCACTGTGATCGCGGCTGCCAGCGAGCAGCCCAGCGCGTAGGCGGCGAGGGTCAGGCGCAGGGATTGGCCGGTCTCGACCACTTTCACCACATCAGCCATGTCATTGATACGCCCCTCACCCAACTCGATACACAGACTCGCGGCGGTGAACGCGGCTGATAACAGGATGGCGATCGCAAACAAGGCCCCATCCGGGGATGGCAGAGCACCATTGATCCCCAATGAAATGGCGCAGATAACCAGTAACAACACGGCGAATAACAGAATTCCTTTCATCGACCCACTCAGCGTTGCCTTGCCCGTCGGGCAGTGTGGCGAGCCGATAAAGATTTGAAAAGTCCCTGTTTTGCCTCAGCGGTAACATTTTTGAAGCCAGTCGCTTCAAAAAAAGCCGTTGATATAACCGTCGGATCGGTACTTGTGCACATTAGTTGCGGCGTGTGTAACCAGGCTGTCAAGTGCTAGGCAGGACCGCCATTTGCCTGCAATGAAAATTTAAGTCAATGAAAAATCTGGCTTTTTTTTATTGGTGAAAAAATCGTCAGTTTGACTGCGGGCCCCGTTCCATGGGCCTTTGCGCGAGTTAAAGGGAGGTTGTCCACTGAGTTATCCACAGCTTCTGTGGATTGTCCCGAGCGCTTGCTCTAGAACGGGCGTGCAGGTTTTTTTCAGCTTTACCTGTACGAAAAAAAGAGTAGAGTGGCGCGCCTTCCGTTCTGTCCCACAGTGCTTTATGAAGTTTCGCTCAGTATCACCTTCTGTTACCGACACCCCGCAAACTGTTACCGCACCCAAGCGCTTTTCCTTGAAAGTCGCCCTGTGGTTGCTCGACAGCCCACGCCTGGGGCACAGCACCAACGTCAAGCATTTCGCCGGGCGCTTGCTCAAGCAGCCGGCCCGCGAGGGCGTGGTTGCTGCGCAAAGCCGCCTGGGCCAATTGATGTGCCGTGAGTGCGGCAACGCCCGCGACCGCCGCATCGGCCACGACCTGCTGCGCCTGGCCGCCCGTGCCGGTGACCGCCGCGCCCAACGAGAACTGGGTCAGGTCGAAGACTGAGCTGTCCTCACGCTCTACGCTTGGTTAACCTTGCTCCTTTTCGGTGATGGCGGAAATGGCTATGGTTTTTGACTGGACCAGTATTGCCCTGGGCCTGGCTGGTGCCGCAGTGCCTTTATTGGCGGTGTGCTGGCAGATTCAGCGGCGGTTGACCGCGCGGACCACCGGCTGGGAACTGCTCGAAGAGCGCCTGGCCACTGCGCAACTGGCCCAGGAAGGCCTTGCCGCCCAACTGGATGCCAGTCGCGATGAAATCAGCGACTTGAGCCAGGCCAATGCCGCCAAACAGGCCGATCTCGCTGCTGTGCGCCGTGAAGTCGAGCTGTTGCAGATCGACCGCGACAACGCCCGCGACGCCGCCCACGCCTGGAACCTTGACCGCAGCGCCAAGGAAACCGAATTGCGCCGCCTCGACGCACTCTCTGCCGCCTTGCGCGCCGAGCTGCGCGAGCAGCAGGAAAGCCACCAGCAGCGCCTCGCCGACCTGCAAGGCTCGCGGGACGAGTTGCGTGCGCAGTTCGCTGAGTTGGCCGGCAAGATTTTCGATGAGCGTGAACAGCGCTTTGCCGAGACCAGCCAGGAGCGCCTGGGCCAGTTGCTCGATCCCTTGAAGGAGCGCATCCAGTCCTTCGAAAAACGCGTGGAAGAAAGCTACCAGAACGAGGCCCGCGAGCGCTTTTCCCTGGCCAAGGAGCTTGAACGCCTGCAGCAACTGAACTTGCGTCTGTCAGACGAAGCGACCAACCTGACCCGCGCCCTCAAGGGCCAGAAGACCCAGGGCAACTGGGGCGAGTTGATCCTCGAACGGGTGCTGGAACACGCAGGTTTGGAGAAGGGCCGCGAGTACCAGACCCAAGTCAGCTTGAAGGGTCCGGACGGCGAGCGCTTCCAGCCGGATGTGCTGATCATGTTGCCCGGTGACAAGCAGGTGGTGGTGGATTCCAAGGTCAGCCTGACGGCGTATCAGCAGTACGTCGCGGCCGATGACGAGGTGATCGGTCGAGAGGCCCTGAAGCAACACGTGCTGTCGCTGCGCAATCACGTCAAAGGCTTGGCCGGCAAGGACTACAAACGCCTGGAAGGCTTGCACAGCCTGGATTTCGTGTTGCTGTTCGTGCCGATCGAAGCCGCTTTTTCCGCTGCCTTGCAGGCTGAACCGAATCTGTTCCAAGAGGCGTTCGACCGTCATATCGTGATCGTCAGTCCTACGACGTTGCTCGCTACCCTGCGCGTGATTGACAGCCTCTGGAAGCAAGAGCGTCAAAGCCAGAACGCCCGCGAAATCGCCGAACGCGCCGGTTGGCTGTACGACAAGTTCGTGCTGTTCATCCAGGATCTGGACGAAGTGGGCAATCGTCTTCAGCAGTTGGATAAGGCTTACAGCGCGGCGCGAAACAAGCTGACAGATGGGCGCGGAAATCTGGTCAGCCGTACCGAGCAGTTAAGGTTGCTCGGTGCGCGTGCCAGCAAAAGCCTGCCGGCGGATCTGCTGGAGCGGGCGATGACCGACGCTGACGGCGTCGCGCACCTTCCCGAATAAACACAATCCGAAAGCTGGGAGGGCAAGCCCCTTCCCACATTTTGACTGGGTACATTCGGTTTATAGAGGTAAGTGTCGACTCAGCAGCGCCCGCAGCGCGGCTGGCTTCACCGGCTTGGCGAGGTAATCCAGCCCCGCTGCATGCACCTTGGCCACCATCTCCGGGCGGCCATCGGCGCTGATGACCACGCCGGGAATCGGCTCCGCCAGTTCTGCGCGCAGCCAGCCCATCAACTCCGTACCGGTCTCACCGTGATCAAGGTGGTAATCCACCAGCGCCAGTTGCGGGCGTATGCCTTGCGCCAGTAACGCTGCACATTGCGCTTGATCGGTGGCGGTCCACACCTCACAGCCCCAGCGCGTCAGCAGGCTGCGCATGCCGATCAGGATGCTTTCCTCGTTATCTACGCAGAGCACTTGTGCACCGCTCATGGGCAGGCCGTTTTCTTGTACGGCTTTGACCTGTGGGCTGGCCTGGTTGCGCGCCAGCGGCACGCGCACGCTGAACACGCTGCCCTTGCCGGGCCATGAGCGCACGCTCAGGCGATGGCCCAGTACCCGGCACAGGCCGTCGGCAATCGCCAGGCCCAGGCCCAGGCCTTTCTCGGCGCGGGTCTGGTGGCTGTCCAGGCGCTTGAACTCTTCGAAGATCACCTTCTGTTTATCCTGCGGGATACCTGGGCCACGGTCCCAGACTTCCAGGCACAGCTCGCCCTTGCGCCGGCGTACGCCGAGCAGCACCGAGCCATCGGAATATCGGAAAGCGTTAGTCAGGAAGTTCTGCAGGATCCGCCGCAGCAACTTGATGTCACTGTCGACGCGCACGCGGCTGCCGCGCAGACGGAAGCGCAAGCCTTGCTCCTGGGCCAGGGCCTTGAATTCGGCGCCGAGGGTGTCGAACAACTCATTGAGTGCAAACGGCTGGCGCTGCGGATTGATCTTGCCGTTTTCCAGGCGCGAGATATCCAGCAGGTCGCTGATCAGGTCTTCGGCGGAGCGCAGCGAGCTGTCCAGGTGCTGCACCAGTTGCCGGGCTTCGCTGGACAGGCCGTCGTTCTGGTGGGAGAGGGCGGCGGAGAACAGGCGTGCGGCGTTCAACGGCTGCATCAGGTCATGGCTGACCGCCGCGAGGAAGCGGGTCTTCGACTGGCTGGCGGACTCGGCCACACCTTTGGCATCGGTGAGCGCCACATTGAGCTGCGACAATTCGTGGGTGCGCTCGGTCACGCGTTGTTCAAGGCCTTCGTTGGCCTCGGTGAGGGCCTGCTCGGCTTCGCGGAACGCGGTAATGTCGGTGAAGCTCATGACAAAACCACCGCCCGGCATCGGGTTGCCGATCAGCTCGATCACCCGCCCATTCGGAAACAAGCGCTCGGATGTATGCGCTCGGCCCTGGCGCATCCAGTGCAGGCGGCGCGCCACGTGCACTTCGGCCTCGCCCGGCCCGCATAAACCGCGCTCGGCGTTGTAGCGAATGATGTCGGCAATCGGTCGGCCTACGCTGATCAGCCCGTCGGGGTAATTGAACAACTCCAGGTAACGTCGGTTCCAGGCCACCAGCTTGAGGGACTGGTCCACCACACTGATGCCCTGGGTGATGTTCTCGATGGCGCCTTGCAGCAACGCGCGGTTGAATTGCAGTACTTCCGACGCTTCGTCGGCGATGCGTACGACGTCCTCCAGTTGCATTTCCCGCCCTTCAATGGCGGCTTTTACTACGGCGCGGGTCGAAGAGGCGCCGAGGACACCGGCCAGTAATCGCTCGGTGTGGGCGATCCAGTCGTTGTCGGCATTCTGGTTGGGGTTAAAGCCTTTGCCCTGGCGATAGGCGAAGCGGATAAAGCTCTGCTGGGCGCGTTCTTCACCTACAAAACGCGCGGCCAGGCTGAGCAGGTCACTGATTTGTACCGACAGCATCGAGCGGGCATTGGCGCGCTGGCTGATTTCCTGGCCGATAAAGCGCCCGGCTTGCCAGTGTTCCGACACGCGCGTACGCGACAGCATCGACACCCACACAAACAGCGTGAAGTTACCTGCCAGAGAGAACACCGTGCCCAAGGTCAGTGAGGTGACGGACAAGCCCAGCGGGTGCGAATGCATCCACGTCAGTCCTGGGAAAAGGGCGAGAGACCAGCCCAGGCTTTTCGCCGTAACCGGTAGGACCAAGGTGTAGAACCACAGGAACGTACCGGTCGCCAACCCGGCGAACACGCCACGCCGGTTGGCCTGTTTCCAGTACAGCGCGCCAAGCATGGCCGGTGCCAGTTGGGTCACGGCGGCAAAGGCGATCTGGCCGATGGTCGCCAGGCTTGCAGTAGAGCCCAGCAGGCGGTAGCTGACATACGCCAGCAGCAGGATGATCACGATGCTGACCCGGCGCACCGACAGCATCCAGTGACGGAACACTTCGAACGGTCGCTCGGCGCTGGAACGGCGCAGCAACCAGGGCAGCAGCATGTCGTTGGAGACCATGGTCGACAAGGCAATGCTCGCCACGATCACCATGCCGGTGGCCGCCGACGCGCCGCCGATAAACGCCAGCACGGCGAGGGCCGGATGAGCCTCGGCCATGGGCAGGCTGATCACGTAGGAGTCCGGCAGCACCGAGCCGGGCAGCATCATTTTGCCGCCCAAGGCGATCGGTACTACAAACAGCGCGGCAAGAATCAGGTAGGCCGGGAATACCCACTTGGCCAGGCGCAAATCCTGGGGGTCGATGTTCTCCACGACCGTCACATGGAACTGCCGAGGCAAGCAGATGATCGCCATCATGGCGACACCGGTTTGCACCACCATCGATGGCCAGTTGATGGTTTCCTTCCAGTATTCCTCCAGGCGTGGTGCGAGCATCGCCTGGCTGAACAGGTCGCCGAAACCGTCGTACAGGCCGTAGGTCACAAACGCGCCGACTGCGAGAAACGCGAACAGCTTGACCAGGGATTCAAATGCAATCGCCAACACCATGCCACGGTGGTGTTCGGTGGCGTCGAGGTTGCGCGTACCGAACACAATGGTGAACAGCGCCAGTACCAGGGACACGATCAAGGCGGTGTCTTGCGCTCGGGTGCCGGTGGTGTCCGCGCCAGCACCGATCAGCAGGTTGACCCCCAGCACGATGCCTTTGAGTTGCAGGGCGATATAGGGCAGCACGCCCACCAGGCAGATCAGCGCGACCACCACCGCCAGGGACTGGGATTTGCCGTAGCGTGCGGCGATGAAGTCGGCGATGGAGGTGATGTTTTCCTGCTTGCTGATCAGGATCATCTTCTGCAGCACCCAGGGTGCCAGCACCAGCAACAGCACCGGTCCAAGGTAGATCGGTAAAAACGCCCACAGTTGTTCGGCGGCCTGGCCTACGGCGCCGAAGAAGGTCCAGCTGGTGCAATAAACTGCCAGCGACAGGCTGTACACCCAGGCACGCATACGCGGCGGCAATGGCGCACGGCGACGGTCACCGTAGAAGGCGATGGCAAACATAATGGCCATATAGGCCAGGGCAACGGCGGCGATCAGCCCGCTGGACAGCGTCATGGTAACTCCGAGCATAAGAACACCCAGGCATTCCAGGCCCGGTTGGACAGTCTCGCATGATGCCTGGGGTTAGTCAGTGTCGACCAAGGTCGTGTGGGATCTAATGTCGCAGTGGGCGTTTAGCGCGGTGGCAGGGTTTTCTGGCGCAGGATGTAGATTGTCACCAGCACGGCGCTGGTCAGCATGAACCCGCGGGCCCATGGCAATGGCACCAGGTAGCAGGAAAAACCGATACTCAACCACATCAAGCCGATGGCGTAGACCTTGCCCTTGAGCGGGATGCCGTTGCCATCCAGATAATCACGAATCCAGGGGCCCAGGCGCGGGTGTTCCACCAGCCACTGGTAGAAACGCGGGGAGCTGCGAGCGAAGCAGGCGGCGGCGAGCAGGAGGAAGGGCGTGGTCGGCAATACCGGCAGGAAAATACCGATTACTCCCAACGCTACGCTCAGCCAGCCGATGGCCAGCAGCACGTAGCGCAGGAGCAGCGAGCGATTGCCCATGGGTGTCACGGGCAAGCGACTCAGTGGTGGCGTGGCTTGAGGATCGCCGGTTTTTCGTCAGGGGCGTTGCACAGCAGGTACAGCGCGGTCAGGGCTTCCGGGATCTGAACGATCATGTCGTCCATCAGGTTGGCGTCGGCGGCGATATCGGAAAACTCAGCTTCCTCCTCAAACAGCCCCGAACCGACCATGATCGGCAGCAGCATTTCGCTGACTTCTTCCTCGGCGGATTCGAACCAGGCCGCTTCGCGCAGGAACACCCCTTCCATAAAGCCAATGCACCAGCCGCGCAGGTCGGAGTCGTCCGGGTCTTCACCCAGGTCCAGCTCGCACGGCAGTTCGAACTCCTCATCGGAGGCCAGTTGACGACCGATGTGGGCCTTGAGGGCCAGCAGGGTGGATTCGATTTCTTCGCGCTGGGCGGCGTCGGCGTAATGCGGTTCTTCGGCGAACAGCGCGTCGATCCATTCACGGTCGGGAACGATATCGGAGCAGATCGACAGGGCGGTCAGGTAGCCGTGGGCGGCCACGTAGTCCAGCGCCTCGTCATGCAGCTCATCGGCGTCGAGGAAGGCTTGCAGGCGGGTTAGTTGCTCAGCGAAGGACATTGAAGGACTACCTTGGGAATAAACGATGCTGAATTCTAGGCTTTCTTGCGCGCCCAAGCCAGTCGGCATGCATATTTGCCAGGTTTTTGAGACAGGCTGCAATTCGTCAGCGGCGCCCTTTGCCGGATGACGCTCGGGTATACTGCCGCGTTTTGTGATGCCCCTGCAGGCCAAGCGCCAGACCGAGAAAACTTCGCTTACGGATTATTTTCCGTGACGCCGCATTTTTTCGGCCAGCCTGTACAGAGGGATTTCGGCACTATTTTGTTGGAGTTATACATGCTCGATCAGGCTCAACGCGTCCTCAAGGACATCTTCGGCTACGACAGTTTTCGTGGCCGCCAGGGTGCGATCATTGAGCGCGTGGCCAAGGGGGGCGATGCCCTGGTCCTGATGCCTACCGGCGGCGGCAAGTCGTTGTGTTTCCAGGTGCCGGCGTTGTTGCGCAACGGGCTGGCAGTAGTGGTGTCGCCGCTGATCGCGTTGATGGACGACCAAGTCGCGACCCTGGAAGAGCTCGGCGTGGCTGCCGCCGCCTTGAACTCTACCCTCAGTGCCGAGCAGCAGCGCGACCTGGCCGCGCGGATCAAGCGCGGTGAAGTGAAGATGCTCTACCTGGCCCCTGAGCGCCTGGTGCAACCGCGCATGCTGGCGTTTTTACAGAGCCTGGAAATCGCCCTGTTCGCCATCGACGAAGCCCACTGCGTATCGCAATGGGGGCATGATTTCCGCCGCGAATACTTGCAGCTCGGGCAACTGGCGGAGTTGTTCCCGGACGTTCCCCGCATCGCCCTGACCGCCACCGCCGACAAGCGCACCCGTGAAGAAATCGTCGAGCGTCTGCACCTGCAGAACGCTGAGCGTTTCCTGTCGAGCTTCGACCGGCCGAATATTTTCTACCGCATCGTGCCCAAGGAGCAGCCACGCAAGCAGTTGCTGGCGTTCCTCTCCGAGCGGCGCAGCGATGCGGGCATTGTCTATTGCCTGTCGCGCAAGAAGGTCGATGAAGTGGCCGCATTCCTCTGCGAACAGGGCTACCCGGCGCTGCCGTACCACGCCGGCCTGCCCAACGAAACGCGCTCTGCCCACCAGAAACGCTTCCTCAACGAGGAAGGCCTGATCATGGTGGCCACCATCGCGTTCGGCATGGGCATCGACAAATCCAACGTGCGCTTCGTGGCGCATATGGATCTGCCCAAGTCCCTTGAGGCCTATTACCAGGAGACCGGGCGTGCCGGCCGTGATGGCCTGCCGGCGGATGCCTGGATGGTCTATGGCCTGCAGGACGTGGTGATGCTCAAGCAGATGCTGCAGAACTCCGAAGGCGATGAGCGCCACAAGCGCCTGGAGCAGCACAAGCTCGACGCGATGCTCTCGCTGTGTGAAGAGACCCGCTGCCGCCGCCAGACCTTGCTGGCGTACTTCGACGAGGACATGCCGCAACCGTGCGGCCACTGCGATAACTGCATTGATGGTGTACAGACCTGGGACGCCACCGAGCCGGCCCGTCAGGCACTCTCGACGATCTACCGCACCGGCCAGCGTTATGGCGTAGGCCATCTGGTGGATGTGCTGCTGGGCAAGGACAATGAAAAAGTGCGCAGCTTCGGCCACGAAAAACTCTCGGTCTACGGCGTCGGCAAGGCCCGTGCCGAAGGTGAGTGGCGTTCGTTGTTCCGGCAGATGGTCGCGCGTGGCCTGGTGGACATCGATATCGAAGGGTATGGCGGCCTGCGCCTGAACGACAGTTGCCGGCCCCTTCTCAAGGGCGAGGTGAGCCTGGAGCTGCGCCGCGACCTCAAGCCGCAAACGACCGCCAAGACCAGCACCAGCCAGGCCAGCCAGCTTGTGCGGGGCGAAGAGCGCGAACAGTGGGAAGCCCTGCGTACCCTGCGACGCAAGCTGGCCCAGGAACACAGCGTGCCGCCGTACGTTATTTTTCCCGACTCCACCTTGCTGGAAATGCTGCGCGAGCAGCCCACCACCATGGCCGAAATGGCCCGGGTCAGCGGCGTGGGTGCGCGTAAGCTGGAGCGCTACGGTCAGGCGTTCCTCGAAGTGCTCGGTGGCCAGGCCGAAGCACCGAAGGAAATCGCCGACATTCGCCACGAACTGATCAGCCTGGCACGCGCCGGCATGACCCCGATCCAGATCGCCGGCCAACTGCAATGCTCGGAGAAAAACGTCTACACCTTACTGGCCGAATCCATCGGCAAGCAGCAGTTGTCCCTGGAGCAGGCCCTTGATTTGCCGGAAGATCTGCTCGGCGAAATCCAGGATGCATTCCTTGACGGAGAAGGCGAATTGCCACCGGTTGCGGAGATCGCACCGCTGTTTGCCGGGCGTGTTCCTGAAGGGGTTTTGTATTGCGTGCGGGCCGCTTTGCAGTCTGAATTCGAAATTTAGTGTGCCAATTACGACAATGTAACGAATCAGTACATAGCAAGTCTTGCCTAGTGACATGGCTCATGCTTAGCTGACTAATAATTAGCCATACTTTATTTTCAGTCTAAACCATGAGTTTTTTATGCCGTTAACCGATCAACACCGTTTTGGCATGCAACTGGCGCAAATGTCCCGAGGTTGGCGCGCTGAGCTCGACCGCCGTTTGGCCGGGCTGGGCCTGTCCCAGGCGCGTTGGCTGGTGCTGCTGCACCTGGCCCGTTTCGAAGAAGCCCCCACTCAGCGCGAGCTGGCGCAAAGCGTCGGTGTAGAAGGGCCGACCCTGGCCCGTTTGCTCGACAGCCTCGAAGGCCAGGGCCTGGTGCAACGCCAGGCCGTGGTGGAAGACCGTCGCGCCAAGCGCATCCTGCTGTGTGACACTGCCAAACCGTTGATCGAACAGATCGAGACTATCGCCACCGCCTTGCGTCACGAGCTGTTTGTCGGTGTTGACGAAGAAGATATGCGTGTCTGCATGCGGGTGCATGGGCACATCCTGGCGAACCTGGAAAAGTCCTGATTCGTCCCCGGTAGCAGCTGTCGAACCTCGCCGGGGCTCGACAGCTGCGAGTGTGAACGGGGGTGGTTAGAAGGTTTGCCCTAGGTTCAGATACACCGCCTTCTGATTATCATCATTAAACCCATAGCTGAAATTCAGCGGCCCCAGCGGCGTATCAAACCCCAGGAAAATACTCGCGGCGTTGATATAGCCGCTGTCGAATTCATTGTCGTTGTTCCATGCCCGACCCCGTTCCAGGGACGCGCCCAGGTACAGCGGGAAATCCAGCGGCAGGTAGGAGCGCGGCGTCAGGCGGCGGTAGTACACCGCGCGCATCAAGCTGATGTTCTGCCCGGAAATCGCATCCTGGCGGAAGCCCGACAACTGCCGCGCACCGCCCAGCAGGAAGCTGGAAATCACCACGTCCGAATCATCCAGGGTGCGCCCGTAGCGACCGCCCAGCACCAGCGTGTCCGGACCGTGGCTCATGGCCTTGTCCAGCTTGAATTCCCATTGTCGATAGCGCTGGTCCGAGCCCAATCCCGGTTCGAATTCGCGCAAGGCCAGGCCGATATCCTCGCCGCTGTGAGGGAAGTACACGTTATCCAGGGAGTCGAAGGAGTACTTCAGTTCATAGAAGCCTTCGCTGAAGCTCACACTTGGCAGGTCGCGGTCGCCGATGCGCACATCCGCCTTGCCCCAAGCCTCGCCGACGCCGAAGCGGATCTCGCCGCTGTTGCCGATCTGGCGCCCCACGTTCAGGCCGAAACCATAGCGTTCCAAGCGGTATTCGGAGATGGGGTCATTATCGAGGATCAGCTCGACGTTCTGTGCCTGGGCGCTGAGATAAGGGGCAACGAAATAGCGCGAACCGGTATCCATCGGCTGATAGAACTCGCTGTACAGCTCTTGCCGATCGCCGATCTGCACCCGCGTCAGCCACTCGGCGCCGAGACGGTTAATGCCATTCATACGGTAACTGGCCCCCAGGTTGAAGGCGCTGTCGCCACGCATATCGTCCGACAGGTTCAGGCCCAGGCGCAGGTAGTCTGTACCGCTGCGTTTGCCGCGTGCACTGATCACCAGGGTGTTGTCCTGGCCCTTTTTCACCACGCGGTATTGCACCTGCTCGAAGTAATCCAGGCCGTACAAAGTGCCCATGTCGGTCTGCAGGCGGCCAAGCTCCAGCGGTTCACCCAACGGTTGGCGGATGTAGTAGCGGATCACGTCGTCGCTGACTTTCGAGTCGTTCTCCACCTTGATCGCGGTAATCACCGGGGTGCGTTCGCCTGGGGTGCGCGCGGCCACCAGTTGCGGGTCGATCGGTTCGGCGGGGCGCAAATGTGCCAGGCGAACGTCGAGGGCGCGGGTGGCGCGATAGCCGGCATCGATCATGTCCTTGGCGCGGCCGAAGTCCGTCACGCCATAGGCGGCCAGCGGCGGCTGGATCAGGACGTCCTTGGGATGCAAGGCCTTGAGTTGTTCCTCGGAGTTGCGCCGGGTCATCAGGGTGATGGACTGGTTGAGCACGTCCACCACCGTTGCCAGTTGCTTGCGTGAACGCAACGGGGTGCCGATGTCGACCACGATGGCGATGTCCACGCCCATCTCGCGCGCCACATCCAGTGGGATGTTATCGGTCATGCCGCCATCCACCAGCAGCCGGCCATCCAGCTCCACCGGCGCGAACACGGCCGGAATCGACATACTGGCGCGGATCACCTGGGGCAAATGACCTTTGCTGAACACGACTTTCTCGCCGGTGGTGATATCGGTGGCCACGGCGCGGAAGGGGATTGGCAATTTGTCGAAATTACGCGTGTTGCTGGTGTGGGCGAACATGCTTTCCAGCAGCAGCGCCAGATTCTGGCCCTGGATCACACCCAGGGGCAGGCCGAGGCTGCCGTCATCGCGAAAGCTGAGCTTCTGCTTGACCAGGAAATCCCGGTCATCCTGCTTGCGTCGAAACGGCACGTCTTCCCGTGGCGGTGCGTCGGACAGCGCCTGTTGCCAGTCGATGCCCAGCGCAAGTTTTTCCAGTTCATCGATCTTGTAGCCCGACGCATACAGCCCGCCAATCACCGCGCCCATGCTGGTGCCGGCAATCGCATCGATATGAATACCCTGTTCCTCCAGGGCCTTGAGCACACCGATATGCGCCAGGCCTCGGGCGGCACCACCGGACAGCACCAGGCCGACTTTAGGGCGTGGCGGTTCAACGGCATCGGCAATCAGGGGGATCAGGCAGAGGAACAGGCAGGACAACAGGCGGCGCATCATGACTCTCGAAGCTGGGCGATAAAGGCCGGTATTATAGCCATCCGATCCGCCGAGCCCGTTACGCCAGGAACCTCTCAAATTATGTCGCCGAGCAAACCCGAGATTGTCATCACCTATTGCACCCAGTGCCAGTGGTTGCTGCGCGCCGCGTGGCTGGCGCAGGAGCTGTTGAGTACGTTTGCCGAGGACCTGGGCAAAGTGTCGCTGGAACCGGCAACCGGCGGGACGTTTCGCATCACCTGCGAGGGTGTGCAGATCTGGGAGCGCAAGGCCGACGGCGGCTTCCCTGAAGCCAAGGTGCTCAAGCAACGCGTGCGTGACCAGATCGACCCGCAACGCGACCTGGGCCACAACGATCGTACCCAATAAAGGCCACCGCCGCTGCAGGACGGTGACCCCTGGATGCGCCGCTATTTGGCGGCCATTTTGCTCTTGATAAAGCCCACGACCAAGGTCAGCACCAGGCCGCCGACACCGCCGCCGACGATATTGCTGCCGACCGCTGCCACATCCAGGGCTTCGCCGCCGGAGGTGCCCGTGAGTGCCGAGACAATCTGGCCGAGCACCAGGCCGCCGACGCCGCCGAGAAAGGTATTGAGCCCGGTGCCCAGGCTCTGTTTGGTCATGCCGGCCAAGTTGCCGCCGACGGCGCCGCTGATGATCTGAACCAGCAAGCTGATGAGCATTTCCATGATGTAACCCCTGCATAGCGTTGATGGAGTGACCACTCGCTTGCAGCAACTGCAGAAAACACCATGGCTGTCGTCGAGGAGTCTTTATCCGTTTAACGACGGCTGACTGTTGCGGATGTTTAAAGTATAGATCAGGCCGTTGCAGCGGGCTGCTTGGCCTGGCTGGCACTCCCCATCAGCCCTGAAAGCACGATGGCGATGATGATCAACGCGCCGCCCAACAACATGCGCAAGGTCGGCGTCTCGGCAAACAGCAGCCAGGCCACGGTGATGCCGTAGACCGGTTCCATGGCAAACACCACCGAAGCGGTGCGCGCCTTGATCACCGCGAGGCTGGCGACAAACAGGCTATGGGCCAGGCCGGTACAGAACACCCCAAGCAGGCCGATCCACAACCAATCCAGCGCACGCACATCCGCCAACCCCGGCGCAGCCACGGGCAGCAGGCACAGGGCGACCACCACATTTTGGCAAAGCGCCGCCTGTACGGCAGGGATGCGCCCGGAGCTGGCGCGGTTATTGAGCGATAACAAGGAAAACAGCAACCCCGAGGCGATGCCCCAGAGCAGGCCGCCAGTGGCTTCGCTGGCGAGGTTGAAGTCCGGCGTGACCAGCACCAACCCAACGGTGACCAGGGCCACCAGTACGATTTCATTGGCGCGAATGCGCTCGCGGAAGATCAGCCCTTCGAGGATCACGGTAAACGCCGGGAATGCAGTAAACCCCAGCGTGGCGACGGCCACACCGGCCACCTTGACCGCAATGAAGAACGTCACCCAATGCGCCGCCAGCAACACGCCACTGACCAGCAGGCGACGCCAGTCCTGCAGCGCCAGGGTTTTCCAGGGGGCGTTGCTGGCGAAGCGCGCAAACACTGCCAGGGCAATCACGGCAAACGCGGCGCGACCGAAGACGATGATGGCCGGCGAGGCCGCCGCCAGCTTGCCGAAGACGCCGGTAAGGCCAAACATCAATGCGCCGATATGCAGGGCGCCGAGGGCTGAACGGGGAGTCATTGCGATCCTTGAACCAACGGGAGTGACAGGGTCGCAGTCTAGAGGGTGCTGGTGCGTGCGTCTGTCGTGCGACTCGCGATTTTTAGCGCAAGGCTCGCCCTACGTGGCGCGCCGCAACGCACCGGGAGAGGCGCCAAATTCGCGGAGCATGGCGGCGGCAAAGGCACTTTGTGAGGTGTAGCCAACCCGCTCGGCGATTTCACCGATGGGCAGCGGCGTCTCGCGCAGCAGTTTCAAGGCCAGTTGCAGGCGACGGCTGCGGATGTAGTCCATGGGCGTCTGCCCGCACTCGGCCATGAACCGCGCATGCAGGCGCGCCGCTGACAGGCCGGCGATGCGTGCCAGGTCGGCGACTTGAAGGGGGTGGGCGAGGTGCTTTTCGATATGCCCATTGAACGCTGCATACGGCAGGCGCCGGCCCGGCACCTGCGGGGCCTGCGGATGATTGAGGCTGGTCAGCAACAGCACCGCGCCCTGTTGGACGATCAGTGGGTCTTCCACCGGGCTGTGCGCCAGCCATTGCACCAGTTGGTGTTGCCGGGCATCCAGGGTCAGGCGGGCCGGTTGGTCAAGCAGGCGGCGGCTGGCATCCGCATGCTCGCCCAAGGATTGCAGGACCCAATGCTCCGTGGGCACATCCAGCACCAGGCAGCGGCTGCCATCGCGACTGCCACAGGCATGGTGGGCGCAGAAGGGCAGCACCATCACGCTGCTTTCACGCACCTGGCTGCCACGCCCATCGACTTCCAGGTCCAGGTGACCGGACAGGCCGAACACCAACTGCGCATGGTCATGGCTGTGGGCGATGGGCGCTTCGAGGTAGTGGCGTAGCGTGAGCGACGGTGTCATCGCGGTCTCCTGGGCAGCAGGGTTGCCAGTCTACAACGCTTCGCGGCCAGTGAGCGTTGTCATCAGACTGACGCACGACTGTCATGGGCTATTAATCGCCAAGGCGCAAGCTCGCGAAAACAGCGTCGAGGGATGCCCATGACCAGTGCCGAGTTCACCAAGCCCAGCCGTAAGCAGCGGGTTCGTACCCTGTGGATTTCCGACGTGCACCTGGGCACCCGGGATTGCCAGGCCGAACACCTATCGCAGTTCCTCAAGGGCTACCACGCCGACAAGGTCTACCTGGTCGGCGATATCATCGACGGCTGGAAAATGCGCGGCGGCATGTATTGGCCTCAGGCCCATACGAACGTGATCCGCCGGCTGTTGACCATGGCCAAGCGCGGCACCGAAGTGATCTACGTCACCGGTAACCACGACGAATTCCTGCGCCGTTACTCCAAGCTGATCCTGGGCAATATCCAGTTGGTGGACGAGGCGGTGCACGTCACGGCCGATGGCCGTCATCTGCTGGTGATCCACGGCGACCAGTTTGATGTGATCACCCGTTACCACCGCTGGCTGGCGTTCCTGGGCGACTCGGCCTATGAGTTCACCCTCACCTTGAACCGCTGGTTGAACCACTGGCGTGCGCGGTACGGCTATGGCTATTGGTCACTGTCGGCGTATCTGAAACACAAGGTTAAAACCGCCGTGAGCTTTATCAGCGATTTCGAAGAAGCCATCGCCCACGAAGTGACCAAGCGCGAGTTGCATGGCGTGGTGTGCGGGCATATCCACCATGCGGAGATCCGCAAAGTGGGCGAGGTGGATTACCTCAACTGCGGGGATTGGGTGGAGTCGTGCACGGCGTTGATCGAGCACTGGGACGGGAGCATCGAGTTGTATCGCTTGGCGGATGCGCAGGCGAAAGAAGCGCTGCTGAAAGCCGAGATGGTCGCCAGCTGAGGGGGGGGGCGGTCAAAATGTGGGAGGGGGCTTGCTCCCACATTTTCAGTCCCGGTTTCGTCAGTGGGATACGTCGGCGATGGCTTTGGCCAGGAGGCTCAGGCGTGTCGCATCAATACCGGCCACGTTAGCCCGCCCCGAGCTGACCATATACACGCTGTGCTTCTCGCGCAGTTGCTTGACCTGCTCGGCACTCAAGCCGGTGTAGGAAAACATCCCGCGTTGCGCCCCAATATGCGCAAACCGCTCAGCCAGGCCATGGGGCGCCAACGCCTCCACCAGTCCGCAACGCAACTGCGCGATTCGCGCACGCATGGCTTCGACTTCCTCGCTCCACTGCTTTTTCAGTTCGGCATCACCGAGGATGGTCGCGACCACCGCCGCACCATGATCCGGCGGCGTCGACCACAGGTTGCGCGCGGTATTCGCCAATTGGCTGCGTACATCCGTCAGCTTCTCGGCATCCGCCGCACACACGATCAAGGCGCCGACACGGTCGCGGTACAGGCCGAAGTTCTTCGAGCACGAGCTGGTGACCAGCACTTCCGGCAGTTCAGCCGCAAACAAGCGCACCGCCCAGGCATCCTGCTCCAGGCCGTCGCCAAAGCCCTGGTAGGCGAAGTCGATCAGCGGCAGCAACTGGCGTTCGCGCACGATGTGCAGCACCTGGCGCCAGTCATCCTGGGACAGGTCGAACCCGGTCGGGTTGTGGCAGCAGGCGTGCAGCAGCACGACATCGCCTTTGGGCACGGTGGAGAGCGTCGCCAGCATCGCCGCCACATCCAGGCGGTTATCCGCGCCCACGTACGGGTAGTGGCTGACCTTGAGCCCTGCCTTGGCAAAGATGGTTTCGTGGATCGGCCAGGTCGGGTCGCTCAACCACACGCCACGGCCGGGCAGGTTGTGGGCGATAAAGTCAGCGCTCAAGCGCAGGGCGCCGGTGCCGCCTGGGGTCTGGGTCGCGCCGGCACGGTGTTCGCGCAGCAGGGCGGAGTCGGCGCCCAGCACCAGTTCGCTGATCAGTGTGCCGAAGGCTGCATCGCCGTGGCCGCCGATATAGGTCTTGGTGGCCTGGGTGTCGACCAGGCGCTGCTCCGCGCGTTTTACCGAATGGGGAATCGGCGTCAGGCCCTGGTCGTCTTTGTACACGCCCACGCCGAGGTCGAACTTGTTCGGGTTGCTGTCCTGGGCATACAGGTCCATCAACCCGAGGATCGGGTCGCCGGGTACCCGGCCTATGGCATCGAAATGCATTACTTGCGGCCCTCGGCGTCCTTGGCCACTTCGTCGGTGCGCGCGGCCATGATGAAGTCGTTGCGGTGCAGGCCCTTGATGGAGTGGCTCCACCAGGTCACGGTCACCTTGCCCCATTCGGTGAGCAGGCCCGGGTGATGGCCTTCGGCTTCGGAGATTTCACCCATGGCGTTGGTAAAGGCCAGGGCGAATTTGAAGTTCTTGAACAGGAAAACCTTTTCCAGCTGCATCACGCCGTCGCGTACCTCGATGTTCCAGTCGGGGATCTGCTTGAGCAGCACCGGCAACTCTTCATCGCTGACTTGCGGGGCATCGGCGCGGCAGGCTTCGCAGTGGGCTTGGTTCAAGGTGGTCATGGTCGGTGTCCTGAATTCGAATAGGTGAAGGTCAGTGGCGTCACCCTAAAGCAACGCGGGGCCAGGGAACAGACTCACCTGGCCTTAAAAGACGCAGTTCAAGCAGCTTTTGGTTTGGGCGGAAATTTGGGGGCGTGCAAGCCAAGCTGCATACCGCGCTCGACCATGCCCATGATGTCTTCCTGCGCTACTTCGAACAGGCGCTTGAGGTTGGGCAGCACGAAATACAGCGGTTGCAGGATGTCGATGCGGTACGGGGTGCGCATCGCTTCCAGCGGGTCGAAGACCTGGTGCTCGGGTTCGTCCGACAGGCAGTACACGCTTTCCTTGGGTGACGACAAAATCCCGCCACCGTAGATACGCCGACCTTCGGGGGTATCCACCAGGCCGAACTCGATGGTCATCCAGTACAGGCGCGCCAGGTACACCCGTTGCTCCTTGCTGGCCGCGAGGCCGAGCTTGCCGTAGGTGTGGGTGAACTCGGCGAACCACGGGTTGGTCAGCAGCGGGCAGTGGCCAAAGATCTCGTGGAAAATATCCGGCTCTTGCAGGTAATCCAGTTCTTCGCGGGTGCGAATAAAGGTCGCCACTGGAAACTGCTTGTTGGCGAGCAATTCGAAGAACGTCTGGAAGGGAATCAGCGCCGGCACGCGGGCGACTTGCCAGCCGGTGGTGGCAGCCAGCACTTGGTTGATTTCACCCAGTTGCGGGATGCGATCCAGGGGCAGGCCGAGTTTGTCGATGCCATCCAGGTATTCCTGGCAGGCGCGGCCTTCGATCACCTTCAACTGACGGGTGATCAGGGTGTTCCACACCGCGTGTTCTTCCGGCGGGTAGTGGATAAAACCTTGCGCATCGGGCTCGCGGGCCACGTAGTGCGTCTGCTTCATACGGCTCTCCTGCTAGGCATTCGTTCTTGTTATGTCCTGCGATGAACCTATTGATACTCCGTGCGGGGCGAGATTCCATCGGCTTGAATGGCCCATGCGTAGGAAAAGTTACCGACTTTCGTAAAGTATTCGTTACAGTTGTGCCGCTGATCGCCGAGTTGGGCTGTGAAAAGCCCGTAAGCTGTCACATAATCTTGACGACTATCTGCGCCCAGCGACAAAAAGACGCGGCGCCTACCCACTTTCCGGGCCTTTTCATGCGTATCAAAGTGCACTGCCAGAACCGCATCGGCATCCTGCGGGACATCCTCAACCTGTTGGTGGAGTACGGCGTCAACGTCGCCAAGGGGGAGGTGGGTGGCGAGCATGGCAACGCGATTTACCTGTTCTGCCCGAACCTGGTGAACATGCAATTCCAGGCGCTGCGCCCGCAGTTCGAAGCGATTGCCGGGGTGTTTGGCGTTAAGCGGGTAGGGCTGATGCCCAGTGAGCGTCGGCATATGGAGCTCAATGCCTTGCTCGGTGCCCTGGAGTTTCCGGTGTTGTCCATTGACATGGGCGGCTCCATTGTCGCCGCCAACCGTGCCGCCGCGCAGTTGCTCGGGGTGCGGGTGGACGAGGTGCCGGGCATTCCGCTGTCGCGCTACGCCGAGGACTTCGATTTACCGGAGCTGGTGCGCGCGAGTAAATCGCGGATCAATGGCCTGCGGGTCAAGGTCAAGGGTGACGTGTTCCTGGCGGATATCGCGCCGCTGCAATCCTCCGAACATGACGACAGCGAAGCCATGGCCGGCGCCGTGCTCACCCTGCACCGCGCCGACCGTGTGGGCGAGCGCATCTACAACGTGCGCAAACAGGAGTTGCGCGGCTTCGACAGTATCTTCCAAAGCTCCAAGGTCATGGCTGCCGTGGTGCGTGAAGCCCGGCGCATGGCTCCCCTGGATGCGCCGCTATTAATAGAAGGCGAAACCGGCACCGGCAAAGAACTGCTGGCCCGCGCCTGCCACCTGGCCAGCCCGCGGGGGCAATCGCCGTTGATGGCGCTGAACTGCGCCGGGCTGCCCGAGTCGATGGCCGAGACCGAACTGTTCGGCTACGGCCCCGGTGCGTTCGAAGGCGCGCGCGCCGAAGGCAAGCTGGGGCTGCTGGAACTGACGGCGGGCGGTACGTTGTTTCTCGATGGCGTCGGGGAAATGAGTTCGCGCTTGCAGGTGAAGCTACTGCGTTTCCTGCAGGACGGTTGCTTTCGTCGGGTCGGCAGCGATGAAGAGGTCTACCTGGATGTGCGGGTGATCTGCGCCACTCAGGTGGACCTGTCCGAGCTCTGCGCCCGTGGCGAATTCCGCCAGGACCTTTATCACCGCCTCAACGTGCTGTCCTTGCATATCCCGCCCCTGCGCGAATGCCTCGATGGCCTCGCGCCCTTGGTTGAGCACTTTCTCGACCAGGCCAGCCGGCAGATCGGCTGCCCGCTGCCCAAGCTGGCGCCCGCCGCGATGGATCGCCTCAGCCACTACCATTGGCCGGGGAATGTGCGGCAATTGGAAAACGTGCTGTTCCAGGCGGTGTCGCTGTGTGAGGGCGGCACGGTCAAGGTCGAGCACATTCGCTTGCCGGACTACGGCGTGCGCCAACCCCTTGGCGATTTTTCCCTGGAGGGCGGCCTGGACGAGATCGTCGGCCGGTTCGAGAAGGCCGTATTGGAAAGCCTGTATGCCGAGCATTCCAGCAGCCGGCAGTTGGGCAAACGCCTGGGGGTGTCGCACACCACCATCGCCAATAAATTGCGTGATTACGAAATTCTCAAGGCCGACAAATAGGCGGTGAGGGAGGGGGCGTTGCCGCTGGCGGCAGTAGTCCGCCGTTTTTTCGACTATCGTCAGCCTCCCCAATCCTGCTGCCTGGCCGCAAACCCCCGCCCCGCCTCGACTTTCCTCTGTTTTGAAAAGTTGGTTCGCAAATTGCTTAAGCCTCATCAGTACAGCGGTGGGCGGCAAGCCTGCGTCAGAAAGAGGAAGAAGCGTGGACAAGTACCTTTATGTGGCAATGACCGGCGCCAGCCAGAATGCACTGGCGCAGAAGGCTCATGCCAACAACTTGGCGAACATCTCCACCAACGGTTTTCAACGTGACCTGGAACAGGCGCGTTCGATGCCGGTGTTCGGTGACAGCTTTCCGGCGCGGGCCTTTGCCATGACCGAGCGCCCAGCCACCGACTTCACGCCTGGCGCGATGATCGAGACCGGCCGTGACTTGGACGTGGCCGTCAACGGTGACGGCTGGATGGCCGTGCAAACGCCGGACGGCAGCGAAGCCTACGTGCGCAGCGCCAGCATGAACGTCGATGCGCTGGGCGTGCTGCGCGCGGGTAACGGCATGCCGATCATGGGCAACGGTGGCCCGATTTCGGTGCCGCCCCAGCAGAAGATTGAAGTCGGCTCCGACGGCACCATCAGCATTCGCGCCATGGGTGAAGGCCCTCGGGTGATGGCTGAAGTGGACCGCATCAAGCTGGTCCAGCCCGACCTCAAGAATATGAATAAAGGCCTGGACGGCACCATCCACACCAAGGATGGCCAGCCGGCCGTGGCCGATGCGAGCGTCAAGCTGACCTCGGGTTTTCTGCAGGCGAGCAACGTCAACGCGGTTGAAGAAATGACGGCGGTGTTGGCGCTCTCCAAGCAGTTCGAGCTGCACATCAAGATGATGAACAGCGCCAAGGAAGACGACCAGGCCATGACTCGCGTCATGCAGATGAGCTGATAGCCGCGTCACTGACTGAATACTAATTTTGCAGCGCAGCGCCAACAAACAGGCGCACGAAGGAGAACAGCATGCTTCCGGCTCTATGGGTTGCCAAGACAGGCCTGTCCGCCCAGGACACTAACCTGACCACCATTTCCAACAACCTGGCCAACGTGTCGACCACGGGTTTCAAACGTGACCGCGCCGAGTTCCAGGACTTGCTCTATCAGATCAAGAAACAGCCTGGCGCCCAATCGACCCAGGACAGCGAACTGCCGTCGGGCCTGCAACTGGGTACGGGTGTGCAGATCGTCGGCACCCAGAAGAACTTCAGCGCCGGTAACCTGCAGCAGACTGGCCAGCCGCTGGACATGGCCATCAACGGCCGTGGCTTCTTCCAGATCCTGCAGCCGGACGGGACCACGTCTTACACCCGTGACGGTACTTTCCACCTGGACTCCAACGGCCAGATCGTCACCGCCAACGGTTTTGCTCTGGAGCCTGCCGTTATCGTGCCGGCCGATGCCAAGACCTTCACTGTCGGCAACGACGGCACCGTGTCCATCACCGTGGCCGGTAACCCGGCGTCGCAAGTGATCGGCAACCTGCAAACCGCCGACTTCATCAACCCGGCCGGCCTGCAGGCCATGGGTAACAACCTGTTCCTGGAAACCGCTTCCAGCGGCGCGCCGCAAATCGGCACCCCTGGCCTGAACGGTTTCGGCACCACGCTGCAAAGCACTTTGGAAACCTCCAACGTGAGCACCGTTGAAGAGATGGTCAACATGATCACCACTCAGCGCGCCTACGAGATGAACTCCAAGGTGATCTCCACCGCCGACCAGATGCTTTCGTTCGTAACGCAGAATCTGTAATCAAGTCTATGGGGCGCCGTAGACAGCGCCTGCAACACCGTGAGGTAAGGGTCATGAATCGCTATGTTTCCGTTCTGGCATTGAGTGGGATTGCCGTGCTCGCGGGCTGTGTCGCCCCGACGCCAAAACCCAATGACCCGTACTACGCGCCGGTGTTGCCACGCACACCGTTGCCGGCGGCGGCCAACAACGGCTCGATCTACCAGGCCGGTTTCGAACAGAACCTGTACAGCGACCGCAAGGCGTTCCGGGTCGGTGACATCATCACCATCACCTTGAACGAGCGGACCCAGGCCAGCAAGAACGCCAACTCCCAGGTCGGCAAGACCAGCAAGGCCGGCATTGGCCTGACCTCGTTGTTCGGCGCGGTACCTAACGTCAACAATCCGCTGGGCGATGGCGACCTGAGCCTGAGCGCCGGCTACAGCGGCGACCGTGCCACCAACGGCAAGAGCGCGGCGGGGCAGGGCAACAGCCTGACCGGTTCGATCACCGTCACGGTGGCGGACGTGTTGCCCAACGGCATCATTGCCGTACGCGGTGAGAAGTGGATGACCCTCAACACCGGTGATGAGCTGGTGCGTATTGCCGGTATGGTTCGCGCCGATGATATTTCCACCGACAACACCGTACCGTCGACGCGGATTGCCGATGCGCGCATCACTTACTCCGGCACCGGCGCTTTTGCTGATGCAAGCCAGCCGGGCTGGTTCGACCGTTTCTTCCTTAGCCCGCTGTTCCCTTTCTAGGTGGCCACTTTGAAACTCAAACAGCTGATGGCGGCGGCACTCTTGCTGAGTCTGAGCGCAGTCGTCCAGGCCGAACGCCTGAAAGACATCGCCAGCATCTCCGGCGTGCGTTCCAACCAGTTGATCGGCTACGGCCTGGTGGTGGGGCTAAACGGTACGGGTGACCAGACCACCCAGACCCCCTTCACCCTGCAGACCTTCAACAACATGCTCTCGCAGTTCGGCATCAAGGTGCCGGCGGGGTCGGGCAATGTGCAGTTGAAGAACGTCGCGGCGGTGTCGATCAGTGCCGATTTGCCGGCGTTTTCCAAGCCGGGTCAGGTGGTCGACATCACCGTGTCGTCCATCGGTAACTCCAAGAGCCTGCGCGGCGGCACGCTGCTGATGACCCCGCTTAAAGGTATCGACGGCAACGTCTACGCCATTGCCCAGGGCAACCTCGTGGTGGGCGGGTTTGACGCCGAAGGTCGCGACGGTTCGAAGATCACCGTCAACGTGCCATCGGCCGGTCGGATTCCCGGCGGCGCCACGGTTGAACGCACCGTGCCCAGCGGTTTCAACCAGGGCAACAGCCTGACCCTGAACCTCAACCGTTCCGACTTCACCACCGCCAAGCGTGTGGTCGACAAGATCAACGACATGCTCGGCCCTGGCGTGGCCCAGGCCATCGACGGCGGCTCGATCCGCGTTACCGCGCCGCTGGACCCAAGCCAGCGCGTGGACTACCTGTCGATCCTGGAAAACCTTGAGGTGGATCCGGGCCAGGCGGTGGCCAAGGTCATCATCAATTCGCGGACCGGCACTATCGTGATCGGCCAGAACGTCAAGGTCTCGCCAGCTGCGGTGACCCACGGCAGCCTGACCGTGACCATCACCGAAGACCCGATCGTCAGCCAGCCGGGGCCGTTGTCCAATGGCCAGACGGCGGTGGTGCCACGTTCGCGAGTCAATGCCCAGCAAGAAGCCAAGCCGATGTTCAAGTTCGGTCCCGGTACCACCCTGGATGAGATTGTCCGCGCGGTGAACCAGGTAGGCGCAGCGCCTGGCGACTTGATGGCGATCCTTGAAGCTTTGAAACAGGCCGGCGCCTTGCAAGCCGACCTGATCGTGATCTGAGGCCATGGCCATAGATATGCGCAAGAGCGGTATCAGCAGCACGGCGGACTCGGGGTCTTACTCCGACCTGAACCGGCTTAACCAGCTCAAGGTCGGCGCCGACAAGAACAGCGAAGGCAACATGCGCAAGGTCGCGCAGGAGTTCGAGTCGCTGTTCTTGAGTGAGATGCTCAAGTCCATGCGTTCGGCCACCGAGGCCCTGGGTAAGGACAACCCGATGAACACCCCGGCGGCCAAGCAGTACCAAGAGATGTACGACCAGCAACTGGCCGTGTCGATGTCCCGCGAAGGCGGTGGTATCGGCCTGGCCGACGTACTCATGCGCCAGATGCAAAAGAACAAACCGGTGGAAGCCCAGGCGGCCACCTTGCAGGGTCCGGCGGCGGCTGAGGCGGTGAAGAAGGCCGATGTACCGACGGAAATTGCCGCCGGCACCCAGGCCGAGGGCCCGTTGGGGCGCTCCAATGGCCAACGTCCGTTGTGGGCCTACCGCGTAGCCGAGCCCCAGGCCGGCGCCGCCGCTGCCCACAGCAACGATATGGAGCTGATGAACCAGCGCCGGATCGCCTTGCCAAGCAAGCTCACCGATCGCTTGCTCGCCGGCATTGTGCCGAGCACTCAAGTGGCGACCGAGGCCAAGGCCGCGCCGCTGCGCAACAGTGCTGCCGATGACAACGTGATCAACAGCACCGCGCGCAGTTTTGCCGTGCCCAGCGACCGCATGCAGATCTACAGCCGCGCTGTTGCCCAGCCACCATTGGCGCCGGCGAAGAAGGCGTTCAGCTCCCAGGATGAGTTCGTCGCCACCATGTTGCCGATGGCCAAGGCGGCTGCCGCGCGCATCGGCGTCGATCCGAAGTACCTGGTGGCCCAGGCGGCTCTGGAAACCGGTTGGGGCAAGTCGGTGATGCGCGCCGAGGATGGCAGCAGCAGCCACAACCTGTTCGGCATCAAGGCCGGTCAGAGTTGGCAGGGCGGCCAGGCCCGCGCCATCACCAGCGAGTTTCGTGATGGGGCGATGGTCAAGGAAACGGCGCAGTTCCGTTCCTACGACTCCTACCAAGACAGCTTCCATGACCTCGTGACATTGCTGCAAAGCAATGATCGCTATAAAGAAGTTGTGAAGTCGGCCGACAACCCGGAACAGTTTGTGCGTGAGTTGCAAAAAGCCGGTTACGCAACGGATCCGGCCTACGCCAGCAAGATTTCGCAGATCGCTAAAACCATGAACAGTTATCAGAATTACGCTGCCGCGGGCGCGACCACTCATTTATAAGGTCTGAACCATGAGTTTGCTCAATATCGGGATGTCGGGGCTTAACGCCGCTCAAGGATCGTTGTCGGTCTTGAGTAACAACATTGCCAACGCCAATACCGCCGGCTATTCGCGTCAGCAGACTACCCAGAGTGCGAATGCGTCGAACCAGTACGGCGGCGTGTTCATCGGCAGCGGCACGACCCTGGCCGATGTGCGCCGGGTCTACAACGAATACCTCGACACCGCCTACCAGAACAGCACTTCGCTTAATAGCGACGCCAAGGCTTACCTGGACCAGATCAGTGCTGTCGACAAGACCCTGTCGGACAAGACCACCGGCATGTCGGCCGTACTCAGCTCGTTCTTCGCTGCTGTGCAGACCGCCTCGGCGAACCCGAGCGATACGTCGGCTCGCCAGATCCTGCTCACGAACGCCCAGACCCTGAGCAATCGGTTCAACTCGATTTCCAGCCAACTGAGCCAGCAGAAAGAGACGATCAACAGCCAGTTGACTTCGATGAGTGATCAGGTCAACCAACTGACCTCGTCGATTGCGTCCCTCAACAAGCAGATTGCCCAGGTGCAGGGTTCATCGAACACCACCCCGGCCAACCTGCTGGACTCCCGCGCCGAGGCCGTGCGCTCGCTCAACGAGTTGATCGGTGTGACCGCCACTGAAAAGAACGGTGTGTTCAGCGTCAGCACCGGCAGCGGTCAATCCCTGGTGCTGGGTGACCGCTCCAATACGATTTCTGCAGTGCCGAGCAAAAGCGACACCAGCCAGTACACCATCCAGCTCAACGCGGAAGGCGGTACGTCGCTTGACTTGGGCAATGTGATCAGTGGCGGCAGCATCGGTGGTCTGTTGCGTTATCGCAGCGATGCGCTGATGCCGGCGATCAATGACTTGGGCCGTATCGCGATTGTCACCGCCGATGCCCTCAACAGTCAGTTGGGCCAGGGCCTGGACCTCAATGGCGAGTTCGGCGCCTCGATGTTTACCGACATCAACAACGCAGCGTCCGTTGCCCTGCGTAGCCAGGCTGCCCAAGGCAACCTCGGCGACGGCGCCCTGGGCGTAACGATCAAGGACAGCAGCCAACTGACCAACTTCGATTACAAGGTCAGCTTCAACGACGGTACCAACCTTAACAAGGTCACGGTGCTGCGCTCCGACGGCAAGGCCATGGGCACCTATGACCTCAGTGCCACGCCGCCGCCGGTCATCGACGGATTTACCCTGGCGGTCAAGAGCGGTGCGGTGCAGGCCGGTGACAGCTTCAAGGTCAGCCCGACCGCTAACGGCGCCAAGGAAATCGGCACCGTGCTCACCGACCCGAGCAAGATTGCCTTTGCTGCGCCGTTGCAGGGCGAGGCCAGCAAGACCAATCAGGGCACCGGCACTTTCACGCCGCCAACGCTCACCGTGCCGCTGGATATCCAGGGCGGCGCCGACACGGCACAACTGCGTACCGGCATTGAGCACTCGATGCCGGTGAAGATGGTGTTCGGTAAGCCGGCGGCCGATGGCACCCAGCCCTACACCCTGAGCAACGCCCAGGGTGATCCGATCGGCTCCGGCACCATTATTCCGGGGCAGGCCAACAAGATCAGCATCAACGTGCCGATGCGTGATGCCAGCGGCGCCTTGGTGTCGCCAGCCAAGAGCTTCAGTTTCGACACCACGGTGGGCGGTTCGCCGGCCAACGGTGACGGCACTTCGTTCTCGTTCAATGCCACCGGCAAGTCCGACAACCGCAACGCCCAGGCACTGCTCAACCTGCAGACCAAGGCCACCGTGGGCGTGTCAGCCGACGGCAGCGGCGGGGCGAGCCTGGTAGGGGCCAACAGCAAGCTGGTGTCCACCGTTGGCGCCAAGGCGGCTTCGGCCACCACTGATACCACGGCCACCAACGCGCTGTTGACGGCCAACAAGAACGCGCGCAACTCCGTATCCCAGGTCAACCTGGATGAAGAGGCGGGCGACATGATCAAGTTCCAGCAGTACTACACGGCGTCGTCGCAGATCATCAAGGCTGCGCAAGAAACCTTCAGTACGCTGATCAATAGTCTTTAAGGGAGTCTGGGACGATGCGCATTTCTACACAGCAGTATTACGACACCAGTGCCGTCAAGTATCAGGACAACTATTCCAGCGTAGTGAAGGCCCAGCAGCAGGCGAGTTCCGGTGTGCGTGTGCAGACCGCCGCCGATGATCCGGTTGCCGCCCAGCGCCTGCTGATGCTGCAACAGCAAAAAGACATGCTGGCCCAGTACAGCGGCAATATCACCAGCATTCAAAATACCCTGACGAACGAAGAAAGCGTCCTGGATGCGATCAATACCACCATCCAGGCCGGCAGCCAGTTGGCGCTGCGCGCGGGTGGCGTGACCAGTGATGCTGACCGCAAGTCCATCTCGGTCGAAGTGGGCGCGCTGGAAAACCAGTTGCTGGGTTTGCTCAACAGCAAGGATGCGGCGGGCAACTATCTGTTCTCCGGCTCCAAGACCGACACGCCGCCGTACTCGCGCAACAACGATGGCACCTATAGCTATCAGGGCGACGAGAACGAGCTGAGCCTGCAAGTCTCCGAGACGCTGAATGTGCGCACCAGCGACACGGGCAAGACCATCCTCGAAGGGGCGGTCAATGGCAGCCGCACCCAGTCCACCTACACGACGCCTTCGTCGGTGGACGACCACAAGGTCGCGATTTCGGCCGGCCTGGTAACGTCGGGCATCGATTACACCAAGCAGTTTGCTGACGGCCAGCCCTACAAGGTGACGTTTACCAGCAGCACCCAGTACGTGGTCACCGACAAAGACAACAACAACATTACCTCGCAGCTCCCAGGTAATGGCACGTTCGACTCCACCAAGGAAGGCAGCGCCAGCATCAATGTGCGCGGGGTCAAGTTCGATATCACCGTAGACCTCACCGACGTGGCCACCGGGCCTGATGCCGATGCGCTGGTCAGTGGGCGCGAGTTCACCCTGGCCGCCAAGCCGGACGCGTTCAATACCTCTCGCACTGCGAGCAACACCTCGGCGACGCAACTGACCAATGCTCACATCAGCAGTGCAGCCGACTATTCGAGTACGTTTCCCAACAGCGGCGTACTGATCAAGTTCGACGACCTCGACCCGACTGCTTATAAAGTCTATGCCCAGCCGTACACGCCCAACAGCAAGCCGATCGACAATGGCGTGATCGTCCCCGGTACGGCGCCCGCCAAGGACACCATCACTGCGGCGGGCGTTACCTTCGATTTGAGCGGTACGCCAAATGTCGGCGATCAGTTTTCGGTCGGCAACACTACCCAGAAAACCCAGAATGCCCTCGATACCTTGAGCCAGCTGCGTCACGCCCTGGAACAGCCGGCGGACGGCATCCCGGGCGCGCGGGTCAAGCTTCAGGACGCCTTGAACGCGGCTGTCAGCAACCTGACCAGTTCGGCCGACCAGGTAGACAACGTGCGTGGCTCCATCGGTGCGCGACAGAACGCACTCACCGTGCAGTCCAGTGAAAATACCAGTGTCGGCCTGGCCAACAAGTCCACGATGAGTGACCTGGCCAACATCGACATGGGTGAGGCGGCGATCAACCTGACCCTGCAGCAAACCATGCTGGAAGCCTCGCAATTGGCGTTCGTGAAGGTCTCGCAGCTGAGCCTGTTCAACAAGATGTAAGTGGCGTCAAGTCAAGCGGCCCGCTCTGGAAACAGGGCGGGCCGTTGTCGTTTATGCGACTAAATTGTTGAAACGTTTTGCATAAACCACACAAAATTGAGTGACCTGTGAGTCATAAAGCGCATCTTCACTGTATCGTGTGAAAAGGATAAGTCGTCACAGGGTCCTTGCGGGGCGGCTTTCAGCGAGATTTTTATGGGGTTATCCCCTTTATTGTCAGCACTCCAGGCGCAGTCCTCGGGGTGTTCTCCAGCTATTTAGTATTGGGAAGCCACAATGATTGGCATAAAAAGCATCGCCAGTTACGTGCCCGCAGACGGGATCGATAACTACGCCCAGGGTGCCAAGTTCGCCAAGGATGAAGAGTTCATCATTGGCAAGATCGGCTCGGCGTTCCTGCCGCGCAAGGAAGCTGCGCAGGAAACCTCCGATCTGTGTGTCGAGGCGGTCAACGCTTTGTTTGCCAATAACCCGGATTTGAAGCGCGAGTCCATCGACGCGCTGATCGTCGTCACCCAGAACGGCGATGAAGAGGGCTTGCCCCACACGGCCGCCATCGTCCAGGACAAGCTGGGCCTGCCGACCCACGTGGCCGCCTTTGATATTTCCCTGGGCTGCTCCGGCTACGTCTACGGCATCTACGCAATGAAGGGCTTCATGGAAGCCACTGGCCTGAAAAACGGCCTGCTGATCACCGCCGACCCGTATTCGAAGATCGTCGACCCGGAAGACCGCAACACCACCATGCTGTTCGGCGATGCCGCCACCGCCACCTGGATGGGCGAAGAGGCACCGTGGTTGCTGGGCAAGTCCAAGTTCGGCACCGACGGTTCCGGCGCACCGCACCTCAAGGTCAGCGACGGCGTGTTCTTCATGAACGGCCGCCAGGTGTTCAACTTCGCCTTGCTCAAGGTGCCGGCGCATTTGCACGAGCTGCTCAATGAGTCGGACCTCAAGGCTGACGATATCGATGCCTTCTGCATTCACCAGGGCAGTGCGGCGATTGTCGACGCCGTCGCCCGCCGTTTTGAAGATGCACCGGTGGACAAGTTCATCAAGGACATGGTCGAGACTGGCAACACGGTGTCGTCGAGCATTCCGCTGCTGCTGGAAAAGCATGTGATGGATGCCACCTGGAAGCGCGTGGCGATCAGCGGTTTTGGTGTGGGTCTGTCGTGGGGATCGGCGATTCTTTATCGTCCGTGACCCTTTTACAGGGCATATAAAAAAACGCCGATGATCGAAGGATCATCGGCGTTTTTTATTTGGCGCCAGAAAACCCAATGAAATAAGGGTTTTGGGCCGGCGTAAACCCTTGAATTGCAAGGGGTGGCACGGCGCCAGTAAAAAAAATCAAAAAAATCCTCAAGCAACCGGCTACCACGACGATAACTATTACGTAGGTTCTCAGGCCACACCCGGCGGTTGCCAGGGCCGGAAGCCGCAGTATCCATCCAACGAGGATTTCGTCATGGCTTTAACAGTAAACACCAACATTGCTTCGATCACTACTCAGGGCAACCTGAACAAAGCCGGCGGCGCCCTGGCCACCTCCATGCAGCGCCTGTCTTCCGGCCTGCGTATCAACAGCGCTAAAGACGACGCTGCTGGCCTGCAGATCGCTAACCGCCTGACCAGCCAAATCAACGGCCTGGGCCAAGCAGTAAAAAACGTGAACGACGGTATCTCCATCGCTCAGACCGCTGAAGGCGCGATGCAGGCTTCGACCGACATCCTGCAAAAAATGCGTACCCTGGCTCTGTCTTCCGCGACTGGCTCCCTCAGCGCTGACGACCGTAAGTCGAACAACGACGAATACCAGGCCCTGACTTCGGAACTGACCCGTATCTCGCAAACCACTACTTTCGGTGGCCAGAAGCTGCTGGACGGTTCGTACGGTACCAAAGCTATCCAGGTTGGCGCTAACGCTAACGAAACCATCAACCTGAGCCTGGAAAACGTTGCAGCCAACAACATTGGTTCGCAGCAGGTCAAAACCAAGGCCATCGTGCCTAGCGCAACTGGCCTGGCTGGCGGCGACATCACTGTTACCGGCAACGGTCAGACCAAAACCGTAACTTACGCTGCAGGCGCTTCGGCTAAAGACATCGCTGCGGGCCTGAACGGTTCGATCGGTGGCCTGACCGCTACCGCCAGCACTGAAGTCAAACTGGAAGTAGGCGCTGCCACTCCGTCGAACTTCAAACTGGCTGTAGGTAGCGGTAATGCTGTTGATTTCGTCGGCGTGAAGGACCTGGCCGGCCTGGCTGACCAGCTGAAATCGAACGCTGCCAAACTGGGCATCAGCGTTAACTACGACGAATCCAACAAAACCCTGTCGGTTAAGTCGGATTCCGGCGAAAACCTGTCGTTCTCTGGTGCTGATGCCAACGCCCAGACCAACATCCTGGTTGGCGCTAAAGACGGCGCTGGCGCATTCGCCACCCCGGCTGCTCTGGGTGCTGCTGCAATCGTTGTGACCGGTCAGGTTTCCCTGGATTCGGCTAAAGGCTACTCCCTGAGCGACGCTGGTACTGGTGTATCGGACTTGTTCTCGGCTGCTACCGTTTCGTCGACCAAGACCACCATCTCTAACACCGACGTGACCGACGCTACCAACGCTCAAAACGCGCTGGCTGTTATCGACAAGGCCATCGGCACCATTGACGGCGTTCGTTCGGGCCTGGGTGCTACCCAGAACCGTCTGACTACCACTGCAGACAACCTGCAGAACATTCAGAAGAACTCCACCGCTGCACGTTCCACCGTTCAGGACGTCGACTTCGCTTCCGAAACCGCCGAACTGACCAAGCAACAAACCCTGCAATCGGCCTCCACCGCGATCCTGTCGCAGGCTAACCAGCTGCCATCCGCTGTACTGAAGCTGCTTCAGTAATTCCAGCGCTTGGTAACTAACGGAAGGGCGCGTCTACGTGCCCTTCCGTTTTTTCGGTTTAGAGGAGATTGGACATGGACATGAGTGTAAAGCTGAACCAGTCTTATCCGCCGGTTGCACCTAAAAGCGCGCCTGCACCGATAGCAGCAACTGACAAAAGCGTCACCAAAGTCCAGGAAACACCGGCCACAGGCAAAGAGCCTGAGCGTGCCGACCTGGAAAAAGCAGTCACTGATATTCGCGAATTCGTACAAGCGGCCCAGCGCAAACTGGACTTTTCCATTGATGACTCCACCCACCGTGTGGTGGTCAAGGTCATCGCCACCGACAGTGGTGAAGTGATTCGCCAGATCCCGTCGGAAACGGCATTGAAGCTGGCACAGAACCTTTCCAGCGCAAGCAACCTGTTGTTTGACGACAAGGCCTGAGCTGGCATGAAACTTGTTGCTGTCGTGGCTTGAGGCGTAATAAGTCAAGATAACGGCAGCCACCGAACAGGAGATAGATGATGGCGGGTTCAACGGTAAGTGGTATCGGTTCGAATATCGATACGCAAGCGATCGTGACATCCTTGGTTAACGCCGAAAAGGTGCCCAAGCAGACGCAGATCAATACCGCGTCCGCGAAAGCGACCACCACGCTGTCTTCGATCGGCAAGGTTCAAGCTGCACTGGATGCGTTTCGTGGTGCCCTGGACTCCATGACCAAGGACAGCAGTTTCACCGGTTTGACCGGTTCGTCCTCGGATGAAAAGACGGCGACCATGACGGCCAGCAATACGGCCTCGAACGGCAGCTTCCGGCTGATCGTCGACCAACTGGCCCAAGCGTCCAAGCTGTCGAGCAAAAACTTCAGCGGTGGCACCTCGACAGTGGTCAACACCACTGATAAGCCGACGACGCTGACCATCAGTCAGTCCGGCAAGGCTTACGATCTCAGCGTTCCAGCCGGCGCGACCCTGCAGCAGGTACGTGACTCGATCAATACCCAGTTTGGTACTTCGGGGCTCAGTGCCAACATCCAGACCGACTCCAATGGCTCTCGATTGATCCTGACGTCGACCAATATGGGGACGGGCTCGGACCTTACGCTGTCTGGCACCTCGGGGCTGGATGTGGGGGCCACGGTCGTTGATCCGCCCAAGGATGCGCTCTACAGCATCGATGGTGTTTCTTCTGTGTCCAAGACCAACAGTATCGAAGGGGCGCTCAGCGGGGTGAACATCAAGTTGGTGGCCATCTCGACGCTCAAAACGGGCACGACGACCAACGAAAAAAACGCCACGCTCATCACCGTCAGCACCAACAACACGGCGCTCAAGTCCGGGGTCAAGGGGTTCATTGATAGCTACAACGCCCTGATCACGGCAATGAACGCTGAAACCAAGGTCACCACGAACCTGGACGGCAGCACCACGGCGGCAGCGTTGACGGGTGACTCGACCATGCGTTCGTTGCAGAGCACGATCCGTAACGAGTTCAACGCGCTGTCGGGCACTGGTGCCTTCAAGTCCCTGGCTCAGTTCGGTGTGACCACCAGTTCGAGTACTGGCCTGCTGGCGATTGATGACAAAAAGTGGGATGCGGCAGTTAAAACCAACGCAGCCGACATCAACAGTATGTTCAGTGGCAAAGACGGCATGCTGGCGCGGATGAAAAGCGCCACGGATGACTTCGCCAAGGCAAGCACCGGGATCCTGGCGACGCGCTCTACCTCCTTGTCGAACACGTTGAAGGATCTGACCAAGGATCAAGCCACGCTCGACGAGCGCATGACCCTGCTCACCAGCAGCCTGTCGGCCAAATACAACGCCATGGACACCCTGGTCGCCCAATTGCGTCAGCAAAGCACCAGTGTCATGACCACACTCAATGCGTTGAACAACGTCAAAACCAATTCTTGATCCCCTGCTGATGCAAAAAGGCCAGGCAAACTGCCTGGCCTTTTTTTATCGGAGCACGACTGGCTCTAAAGCTTTTTGCGAGCCAGTCGACATATTGGTTACTAGAATCCTTTTCGCTGTCGCCTGTCACGAGGTAGAAACATGAATCCCATGAGAGCCCTTCGCCAATACCAGAAGGTCAATTCCCATGCTCAGATCTCCGAAGCCAGCCCTCATCGCCTGGTGCAGATGCTGATGGAAGGCGGTCTGGACCGTATGGCCCAGGCCAAGGGGGCGCTGGCGCGTGGCGACATCGCACAGAAGGGCCTGATGCTCGGCAAGGCCATCGATATCGTGATCGGCCTGCGCGACGGCCTGAATGCTGAAAAGAGTGACAACCCGGCTTACGTCCAACAGTTGGAAAGTCTGTATGCGTACATGACCAACCGTCTGATGGAAGCGAACCTGCATAACGACGCCGACATGATCGACGAAGTCGCGCGTTTGCTGATTACCGTGAAAGAAGGCTGGGATGCTATCGCTGTGCCACAGGCTGCAACCGAGTAAGGCGCAGCAGAGAAGGGCCTGAGGGCCTTGAGGAATACGTCATGAGCCAAGCACTGCAACGCATTGATGAAACCCGTGAAGCGCTGATCGGCGCGCTGGCAGACCGTAACTGGGACGCCATTGGCGAGCTGGACATGGGCTGTCGCAACGTGATCGAAGAGGTGCTCAGCGAAGCGCCGGTGGATGAGGATGCGTTGCGTGAAAAGCTTGAGAGCCTGCTGGCGGTGTACCAGCAATTGCTTGAGGTGACGACCGGCGAGCGCCAGGCGATTTTTGAAGAGATGTCGCAGATCAACCAAGCGAAAAATGCGTCAAAGGTTTACCATCTGTTCGGCTGAACAGGCGCAGTTAATCCTACCGGCGCGTCATAAATTTGACCGTGCCAGCTTTTTTGACTTAACTAGTGCTGTTTTCAGATTTCAGACGTCTAGTAAGGTAAGAAGTCTTACAGGCGCCTCGATTGCCCTCAATCTCGGGGCAGGAAGTTTTACTAGGGAAGTTGCTATTGCATGTGGCGTGAAACCAAAATTCTGCTGATCGATGACGATAGCGTCCGCCGCCGCGACCTGGCGGTGATTTTGAATTTTCTTGGCGAAGAAAATCTGCCCTGCGGTAGCCATGACTGGCAGCAGGTGGCCAACTCATTGTCATCGAGCCGTGAAGTCATTTGTGTGCTGATCGGGACGGTGAACGCTCCAGGCGCTGTTTTGGGCTTGTTAAAGACACTGTCTACCTGGGATGAGTTCCTTCCCGTGTTGCTGATTGGTGATATTTCTTCTGTCGAGCTGCCGGAAGACCAGCGCCGCCGCGTGCTTTCCAGCCTGGAAATGCCCCCCAGCTACAGCAAATTGCTTGATTCCCTGCACCGTGCCCAGGTCTATCGCGAGATGTACGACCAGGCCCGCGAGCGCGGTCGCCACCGCGAACCCAACCTGTTTCGCAGCCTGGTCGGCACCAGCCGTGCCATCCAGCACGTGCGCCAGATGATGCAGCAGGTCGCCGACACCGACGCCAGCGTGCTGATCCTCGGCGAGTCGGGCACCGGCAAGGAAGTGGTCGCGCGCAACCTGCACTACCACTCCAAGCGTCGCGACGGGCCATTTGTGCCGGTCAACTGCGGGGCGATCCCGGCAGAGCTGCTCGAAAGCGAACTGTTCGGCCACGAGAAGGGCGCCTTTACCGGGGCGATCACCAGCCGTGCCGGGCGTTTCGAGCTGGCCAACGGCGGCACCCTGTTCCTCGACGAAATCGGTGACATGCCGCTGCCGATGCAGGTCAAGCTGCTGCGCGTCCTGCAGGAGCGCACCTTCGAACGTGTGGGCAGCAACAAGACCCAGAGCGTCGACGTGCGCATCATCGCCGCGACCCACAAGAACCTCGAAAGCATGATCGAGGTCGGCAGCTTCCGCGAAGACCTGTACTACCGCCTCAACGTATTCCCAATCGAGATGGCCCCGTTGCGTGAGCGCGTGGAAGACATCCCGCTGCTGATGAATGAACTGATCTCGCGCATGGAGCATGAAAAGCGCGGCTCGATTCGCTTCAATTCCGCCGCCATCATGTCCCTGTGCCGCCACGGCTGGCCGGGCAACGTCCGTGAGCTGGCCAACCTGGTCGAGCGCATGGCGATCATGCACCCCTACGGTGTGATCGGCGTGGTCGAGTTGCCGAAGAAATTCCGCTACGTCGACGACGAAGACGAGCAACTGGTCGACAGCCTGCGCAGCGACATGGAAGAACGCGTTGCCATCAACGGCCACACCCCGGACTTCGGCTCCACCGCGATGCTGCCGCCCGAAGGCCTGGACTTGAAGGACTACCTCGGCAACCTGGAGCAGGGGTTGATCCAGCAGGCCCTGGACGACGCCAACGGCATCGTCGCCCGTGCCGCCGAGCGCCTGCGCATCCGTCGAACCACCTTGGTGGAGAAGATGCGCAAGTACGGTATGAGCCGCAAAGAAGGTGATGAACAGGCAGATGATTGACGCCTGTTTTTCAAGCCGCTGATATTTCAGCGGTTTTTTTTCGGCACAACTATTGCTACAGCCCTCGCAACGTTCCGTTTAACTGACGGTCAGCCAAGCGAGAGAGCATGATGCCCCACGCCGCCCAACTATCTTCGGCCCCTGCCATCCAGGGGCTGGTTCCGCCTGTAGAGCCGCCGATCCGCCAGGGTCTTGAACAGGCGTTCTCGCAGTTCAGCCAGATGTCGAGCCAACTGACCGATTCCTACAGCCTGCTGGAAGCTCGGGTCTCCGAGCTTAAAGGCGAACTGGCCGTGGTCAGTGCCCAGCGCATGGAAGAGCTGGCCGAGAAAGAACGCCTGGCCAACCGCCTGCAAAACCTGCTGTCGCTGTTGCCCGGTGGCGTGATCGTCATCGATGAAGACGGCCGCGTGCGTGAAGCCAACCCGGCTGCCTGCGACATGCTCGGCCTGCCGCTGGAAGGCGAACTGTGGCGCCACGTCATCACCCGCTGCTTTGCGCCGCGTGAGGACGATGGTCACGAAATCTCCCTGAAGGACGGGCGCCGCCTGTCCATCGCCACCCGTTCTCTGGACGCGGAGCCGGGGCAACTGGTGCTGCTCAACGACCTGACTGAAACCCGTCACCTGCAAGACCAGTTGGCGCGCCACGAACGTTTGTCGTCCCTGGGCAGGATGGTCGCTTCGTTGGCGCATCAGATCCGCACGCCGTTGTCGGCCGCGTTGATCTACGCCAGTCATTTGACTGATGAGCAGTTGCCGGCCGCCACCCACCAGCGTTTTGCCGGGCGTCTCAAGGAGCGCCTGCATGAATTGGAGCACCAAGTGCGCGACATGCTGGTGTTCGCCCGCGGCGAATTGCCGCTGACCGACCGCATCACCCCGGCCGAGCTGATGCAGGCCCTGCAAGCTGCGGCCGCTACCCATATTCAAGACGTGCAGGTGCGCTGGCAGTGCGACAGCCACCTCGGCGAGTTGCTGTGCAACCGCGACACCCTGGTGGGTTCGCTGCTCAACCTGATCGAAAACGCCACCCAGGCCAGCGACCCCGGCGCGCGGCTCAAGGTGCACCTGTACAACCGCGAGCAAACCCTGCGCCTGTGTATCAGCGACAGCGGCAGCGGTATCGATCCGATGGTGCTCAAGCGCTTGGGTGAACCCTTTTTCACCACCAAGACCAACGGTACCGGCCTGGGCCTGACCGTGGTCAAGGCCGTAGCGCGCGCCCATCAGGGCGAATTGCAGCTGCATTCCCGTGTGGGGCGTGGCACCTGTGCATTGATGACCTTGCCGCTGTTTTCATGCGCGGCAAGCGCGGAGTAAGGATATGGCTATCAAGGTTCTGTTGGTGGAAGACGATCGCGCCCTGCGTGAAGCATTGGCTGACACGCTGTTGTTGGCGGGCCATGACTACCGGGCGGTCGGTTCTGCCGAGGACGCCTTGGAAGCGGTGGAGCAGGAAACCTTCAGCCTGGTGGTCAGCGACGTGAACATGCCCGGCATGGACGGCCACCAGTTGCTCGGCCTGCTGCGTGCGCGTCAGCCGCAACTGCCGGTGCTGTTGATGACCGCCCACGGTGCGGTTGAACGAGCCGTGGACGCGATGCGCCAGGGCGCGGCGGATTACCTGGTCAAACCCTTTGAGCCCAAAGCGCTGATCGAGTTGGTCGCGCGGCATGCCCTGGGCGTGATTGCCGCCCACGAAGGCGAAGGCCCGATTGCCTTCGAACCGGCCAGTGCACAATTGCTTGAGTTGGCGGCCCGCGTGGCGCGCAGTGATTCCACCGTGCTGATCTCCGGCGAGTCCGGCACCGGTAAAGAGGTGCTGGCGCGTTATATCCACCAGCAGTCGACCCGCGCCAAGCAACCGTTTATCGCCATCAACTGCGCGGCAATCCCCGACAACATGCTCGAAGCCACCCTGTTCGGCCACGAAAAGGGCTCGTTCACCGGCGCCATCGCGGCCCAGGCGGGCAAGTTCGAACAGGCCGATGGCGGCACCATCCTGCTCGATGAAATTTCGGAAATGCCCCTGGGCCTGCAAGCCAAACTACTGCGCGTGCTGCAAGAGCGCGAAGTGGAGCGGGTGGGGGCGCGCAAGCCGATCCAGCTGGATATCCGTGTGGTCGCCACCACCAACCGCGACCTCGCTGGCGAAGTGGCGGCGGGGCGCTTCCGTGAAGACCTGTTCTACCGGCTCTCGGTGTTCCCCCTGGCCTGGCGCCCGCTGCGTGAACGCCCGGCAGACATCATTCCGCTGGCCGAGCGCCTGCTGAACAACCACGTCAAAAAAATGAAGCACGCCCAGGCACGGCTGTCGGCGCAAGCCCAGGCCTGCCTGATCAGTTATCCCTGGCCCGGCAACGTACGGGAGTTGGACAACGCCATCCAGCGCGCGCTGATTCTGCAGCAGGGTGGCTTGATCCAACCCCAGGATTTCTGCCTGGCCATGGGCAGTGGTGCAGCGCCATTGCCGACGTTGGCGCCCGTGCCGGTGGTTGCAGAGGCGGAGCCTGCCGGAGGCCTGGGCGACGACCTGCGTCGCCGCGAGTTCCAGATGATCATCGACACCCTGCGCGCTGAGCGTGGCCGTCGCAAAGAGGCCGCCGAGCGCCTGGGTATCAGCCCGCGCACCCTGCGCTACAAGCTGGCGCAGATGCGCGACGCCGGGATGGATGTGGAAGCGTATTTGTTTGCCACGTAACCGGTAACAAGGTCGACAAGGTTTGTCGCCTTTTCTTACGAGTTGATACAGAGCTGGCACCCTTGTTGCTACCTCCCCTAGTAATCGCTACGTAGTGTCAAAAATTTGCGGGTTGGAGAGAGAAGGTCATGAGCCAGGGTATTGAGTTCAATCGGTTGATGTTGGATATGCGCTCCATGCAAATGGATGCCATGGCACAACCGAAATCCGTCGCGCCAGCGCCGGAATTGGGCCAAAGCAGCTTCGCCGACATGCTCGGCAAGGCCATCAATAAAGTCAGTGACACTCAGCAAGCCTCCAGCCAGTTGGCCAATGCGTTCGAGATCGGCAAAAGTGGCGTGGACCTTACCGATGTGATGGTCGCCTCGCAAAAGGCCAGCGTCTCCTTCCAGGCCCTGACCCAAGTGCGTAACAAGCTGGTTCAGGCCTATCAAGACATCATGCAGATGCCGGTTTAAGGGCGAGATTTAAGTCATGGCAGAAGCAGTCTCCGACAACGTACCCGCCAAGGCAGACGGCAAGCCGCCGCTGTTTGGCCTGTCGTTCCTGGAAAACCTCTCGGAAATGACCATGTTGCGTCAGGTGGGCCTGATGGTCGGCCTGGCTGCCAGCGTGGCGATTGGTTTTGCCGTGGTGTTGTGGTCGCAGCAACCCGATTACCGGCCGTTGTACGGCAGCCTGGCGGGCATGGATTCCAAGCAGATCATGGAAACCCTCGCCGCCGCCGACATCGCCTACACCGTAGAGCCCAACTCCGGCGCCTTGCTGGTCAAGGCCGACGATGTGGCCCGTGCACGCATGAAGCTGGCCGCCGCCGGCGTGACCCCGTCCGACAGCAATATCGGTTTCGAGATCCTCGACAAGGACCAGGGCCTGGGGACCAGCCAGTTCATGGAGGCCACCCGCTACCGTCGTGGCCTGGAAGGCGAGCTGGCGCGCACCATTTCCAGCCTCAACAACGTCAAGGGTGCCCGCGTGCACCTGGCGATTCCGAAAAGCTCGGTGTTTGTGCGCGACGAGCGCAAGCCTAGTGCCTCGGTACTGGTCGAACTGTTTTCCGGCCGCTCCCTGGAGCCTGGCCAGGTGCTGGCGATCATCAACCTGGTGGCCACCAGCGTTCCCGAACTGAGCAAGTCGCAAATCACCGTGGTCGACCAGAAGGGCAACCTGCTGTCCGACATGGCCGAAAACTCCGCGCTGACCCAGGCCGGCAAGCAGTTCGACTACAGCCGCCGCATGGAAAGCATGCTCACCCAGCGTGTGCACAACATCCTGCAACCGGTGCTGGGCAATGACCGCTACAAGGCGGAAGTGTCTGCCGATGTGGACTTCAGTGCCGTCGAGTCGACCTCCGAGCAGTTCAACCCGGACCAGCCGGCCCTGCGCAGTGAGCAGTCCACCAGCGAACAACGCACCGCCAGCAATGGCCCGCAAGGTGTGCCGGGTGCCCTGAGCAACCAGCCGCCAGCCCCGGCCTCGGCGCCGCAAACCACCGGTGGCGCTGCCGCTACTGCTGGCGCGATCCAGCCTGGCCAGCCACTGTTGGACGCCAACGGCCAGCAGATCATGGACCCGGCCACCGGCCAGCCGATGCTTGCGCCATACCCGGCGGACAAGCGTAACCAGTCCACCAAGAACTTCGAGCTCGACCGTTCCATCAGCCACACCAAGCAGCAGCAGGGGCGCGTCAATCGCCTGTCGGTGTCGGTGGTGGTCGATGATCAGGTCAAGGTCAATGCCGCTGACGGTGCTGTAACGCGTGCGCCGTGGAGCGCCGACGAATTGGCGCGCTTCACACGCCTGGTGCAGGACGCCGTCGGTTTCGACGCCAGCCGTGGTGACAGCGTCAGCGTGATCAACATGCCGTTCTCCGCCGAGCGTGGCGAAGTGATTGCCGAAGCGGCGTTCTACACCCAGCCGTGGTTCTGGGACATCGTCAAGCAAGTGCTGGGTGTGTTGTTCATCCTGGTCCTGGTGTTCGGCGTGCTGCGCCCGGTGCTCAACAACATCACCGGCAACGGCAAGAAACAACTGGCAGCCTTCGGTGGCAGCGATGTCGAGTTGGGTGGCATGGGCGGCCTGGATGGCGAACTGGCCAACGACCGCGTCAGCCTCGGTGGCCCGCAAAGCATCCTGTTGCCAAGCCCGAGCGAAGGTTACGACGCTCAGTTGAACGCAATCAAAAGTCTGGTAGCAGAAGACCCGGGCCGTGTGGCCCAGGTCGTGAAAGAGTGGATTAACGCAGATGAGTGATAGTCGAGCCGCTGTTGCCAAACTCACCAAGGTCGATAAAGCCGCAGTCCTGCTGCTGTCCCTCGGTGAAACCGACGCCGCCCAAGTGTTGCGTCACATGGGGCCCAAAGAGGTCCAGCGTGTGGGCGTGGCCATGGCGCAGATGCGCAATGTGCACCGTGAGCAGGTCGAGCAGGTGATGAGCGAGTTCGTCGAGATCGTCGGCGACCAGACCAGCCTGGGCGTCGGCTCCGACAGCTACATCCGCAAGATGCTCACCTCGGCCCTGGGCGAAGACAAGGCCAACGGCCTGATCGACCGCATCCTGCTGGGCGGCAACACCAGCGGCCTCGACAGCCTCAAATGGATGGAGCCGCGCGCGGTCGCCGACGTTATCCGCTACGAGCACCCGCAGATCCAGGCGATCGTGGTGGCTTATCTCGACCCGGACCAGGCCGGTGAAGTGCTTGGCCACTTCGACCATAAAGTGCGCCTGGACATCATCCTGCGCGTGTCGTCGCTGAACACCGTACAGCCGGCGGCCCTGAAAGAACTCAACACGATTCTCGAGAAACAGTTCTCGGGCAACTCGAACGCCTCGCGGACCACCTTGGGTGGCATCAAGCGCGCAGCCGACATCATGAACTTCCTCGACAGCTCGGTCGAAGGCCAGTTGATGGACTCGATCCGCGAGATCGACGACACCCTGTCCGGCCAGATCGAAGACCTCATGTTCGTGTTCAACAACCTCTCCGATGTCGACGACCGTGGCATCCAGGCGCTGCTGCGCGAAGTGTCCTCCGACGTGCTGGTACTGGCACTGAAGGGCTCCGACGAAGGCGTCAAGGAGAAGATCTTCAAGAACATGTCCAAGCGTGCGTCCGAGCTGTTGCGCGACGACCTCGAAGCCAAAGGCCCGGTACGCGTCAGCGACGTGGAAACCGCGCAGAAAGAAATCCTCACCATTGCCCGCCGTATGGCCGAAGCCGGAGAAATCGTTCTCGGCGGGAAGGGCGGCGAAGAAATGATCTAAGGCGCCACTCATGTCGAACAAAGATGAGGCGCCCAGCGATCTGATTCGCGCACGGGACGTCGGTGGGTTCGACATCTGGTCGTTGCCCAGCTTCGATCCGCATGTGCCCGAGCCCGAGCCGGAACCGGTCGAAGAGCCTCCCGTGGAAATGGAAGAGGTGCCGCTGGATGAAGTCCAGCCACTGACCCTGGAAGAGTTGGAGAGCATTCGCCAAGAGGCCTACAACGAGGGCTTCGCCGCGGGCGAGAAAGACGGGTTTCGCAGCACCACCCTCAAGGTGCGCCAGGAAGCCGAGGCGGCGCTGAGCGTCAAGCTGGCCAGCCTGGAGCGCCTGATGGGGACGTTGTTCGATCCCATCGCCGAGCAGGATTCGCAGATCGAAAAGTCCATGGTCGGCCTGGTACAGCACATCACCCGCCAGGTGATCCAGCGCGAACTGGTGTTGGACTCCAGCCAGATCGAAAGCGTGATGCGCGAAGCCCTCAAGCTGCTGCCCCTGGGCGTCGGCAATGTGCGGCTGTACATCAACCCGCAGGATTTCGAACAGGTCAAAGCCCTGCGTGAGCGCCATGAAGAAACCTGGCGCATCGTCGAAGATGCGGCGCTGCAGCCCGGTGGTTGCCGGGTCGAGACCGAGCACAGCCGCATCGATGCCACGGTGGAAACCCGCATCAGCCAGATCATGGCCAAGCTGCTTGACCAACAACACGAGCAGGCGCTGAACCCGGCCGAGCCGGACCTGAGCGTGGACCTGGACGCCCCCGATGCGCCTTGATCGCACCAGTTTCGCCAAGCGCCTGGGCGGCTATGCCGAGGCCGCCGAATTGCCCGGTCAGCCGATCCTCGAAGGGCGTCTGTTGCGCATGGTTGGCCTGACCCTCGAAGCCGAAGGCCTGCGCGCGGCCATGGGCAGCCGCTGCATGGTGATCAACGACGACAGCTATCACCCGGTGCAGGTCGAAGCCGAGGTGATGGGCTTTTCCGGCAACAAGATTTTCCTGATGCCCGTCGGCAGCCTGGCCGGCATCGCCCCCGGCGCCCGCGTGGTGCCCCTGGCCGACACCGGCCGCCTGCCCATGGGCATGAGCATGCTCGGCCGTGTGCTGGACGGCGCCGGTCGCGCGCTGGATGGCAAGGGCGGCATGAAGGCCGAAGACTGGGTGCCGATGGACGGCCCCACCATCAACCCGCTCAACCGCAACCCCATCAGCGTGCCGCTGGACGTGGGGATTCGCAGCATCAACGGTTTATTGACGGTCGGCCGTGGCCAGCGTCTGGGCCTGTTCGCCGGTACGGGTGTGGGTAAGTCGGTATTGCTCGGCATGATGACGCGCTTTACCGAGGCCGACATCATCGTGGTGGGCCTGATCGGCGAGCGCGGCCGTGAGGTGAAGGAGTTCATCGAGCACAGCCTTGGTGAAGAAGGCCTCAAGCGCTCGGTGGTGGTCGCATCCCCTGCGGACGATGCGCCGCTGATGCGTTTGCGCGCGGCCATGTACTGCACGCGCATCGCCGAATATTTTCGCGACAAGGGCAAGAACGTCCTGTTGCTGATGGACTCGCTCACGCGTTTCGCCCAGGCCCAGCGGGAAATCGCCCTGGCCATCGGCGAGCCGCCAGCCACCAAGGGCTACCCGCCGTCGGTGTTCGCCAAGCTGCCCAAGCTGGTGGAGCGCGCCGGTAATGCCGAGGCCGGTGGTGGCTCGATCACCGCGTTCTACACCGTATTGTCCGAAGGCGATGACCAGCAGGATCCCATCGCCGACTCGGCGCGGGGCGTGCTCGACGGCCACATTGTGTTGTCGCGGCGTTTGGCGGAGGAGGGGCACTACCCGGCCATCGACATCGAAGCGTCCATCAGCCGGGTCATGCCCGCGGTGGTCACGCCGGAGCATATGGCCCGTGCGCAGCAGTTCAAGCAACTGTGGTCGCGCTATCAACAGAGCCGCGATCTGATCAGCGTCGGCGCCTATGTGGCCGGGGGTGACCGCGACACCGACCTGGCGATCGCCCTGCAACCGCAGTTGGTGACCTACTTGCGCCAGGGCCTCAACGACAAGATCAGCATGGGTGAAAGCGAAGCGCATTTGCAGTCCATCTTTGCCCCTGCGCCAGGCGGTTAAGCCATGGCCAACAGCCGCGCCGCGCGCCTGGCCCCGGTGGTGGACATGGCCGAAAAGGCCGAAAAAACCGCCGTCCAGCGCCTGGGGTATTTCCAGGGGCAAGTCCGTTTGGCGCAAAGCAAGCTGGGCGACCTGGAGCGCTTTCGCGGCGAGTACCAGCAGCAATGGATCGAGCGCGGCACCCAGGGGGTGTCGGGCCAGTGGCTGATGGGTTACCAGGGATTTCTCAATCAGCTGGAAACGGCCGTCGGCCAGCAGCGCCAGAGCCTGGCCTGGCACCAGAACAACCTTGATAAGGCCCGCGAGAGCTGGCAGGCAGCGTTTGCCCGGGTCGAGGGGCTGCGTAAACTGGTGCAGCGCTACATCGACGAAGCGCGGGCCTTGGAAGACAAGCGCGAGCAGAAGCTGCTCGACGAGCTATCGCAACGCCTGCCGCGCCAATCACAATTCTGACCCCGCCGGCACCTACAGTTGTCGCGTGGTGTTGCTCGTATCCCATTCGCCTGCTACACCTTGTGTCTATTGCTAATGACAAGGAAGCAGTCGCATGTCAGTTGAGTCAGAAGTATCCCTGGATGGGAAGAAGTTGACGATCGCCATCAAAGGTCGGTTCGATTTCGGCAGTCACCAGACGTTTCGTGACGCCTACGAGCGTTACTACAAGGTGCCTGAGTTGTATGTGGTCGACCTCAAAGAGACCACCTACATGGACAGTTCGGCCCTGGGCATGCTCCTGCTCCTGAGGGACCATGCCGGTGGCGAAGAGGCGGAGGTCCAGGTGATTAACTCCAACTCCGATGTGCGCAAGATCCTCGCCATCTCCAACTTCGACAAACTGTTCGACATTAATTGAGCACCCTGGCCCCCGCGCCTGAGGCGCTGACGATCCTGATCGCCGAAGACAGTGCCACCGACCTGCTGTTGCTGTCGACCATCGTGCGGCGTCAGGGCCACCGCGTGCTCACTGCCAGCAACGGCGAGGAAGCCGTCGAAGTATTTGCCCGCGAGCGTCCGCAGTTGGTGCTGATGGACGCATTGATGCCGGTGATGGACGGGTTTGGCGCCGCGCGCTGGATCAAGCAGCTGGCGGGCGAGGAACTGGTCCCCATCATCTTCCTGACGTCCTTGCGCGAAAGCGCCGCCTTGGCCGAATGCCTGGATGCGGGGGGAGATGACTTTCTGCCCAAACCCTACAACCCGCTGATCCTGGCGGCCAAGATCAACGCCATGGACCGCCTGCGCCGTTTGCAAGCCACGGTGCTGCAGCAGCGCGACCAGATCGCCAGGCACCATGACTACCTCTTGCACGAGCAACGGGTGGCCAAGGCGGTGTTCGATAAAGTCGCTCACTCTGGCTGCATCAACGCGGCGCCGAATATCCGCTACCTGCAATCGCCCTATGCGCTGTTCAACGGCGACCTGCTGCTGGCGGCCTACACGCCGTCGGGCGATATGCACGTACTGCTCGGCGACTTCACCGGCCACGGCCTGCCGGCAGCGGTAGGGGCCATGCCCCTGGCGGAAGTGTTCTACGGCATGACCGCCAAGGGCTACGGCCTGGTGCAGATCCTGCGAGAGATGAATGCCAAGCTCAAGCGCATCCTGCCGGTGGACATGTTCTGCTGCGCCACGTTGTTGTGCCTGAGCACCCAGCGGCGAGTAGTGGAAGTGTGGAACGGCGGCATGCCCGACGGCTATGTGCATGACATCGCCAGTGGCAAGCGTACCCCGCTGCAGTCGCGGCATTTGCCCTTGGGGGTGCTGTCGGCGCAAGCCTTCGATGACCGCACCGAAGTCTGGCCCATGGCCCTGGGTGATCGGGTGTTCCTGCTCTCCGACGGCGTGCTGGATACCGCCGATGCCAACGATCAACTGTTTGGCGCCGTGCGGTTGCATCAGGTCTTCGCCGCCAATCGCGACCCCGATCGCCTGTTCGAGGACATCGAACAGGCCCTGGCGGCGTTTCGCGGGGAAGCGCGGGATGACGTGAGCATGGTGGAAATCACCTTGCAGCCCGGACAATCGCTGCGCGCCACCGGGCCGTTATACGCCGACAGCGGCCAGTCATGCCCGCTGGATTGGGCGGTGAGTTTCGAGTTTCGTGCCGAGACCCTCAAGCGTTACAACCCCTTGCCCTACCTGCTGCAACTGCTGCTGGAGATCCATGGCCTGCGCGAGCAGAGCGGGGCGCTCTACAGCGTGATGGCCGAGTTGTATTCCAATGCGCTGGAACATGGCGTGCTGGGCCTGGACTCGCGGCTCAAGCGCAATGCCCAGGGCTTTGCCGAGTATTACCGCCAGCGCAATGAACGCCTGGCGCAGTTGAACAGCGGTTTTGTGCGCGTGCATGTGCAGGTGGTGCCCACCGAAGCGGGCGGCAAGATGAGCCTGCGCCTTGAAGACAGTGGGCCAGGCTTCGACGTGGAGCAGGTGCTGGCGCGGCCGCTGGATATCGACCGCCTGTCCGGGCGCGGCCTGAGCCTGGTGCGCCAACTGAGCAGCGAGGTGCGCTGGTCCGACGGTGGGCGCAGTGTCTGCGTAGAGTTTTGCTGGGGCGCTCTGGCATAATCCGCCGATTCTTGATCAAGGAGCGAGCAAGTGGCTGAGATTCATATGGACCTGGACGTGTTGTCGGGGTTGCAGGAGGTCATGGAAGGCGAGTACCCCAAGTTGCTCGATACCTTTCTCGATGATTCCCAGAAGCGCATCGAAGCGCTGCGCCAGGCACGGGATGACGCCAAGGCGCTGGGGCGGATTGCGCATAGCTTCAAGGGCAGCAGCGGCAACCTTGGGGCGGTGCGGTTGGCGCAGTTGTGCCAGCGGCTGGAGGTTGAGTCGGTTGAGGCGGTGGCAGACCTGGGAGCGTTGGTTGATCAGATTGATGATGAATTTGCCTTGGTGAAGCCGATGTATGAGTCGGAGCGGCAGCGGTTTCAGATTTGATTCGACCCGTTTAAAAAACTGGCCCGACTCTTGCTCTACCTCCTGATACTGCATCCCCGATCCCCATGCAGTGGAGACCTTTACCTATGCCAGTCGCCCCGAACTCGCTTCTTCAGGCTGCCCCCGCGGCCAAGCCTCAAGCGCCTGCCGTCAATCCACCGGCAGTGGCCGCAGACCCACGGGACAAGGGCCCTGGCTTTGCTCAAGTGTTTGCCAGCCAAGGCTCCAAACCCACGGTCAAGGCCGATGACAACTCGCCCAAGCCGGCCCGCGACAAGCCTGCCGATACCAGCACCAAGCCTGCGGCGGTCAACGACAAGCCTGCCGCCAGTACGCCAGCGGTTGCCGATAGCGGCAATCCCTTGCCTGCCAAGCCGCCAGCCACGTCCGACGACAGTGCCAGTAAGGATGACGACGCATCTGCCGATCCCACCCTGGCGCAGCAGCCTGCGGTGGACCCGGTGGTCGACCCTGCATTGATTGCCACGGTCACCCCGCTAGCCGTGCCGGTGGAAACCCCGGCTCCCGTTGCGGCGACCAAGGATGACAAGGCGGCGCCGGTAGTGACCGCGCCCATTGCTGCCACCGAGGACGCCAAGCCGGCCTTCGATCCTGAAGCCGATCCCCTCGACGCCATGCCGGCCGTGCGCCTGGCGATGGAGCAGGGCGGGCATGTGTCGGCCAGCAGCCAGGCACCGGCCAAAACCGCACCGACGACCACCCAGGACCAGCCAACCGCCGCACAGAACTTTGCCGCCGGCCTGGCCACGATGGTCGACCAGCAAGCCACCAAGGACAGCACCGACCAGGGCGGTGACAAGGCCTTCAGCGGCTTGATCGAGGGCGGTCTCAAGGACTTGAAAGAGGCGAGCAGCGACACCCGCGTCGATGATTTTGCCAATCGCCTGGCCGCATTGACCCAGGCGGCTACGCCGAGAACCGCGAATGCCTTGCCGCCGGTGACGAATGCGCCGCTGGCCATGCACCAGAGCGGCTGGACCGACGAGATCGTCAACCGCGTGATGTACCTCTCCAGCGCCAACCTCAAGTCGGCAGAGATCCAGTTGCAGCCGGCTGAACTCGGTCGCCTGGATATCAAGGTCAACATGACCGCTGACCAGCAGGCCCAGGTCAACTTCATGAGCGCCCACCCGGTGGTGCGTGAAGCCCTCGAAAGCCAGTCCGGCCGCCTGCGCGAGATGTTCGCCCAGCAAGGCATGGGGCAGGTGGATGTGAACGTGTCCGACCAGTCCCGTGGCCAGGAGCAGCAGCAGCAACAGCAGGCCCAGACGGGGGGTGTCAGTCGCAGCGGGCGGGGTGGCGATAGCGGCGACAGCGGCAGCCACATTGACGTGGCTGAAGCAGTGGCGCCCGTGACGTCGACTGTGATCGGCTCCAGCGCCGTCGATTACTACGCCTGATGTGAGCCGAGTACAGATTCAAATGTGGGAGGGGGCAAACCCCCTCCCACATTTGATTTGTGCTGTTCCGTTGTCTGTGTTCAACCAGACAACTCTGGCATAACACTTGCTCTTGCCTTTCCGTAGATCTATGAATCCCCGAATAGTGACGGATTATTGGCATGGCGAAGAGCGACGACGCAGCAGTAAAAGCACCCGCAGGCAAAGGCAAGCTCAAGCTTATCCTGATGATAGTCGTGGGCTTGCTCCTGGCCATCGGCGCCTCGGTGGGCGGCACCTGGTACATCATGCACAGCAGTGCCAGCAAGCCGGCACCTGCCGCCGAAAACGCCAGTAACGTCAAGCAACCGGCAATCTTCGAGCCGATGCTTCCGGCCTTTGTCGCCAACTTCAATCAGAACGGTCGTCAACGCTACCTGCAGGTGAGCATCACGTTGCTGGCGCGTAACCAGTCGGACCTGGATGCCCTCAAGGTGCATATGCCGGTGATCCGCAACAACCTGGTGATGCTGTTCTCCGCCCAGGGCTTCGACAGCTTGGCCACCCCGGTGGGCCAGGAAATGCTGCGCCAGAAGGTCACTGCCAGCGTGCAGGAAGTGGCCCAGAAGGAACTCGGCAAAGTCGTGGTCGAGCAGGCGCTCTTCACTAACTTCGTATTGCAGTAGGATCACCACATGGCCGTGCAGGACCTGCTGTCCCAGGATGAGATCGACGCGCTGTTGCATGGCGTCGACGATGGTCTGGTACAGACCGAAATGGCTGCCGAGCCCGGCAGCGTCAAAAGTTATGACCTGACCAGCCAGGATCGCATCGTCCGTGGACGCATGCCGACCCTGGAGATGATCAACGAGCGTTTCGCCCGCTACACCCGGATCAGCATGTTCAACATGCTGCGCCGCTCGGCGGACGTGGCGGTGGGTGGCGTGCAGGTGATGAAGTTCGGCGAGTACGTGCACTCGCTGTACGTGCCCACCAGCCTCAACCTGGTCAAGATCAAGCCGCTGCGCGGTACCGCGCTGTTCATCCTCGACGCCAAGCTGGTGTTCAAGCTGGTGGACAACTTCTTCGGCGGTGACGGCCGTCACGCCAAGATCGAAGGCCGGGAATTCACCCCGACCGAATTGCGCGTGGTGCGCATGGTGCTGGAGCAGGCCTTCATCGACTTGAAGGAAGCCTGGCAAGCGATCATGGAAGTCAATTTCGAGTACATCAACTCCGAAGTGAACCCGGCCATGGCCAACATCGTCGGCCCCAGCGAAGCCATTGTGGTGTCCACCTTCCACATCGAACTCGATGGCGGTGGCGGTGACCTGCACGTGACCATGCCGTACTCGATGATCGAGCCCGTGCGCGAGATGCTCGACGCCGGCTTCCAGTCCGACCTGGACGACCAGGACGAACGCTGGGTCAAGGCCCTGCGCGAAGACCTGCTGGACGTCGATGTGCCCCTGAGCGCCACCGTGGCCCGCCGTCAACTGCGCCTGCGGGATATTTTGCACATGCAGCCGGGTGACATCATCCCGGTCGAATTGCCGGAACAAATGATCATGCGCGCCAACGGCGTGCCGTCGTTCAAGGTCAAGCTGGGGTCCCACAAGGGCAACCTCGCTTTGCAAGTGGTTGAGCCGATCAACCGTCGCTGATCCCTATTTATAAATGTTTGCTCCGCCGAGGACATGTAATGGCTACCGAACACGAAAACACTTCCGCCGAAGACCAGGCCCTGGCTGACGAATGGGCTGCGGCCCTGGAAGAAACCGGCGATGTTGGCCAGGACGATATCGACGCCCTGCTGGCCGCCGACGCCGCCACCGCGCCGGCAGGCAACCGCCTGCCCATGGAAGAATTCGGCAGCGTGCCGAAGAACAACGACCCGGTGACCCTCGATGGGCCGAACCTGGACGTGATCCTCGACATCCCGGTGTCGATCTCCATGGAAGTGGGCAGCACCGACATCAACATCCGCAACCTGCTGCAACTCAACCAGGGCTCGGTCATCGAACTGGACCGCCTGGCCGGTGAGCCGCTGGACGTGCTGGTCAACGGCACGCTGATTGCCCACGGTGAAGTGGTGGTGGTCAACGAAAAGTTCGGCATCCGCCTGACCGACGTGATCAGCCCAAGCGAACGCATCAAGAAGTTGCGCTGATATGAACCGGCTGATGGTGGGACTGTTGGTCGCGCTGCCATTGCACGCCTGGGCCGCCGAGCCGGTGGCCCAGGCCGTGGTCGCCGCGCCGGCAGGCACTGGGCTGGGTGGGCAATTGACCCAGTTGGTCCTGGGCCTGTTGCTGGTGGTCGGCCTGATCTTTGTGCTGGCCTGGCTGCTGCGCCGTGTGCAGCAGGTGGGGCCCGGCAACGCGCAGGTGATCGAAATGATCGGCTCCCGCGCCCTCGGCCCACGGGATCGGCTGGTGCTGGTGCAAGTGGGCGAAGAGCAGATCCTGCTGGGCCTTACCCCCGGCCGCATTACCCCGCTGCATGTACTCAAGACTCCGGTGAATGTGGATCAGTCCAAGCCCGCCACGCCAGAATTCGCCCAGCGCCTGATGGAGTTGCTGGGCAAGGATCAGAAGGATAAGAAGTAATGCGCGTTTTATTGACGCTCATGCTGTTGCTGGCCGCGCCGTTGGCGTTTGCCGCCGACCCGTTGTCGATCCCGGCGATTACGCTGGGTACCAATGCGGCCGGGGCCCAGGAATATTCGGTCAGCCTGCAGATCCTGCTGATCATGACCGCGCTGAGTTTTATCCCGGCGTTCGTCATGCTGATGACCAGCTTCACGCGGATCATCATCGTGTTCTCGATCCTGCGTCAGGCCCTGGGCCTGCAGCAGACGCCGTCGAACCAGATCCTCACCGGCATGGCGTTGTTCTTGACGATGTTCATCATGGCGCCGGTGTTCGACAAGGTGAACCAGCAAGCCCTGCAACCGTACCTGGCCGAGACCATCACGGCCCAGGTCGCGATCGACAGGGCGCAAGGGCCGATCAAGGACTTCATGCTCTCGCAGACCCGTTCCAGCGACCTTGAGCTGTTCATGCGCCTGTCCAAGCGTACCGACATCGCGACCCCGGACCAGGCGCCGCTGACCATCCTCGTGCCGGCGTTTGTCACCTCCGAATTGAAGACCGCGTTCCAGATCGGCTTCATGATCTTTATCCCGTTCCTGATCATCGACCTGGTGGTGGCGAGCGTGCTGATGGCCATGGGTATGATGATGCTGTCGCCGCTGATTATTTCGTTGCCGTTCAAGATCATGCTGTTTGTATTGGTGGACGGCTGGGCGCTGATTATCGGCACCCTGGCCGGCAGTTTCGGCGGGGTATAGCGCAATGACCCCAGAAGTCGCCGTCGACCTGTTCCGTGAAGCGCTGTGGCTGACCACCGTCATGGTGGCCGTGCTGGTGGTGCCGAGCCTGTTGGTGGGCCTGCTGGTGGCGATGTTCCAGGCCGCGACCCAGATCAACGAACAGACCTTGAGCTTCCTGCCGCGCCTGTTGGTGATGCTGATCACCCTGATCGTCGCCGGCCCGTGGCTGGTGCAAACCTTCATGGAATACATCCTGCAGTTGTACGGCAGTATTCCGCAGTTGATCGGCTGATCGAATGAATTCCCTGCTGGCATTGACCGACACCCAGATCAGCACCTGGGTGGCCTCGTTCATCCTGCCGTTGTTTCGGGTGACGGCCATGCTGATGGCCATGCCGGTGTTCGGCACGACCCTGGTTCCACGCCGGGTGCGCCTGTATTTCGCCGTGGCAATTACCGTGGTGCTGGTGCCCGGGTTGCCGCCCATGCCGCCGGTGAATGCCCTGGACCTGAGTGCCCTGATGCTGATCGCCGAGCAGATCCTGATCGGCGCCATGTTGGGCTTCTCCCTGCAGCTGTTCTTCCAGGCATTTGTGATTGCCGGGCAAATCATCTCGATCCAGATGGGTATGGGCTTTGCGTCCATGGTCGACCCCACCAACGGCGTGTCGGCGGCGGTGATCGGACAATTCCTGACCATGCTGGTGACCCTGTTGTTCCTGGCCATGAACGGTCACTTGGTGGCGTTCGAGGTGTTGACCGAAAGCTTCACCACCTTGCCGGTGGGCTCTGGGCTGGTGGTCAATCACTTCTGGGAAATGGTCGGGCGCCTCGGCTGGGTGCTTGGCGCGTCGCTGTTGCTGGTGCTGCCGGCCATCACCGCGCTGCTGGTGGTCAACATTGCGTTTGGTGTGATGACCCGTGCGGCGCCGCAGTTGAACATCTTTTCGATTGGTTTCCCGCTGACCCTGGTATTGGGCATGGGGATTTTCTGGATCGGCCTGGCCGACATTCTCAATCAGTATCAACCGCTGGCGACCGACGCCTTGCAGTTCTTACGCGATCTGGCACGGGCGCGCTGAGCCATGGCCGAGAGCGAGAGTGGTCAGGACAAAACAGAAGACCCCACGGAGAAACGTAAAAAGGACTCCAGGGAAAAGGGCGAGATTGCCCGCTCCAAGGAACTCAACACCGTTGCGACCATGATGGCCGGGTCCGGGGCCTTGCTGATCTATGGCGGCGGCCTGGCGCTGGACCTGATGGAGCTGATGAAGCACAACTTCACCTTGCCGCGCGATGTGTTGCTCAACCCCGGCTCCATGGGCCAATACCTGCTGCACTCGGGCAAAATCGCGATATTGGCGGTGCAGCCCATCTTGATCACCTTGCTGCTGGCCGCGCTGATTGGTCCGGTCGCCCTCGGTGGCTGGCTGTTCGCCGCCGGCAGCATGGCGCCCAAGTTCAGCCGCATGAACCCCGCGGCAGGGCTCAAGCGTATGTTCTCCGCCAAGGCCCTGGTAGAGCTGCTCAAGGCCCTGGCCAAGTTCATCCTGATTCTGTTCGTCGCGCTGATGGTGTTGTCGTCGGACATCGACGACCTGCTGCGCATCGCCCATGAACCGCTGGAATCGGCGATCATCCACAGCGTGCAGGTGGTGGGCTGGAGTGCGCTGTGGATGGCCGCCGGGCTGATCATCATCGCGGCGGTGGATGCGCCGATCCAGCTGTGGGAAAGCCACAAGAAACTGCTGATGACCAAGCAGGAAGTGCGTGACGAGCACAAGGACCAGGAGGGGCGTCCCGAGGTCAAGCAACGCATTCGCCAGCTGCAGCGGGAAATGTCCCAGCGCAAGATGATGGCTTCGGTGCCCGATGCTGACGTAATCATCACCAACCCGACGCACTACGCCGTGGCCCTCAAGTACGACCCGGAGAAGGGCGGCGCCCCGATGCTGCTGGCCAAGGGCAGCGACTTTACCGCATTGAAAATCCGCGAAATCGCCGTGGCCCACGACATCCTGCTGCTGGAATCGCCGGAGCTGGCGCGGTCGATCTTCTACTCCACCGACCTTGACCAGGAGATCCCCGCAGGGTTGTACCTGGCCGTGGCCCAGGTGTTGGCGTATGTCTATCAGATTCGCCAATACCGCGCCGGCAAGGGCAAGCGCCCGGATCCGCTCAAGGATCTGCCGATTCCGCCGGAGTTGCGTCGCGATTCCTGATCTTTCCCGCATTTATAGTGCCACCGCTCGTCGAAAACTCCCCTCGACCTGTCAACTTTGACAGTAGCCAGCATTACCTTCTCGCGGTTCTATGGCCTTCAGGCACTGCGCATTACGATGCAGGATGTGAGGTGATGCAGTTGTTTAAAGGCAGAGTCAAAGCTTATGACCCGCAAACCGGCAAAGGCTCTATTGCGCCGGAGGGTGGCGGCGATGACGTGTCAGTAGATTCGCGCAGCTCGGGTGAGCGCTTGCTTTCGGAGGGTCAGAAAGTGTCGTTTCGGATGATTCATCGGCCCGATGGCGTCTATGCGTGCGACATCAAACTGATCTGACGACACCCGTGCTGGCCCTTAATTGAAGTGTACGGAGAACGGCAATGGCGACGGGTACGGTGAAATGGTTTAACGCGGAGAAGGGGTTTGGGTTTATCACTCAGGACGGTGGGGGCGATCTATTTGTGCACTACTCGGCCATAACGAGCGGCGGATTCAGAACCCTTGAAGAGGGGCAAAAAGTAGAGTTCGAGGTTGCCCAAGGGCCCAAAGGTGCTCAGGCTGAAAACGTCCGCGTCCAGGCCTCAAATGTGTAAACGATGTCCCCGGTTTCAGATGTAAACGATGTCTACGGTTCTACACCCCGATAGCGGTGTATCAGCAGCCTACCCTTGGCCTGACACACGGCTATCTGGGGTAAGCCCCTCCAATATTTGGCCCCGATTTCACCTCGATAAGCTCAGTTGGCCGTTGGGCCTTTGCTAGTGAGTTGTACTTGCTACCTGTCAACCTTAACAGTAGCCGCCGCCACGGTATCGCGATCTGATGGGGCGGAACGCACACGGCGTGCGTAAATCTTGTTGAGGAAGGAGGGATTTCTGATGATCACTACCGACAGCGGTCTTCAGTATGGGGACACGACAGAGGGTGAAGGTGTTGAAGCCAAGGCTGGCCAGCGTGTCAGCGTTCATTACACGGGTTGGCTTTGGGAAAATGGCGTACAAGGGGCCAAGTTTGACTCGAGCCGTGATCGCAACGATCCATTCGTGTTTGCATTGGGTGCGGGTCAAGTTATTCGTGGGTGGGATGAGGGTGTGCAAGGAATGAAGGTTGGCGGGCAGCGAAGGTTGATCATCCCTCCTCAGCTTGGGTATGGGGCAAGGGGCGCTGGGGGGCTAATCCCACCAAATGCAACACTCTGCTTTGATGTGGAATTGCTCGGTGTTTGATTGTTCTCTTACTGCCAGAGGAATATGACATCTCGCAAGGTCACAAAGACCCGCAGGCCTGGAATATACGACCTCTTTAAAAGCTTACCCCCGCTCGAAAGTGTGGAAAGGGATTGCCCCCGATAGTGGTGGATCAGTCAAAACATCAGTGCCTGACACTCAGCAATCGGGAGCAAGCCCCCCCCACAGTCCAATCGATTTATACCCGCTGGATTGTGTCCTTTATGAGGAGGTCCGAAACTAAAAGCAAAGTTGGAAGGCTTCTTGCAATACCGCCTCCAGGACGCCTCCCGGCGTCAAAAGTTTGCTTCAAGGAAACGAGGAATACCGGTGGTGGATCGCTCTCAAATGTTCAGCACGGCCCGTGGCACCCTGACTGACCTCTCGCGGGGCAATCTGGGTGTGCCGTTGTTGTTGCTGGTCATGCTGGCAATGATGATGTTGCCGATGCCGCCGTTCCTGCTGGACGTGTTCTTCACCTTCAACATTGCCCTCTCCGTCGTGGTGCTGCTGGTGTGCGTCTACGCCCTGCGGCCGCTGGATTTCGCGGTGTTCCCGACGATCCTGCTGGTGGCGACCCTGCTGCGGCTGGCGCTGAACGTGGCGTCCACGCGGGTGGTGATGCTCCACGGCCAAGACGGCCACGCCGCCGCCGGTAAGGTAATCCAGGCCTTCGGTGAGGTGGTGATCGGCGGTAACTACGTGGTCGGTATCGTGGTGTTCGCGATCCTGATGATCATCAACTTCGTGGTGGTGACCAAGGGCGCCGGGCGGATTTCCGAGGTGAGCGCGCGGTTTACCCTCGACGCCATGCCCGGCAAACAGATGGCCATCGACGCCGACCTCAACGCCGGTCTGATCGACCAGAACCAGGCCAAGACCCGCCGTTTGGAAGTGGCCCAGGAAGCCGAGTTCTACGGCTCCATGGACGGTGCCAGCAAATTCGTGCGCGGTGACGCCATCGCCGGCCTGCTGATCCTGTTTATCAACCTGATCGGCGGCATGGCGGTCGGGATCTTCCAGCACGGCATGACCTTCGGCGATGCGGGCAAGGTATACGCCTTGCTGACCATCGGTGACGGTTTAGTGGCGCAATTGCCATCACTGTTGTTATCTACAGCGGCAGCCATCATGGTGACCCGTGCTTCGGGCTCCGAAGACATGGGCAAGCAGATCAGCCGGCAGATGTTTGCCTCGCCCAAGGCCCTGGCCGTGGCAGCGGGCATCATGGCGATCATGGGCATCGTGCCGGGCATGCCCCATGTGTCGTTCCTGAGCATGGCGGCCCTGGCGGGCGGCGCTGCCTACCTGTTCTGGAAAAAGCAAAATGCGGTCAAGGTCCAGGCCCTGCAGGAAGTGGCGCGCCAGCAGGAACTGCTGCCATCCCCGGCGCGCGCCCAGGAAACCAAGGAGTTGGGCTGGGACGACGTGACGCCTATCGACATGATCGGCCTGGAAGTCGGCTATCGCCTGATTCCATTGGTGGACCGCAACCAGGGCGGCCAGTTGCTCGCGCGGATCAAGGGCGTGCGCAAGAAGCTGTCCCAGGACCTGGGCTTCCTGATGCCCACCGTGCACATCCGCGACAACCTCGACCTGGCACCCAGTGCCTACCGCCTGACCCTGATGGGCGTGATCCTGGCCGAAGCCGAGATCTACCCGGACCGCGAGCTGGCAATCAACCCCGGCCAGGTGTTCGGCAGCCTCAACGGCATCACCGCCAAAGATCCGGCTTTTGGCCTGGACGCGGTGTGGATCGAAATCAGCCAGCGCAGCCAGGCGCAGTCCCTGGGCTACACCGTGGTGGACGCCAGTACGGTGGTCGCCACGCACCTCAACCAGATTCTGTACAAGCACTCCCATGAGCTGATCGGTCACGAAGAAGTCCAGCAATTGATGGGGTTGCTGGGCAAGGCTTCGCCAAAACTGGCGGAAGAGTTGGTGCCGGGCGTGCTGTCACTGTCGCAACTGCTCAAGGTGCTGCAGGCGTTGCTGGCCGAACAGGTGCCGGTGCGCGACATTCGCAGCATTGCCGAGGCTATCGCCAACAACGCCGCCAAGAGTCAAGATACCGCCGCGCTGGTGGCCGCAGTGCGTGTCGGATTGTCCCGCGCAATCGTGCAAAGCATTGTAGGGCTTGACTCCGAGCTGCCTGTGATCACCTTGGAACCAAGGTTGGAACAAATATTGCTCAATAGTATTCAGAAGGCGGGACAAGGCCAGGAAGAGGGCGTTCTGCTGGAGCCAAGCATGGCTGAAAAACTGCAGCGTTCGTTGATCGACGCTGCACAGCGCCAGGAAATGCAGGGCCAACCGGTGATTCTGCTGGTGGCAGGCCCGGTTCGGGCGATGTTGTCGCGGTTTGGACGTCTGGCAGTACCGAATTTGCACGTTTTGGCTTATCAGGAAATTCCTGACAACAAGCAAGTGACTATCGTCGCGACAGTAGGGCCCAACGGCTGAGGGTAGTGGGTTATGCAAGTTAAGCGTTTTTTCGCCGCCGATATGCGTCAGGCCATGAAACTGGTCCGCGATGAGCTGGGCGCCGACGCCGCGATTATCGGTAACCGTCGTATTGCCGGCGGTGTCGAGCTGACGGCTGCCCTGGATTACACCCCCTCGGCGTTGGCGCCGCGTGTGCCGAACATGGAGCTTGAAGACGAGCTGCGCAAGACTGCGTCGCGCATCGTCTCGGCCCAGGCTGAACTGAGCATGCGTGGCGACAGCGATGCCACCACCAATCGCCAGTTGTTCGCCGGCCTGCCGCTGACCGCCGCCGAGCCGCTGGTCGAACCAACCTTTATCGAACCGCCGCGTCCTGCTGCGCCAGCCCCGGCTGCCGCAGTCGACCAGCGCGTCTTCGACTCGATGCGCTTTGAACTCAACGGCCTGCGCGAACTGCTGGAAGTGCAACTCGGGTCGCTGGCCTGGACCCAGCTGCAAGGCAGCAAGCCGCAACAGGCCAACCTGTGGCGTCGCCTGCAACGCATCGGCCTGTCCGGACCGTTGTCCCGCGACCTGCTGGCGCTGACCACCGAAATCGAAGAGCCTCGCCAGGCCTGGCGCATGTTGCTGGCCCACCTGGCGCGGATGATCGCCACCCCGGAAATCGAACCCCTGGAAGAGGGCGGCGTGATTGCCATGGTCGGCCCTGCCGGCATGGGCAAGACCACCACCCTGGCCAAGCTGGCGGCGCGTTACGTGCTCAAGTACGGCGCGAATAACATCGCGCTGGTGAGCATGGACAGCTACCGCATCGGCGCCCAGGAACAGCTCAAGACCCTGGGCCGTATCCTCAATGTGCCGGTCACCCACGTCGACCCGGGCCAGTCCCTGGCCAACGCGCTCGATCCGTTGCTGCGCAAGCGTGTGGTGCTGATTGACACCGCCGGCCTGCAAGCCAGCGATCCGGCGTTGCGCATGCAACTGGAAAGCCTGGCCGGGCGCGGCATCAAGTCAAAAAATTACCTGGTGCTTGCAACCACCAGCCAGAAACAGGTTCTTACCGCTGCGTACCATAGCTACAAGCGTTGCGGTCTGGCCGGTTGCATCCTGACCAAACTGGATGAAACCGCCAGCCTGGGCGAAGTGTTGAGCCTGGCTATCAGCCATGAACTACCGGTTGCTTACCTGACCGACGGGCCGCGGATCCCGGATGATTTGCATCTGCCGCGCCGTCATCAGTTGGTCAGCCGCGCCGTGAGCGTGCAAATGCAAGAAGAGCCTAGCGAGGAAGCGATGGCCGATATGTTCGCCGACCTTTACCACAACCCGGCAAAGCGGGTGGGTTGAGGCGCGATGAACACCGTGAAATGTACCTACATCGATGGTCTGCAAGCGATTCACGCGGCCAAGCCATGTAGCCTGCGTCTAAGCAAGACAAGGTAAAGAAATAAAATGGGCAGCATGCATCCCGTACAGGTGATCGCGGTGACCGGCGGCAAAGGTGGCGTCGGAAAAACTAACGTGTCAGTGAATTTGTCCCTGGCCCTGGCAGAGCTTGGCCGTCGCGTCATGCTGCTGGATGCTGACCTGGGGCTGGCGAACGTCGACGTTCTGCTGGGGCTGACGCCCAAACACACCCTTGCCGATGTGATCGAGGGACGCTGTGAGCTGCGCGATGTGCTGCTCCAGGGCCCTGGCGGGATCCGCATCGTGCCGGCCGCCTCCGGCACCCAGAGCATGGTGCACCTGAGTCCGGCGCAGCATGCCGGCCTGATCCAGGCATTCAGTGATATCGGCGACAACCTCGACGTGCTGGTGATCGACACCGCCGCCGGGATCGGCGAGTCCGTGGTCAGCTTCGTGCGCGCGGCGCAGGAAGTCTTGCTGGTGGTCTGCGATGAACCCACCTCGATCACCGACGCCTACGCCCTGATCAAACTGCTTAACCGCGACTACGGCATGAACCGCTTCCGCGTCCTGGCCAACATGGCCCAGAGCCCGCAGGAAGGTCGCAACCTGTTCGCCAAGTTGACCAAGGTCACGGATCGCTTTCTCGATGTGGCCTTACAATACGTCGGCGCAGTTCCCTACGACGAGTGTGTGCGCAAGGCTGTGCAAAAGCAGCGTGCAGTCTACGAAGCGTTCCCTCGCTCCAAATGCGCATTGGCGTTCAAGGCTATTGCCCAGAAGGTCGATACCTGGCCGTTGCCTGCCAACCCTCGGGGGCATCTGGAGTTTTTCGTCGAGCGATTGGTGCATCAGACGAGTGCAGGACCGGTGCTATGACAGCGAACGGCTATAACGCGTACAAGAAGTCTGCCCGTGACAGTCAAGGCGAGTTGATCGAGCGCTATGCGCCGCTGGTCAAGCGGATCGCCTATCACCTGCTGGCACGCCTGCCCGCCAGTGTCCAGGTCGAAGACCTGATCCAGGCGGGCATGATCGGCCTGCTCGAAGTGTCGACCAAGTACGACGCAAGCAAGGGTGCAAGTTTCGAGACCTATGCGGGCATCCGTATCCGTGGCGCGATGCTGGACGAAGTGCGCAAGGGTGACTGGGCGCCACGCTCGGTGCACCGCAATACGCGCATGGTCAGTGACGCAATTCGGGCAATTGAAGCAAAAACCGGTCGCGACGCTAAAGATCACGAAGTTGCGGCCGAACTCCAATTGAGTCTCGACGATTATTACGGGATTTTGAACGATACCTTGGGCAGCCGCCTGTTCAGTTTCGACGACCTGTTGCAGGACGGCGAGCACGAAGGGCTGCACGAGGACGGCGCGAGCGCGCATATGGAGCCGTCGCGTGACCTGGAAGACGAACGTTTCCAGGGGGCGTTGGCGGACGCCATTGCCAACCTGCCGGAGCGCGAGCGGTTGGTGTTGGCGCTGTACTACGACGAAGAGCTGAACCTCAAGGAAATCGGTGAGGTCCTGGGGGTCAGCGAATCGCGTGTCAGCCAGTTGCACAGCCAGTGCGCGGCCCGCTTGCGGGGGCGTTTGGGAGAGTGGCGAGCGCGCTGACAGGCAGTGTGGGGAGCATTGCAAAGCGATACCGCGAAGGTGATTGGCCTTCGCGGGTTCGACCCGTGGTGCCCCCGGCAGTCCTTGTTGTGTAATGCCTGTTGATTGAAATGGCGCGTCCAGGTGCTGGGCGCGTTTAAGACTGCTTGGAGGTCGAATTGGACAAGAACATGAAAATCCTCATCGTTGATGACTTCTCAACGATGCGGCGGATCATAAAAAACCTGTTGCGTGACCTGGGGTTCACAAACACGGTCGAGGCGGATGATGGCCTGACGGCGATTCCGATCCTCAACAGCGGGAGCATCGACTTTCTGGTAACGGACTGGAACATGCCGGGCATGACCGGTATCGACTTGTTGCGCCACGTGCGTGCCGACGAAAAACTGCGCAGCCTTCCCGTGTTGATGGTGACCGCCGAGGCCAAGCGTGAACAGATCATCGAAGCCGCCCAAGCCGGGGTCAACGGTTACGTGGTCAAGCCATTCACTGCACAGGCCTTGAAAGAGAAGATCGAAAAGATCTTCGAACGCATCCACGGCTAATGCCATCGCGGGGGAGCTATGGAGCATAAAGAAACGTCACTGGGCGACTTTGAGTCGACCCTGAAAAAGCATGCTCACCAGTTGGTCGACAGCCTTGAAAAAGGCCATTTCGGCGACGCGGTGCAGTTGATCCATGAGCTCAACCAGACCCGTGACCGCGGCCTGTACCAGGAAGTGGGCAAGCTCACACGCGAGCTGCACAGTGCGATCGTCAATTTCCAGATTGATCCGCACATGCCCCAGGCCGAAGAGATTTCGCAGATCACCGATGCCACCGAACGCCTGTCCTATGTGGTCAGGCTGACCGAGGCGGCGGCCAACCGCACCATGGACCTGGTGGAAAACGCCACGCCCCTGGTCAACGGCATGGCCACTGAGGCCCACGCCCTGAGCAACGACTGGGGCCGCTTCATGCGCCGTGAAGTCGGTGCAGAAGAGTTTCGTGAGCTGGCCCGTCGAGTCGAAGGGTTCCTGTCACGCAGCGAGCAGGAAAACCGCACGGTTGCCAGCAACCTCAATGACATTCTGCTCGCCCAGGATTACCAGGACCTGACTGGTCAGGTGATCAAGCGTGTGACCCAGTTGGTCACCGAAGTGGAAAGCAACCTGCTCAAATTGGTGCTCATGGCCGGCCAGGTCGACCGTTTTGCCGGCATCGAACATGACCGCGAAGCGATCCTCTCGGAAAAAGATCCACAAAAACATCTCGCCAAGGGTGAAGGTCCGCAGATTCATGCCGATAAACGTGAAGACGTTGTGTCAGGTCAGGATGACGTAGATGACCTGTTATCCAGTTTAGGCTTCTAAGGAGCACCCACATGAGCTTCGGCGCCGATGAAGAGATCCTTCAGGATTTCCTTGTAGAGGCCGGCGAAATTTTAGAGCAACTGTCCGAACAACTGGTCGAGCTGGAAAGCCGCCCGGATGATGCGAACCTGCTCAATGCAATTTTTCGCGGTTTTCATACTGTAAAAGGGGGCGCCGGCTTCCTCCAGCTCCATGAGCTGGTGGAGTGCTGCCACATCGCCGAGAACGTGTTCGACATCCTGCGCAAGGGTGAGCGTCACGTTGATTCGGAGTTGATGGACGTGATTCTCGAAGCACTGGATGCGGTCAACGGCATGTTCAGCGAAGTTCGCGAGCGTGCCCCGATCACCGCAGCCACTCCGGAACTGCTGGCCGCCCTGGCGCGCTATGCAGAGCCGGCCGACACCACGGCAGCGCCGGTGGTCGAAGCCGCACCGGAACCGGTGGCGGAGCCTGAAGCAGATGTGACGGACAGTGAGTTCGAACAACTGCTCAACTCCCTCAGTGCCGTCAAGGCCGAGGCCGAAGCTCCGGCCGCCGTTGCCCCGGCTGTCGCGCCGAGCAGCGAAGACATTACCGACGCTGAGTTCGAGTCTTTGCTCGACCAGTTGCACGGCAAAGGTCAGTTCGCGGCCGACGCCGTAGCGCCTGCCGGTGCTGTCCCTGCTGCGGTGGATGCGCCTGCCGCGTCTGCCAGCACCGACATCACTGACGACGAATTCGAAGCCTTGCTCGACCAGTTGCATGGCAAGGGCACCTTTGCGGCCGACGCCTTGCCGGAAGTCGCCGCTACGGCCGCAGCACCCGCTGCCACTGCCAAGCCTGCGGACGATGGGTTGATCTCCGATCACGAATTCGAAGCGCTGCTGGACGACTTGCACGGCAAAGGCAAGTTCACCGAAGTCGCCCCGGCTGCTGCCGTGGCCACGGCGGCACCGGTTGCGGCCAAACCCGCTGCCAAAGCTGCCGCGCCGGCCGCCAAGCCTGCGCCTGCGCCCGCTGCTGCCCCGGCTCCGGCACGTGCCGCTGCGGCACCCGTCGCGGAAAAACCGGCCAGTGAAGCCGAAACCACCGTACGGGTCGATACCGCGCGGCTGGACGACATCATGAACATGGTCGGCGAGCTGGTATTGGTGCGTAACCGCCTGGTGCGCCTGGGCTTGAGCAGTGGCGATGAAGCCATGCAGAAAGCCGTGTCGAACCTCGACGTGGTCACCGCCGACCTGCAAACCGCGGTGATGAAAACGCGGATGCAGCCGATCAAGAAAGTCTTCGGCCGCTTCCCGCGCCTGGTTCGCGACCTCGCGCGCCAACTGAAGAAAGAGATCAACCTGGAACTGGTGGGTGAAGAAACCGACCTCGACAAAAACCTTGTCGAGGCCCTGGCCGACCCGCTGGTCCACTTGGTGCGCAACGCTGTCGACCACGGTGTCGAAACCCCGGAAGAACGTGAAGCCTCGGGCAAGTCCCGTGGCGGCAAGGTGATCCTGGCGGCGGAACAGGAAGGCGACCACATCCTGCTGTCGATCACCGATGACGGCAAGGGCATGGACCCGACGATTCTGCGCAATATTGCAGTCAAGCGTGGCGTGATGGACAAGGACGCCGCCGACCGCCTGACCGACACCGAGTGCTACAACCTGATCTTCGCCCCTGGCTTCTCGACCAAGACCGAGATTTCCGACGTGTCGGGCCGTGGCGTGGGCATGGACGTGGTGAAGACCAAGATCAGCCAGCTCAACGGCTCGATCAATATCTACTCGACCAAGGGCCAGGGCTCCAAGATCGTCATCAAGGTGCCGTTGACCCTGGCGATCATGCCGACCCTGATGGTGATGCTGGGCAACCAGGCATTTGCCTTCCCGCTGGTCAACGTCAACGAGATCTTCCACCTCGACCTGTCACGCACCAACGTGGTGGACGGCCAGGAAGTGGTGATCGTTCGGGACAAGGCGTTGCCCCTGTTCTACCTCAAGCGCTGGCTGGTTGCTTCGGCTGCCCATGAAGAGCAGCGCGAGGGCCATGTGGTGATTCTCTCCGTGGGCACCCAGCGAATCGGCTTTGTCGTCGATCAACTGGTGGGCCAGGAAGAAGTGGTCATCAAGCCTTTGGGCAAAATGCTGCAGGGAACCCCGGGCATGTCGGGTGCGACCATTACCGGTGACGGTCGGATCGCACTGATTCTCGATGTTCCGAGCATGCTCAAGCGTTACGCCGCTCGGCGTATTTGATTCTGGTGGGGCAGGGCGGTCTTGCCCGCCCCACCTAACGGAGTGTTTATGGCAGTCAAGGTCCTGGTGGTGGACGATTCGGGTTTCTTCCGCCGCCGCGTCTCGGAAATTCTTTCCGCCGATCCAAGCATCCAGGTGGTCGGCACGGCCACCAACGGCAAAGAGGCGATTGATCAAGCCATTGCGTTGAAACCGGACGTGATCACCATGGACTACGAGATGCCGATGATGGATGGCATCACGGCAGTTCGGCACATCATGCAACGCTGCCCGACCCCGGTATTGATGTTCTCCTCGCTGACCCACGAAGGCGCCCGAGTGACCCTCGACGCGTTGGATGCGGGTGCGGTGGACTTCCTGCCGAAGAATTTCGAAGACATCTCGCGCAACCCCGAGAAGGTCAAGCAACTGCTGTGCGAGAAAGTCCACAGTATTTCCCGCAGCAACCGTCGCAGCCTGTTCAGCGCGCCAGCCCCTGCGCCGGCACCGGTGGCTGCACCGGCTGCACCGACCAGTTCGTCGTTCAACCGCCCGGCGCCTGCGCCGGTTGCACGGCCTGCCGCACCGCCGGTTCGTACGTCGGCAGCCTCTGCTGCCCATTCGCCTGCGCCCAAGCGCAAGGCCTACAAGCTGGTCGCCATCGGCACCTCCACCGGCGGTCCGGTCGCCTTGCAACGCGTGTTGACTCAATTGCCGGCCAACTTCCCGGCGCCGATCGTATTGATCCAGCACATGCCCGCCGCCTTCACCAAGGCGTTTGCCGAGCGCCTGGACAAGCTGTGCCGCATCAGCGTCAAGGAAGCCGAGGACGGTGACATCCTGCGCCCTGGCCTGGCGTTACTGGCCCCAGGCGGCAAACAGATGATGGTCGATGCCCGTGGCGCGATCAAAATCCTGCCGGGTGATGAGCGCCTCAACTACAAGCCGTGCGTGGACATCACCTTCGGTTCGGCGGCCAAGTCCTACGGCGACAAAGTTCTGGCGGTGGTGCTCACCGGCATGGGCGCCGACGGCCGTGAAGGCGCGCGCCTGCTCAAGCAGGGCGGCAGTGCGATCTGGGCCCAGGACGAAGCCAGTTGCGTGATCTATGGCATGCCCATGGCCATCGTCAAAGCTGACCTGGCCGACGCCGTCTACAGCCTGGATGACATCGGCAAGCATCTGGTGGAGGCCTGCCTCTGATGGATGTCTTGAGCCTGATCGGCATCATCATGGCGTTTGTCGCCATTATCGGCGGCAACTACCTCGAAGGCGGTCACCTGGGCGCCCTGGCCAACGGCCCGGCGGCGTTGATCGTGATCGGCGGCACCGTGGGCGCCGCGTTGTTGCAGTCACCGATGAGTTCGTTCAAGCGTGCGATGCAGATCGTCATCTGGATCATTTTTCCGCCGCGTGTCGACCTGGCCGGTGGCATCGACCGGGTGGTCAACTGGAGCCTCACCGCACGCAAGGAAGGCCTGCTGGGCCTTGAAGGCGTGGCTGATGCCGAACCCGACAGCTACTCGCGCAAAGGCCTGCAATTGCTGGTCGACGGCGCCGAGCCGGAAGCGATCCGCAGCATCCTGGAGGTGGATTTCTACACCCAGGAAAGTCGCGACATCAATGCCGCCAAAGTGTTTGAAAGCATGGGCGGCTACGCGCCGACCATCGGCATCATCGGGGCGGTGATGGGCCTGATTCACGTCATGGGCAACCTGGCCGATCCGTCGCAGTTGGGCAGCGGTATTGCCGTGGCCTTCGTCGCGACGATCTACGGGGTGGCCAGTGCCAACCTGGTGCTGTTGCCGGTGGCCAGCAAGCTCAAGTCGATTGCCATGCGCCAGTCCCGTTACCGCGAGATGCTGCTGGAAGGCATCCTGTCGATTGCCGAGGGCGAGAACCCGCGCTCCATCGAATTGAAGCTCCAGGGCTTCATGGATTGATGGTCATGAACCCTGTAGGAGCGAGCTTGCTCGCGAAAAACCCGAGAACAACGCGTTCATCCAGGATGCCCGCGTTATCGTTGACGATTTTCGCGAGCAAGCTCGCTCCTACAGTTGATTTGTTTTGCGGAGGTAATCGCCAATGAGCCGTCGCCGTCGCGAGCCTGAAGAACACGTCAACCACGAACGGTGGCTGGTGTCCTATGCGGACTTCATCACCTTGCTGTTCGCTTTTTTCGTGGTGATGTATTCCATCTCGTCGATCAACGAAGGCAAATACAAGGTTATTTCCCAGGCGCTGATCGGCGTATTCAATGACACCGACCGTTCGCTCAAGCCGATCCCGATTGGTGAAGAGCGGCCCAAGACCGTGACCCCGGCCAAGCCGCTGGTCAACGACAGCGACGAAACCGCTGCCGGCGTGGGCGGTACCAGCGACCCGCTGAAAAGCATTGCCGACGATATCAGCGCCGCGTTCGGCGACCTGATCAGCTCCAACCAGATGACCGTGCGCGGCAATGAGTTGTGGGTCGAGATCGAACTCAATTCCAGCCTGCTGTTCGCCAGTGCCGATGCGTTGCCCAGCGACCAGGCATTCACCATCATCGACAAGGTGGCGGCGATCCTCAAACCGTTTGAAAACCCGATCCACGTTGAAGGCTTTACCGACAATGTGCCGATCAGTACCGCGCAGTACCCGACCAACTGGGAACTGTCCTCGGCCCGCGCCGCGAGCATCGTGCGCATGCTTGCGATGCAGGGCGTGAACCCTGGGCGCCTGGCGTCGGTGGGGTATGGCGAGTTCCAGCCGGTGGCCAATAACGCCACGCTTGAAGGCCGCGCGCGCAATCGTCGGGTGGTATTGGTGGTGTCACGCAACCTGGATGTGCGCCGTAGCCTGACCGGCACCGGTACGGCTAATGCAACACCGGACGCGGCCTTGAAGCGCGCTGGCACACAAACTGCACCGGCCCCTGCAAAGCCGCCGGTTCGGCAGAGTGCCGTCAATTCTCCGTCACCGGCTCAATAACCCTATGCAATGTCTCGGTCGCGCGTGTGCCCACCGGGAGGAACCATCCGAATGAGAGTCTGGGCAGTTGCCAATCAAAAAGGTGGAGTCGGCAAGACCACCACCTCCATCGCTTTAGCCGGCTTGCTGGCCGAGGCGGGCAAGCGTGTGGTCGTGGTCGACCTCGACCCCCACGGCTCGATGACCAGCTATTTCGGCTACGACCCGGATGCGCTGGAGCACAGCAACTACGACTTGTTCCTGCACAAAGGCAACGTACCGGCCGACCTGCCGGGGCAATTGCTGTTGCCTACCAGCAACGACAGTATTTCCCTGCTGCCGTCCAGCACCGCACTGGCCACCCTTGAACGCCAGTCGCCGGGCCAGAGCGGCCTGGGCCTGGTGATCGCCAAGACCCTGGCGCAGCTGTGGCAGGACTTTGACTACGCGATCATCGACAGCCCGCCACTGCTCGGCGTGCTGATGGTCAACGCCTTGGCGGCCAGCCAGCAACTGGTGATCCCGGTGCAGACCGAGCACCTGGCGGTCAAGGGCCTGGAACGTATGGTCAGCACCCTGGCAATGATCAACCGCTCGCGCAAACAGGCGCTGCCCTACAGCATCGTGCCGACCCTGTTCGACCGCCGTACCCAGGCCTCCCTCGGTACCTTGCGCGTACTGCGCGACGCCTACCCGGAGACCATCTGGAATGGCTATATCCCGGTGGACACGCGTCTGCGCGATGCCAGCCGTGCCGGCCTCACGCCGTCGCAGTTCGACGGTAAAAGCCGTGGCGTGCTGGCTTACCGAGCGTTGCTCAAGCACCTGCTGTCCCAGCAGCTCGTGGCACAGGTAGCTTGATGATGAATCGTCCCGTCGAACTCAAGGTCAAGACCCGGCCGCAACTGGCACTGGAATCCTACCTGGATGCCTTGCTGCAGGACGCGACCGCCGAAGAATTGTCGGAACCGATCCTGGTGCTGGAGCCTGCGGTCGAAGTGCCGTCCTCGAGCAGCCTGGATGAGTTCCAGTTGGCTGTACTGGAAGAACAGGCCCGCGATGCACATGTCGCGCCGGTGATTGTGCCGGTGGCCGTTCCGGTGGTCATGCCTGTTGCACCTGCGGTGGTCGAGCCGGTCGTGGAAGTGCACATGCCACCGAGCATCACGCCACCTCCGGTGAGCGGCGATGACCGGCCGGCCTGGGCTGCCGAACCGTTCGAATGTTTGCTGTTCGACGTCGCCGGGTTGACCCTTGCGGTGCCGCTGGTGTGCCTGGGCTCGATCTATTCCCTGGAAGGCCAGGAGTTGACCCCACTGTTCGGGCAGCCGGAGTGGTTCCTCGGCATCCTGCCGAGCCAGGCCGGTAACCTCAAGGTGCTGGACACCGCGCGCTGGGTGATGCCCGATCGCTACCGCGATGATTTTCGCCAAGGCTTGCAATACGTGATTTCGGTGCAGGGCTACGAGTGGGGGCTGGCGGTGCATCAAGTCAGCCGCTCGCTGCGCCTGGACCCGAATGAAATCAAATGGCGCAGCCACCGGGGCCAGCGGCCTTGGCTGGCAGGCACCGTGATCGAACACATGTGCGCATTGCTGGATGTCGCCGAACTGGCCGAGTTGATCGCCAGTGGTGCCGTTAAAGCGATGCCGCTGAACAAACGCAGTTGATTGGACAATAAGGGCCGCACGCGCGTGCGGCCAAAAGACGTACACACGCCGCCTACATCGGCATTTGAAGGGGTCAGAGATATGAACAAGTCAGCGTCCGCACAAGGTTTGGATGATCCGATCCTGCAATGGGTTACCTTCAAACTGGACAATGAAACCTACGGCATTAACGTGATGCGCGTGCAGGAAGTGCTGCGCTACACCGAGATCGCCCCGGTTCCCGGTGCGCCAAGCTACGTGCTGGGTATCATCAACCTGCGCGGCAACGTGGTGACGGTGATCGACACCCGCCAGCGGTTTGGCCTGGACACGGTTGAAGTCAGCGACAACACCCGTATCGTCATCATCGAAGCCGACAAGCAAGTGGTCGGGATCATGGTCGACAGCGTCGCGGAAGTGGTTTACCTGCGCCAATCGGAAGTGGAAACCGCGCCGAACGTGGGTAACGAGGAATCCGCCAAGTTCATCCAGGGCGTGTGCAACAAGAACAACGAACTGTTGATTCTGGTTGAGCTGGACAAAATGATGAGCGAAGAAGAATGGTCGGAACTGGAGAGCATCTGATTGTTCCTTGAGGTCGCGGTGATTGTCCTGGCCCTGTTGTGGGCCGGGACCCTGGGTTTTCTGCTGCGCTATATGCGCCAGCAGCGCGAATTGGCGTTGCAGCAGGCCGAGCGTGATGCGGTGCGTGATCGGCGTGTGCTGGAGCTGGTCAAGCGGGTTGATCACTTCCAGCAGACGGCGGTGAAGGTCGGGGATGAGGTGCATGAACTGCGCGCCATTCTTGCGCCGTTGCCGGACAAGCTGGCGCAGATCGAGCAGCGTGACCCTTCCAGCCTGTCATTTGCCCAGGCGGCGAAGTTGGTGGGCATGGGCGCTACCGTGGATGAACTGACCCAGTCGTGTGGTTTGACCCAGGCTGAGGCGCAGTTGATGAGTAAATTACACAAAAGCTGATTGCACGGTGTATACCGTGCAAAACCTCTCTATCCCTTAAGCTAGAGCCTTCGGTCTTGAAGTTCATGGGTGTCGGCTGCGGCTGATTGTGTCGAATGTGTCACAGTGCCATGTTTCTCCATGGCACTTTTACGTCTTTGTGATGACCAACCTGCGCATGTAGGAAGTTTCATTCACAAGGATGCGAAATGTCTGTCGACGCTCTACCTCGAACAAAACCCTCTGTTTTGCTGCAGTCTTGCGTCGCGACCTGCTCCCTTGTTGGTTTTCTAACCAGTTATGCGGCGCTGGCGGCTGAGCCCCAGGCACCTGCGCAACAATTGCTGTTGCAGCAACAGCGTGAGCGCGCCCAGCGCGAGCAGTTGGAGCCTTCGCCCGACGTGCGCCTGCAAGCGCCACAAGACAACGCCGGTGGCCTGCGCTTGCCGCGCAATGAAGCGCCCTGCTTCAAGATCGACCGCATAGTGCTCAGTGGCGATCAGGCCGAAGACTTCCAGTGGGCCCTGCGCGCCGCCAACCCGTCCGATGATCCGGTGCAAGGACGTTGCGTCGGCGCCGCCGGCATCAACCTGACGATGAAACGCATCCAGAACGCGATTATCGCCAAGGGCTTCATCACCACCCGCGTGCTGGCCCAAGCCCAGGATTTGAACCAAGGCACCTTGTCGCTGGTGTTGGTGCCGGGCCGCATCAAGCACATCCGTTTTGCCGAAGGCACCTCCGCACGCGCCCACTATTGGAACGCCATGCCCGCGTCCGCCGGTGACGTGCTGAACCTGCGCGACATCGAGCAGGCGCTGGAGAACTTCAAGCGCGTGCCCACCGCCGAAGCGGATGTGCAGATCACCCCGGCCGAGGGCGAGAACGCACAGCCTGGGGAAAGCGACGTGGTCATCGCCTGGAAGCAGGCGGTGCCGGTGCGGGTCAGCCTGTCGGTGGACGATTCCGGCAGCAAGCAGACCGGCAAGTATCAGGGCAACGTTGCCCTGTCGCTGGATAACCTGGCGACCCTCAACGATCTGTTTTACATCAGCTTCAACCACGACCTGGGCGGCGGCCAGAGTGGCGACCGCGGTTCCAAGGGCCACACCGTGCATTACTCGGTGCCCTACGATTATTGGCAACTGAGCCTGACCTCCAGCGAGTACGACTACCACCAGACGATTGCCGGGATTAACCAGGCGTATTCCTACAGTGGCCGCAGCCGTACCAACGAAATCCAGCTGTCGCGGGTGATCTATCGCGATGCCGTGCGCAAGACCACCGTGTCTGTCGGCGGGTGGAGCCGCACCTCCAGCAACTACATCGAAGACACCGAAATCGAACTGCAGCGCCGGCGCATGGCCGGCTGGCAGGCCGGGATCAATCACCGTGAGTTTATCGGCGCCAGCACCCTCGACCTTGGCGTGGGCTATCGCCGTGGCACCGGTGCCCGTGATGCACTGCGCGCCCCCGAGGAAGAGAACGGCGAAGGCACCTCGCGCTCGCAGTTGATTTCCGCCAACGCGCAATTGCAACTGCCGTTCACCCTGGGCGAGCAGCGGCTGCGCTACATCGCCGGCTGGCGCGGGCAATGGAACCGCACGCCGCTGATCCCCCAGGACCGTTTTTCGATTGGCGGGCGCTACACCGTGCGCGGCTTCGATGGCGAGCAGATTCTGTCCGCCGAGCGCGGCTGGACGTTCAGCAACGACCTGGGCCTGAGCCTGGCCAACACCGGTCAGGAACTGTACCTGGGTGTGGACTACGGCGAAGTCGGCGGGCATTCGACCCAGTACCTTTCGGGCCGACGCCTGGCGGGTGCGGTGGTGGGCCTGCGCGGCGGCTACAAGCAGTTTTCCTATGACCTCTATACCGGCAAACCCCTGGAAAAACCCAAGGGCTTCCAGACGGCCGACGTGACCAGTGGCTTCAGCGCCAACTGGTCATTTTGAAGGAGACCCCCATGCGCCACGACACCCTGCAAGTGCTGGCCCCGGAACAGGCCGACAGCCCCATCGATGAAGCCCAGGTACTGGGCTCGGCGGTCTGGCTGTGGATGCACTCGACCGCGCACCGGGATGCGCCGTTGCACAGCCTGTCGACCCTGTTATTGCCGGCCATCAAGCTGCGCCAGTTCATCTTGATCAGCGAAGACGGGCGGCCGGTGTTTTTCCTGTCGTGGCTGAACCTCAGTGCCGAGGCCGAGGCGCGTTATTTGCGCGAGCCGGCGGTGTGCCTGCCGCAGGAAGACTGGAACAGCGGCGAACGCATGTGGGTCAGCGACTGGGTCGCGCCGTTTGGCCATACGCCGCGCGTCATGAGCTTGTTACGTCGGCGCCTGTGGGCCAATCGTATTTGCCGTTCGCTGTACCACCGAGGCGATGAGCGCGGTCTGCGCGTCATGAATTTCCAGGGTATCGCCGTCCTGGACCTGGAGGCGCAAGCCTGGTTTGCCACTCACCCGTTACCCAGCGACGCGCTCTGATCAGCCACCGCGCAAAGGACCTGCATGAATAAGCATCTATATCGAATTGTATTCAACAAGGCTCGCGGCCTGATGATGGTGGTGGCCGAGAACGTCAAGAGTGCGTGCAAGGCGCCCGGCACCGCGAGCGCCGTGTCCCAGCCCGGCACCGCCGTGGTGACCCTGACACCGCTGCGGTTTGCGCTGATGGTGGGGATGGGCTGGGTCGCACTGGTGATGCCGGCGCAAGCCCAGGTGGTGGTCGACGGTTCTGCGCCGGCCGGTCAGCGCCCGACGATCGGCGCCGCCGGCAACGGCGCGCCCGTGGTGGATATCACCGCGCCGAGTGGGGCGGGCGTGTCGCGCAATACCTATACGCAGTTCGATGTGGACAAGCGCGGCGTGATCCTCAACAACGGTGCGACCAACAGCCAGACCCAACTGGGCGGCTGGATCGAAGGCAACCGGGCGCTGGCCAACGGCAGTGCACGGGTGATTCTCAACGAGGTCAATTCCAGCAACCCGAGCCAATTGCGCGGGTTTGTCGAAGTGGCAGGCTCCAAGGCCCAGGTGGTGATTGCCAACCCGTCGGGCATTGCCTGCGATGGCTGCGGCTTTATCAACGCCGACCGGGCGACACTGACCACGGGCCGCGCCCAGTTCGAGAACGGCCTGATCAGCGGCTATCAAGTCTCCGGCGGCAAGGTCAGCATCGGCGGGGCTGGCATGGACAGCACCCGCGCCGACTACACCGAGATCATCGCGCGTACGGTTGAAGTCAACGCTGGGATCTGGGCGAAGGACTTGAGCATCAAGGCGGGCGCCACCGATAAAAATCAGGCAAGCGCTCCTGCCGTCGGCATCGATGTGGCGCAGTTGGGCGGCATGTATGCCGGCAAGATCACCCTGGTGGGCAACGGTGCTGGCGTCGGCGTGCGCAACGCCGGGCAGATCGGCGCCAGTGCCGGCGAGGTGGTGATTGGCAGTGACGGCCGCATCGAGAACAGCGGCCGGATCAGCAGCGCCACGCAGTTGACCGCCGAGGCCGCCAAGGGCATCGATAACAGCGGTACGCTCTTTGCCCAAGGCGACCTGGCATTGAGTTCTGCCGGGGATATCGACAACAAGGGTATTGCGTCCGCCCAGGGCAATGCGCGCCTGACGACCACCGGCGCGCAGTCGGCGATTCGCAGCCAGGCAGGTTCCGCACTGGCCGCTGGCGTCGACAGCACCGGCAAGCTGGGCAGCAGCGGCTCGCTGACCTTGACCTCGGCCGGCACCTTGACGGCTAAAGGCCAAAACCTTGCGGCACAGCACTTGAGCGCCACCGCCGCAGCGGTCGACCTCAGCGACAGCCAGACCTCGGCCCAGAGCGTGGCGTTGACCAGCACTGCCGGCAACCTCGATGTGCGCCGCAGTCGCGTCACCGCAAGCCAAGCCCTGACCGCCAATGCCAACCAAACCTTGCTCAGCGATGCTGCGCAGGTGGGCGCGGCACAGATCACCGCCACTGCGGTGGACCTGTCCAACGTCGGCGGCAAATGGGTGCAGACCAGCAGCGCGGGCATGCGCATCACGGTCGCGCACGGTCTCGACAACAGCAACGGCACCCTCGCCAGCGGTGGCCGCCTTGACGTCAGTGCCGACACGCTGGGCAATCAGGATGGCCTGGTGCAATCCGGCGGGCAGGGCGACTTGCACGTCAGCGCCCGCGAGCGCCTGGACAATCAGCGCGGCAAACTGGTCACCGCCGCGCAGCTGTCCCTCAACGGCGGCAGCCTCGATAACCGTAACGGGCAGATCACCGCCGGCGGTGCGCTGGACGTTGACGCCGGGCAGTTGAACAACGCCCAAGGCACCGTCGCGGCCACAAAGACGCTGACGGTCAATGCCGACAGTATTCTCAACCAGGGCGGCACCCTGGGTTCGGTGGACGCCGGGCTGATCCTCAACAGTCGCGGGCAACGCCTCGACAATCAGGGCGGCCGTCTTGAAGCCGCCAAGGCGCTGACCCTCAACGCCCTGGGCTTGAACAACCAAGGCGGCGTGATCACCGGCGCGCAGTTGCTGATCGACACCCAGGGTCAGCAGTTGGACAACGCTCAGGGCACGCTCAACGCCAGCGATACGCTGACGGTCAACAGCGGCGTATTGAACAATGATGGCGGCACCGTACAGGCCAAGTCGGGCCTGACCCTGGACACTCACGGCCAGTTGCTGAGCAACCGCAATTCCGGCACCAGCGGCGGCATTCTTGGCCAGGCTGCGGTGAATGTGCGCGCCGGGCAACTGCTCAACGACCAGGGCTTTATCGGCAGTGCCAAAACCTTGCAAGTCGACGTCCAGCACCTGAGTAACCAGGCCGGCCTGTTGCGCGCCGACGGCCATCTGGCGCTCACGGCAGCCAGTGTCGATAACAGCTCGACCCAAGGCGCCAACCAAGGCATCAAGGCGCAGTCGGTGAATATCGACGCCGATGATGTTACCAACCGCAGCGGCTCGATCGTCTCCGACGCGGCACTGAACATCACCGGCAGCGGCACCCTGGATAACGAGCAAGGCATCGTTTCGGCCGGCAGTGCGCTGACCGTGGCCGACCGTGACCTGGCCCAGAAACGCCAGACGGTGAGTAACACGGCGGGCACGCTGATTGGCGGGCAATCCCTGCTACTCGACAGTGCCCGTTACAGCGGCAGCGGCAAGGCCTTGAGCCTGGGTGACCTGACGTTTCGGCTGACCAATGACTTTACCAACAGCGGCGTGTTCCAGGCCAACGGCGGCCTGACGGTCGAGACCGGCGGGCGCTTGACCAACCAAGGCAGCTTCCAGGCCGGTGACCTGCTGCGCCTGAACGCCAGCACCCTCGACAACACTGCCAGCGGTCTGATCAGCGCGCGCCAGGTCGAAGTCAATGCGGCCAGCCAACTGGATAACCGTGGGTTGATCGACGGTGAGGTCACGCGGATCAACACCGCGACGCTGAACAACCTGGGCACCGGGCGTATCTACGGCGATCACCTGTCCATCGCCGCCACGACCCTGAACAACACCCTGGAAGGGGGCGTCGCCGCGACGGTTGCGGCGCGCAACCGTCTGGATATCGCCAGCCAGTCGGTGAACAACCGCGAGCACGGCCTGATCTTCAGTGCCGGCGATTTGGCGATCGGCGCGACCCTGGATGCCAACGGCAACGCCAGCGGCCAGGCGCAGGAATTGAACAATGCCAGTGCGACCGTTGAAGCGCTGGGCAGCCTGAATGTGAACGCCAAGGTTATTCGCAATACCAACGAGCACTTTGCTACCGAGAAGACGGTGGTATCCCGTGATGTGCTGCAGGAATTCCAACTCTCTGGCTCCACCAATCGCTACACGCCAGAGCAGGTCTCGACCTACAACAATGAGGTCCTGCACCTGGTCACTCCGGAGGGCTATGACGACCGCTGGAACCGCTATGACTACACCCGCGAGGTGACAGAAACGCGGATTACCCAATCCGACCCTGGGCAACTGCTTGCCGGCGGCAACCTCACCCTGATCGCCGACCAGGTGATCAACGACAAGAGCCGGATCATTGCCGGTCAGGCCCTGAACGCCAACGTCGGCAGCGTGATCAATACCGAAGTGGATGGCCAGCGCATCACCACCGACACCGGCACGCTGAGTAACTTCTATCGTATCCAGCGCAAGGGCCGCGACCGTCAGGGCCGCAGCACTACCGCGTATACGCCGGCACCGTTGATTCAGCAGATCAAGCTGACACCGACCGTGTTCAGCGAGTACGCGGCCATCAATGGCACGGGTACGCAGGTCGGCGCACTGGTGCTGGCCAAGGTCGCGGATAACACCGTCGGTACGGGTGATCTCTCCGGCGCTGGCAGAACCTACGCCGTCAGTCCGATCAGCCAGGTGCAAGCGCTGACCCAGCAGAATGCCGCCGGCGCGGTGGAGCAGATTCGTACCGGTGGTTTCAACCCGGACCTGCCCAACAGCAGCCTGTTCCGCACCAATCCCGGCAGCACCGCCGGCTACCTGGTGGAGACCGATCCGCGTTTCGCCAATTACCGCCAATGGTTGTCGTCGGACTACATGCTGCAACGCCTGAACCTTGATCCGGCGGCGACCCAGCAACGCCTGGGCGACGGTTTCTACGAGCAGAAGCTGATCCGCGAGCAAGTGGCGCAACTCACCGGGCGGCGCTTTGTCGACGGCTATGCCAGTGACGAAGAGCAGTATCGCGGCATGATCGACAGTGCCGTAACCCTGGCCGATCAGTGGAAGCTGATTCCGGGCGTGGCGCTGACCGCCGAGCAAATGGCGCAGTTGACCAGCGACATCGTCTGGCTGGTAGCCAAGGACGTCACCCTGGCCAGTGGCGAAGTCCGCCAGGTGCTGGTGCCGCAGGTGTATGTGCGGGTCCGGGAGGGCGATGTGGATGGCTCCGGTGCATTGATGGCCGGGCGCACGTTGAACCTCGATGTGCGCGGTGACCTGGTCAACTCCGGCAGCCTGTCCGGGCGTGACGGCGTGAACATCAGCGTGCAGAACCTTGATAACCTCGGTGGCCGGATCCAGGGCAACGAGGTGGCGCTCAGTGCCAGCCAGGACATCAACAATATCGGTGGCCTGATCAGCGCCAACAACCGCCTGTCCCTGAGTGCCGGCAATGACCTGAATGTGCGTTCGACCACCACCGACAGCCAGAGCGATCAGGGCACACGCACCGGCCTGTCGCGCGTGGCCGGGCTCTATGTCTCGGCGCCTGCCGCCAACCTGCTTGCCACCGCCGGCAACAACATCAACCTGCAAGGTGCTGAGGTCAAAAACACGGGCGCTGGCGGCAATACCGCGTTGGTGGCGGGTAACGACATCACTTTGAGCACCGTGAGTGAGTCCTATACCCAGGCTAACCAGTGGGACGGGAGCAACTGGCGCAAGGAAGCCGGGCGCAATGAAGTCGGCAGCGCCGTGCAAGGCGCCGGCGATGTTCGCCTGGGTGCCGGGCGTGACGTGAATGTGCGCGGCGCGCAAGTCGGCAGTGACGCCGGTGCCGTGGTCGTCAGTGCCACGCGTGATATCAACGTGGAAGCCGGCGAGCGCTTCAACAGCGCCGATGAAGCGCACAAGGTCACCGGCAGTAACGGCATGTTCTCTAAAAAGACCATCACCACCCGCGATACGGTGAGCCAGACCAGCGCACAGGCGGCGACACTGAGTGGTGAACAGACGGTACTGCAAGCCGGCAACAACATCGCGATCACCGGCAGCAATGTGGTCTCGACCTCGGGGACGCTGCTTTCGGCAGGCAATGACATCAAGGTGCAGGCTGCCACCGAGCACCTCAGCGAAGAACACAGCAAGGACGTGAAAACCAGCGGCATGTTCAGCGGCGGCGCCATTGCCGTCACCATCGGCTCGCAGCGTCAGACCAATGAAGAGCGCTCGCGCCAGAGCACGGCGGCCGCCAGTAATATCGGCGCCACTGACGGCAATGTGCTGGTCAGTGCGGGTGGCGAGTACCGCCAGGTGGGCAGCAACGTCAACGCGCCCAAGGGGGATGTGTCGATCGACGCCTCCGAGGTCAACATCCTCGAAGCGCGCAACCTCAGCTCGATGCAGACAGAGCAGCGCTTCAAGCAGACGGGCGTCAGCCTGACCCTGACCAACCCGATCGTGAATGCGGTGCAAACCGGCCAGCGCATGAACAAGGCCGCCGAACGTACCGACGACAAACGCATGAAAACCCTGGCGGCGTTGAATACCGCTTGGGCGGCCAGCGATGCCTATACCCAGGTGGCGGCTGATCCGGCCGCCATGGGCGGGATCAACCTGAGTATTTCCCTGGGCACCAACCAGAGTTCGAGCAAGAGCGAACAAAATGGCAGCACCGCGGCCGGCTCGACCGTTGCGGCGGGTGGGGATGTGTCGATTGTGTCCAGTGGCGGCACGCGCAACAACGACCTGACGGTGCAGGGCAGCCAGATCACGGCGGGCAACGATGCGTTGTTGAAAGCCGACGGCAATATCCTGCTGGTGGGCGCGCAGAACACCATGGAGCAGCACAGCACCAACAAGAGCATCAGCGGCAGCATTGGCATCGGCATCTCCTTTGGCGGCGAGAAAAATGGCCTGAGCTTCAATGCCTCGGCGTCCCAGAGCCGTGGCAATGCCGATGGCAACGACCTGGTCTGGAGCAATACCCACCTGACGGCCGGCAATCAGGTCAGCCTGATTTCCGGCAAGGACACCACGATTCGCGGCGCAGTGGTGTCGGGTGACAAGGTCAAGGCTGACGTCGGCGGCGACTTGAATGTCGAGAGTCTGCAAGACACCAGCACCTTTGCGTCCCAGCAGAAAAGCATGAGCGCCGGTATCAGCATCTGTATCCCGCCGGTCTGCGCCGGTGCCGCTACGGCGAGCTTCAGCTCGACCAACAGCAAGCAGAAGTCCAACTTCGCCAGCGTGATCGAGCAATCGGGCATCCGCGCCGGCGACGGTGGTTTCGACATCAACGTGCGCGGCAATACCGACCTCAAGGGCGGTGTGATCGCCAGTTCCGACAAGGCCATCGCCGACGGCAAGAACAGCCTGACCACCGGTACGCTGACGGTATCCGACATCCACAACTTTTCCGAAGCCAGCGCCAAGACGTCAGGGGTCGACCTGAGTTCCGACATGCTCGACGGCAAGCTGGGCACGGCCAAGGCGCTGCTCGCCAACAGCCTCAACAATGGCTCGGATTCCGACTCCGAATCCACCGACACCCGCAGCGCGATCAGCGCCGGTACCTTGGTGATCACCAACGCCGAGCGCCAGCGCGTGGTCGGCGGCATGACCGTCGACCAGACAATTGCCAACCTGAACCGCAACACCGAAGCCGCCCATGCCGCCGTGGAGCGCCTGGATGTGGCGGAAATGGGGCGCAAGGTCGAGGCCGAGCAGGAGATCAAGCGTGAGTTCTATCACCAGGTCTCGTTGTTGGCGGATGAGGCGTATCGCAAGATCTTTATCGAGAAGGCGCGGGTGTATGAGGTCTTGAAGGACAAGGATGGCAAGGCGTTGATTGATAAAGACGGCAAGGTTGAACGTCGGGAGTTGAGCGACGAAGAGAAACAGCACCTCAAGAAAGGGCCAGACGGCAAGGTGCATATCGCTAACAACGGCATTTTCAACGACATCGATGGTGCCGCTAAATATGCTAACCAGCACAGCACCGCCGATACCGGGCCGCAATATTTGATCCACTTTGAGAAAGCCAACAATTTCACGTCCGAGCTGATGATCGCGGCGTATCAGAAAAACCTTGAAAATGACTTCTGGGGTTTATCCAATGCCACCGTGCAAACCAAGGACTACATGGTCCAGTTCGGTCAGAGCGGGTTGCATATCGACGGGCACAGCCGGGGCACGCTGACCACCGGCAGTGCGATGGAATCATTGGCCCGTGATCCCGCCAACGCTGGCGTTCTGGGTCAGACGTCGATGAACTTCTTTGGTGCAGCCTACGGGGTGCAAAAGGCTGACTCGCTGTTGGGGATATTGCAGAACCGCTCAACGTTCAGTTCTGAGGAGCAACGCGAGGCGATGGCGCTGCAGTACCAGAATCATAATTTCGACCCCGTTGCGCGAACACCCGGCGTAGGGTTTAACGCTGGCACAGGCGGTACGATCCCGGAGGGAAGCGTTCGTGTATGGGAGTGGCTGAAGGTGCTGGGCGGCGAAAACACCGTGCACAACTGCTATGGCGATGGCGGACCAGCCTGCCAGCCTTTCTGGCGGGATTCACCCGACGGTGTCTCACACTTTGTTCGAGTTAAACCATGAGGAAGAACGCCATGTTCAGTCGGTGTCTGCTGTTAAGTTTTTGCGCGGTGTTAACGACCGGCTGCACGGGCAGGGGCTTTCAACCTCCGCCGCCTGATTTTACCTATTGGCAAAAGAGCGGGGTGTCGGTTGAAGGCGTCAAGAGCAGCATGCTCGCGTGCGGGTACGCCAATGTGGCGGGCACGGGCGGCGGCTCAATCGATGAGAAACTGAAGCACTTCTATTGCATGAAGGACGCTGGCTTTACCCGCAAGGATAATCTGGACCTGTGCAAGCTTGGCCGCATTGGCGAATCTCCAGTGTGCGAAGGCCGCCGCTGATCCATCACTAAAAGGAAGCAAGGAATGAACGATCTACGCAATGGACTGTACGGCGTCGCGCTGGCATTGGCGGCGGCAGGGCTGGGCGGTTGCGCCTCGTCGATGACGGTCACCGGCGAGCCGGGGGTGAAGATGGGCCAGAGTTACGCCCAGGTGCTGGCGGTGGTCAGCCGCAATAATGCGGTGACCAAGCAGGTCGATGGTCAAGGCTTCCGGGCTGAGGGTTATTCGCCGATGTTCAAGGACTGCCGGATCAAATACTTCATCTTCCAGGGCGCTGATGGCTTGCAGCAGGTGAAGTACGAGCCGGCGCCAGAGCTGTCGGTCAACCAGAATTGCCGTCAGCCGTAAGCGGCCCTTTATTCCTCTGCGAGTTGAATGCTGATGAGCCTTTTACGTGTGGTTCCCGTGGCGTTGCTGGTACTGCTGACCGGCTGCGGCCAGGTGGCGAATATCCGTTCCCTGTCCACCGGTTACGTTGCACCGCAGGCCGGCGAGACCGCCCGCGTGCGGTTGATCACCGATGGTCTGGTGCGGGCGGTGCCGGGGCGTGACTGCCTGGACTGGAACGTGCCGGGCGCCGGGGTGATGGCCTCGACGAAAGCGGGCTTCCCCGATCACAACGGTGAAAGCCTGGGCATGCCTGGGCCGATTTATTCGTGGGCGGCTGCGGTGTCGTCGGAATTGGTGGTGCCGGCGAACAAGCCGATCGCCTTTCATTACCTGGGGCAATTGCAGTATTCCCGGCAATGCTCCGCCAGCATGGCCTTCGTGCCTCGGCCCGGGGTGGATTACATGGTGCAGGCGTCCATGTATGCCAATTGTTCGATCCAGTTGCATGAACTGCCGGCGGGCGCCAAGCAATGGGTCGCCGTGGAGCCTGCGCCCAAGGGCAAGCTGTCGATGTGCAGCGCGATGGATAACTTCTAACCAGTCGCGGGATTAATTTTCAATATTCATGGCTTTTTTTCGGTCGCCCAAGGTCCACATCCTTCAAGCACCTTTGAATCCAGGAGTAAGCCATCCATGACCACACCCAAGGCACTGTTGATCCTCCACGGCAAGCAAGCCCTCAACGAGGACGTGCGCAGCGCCGTGCTGGCCCGGCGCGAGCAAGGTTGGGAGCTGGCGGTGCGGGTGACCTGGGAGGGCGGTGATGCCCAGCGCCTGGTCAAGGAGGCCCTGGAGGGTGGTTACACCCACATCATTGCCGGTGGCGGTGACGGTACGTTGCGCGATGTGGCCGAGGCCATGGCCCAGGCCAAGGGCGATGCCAGCCTGGTGCTGATGCCCCTGGGGACCGCCAATGATTTTGCCAAGGCTGCCGGTGTGCCATTGGAGCCGGCTCGGGCCCTGGCGTTGCTCGACGTGCCAGCGAGGGCAATCGACCTCGGTCAGGTGGGCGGGCAAATTTTCCTGAATATGGCCACCGGCGGCTTCGGCAGTCAGGTCACCGCCAATACCTCCGAAGATTTGAAGAAAGTCCTCGGCGGCGCCGCCTACCTGTTCACCGGCCTGACGCGCTTCAGCGAGTTGAAGGCCGCCTATGCCGAGCTGGACGGGCCGGATTTTCACTGGAAGGGCGAGCTGCTGGCGCTGGGCATCGGTAACGGTCGCCAGGCGGGCGGCGGGCATGTGCTGTGCCCTGGCGCATTGGCCGATGATGGCTTGCTGGACGTCAGCATCCTGCCGGCGCCCCAGGAAGTGGTCGGCACCTTGCGCGAGCTGATGGGCAACGGTTGGGAGCTGGACGCGATGTTCGTGCGTGCGCGTCTGCCGTGGGTGAATATCAAGGTCGCGCAGGGTTTGTACATCAACCTGGATGGCGAGCCGCTGGAAGGTGACGACCTGCACTTCGAGGCCTTGCCAAAGGCCCTGCGCGTGCATCTGCCGGTGGGTTCGCCCCTAGTCGTCCAGGCTGATGATCTGCTCGCGCACGGCGAATAACACCAGGCCCGCCACGTCGAATATCTGCAGGCGCTTCATGATTTGCGAACGGTGAGCTTCTACGGTCTTGATGCTCAGGCCCAGGCCGTGGGCGATCTCGCGGGTGGATTTGCCGCGTACGATCAGGCGCAGGATTTCCAATTGGCGCGCCGTGAGGTTATGGCTGTGGCCGGCGGGCGTGATGGGCCCCTGGCTGCGCACCAGCGCCTGGTTGATCACGGTATGGGCGATCGCCGGGCTCAGGTAGCGCTCGTTGTTGTGCAAGGCCAGCAGCGCGTGTTCCAGCTCGTTGGCCGTGGTGTCCTTGAGCAGGTAGCCGTGGGCACCCGCTTCCAGCGCACACATGATCAGCTCCGGGTCGGTGTGCATCGACAGGATCAGCACCTTGCTCTTGGGGTGTGCGCGCTTGAGTTGCTGCAGGGCGTCGAGGCCACCGGTGTGCTTCATCGACAGGTCCAGCAGCACGATATCCGGCAGCAAGGTATTGAACTGCTCCAGCAATTGCGCGCCATCGCTGGCTTCGCCGACCACCGTGTAGCCGGGAATATCCTGGACCAGCGCACGGATGCCTGCCCTGATCAGTGCGTGGTCATCCACCAGGAGTAATGTGCAGGTCACTCGATAACCTTAGGGGCGCTTGCCCGTTCGAGGGCGCGGGGCGCCCAGGGGAAAATCGCGTCGATCCGTGTCCCGTGGCCTGGCTGGCTGCTGACGGATAATGAACCGCCAAGCTGATCAATCCGCTCGGACATGCCCGCCATGCCCCGTTGACCTTCCAGGCCGGGGTTGATGGCGGGCGCAAAGCCCTGGCCGTCATCGCAGATGGTCAGCGACAGGCCCTCGGGCAGGCGTTGCAGGCGCACCAGCAGATTGCGCGCCTCAGCGTGGCGCAGCATGTTGGTCACGGCTTCCTGGGTAATGCGAAAGGCCGCCACGGCCATTTCTTCAGGGATGCCGGTCAGCCGTTGCTGGCACTCAAGGCTCCAGTGCACCGGGGTGTTTTCCAGGGTTTTGAGCAGGTGCGCGCGCAGGCTCGCTTCCAGGCCCAGGCTGGCAAGCTGCCGGGGGTTGAGGATGGCGGACACGTCGCGCACCTTGGCCAGGGTCTCATTCAGGGTATTGCACAGCACGCTGCACTGGCTTTGCAGCTCATCCGGCAGGCGGCGCTTGAGCCATTCGCTTTGCAGCTTGGCGGCGGTCAGCAGTTGGCCGATATCGTCATGCAGTTCGCGGCTGAGGCGGTGGCGTTCGTTTTCCTGCACTTGCAGCAGGCGATCGGCCAATTCCTGAGGCTGGAACTTGATGGACTTGCGCGAATACCACTGTTGCAGGCCCACCACCAACAAGATGGCCAGGTTGAGCAGCAGCACCATCAGCGGCAGTGGCGCGGAACGGGTGTAAGCCCACAGGCTCAGCAACAGCGAGGCGAGGCACAGGATGAGGATCAAACGGCGTGCGTGACTGCGGGACGCGGACCTTGCGATGAATGTCTTGAGGCTGGCATGCATAGCGGATGGAGCCAATAAAGGTTCGCTGCGGGAAGACCGGTCGCGGCTGACCGGGCTGTGTTTGGGATGCGTTCTTGAAACCTTTTCAAGCAAGCTGAAGTTGAGTCACTTCGAACCGGGGCATAGTACCACCACTCTTACCGTTGGTCGCCAGGCGCCTTGCCTGGCAGGCTTATTAAGTGCGCAAAAACACTCGGGGCGTTATTCCCAGAGTTAATTAAGTGAGGTTGTATTATTTTAATGAGATTGTATCGTTAATGGCTAATTGATATCTCTGCGCGCGCCTTAACGTTCCAACGGATTAATTGGATCTGTCGTTTTTAGATAACACCGTGTTTGAAGGCGACCTGATAACGCTTCAAGACAAGTGATGCATCCCTTGTTGCGGTGTGTAATTAAAGCCCTTTTGCGGAATCTGCAAGGTGACCGTGTCAATCAATTTGGTCTGTTCTTCTTTATCCATGACCAGTTGGCCGGTCTTGGCATCGATCAGTTCCAACTGCCAGGCCAGCAATATCAGGCAGTTGTGCAGTGCATCGAGGGCTTGATCATGCAACTGCAAAGGGTTTTCGGCGTTGGCGATCACTTCCTGTATATGCCGAGAGAACTCGCTGATCGCTTGCAGGGCCAGGCAATCGGCCTTTTCGGCGAGCTTGATCAGGCTGATTTTCATGCAGTCGATGGCGTCACTGTCGTTTCGAATCAAATGCAGATGGCTCAGGCACTCTTCCGACTTGGTCAGCAGCTTTTCAGCCTCGCGCAGGAACTCAGGAAGTGCAAGTTGCCACTCGTTACCGTCGTTCATCATGCAAGTCTCCACAACATAAGGTCGGGTGATGAGAGGTCGCACCGGGTGAATGGCGTAAAACTACCGCTGAAAGATAACTGGAATCTGTAGGTCGCTTCTGAGTTTTCAGTAGGACGTTTATTAGAGTGACGGCGACGGCTGTGGGTGGCCCTCGTGAACGGGCTCAATTGCACACCTTCAGTTGCCGCCACGTGAACGTCTGGAAGACCCGTAGGACGAGGGCTTGGGATGGCAAACAAAAGCCTGACTCCATTCATGCAATGAGAATGGCGTCACATTAATGGCTATTAGATACTGCGAATATCAGGTTGGGCCTGATTGTGCATAGGGGAATCCCTTACACGGCGGAACCTTGCGTCGATTTGAGTGTCGCGCAACGTCGCTGTACCGCCGTATGAACAGGCTTCGGCAGTAAAGCATGATGTCAGTGTGACATCAATGGATTTACGTGGCATTTTACCGGGGTCAAGGTCCGGCACTTGCGGCCGATAACAAGCTAACTGCACAAACACTTCGCGCATTACTTTCCAGCGCACACCAGGAGCTCTTAATGGCCGGCATTCTCGACACGGTAGACCAACGCACGCAACTGGTGGGTGAGAATCGCCTGGAGATCCTCATGTTTCGCCTGGCCGGGCGGCAACTGTTTGCCATCAACGTATTCAAGGTGCAGGAAGTCCTGCAACTGCCCAAGCTGACCCTGATGCCCCAGCGCCACCCCTTCGTCTGCGGCGTGGTCAACCTACGTGGCCAGACCCTGCCGGTGATCGACCTGTCCCAGGCCATCGGCATGCGGCCGCTGGTCCCCGGGCCGAACAGCACCATCATCGTCACCGAGTACAACCGCTCGGTGCAGGCGTTCCTGGTGGGCGGCGTGGACCGCATCGTCAACATGAACTGGGAAGCCATCCTGCCGCCGCCGACCAGCGCCGGGCGCCAGCACTACCTCACGGCTATCAGCAAGGTCGACGACCAGTTGGTCGAGATCATCGACGTGGAGAAAGTCCTCGCCGAGATCGTGCCGTACAACGCCAAGGTCTCCCGCGAAAAACTCGACGACCCGGTGCTGGAACGCGCCCGTGGCCGCGAAGTGCTGCTGGTGGACGACTCCAACGTGGCCCTGTCGCAATTGCGCGACACCCTCGGCCAACTGGGCGTGAAGATGCACATTGCCAGCGACGGCCTCAAGGCGCTGAACATGCTCAAGGCCTGGGCCGACGCGGGCCACGTGATGACCGACAAGCTGCTGATGATCTTCACCGACGCCGAAATGCCCGAGATGGACGGCTACCGCCTTACCACCGAAATCCGCAACGACCCGCGCCTGCGCCAGCTGTATGTGGTGCTGCATACCTCGCTGTCGGGCAGTTTCAACGAGTCGATGGTGAAGAAGGTCGGGTGCGACAACTTCCTGTCCAAGTTCCAGCCGGACAAGCTGGTGGATGTGGTGCGCCAGCGACTGATGCTGGACGAAGTCCCTGCTTGACCTTAGGGTGACGGCTTTGTCCCTCAGGAATGTTGGCTCATGCTTCGTCTCAGCGCGTTGTACCGTTACCCCTTGAAGTCCGGCAAGGCCGAAATTCTGCAACAGATCGGCCTGGATAAACTCGGGTTGGACGGGGATCGACGCTGGATGCTGGTGGATGAGGCCAGTGGGCGTTTCCTCACCCAGCGCGCCGTGGCGAAGATGAGCCAACTGTCGGCGCTGTGGAACAGCTGCGGTGGCCTGACCCTCAGTTCGCCTGGCTACGCGCCGCTGGACGTAGAGCTGCCTGGCAACGAGGCCGAGTTGCGCGGCGTGACCATCTGGCGCGACACCTTGCGTGTGCCGGACGCCGGCGATGAAGCCGCCGCCTGGGTCAGCGCGTTTATCGGCAAGCCCACGCGGCTGGTGCAGATTCCCCTGGAGCGTGCGCGCACCACCCAGGCGGGTTACGGCCGCGATGATGACCAGGTCGCGTTTGCCGACGGTTATCCGTTGCTGGTGATCGGGCAAGCGTCCCTCGACGACCTCTCGCAAAAAGTCGGTCGTCCCATGGATATGCTGCGTTTTCGCCCCAACCTTGTGATCGAGGGCAGCGAAGCCTTCGCCGAAGACGGCTGGAAGCGCCTGCGCATCGGTGATGTGGAGTTTCGCGCGGTCAAGCCGTGCTCACGCTGCATTCTCACCACCATCGATCCGCACACCGGCGAGCGCAGCGCCGACCGTGAGCCTTTTGTGACGCTGGAGGCCTACCGCAAGACGGAGGACGGCGCGATTTTTGGCCAGAACCTGGTCAACGATGGCGTGGGCCGCCTGGAAGTGGGCATGCCGGTGATCATCCTCGAATAAGTCATGCGCCCATAAAAAATGCCCGTCTCGCTGGAGACGGGCATTTTTTTTGCGGCGCAGCGATCAGCCGCGGTATTCGCACAGGTAAGCGGTGTCCACCGCGACCTTCAATTGGAACTTGCTGTTGGCCGGTACGTTGAACTGGCTGCCGGCGGCGAAGGTTTCCCAGTCGTTGGCGTCGGGCAGCTTGACGCTCAGGGCGCCGGACACCACGTGCATGATTTCACGCTGGGCGGTGCCGAATTCGTATTCACCCGGGGCCATCACGCCGATGGTCGCCGGACCTTCTGCGGTGCCGAAAGCGATCGACTTGACGGTGCCGTCGAAGTACTCGTTGACTTTAAACATGGGCGAATCCTCGGAAAAAGTTGATGCTTTACGCTCACCCTGTAGGAGCGAGCTTGCTCGCGAAAAACCTGAGAGCACCGCTGGGTGCCCGGTTTACAGCGTTATTAACGACCTGCGCCAGCAAGCTCGCTCCTACAGTTGAGCAGCAAGGAAAAGGGGGAGCCAGTATGCCCAAGGCTTCGGGCGCTGCCTAGACCGGCAAAATCAGCGGCAGCAGGCGTGCGGTGTTGCGTGCATCTTCCAGCGCTCGATGTTGCTGGCCCTGGAACTGCATCCCCGCCAATTGCAGGGCGCCATTGAGCCCCAGGGGCTTGTCCAGGCGCCGTGCCTTGGCGAAGCGTTGCTTGAGGTTGACATGGGGCGTGGGGGCCATGGCGCTGGTCAGGCCATGGCGTTGCCATTCGAGCTCCAACTGCACGCGGTCGTAGTCACCCCAACTGGCCCAGCCTTCCAGGCGCGCCTGATGCTGGCCCAGCCAGCGTTCGAACAGCGGCCACACCTCGGTGAAGGGCGCGGCGGTGTCGATATTGGCCTGGGTGATATGGGTCAGTTTGCGACAAAAGGGCGTCAGCAATGGACGGCGCAGCGGCCGCACAAAACGCTGGAAGTGGTCCAGTTCGCGGCCCTGGCGGTTCACCAGGCTCGCGCCGATCTCGATGACTTCCATCTCCGTCACGGGCCAGCCGCCTTCATCCGTTGTGGCTTCAAGGTCAATAATCAGCCAATGAGGCATCGTGCAGGTTCCCGTACTCGTCCTTTCCTGTTGGGGATAGAGCGTAGCCCGGCCTTGTAGTTCCGACTAGGTGGTTATTCGATCTCCAGCAAAACCTGGCGATTGCGTACCTGATCACCCGGTGTCACCTGCACGCCCTTGACCACGCCGTCCATGCCGGCCATGAGCGGGTGCTCCATTTTCATGGCTTCGAGCACCAGCAGCAGTTGGCCTTTGGTCACGTGTTCACCGGCGCTGACGCGTACATCGACGATGGCGCCGTCCATCGGTGCCTTGACTGTGCCGCTGGCAGTATCGGCCTGGGGGGCGGCAACTTGCTGGGTGCGGTTGGTCACGGTAAGGTCGGGCAGCCACAGGCGGGTGCCCTCAAGGTGATAGGCACTGCGGCGGCGAATGCCGTTGAGCACCAGGGTGGCGTGACGGCCATCGGTGGTGAGTGGCAGCGGGGCGGCGGTCAGGGTGTGGATTTCGCCGTTGACCTCCAGGCGATAGGTGCAGGGCACACTGGCGGTGTTGCGCCATCCCGCCAGGCCTTGGGGATGCTGGTCGGCGCTGTGTTGGTAAAACAGCGCGGCGGCCAGGGCGAGTTGATCGCTCGTCGCGGGCTGGCGCGGTATTTCACTGAAGTGCTCGGCGATAAATCCGGTGCTGAAATCACCGCCGATAAAGTCGGGGTGCTTGAGCACATCCGCCAACAAGCGCTGATTGGTCGTCACCCCCAGCAGCAATGTGTCTTCCACCGCCCGCAACAGTTTGCGTCGCGCCTCTTCGCGGGTGGCGCCATGGGCGATGATCTTGCCGAGCATCGGGTCGTAGAACGGGCTGATTTTTTCACCTTCGCACAGCCCATGGTCAACCCGTACGCCCGCGGCCGGCGCCCAGCGCAGCACCTCACCGGTTTGCGGCAGGAAGTTCTGGGTCGGGTCTTCGGCGTACAGGCGCACTTCCATGGCGTGGCCGTTCAGGCTCACCTGCGCTTGCGTGAGCGGCAGCGGCTGGCCGGCGGCGATCTGCAGTTGCCAGGCCACCAGGTCGAGGCCGGTGATCAGCTCGGTGACCGGGTGTTCCACTTGCAGGCGAGTGTTCATTTCCAGGAAGTAGAACCGGCCGTTGCGGTCGAGCAGGAACTCCACGGTCCCGGCGCCGACGTAATTCACCGCGCGTCCGGCCTTGAGCGCGGCCTCGCCCATGGCCTGGCGCAGTTCGGGCGTCATCACCGGGCAGGGCGCTTCCTCGATGACCTTTTGATGGCGGCGCTGGATCGAGCAGTCGCGTTCGCCGAGGTAAATCAGGTTGCCGTGGTGGTCGCCGAACACTTGGATCTCGACATGGCGCGGCTCGATCAGCGCCTGTTCGAGGATCAGTTCGTCACTGCCGAAGGCGTTCCTGGCTTCCGAGCGAGCGGTGTGCAGGTTGTCCAACAGCGCGTCCGGCTGGTGGACCAGGCGCATGCCGCGACCACCGCCGCCGGCGCTGGCCTTGATCATCAGCGGGTAGCCGATGCGCTCGGCTTCACGTTGCAGGCAGGTATCGTCCTGGGCGCTGCCCTGGTAGCCGGCGATACAGGGCACGCCGGCCTCCAGCATGGCGAGTTTGGACAGGCGCTTGCTGCCCATCAGTTCGATGGCCTCGGCGCTGGGACCGATGAAGGTCAGGCCGGCGTCTTGGCAGGCGCGGGCGAAGTCGGAGTTTTCCGAGAGGAAACCGTAGCCGGGGTGGATGGCGTCGGCGCCGGTCAGTTTGGCTGCATTGAGGATGGCTTCTATGTTCAGGTACGACTGCTGTACCGGGGCGGGGCCGATGTGGACGGCTTCGTCGGCCATTTGTATGTGCCGGGCTTGGGCGTCGGCGTCGCTGTAGACTGCGACGGTGCGGTAGCCCAATGCCTGGGCCGTGCGCTGGATGCGGCAGGCGATTTCGCCGCGGTTGGCGATCAGGATTTTTGTGAACTGCGGCATTTTTTGCTCCGTGTGTATATCCGTTATTTAGGTAACGGCCACTTAGGGTTCCGCTCTTACAGCGGGTCACTTTTGGAAGGACCCAAAAGTAACCAAAAGGTCCTCGCCGGTATGACTCACCCACATGGGTTACAAATCAGTTCACACACATAGGTAACAGTTTTTAACTGGCAGGGTCGATTTCGCGAGGATCTGACCCTGCCCTGGAGAGAGCTGAAACCTATGGACCTCAAAGTGATGTTCATCGCTGAGTATCTATCTGAAAAGCACAGCTTTAGCCGTCCTGGGCCAAGGATGGCCCATGACGGCGGCCCACGGATTCAAGCCTGCGTTCGGGCATACCGAGCCTAGGCGAGGTACCGAGTGGTGGGGCAAGAGCCTTTTGGTTACTTTGGGGCTTTTCCAAAGTGACCCGCCGTAAGGGCGGAACCCATAGCCGCCGTGACCGCAGCAACGGATATGCACTCGGTCAACTCCAACGACATGGTCGGCCCGAAGGCCGCCACGGGAGCAAGCTCCCTCGCCACAGACCACTGAAAATTGTGTAGATCCCCATGCTCAGCGCGGGCTCCCGATGGCGTCATTTGCACCACCCAGGCTTTCTCTTTTGCACAAACGCCTGCGTCCCCTCAATCCCTTCTGCACTGGTCACCGCCTCGGCAAACCACTGCGCCGCCTGGTCCAACAGCGGCCCCAAGGGCTGCTCCACGCTGGCCAGCAACAGCGCCTTGGTGCGCGCGTTGGCACCTGGCGCGCAGCGCAGCACCTGCCCCAGGACCTCATCCAAACGCTCCGCCAACGCCTGCGGATCGCGCTCGGTGAAGTGCACCAGCCCCAGCCGTTCAGCTTCCAGCCCATCAAAGCGCGCGGCGGTGAGTGCCAGCCGCCGCGCTTGGGTCAGGCCGATACGCTTGACCACAAACGGCGCAATCTGTGCCGGCAGCAACCCCAGGCTGGTCTCCGGCAAACCGAACTGTGCCTGGTGATCGGCAATCGCGATGTCGCTCACGCAAGCCAGGCCGAACCCTCCGCCCAGCACCGCGCCTTGCAGCACCACAATCACCACTTGTGACACGGCTTCCACCTCTTGCAGCAGCCTGCCAAAGGCCCGGTTCAGTGCCTGCAATTGATTGCCTGCGCTGACCAGATCCCTCACATCGGCACCGGCGCAAAAGTGTCCGCCTGCGCCGCTGATCACCACCGCGCGCACCTGGTTGTCCAATCCCGCCAGCACCGCGCGCAGTTCGTTGACCATCTCCAGGCTCATGGCATTGCGGCATTCGGGGCGGTTGAGGGTGATGTGCAACACGCCGTTATGCGGTTCGAGCAGCAAGGTATTCATGGCTTTTTCCCAGGCAAAGTGCCCATCAGTTTGCAGATGATGCCCAGCATGATTTCGTCGGCGCCGCCGCCAATCGACACCAGGCGCACGTCGCGATAAGCGCGGGCCACCGGGTTGTCCCACATGAAGCCCATGCCGCCCCAGTATTGCAGGCAACTGTCGCTGACTTCGCGGCCCAGGCGCCCAGCCTTGAGCTTGGCCATGGAGGCCAGGCGGGTCACGTCCTGGCCCTTGATGTACTGCTCGGTGGCCTGGTAGACCAGTGCGCGCAGGCATTCGATTTCGGTGGCCAGTTCGGCCAGGCGAAAGTGAATCACCTGGTTGTCGATCAGCGCCTTGCCGAAGGTCTGGCGCTCCTTACAGTAGTCGATGGTGCTGTCGATGCAGTACTCCAGGCCCTTGATCATATTGGCCGCGCCAAACAGGCGTTCTTCCTGGAATTGCAGCATTTGCATCATGAAGCCCGCGCCTTCGTGGCCGATGCGGTTGCGTTGGGGGACGCGCACGTCGTCGAAGAACACCTGGGCGGTCTCGGAGCTGTGCATGCCGAGTTTTTCCAGGGGCGGGCTGACGCTGATACCGGGTGTGTTCATCGGCACCATGATCAGCGACTTGTTGATATGCGGTTTATCGTCGGAGGTGTTGGCCAACAGGCAGATAAAGTCAGCGCTGGGCGAGTTGGTGATCCACATTTTGCTGCCGTTGATGACGTAGTCGTCGCCGTCCTTGCGCGCATGGGTCTTGAGCCCGGCCACGTCGGAACCGGCGCCGGTCTCCGAGACGCCGATGCAACCGACCTGCTCACCGCTGATGGCCGGGCGCAGGAATTCGTCGCGCAATGCATCGGAGCCGAAGCGGGCGAGGGCGGGGGTGCACATGTCGGTCTGCACGCCGATGGACATGGGGATGCCACCGCAGCGGATGCTGCCGAACTCTTCGGCGGCGACGATCGAGTAGCTGTAGTCGAGGCCCATGCCACCGAATTGCTCCGGTTTGGAAATCCCCAGCAGGCCGAGGTCGCCGGCCTTGCGGAAGATATCGTGGATGGGGAAGCGCCCGGCCTTTTCCCATGCGTCCACATGGGGATTGATCTCGCGGTCGACGAAGGCGCGGACGGTGCGGCGCAGTTCCTGGTGTTCCTGGGTGAAGATCATTGTTCTTGTTCTCCTGTTAGAAGCGCGCTACACCGAAGCTGTTCGGCTGTAACTGCCGCACCTCGGCCTCGTGGCAGGTGTCCAGCAGAAACCCCAGCAAGGTGCGGGTATCCCGAGGGTCTATCAGCCCGTCATCCCACAGATTCGCGCTGCCATAGAGCGCAGTGGACTGGCTGTCGAGTTTCTGCGCAGTGACGTGTTCGAGCATGTCCAGCACCTTGGGATCCGGCACCAGGCCGTCCTTCAATTGCTTGGCCTCGGTGACAATCCGCAGCACCTTGCCCGCCTGCGCACCGCCCATCACCGCTGTGCGGCTGTTGGGCCAGGCGAAGATAAAACGCGGGTCCAGGCCGCGACCGCACATCGCGTAGTTGCCGGCGCCGTAGGAGCCGCCGACCACCACCGTGAGTTTAGGCACCCGCGCGTTGGCCACCGCCTGGATCATCTTCGCGCCGTGCTTGATCACGCCTTGTTGCTCCGATTCGGTACCCACCATGAACCCGGTGGTGTTGTGCAGGAACAGCAGCGGCGTGCGGCTCTGGTCGCACAGTTGGATAAACTGCGCGGCTTTGCTGGCGCCCTTGGGGGTAATCGGGCCGTTGTTGCCGATCACGCCGACCGCACGGCCCTGAATGTGCAGATGGCCGCAGACGGTGTGGGCGTCGAACTCTCCCTTGAATTCGAGGAACTGCGAACCGTCGGCCAGGCGCGCGAGGATCTCGCGCACGTCGTAGGGCTTTTTCGGGTCATCGGGGATCAGCCCCAACAGGTCATCGATAGGGTACAGCGGCTCGGCGTAGGTGGGTTTTGGCGCCACTGGCAGGCGATCGTTCCAGGGCAGCAGGCTGACGATTTCACGCACGATGCGCACGCCGTCGGCGTCGTTTTGCGCCAGGTATTCAGCGGTGCCGGCGATTTGCGCATGCATCTCGGCGCCGCCCAATTCCTCATCGGTGGCGACTTCGCCGGTCGCCGCCTTGAGCAGCGGCGGGCCGGCGAGGAACAGCTTGGCCTTGCCGCGCACCACCACCACGTAATCCGACAGCCCTGGCTGGTACGCGCCCCCCGCCGTGGCAGAGCCATGCACCACGGTGATCTGCGGCAGGCCCATGGCCGACATGCGCGCCTGGTTGGCAAAGCTGCGCGCGCCTTCGACGAAAATCTCCGCAGCGTAGTTGAGGTTGGCGCCGCCGCTTTCGGCGAGGGTCACCACCGGCAGTTTGTTTTCCATGGCGATCTGTTGCAGGCGCAGGGATTTTTTCAGGCCGGAGGGCGAAATGGTGCCACCCTTGATCGCGCTGTTATTGGCCACCACCAGCATGCGCACGCCGCTGACGTAGCCGACGCCGGCGATCAACCCACCGCCGGCGGCGCTGCCGTCCTTGTCATCGTGCAGCTTGTAGCCGGCCAGGCTCGCCAGTTCCAGGAACGGCGCGCCAGGGTCCAGCAGCAGGTTGAGGCGCTCGCGCGGCAGCAGTTGACCCCGTTTGTCGAACTTGGGCTTGGCCTCCTGGGCCTTGCTCAGCAGAGCCTGTTCCAGCTGGCGCAGGTGTTGGATGGCGTCCAGCATGGCGCTGCGGTTCTGGGCGAACTGCGGACTGTGGGGATCGATCAGGCTTTCAATCAGCGGCATGGTTTATTGCTCCGCCTTGAGCACATCGGGCAGGTAGGCGCGGTGGAAGCCGTTGAACGCTTCACTCGGCGGTTGCGCCTTGTGCAGCGGCCAGGCGCGGCTGCCGAGGCTGGCGGCGCCGTCGATGCGCAGGGTGCTGCCACTGATAAACGCGGCGGCGGGGCTGAGCAGAAACACGATGGCGGCGCTGACTTCCGACTCGGTGCCGATGCGCTTGAGCGGCACGTGTTCACGCAGGGTGGGGATCACCGCCTTGAACGCGCCTTCGTAGGTGTCCATGCCGCTGGACGCGATCCAGCCCGGTGCCACGGCGTTGACCCGCACCCCGGCGCACCCCCACTCGAAGGCGGCGGTCTTGGTGAAGTTGTCCATGCCCGCCCGCGCCGCACCGGAGTGGCCCATGCCGGGCATGCCGCCCCACATGTCGGCGAGCATATTGACGATGGCCCCACCGTGCTTGCTCATCGACTGGTTGAACACTTCCCGCGCCATCAGGAAACCGCCGACCAGGTTGGTGCGCAGCACGGTTTCAAAACCCTTTTGGTTGATCGAGGCCAGCGGCGACGGATACTGCCCACCGGCGTTGTTCACCAGGCCATGGATCGGCCCATGCGCGTGAATGAGCTGGGTGACCAGCGCCTTCACCGCCTCTTCGTCACGAATGTCGCAGGCCTGCCAATGGGCGGTGCCGCCGTCCTCGGTAATTTCCGCCGCGACCTTGGCGAGTTTTTCCGGCTTGCGTCCAACCAGGACAACGCGGGCACCCAGGGCTGCCAGCTCATGGGCGGTGCAGCGGCCAATCCCGCTGCCACCGCCGGTGACGATCACGGTGTGGCCTTGGAACAGGCCGGCTTTGAAGATCGAGTCGAAGGCCACGGCAACGTTCCTTTAAGTGAGTTGATCGGCGATGTGTTGCGGCACGGCGATGGGGATTTCCAACAGTTGCTGGGCGAAGGCCTTGCCCTGGGGGTCGATGCGCAGGCTGGCGATGCCACCGCCACCCAAGGCGTTTTCCAGCAGGAAGTTGAGGCTGTGGCTGCCGGGCAAATACCAGCGTTCGACGCGGCCGTGCACGAGGTCGAGCACGTGGCCCATCCAGTCAACGAGCACCTCCGGGGTCAGTGCTTCGGCGATCCACGGCAGGTACTCGGGGGCGCGGGCGATGACTCCGATATTGCTGTGGTTGCCCTTGTCGCCGGAGCGCGCCACGGCGAGTTTCACCAGCGCGACGCTGGCGTCGGCGCGGCCTTGGGGTTTGGGTGGATTCAGCGGCGCGGCAGGCAGGATCGGCGCATCGGTGATAGGCAGCGCGCAGACGTGGCGTTGGCCCTGGAAGTCGATCACCACCTCGCAGGCGGTCTTATCGATCAGGAACGAGAACAAGCGGATCAGCGGGTAGACCGTTGGCCGCCCGCCGACAATCCCGGTCAGCCCCGGCGCCATCCCGGTGGCCGCCTGGGCGATCTCGCGGGCGAACAGCACCAGCGCCTGCTTGCTCGGATGGCGCACCGCGAGCTTGACCACCACCTCGCGGCAGTCGTGGCGCAGGGCGTGAGCGCCATACGTCGCTTCGCTGCCGAGCAGTTCGATATTCACTTCGGTGTAGGGCGCCCAGCCGCGTTGGCTGAACAGTTCCGAGGTCTTGTTGATGATCGCCTGGCTGACCCGCTCGGCCTTGGCCACCGCATCGATCCCGGCGATCAGGCAACTGGCAGTGCAGCGAAACCCCTCTGGGTAAGTGGCGCTGACCTTGTACTGCTGCGTCGGCGGCAAACCCTTGGCGCCGTGCAGGCGTACGCAATGTTTGCCTTGTTGCTGCAGCTTTACCTGGCTGAAATCGCAGATCACATCGGGCAGCAGATACGCGTGCGGGTCGCCGATTTCATACAGCAGTTGTTCGGCCACGCTCAGCTCGCTGATCAGTCCGCCGCTGCCCTCGACCTTGTTGACGGTGAATTGACCGTCCGCGCTGACTTCGACGATGGGAAAGCCGATGTGCTCGTAGTCCGGCACGTCGCGCCAATCGGTGAAGTTGCCGCCGGTGCATTGGGCACCGCATTCGATGATGTGCCCGGCCAAGGCGGCTTGGGCCAGGCGGTCGTAGTCCTGCCATGACCAACCGAATTCATGCACCAGTGCCGCGCTGACCACTGCGCTGTCGACCACGCGGCCGGTGATGACGATGTCCGCGCCCAATTGCAGCGCCTGGGCGATGCCCGGTGCACCGAGGTAGGCATTGGCGGAGACGCACATGGGCGGCAGCGGCGCGCCGTTGAACATGTCGGTGATGCCGTGCAGGTGATTGAGCTGGGGTTGCAGGTCATCGCCCAGCAGCACGGCGATTTTCAGCGGGATCCGGGCTTTATCGCAGGCGGCTTGCAGGGCGGCGGCGCAGGCCTGGGGGTGGATGCCGCCGGCATTGCTGATGACACGGATGCCCTGGCGCTGGATGTCGGCCAGCAGCGGCGCGAGCACCTCGACAAAATCCGTGGCGTAGCCGGCCTGGGGATCTTTCATGCGTGCACCGGCGAGGATCGACATCGTGACTTCCGCCAGGTAGTCAAACACCAGGTAATCCAGGTGGCCGCCGTGCACCAGTTGGGCGGCGGCGGTGCAGGTATCACCCCAAAAGGCGCTGGCACAGCCGATACGAACCGTCTTGCTCATGAGAAATCCTTCCTCGAATGGCTGGTGACGAGACTACCAAGCAAGCGCTTGGTTTGTAAACTCCAGTCACAAGTTTTAGCCAAGCGCTTGCTTGGGTGGCTGGCACGGCCTAAATTGCCGGCCAAGACGTCAGTAGAAGTAGAGGAGAGCAGCATGGATGAGCACAAAGCCCTGCGGGTGATGCGCACCATGGTCGACGACGGCCAATTGACCGACCCCGACAGTGCCCGGGGCAAGTTGCTGCAAACCGCGGCTCACCTGTTTCGCAACAAAGGCTTTGAGCGCACCACTGTGCGCGACCTGGCCAGCGCCGTGGGCATCCAGTCCGGCAGCATCTTTCATCACTTCAAGAGCAAGGACGAGATCCTGCGCGCGGTGATGGAGGAAACCATCCACTACAACACGGCCTTGATGCACGCCTCGCTTGAGGAGGCGACCAATGTGCGCGAACGTGTGCTGGCACTGATTCGCTGCGAGTTGCAGTCGATCATGGGTGGCAGCGGCGAGGCCATGGCGGTGCTGGTGTACGAATGGCGTTCGTTGTCGGCCGACGGCCAGGCCCAGGTGCTGGCCCTGCGCGACGTGTACGAACAGCTTTGGCTGCAGGTACTGGGCGAGGCCAAGGCGGCGGGGTACATCAAGGGTGATGTGTTTATTGCGCGACGCTTCCTCACCGGGGCCCTGTCATGGACCACCACCTGGTTTCGCGCCGAGGGCAGCCTGACCCTGGAGCAATTGGCCGAAGAGGCCTTGCTGATGGTTTTAAAGGCCGATTGAGGCGCAAGCTATTAATTTGCCGGTGGAAAGTTGTCTCGCTGGACAAAAACGCCTAGCTTATCGACATCGATGTATTGAACGGTGTGTGCCTTGATGTTATCGCCATGGCGGTTGGCTGCAGGACTTACTTTATGGGCACTCGGCACCGCAGCATGGTTGCCGGCTTCGGCTGCGCAATTGGTGCGCATCGGCGCGGCGCATTTTCCGCCCTACACCGTGCGCCCGGAGCAGGGCGCCGACACCGGTTTGTTGCCGCAACTGGTGGAGGCCCTGAACGCCGCGCAAACCGATTACCAGTTTGTGCTGGTGCCCACCTCCATCCCCAGGCGTTTCCGCGATTTCGAGCAGGGCCGTATCGACATGGCCATCTTCGAAAATCCCGCCTGGGGCTGGCAGAAGATTGCTCACACCAGCGTTGATATGGGCCTTGAAGATGCGGAGATCTTCGTCGCCCAGCGAGAGCCCGACCGTGACCAGCACTATTTCGCCGACCTGACCGGCAAGCGCCTGGCGGTGTTCAGCGGTTACCACTACGCCTTCGCCAACTTCAACCCCGACCCCAAGTACATGGCCGCACACTTCAACGCCACGTTGACCTACTCCCATGACAGCAACCTGCTGATGGTCGCGCGCGGGCGTGCGGACATCGCCTTGGTGACCCGTTCGTACCTGAGCGATTTCATGGTGCGCAATGCGGATATGGCCGGACAGTTCCTGGTCTCGGAGCGTATCGACCAGGTCTATCACCATTACGCGTTGCTACGGCCCAAGGCGCCGATCACGGGCGAGGCGTTTTCGGCGTTGCTCAAGCGACTGCGCGAGAGTGGCGAGATGCTGAAGATTTTCGAGCCGTATCGCATTGATGTGATGGCGGTACCCTGAGGTCAAACCCGCCGCGCAAACGTATCGCTATGGCTGCCCGATACCTTGCGGCAGTGCACCAGCGCGTCGCGGATCATGAAGTTCACCAGGGTCGGTGAAACCCCCAGTTCCTTGGCGATGTCCTTTTGCGGCACGCCGTGCAGGCGGTACATCTCGAACGCGTAGCGGGTGCGCTGGGGCAGTTGCGTCAGGGCGTCGGCGATGTTTTCCAGGGTGTTGAAATTGATGTGGGAGGTTTCTGGTGAAGCGCCGTGAATAACCACATTCAAGCCTTCCTCTTCCGTCCCGGAATATTTGAGCTCCAGGGCCTGCTTGCGATAGTGATCGATCGCCAGGTTGCGCACGATCTGGAACAGATAACTCAATTGGGCCTTGAACGATGACGTGATCGTCGGCGCTGATTGCAGGCGGAAATAGGCGTCCTGCACGACGTCCTCGGCGCGGGAGCGGCACCCGGTAATGCGCGCCGCGATCTTCACCAGAATCAGTCGATTGTCTACGAATGCCTGGAGAAGCGGTGAGTCGCACCTGCCTGTGGATACTTGTTCCGTCATGGAAATCACCTTGTTGCAAAAGAGGTTAGGGGAGGGCTTCCTTGCTGAGGCCTCCTACACATCGGGCAACAAATTATGCTTAATGATAATTATTGTCAAATGAGAAGACGAACTAATCTTATGCTTTCTTGTTCGCTGTGAACCACCTCTCGCGGCAACCCGGCGACTAATTATTTGCCGTTGCCGTCCGTTCTTCTGGGTGACAGGTCCGTTAGTCAAGCGGCCAAGGATCAGCACCCGCAGGAGGACGAAATGGGTTTTTACCGTGCACACAGCGTGTTTCAGTTTGGAGTCGTCGCTGGATGACTACGTCGACTCGACTGCGCCTGTTCTGCCTGCCCTACTCGGGCGCCAGTGCCATGGTTTACGCACGTTGGCGTCGCACGCTGCCGGAATGGTTGCAGGTGTGTCCGCTGGAATTGCCCGGCCGTGGCATGCGCATGGATCAGCCCCTACAGCGTGATATCAAGGCCTTGGCGGCGCAGCTGGCGGAGGAAATCAGCCGCGACCTGAGCGGCCCTTACGCGTTGTTCGGCCATAGCCTCGGCGGCCTGCTGGCCTTTGAATTGGCCCATGCGTTAAACGCGCGAAATCTCCCCGCACCGTTGGCGCTGTTCGCCTCCGGAACAGCCGGCCCGGCCCGCCGCGATGTCAGCGAATACGCCATCGCAAAGACCGACGAGCAACTGATCGCCCGTCTGCGCGAACTGCAAGGCACCGCCGAAGAGGCCCTGGCCAACCCCGAATTGATGCAGTTGATGCTGCCGATCCTGCGCGCCGACTTCCTGCTCTGCGGCAGCTTCACCTACGGCGAGCGCGAGCCGCTGGGGATGCCGATCCATGTGTTTGGCGGCAAGCAGGACAGCGTGCGCGCCGACCAGTTGCTCGACTGGCAGCTCGATGCCGCCAGCGGCTTTTCCCTGGACATGTTCGACGGCCACCACTTCTTCCTTATCCAGCACGAAAGCGCCGTATTGCGCTGCCTGCGGCGCTACGCCGACGAACACCTGGCCCGCTGGCGCAATGGCGCGGCGCGGTCATTGGCCGTCGGCTGATCGCACTTCAATTCCCGAATTTCCCGTAAGCCGATTTCAGGCAGGAACCCCATGATGGACGCCTTCGAACTTCCCCGCACACTGGTCGAGTCCCTTCAACGTCGCGCCGCGCAGACCCCGGACCAGGTCGCCCTGCGCTTCCTCGCCGAGTCGGCCGAGCACAACGTGGTGCTCAGTTACCGTGACCTGGACCAACGCGCCCGCACCATCGCCGCCGCCCTCCAGGCCAATGCGGCGCAGGGCGACCGCGCGGTGCTGCTGTTCCCCAGCGGTCCGGACTACGTCGCGGCGTTCTTTGGTTGCCTGTACGCCGGGGTGATCGCGGTGCCGGCCTACCCACCGGAGTCCACCCGCCGTCATCACCAGGAGCGTTTGCTGTCGATTATCGGTGACGCCGAACCACGTCTGTTGCTGACTATCGCCAGTCTGGGCGATGGCCTCGCGCAGATCGAAAACGCGCCGCCTGTGTTGAGTGTCGACACCCTCGACGCGCAGATCGCCAGCGCCTGGAGCGCCCCCGACCTGCAACCCGACGACATTGCCTTCCTGCAATACACCTCCGGCTCCACCGCGCTGCCCAAAGGTGTGCAAGTCAGCCACGGCAACCTGGTGGCCAACGAAGTGCTGATCCGACGCGGCTTTGGCATCGACCTGAACCCCGACGACGTGATCGTCAGCTGGCTGCCGCTGTACCACGACATGGGCCTGATCGGCGGCCTGCTGCAACCGATCTTCAGCGGCGTGCCGTGCGTGTTGATGTCGCCGGCCTACTTCCTCGGCCGGCCGTTGCGCTGGCTCGAAGCGATCAGCGAATACCGTGGCACCATCAGCGGTGGTCCGGATTTCGCCTACCGCCTGTGCAGCGAGCGGGTCAGTGAGACGGCCCTGGAGCGCCTGGACTTGAGCAACTGGCGCGTGGCCTATTCCGGCTCCGAGCCCATCCGCCTCGACACCCTGGAGCGCTTCGCCGAGAAGTTCGCTGCCTGCGGGTTTACCGCGAATAATTTCTTCGCCTCCTACGGCCTGGCCGAAGCCACCCTGTTTGTCGCCGGCGGCCGGCGTGGCCACGGCATCCCGGCACTGCGTGTCGACGAGCAGGCCCTGGCCGCCAACCGCGCCGAGCCGGGGCAGGGCAGTGCGATCATGAGTTGCGGCACCAGCCAGCCTGAACACGCGGTGCTGATCGCCGACCCGCACACACTGACCGAGCTGGCCGACACCCACGTCGGTGAACTCTGGGCCAGCGGCCCGAGCATCGCCCACGGCTACTGGCGCAACCCCGAAGCCAGTGCCAAGACCTTCGTGCACCATGCCGGCCGCACCTGGCTGCGCACCGGTGACCTGGGCTTTATCCGCGAGGGCGAGGTGTACATCACCGGCCGCCTGAAAGACCTGCTGATCGTGCGCGGGCACAACCTCTACCCTCAGGACATCGAGCAGACCATCGAGCGGGAAGTGGAAGTGGTGCGCAAGGGCCGGGTCGCGGCGTTTGCGGTGAATGACAACGGCCTGGAAGGCATCGGTATCGCCGCGGAAATCAGCCGCAGCGTGCAGAAGATCCTGCCGCCTGAAGCGTTGATCAAAGCCATCCGCCAGGCGGTGGCCGAGGCCTACCAAGAGGCCCCGTGCGTGGTGGTGCTGCTCAACCCCGGCGCCTTGCCCAAGACCTCCAGCGGCAAGGTGCAGCGTGCGGCGTGTGCGCTTCGGCATGCCGATGGCAGCCTCGACTGCTACGCGCAGTTCCCCGATCTGCACGCGCAGGCGGGTACAGTGGCGCTGGAATCCGAACTGCAAAGCCAGATCGCCGCGATCTGGTGCGAGCAGCTGCAGGTCGCCACGGTGGCGGCCGATGACCATTTCTTCCTGCTTGGCGGCAACTCCATCACCGCCACCCAAGTGGTCGCGCGCCTGCGCGAAGCCCTCGGCCTGGAGCTGAACCTGCGCCTGCTGTTCGAGGCGCCGACGCTGTCTGCATTTGCTGCCAACGTGGCGCAACTGCAACAGGACGGTGGCATCGCCCAAGGTGCTATTCATGCGCTGTCACGCCAGGAAGAGCTGCCGCAATCCCTGGCCCAGAACCGCCTGTGGATCACCTGGCAACTGGACCCGCAAAGCAGCGCCTACACCATCCCCGGCGCCTTGCGTTTGCGCGGCGAGCTGGATGAAGACGCGGTGCGCTCAAGCTTCCAGCACCTGATCCAGCGCCACGAAGCCCTGCGCACTCGTTTCTATGAGCGCGATGGCCAGGCCTTCCAGCGTGTGGACGCCAACAGCGATTTTGACCTGCAGGTCATCAATCTCAGCGACGTGCCCGCCGCCGAGCGTGAAGCTCGCGCGCAACAGATCCGTGAGGACGAAGCCCGTACCCAGTTCGACCTGGAAAAAGGCCCGTTGCTGTGGGTGACCCTGGTGCGCCTGGACGATGAAGATCACCAGTTGTTGGTGACTCTGCACCACATCATTGCCGATGGCTGGTCGCTGAATATCCTCCTCGACGAGTTCTCGCGCCTGTACGCCGCCGCAAGCCAGGGCCAGAGCCTGACGTTGCCGCCACTGGCCTTGCAGTACGCCGACTACGGCAGCTGGCAGCGCCAGTGGCTGGCCGACGGTGAAGGCCAGCGGCAACTGGCGTACTGGAAAGCGCAGTTGGGCGACGAGCATCCGACCCTGAGCCTGGCCACCGACCACCCGCGTGCGGCCCAGCAACGCCACAGCGCGTCGCGCCATACTGCGCGCTTGAGTGTCAGCCTCAGCGAAGCGATTCGCCAGACCGCCCAGGCCCACGAGTCCACGCCGTTCATGCTGTTGCTGGCGGCGTTCCAGACCTTGCTCTACCGCTACAGCGGCCAGCGCGACATCCGCATCGGCGTGCCCAATGCCAACCGCCCGCGCCAGGAAACCCAGGGCCTGATCGGCTTCTTTATCAACACCCTGGTGCTGCGTGCCGAGCTGGACGGGCGCCTGCCGTTCACTGAGCTGTTGGCCGCCACCCGCCAGACGGCACTGGGCGCTCAGGCCCATCAGGACCTGCCGTTCGAGCAACTGCTGGAAGCCTTCCCGCAAGCCCGTGAACAAGGCCTGTTCCAGGTCATGTTCAACCACCAGCAGCGCGACCTCAGCGCCTTGCGCCGCCTGCCGGGCATGCTCGCCGATGAGCTGCCATGGCACAGCCGCGAAGCCAAGTTCGACCTGCAACTGCACAGCGAAGAAGACCGCAACGGGCGCCTGAGCCTGTCCTTCGACTACGCCGATGAACTGTTCGACAGCACGACCATCCAGCGCCTGGCCGAGCACTACATCCACCTGCTGCAGGCTGTGTGCGAGCAACCGCAACTCGCCCTCGGCGACCTCAAGCTGATGCAGCAGGACGAACAGCAAGCGTGGAGCCAGGCACCGTGCACGCCCGCTCGACACTGGCTGCCCGAACTGCTCAACCAACACACCTCGGACAACACCGCGCTGGTCTGGCAGGACGGCAGCCTGACCTTCGCCCAACTGCACACCCAGGCCAACCGCCTGGCCCATTACCTGCGCGACAAAGGTGTCGGCCCGGACGTGTGCGTGGCCATCGCCGCCGAGCGTTCGCCGCAGTTGCTGGTCGGCCTGCTGGCGATCATCAAGGCCGGTGGTGCCTATGTGCCGCTGGACCCGGATTATCCCGCCGAGCGCCTGGCCTACATGCTCAAGGACAGCGGCGTGCACCTGCTGCTGACCCAGACCTCCTTGCTGGAACACTTGCCGACGGCCGACGGCGTGTGCGTGATTGCCATGGACAGCCTGCACCTCGACGGTTGGCCGACCCAGCCACCGGGCCTGCACCTGCACGGTGACAACCTCGCCTACGTGATCTATACCTCCGGCTCCACCGGCCAGCCCAAGGGCGTGGGCAATACCCATGCGGCCCTGGCCGAGCGCTTGCAGTGGATGCAGGCCACCTATCAACTGAATGACAGCGACGTGCTGATGCAAAAGGCGCCGATCAGTTTCGACGTGTCGGTGTGGGAGTGTTTCTGGCCGCTGATCACCGGCTGCCGCCTGGTGCTGGCCGGCCCTGGCGAACACCGCGACCCGCACCGCATCGCGCAGTTGGTGCAGGCCTACGGTGTGACCACGCTGCACTTTGTGCCGCCGCTGTTGCAGCTGTTTATCGACGAACCGCTGGTGCCCGAGTGCACCAGCCTGCGTCGCCTGTTTTCCGGTGGCGAGGCCTTGCCCGCCGAGTTGCGCAATCGCGTATTGGCGCAGTTGCCGGCGGTGCAATTGCACAACCGCTATGGTCCGACCGAGACGGCGATCAACGTCACTCACTGGCATTGCACTGCCGAGGATGGCGAGCGCTCGCCGATTGGCCGGCCACTGGGCAATGTGATCTGCCGCGTGCTGGACGAGCAGCTCAACCCGTTGCCGGCCGGTGTGCCGGGTGAGCTGTGTATTGGCGGTATCGGCCTGGCGCGCGGTTACCTTGGGCGTGCCGGTTTGACCGCTGAGCGCTTTGTCGCCGACCCGCTGGGCGAGGCGGGCGCGCGCCTGTATCGCACCGGTGACCGCGCACGCTGGGGCGCGGATGGCGTGCTTGAATACCTCGGCCGTCTCGACCAGCAGGTCAAGCTGCGCGGCTTCCGGGTGGAGCCGGAAGAAATCGAAGCGCGCCTGCTGGCCCTGGACGGTATCGCCCAGGCCGTGGTGCTGGTGCGTGACGCGCAGTTGATCGGTTACTACACCGCCCATAGCGCACTGGACGAACAGGACGTCAAAGCCGCCCTGGCCGCCGAGTTGCCGGAGTACATGGTGCCCGCGCAACTGATGCGCCTGGACGCGATGCCGCTGAGCCCCAGCGGCAAACTCGACCGTCGCGCATTGCCAGCGCCGGTGTGGCAAACCCGCGAACACATCGAACCCGAAACACCCTTGCAGCAGCAGATTGCAGCGATCTGGCGCGAGGTGCTCGGCCTGCCGCAAATCGGCCTGCGCGATGACTTTTTCGCCCTCGGCGGCCACTCGTTGCTGGCCACGCAAATCATCTCCCGCACCCGCCAGGCCTGCGACGTCGAGTTGCCGTTGCGCACCTTGTTCGACGCCAGTGAGCTGGGGGCTTTTGCCGAGCAAGTCGGCCTGATCCAGGCCAGCGGCCAACGCAACCAGCAAACCGCAATCGCCAAGGTCGACCGCAGCCAAGCGGTGCCGTTGTCGTATTCCCAGCAACGCATGTGGTTCCTGTGGCAGATGGAACCGGACAGCCCGGCCTACAACGTCGGTGGCATGGCGCGCCTGCGCGGCGTGCTGGATGTGGGGCGTTTCGAGGCGGCGTTGCAGGCCTTGATCATGCGCCACGAAACCCTGCGCACCACCTTCCCGAGTGTCGACGGCGTGGCCTATCAAAAGGTCTCGGCGCAGACCGGCCTGCGCATGGACTGGCAGGATATGTCGGCGTTGAACGAAGGCGAGCGCGAGCAGCGTTTGCAGCAACTGGCCGACCACGAGGCGCATACCCCGTTCAACCTGGAAACCGGACCACTGCTGCGCGCGTGCCTGGTCAAGGCCGCTGAGCGGGAGCACTACCTGGTGCTGACCCTGCACCATATCGTCACCGAAGGCTGGGCCATGGACATTTTTGCCCGTGAACTCAGCGCGCTGTACGAAGCGTTTATCGATGAGCGCCTGTCACCGCTGGCGCCGTTGCCGGTGCAGTACCTGGACTACAGCGTGTGGCAACGCCAGTGGTTGGAGTCTGGCGAGCGCCAACGCCAACTGGACTATTGGACCGCGCAGCTCGGCCATGAGCATCCGCTGCTGGAACTGCCCAGCGACCGTCCACGGCCACCGGTGCAAAGTCACCAGGGCGAGCTGTACCGCTTCGACCTCAGCGACGATCTCGCCGCCCGTGTGCGTGCTTTCAACGCCGAACATGGCCTGACCCTGTTCATGACCATGACCGCCACCCTGGCCGTATTGCTCTATCGCTACAGCGGCCAGACCGACCTGCGCATCGGCGCGCCGGTGGCCAACCGCATTCGCCCGGAAAGCGAAGGGCTGATCGGCGCGTTCCTCAACACCCAGGTGCTGCGTTGCCAGCTCACTGGGCAGATGAATGTCGCCGAGCTGTTCGAGCAGGTGCGCCACACCGTGATCGAAGGCCAGTCCCATCAGGACCTGCCGTTCGACCATCTGGTGGAAGCCCTGCAACCGCCGCGCAGCGCGGCGTACAACCCGCTGTTCCAAGTGATGTGCAACGTGCAGCGCTGGGAATTCCAGCAGAGCCGCCAACTGGCTGGCATGACCGTCGAATACCTGGCCAACGATGCCCGCGCGACCAAGTTCGACCTCAACCTGGAAGTCACCGACCTCGACCATCGCCTGGGTTGCTGCCTGACCTACAGCACTGATTTGTTCGATGAGCCACGCATCGCGCGCATGGCCGAGCATTGGCGCAACCTGCTCGAAGCGTTGATCGCCAACCCGCAACAACGCCTCAGCGAACTGCCGTTGCTGAGCGCCACCGAGCAGCGTGCGTTGCAGGACAGCCTGGGCGTGGAAGCCGGCGAGCATCGCCTCGACCAGTGCATCCAGCAACTGTTCAGCCAGCAGGCACTCAAGCGTGCGCAGGCCCCGGCGCTGACCTTTGCCGGTGTCACCCTCAGTTATGCCGAACTGGACGCCCGCGCCAACCGCCTGGCGTGGATGCTGCGCGAGCGCGGCGTCGGCCCGCAGGTGCGTGTCGGCCTGGCACTGCCGCGCTCGCTGGAAATGGTCATCGGCCTGCTGGCGATCCTCAAGGCCGGTGGCGCCTATGTGCCGCTGGACCCGGAATACCCGCTGGACCGCTTGCACTACATGATCGAAGACAGTGGCATCGGCCTGTTGCTCAGCGATGCGGCGATGTTCGAAGCCCTCGGCGAATTGCCGGCGACCGTGGCCTGCTGGTGCCTGGAAGATGACTTGCCGGTGCTGGCGAATTACCCCGCCGACGAGCTGCCGTTTATCAGCGTGCCGCAGCATCAGGCCTACCTGATCTATACCTCCGGCTCCACCGGTAAACCCAAGGGCGTGGTGGTGTCCCACGGTGAAATCGCCATGCATTGCCAGGCCGTGATCGAGCGCTTCGGCATGCGCCCGGACGATTGCGAGCTGCATTTCTATTCGATCAACTTCGATGCCGCTACCGAGCGTTTGCTGGTGCCGCTGCTCAGCGGTGCGCAGGTGGTCCTGCGCGCCCAGGGCCAGTGGGATGCCGAGGAAATCTGCGGGCTGATCCGTACCCATCGCATCAACATCCTCGGTTTTACCCCGAGCTACGGCAGCCAGTTGGCGCAGTGGCTGGCGACCCAGCACCAGACCTTGCCGGTGCGCATGTGCATCACCGGTGGCGAAGCGCTGACCGGCGAACACTTGCAGCGTATCCGCGCAGCGTTCCAGCCCGAGGTGTTTTTCAACGCCTACGGCCCGACCGAAACCGTGGTCATGCCCTTGGCCAGCCTCGCGCCGCAGCAACTGGAGGAGGGCGCCGGCAGCGTGCCGATCGGCAGCATCATCGGCGACCGCGTGGCCTACATTCTCGACGCTGACCTGGCGTTGGTACCGCAAGGGGCGACCGGCGAGTTGTATGTCGGCGGCGCGGGTCTGGCCCAGGGTTACCACGAACGTCCGGGGATGACGGCCGAGCGGTTTGTCGCCGACCCGTTTGCCCGCCATGGCGGTCGTCTGTATCGCACCGGCGACCTGGTGCGCCAACGCGCCGATGGCCTGGTGGAGTACCTGGGGCGTATCGACCATCAGGTGAAGATTCGCGGTTTCCGGATCGAGCTGGGCGAGATCGAAACCCGCCTGCTGGAACATGCTGCCGTGCGCGAAGCGGTGGTGCTGGCGCTGGATTCGCCGAGTGGCAAGCAACTGGTGGCGTACTTGGTCAGCGACGCCGACCACGCCACCTTGCGTGACGCGCTCAAGGCCCATCTCAAGGCACAACTGCCGGACTACATGGTGCCCGCGCACCTGATCGTGCTCGACAGCATGCCGCTCACCGCCAACGGCAAGCTCGACCGCCGCGCCTTGCCGCAACCCGACCCCGAGGCCAATCGCCAACACTACGTGGCCCCACGCAACGAGCTGGAAAGCACCTTGGCAGCGATCTGGTGCGCGGTGTTGAACGTGCAGCAAGTCGGCCTCGACGATAACTTCTTTGAACTGGGCGGCGATTCGATCCTGTCGATCCAGGTGGTCAGCCGCGCGCGGCAGGCGGGGATTCATTTCAGCCCTCGTGACCTGTTCCAGCACCAGACCGTGCAAACCCTGGCTGCGGTCGCCACGCGCTCCGAGCAGGTCATCGCCGAGCAAGGCGTGCTCACCGGTCCCTCGGGCCTGACGCCGATCCAGCATTGGTTCTTCGACAGCGATATTCCTGCGCGTCAGCACTGGAACCAGGCGCTGGTGCTCAAACCGCTGCAACTGCTCGAACCTCATCGCCTGGAGCAAGCGCTGCTGGCGGTACTGGAACACCACGACGCCCTGCGCCTGAGCTTTACCCGGCGCGATGCCCAGTGGCATGCCGAACACCTGGCCGTACCCCAGGGCGGCGTGCTGATGCAGGCGCAGGTGCGCGACATGGCGCAGTGCACCGCGCTGTTCACCGACACCCAGCGCAGCCTCGACCTGGAACACGGCCCGCTGTTACGTGCCTTGCTGGTGGATGGCCCCCAAGGCCAGCAACGCCTGCTGATCGCGATCCATCACCTGGTGGTGGACGGTGTCTCGTGGCGTGTGTTGCTTGAAGACCTGCAAAACGTTTATCGCCAGCTCAGCGACGGCCAGTCCGTCAGCCTGCCGGCCAAGACCAGCGCCCTGCGTGACTGGGCCGCGCGCTTGCAGGCGTACGCCGGCAGCGAATCCCTGCGCGAAGAGTTAAGCGTGTGGCAGGACCGGTTGGCCGGTCCTGACGCGGCATTGCCTGTGGCCCGTCCGCACGGTTCGCGGCGCAATCGTGATGCCGACACCGTCAGCGTGCGCCTGGATGCCGAACACACCCGCCAGTTGCTGCAACAAGCGCCGAGCGCCTACCGCACCCAGGTCAACGACCTGCTGCTGACCGCCCTGGCCCGTGTGCTGTGCCGCTGGAGCGGGCATGATTCGGCGTTGATCCAACTCGAAGGCCATGGTCGCGAAAACCTGTTCGACGACATCGACCTGACCCGCAGCGTCGGCTGGTTCACCAGTGCTTACCCGCTGCGCCTGACCCCGCCGGCCGTCGCAAAAGCGTCCGGGCAAGGCGACTCGATCAAGGCGATCAAGGAACAACTGCGCGCGGTGCCGCACAAGGGCCTGGGCTATGGCGTGCTGCGCTACCTGGCCGATGACCTGTGCCAGCGCAGCATGGCCGCGCTGCCCGGCGCCGACATCACCTTCAACTACCTCGGCCAGTTCGACCAGAGCTTTGGCGAGGATGCGTTGTTCCATCCGCTGGACGAATCCGCCGGTCAGGCCCATGACCCGGATGCGCCGCTGCCCAACGAGCTGAGCGTCGACAGCCAGGTATATGGCGGCGAACTGGTGCTGCGCTGGACCTTCAGCCGCGAACGCCACGACCCGCAGACGATCCAGGACCTGGCGCAAGACTACCTGGCCGAACTGCGCAGCCTGGTCGCCCATTGCCTTGAGGACGACGCCGGTGGCCTCACGCCGTCCGACTTCCCGCTGGCGCACTTGAGCCAGTCGCAACTCGACAGCTTGCCGGTACCGGCCAGCGCCATCGAAGACGTGTACCCGCTGACCCCGATGCAAGAGGGGCTGCTGCTGCATACCCTGCTGGAACCGGGCACCGGCCTCTATTACATGCAGGACCGCTACCGCATCAACAGCGCCCTCGACCCGGTGCGTTTCGCCCAGGCCTGGCAAGCGGTGATTGCCCGTCACGAAGCCTTGCGCGCCTCGTTCTGCTGGAACGTCGGCGAGGACATGCTGCAAGTGATCCACAAGCCGGGCAGAACGCCGATCGAGTACCTGGACTGGAGTGCCGATCCGGAAAGCGAACAGGAACCGCGCTTGCAAGCGCTGCTCAAGGCCGAGCGCGAAGCCGGTTTTGATCTGCTCAACCAGGCGCCGTTCCACCTGCGCCTGATCCGCGTCGGTGAAGCGCGCTACTGGTTCATGATGAGCAACCACCACATCCTGATCGATGCCTGGTGCCGTTCGCTGTTGATGAATGACTTCTTCGATATCTACATGGCCCTCGGCGAAGGCCGCGAGGCACAGCTGGCCACGCCGCCGCGTTATCGCGACTACATCGCCTGGCTGCAACGCCAGAACCTCGCCGAAGCACGCCAGTGGTGGCAGCAGAACCTGCAAGGGTTCGAGCGCACCACGCCGATCCCGAGCGACCGGCCGTTCCTTCGCGAACATGCCGGCCACAGCGGCGGCATGTTGGTGGGTGACTGCTACACCCGCCTCGATGTTCGCGACGGTGCGCAACTGCGCGAATTGGCCCAGGCCCATCAACTCACCGTCAATACCTTTGCCCAGGCGGCGTGGGCGCTGGTGCTGCGGCGCTTGAGCGGCGACCGTGACGTGCTGTTCGGCGTCACCGTGGCCGGGCGACCGGTGGAAATGCCCGCGATGCAACGCACCGTTGGCCTGTTTATCAACAGCATCGCGCTGCGGGTGAAACTGCCCGAGGACGACCAGCGTTGCAGCGTACGCCAGTGGTTGAGTGCGTTGCTCGACAGCAATATGCAGCTGCGCGAGTACGAATACCTGCCGCTGGTGACGATCCAGGAACACAGCGAGTTGCCCAAGGGCCAGCCGCTGTTCGACAGCCTGTTCGTGTTCGAAAACGCGCCGGTGGAAGTCTCGGTGCTGGACCGCGCCCACAGCCTGAATGCCACCTCGGACTCAGGCCGCACCCACACCAACTTCCCGCTGACCGCCGTGTGCTACCCGGGGGATGACCTCGGCCTGCACCTGTCCTACGACCAGCGTTACTTCGACGAAACCACCGTGCAAGGCATGCTCGGCGAGTTCAAGCGCCTGCTGCTGGCGCTGGTGCAGGGCTTCCACGGTGATATGGCCGACCTGCCGCTGATCGGCGAGCAGGAGCGGGCGTTCCTGGTGGAGGGGTGCAACCAGAGCGAACACGCCTACCCGCTGGAACGCAGCTATGTCGAGTTGTTCGAAGCCCAGGTGAGCGCGGATCCACAGCGTATCGCCGCCAGTTGCCTGGACCAGCAATGGACCTATGACGAGTTGAACCGGCGCAGTAACGGCCTGGGTCATGCGCTGATTGCGGCGGGTGTTGGCCTGGACCAACCGGTGGCGTTGTTGGCCGAGCGCAGCCTTGACCTGCTGGGCATGATCATCGGCAGTTTCAAGGCCGGTGCCGGTTACCTGCCGTTGGACCCCGGCCTGCCGAGCCAGCGCCTGAGCCGCATCATCGACCTGAGTCGCACACCGTTGCTGGTCTGCACCGAGGCGTGCCGCGAGCAGGCCATCGAGCTGCTGGACGGCGTCGACTGCCAGTTGCTGGTGTGGGACGAAGTGCCTGCCCGAGGGGAAAGTCCGGGCATCTACAGCGGCCCGGACAACCTTGCCTATGTGATCTACACCTCGGGCTCCACCGGTTTGCCCAAAGGCGTGATGGTCGAACAGCGCGGCATGCTCAACAACCAATTGAGCAAGGTGCCGTACCTGCAACTGAGCGCGACGGATGTGATCGCCCAGACGGCCTCGCAAAGCTTCGATATTTCCGTCTGGCAATTCCTCGCCGCGCCGCTGTTCGGTGCGCGGGTGGACATTGTGCCGAACACCATCGCCCACGATCCGCAGGGCCTGCTGGCGCATGTGCAGGCACACGGCATCACCGTGCTGGAAAGCGTGCCGTCGCTGATCCAGGGCATGCTCGCCCAGGATCGCATCAGCCTGGACGGTTTACGCTGGATGCTGCCGACCGGTGAAGCGATGCCGCCCGAACTGGCGCACCAGTGGTTGTTGCGTTACCCGGACATCGGCCTGGTCAACGCCTACGGCCCGGCGGAATGTTCGGACGATGTGGCGTTCTTCCGCGTCGACCTGGCGTCCACTCGTGGCACTTACCTGCCGATTGGTACGCCGACGGACAATAACCGCTTGTACCTGCTCGATGGCGCACTGGAATTGGTGCCTCAAGGGGCGGTCGGTGAACTGTGCGTGGCCGGCACCGGGGTCGGCCGCGGGTATGTCAGCGATCCGCTGCGCACCGCCCAGGTGTTTGTGCCGAACCCGTTCGGCGCACCCGGCGAGCGCCTGTACCGCACCGGCGACCTGGCACGGCGGCGCAGCGATGGCGTGCTGGAGTACGTCGGGCGTATCGACCATCAGGTGAAGATTCGCGGCTACCGCATCGAACTGGGTGAAATCGAAGCGCGCCTGCATGAACAACCGGAAGTGCGCGATGCGGCGGTGGGCGTGCAGGAAGGCGTCAACGGCAAACATCTGGTGGGTTACCTGGTGGCCGCCGATGAAGCCCTCAACCCCAGCGAACGCCTGGACCGCATCAAGCAACGCCTGCGCGCCGAACTGCCGGAATACATGGTGCCGCTGCACTGGCTATGGCTTGAGCGCCTGCCGCTCAACGCCAACGGCAAACTCGACCGCAAGGCCTTGCCGGAACTGGAGATCGGCCAGTTGCACAGCCAGGACTACCTGGCGCCGCGCAACGAACTGGAAGGCACATTGGCCGCGATCTGGGCCGAGGTGCTGAAAGTCGAACGGGTAGGGGTGCAGGACAACTTCTTCGAACTGGGCGGGCACTCGTTGCTGGCCACGCAGATTGCCTCGCGCGTGCAGAAGACCCTGCAGCGGGATGTGCCGCTGCGGGCGATGTTCGAGTGCAGCACCGTGGCGGAGTTGGCTGAGTATATTGAGGGGTTGGCGGCCAATGAGATCAGCGCGGAGAAGGTGGATCGGTTGAGTGATTTGATGGCGGAGCTGGAGGGGCTTTGATCTTCGCTGGGGTTGAGGGGCTCATCGGTATCTACACAATTTTTTCAGCGGTCTGTGGTGAGGGCGCTTGGTTCCGTGGCGGCCTTTGGGCCGACCATGTCGTTGGCTTTGACCGAGTACATATCCGTTGCTGCGGTAACGGCTGCCTATGGTTCCGCTCTTACAGCGGGTCACTTTTGGAAAGACCCAAAAGTAACCAAAAGGTCTTCGCCCCAACACTCGGCACCTCGCCTAGGCTCGGTGTGCCCTCACTCCGGCTTTGGAGCGTGGGCCGCCGCGATGGGCCATCCATGGCCCAGCGCGGCTAACCCGGCGTCCTGCCGGGTTACCCACGCTCCAAAGCCTGCGTTCGGCCAGCGTGTTTGACGGGGCGATCCCAGATCAAAAACAAAGCGAGGCGGCCTTAAAGCCGACCTGATTATTGAAGCGTGCGCGGTGTGGCTTCTACTTCCTTAACCGCTGACGAAGTCAGCAATCTTTTGATCTGGCTCTGGCTCTGGCTCTGGCTCTGGCTCTGGCTCTGGCTCTGGCTCTGGCTCTGGCTCTGGCTTTTGATCTTGATCTCAGGCGCCCCGTTAACCACGCTGGCCGAACGCAGGCTTGAATCCGTGGGTAACCCGGCAGGACGCCGGGTTMGCCGTCCTGGGCCAAGGATGGCCCATGACGGCGGCCCACGGATTCAAGCCTGCGTTCGGGCACACCGAGCCTARGCGAGGTGCCGAGTGTTGGGGCRAGAGCCTTTTTGGTTACTTTTGGGGCTCTTTTCCAAAAGTGACCCGCCGTCAGGGCGGAACCCTAAGCCGCCGTTACCTAAATAACGGATATGTACCCAACCCAACCCAACC
>NZ_LHVO01000034.1 GCF_001269925.1 Pseudomonas sp. MIACH
AATGGGGCTGCTGCGCAGCCCAACGCGGGACAAGCCCGCTCGCCACAAAGAGCCGTCTTCAACCTCCTTATTTAGGCATCTTGCGAAAGCCCACCGCGAGGCGGTTCCAGCTGTTGATGGTGGCGATGGCCACGCTCAGGTCCACTTGCTCCTGGGGGCTGAACTCGGCGGCGAGCGCGGTGAAGTCTGCGTCCGGGGCGTGGGTCTGGCTCAGCAGCGTCAGGCTCTCGGCCCAGGCCAATGCCGCACGTTCACGCGGGGTGAAGAACGGCGTTTCGCGCCAGGCCGACAGGGTGTACAGGCGACGCTCGGTCTCACCGCCCTTGCGGGCATCGGCGGTGTGCATGTCGAGACAGAACGCGCAGCCGTTGATCTGCGACACACGCAGGCGTATCAGTTCCAGCAGTGGCAATTCGATGGAGAGTTTGCCGACGGCGGCTTCCAGGGCGAGCATGGCTTTCATGGCGTCTGGGGAGGCGGTGTAGAAATCGGTACGGGCTTGCATGAGGAACTCCGGAACGGTGGGAAGTGGTGGCTAGGTTAGCCACCGCGCCGTACGGGAGAAATAGCCAATTGCGGGGAAGAACAGGTGACCAATGGGGCGGTGTGCAATCAACCCGGCAATGGAATCACCCGCAACGGCCGCACCGATTTATAGGAAAAACTCGAATAGATCTCCTTGACGCAAGGCAGCGTCTGCAACACCTCCCGCGCAAACTCACCGAACGACTCCAGGTCCTTCGCCACCACCTCCAGCAAGAAGTCATAGCGCCCCGACACGTTATGACAGGCCACGATTTCCGGAATATCCAACAACCGCTGCTCAAACGCGCGGGCGATTTCCTGGGTGTGGCTCTCCATCATGATGCTGACAAACGCCGTCACCCCATACCCCAGCGCCTTGGGCGAGAGGATCGCCTGGTAGCCGCTGATGACCCCGCTCTCCTCCAGGTGCCTGACCCGCCGCCAGCACGGTGAGGTGGTCAGGGACACACGGTCGGCCAGTTCGGCCACGGTTAAACGGGCATTGCCTTGCAGGGCGTTTAACAACGCTTTGTCGGTGCGATCCAGCGTGACGGGCATAGCGTGCCTCTGTTTATTGTTTTTAGCGTGTTTTCATCCCATGACGCGGGATTTATCGGCAAAGTTTGCAAAATTCAGCCGTGGTTATAAGCATAGCATTGTAGGAAATAAGGAGCGTCCGACATGAACAATAAACACAATGCATTCGGCTTTTCCACCCGTGCCATCCACCACGGTTACGACCCCAAGGACCACCACGGCGCGCTCGTGCCGCCGATCTACCTGTCGGCCACGTTTGCCTTTCCCACAGCCGAATACGGCGCCGCCTGTTTTGCCGGTGAGGCCAGCGGCCATTTCTACACGCGCATTTCCAACCCGACCCTGGCGCTGCTGGAGTCGCGCATGGCCACCCTGGAAAACGGCGAGGCGGCGGTGGCATTCAGTTCCGGCATGGGTGCGATTGCCGCGACATTCTGGACCCTGCTGCGCCCAGGCGATGAGGTGATCGTCAGCCAGACGCTCTACGGCTGCACCTTCGCCCTGCTGCATCACGGTATCGGCGAGTTCGGCATCAAGGTGCGCCACGTGGACCTCACCGACCTGGCCGCCCTGCAAGCGGCGCTCAGCCCCGCCACGCGCATGATCTACTGCGAAACCCCAGCCAACCCCAACCTGCAACTGGTGGATATCGCCGCCGTGGCCGCCCTCGCCCATCAACAGCCGAACGTCACCGTGGTGGTCGATAACACCTACTGCACGCCGTACCTGCAACGCCCCTTGGAGTTGGGCGCCGATGTGGTGGTGCACTCGGCCACCAAATACCTCAGCGGCCATGGCGACATCACTGCCGGCATCGCCGTCAGCAACCACGCCCTGGCCCAGCGCATCCGCCTGCAAGGCCTCAAGGACTTGACCGGCGCGGTGATGTCGCCCCAGGACGCGTCGCTGTTGATGCGCGGCCTCAAGACGTTGGCCCTGCGCATGGACCGCCATTGCAGCAACGCCCAGGCCGTGGCCGAAGCCCTGCAGGCGCATCCGGCCGTGGAGTGGGTGACGTATCCGGGCCTGCGCAGCTTCGCGCAATACGAATTGGCGGCGCGGCAGATGAGCCAGGCCGGCGGCATGATCGCCTTCGAACTCAAGGGCGGGATCGACACCGGTCGACGCTTCATGAATGCCCTCAAGCTGTTCACCCGCGCCGTCAGCCTCGGCGACGCCGAATCACTGGCCCAGCACCCGGCGAGCATGACCCATAGCACCTACACCCCTGAAGAGCGGGCGCACCACGGTATCAGCGAAGGCCTGGTGCGTTTATCCGTCGGGCTTGAGGACGTTGCCGACCTGTTGGCGGACGTGCAGCAAGCACTCGCCAAGTGCACCCGCGCCGTGCCCCGCCAAACGCTGATGACGGCACAGGCCGTGAGATAAGCCCCACGCTTGGGCTGGTCCTTTCCCACAACGGTGGCCGGGTTGATCCGACCGCCGTTGGCCGTGCTTAATCTGGTTTTTTGCCGATTGGATCCCCATACCGCCGCCAGGCTGTACTAGCATACGTCCTGCATTCAACACTCATGGACGAACTGATGAACTCACACCTGTTCCCACATATAGGCAAGGTCATCGCCAGCACCGGCAGTCGCGATTTCCCACGCATGCTGCATGACCTGATCCTCACCCAACTGGCAGTGGACGCCACTCATATCACCCAATTGCGCGTGAGCCCCGAAGGGCACACCCGCCGCAAGATCAGCCCGGTCTACACCGATTCGGTGGCGGCCCTGGGCGAAGCACAACCCGCCGCCCAATTGCACCTCACACGCCGCAAGGACGATGTGCGCTACGTCCTGTCGGTGTACCGCTCGCACCAGTCAGACAGTTTTTCGCCCCAGGAACGCAGCATGCTGCAGGACTTCTCCACGCTGTTGTTGCCCTTGGTGGAAAAACACATCGCCGCGATTCAGCCATGCCGCAATGAAAGCGACCCACTCCCATCGCAAAACCAGGGCCTCGATACCCTGCGCCGGCGCATTCAAGAACGTCTGGTGCAATCGGGGCTGACCCTCTCCAACCGCGAGCTGGAGGTGTGTGTAGGCCTGCTGGCCGGGCGTACGGCACCCGAGCTGGCGGAACAACTGGCATTGAAGGTCAACACGATTGAAAGCTACCTCAAGCGGGCAGCGATCAAACTGGGGATCAGCGGGCGGCATTCGCTGTTGCGCTGGATGTACGCCACCGACGACACGACCAGTCTTTAATCCACCACCGAAAAAAATGCGGGAGCGGGCTAGCCCCTCCCACATTCGCCCTCTGGCAGAAATCAGTCCCTGGCCAATGCCTCAATCGGATCGAGCCGCGCCGCGTTCCGCGCCGGCACAAAGCCAAACACAATGCCGATCAGCGTCGAACAGGCAAACGCCGTGACAATCGAGCCCAGGGAAAACACCATCTCCCACTCCTTCACAAACAACGAAAACAGATAGCCGATGGCGAAGGACAGCGAGATGCCAATCATCCCGCCGATCAAGCACACCATCACCGCTTCCACCAAAAACTGCTGGCGAATATCCGACTGCCGTGCGCCCACCGCCATGCGAATACCGATCTCGCGGGTGCGCTCAGTGACCGACACCAACATGATATTCATCACGCCAATGCCCCCCACCAGCAAGGAGATCACCGCAATCAACGACAACAGCAACGCCAGGGAACGGCTGGTTTTCTGCACCGTCAGCATGATGCTGTCGAGGTTGTTGGTGAAGAAATCCTTGGTGCCATGCCGTTGCAACATGAGCTTGTTGACGTTGTCTTCCACCACCTTGCTCGGCTGGCCGTCCTTGATGCGCACGGTGATGCTGTCCAGATGGCGTTGGCCTAGAAGACGTCCCGCTGCGGTTTCGTAAGGGACCCACACGTTGAGCGCCTTGCTCGCGGCGAACATGTTTTTATTGTCCGCCGTCACCCCGATCACCGTGCACGGCAGGTTGCCCACCAGGATCACCTGGCCCAGCGGGTCCACGTTCGGTCCGAACAGGCGATGGCGGGTATTGTGGTCGATCACCACCACCTGGGCCTGGCGTCGCGCATCGCTTTCGCTGAAGGCGATGCCGGCTTCGAGTTTCAGCCCCTTGACCTTGAAGTAACGGTCGCTCACGCCATTGACCTGGGCGTCCAGGTCGATGTTACCGAAGCGCAGCAGCAGGTTGCGGCCCACCACCGGGGTCGCGCTGTCCACGTAGTACAGCCGGTTCAGCGCCTCCACATCCGAGGGCATCAGCGTCTCGATCGCCGAGGCGCGGCTGTCGCCGAAACTGGTGCCGGAAAAAATATCGATGGTGTTGCTGCCAATCGCCTGGATGTCCTTGAGCACATAGCGCTTGGCGCCTTCGCCGATGGCCGAGATCGACACCACCGAGGTGATGCCGATGACAATGCCCAGCATGGTCAGCAAGGTGCGCATGCGATGGGACACCAGCGCGACCCAGGCCATGTTGAACGCCTCCTTGAACAGCCCCAGGCTCGCCACCAATCGGCGCGCGCCGCTGCGCCTGGCCTCGATCGGCACCTCGGCAGGCACGTCCAGGCCACTGCTGTGGTTGGCCTTGTCACTGATGATTTCGCCGTCGCAGACCTCAACGATGCGTTGGGCGTTGGCCGCCACTTTCGGATCATGGGTGACGATAATCACCGTGTGCCCGGCCGCGTGCAGCTCGGCGAGGATACGCATCACCTCCTTGCCACTGTGGGTGTCGAGGGCCCCGGTGGGCTCGTCGGCGAGGATCACTTCCCCGCCGTTCATCAAGGCCCGGGCAATACTCACCCGTTGTTGCTGCCCGCCCGACAATTGGCTGGGGCGGTGGCTGGTGTGGCTGGCCAGGCCCAGTCGCTCCAGCAACTCCCGTGCGCGGCTGTGGCGCTGGGTCTGTGGGGTGCCCGCGTAGATCGCCGGCATTTCCACGTTGTGCAGGGCGCTGAGGTGCGCCAGCAAGTGGTAGCGCTGAAAAATAAAACCGAAGTAATCGCGGCGCAGTTCCGCCAGTTGCTCATCGCCCAACGAGCGGGTTTCGATGCCATTGATCTTGTAGCTGCCGGCGGTGGCGTAATCCAGGCCGCCGAGGATATTCATCAGGGTGGACTTACCCGAACCGGAGGCGCCGATGATCGCGAGCATTTCCCCGGCATGAATGGTCAGGTCGATGCCCTTGAGCGCAATGAATTCACGCTCGCCGGCCATGAAACTGCGGGTGATGCCCTTGAGTTCCAACAGTGGCTGGGTCATCCGTCAGTTCCCCGCCACGGCGGGCGATGCGTCACCGATCACCACCTTGTCACCCTCGGCCAAGCCCTCCAGGACCTGCACCTTGACGTTGTTATTGATGCCGGTCCTCACATCCCGCGACACCGCCTTGCCCTTGGCGTCCAGCACCCGCAGCGAGTAGCTGCCATCGTTGTTGCGCGGCCCGAGCGCGGCCACCGGCACCATCAACGCGGCCTGGGCGGTGTCGAGCACGATGCGCACCTGGGCGGTCATGGCGATGCGCAGGCGATGGTCGGGGTTGGGCACGTCGAACAGCGCGTTGTAGAACACCGCCGTGTTTTGCTTGGGCGTGCCGGCGGTCTGGGTCTCGAGGAAGTTCTGCGGCGCCGGCTCCGTGCCGCGCAGCTTGGCGTAGTAGCGTTTGTCGGCTTCGCCGAGGATGGTGAAATACACCTGCTGGCCGGGGCTGATATGAATCACATCGGCCTCCGAGACCTGGGCCTTGACCGTCATGGTGTCCAGGTCCGCCAGCTTCAACAGCACCGGCGCCAACTGGCTGGCGATCACCGTCTGGCCTTCCTGGGTGACAATGCCCACCACATCGCCGTCGATGGGCGCGACGATGCGGGTATAGGCCAGGTTGACCTTGGCGGTGTCGATCTGGATATGCGCGCTCTTGATCTGCGCATCCAGGGACAACAGGTTGGCCTGCTGCACCTGGAACGTCGACTCGGCGTCCTCGAAGTCCTGGCGCGACACCGACTCGTCATCCTGCAAGCCCTTGTAGCGCTCGTACACCGACCTGGCCTGCTTGAGCTGCGCCGCCGTGGCCCGGCGCTGGGCCTGGAGGTTTTCCTCATCCACCTGGGCCTTGCGCAGGGTGTTTTGCAGGATCAACGGGTCAATCTCGGCGAGCCACTGGCCCTTCTTCACCTTATCGCCGACCTTGACCTTGAGTGACTTCAACTGCCCGGAGACCTGGGCACCGACGTCGACTTGCTTGACGCCTTCAAGCACGCCCGTGGCTAACACGGCGTTTTCGATATCGCCGCGTTCGACACTGGCGGTGAGGTATTGCGGGGCGTCGGCGGGCGCCTGGACCGTGTAGACGATAAGGCCGATGGCAACGGCCAAGACTGCAAGCATGCCGGTTTTGCGGAGCTTAGAAGTGTGCATAAATGACCATGAAAAGTGGTTTGGCTTTTTTGGTGGAGTCCATAGGTGGGAGGGGGCTTGCCCCCGATAGCACTGGGTCAGCACCCGATGCATCAACTGACACTCCCTCATCGGGAGCAAGCCCCCTCCCACATGTAAGGCGATATACCCCCGTCACGAAACCACCTCCCCAACCACCACACCGTCCAACCACCACCGCGCCAGTCCGTGAACATTCGGCGCTTTGAGCAGCGTGAAGTGATTCCCCGCGCCATACCAGACCTCCAAAGCGCTGCCCTGCTTGCGCCACCCCTCGATCATCCCCGCCTGCTCCCGCTGATTCCCCGCTGCATCCAGCGCCGGGTCCTCGGCCAGCACCAGGCGCACCACACCGTCATAGCGCCGCGCAGGCCGATACACCGTGCGCAACGCCGCCCCATAGGTACGCGCCGGCCCCGCCATCGCGTCCACACTGGCACGGGCCGGCAACAGCCCCACGCCGACCATCCCCCCATGCAACGCCTGCTGTTGCGCCACGTCATCACGCCCGGCAAAGTCCACCAGATCAATGCCCAACGATTTGCCCGCCGCCAACTGCATGGCCTCGATCAAGCGCACCAACGCCGCCGTGGTTGTATAAGGCCGACCCGCGCCACCCGGCGCCTCACTGTCGATCACTGTCAACGACGCCACTTCGCGCCCGGCCGCCTGCAAGCACAGGGCGATTTCCAACGCGACCCAACCACCAAACGAATGCCCGACCAGGTGCACCGGTCCATGCGGATACTCGTGCTCCAGCGCGGCCAGATAACAGCGCGCTGCCGCCTCGACCTGACTGTGCGGCACCGCCTCGCCATCCAGGCCCCGGGGCTGTAAGCCAAACAGCGGCCAGTCACGTCCCAGCGCTTCGCTCAAGCCCACAAACCCGGTGACACTGTCCCCTGCCCCCGGCACGCAAAACACCGGCGTACGCCCTGCCCGCCCACTCTGGATGCGCAACAACGGCTGATGCACCGCACATCGCACCGGCTCACTTGCCAGTAACGCCTGGGTCATCGCATGGCCCAGGTGCTGGATATGCGGCGCCTGCATCATGCTCTGGTGGTCCCCCGGCACGTCCACCCGACGCAATTGGCCAGGCGCCAAGGCATCGTCCCACCCCAGCGACTCACTGCGCCGCGCCAACTCGGTCGGTCGCTGCTCGGCACTGAACAGATGCACCGCAATCGGCAGCGCAAACAGGCTGTAATGCGCCAGCGCATGCCCATGCCCCACTTCCCGCTGGATAAAACTCAAGAGGTCCGCGTCCGTAGCCGCCGCCATTTGCGCGTATAGCAAACCTTGATCGCGACAGCGTTGCAGCAGACCCGCAAAGTCCAGCTGTCCAAGCTGTGCCTCCAGTTGCTCAATCCTCGCCAGTTCATCCACACCTCCCTGTGCGTTCCAATAGGCGCTGCACTGCAACAGCAAATGCCGTTTGAGCGCGTCCGGCCCGCTCCAGCGCGCCTTGCCCTGGTCGGTCATGCGCGGCACGTAGCTGTCGATCAGGCCGAGGAACGCCACCGGTTCGTCCAGCCCGAGCAATTGCATCGCCACTTCGTAAGCCAGCACACCACCAAACGACCAGCCGGCAATCCGATAGGGGCCATGGGGCTGGAGGCCGCGAATCAGGCCGACCATGCGCGCCGCCAGGCCTTCCATGGTGTTCAGGTGCGCCTCACCGAGTGCCACGCCCGGCAGGCCATAAATGGGATAGTCACCGGGCAGGTGCTGGCCCAGCGCAGGGAAATACACGTCCATGCCACTGAACTCATGCACCAGAAACAGCGGCGCCTGCGAGCCGTTGCTGCGCACCGTGATCACCGAGGTATCGCGTACCGGCGCATGGGTGCGCTGGCCTAACATGGCGGCGACCGACGCGACGCTGGCGTGCTGGAACAACTCGGCCAGGGACACCTGCAACCCCGCCGCTTCCATCAGGTTGACCAAGCGAATCGCAAGCAACGAATGGCCGCCCAGTTCGAAGAAGCTGTCATGCCGGCCGACCTGCTCCAGCTTCAACACCTGGGCCCAGAGTTGGGCCAGGGTCTGCTCCAGGGCATCGGCCGGCGCTTCAAAGTCGCGGCGGGCCAAGGCTTCCAGGGCCGGGGCCGGCAAGGCCTTGCGGTCGACCTTGCCGTTGGCCGTCAAGGGCAACCGCTCCAGCGGCACATAGGCCGACGGCAGCATGTAGTCCGGCAGTTGCGCATGCAGATGGGCGCGCAGGCTGTCGATAGCGACGGGCTCGGCCGCCCAGGTGAAATAGGCCACCAGGCGCTTATCACCCGGCGCGTCTTCGCGAGCCAGTACCACCACGTCCTGAATGCCTGCATGGGTCGCCAGGCGCGCTTCAATTTCACCCAGTTCGATACGGAAACCACGGACCTTCACCTGGTCGTCATTACGGCCAATGCACTCCAGCAGTCCCTGTGCATTCCAGCGGCCGAGATCGCCGGTGCGGTACAGCAAGGCGCCCGCATTGAAGGGGTCTTGCACAAACTTTTCAGCGCTCAGGTCCGGGCGATTCAGATACCCCTTGGCCACGCCGTCGCCGCCGATGCAGATCTCACCCACCACACCCATCGGCACGGCCTGCAACTGCGCATCCAGCACATGCACCTGGGTGTTGGAGATCGGCCGGCCCACCGGCACGCTGTCCGCGTCGTCGGCCAGTGCGCGCACTTCATAGGTGGTGGCGTAGGTGGTGGTCTCCGTCGGCCCGTAGCAATGCACCAGGCGCAGCGCGGGGGCGCGCGCCAGCAGGCTGCGGAAGGCCGCCGGGTCGGCACGCTCACCGCCGCACAGCAGGATGCGCAAACCGGCCAGGGCGTCGGGGATCAACTGCACGTACTGGTTGAACAGCGCCGTGGTCACGAACAGCACCGTCACGCCCTGCAACGCCCGGCCAAAGGCGCCCGGGTCGAGCAAGGTGGCGTGGTCGATCACCTGCACCTGGCCGCCGTTGAGCAACGGGCCCCAGACATCCATGGTGCTGGCGTCGAACGCCGGGTTGGAGGCGAAGGCCACGCGGTCGCTGGCAGTGAAGTCGGCATAGCCGTTGTTGAGCACCAGCCGCGTGATACCGCGATGGGGCACCAACACGCCCTTCGGTGTGCCGGTGGAGCCGGAGGTGTACATGATGTACGCCACGCTGTCGCTGGATTGCGACAGGTCCGGGTTGTGACTCGGTTGCGGGTCGAGGGCCAGGGTGTCGAGGTCCAGGCGCCGTGCCGGGTAGTCGACGGCCATGTCGCTGCGCGTCAGCAGCCAGGCTGCGCCGCTGTCCTGCAGCATAAAGGCCTGGCGTTCGGCCGGAGCGTGGCTGTCCAGCGGCACGTAGGCGGCAGCGCACTTAAGCACGGCCAGTTGACTGACCAGCAGGTCCAGGGAGCGCGGCAGCAGGATCGCAACGTTATCGGCCGGACGCACCCCAAGCCCCAGCAGGTGATGGGCCAGGCGGTTGGCGCGCAGGTTCAGTTCGCCGTAGCTCAAGGCCTGCTCGCCCTGCAATACCGCCACTGCGTCGGGCCGTGCCTGGGCTTGGGCTTCGAACAGGCGCTGCACCGTGTGCTCGCGTGGGAATGGGCGGTCGGTGGCATTCAATTGCAGCAATTGACGACGTTCGGCAGCCGGCAGGATCGGCAAGCGGCTGATGGCGATGTCGCTGTTGTGTTCCAGCGCCTGTACCAGTTGTTCAAGGGCGATGTTCAGGTACCCGCAGACACGCCGGGCACCCGCCCCCCTTGCCTTCAGGCTGAAACCTTGGCCCAGGTCATCCACGCTCATGGACAGGCCGTAGTTGCTGTGTTCCTCGGCCTTGAGCAATTGAATGCCCTGCCACGCCTCGGCCACGCCACCGGCTTGCGGCGCACTGTGGCGATAGTTGAACAACACACTGAACAACGGCGTCGCCACCGGCACACCGCTGCAACGCTGGGCCAGGGCCAAGGGCGCATGTTCGTGGCTGAGCAGTTGCGTCAGACGCGCGTGGGTGGCACGCAACGCGCTGCGTACCGCGTGCTCACCCAGGTCGACCCGCAGCGGCAACGTATTGATAAACACACCCATGGCGCGCTCTGCGCCTTCGCCACCTTGCAGGCGACCCAGCATCACCGTGCCGAATACCACCTGCGCGCGACCGCAGACCTTGCCCAGCACCTGGGCCCAGGCCAGGTGCATCAGGCTCGCAGCACTGACGCCGGCCTGACGCGCCTGGGTCCGCAGGCGCTCGCTGAGTGCAGGCTCAAGCGTCAGTTGAGCCGACTCATCAGCGCCCAGGTCGCCGACCAGGGTGGGCTCATCGATGTCGCCGAGCATGTCGCGAAAGAACGCTTCGTGACGGTCACCGCCGGCACGGGTCTGGGCCACATAGTTGCGATACGGTACCGCTGCGCCCAACGTGTCCTGGGTGCCGAGCAGGAAGGCCTGCATCTCGTGCTGCAGGATGTCCAGGGCCACGTGGTCCATGACCAGGTGATGGAACAACAACGTCGCCACCACACGCTGGGATTGCTGGGTGTAGACCAGGCGCATCAAGGGCGCCTGCGCCAGGTCCAGGCGCGATGGCAGCGGAGCGCTTTCAACCCGCAGCGAGGCTTCGCGCCACACCACTTGCAGCGGTTCTTCCAGGCCGTCCCAGTGGAACGACGAACGCAGGATATCGTGGCGTTGGATCACGGCCTGCAACGCCAGGGCAAACGCGTCCAGGCGTTGGCGCGAATCAAACGCGAACTGCGCCCGCAGCACATAAGCATCGCCGTCCTGCACTGCGCGGTGCTGATAGAGCATGCCGGCCTGCAACGGCGCCAGCGGGTAGATATCCTGCACATTCGCCGCACCACCGGGGATGCTGGCGACAATACGGTCGATGGCGGCTTGATCCAGTTGGACCAGCGGCAATTGGTCCGGCGTGATCACCGTGCAACCTTCAACGATGCCATTGACCGGCACCGGCACTTCACGCCCGCCCCCGAGTGCCGCCGCAAGGGCACACAGGCTTGGCTGGCCGAACAGTACTTTCACATCCGCCGACAACCCAAGGCGGCGCAGACGCCCCATCAGGCTGACCGCCAGCAGCGAGTGCCCACCCAGTTCGAAGAAGTTGTCGTGACGCCCCACGCGCTCGACGTTGAGCAACTCGGCCCACAGGCTGGCCAAGGCGATTTCCGTATCGCCCTGGGGCGCTTCGTACGCGCGCACCACCACCGAGTCGGCACCGGGCGCAGGCAGGGCCTTGCGGTCGAGCTTGCCGTTGGGGCTCAGGGGTAACGCCTCGATGTGGACAAAAATCGCCGGCACCATGAACTCCGGCAGGTGTTGCAGCAGATGGCCGCGCAGGGCTTCGATGTCGCTGCGCACGCCGGTGTAGTACGCCACCAGGCGCTCGTCGCGGGCGATCACCGCGGCTTCGTTGATTGCCGCGCACTCGATCAGGCGCGCCTGGATTTCCCCCAGTTCGATACGCAGGCCGCGGATTTTCACCTGGTCATCGTTACGCCCCAGGTATTCGATAGTGCCATCGGGCAAATAGCGGCCGACGTCACCCGTGCGATACATCCGTCCAGCACTGAACGGGTCGTTGAGGAAACGCTCGGCGGTCAGCTCGGGGCGGTTCAGGTAACCCCGCGCCACTTGCACGCCGCCGATAAACAACTCGCCGACCACGCCCAACGGCACCGGCTGCAACTGCCCATCCAGCAGGTACAGGCGCGTATTGGCAATCGGCTTGCCAATGGGGGTGTTGTCCGGCGTCACCATGCCCGCGCAGTTCCAGGCGGTCACATCCACGGCGGCTTCGGTGGGGCCGTACAGGTTATGCAACTGGCTGCCGGGCAATTGCTGCTTGAAGCGGCGTACCAGGCTGCCCGGCAACGCTTCGCCGCTGCATATCACCCGCACCAATCCAGCGGCCTGGCTCACATCGCCATGGGCGAGGAACACATCGAGCATCGACGGCACGAAGTGCAAGGTGCTGATCTGTTCGGCCTCGATCACGTCGCACAGGTACGCCGGGTCTTTATGCCCGCCGGGGCGCGCCATCACCAGGCATGCGCCGGTGCACAGCGGCCAGAAAAACTCCCATACCGACACGTCGAAGCTGAACGGGGTTTTCTGCAAGACCCTGTCTTGCGCCGTCAGCCCATATTCGTCCTGCATCCACAGCAGACGGTTGACCACTGCGGCGTGGTCGTTGATCACGCCCTTGGGTTGGCCGGTGGAGCCGGAGGTGTAGATCACATAGGCGCCCACGCCCGCTACACCGGGGTTGTCCACGGGTTGTCGCTGCCAGCCCGACTGATCCAGATCGATCACCGCCACCTCGCCCAACAGCGGCCGCGTGGCCGCCTGGGCCAGTACCACAAGCGGCGCGCTGTCGGCCAGCATGTAGGCAATACGCTCCTGCGGATAGGCGGGGTCCAGCGGCACATACGCGGCGCCGGCCTTGAGGATCGCGTACAGGCCGATGACCATGTCCAGGCCACGTTCCACACAGATCGCCACCCGCGCATCCGGCTGCACACCGAGTTCCAGCAGGTGATGGGCCAACTGGTTGGCGCGGGCGTTCAGTTCGGCGTAAGTCAGGTGCTGGTCGCCGGCCTTGAGTGCAATCGCATCCGGCGTACGCACCACCTGGTCTTCGAACATCCCGTGCAGGGTCTGGTCGAGGTTGTAGTCCACCTGGGTGGCGTTGAAGTCGAACAGCAGATGCTCGCGCTCGCGGGCATCCAACAGCGGCACATGCGCCAGCACCGCCTGGTCGTTATCGACCATGGCCTGCAACACCCGCGTGAAGTAGCCGACGTAACGCTGCACGGTCGACTCATCAAACAGTGCCACCGCGTACTCCAGCGCACCGAGGATCGTGCCCTGCACTTCTCCCAGGTTCAGCGACAGGTCGAACTTGGCGAAGTGGCTGTTCTCGACGATGCCCTCCAGCGCCAGGTCGCCCAGGGCCAGGGTCGGTGCGCTGCTGTCCTGCCAACTCAGCAAGGTCTGGAACAACGGGCTGTGGGCCAGGCTGCGCACCGGCCGAGTGAGTTCCACCACCTGTTCGAAGGGCAGGTCCTGATGGGCCTGGGCCGCCAGTGTCAGCGCCTTGACCCGCGCCAGCAACGCCTCGCTGCTCAGCTCGCCCGAGGTGTCGATGCGCACCGCGAGGGTGTTGACGAACAGGCCGATCAGCCCTTCCACCTCGCTGCGCGTTCGGTTGGCCACCGGCGAGCCGATCACCACATCCTGCTGCCCGGACAGCCGCGCCAGCAATGAGGCCCAGGCCGTCATCAAGGTCATGTACAACGTGCTGCCATGGCGCTGGCTCAAGGCCTTGAGCCCGGCGGTGAGGCGTGCGTCCAGGCGCACCTCGACACTGCTGCCGGCGTAGTCCTGCTGCGCCGGGCGCGGGCGGTCGGTGGGCAGGCTGAGCAACGCTGGCGCACCCGCCAGGGCCTGCTGCCAATAACTGCCCTGGCGTTGCAGCACTTCACCGCTGAGCCACAAACGCTGCCACACGGCAAAGTCGCCGTACTGGATCGGCAACGGCGGCAAGGGGTCGGGTCGGCCATGGCTGAAGGCCTGGTACAGCGCCATCAGCTCGCGGGTGAGCACGCCCATGGACCAACCGTCGGAGACGATATGGTGCAGGGTCAGCAACAGCACATGGTGCTCGTCCGCCATCACCACCAGGCGCCCGCGCAGCAGCGGGCCGCGCTCCAGGTCAAACGGCGCCGAGGCTTCGCCGTGGATCAACGCATCCAGGGCCTGCTGCGGCTGCGGGTGGCGACGCAAGTCCTGCACTTGCAGCGGCAGTACGTCTTCGGCGGCAACGATCAGCACCTGGGCTTCGTCGCCGTGCTGGGCGAAGCGGCTGCGCAGGGTTTCATGCCGCGCGACGATCCGCGCCAGCGCCCGCTGCAAGGCCTGTACATGCAATGCTCCGCGCAGGCGCAAGCCGATGGGAATGTTGTAGGCGGTGTTGGCGCCTTCCATCAACGCCAGGAACCACAGGCGCTGCTGGGCGAACGACAGCGGCAACGGTTCCTCGCGGTTGGCCGGCAGAATATCCGGCAAGGTACTGCGACCGGCCTGGGCCAGCACGGCGGCGACGGCCGCCAGCTCGGCATTGGCAAACAGGTCGCTGAGCAACAGTTCCACGCCCAGGCGCTGGCGAATCTGCGAGACCATGCGCATCGCCAGCAACGAATGCCCGCCCAGCTCAAAGAAATGATCATGGCGCCCGACACGCTCGACCTGCAGCACATCGGCCCAGATCTGCGCCAGCAGGCTTTCGATCTCGCCTTGGGGCGCTGCGTAGCCACGGCTGAACACCGCCGTCATGTCCGGCTCCGGCAGGGCCTTGCGGTCGATCTTGCCATTGCTGGTCAAGGGCAGCGCATCGAGTTTCATAAAGGCGACCGGGACCATGTAGTCCGGCAAATGCGCCAGCAGATGGGCGCGGATATCGCCGACGGCCAGCGCGTCGAACTGCGGATTTTCCGTGTAATAGGCCACCAGCCGCTCTTCACGCACCAGCACCACGGCTTCCTGAAGGCTCGGCAACTGGTTGAGCTGGGTTTCAATTTCGCCCAATTCGATGCGCACGCCGCGGATTTTCACCTGGTCATCGTTACGCCCCAGGTAGTCGAGATTGCCGTCCGGCAGCCAACGCGCGAGGTCGCCGGTGCGGTACATGCGGCCGGGGTTGAACGGGTCTTGCAGAAAGCGTTCGGCGCTCAATTCGGGACGGTTCAGATAACCGCGCGCCACGCCCTTGCCGCCCACGTAGACCTCACCCGCCACCCCCAACGGCACCGGGCGTTGCTGGGCGTCCAGCAGGTACACCGTGGCATTGGCGATGGGCTTGCCGATATGCAAGGCCTGCCCGGCCTCGACCTTGCCGGAGGTGGCGACCACCGTGGCTTCGGTGGGGCCGTAGTTGTTGATCAGCTCAAAACGCTGCGCCCGCCCGAACTGACGCAGGCGGTCGCCGCCGATCAGCAAGGTGCGCAGGGTCGGGTGTTCGATCTGCTGGCTGAAGGCGTACTCGGCCACCGGTGTCGGCAGGAACCCCACATCCAGCGGCTGCGCGCACCACCAGGCCAGCAGTGCGTCGATGTCTTCAGGGCCGTCATGGGCCGGGGGCAGGTGCAGGGTCGCGCCGACACACAGCGCCGGCCAGACTTCCCAGGCCATGGCATCGAAGCCGAACCCGGCAACGCTGGCGGTGTGGCGCCCGGCGCAGAGGTCGAAGGCGCGGCAATGCCAGTCCACCAGGTTCGTCACGGTGTGGTGCTCGACCATCACGCCTTTGGGCAGGCCGGTGGAACCGGAGGTGTAGATCACATAGGCGAGGTTGGCCGGGCTGACAGCGACGCCAGGGTTGCTCGCTGTATGGTGGTGCCAGGTGTAGCGATCCAGGTTGATCACCGGCACGTCCAGCGTCGGCAGTCGTTCCAGCAACGCGTGTTGGGTCAGCACCGCCACCGGGGCGCTGTCACTGAGCAGGTAGGCCAGGCGCTCGGCCGGGTGGGACGGGTCCACCGGCACGTAGCAGGCGCCGGATTTAAGGATCGCCAGCAACCCGGCCAGGGTGTCCAGGCCCCGGCGCGCGACGATGGCCACGCGGTCATCGGGCTTGACCCCCAACGCCAACAGGTGATGGGCCAGCAAGTTGGCTTGCTGGTTCAGCTCGGCGTAGGTCAGTTGGCGGTCGAGATGCACGGCGGCAATGGCATGCGGTGTCAGCGCGGCCTGGGCTTCGATACGTCCATGCAGGGTGGTGCCCTGGGGGAAATCCACCGCGGTGGCGTTGAACTGCTCAAGCAGCAGGCGTTGTTCAGCAACCGGCACCACCGACAGCTGGTTCAACGCGGTCGTCGGCGCCTGCTCCAGCGCCGTCACCAGGTTTTCCAGGGCGGTTTGCAGGTAGGCGCAGACGCGCTGCGGGTCCACCTGGGTACTGGCCAGCAGGCTCAGGCCAAAGCCGTCGCCGAGGTCATCGACGCTCAGGGTCAGGGGGTAATTGGTGCGTTCCTCGGCACTCAGGGCGGCGATGCCCTGCCATGCCGACACCGCCTCGGCGCTGGCCGCGACAGCGCTGTGGCGATAGTTGAGCAACGCGCTGAACAGCGGCGTGGGCGCGATAACCCCGCTGCAACGTTGGGCCAGGGCCAACGCCGCATGTTCATGGCGCAGCAGCGTAGTGAGCCGGGCATGGGTGGCCTTGACCCCGGCGCGCACGTCCTGGCCGTCCACGTCCACGCGAAACGGCAAGGTGTTGATAAAGATCCCCAGGGCACGCTCGGTGTCATGGCTGCCCTGCATACGGCCCATCAATACCGTGCCGAACACCACCTGTTGCTTGCCGGCCAATGCGCCCAGCACCTGCGCCCAGCCCAGGTGAAACAGGCTCGCCGCGCTGACCCCCAACTGCCGCGCCTGGGTGCGCAGGCGCTGACTCAACGGTGCCGCCAAGGGCAGGCTGAGTTCGCGGATACCGCGCGCATCGCCCTGCACGTCCTGCAAGCCGAAGGGCAACGTCGGCTCACTGATATCGCCGAGCATCTGGCGGAAGAAGTGCTCGTGCTCCTGCTCGCTGATGCCCAACCGCGCCTGCGCCACATAGTTACGAAACGGCACCGCCTGGCCCAGCGTCGCGCCCTGCCCCAGCAAGCACGCCTGCAGTTCATGGCACACCACCTCCAGGGCACTGTGGTCCAGGGCCATATGGTGGAACAGCAAGGTGGCGACGATGCGCTGGTTGGCCGGATCAAACGCGCGTACCAGGCGCAGGAGCGGCGCCTGGGTGACGTCGAGGCGATAGTGGCGGGCGTCGAACAAGGCGTGCAGTTGGGCGGCAATCTCGCCGTCGGCCGGGTCCAGTTCCAGAGCCTGCACCGGCAGGCACGCGCGGCGCCACACCACTTGCGACGGCTGTTGCAGGCCCTCCCAGACCACGCCGGTGCGCAGGATGTCATGGCGATCCATCACGGCTTGCAGGGCCTCGGCGAACGCGTCGAACCGCGCCAGGCTGTCGAACGCGAACTGCGACTGCATCACATACGGGTCGCCCTGTTCGGCGCTGACATGGTGAAACAGAATGCCTTCCTGCAACGGCGCCAGGGGGTAAATGTCCTGGATATTCGCCACGCCGCCGTCGACGGTGGCGACGATGCGGTCGATCTCATCCTGGTCCAGGTGGGACAACGTCAGCATGTCCGGCGTGATCCGTTCGGTGCCCGGCGCAATTCCGTTGGCCGGCACCTGGACGTCACCGGCCTTGGTCGCCGAGTATTCGCCGGCCTTGATCAGCTCGATCAGCCCCGGTTTGTGCTCACGCAACGCGGCAAGAATCGCCGGGGCGCTCAAAGCCTGCTTGTTGCCTTGCACCGACAACTGCTCGCCCTTGAGCGCCAGTTGGATGTCCTTGGTTTTCAGGGTTGCCAGCAGCTCAAAGAGGCTCACAGGACGATCTCCATTCGTTCGGTCATTGCGGCGTAGCCGGCCAGGGTCGGCTGTTCGAACAGCGCCCGGACATCGGCTTCCATGCCTTCCTGGCGCAAGCGCCCGATCAAGCTCACGGCGAGCAGCGAATGCCCGCCCAGTTCAAAGAAATTATCCTGGCGCCCTACCCGCTCGACATTGAGCAGCTCGGCCCACAGCCGCGCCAGCAGGATCTCGGTGTCACCTTCGGGCGCTTCGTACTCGCGCACCTGCAGCGCCTGCATGCCGGGCGCCGGCAGGGCCTTGCGGTCGAGTTTGCCGTTGGGGCTCAGGGGCAGCGCGTCGAGGTGCACGAACAGTGCGGGGACCATAAAGTCCGGCAGGTGCTGCAACAGTTGGGCACGCAGTTGCTCGATATCCGTGTGGGTACCGGTGTAGTACGCGACGAGCCGGTCTTCACGGGCGACCACCGCCGCTTCGTTGACCTGCGGGTGCTCCAGCAGGCGCGCCTGGATTTCTCCCAGTTCGATGCGCAGGCCACGGATCTTGACCTGGTCATCGTTGCGGCCCAGGTACTCGATATTGCCGTCCGGCAGGTAACGGCCGAGGTCGCCGGTGCGATACAGGCGACCGTTGCTGAATGGATCCTCAAGGAAACGCTCGGCCGTCAGTTCCGGACGGTTGAGGTAACCCCGCGCCACCTGCACACCACCGATAAACAGCTCGCCGACCACCCCCAGCGGCACCGGTTGCAACTGCCCATCCAGCACATACAGGCACGTATTGGCGATGGGTTTGCCGATCGGCGTGTTGTCCGGCACATCGGGGCGCGTACAGTTCCAGGCGGTCACGTCCACGGCGGCTTCGGTGGGGCCGTACAGGTTGTACAGGCCGATCCCCGGCAACTGCTGCTTGAAGCGTCGCACCAGGCTGCCCGGCAGCGCTTCGCCGCTGCACATCACCCGCTGCACACCGGCCGCCTGGCTGACATCACCGTGGGCGAGGAATACATCGAGCATCGACGGCACAAAGTGCAAGGTGGTGATCTGCTCGGCTTCGATCACATCGCACAGGTAGGCCGGGTCTTTATGCCCGCCGGGACGCGCCATCACCAGGCGGGCGCCGGTGAACAACGGCCAGAAGAATTCCCACACCGACACGTCGAAGCTGAACGGGGTTTTCTGCAGCACCGCATCGTGGGCCTTGAGGCCGTAGGCGTCCTGCATCCACAGCAGCCGGTTGACGACCCCGGCGTGTTCGTTGATCACGCCTTTGGGCTGGCCGGTGGAGCCGGAGGTGTAGATCACGTACGCCTGGTTGCGGGCACTGAGGCCCGGTACCTCGGGGTTGCTCGCGCTCTGGTGCTGCCAGTCAGGCTGGTCCAGGTCGATCACCGCGGCCTCGCCGAGCAACCCTCGGGTCGCGCGTTGCGCCAGCACCACCACCGGTGCGCTGTCGTGCAGCATGTAGGCGATGCGCTCCTGCGGGTAAGCCGGGTCGAGCGGCACATAACCGCCGCCGGCCTTGAGGATGGCGAACAGGCCAATGACCATGTCCAGGCCGCGCTCCAGGCAAATCCCCACTCGCGTCTCCGGTTGCACTCCCTTTTCGCGCAGGTGATGGGCCAGGCGGTTGGCACGCTCGTTGAGTTGCCGGTAGGTGAGGTGTTGCTCTCCCGCCTTCACTGCAACCGCCTGCGGCGTGCGCATGACCTGGGCTTCGAACAGGCCGTGCAGGGTCTGGTCGAGGTCGTAGTTCACCTCGGTGGCGTTGAAGTCCACCAGCAGTTTTTGCCGCTCCTCGGCGCCCATCACCGGCAGTCGATTGAGCGCCTGGTGCGGCGCCTGCTCCAGTGCATCAACGAGGCCAGCCAGGGCCGTTTGCATATAGGCGCAGATCCGTTGCGCGTCTACCTGGGCCAACGCGGTGACATCGTAGCCATCGCCCAAGTCGTCCACATTCAAGGTCAGCGGGTAGTTGGTGCGCCCGTCGTTGACCAGGGTCTGCATGCCCTCCCAGGCGTGTTGCGCATCCTCGGAACGGGTGGCGGCACCGCGATGGCGATAGTTGAGCATCGAACTGAACAACGGCGCCGGCGCGGCCACGCCGCTGCAACGCTGGGCCAGGGCCAGGGAAGCGTGCTCGTGGCCGAGCAACGCGCTGAGCCGTGCGTGGGTGGTGCGCACGGCTGCACGCACGCCTTGGGCATCGATATCCAGGCGCAGGGGCAAGGTATTGATAAATACGCCGAGGGCGCGGTCGGCCCCCTCACCGCCTTGCAGGCGACCCACCAGCACCGTGCCGAACACCACACTGTGGCGCCCCGAGGTGGCCGCCAGCACCTGGCCCCAGGCCAGGTGGAACAGGCTCGCCGTACTCACCCCAAGCAGACGGGCCTGGGCCCGCAGGCGGCGGTTAAGGTCGCTGTCCAATTGCAGGCAGTGCGCTTCGATCGCGCTGCCGTCGCCGCGCACATCCTGCAGGCCAAAGGGCAAGGTGGGTTCGTCGACATCACCGAGCATGCCGCGGAAGAACGCTTCGTGCTCCTGCTCGCTGACACCCAGGCGCGCCTGGGCCACGTAGTTGCGGTACGGCATCGGCGCGGCGGTGGGCGCCGGGTGGCCGAGCAGGTAGCCCTGCATTTCCCGCAGCACCACGTCGAAGGCGGTGTGGTCGAGGGCGATATGGTGATAGAGCAGGACCGCCACTACGCGCTGGTTGGCCGGGTCTTCGGCGTAGGCCAGGCGGATCAGCGGTGCCTGGCTGATGTCCAGGCGGTAGCGCCGGGCGTCGAAGCGCTCATGCAGGCCGGCCAGTACATCGCCTTGCAGGTGCACGTGTTCAAGTGGCAATTGAGCCTTGCGCCACACCACTTGCAGCGGTTGCACCAGGCCCTCCCAGACCACCCCGGTGCGCAGGATATCGTGGCGATCGATTACCTGTTGCAGCGCCTGGGCGAAGGCGTGCAGACGCTCGACTCGGTCAAACGCCAGGTGCGACTGCAGCAAGTAGGGGTCGCCCTGCTCGGCCGTGAGGTGGTGGTACAGAATGCCTTCCTGCAACGGTGCCAGGGGGTAGATGTCCTGCACATTCGCGGCGCCGCCGGGCACGCGGCTGACGACCTGGTCCAGGGTCGATTGGTCGAGTGTCACCAGGGACAGCAGGTCCGGGGTGATGCGCTGGCAATCTGGCGTGATGCGGTTGGCCGGCACCTGCACTTCGCGACCGCTGCCCACCGCCGCTGCCAACGCGGCCAAGGTCGGCTGGCTGAACAGCACGCGCACATCGGCGCTCAGGCCGGCCTGGCGCATGCGCTCGATCAGGCTGACCGCCAGCAACGAATGGCCGCCCAGTTCAAAGAAGTGATCGTGGCGCCCCACCTGCTCGACCTGCAAGACCTCGGCCCAGAGCCGGGCCAAGGTGGTTTCCACAGCGCCTAGCGGAGCTTCATAGTCACGGCTCAGCACAGCGGCCTGATCCGGTGCCGGCAGCGCCTGGCGGTCGAGTTTGCCGTTGGCGGTCAGGGGCAGTGCGTCGAGCTTCACGTAGGCCACCGGCACCAGGGCATCCGGTAAGTGCGCTTGCAGTTGCTCGCGCAGGCTTTCGATCGACAACGGCTGGTGTTCGGTGAACCAGGCCACCATGCGGCCCTCGCGCACCAGCACCACCGCTTCGCCCACCCCTGGCAGCGCTGCCAGGCGGCTCTCGATTTCGCCCAGTTCGACGCGTACGCCACGGATTTTCACCTGGTCGTCGTTGCGCCCCAGGTACTCAAGGTTACCCTCGGGCAACCAGCGCACAAGGTCGCCGGTGCGGTACATGCGGCCGGGGTTGAACGGGTCCTGCAGGAAGCGTTCGGCGGTCATCTGCGCACGGTTCAGGTAGCCCCGCGCCACGCCGCTGCCACCCACATACAGTTCACCGGCGACCCCCACCGGTACTGGTCGCAAGTGCTCATCCAGCACGTAGACGCACGCGTTGGCGATGGGCCGACCGATATGCAGCGCCTGCCCGGCACGCACGCGCCCGGAGGTGGCGACCACCGTGGCTTCGGTGGGCCCGTAGTTGTTGATCACGGCAAAGCGCCGCTCCTGGCTGAACTGGCGCAAGCGGTCGCCGCCGATCAGCAGCAGGCGCAAGGTGGGGTGGTGCAAGTCCTGGCTGAACGCATATTCGGCCACGGGTGTGGGCAGGAAGCTGACGTCCAGCGGCTGCGCCAGCCACCAGGCGAGCAGCTCATCGATATGTTCATTGCCCAGGTCAGCCGGCGGCAGGTGCAGGGTGGCGCCCACGCACAATGCCGGCCACACCTCCCAGGCCATGGCGTCAAAGCCAAAACCGGCGACGCTGCTGGTGTGGCTGACGGCACTCAGGCCAAAGGCTTCGCAGTGCCAGTGCACCAGGTTTTCCACGGTGCGGTGTTCGACCATCACGCCCTTGGGCTGGCCGGTGGAACCGGAGGTGTAGATCACATAGGCCAGGTGCGCCGCAGTCAAGGCGGCGATCTGCGGATTGCTGACGTTGGCGTGCTGGAGGTCATCCAGGTCGAGGCTGGCGACGCTGCCCAGCAGCTCGCGGGTGCTCGCTTGTGCCAGCACCGCGACGGGGGCGCTGTCCTGCAACAAGTAAGCAATGCGCTCGGCGGGATAAGCCGGATCAATCGGCACGTAAGCTGCGCCCGCCTTGAGGATCCCCAACAACCCCACGAGCATCTGCGGGCCACGGCGGCAGCACAGGGCGACGCGGTCGTCCGGCTGCACCCCCAGCGCCAGCAGGTGATGGGCCAGTTGGTTGGCGCGTTGGTTGAGCTGCCGATAGGTCAGGGATTCGCCGTCCTGCACCACGGCAATGGCGTGGGGTTGGCGCTCGGCCTGGACTTCGAAGGCACCGTGCACGGTGTGCCCGGTGGGGAAATCCGCAGCCGTGGCATTGAACTCGCGCAGCAGGGTTTGGCGTTCGCTGGCCGGGAGAATATCCAGCAGGTTCAGCGAGGCTGGCGCGGAATTTTCCAGGGCGTCGATCAGTTGCCCGATGGCGTTCGTCATGTAGTCGCACAGGCGTTGGGCACCGATGCGCGGCACCGCCAGCACGCTGAGGCCGAAGCCTTCGCCGAGGTCGTCCACGCTCAGGGTCAACGGGTAGTTGCTGCGCTCTTCACCGCCCAACAGCTGCACGCCGGCCCAGATGCCGTGGCCGTCGCGGGCCATCTCACCGGGGTTGCTGTGACGGTAATTGAGCAAGGCGCTGAACAGTGGCGTGGCGGCCGCCACGCCACTGCAACGCTGGGCCAGGGCCAGGGAGGCGTGTTCGTGGCCGAGCAAGGCGCTCAACCGTCCATGGGTGGCCTTGAGCGCGGCAACCGCGTCGGTGGCCACATCCACCTTCAGCGGCAAGGTGTTGATGAACATCCCCAATGCACGGTCGGCGCCATCGCCAGCCTGCATGCGGCCCATCAACACAGTGCCGAATACCACCTCGTCACGCCCGCAGACGCGCGCCAGCACCAGCGCCCACGCCAGGTGCATCAGGCTCGCCGCACTGACGCCGCGCAACCGCGCCTGTTCGCGCAGCCTGCGGGCCAAGGCGGCATCCACGGCCTGCTCGGCCTCTTCGATAGCGCGTCCGTCACCCTGCACGTCCTGCACGCCGAAGGGCAAAGTGGGCTCGTCAACCTCGGCGAGCATCGCACGGAAGAACTGTTCATGTTCGTCCACGCTCACACCCAGGCGCGCCTGGGCCACGTAGTTACGAAACGGTGTGGGCACAGGCAAGTCCTGCGCCGTGTTGAACAGGAACGCGCCCATCTCCTGGCCCACCACCGCCATGGCGGTATGGTCCAGCGCCAGGTGGTGGAACAGCAGGATCGCCGCCACCCGGTGATTGGCCGGGTCCTGGGCGTAGACCATGCGCAGCAGCGGCGCCTGGGTGATGTCCAGGCGATAGTGGCGCGCATCGAAACGCCCATGCAGTTGTTCGAGGATGTCGCCGTGCGCCGGGTCCAGGTCAATCGCCTGAACCACCAGCGGCGCCTCACGCCAGACCACTTGCACGGGGCTGTCGAGGCCTTCCCAGACCACGCTGGTGCGCAGGATATCGTGACGGGCCGCCACCTGTTGCAACGCGCCCATGAACCCCTGCAACCGCTCCAGGCTGTCGAAGGCCATGCGCGATTGCAGCAGGTACGGATCGCCCTGCTCGGCGCTGATATGGTGGTACAGAATGCCTTCCTGCAATGGCGCCAGCGGGTAGATATCCTGCACATTGATCGCGCCGCCAGGCACGCTGGCGACGACCCGGTCGATGGCCGCTTGATCAAGGTCCACCAGGGTCAGCATCGACGGCACTATGCGGGTGCAGCCCGAGGGAATGCCATTGGCCGGCACTACAATCTCACGGCCACTGCCGACTGCCGCCGCAAGTGCCGCCAGGCTGGGCCGATTGAACAGCACACGCACATCGGCGCTCAGGCCGGCCTGGCGCATGCGTTCGATCAGGCTGACCGCCAGCAACGAATGCCCGCCCAGTTCGAAGAAATGGTCATGGCGGCCCACGCGTTCGAGCTTGAGCAGGTCCTGCCAGATCTGCGCCAGCCGGGTTTCCACCTCGCCTTCCGGCGCCTCATAGCCACGGCTGAGCAGCGCGCTTGCATCCGGCACCGGCAGGCCCTTGCGATCCAGCTTGCCGTTGGCGGTGAGCGGCAACAGTTCCAGCCAGACATAGGCCGACGGCACCATGTAGTCCGGCAACTGGCCGTGCAGATGGGCGCGCAGCGCTTCGATCGGCAGCGGCGCGTCAGCGGTGTAGTAAGCCACCAGGCGCTTGTCGCCAGGCTCGTCTTCACGCACCAGCACCACGGCGTGGGTCACACCGGCAAAGGCCGCCAGGCAGGCTTCGATTTCGCCCGGCTCGATGCGGAAACCGCGAATCTTCACTTGCAGGTCGTTGCGGCCCCGGTACAGCAAGGTGCCGTCGGCCTGCCAGCACGCCAGGTCACCGGTGCGGTACAACAGGCCCTCGCCGAACGGGTTGGAGACAAACTTCTGCGCCGTCAGTTGCGGCTGGTTCAGGTACCCCGTGGCCACGCCCGCGCCGCCGATATACAACTCGCCAACCACGCCCAACGGCAGCAACTGGCGGTGCGCATCCAGCACATAGGCCTGGGCATTGGCAATCGGCCGGCCAATCGGAATACCGCCCTCGCCCACGTGGGTAATGTCATGGATGGTGGAAAAGGTCGTGGCTTCGGTCGGCCCGTAGCCATTGAGCAGATGCTGGGGCCGGCCGTGCTTGAGCACGCGGTCGATCACCAGCGGGTCGAGCACATCGCCGCCGACGATCAGGTAACGCAACTGCGGGAACACCGGCATCAGCGCATCGGCGTACTGGTGGAACAGCCCGGCGGTCATCCACAACACGCTGACGGCCTGCTCCTGCAGCAACGCGGCAAACGCGGCCTGGGACAACAGCACCGCCTGTTCGACCACGACCACACAGCCGCCATTGAGCAACGGCGCCCACACGTCGAGGGTGCTCGCATCGAACGCGGGGTTGGAGGCAAACGCCACGCGGTCGCGCGGGTTGAACTCGGCATAGCCGTTATTGAGCACCAGGCGCGAGATGGCGCGGTGCGGCACTTGCACGCCTTTCGGTGCGCCGGTGGAGCCGGAGGTGTAGAGGATGTACGCCACGCTTTGCGATGACTGCACCCGCTCCGGGTTGCGCGGCGACTGCGCCTCCAGATTGAGGTCGGCCAAGCTCGTGAGCACCCGTTGCGCACCGCTGTCCTGCACGATAAGGGCCTGGCGTTCGAGCGGCGCGTTGATGTCCAGCGGCACGTACACGGCGCCGCACTTGAGGATCGCCAGTTGGCAGATCAGCAAGTCGAGGCTGCGGGGCAATGCAATCGCCACACTTTCCCCCGGCTGCACACCCTGGTTGATCAGGTGATGGGCCAGGCGGTTGGCGCGGCGGTTGAGGTCGCGGTAGCTCAGGGACAATGACCCCTGCACCGCCGCCACCGCTTCGGGACGCGCCAGGGCCTGGGCTTCGAACAGTTGAGGCACGGTGAGCTGCGACGGGTACTCGCGGGCGGTGGCATTGAAGTCCACCAGCAATTGGTTGCGTTCGCCGGGCGGCACGATCGACACGGCCAGCATCGGCGTGGTCGGCGCCTGTTGCAGCGCGGTCACCAAGTGACGCAGGGCGGTGAGCATATAGTCGCCGACACGTCGCGCGTCCAGCGTAGCCACACCTTGCACAGTGAGGGCGAAGCCGCTGCCGAGGTCATCGACGTTAAGCACCAGCGGGTAGTTGCTGCGCTCTTCAGAACTGAGAATCTGGATGCCGGCGGCGGCAAACGGACTGTCTCCCGGCACATCCTCCGGCGCGCTGTGGCGGTAGTTGAGCAGCGTGCTGAACAACGGCAACGAACCCGGTACTCCGCTGCAACGCTGGGCCAGGGACAGCGGCGCGTGCTCGTGCGCGAGCAAGTCTGCCAGGCGCGCGTGGGTCGCGCGCACTGCAGCCTGCACGCCGACGGTGCCGACGCTGACCCGCAGCGGCAAGGTGTTGATAAACATGCCCAGGGCGCGGTCGGCACCCTCGCCACCCTGCATGCGCCCAAGCAGGACGGTGCCGAACACCACCTCCTGCTGCCCGGAGACTTGCCCCAGCACCTGCGCCCAGGCCAGATGCACCAGGCTGGCGGTGCTCACGCCCAATTGCCGCGCCTGTTCGCGCAGGCCCAGGCTCAATGCCGGTTCCAGCGGCAGGTGCGCTTCGACGATGCCGCTGCCGTCGCCATTCACGTCCTGCAGACCAAAGGCCAGGGTCGGCTCGTCGATATCGCCCAACATCTCGCTGAAGAACGCTTCGTGCTCGGCCTGGCTGACCCCAAGCCGCGCCTGGGCCACGTAGTTGCGGTACTGCACTGCATCCGGCAGTTGCGCGCTGCGGCCGGACAGGCTGGCACTCATCTCCTGCACCAGCACTTGCAGGGCGGTGTGGTCGAGCAGGATGTGGTGCAGCAGCAGAATGCCGACGAAACGCCCCTGGTCCTCGGCGTAGGCAAGGCGCATCAGCGAGGCGCGGGACAGGTCGAGGCGATAGTGGCGTGGGTCGAAGCGCTGTTGCAGGTGCGCCAGGGCATCGACACCTGGGGTTTCAATGCGCTCAACCGCCAGCGGCGCCTGGCGACAGACCACTTGCACCGGCTCGTCCAGGCCTTCCCAGAGGATCGCCGTGCGCAGGATGTCGTTGCGCTCGATCACGCTGTGCAGCGCCTGGATAAAGGCGTCCACCGCCGCCTGATGGTCAAAGCCCAACTGCACCTGCAACACGTAGGGATCGCCTTCGCTGGTTGCCAGGTGGTGATAGAGGATGCCCGCCTGCAACGGCGCCAGGGCGTAGATGTCCTGCACATTGCCGATGCCGCCGGGCACGCTGTGGAGGATGTGATCGATGGCGGCCTGGTCGAGGTCGATCAGCGCCAGCATGTCCGGGGTGATGACCTGGCTGTGGGTCTGGATCGGGTTGGCCGGGACGTGCACCTGCCGTTGCCCGCCCACCGCCGCCGCCAGCGCGGCCAACGTCGGCTGGCCAAACAGCACACGCACATCGGCGCTGAGGTCCACCTGGCGCATGCGCTCGATCAGCTTGACCGCCAGCAGGGAATGGCCGCCCAGTTCGAAGAAATTGTCATCGCGACCGATACGGTCGAGCTTGAGCAAGTCCTGCCAGATCGTCGCGATGGCGGTTTCCACGCTGCCCTGGGGGGCTTCATAGCTGCGCCGGGCCAACGCATCGGCATCGGGCGCGGGCAAGGCCTTGCGGTCGAGTTTGCCGTTGGTGGTCAACGGAAAGGCGTCCAGCAGTACGAACGCGCTGGGCACCATGTGGTCGGCCAGGCTCAGCAGCAGGTGGTCACGCAGCGCCGCGACACGGGTGTCACCCTCGGCAATTACGTAGGCCACCAGGCGTTTGTCCCCCGGTTGATCTTCCCGGGCGATCACCACCGCGTCACGCACACCTGGGGCGGTGGCCAGACGGGCCTGGATTTCGCCGAGTTCGATGCGGAAGCCACGGATCTTCACCTGGTCGTCATTGCGCCCCAGGTATTCGACGCTGCCGTCGGCCAACAGGCGTCCGAGGTCGCCGGTCTTGTACATCCGCAGCCCCGTGGCCGGATCGTTCAGGAAGCGCTCGGCGGTCAACTCATCCCGATTCAGATAACCCCGCGCCACGCCGGCGCCACCGACGTACAACTCGCCGACCACGCCAAACGGCAGCGGCTCGCGGTGCGCGTCCAGCACATACAGTTGCAGGTCGGGAATGCGCACGCCAATCGGGCTGACCCCGACCAGCTGCGCGTCTGCCGCTTCCAGCGCGCGGTACGTCACGTGCACGGTGGTTTCGGTGATGCCGTACATGTTCACCAGTTGCGTACCGGCGTTGATCGTCCGGGCGTACCACGGCTTGAGCATCCCCGGCTCCAGGGCCTCGCCACCGAAAATAACCTGGCGCAGGGAATGGGCCTGGGGGCTCTGGCCCTGGGCGGCAATCAGTTGGCGGAACGCGCTGGGGGTCTGGTTGAGGATGCTCACGCCGGCCTCGCAGAGCAGCGTGTAGCACTCGTCCGGCGAGCGGCTGACCAGTTGCGGCACGATCAGCAACTGGCCGCCGTGCCTCAGCGCGCCCCAGATTTCCCACACCGAGAAGTCGAACGCGAAGGAGTGAAACAACGCCCATACATCGTTGCGATTGAAGCCGAACCAGTGCTCGGTGGCGCTGAACAGCCGCGCCACCTGGCGATGTTCGATCATCACGCCTTTGGGCTGGCCGGTGGAGCCGGAGGTGTAGATCACATAGGCCAGGCTATGCGGGCTGACGCTGACGCGCGGATTGACGATGGACTCACCGCGCAGGCCATTGAGGTCGATCTGCGCCAGGTCGCCGACCAGATGCCGGGTGTTGGCCTGTACCAGCACGGCCAGGGGTTGGCTGTCGCCGAGGGTATACGCGATGCGCTCCAGCGGGTAGGCCGGGTCGATGGGCACATAGCCCGCGCCAGCCTTGAGGATGCCCAGCAGGCCGATGATCATCTCCGGGCCACGTTCCACGCAAATGGCCACGCGATCATCGGCGCGGATGCCTTGGGCCAGCAGGCGATGGGCGACCTGGTTGGCGCGCTCATTGAGCTGGCGGTAGGTGAGACGTTGCTGCTCGAAACGTAGCGCGATGGCGTCAGGCTGGGCGGCGGCGTGGGTTTCGACTTGCTGGTGGATCAGGGCGCTGTCGGCGTAGGTGTGCGGGGTGTGGTTGAGGGTGTGCAGCAGCTGCTGACGCTCTTCCTCGGGCAGGATTTCCAGGCGATTGAGTGGCGTCTGCGGCGCGTGTTCCAGGGCCTGGGCCAGGCTCTCCAGCGCGGTGTGCAGGTAACCCGCGACACGCTGCGCGCCGATGCCCGCATCGACCATTACCGTCAGCGCAAAGTCTTCGCCCAGGTCATCCACATTGACCGTCAGCGGGTAGTTGGTGCGCTCCTCGGCGCCCAATACCTGGATGCCCTCGGCGACCTCGATCACTTCGGCCATGTCGGTGGCGGCGCTGTGGCGATAGTTGAGCATCGCACTGAACAGCGGCGTCGGTGCCGCGACTGCGCTGCAGCGCTGGGCCAGTGCCAGGGACGCATGTTCGTGGTTGAGCAACGCGGTGAGACGTTCGTGGGTCGCCTTGACCCCGGCGCGTACGTCCTGCCCGTCCACATCCACCCGCAGTGGCAAGGTGTTGATGAACATGCCCAACGCCCGTTCACCGCCCTCACCTGCGCCCATGCGCCCGAGCATCACCGTACCGAACACCACCGCGTCGCGACCGGAGACCACGCCCAAGACGCGGGCCAAGGCCAGGTGCAGCATGCTCGCCACGCTGACCCCCAATGGCCGCGCCAAGCTGCGCAGGCGCCGGCTCAGAGCGCTGTCGACGGGTATGCGCGCCTCGTCGATCCCCTGGCCATCGCCCTGCACATCCTGCAAACCGAAGGGCAAGGTCGGTCCATCGATATCCGCCAGCATCTCGCGGAAAAACGTTTCATGGGCCTGCTCGCTGACCCCATGGCGCACCTGGGCGATATAGCTGCGAAACGCCACCGGCTCGCCGGCCTGGTCTTGCTGGCCTGCCAGGTACAACTGGATTTCATGGCGCACCACATCCAAGGCGGTATGATCGAGGATGGTGTGGTGGAACAACAGCATGGCAACCACACGCTGGTTGGCCGGATCCTCGGCAAACACCAGGCGCAGCAGCGGCGCCTGGCTCAGGTCCAGGCGGTAAGTACGCGCGTCATAGCGCGTCAACAAGCGGTCGAGGGCATCGCCACCACTGAAATGCGCCTCTTCACAGGCCAGGGTTGCCTTGCGCCACACCACTTGCAGCGGCTCATCAAGGCGCTCCCAGGCCATGGAGGTGCGCAGGATATCGTGGCGATCGATCACCCATTGCAGCGCCTCGGCAAACGCCCGCAGGCGCGCACGGCTGTCGAACACAAACTGCGCGTGCAACACATACGGATCGCCCTGCTCCGCCGAAAGATGGTGATAGAGCATGCCCTCCTGCAACGGCGCCAGCGGGTAGATGTCCTGCACGTTCGCCGCCCCACCGGGGATCGCCGCGACGATACGGTCGATGGCCGCCTGGTCGAGATTGACCAGCGGCAACATGTCCGGCGTGATGCGGTAGGCCGGACTCAACCAGTCCCCGCCATGCTCGGTCACCAGCGTGAGCAACTGCGGTTTATGGGCGATCAACTGATCCCACAACGCATCGTCCAACGCCTCATCGTCACCCAGGACAATCAGGTCGTCTTCTTCCCTTTGCAGACGGATCGCATGGGTGGAAATCGCTGCCAATAATTCGCTGAACTGCATGGGGTAACCTGCCTGATAAGTCACGGTGGAGAAGAAAGTCCGTTTTCAGCTGCCGCTTGGATCGGGTGTGCTGGGTGCCCGGTGAAAAAAGTGCGGGCGCAGCCGGGGGGCCTGGAGGGGCTTCCGGCAGGGTTGGAAAATTAAGGGATTCAGGCGGTGGGGGGTGACATGGGAAGCGGGGACAAGCGGGATCAGGGCGAGTTCAATTCATTCCACAGCCAATGTGAGGTCTTCACAGGCGCCCGCCTGCGGCACCAGATGAATATCCACGCGGCGGTTGGCCGCACGTCCTGCCTCTGTGCCATTGCTGGCGATGGGCTGATTGGCCGCAAAGCCCTGCACGGCAAAGCAGCTGTCGGCAATGCCGCCCATGCGTTGCATCCAATCGCGTACAGCAGAGGCACGGGCGTGGGACAGGGCCAGATTCTGTTCGACGGCGCCGGTGGCATCGGTATGCCCAGCAATCACGATCAGCCAGCCCGGTTGGGCCTTGATGTCGACCAGGGCCTTGATCAGCACCTTGGTCGAGTCCGGTTTCAGCGTTGCGCTGCCGGCATCGAACAGCGACAGGCTGTCCAGCCGCACCGGTTCAGGCATTAAGGTTTCCCGCTCAGGCATTCTCAGCCAGGCTTGCCAACCGAACCCGGCAAGCACGGCAACGAAAATCCCAGCGGCCAACAGCCACCGCAGCATGCGATGCCGTCGCGGTTGCGCCTCAGGGGGTGGCAGGATCACGACGGGGCTCACCCATGCCGGAGCCATCCCCAGCAACGGCACCGACAGCGTTTCGCTGGATGAACAGAGCTGCTCCAAGCGCAGGCCGACCTGTTGACGCAACGCCTGGAGTGCCAGCAACGGACCGTGAGGCAACAAGCGCGCTTGCAACCGGGCCAACCCGGTATGCAGTTGAGCCAGGGCAGGACCGCTGTGCACCGGCATTGGCGCGCGGCGCAGCAGTGCCTGCAGTTGATCGAACAGCCACCCCAGCACGTCGAGACGCGTGGACTCCATGGCTGGCCATACGTGTGGCCACTCGCGGGCAAGCGCCTCGATAAGTGCCACGCCCTGGGCCACTCCCTCCACGCCATGACGTTGGGCACACGCCAAGGTGTAGAAACACGCGGTCTGCAGGTCTGCGCCGTTGTGCTCGAACAGCCTCACGCACCACTGTTCGACCTTCACCCAGTCCACATCCGGGCAGGCGGGATGGCTGAGCTTGGCCAACTCATCGCGCAAGGCGGTGAACTCGCTGAAACCGCGCGGATCACCGCCGAATTGAATGCGCATTTCAAACACTGCCGTCATCGCGCTTCCCTTGCGTTATCGGTTCAAGGCGTAGAGAGGTACTGTTGCCGCTTCAAGTGACGCACCAGCACCGGGCCCTCGGGGCCCAGGGTGGTGCCGAAGTTCACGCGCTGCCCATCTTTCAATTGCATCGCCAGGGCGTAGTCCAGATGCCCCGGCAGTGCCTGGGGCAGCAGCTCGATGGCCACCGCCGCCAGGCGCGGTTCGTACTTGAGCAACGTGGCGGTCATGGTGCCGATCAAGCCATGGGCTGAGGCGGGCAACCCTTGCAGGATCAGGCCCATGTCCGGCAGCCCGTAATCCGGCAGATGGCTGAGCGCGCCCGCGCGGCTGTTGAGGATGCGTTGCAGGTTGTCCAGCACGGACAGCGGGTGCTGGTCCTCCTCGCTGACGCGATGCAACGCCAGCTCACCGTTGAAGTTTTGCAGCAGCATTTCGTAGAGCGAGGGGGTGCATTCGCTCATGGCTCAGTCCTTCGCCAGGGGCCGCAGCGTCAGGCGGCTATCACCCAGCTCGATCACCCGTGCCCGATCCGGGTCCAGGTCGTCGCGTGCCAAGGTCAGGCGCCACGTGTTCAGGCGGGTATCGGGGTTGCGGAACAAGGCCACCACCGTGACGAACTGCGCCTCCTTGTGCATGGGCACATTCAGTTGCGCACCCTCCTGCGGTTTCACCACCACTGCGCGTTTGTCCAGCAACGCGCTCGCCAGCAGTTGCTCGTCATCGCCCAGCAACCCTTCGTAGGTCGCCAGCTCCACCGCCTTGGTGTCGCGCAGTTGGTAAACCCGGATCAAGGTCGGTACCGACAACGCACTCATGTCGGTGACCTGGGTGTTCAGCGTCGTGCGCGCGCTGAAATCCAGGTGCAAGGTTTTGACCTGCTTGTAGAAGATCGCCTTCGTGGTGGACACCGTGCCATCGGCCACGGTCTGGGCCAGGCCACACCCCGCGAGCGGCAGTACAGTCACCGCCAACATCAAGCACTTAAAAACGGTACGCGACATGCTGCGTCTCCCTGTTGCGGGGATTAATCGAAAGGCCCTGGTAGCGGCCGAGGTTGATCGTAAGGTGGGTGTGCCGCGTCACTTGCCAGGCATCGCCGCCCAAACCAAGGACACCGGTCATGCCGAGCCGGATAGGCGCTTGCCCGAGGACGGGCACAGGCAGGCTGCGCACCGGCAACGACAGCTGCAGTTTCGCGGTGCAACGCCACCCCAGGTAAACGCGCAGCAGCACCAGCAAATCGCGGTACAACTCGCCATCGGGCAGCCAGCCACGCGCTTGCCGGGTGTCGTCGGTACACAGCACCAAGCGCAACTGGCTGTTGGCGTCCTGGCCGACGCGGCCCAGCGGCGTGCCTTGGGACAAGCTCACGGGACGTTGCCGGGAAAGACGGGCCGGGTGCGCCAACGCAATGCGCTGCGGACAATGCCCAGTCACCTGCGCCTGGGTCTCGGGGGCGAGCAATTTGACCAGCGCCATGATGCCTTCGGCGTTGCGTGTGGGCAGGCGCATCACGCTGAGCAAGGCCAGAAAACGCGAGACCGGCGTGGCGACCTGCTGGGCAGTGCCCGGAATACCCAGGCCGATCAGGCCCAACAGGCATTGCGAAGTCGCATCGGTGCCACCGGTTTCGAACGTTGCCGGGTAGGAGTACTTGCGCCAGATCCGGTAAAGCTGGGTGAACATCCGGTGATTGAACATATCCAGGAAGGCTTCCAACGCGGCGTGGCCTTCGCGACGTTGCGCGATGTCATCCAGAAACACCGTCGGCATCGGCGAGTCGACCCCGTACAAACCGAACAGGCGGGTGCGCACCGTCGCCGGGCGCTCCGGGCGAGCGTCATCGGTTTCGATCGCCTTCAACTCGCTGGCCGCAAACCCCATGCCGGGATCAGGCCGAAAGCGCACGGCATCATCGGCCGGGTGCGCCGTGCTGCCCAAAGGCGGTTGCCCTGGCAAGGCCTGCTCCAACAACTGGCAAAAGCGGTACAGGTTGGCCTCGGCCACGTGCGGCCGCAGGACTTCCAGCAAACCGACGTCTTTCAGCCGGGAATACGCTGACTGTGGTTCTCGTTCCATCGCAGGCACTTTCCAGTAGGTTGCAGGATCAGCGTGAGCTGGGTGTACACATGAATGTCGGCATACAAGGCAAAGAAACGGTTGAGCATTTCACCGAACAGGCTGATGTCGCCCTCCCCTGAAAAGCCATGGGCGTCCAGGGTGATTTCGATATCCACCCCGCGCAGCAAAAAGCCTTTTTCAAAACGCTGAACCAGGTGATGCCTGACCTCGACAATGGCGGCCAAGCGACGACGATTCAGTTCACTGCCAGTCCAGTCATAGAGCGCGAGCGTTCCTCTCAGCACCTCGGCACTGCCCAGCATCGGCAGGAAGTTCGACCCCAGGTGGCTGAGCACCCGCCAGTGAAAACGGTCACGATTCGGCGGGTAGCAGGGCAAGGTCGGCGCGCACAGGTTGCGCACGCGCAGAGCGGCTTGCGTGGACTGCACCGCGGTATCGAGCAGCGTGCTTTGCAGTGCCTTGCGCGGTAACTGACCGTGAGTACCGGTCAGGCGCAACGACAGGTTTTCCTGCGCAAGCAGGCGGTCTTTGTCGAAACCTTCACCTCCCAGGACCAACCAGGTGTCGTGCAAGCCATTGGCCGCGCGCTTCAGGCGTGTATGGAAGTAGCGTTCCGGCGCCTCATCGCGCAGCATGCCGCCCTTGTGGCGAAAGCTGGTGAACGGCACGTAGTCCTGGCGTTCACCGTTTCTCGATGCGGTGACGCGGTCCACCGAATAGATCTCCATGTGGCCGTCCTGCAAGCGCATGGGGCGTAGCAGGTAGTCGGTTTGCAACGGCGCCAGGGTCAGCGGGTCGGCCTCCAACGGGAACAGGTTGATCACCGGCACGGCGTGCAGGCGGATATGTTCGCAGGTCAGGTCGAAGGTAGAGGGCCAGGGCTCACGCAACACCACCTCAAGCTCGAACCAGTCAATGCCGGGGGCAAGCTTCAATTGCTCCAACCCACATAGGGTCACGAACATGAATTTCTCGCGAAAGCTGAAATACTCCAGCAATAGCTGATAGCCGCTGAAGGCGCTGTCGCCCTTGGGCCACAGCCGGTCTTCTTCGCCAAACCCCTTGGGCGCAAAATGTCCGCTGAATGGCTGGCGTTCGGTTTGCCCGGCCCAGCGCACATACAGCGCCTGGGTGTTGAGGGTCAGCGCCTGATGCAGAGCGCTGGCCAGAGGTGTATCGGCATTCAGGTACAGAGGCAGGCGGCTGAGATCGATCTGGCTCCAGTCGGTCAATGCCCCGCAGGCAAAACGCAGGCGTAACACTGAGCAACCGTCCGGTTCAAAGCCCCGCCCGACCGAGATCAGTGCCAGCGGCCGCAGGGTCAGGTCTTGGGTGGTGGTGTAGCGGCAACGGGTGCGTTGTGGCCCGATGGGTTGCGACAGCACCTCGAAACCCTGGGCGATCAACTCGCTGCTTTTCATCTGCGCCAGTTCAGGCACCAGTTCGACCACTGACAGCGACGGGATGGTGCGCAGGTAGTGCGGCCACAGCAGGCTGACCAGCCCTTCGGTCAGCTCGGGCAGGTCATCGTCGAGTTTCTCCCGCAGACGGCCCATCAGGAACGCGAAGCCTTCGAACAGGCGCTCCACATACGGGTCCTGCGCGCCTGGCTTGTCGAGGTTGAGCTGCGCGGCGCGGTCCGGGAACGCCTCTGCGAACTCCTTGCCGGCCTCGCGCAGGTAGCGCATTTCGGCGTCGAAGTAGTGCAGTGTCAGATTGTCCATGCTCACAGAAAGACTCCTGGTGTATGAGGGTTAGCCACAGAGCACTGCGGCGCGTACCGGGTCGATGGCCACCAGTGCCGCCAGCAAGGTTTCCATGCGCCGCGCCAGGGTGGGTCTGTCGGCGTCGTTGCGCTGGGCTTTCACCCGCAACAGCTTGAGCAGGCGCGCCTTGACCTCGAAATTCAGCTCGGGCTCCCATTCGGCCAAGGCTTGGCGTTGCGCGGTGGCGTCCAGCTCCCCGAGCAGGTGGATGGCCAGGTCGCTTTTGCCATACTGCTCGGCCACCCGCGCCATCAGCAGGCGCAGCAGCCAGCGTTGACGACCGCTGTGGATACCGGGGCGTGCGGCCAGCCAGGCGAGTGCCTGCTCCACGCCGTCGCTGTCCGCCTGGGCGATGGCCTCGCCTTCCAGCGACAGCACGTCGCCGTCGTCTGCCGCAGCAGCCACCGACGTGACGGGCAGCCATTGCTGGGGTTGGTTACCGTTGACGTGCTGGGCGATCCATTCGCGAGTGGTTTCATCGGCAAAGGGGCTACCGTCGCTCCAACACAGCAGCTCCAGCCCCGGCAGGCGCTCGAGGAACATGCCCAAATCACGCTTGGTGATATCGGCCCAGCGGTCCTGGGGCGCGGGTTGTTTGCTCAAGGCCTGATACACGTACCACTGCAGGTCCAGCCAGAAATGGTTCACCCCTTCGGCATAGATCCGCTCGACCTGATCAAGCAACTCCGCCCAGTTCTGTTGCAGGTACAACCGCTTGAGCTGTGCCCGATAGTCCCCTCTCGGCGGTACCAGGCGCGTATGGTTGTTCGCCTCCTGAGGCGGCGTTTGGTGCACCGTGTCCCAGCGCAAGCTCTTCATCAAACGGTGCGCCGCGAGCCATCCCAAGGGTTGCTCGCGCAGATAACCGGCCAACGCCCGACCGCTGTCCAGCAGGTCGCGCCCGGATTTGATCGACGTGACCGGCGAGGCACTCGCTTGCACCGACGACTCGTGGCTGGCGCTGTTCTGCGGCACTAACGCGTCCATACCACCTGACTGTGCCAGCCGCGCGGACAAGGCCGCATACAGCGGTTCCAGGTTCGGCCGTTGCGCCTGGGGCCACGTACTCAACTCACGCTCAAGCCAGGCAAGCGCTGCAGCGGTGCGCTCGGCTTCGGCCTTGACCACTTCCGGGTACAGCAGCAGTGTGTCCAGCACCTTGCTGCTGGCCAACCATTCCAGGGCCATCTTGCGGCTTTGGGGCCGGGCCGGCAGTACCGCATCGGCAAAGCGTTCAATCAGCGCAGCCAGCAGGCTAAGGCCATCGGCCAACCCGACTTCGCCCTCCTTGTGCAAGCGTGCCCACAGGTAGTAAGTGGCGACGCGCAAGTCCTTACAGGTGTGGATGAGCAGTTTCTGCGCCAGTTCGGCAACCTGCTCAGCATCGGCACCGGAGAGCTTGCTGACCTCTTCGCGCATGCGCTGGAAGTCATCGTCGTAGCCGGGGTCTTCGCCGACGGGAGAATCGGTGCTGATGGGTTGCAGCCAGGGTTGCCAGTGATCAGCCTGTTGGTGGGCGACGCAGAGTGCATCGCGGGTGCCCAGGCAGCGGGTGATCAAGGTGCGCAGGCTCATGGGAAACTCCTGTTTTGGGCTTAGGCTGCTGGGGTGTCGTACTCGCTGAGGAATATCTGTTGCGGTAACGCGAAGTTGCGCAGCTTGAGCAACGCCAACGGCCCCGCATCCAATTCCGTGCGCAGGTGCCAGGTCAGGCTCAAGCCATCCGGCGCCTTGAGCTGCAGGCGATAACGGCTGTGATCGTCGTCCAACGGCGTGACCTGGGCGTTTTCCAGCCAGCGGATCAGGCCCCAGGTGCCGGGGTAGTCGCCGAACAGGCGCTCGCCGGCGTGCACGCTGGTCCAGCTCAGGCTCACGCCGGGGTAGTCGCTGTGGCCCGGCCAGTGGAAGCGCTGCCAGCTTTCCTTCTGGTTGAAATACTGGTGCCGGTCGCCGTTGAGGATGAAGGTGGTCTGCACCACATCGCGCACGGCTTTGCCTTGCAGCTCAAAGCGCAGCCCCATGCCGCCGTCGGTGTAGAGCACATCGGCGAGGTCGCTGAGCTGGTTGATGGCGCTGAGAAACGCCGGGTTGAAGCGTAACCCTTGGCTGTGACGTGGATCCGCAACCCACTGGCTGCCCTCCTTGCGCAACACGCCGCTCAATTGCCGCTGTAGAAACTGCTCGATGCGCCCGGAGTCCGCACGGATCATCTGCCCCAGCATCGGCAGCGAGGCGTCACTGGCCGTGGCCGCAAACGGGTAGCGGCTGGCGAAGGCCGTGTTCCACTGGCTGACGATGGAGCGCTGCCACTGGCTGTTCAGGCCCGCGGCCGACGGTTGCAAGACCCGCTGCCAGGCCTGTTCCAGCGGCTGCACGAACAGCGTCTGCGCCGCCCCACTCCACTGCGCGCCGAGGCTGGCGGCCAGCAGGCTGCCGTAGGCCTGGGTGTCGGTGAGGTCAATGCGGCGCCCTTGAAACACGGTTTGCGCCAGGGCCTGGGTCATTTCCAGCGGGTCGGGTGCGGAGCTGACTTGCTGGAGTTTTAAGCGCACCCGTGTCACCCGGGTGAGGTAGGCCTGGAGGCTCAGGCCGTCGTTGTCGTTCTTGTCCAGCAGTGCCAACAGCGGGCCGAAGGTCGGATCCAGCGGGCCTTTGAGTTCGTGCACCGGAACGTTGTCCTGGCCGATCAGCTTTTGCGCGGATGTCACCAGCGAGTCGGCCAAGGCCTGGGGTCGAGTGCCGGCCTGCGCGTGATAGGCCACGGCATTCATCAGCGCGATCAGCGGCGATTGGCGCGCATCGCTTATCAGCGTCAGTTGGTCGATTGACTCGTCGAGGCTAGCGGCCGGCTGCCAGCGCAGGCTGTTGAGCAGGTCCAGCCAGGCGCTGGCGTAGTCCTGGAAGTAGCGTTGTGTAAGGCGCTCGCGTAATTGGTCCGGGCTCAACCGGGTGTCGATGTCGCCGGGTTTATCGCTGAGTACCCAGTCGATTTCCTCGCGGCGGGCGTCCGCGATGTCATCGATGGCTTGGCGGACCTGCCCCTCCCAGGCGTGACGGGTGAAGACGCCGGGCACGCTGGCGGCGGTAGAAAACAGCGCAAAGGCATCGGTGTCACCGACCAGTTGCTGCAGGTCCAGGGCCGGGTAGTGATTGGCGGTGTCATCGAGCAACTGTTGGTACAGGTTGGCCTCGGCATGACGCTGGCCCAGTTGACCCAGCAGGATCTGCCGCACCTGCGCGACCAGCCGCGCGTCGGGCTCGATGCGCCAAGCAGGGTGGGCGGCCAGGTGCTCACCATAGAACTGCCAAAGCGTGGGTGACAGGGTTTGCCAGAGGCCTGACGCAACACCTGAGCGGGAGGGTTCGACGTTGCCAAGGGTTTTGACCAGCAGATCGGCGTCGACTTTGTCCGGACGGGCCAGCATCAGGTAGGCCTTGAGCTGATCGTAGATCTGCCGGGCGCGTTCGGCACGCTCGGGATGGTCCGCTTGCAGCTTGACCAGCGCGTGGAGTTGCTGACGAAGAGCGGCGGCGGCTGGATCGCGAATCAGACGGTTGTTGGCTTCGACGTAGCGTGGCCACACCGTGTCCAGCAGCGCCGGGTTTTGATTCAGGCCGAAGCGCTGATACCACGGAGCACCGTGTTGGACACGATCATCCAGGCGGCCCAACTCGCGGACCAGTTCGTTGAGGGCCTGGAGCTGCTCGTCAGATTGCGAAGCGCGTTGGAGGGCGTCAATTGAGGCTTGCACCTGTTGGATCTGCGCGCGGTTGCTGATGAAAGACAGCAGTAATCCTGTGCTCCACAGCACCGTCACGCCGAGGGCCAGCGCGTAGCCGATGCGGGGCACACTCCAGCCGAATCGACGTGGGTTGAGGGGCTTGTCATCGAGAACGCCCTGCCAGGTGGCATCGATCGGCCAGAAATGTTCGGGCATGTTTTTGATCGGCAGCACCGGCAAGCTGAACCACACCCCACGCAACGGCACCCCAGCGGCGAACTCGCCAGCCAGGGGGGCCAGGGTGTGACGCCAACGCGCAACGCCCTCGCCTTGCAAATCCCGCGACAGGCGCAGCAGGAAGTCATGGGTCATGACCGCGTTCATCTGCGCCAGGCCTTCGCGGCGCAAAGGTTCCAGTAAACGATTCAGAGCGGTTTCCAGCACCGCCGCCGTAAAGCGCGCGGGCAATTGGCAACCCACGGGATGCGCCTGGCGGCCTGCCTGACGCCATGGACTGTCGCAAACCTGCCACAAGTGCAAAGGCAACTGCCAACCAAGACGTTTGGCCAGGCTTTGCAACCGATGCACACCCGCGCCCATCGCGGCATCGTCGGCGGCTTGGGTTTTGCTCAGTGCCCAGACCACCCCGTCCAATGCACGCCAGCGGCTCAGGCCTTTCCATCGCTCGGGAAAGGACTGATCCAACGCCAACTGGGCGCTGCCGCCCCAGAGCAGGACGGTGCCTTGTCCTTCCAGCCAGAAGAGCTTGGTCAAGGTTGGGGCGAGGGCTTCGATTTCGGTGGGTTCGCCGATGACCAGCAGTAGGCGGGTTTTGTGGCGCCAGAAGAGGCCGTGGCGAGCACGCAGTTGCTTTCTAATCGAGCTAACGCGTCGCGCGGCCTCTGTATCAATGGTCTTGGAATGGTCAGCCTGCATAGGCCGATGCACATCATCCGCCTGCACTTGCCGGTAAGCCGAATGTCCCAACTGGTGCCCCAAAAAATGGTAGCTCACAACGCACATCACCAGAACCAAGGTCGTAACGGCTATCACCCACAATCCCGCGATTTGGCGATCACCACCAGAGCGAAGTCCAACCAGCTCGGGGTACTGCCAGACCAATACACCCAGCCCCATACCGATCAACAAAAGTACAACGAGCAAAGCTCCCAACCACACAACACGTCGAGTCTGCATTCGAAGTTCCTATTTCGAAAGCGATGGCACAGGCGTCAAGACCGTGCTCCAGAGCCCTGTATCAACACAGCCGCTCCCGCTGAAAATGAATTGCGGCCCGGCGCCGCGCTGAATGGTCTGCGTTGCGGCGGCAATCGCCAGCCACGGTGATGTTTTGCCCGGGTTCCCCAGCGAGGTATCTAGGTTGTAAAACCCTTGATTGTTCTTCGCAGGGAGCGGCACGGCCGCCAAGACGTTGCTCAGCGCCTCATTCCTCCGCACATCAACTCCCACTCGCCAGGTTTGCTGGATCGACTGCGCGTCGAGAGGCACCCAATCCAATGCCTGGCGCGCGGCGTAGAGCAAAGCGTCGGTGTTCGGCTCGCGCGCCTGCTCCGGGCGATGCAGGTAGGCGATTGGGGGCAAGACGGTTTGCGTCAGACGGTTACCAAAAAGCAGCCCGACCGCCGCTTCAGCCGTTCCCTCTGCCTGTTGCGGTGCAAACTGCAAAGCCACGACCAATAAAGACACATTGTCGCCAATTCGCTGATCGAGCCATTGGTCCATTGCGGCAAGGCCACTGCCTTCGACAGGGACAGTGGGCTGGCGGATGTCGGATTCGCTCCAGGCTTGTCGCCAAGCGTGCTGCCACAGGTTTTCCGGCAGAGCGCTATCGACCTCCAGAAGCACAGCAAGTGGTGAGTCAGCGGACGCCCGTCTTAGGACTGGCAACAGATCGGCAAGTACCAGCCTGAATACTCGTCCCAATACTTGCTCGGGGTTTTCATGCACACCACTAGTAAGACGGCTGTGCCGAGAAACAGTTTGGTCCGGCATGCACGGTTGAGCCCAAAGCACTTCGGCTGAGCGCAGCAACGCAGTCAGTTGTGTTGCAGAGGAAGTTCCCGGTTCGCGTAATGCCGTGTGCAGGCTGACACCCAACACCTGTTGGGCGCGCCGACCTCGCCGGATTTTGTAAGCCAAATCCTCCTCACGTGCCTTATCCCAGCCGTCAGCCACCTGTTGTTGACCGAAATACGACAAAACACGCCCGAAGCTAAGCAGACACCAGCCCAAGAATGGAGCGCCCAGGGCCAGCTCCCAGAACCTCGGAGAAGTTTCGCGTAACGATTGAGTACCGAACAAAAACGTCCCGCACACACCAAGCAGCGAAAGCATCAGTGGCAGCACACCTAACCAGAGCCAACCCCTAGGCCGTGAAGGTCGTGGAGACGGTGCGGGGACTTGATCCATTCTGACCGGCATGACTAGCTCGCACTCACTTGAGGCAGAGACGAAATCAAGGTGCAACCACATGCGCAACGATGCCCATGAAACGCGACCGGAATGCCGTGGTCATGAAACGTTGGGTGCCCTTCGGCAATCTCTGTTCGACCGTGGCCAGGAATCGGACAGTCCACCGGGTCGCCCTTGCGAGCAGCACCAATGTCTCTGAAAATCATGACAGTGGATCCTGATAGAATAGCGCCGCCGCCAGTTGTTTTATCACCTATGCGAATGATATTTTTCATGTTCAATCTCCACTTTAGAAGCAACTAAATTACTTGTCTTGTGCAGAAAATATATCTATCAAGCACATCTTAAAATTCAAGAAAAATCCTCGCCTATTATTCCCGACAGATTCGAACCGCTCATAATTTCT
>NZ_LHVO01000035.1 GCF_001269925.1 Pseudomonas sp. MIACH
ATGTAGATAGCGCACAACACCACCGAAAAAATTCCAGCGCGTCAAAAAGTTTGAAAACTGACTGAACAAGTTTAAACAACTTGGATTAGTCCAAATTCTCAGGCAAAAAAAATGGCCCCTTATACAAGGGGCCATTTTTCACAACACGCTAAATACTCAGAACAACGAGCGACCCTTGTTGGCAGCAATGCGCATGCGCAACGCATTCAACTTGATAAAGCCCGCTGCATCTGCCTGGTTGTAGGCGCCGCCATCTTCTTCGAAGGTGGCGATGTTGGCGTCGAACAGCGAATCATCGGACTTGCGACCGGTAACGATCACGTTGCCCTTGTACAGCTTAAGACGCACAACGCCGTTCACGTGGGCCTGGGAAGCGTCGATCATCTGTTGCAGCATCAGACGCTCAGGGCTCCACCAGTAGCCGGTGTAGATCAGGCTGGCGTACTTGGGCATCAGCTCGTCTTTCAGGTGAGCCACTTCACGGTCGAGGGTGATGGACTCGATGGCGCGGTGGGCACGCAGCATGATGGTGCCGCCCGGGGTTTCGTAGCAGCCACGGGACTTCATGCCCACATAGCGGTTCTCGACGATGTCGAGGCGGCCGATACCGTGTTCGCCACCGATACGGTTCAGGGTCGCCAATACGGTGGCCGGGGTCATTTCGACGCCGTCCAGCGCGACGACATCGCCGTTGCGGTAGGTCAGTTCCAGGTACTGCGGCTTGTCTGGAGCGTTCTCCGGGGAGACGGTCCATTTCCACATGTCTTCTTCGTGCTCGGTCCAGGTGTCTTCCAGCACGCCGCCTTCATAGGAGATGTGCAGCAGGTTGGCGTCCATCGAGTACGGGGACTTCTTCTTGCCATGACGCTCGATCGGGATCGCGTGCTTTTCAGCGTAATCCATCAGCTTTTCACGGGACAGCAGGTCCCATTCACGCCAAGGGGCAATCACTTTCACGCCGGGCTTGAGCGCGTAGGCACCCAGTTCGAAACGCACCTGGTCGTTGCCCTTGCCAGTAGCGCCATGGGAAATGGCATCGGCGCCGGTTTCGTTGGCGATTTCGATCAGGCGCTTGGCGATCAGCGGACGTGCGATGGAAGTACCCAGCAGGTACTCGCCTTCGTAGACGGTGTTGGCGCGAAACATCGGGAAGACGAAATCGCGGACGAACTCTTCGCGCAGGTCGTCAATGTAGATCTCTTTCACGCCCATGGCTTGCGCCTTGGCACGTGCAGGTTCGACCTCTTCGCCCTGACCCAGGTCAGCGGTGAAGGTCACCACTTCACAGTTATAAGTATCCTGCAGCCACTTGAGGATCACCGAAGTGTCCAGGCCGCCGGAATACGCGAGAACGACCTTGTTTACGTCGGCCATGCCATCACTCCACGGGGTTGTACGGAAAGGCGTCGATTCTACCGATCAAAACCGTGGATTTACAGGGGCGCGACAGCAAATGAAGATAAAGCGACAGATTATGTCGAGCGAGCGACCGATGGTCGCAGGTTACGACGTGTGCGCAGGGTTGCTCGGGCCAGTGGCCTGGGGCGCCGGTTTCTCGGGGGCGGCCACACGTTCAAGCTGAATATTCACACGGCGGTTACGAGCGCGGTTGGCGGCATTGGTGTTGGGCGCCAAGGGGTAACTTTCGCCATGGAACCGCAGGGTGATCTGGGACTCCTGGATACCGTTGGCCTTGAAGTAGTCCATCACGGCCAGCGCGCGACGGCGTGAAACATCACGGTTGCTCAGGCGATTACCGCTGTTGTCCGAGTGACCGTTCAGCTCGATATGGTTGACGGTAGGGTCCGCCTTCATGAATTCGAGAATCACCGCCAGCTTCTGCTTCGCCGCTGCGTCCAGCTCGATGCCACCACCGGGGAAGCCCACTTCGGTCTGCTTGACCTGATCGTAATTCATCGGCAGCAGCTTGGCCGTGCACAACTGATAGTCGCTGTAGGCCTTGTTGAATTTCACCGGCAGCAGGCGAATCTCTGAATAGCCGCCCTCACGTCCGTAGTGCCGCACGGTGGGCGAGCGCCCATCGAGCAAACCGTTGAACAGACGCCCGGCCTGGGCCTGGGAGCTGTTGAACAGTACATCGCCGCTGCCGGCACGCACGGCACCGAGATTGATATCACCCCGACCGGGCTGCCAGGGAGCAGCAGCGGCCAACAAGGTGGCCGATCCGGCGCCCAGCGAACCGTTATAGGCTTTCAGACGAAACGTCGCCTGCTCGCCGGCCCGGCGCACGAACTCACCCGAGCCGAAGTCGGTGATCGGTTGGGTCAGGCGGCACTCGAACTTGTCCCCCTCCACCTTCCACTCAATATTCTCCAGACGTGTCTGGAACGTGAGGGCCATCGCAGGCAGGCTGGCGAACACACTGAGCAGGGCTAGATAATGCTGGCGCACGGGAGGCTCCACTGGTTTCTACAACACTTCAAAGCGTCATACATCGATAAGGCATACGAAAGGCTATCGGATGCATCCTGCAAAACTTGATAGCGAGTGCCTGCAAGAGTCTTTTCCGGTAGCATTCCCACCAGATTGACCCGCCTGGAATCCCCAATGTCCGACCGCCTGACCCTGCTGCGTCCCGACGACTGGCATATTCATCTTCGCGATGGTGCTGCGTTGCCCCAAACCGTGGCCGATGTAGCGCGTACGTTTGGCCGCGCCATCATCATGCCTAACCTGGTACCACCGGTGCGTAACGCCGCTGAAGCCGATGCCTATCGCCAGCGTATCCTCGCTGCACGGCCGGCCGGCAGCCGCTTCGAACCGTTGATGGTGCTCTACCTCACCGACCGCACCCAGCCCGCCGAGATTCGCGAGGCCAAGGCCAGCGGTTTCGTGCACGCCGCCAAGCTGTACCCGGCCGGCGCGACCACCAACTCCGATTCCGGCGTGACCAGTATCGACAAGATCCTGCCCGCCATCGAAGCCATGGCCGAAGTCGGCATGCCGCTGCTTATCCACGGTGAAGTCACCCGTGGCGATGTGGACGTGTTCGATCGCGAGAAAATCTTCATCGACGAGCACATGCGCCGCGTGGTCGAGCTGTTCCCGACCCTCAAAGTGGTGTTCGAGCACATCACCACGGCCGATGCCGTGCAGTTCGTCACCGAGGCCTCGGCCAACGTTGGCGCGACCATCACCGCCCATCACCTGCTGTACAACCGCAACCACATGCTGGTGGGCGGGATTCGGCCGCACTTCTATTGCCTGCCGATCCTCAAGCGCAATACCCATCAGGTGGCCCTGCTGGATGCCGCGACCAGCGGTAATCCGAAGTTTTTCCTCGGCACCGACTCTGCGCCACACGCCCAACACGCAAAAGAAGCCGCGTGCGGATGTGCCGGTTGCTACACCGCCTACGCCGCCATTGAGCTCTACGCCGAAGCGTTCGAGCAGCGCAACGCCCTGGACAAACTAGAGGGCTTCGCCAGCCTCAATGGCCCGCGCTTCTATGGCCTGCCGGCGAATACCGACCGTATCACCCTGGTCCGTGAAGACTGGACCGCCCCTGCCAGCCTGCCATTTGGCGAGCTGACCGTTATCCCGCTGCGCGCCGGTGAAACACTGCGCTGGCGCCTGCTGGAGGAAAGCAAGTGAGTGAAGACCATTACGATGACGACCAGGAACAAGGCAGCGGTGGTGGTTCACGCCACCCGATGGCCGAACGCTTCCGTGGCTACCTGCCTGTCGTTATCGACGTAGAAACCGGCGGCTTCAATTGCGCCACCGATGCACTGCTGGAAATCGCCGCAACGACTATCGGCATGGACGAACAGGGCTTTGTGTATCCAGAACACACCCACTTCTTCCGCGTCGAGCCGTTTGAGGGTGCCAACATCGAAGCGGCAGCCTTGGAGTTCACCGGGATCAAGCTCGATCACCCATTGCGCATGGCCGTCACTGAAGAGGCGGCGCTGACCGATATCTTCCGTGGCGTACGCAAGGCGTTGAAGGCCAATGGCTGCAAGCGCGCGATCCTGGTGGGCCATAACAGCAGCTTCGACCTGGGCTTCCTGAATGCCGCCGTGACGCGGCTGGACATGAAGCGCAACCCGTTTCACCCGTTCTCCAGCTTCGACACTGCCACCCTCGCCGGCCTGGCCTACGGCCAGACCGTATTGGCCAAAGCCTGTCAGGCGGCCGGTATCGACTTCGACGGTCGCGAAGCCCACTCGGCCCGCTACGACACCGAGAAAACGGCTGAGCTGTTCTGCGGCATCGTCAACCGCTGGAAGCAGATGGGCGGCTGGGAAGACTTCGGCGACTGAGGTCAAATCCCGCGCATAAAAAAACCGGCCTTCTCAGGCCGGTTTTTTTTACCTCGAACCTGGCTTACAGCTTGCCAGCGTTCTCGGTCAGGTAAGCCGCAACGCCTTCTGGCGAAGCGTTCATGCCCTTGTCGCCTTTTTTCCAGTTAGCAGGGCAGACTTCGCCGTGCTCTTCGTGGAATTGCAGAGCGTCAACCAGACGGATCAGCTCTTCCATGTTACGACCCAGCGGCAGGTCGTTGATGATCTGGGAACGCACAACGCCCTTGTCATCGATCAGGAACGCGCCACGGAAAGCCACGCCGCCTTCGGACTCAACATCATAGGCTTTGGCGATGTCGTGCTTCATGTCGGCAGCCATGGTGTATTTGACTTTGCCGATGCCGCCATCATTGATGGCGGTGTTGCGCCAGGCGTTGTGGGTGAAATGGGAGTCGATGGAAACGGCTACCACTTCAACGTTACGCGCCTTGAAATCGTCCATGCGGTGATCCAGAGCGATCAGCTCCGACGGGCAGACGAAGGTGAAGTCCAGCGGGTAGAAGAACACCAGGCCGTATTTGCCTTTGATGGCTTCAGACAGTTTGAAGCTGTCAACGATTTCGCCATTGCCGAGTACGGCTGGTACGTCGAAATCCGGGGCTTGTTTGCCGACGAGTACGCTCATTGGGTATCTCCTGATGTGAGGGTGACGATTGAAGTAAAAGGACCGGCCCTGAGTCTGCCGCGTTTAGGCGACAGCCCTGTGACGCAGTCACGCTTCGTGAAGACCGACCATCATACACTGAAAAAACCGCTCGTCAGCCCGAGGGCCGTGCCGCCGAATAGCCTACAAATCTACTTTGACAATCATTCTCGTTAACATTAAGATCCACCGCACTTAAGCCTTAAACCCGCGACGGTTCTCCCTTATGTATGTGTGCCTGTGTACCGGCGTCACCGACGGACAAATCCGCGAAGCAATCTACGAAGGTTGCTGCAGCTACAAGGAAGTACGTGAAACCACCGGCGTCGCTAGCCAGTGTGGCAAATGTGCTTGCCTCGCCAAGCAAGTGGTACGGGAAACCCTGACGCAGCTGCAAACAGCCCAGGCCGCGCTCCCCTACTCAGCAGAATTTACACACGCTTAATTAGGCGTGTTTTAAAGAACCGGACTTAGCGTCCGGTTTTTTTATGCCTGTAATTCAATTAGTTAGCGCCAAGACGCGGAACACAAACATTCTTATTCCGATTAATTTTCATTTATTATTCAATAACTTAGGTTTGACACTAGAGAATTGGCCGCTCAAACTCCGCCCTATACACAGCTATTACAGGGCAGGACCCCAGTCATGAAAGGCGACATCTCAGTCATCCAGCAACTCAATAAAATCCTTGCCAATGAACTGGTCGCGATCAATCAGTACTTTCTACATGCACGCATGTACGACGATTGGGGCCTGGAAAAGCTCGGCAAGCGCGAATACAAAGAATCCATCAAGGCCATGAAGGACGCCGACGCGCTGATCAAGCGCATTCTGTTCCTGGAGGGCCTGCCGAACGTACAGGACCTGGGCAAGCTGAACATCGGCGAGCACACCCAGGAAATGATCAGCAGCGACCTGGGCTTTGAGCGCAAGAGCCACAGCGACATCAAGGCCGCCATCGCGCACTGCGAAACCAAGGGTGACTTTGGCAGCCGTGAATTGCTCGAAGATATCCTGGAAGACCAGGAAGAACATATCGACTGGCTGGAAACCCAACTGGGCCTGATCGACAAAGTCAGCCTGGAAAACTACCTGCAATCGCAGATGGGTGAATAACCCTTAGGCGACAGGTACAAAAAAGCCCCGCTCTCGAATGAGAAGCGGGGCTTTTTATTGACCGATGACTTGCAGGAGCCGGCTTGCCGGCTCCTGCAGATCAGGCGTCGGTCTTGGCGGCGGCGTTGGCCGCTGCGTCTTTGATCAGCGCCTGCAACGAACCATCCGCTGCCATTTCAGTGATGATATCGCTACCGCCGACCAGCTCACCGGCTACCCACAGTTGTGGGAAAGTAGGCCAATTGGCGTACTTCGGCAGGTTGGCGCGGATTTCCGGGTTTTGCAGGATATCCACGTAAGCGAACTTCTCGCCACACTGCATCACAGCCTGGGAAGCCTTCGCGGAGAAACCGCACTGAGGAGCGTTAGGCGCGCCCTTCATGTAAAGCAGAATGGTGTTGTTGGCAATCTGCTCTTTGATCGTTTCGATGATATCCATGGAACACCTCGGCTGGAACTTTGCGACTCACAGGTCGGCACGGTGGCGCATTGTAACGCAAAATTCCAACGCGGTGCTCGGCCTGCTTATGCAGCAGCGACTTGGACCGGCACGCCATTCAAGGCCGCATTGCCCGATAACTCATCCAGTTGCCGCTCGTCGGTCAAGTCATTCGCACTCGCCCCCGGCTGCCCGCTGGCAATGCTCATCTGAACGCCCGGCCGGCCGTGGCCCCAACCATGGGGCAGGCTGACCACGCCGGGCATCATGTCCAGGCTGGCGACCACTTCCACCTCGATCATGCCGATACGCGAACTGACACGCACCCGCTGACCATCACTCAACTGTCGACTGCTCAGGTCGTCGGGATGCATATGCAACTGGTGCCGGGGCTTACCCTTCACCAGCCGATGATAGTTATGCATCCAGGAATTATTGCTGCGCACATGACGACGGCCGATCAGCAGCAACTCGTCAGCCACAGGCATGGGTTGCGCCGCAAAACGCGCCAGGTCGGCAAGAATCACCGCCGGCGCCGCCTGCACCTTGCCGTCCGGTGTTTTCAAACGCGCCGCGAGATTGGGCTGCAAAGGCCCCAAATCCATGCCATGGGGATGATCAGCCAACATCGCTACCGACAGTTTATGACTGGACGCATCACCGTAAGCCCCTGCACGCAACCCGAAATCGATCATCTGCGCGGGCGGCATCGTCGGTTTGAGCACCCCACCGGTCTGCGCCGCGAATGCCTTGGCCAAACCAACGAAAATTTCCCAGTCGTGCAACGCCCCTGCGGGTTTGGGCAGGATCGCACGATTGAAGCGCGTGACATTACGCACTGCAAACATGTTGAAGGTGGTGTCGTAATGATCGTTTTCCAGCGCCGAGGTGGACGGCAGGATCAGGTCGGCATACCGCGTCGTCTCGTTGATATACAGGTCGACGCTGACCATGAACTCCAACCCATCCAGGGCCTGCTCCAACTGGCGACCGTTAGGCGTCGACAGCACCGGATTGCCAGCCACCGTCACCAGCGCGCGGATTTGTCCTTCGCCTTCGGTAAGCATTTCTTCAGCCAGGGCCGATACCGGCAACTCACCACCATATTCCGGACGCCCGGAAACCCGGCTCTGCCAGCGATTGAAGTGCCCGCCACCGGTCGACGCCACCAGATCCACCGCCGGCGTCGTGCACAGGGCGCCGCCCACACGATCCAGATTGCCAGTGACCAGGTTGATCAACTGCACCAGCCAATGGCACAGCGTACCGAATGCCTGGGTTGAAACCCCCATGCGCCCGTAACACACAGCTTTGTCCGCAGCCGCAAAGTCCCGCGCCAACTGGCGGATTTGCCCAGCAGGCACGGCACACTGGCGGCTCATGGCTTCGGCGGTAAAACCAGCGATCGCGCGGCGCACCTCCTCAAGGCCCTCCACCGGCAAATGACTGTCACGCGTCAGGTGCTCGGTAAACAACGTGTTGAGTACCCCGAACAGCAACGCCGCATCGCCGCCAGGGCGCACGAACAGGTGCTGATCAGCAATCGCCGCCGTCTCACTGCGCCGTGGGTCAACCACCACCACTTTACCGCCCCGGGCCTGGATGGCCTTGAGGCGCTTCTCCACATCGGGCACGGTCATGATGCTGCCGTTGGAGGCCAGCGGGTTGCCGCCCAGGATCAGCATGAAGTCGGTGTGATCGATGTCCGGAATCGGCAGCAACAGCCCGTGACCGTACATCAGGTGGCTGGTGAGGTGATGGGGCAACTGGTCCACGGAGGTGGCCGAAAACCGGTTGCGCGTCTTGAGCTGGCCCAGGAAGTAGTTGCTGTGGGTCATCAGCCCATAGTTGTGCACGCTGGGGTTGCCCTGGTACACCGCCACCGCATTCTGCCCATGCCGGGCCTGGATGCCCGCCAGCCGCTCGGCGATCAGGGCAAATGCCTCATCCCACGGGATTGGCTGCCATTCGCTGCCCACCCGCAGCATGGGCTGATGCAGGCGGTCGGGATCATTCTGGATGTCCTGCAATGCCACAGCCTTCGGGCAGATGTGGCCACGACTGAAACTGTCCAGCGGGTCGCCCTTGATCGAAGTGATCGCCAGGCTGCCGTCTTCGGCTTGGGTGGTTTCCAGGGTCAAGCCACAAATGGCTTCACACAGATGGCAGGCACGGTGGTGGAGAGTCTTGGTCATGGCCAGTCTCTTTATAGGGCTTTGGTTCGACTATGGGCCGTGACCACGACAGGCACCAGCATCGTTCGCCCTGTGAATCGATAGCCATCAGGCCAGGCGATAAGCAAACATGAGCAAATGTTACAGAGCCTCCAGGCGACGCCTAAAACCGACGCAGCCTGGCCTGGGCCCGCCCCTGCGCATTGCAAAAGGTTGCAACGCCAGTGTACAAATGACCCGCTGCTGTCTGGAAACCGTCTTCAAAAGCGCTTTCGCGCCCTTCTTGAACACCCATAAAACCGTAGCCCCTATTGGTAAGACGCGACATTTAATTATAAGATCGCGCCTTCCCCTATTTCGTCGCCCCGTGCGGCTTTCGCCGCAGGTCTCGCCCGTTGTCACAATAAACAAGGCTTTGAGTATCTGCGGTCTGTTGCAAAAAGGTAGTTAATGATGAGCGCAAGGCACTTTCTCTCCCTGATGGATTGCACGCCCGAAGAGCTGGTCAGCGTGATCCGTCGAGGCATTGAGCTTAAAGACCTGCGTAACCGCGGCGTACTGTTCGAGCCTTTGAAAAACCGCGTGCTCGGGATGATTTTCGAGAAGTCGTCGACCCGCACCCGCCTGTCCTTCGAAGCCGGCATGATCCAGTTGGGTGGCCAGGCCATCTTCCTGTCGCCGCGTGACACCCAACTGGGCCGTGGCGAGCCGATCAGCGATTGCGCCATCGTCATGTCGCGCATGCTCGATGCAGTGATGATCCGCACCTTCGCCCACAGCACCCTGACCGAATTCGCCGCCAACTCGCGCGTGCCGGTGATCAACGGCCTCTCCGATGACCTGCACCCGTGCCAATTGCTGGCCGACATGCAGACCTTCCTTGAGCACCGTGGCTCGATCCAGGGCAAGACCGTGGCCTGGATCGGTGACGGCAACAACATGTGCAACAGCTATATAGAAGCGGCGATTCAGTTCGACTTCCACCTGCGCATTGCCTGCCCGGACGGCTTCGAACCGGCCGCCGAGTTCCTGGCCAAGGCCGATGGCCGTGTGCAAATCCTGCGCGATCCAAAGGATGCGGTGATCGGCGCGCACCTGGTCAGCACCGACGTCTGGACCTCCATGGGCCAGGAAGACGAAACGGCCAAGCGCCTCGCCTTGTTCGCGCCGTACCAGGTCACGCGTGAGCTGCTCGACCTGGCCGCGCCCGATGCGCTGTTCATGCACTGCCTGCCAGCACACCGTGGTGAAGAGATCAGCCTCGACCTGCTCGACGACCCGCGCTCCGTGGCCTGGGACCAAGCCGAAAACCGCCTGCACGCGCAAAAAGCCCTGCTCGAATTCCTCGTCGAACCGGCGTACCACCACGCATGAGCCAGCCATTACTGCTGAGCTTGCGCGATCTGGCATGCGGCTATCAGGATCAACGTGTGGTGCAGAACCTCAATCTGCACCTCAACGCCGGCGATATCGGTTGCCTGCTCGGCTCTTCGGGCTGCGGCAAAACCACGACCCTGCGCGCAATTGCCGGATTTGAGCCGGTGCACGAAGGCGAAATCCGCCTCGCGGGCGAAGTGATCTCCAGCGCCGGTTTTACCCTGGCACCGGAGAAACGTCGCATCGGCATGGTGTTCCAGGACTACGCGCTGTTTCCCCACCTCAGCGTGGCCGACAACATCGCCTTCGGCATTCGCAAACACCCGCAAAAAGACCGTGTGGTCGCCGAGTTACTGGAACTGGTCAACCTGAAGAACCTGGGCAAGCGTTTCCCCCACGAGCTGTCAGGCGGCCAGCAGCAACGCGTCGCCCTGGCCCGCGCCCTGGCGCCAGAGCCACAACTGCTACTGCTGGACGAACCGTTCTCCAACCTCGACGGCGAACTGCGGCGCAAGCTCAGCCACGAGGTGCGCGACATCCTCAAGGCGCGCGGCACCAGTGCAATCCTGGTGACCCATGACCAGGAAGAAGCGTTCGCCGTGAGTGACCATGTGGGCGTTTTCAAGGAAGGTCGCCTTGAGCAGTGGGACACGCCCTACAACCTCTATCACGAGCCGCAGACCCCGTATGTCGCCAGCTTTATCGGCCAAGGCTATTTCATCCGCGGCCAATTGAGTTCGCCCGACTCCGTGCATACCGAACTGGGCGACCTGCGCGGTAACCGCGCCTACACCTGGCCTACGGGGGGCGCAGTCGACGTATTGCTGCGCCCGGACGACATCGTCTATGCGCCAGACAGCCCATTGACGGCGCGGATCGTCGGCAAGACTTTCCTTGGCGCGTCGACCCTGTACCGCCTGCAACTGCCGACCGGCGCGCAGCTGGAGTCGATTTTCCCCAGCCATGCTGACCATCAGGTGGGCGCGGACGTGGGTATTCGCGTGGCCGCTGAGCATTTAGTGCTGTTCCAGGCTTCAGGCAGCGTCGCGGCGCAGGTGCCTCGATCCGAATCCGGCGTACGGCGCTACAGCCCGGCTGGCTGAGTCAATGAAGGGGGCTTGCCCCCCCCAACATTGGTTCTCCGACAGACCGTGATTAAACCCGGCCAATTTCTGCGAATTTGGCCTGGGTATGTTCCGCCAGCACCGCGGCAGGCAACTCCACTTCCAGCCCCCTTCTGCCCGCACTGACAAAAATTGTCGCAAACGGCTGCGCCGTCACGTCGATAAATGTGCGCAAACGCTTCTTCTGCCCCAATGGGCTGATGCCTCCCAGCAGGTAACCGGTAGAACGCTGCGCCGCCGCCGGGTCAGCCATTTCGACTTTTTTCACCCCGGCCGCGTGGGCAAGGGCTTTGAGATCCAGACTTCCGACGACCGGCACCACGGCCACCAATAACTCGCCCTTCTCACTGCTGGCCAACAAGGTCTTGAACACCTGTGCCGGGTCGAGGCCCAATTTCTCTGCGGCCTCCAGGCCATAGGAGGCCGCCTTGGGGTCGTGTTCATAACTGTGGATGCGATGTTCGGCGCGAACTTTTTTCAACAAATCCAGTGCGGGTGTCATGACGCCTCCGGGCGTGGCAAACAGATGGCCAATTCTAGGCCAAGCCCACACAAAACGCTCTAGTCCGCCCTCCTCGCCAACAATGCTTAACGTAGCCAGCGTGATCATTCATCAAACCAATAGTTCGAAAGTGACCGACAGTTCACTTTCGACCTTTGACAGCAGTCATTCTTGTCTATATTTTTTCGTTTCCGAATACTGTAGGAATACATCTACAGCATTCCAGCAGTAAGCCGCGCCTTGGATGGGGATCCTCGTCACGGTGAAAATCGCGCAACCGCCCGTTGAGGCAGTGCGCCAGACAAGAACAACAATCGAGGTTTTCCATGACAACTGCTCTTCAACAGCCTTCACTTTCAAGCCAATGCATGGCCGAGTTCCTGGGCACTGCGCTGCTGATCTTCTTCGGTACGGGATGTGTCGCTGCGCTCAAGGTCGCGGGTGCCAGCTTTGGGTTATGGGAAATCAGCATCATCTGGGGGATCGGCGTCAGCATGGCGATCTACCTGAGCGCCGGTATTTCCGGGGCTCACCTGAACCCGGCGGTCAGTATCGCCCTGTGTATTTTTGCCGACTTCGACAAACGCAAACTGCCCTTCTACATTCTTGCCCAGGTCGCCGGTGCCTTCTGTTCGGCCGCCCTGGTCTACACCCTCTACAGCAACCTGTTTTTCGATTACGAACAAACTCACCATCTGGTGCGCGGCACCCAAGCCAGCCTGGAATTGGCGTCAGTGTTCTCCACCTACCCCCACGCGCTGCTGAGCACCGCCCAGGCCTTCCTGGTGGAAATGGTCATCACCGCGATCCTGATGGGCGTGATCATGGCTCTGACCGATGACAACAACGGCTTGCCACGCGGCCCGCTGGCCCCACTGCTGATCGGCCTGCTGATTGCGGTAATTGGCAGCGCCATGGGCCCGCTGACCGGCTTTGCGATGAACCCGGCGCGGGATTTCGGGCCCAAGCTGATGACCTTTTTCGCTGGCTGGGGTGAAATGGCCTTTACTGGCGGTCGCGACATTCCTTACTTCCTGATTCCGATTTTCGCGCCGATTGTCGGCGCATGCCTCGGTGCTGCGGCCTATCGCGGGCTGATTGCCCGCCACTTGCCGAGCGCCGCACCTGCTGTAGCTGAAACAACTGACACGGCTGTCAACGGCAAGACTCGTATTTCCTGAAAGCGCCAGCCTGGCCCCCTGCCCTTCGCGGCCCAGGCTGATTTCCGACTTCCTTATTTCGTCCAAGGCAATAGACATGACCGATATCGAGAATAAGAACTACATCATTGCCCTTGATCAGGGCACCACCAGTTCCCGGGCGATCATCTTCGATCGTGACGCCAACGTGGTCTGCACCGCCCAACGTGAATTCACTCAGCATTACCCGCAAGCCGGCTGGGTCGAACATGACCCGATGGAAATCTTCGCCACACAGAGCGCAGTGATGGTCGAGGCCCTGGCACAAGCCGGCCTGCACCATGACCAGGTCGCCGCCATCGGTATCACCAACCAGCGTGAAACCACCGTGGTATGGGACAAGATCACCGGCCGCCCGATCTACAACGCCATTGTCTGGCAATGCCGCCGCAGCACCGAGATCTGCCAGCAGCTCAAGCGCGACGGCCACGAGCAATACATCAACGACACCACCGGCCTGGTCACCGACCCGTACTTCTCCGGTACCAAGCTCAAGTGGATCCTCGATAACGTCGAAGGCAGCCGCGAACGTGCGCGCAACGGCGAGTTGCTGTTCGGCACCATCGACAGCTGGCTGATCTGGAAATTTACCGGCGGCAAGACCCACGTTACCGACTACACCAACGCCTCGCGCACCATGCTCTTCAACATCCACACCCTGGAGTGGGATGCGAAGATGCTGGAGATCCTCGACGTACCGCGGGAAATGCTGCCGCAAGTGAAGTCTTCTTCCGAGATCTACGGCCGCACCAAAAGCGGCATCGCCATCGGCGGTATTGCCGGTGACCAGCAAGCGGCGCTGTTCGGCCAGATGTGCGTGGAACCCGGCCAGGCCAAGAACACCTACGGCACCGGCTGCTTCCTGCTGATGAACACCGGCGACAAAGCGGTGAAATCCAAGCACGGCATGCTCACCACCATCGCCTGCGGCCCGCGTGGCGAAGTGGCCTACGCGCTGGAAGGCGCAGTGTTCAACGGCGGCTCCACCGTGCAGTGGTTGCGGGACGAGCTGAAAATCATCGCCGACGCCACCGACACCGAATACTTCGCCGGCAAGGTCAAGGACAGCAACGGCGTGTACCTGGTCCCGGCCTTCACCGGCCTGGGCGCTCCGTACTGGGACCCGTATGCCCGTGGCGCACTGTTTGGCCTGACCCGTGGCGTACGTGTGGATCACATCATTCGTGCAGCCCTGGAGTCGATCGCCTACCAGACCCGCGACGTACTCGACGCCATGCAACAGGATTCGGGCGAACGCCTCAAGGCCCTGCGTGTCGACGGCGGCGCGGTAGCCAACAACTTCCTGATGCAATTCCAGGCCGACATTCTCGGCACCCAGGTCGAACGCCCGCAAATGCGTGAAACCACGGCACTCGGCGCCGCCTACCTTGCGGGCCTGGCCTGTGGCTTCTGGGGCAGCCTGGACGAATTGCGCGGCAAAGCCGTGATCGAGCGCGAATTCGAACCGCAACTGGAAGAAGCCGCCAAAGAGAAACTCTACGCCGGCTGGCAAAAAGCGGTGAGCCGCACCCGTGATTGGGAACCGCACGAAGGCGCCGAATAAGCCACGCGCCGGACCCATATTGGGTTGTAACTGGTAGGGAGCAGATTCCTGCGTCATCATGGGCCACTTTTGTATGGCAGCCCAAAGGACGCCCCATGAATCTGCCTCCCCGCCAACAACAAATCCTCGAACTGGTCCGCGAACGCGGCTACGTCAGTATCGAGGAGATGGCGCAGTTGTTCGTTGTCACCCCGCAAACCATCCGCCGCGATATCAATCAACTGGCGGACGCCAATCTGTTGCGCCGCTACCACGGCGGCGCAGCCTATGACTCCAGTGTCGAGAACACCGCCTACGCCATGCGTGCCGACCAGATGCGCGACGAGAAACAGCGCATCGGCGAAGCCATTGCGGCACAAATTCCCGATCACGCCTCGTTGTTCATCAATATCGGTACCACTACCGAGTCCATTGCCCGTGCGCTGCTCAATCACAATCACCTGAAAATCATCACCAATAACCTCAACGTCGCCACCATGCTTAGCGCAAAGGACGACTTCGATGTATTGCTGACCGGCGGCAATGTGCGCCGTGACGGCGGTGTGGTGGGTCAGGCCAGTGTCGATTTCATCAACCAGTTCAAGGTCGACTTCGCGCTGGTGGGTATCAGCGGCATCGACGAGGACGGCAGCCTGCTCGACTTCGACTACCAGGAAGTCCGGGTTTCCCAGGCGATCATCGCCAATGCGCGCCAGGTGATCCTGGCGGCGGACTCGAGCAAATTCGGGCGCAATGCCATGATTCGCCTGGGACCGATCAGCCTGGTGGACTGCCTGGTGACGGATCAGGAGCCGGTGCCCGCCTTGGTGCAGTTGTTGAATCAGCACAAGGTTCGCCTGGAAGTCGTATAGCGTCAGCGCTGACGCCATCGGGGGCTTGCCCCCGATGACGATCTATCTGACAGGCCATTTCTTACGCCTGCCTCGGTTTCATGTTCACAAATTTTCCTTTTCCCGCCCTTCGATGAGTTTTTTCAATCGAAGTCGGGTGGCTGTGCCCGCGTTTATCAGCTACCATTTTCGCAAATGAACATTAATGTTCGAATTCCAATACGAAAAAGATCCCGAGGCCAGCCGATGAACCCTTCTACCTTGCCTGCTCCACCGCTTGCCGAAGTCTATGACGTTGCCGTAATCGGTGGCGGGATCAATGGCGTCGGGATTGCAGCAGACGCAGCCGGGCGCGGTTTGTCGGTATTCCTTTGCGAAAAGGATGACTTGGCCAGCCACACCTCCTCCGCCAGCAGCAAGCTGATCCACGGCGGCCTGCGCTACCTCGAACATTACGAATTCCGCCTGGTGCGCGAAGCCCTGGCCGAACGTGAAGTACTGCTGGCCAAGGCCCCGCACATCGTCAAGCAGATGCGCTTCGTATTGCCCCACCGCCCGCACCTGCGCCCGGCATGGATGATCCGCGCCGGCCTGTTCCTGTATGACCACCTGGGCAAGCGCGAGAAACTCGCCGGCTCCAAGAGCCTCAAGTTCGGTCCCGACAGCCCGCTGAAAAGCGAAATCACCAAAGGCTTCGAATACTCCGACTGCTGGGTCGACGACGCCCGCCTGGTAGTACTCAACGCCATGGCCGCCCGTGAAAAAGGCGCGCATATCCACACCCAGACCCGCTGCATCAGCGCCCATCGCAGCAACGGCATGTGGGACATGAACATGGAACGCGCCGATGGCAGCCTGTTCTCGATCCGCGCCCGTGCGCTGGTGAACGCCGCCGGCCCATGGGTCGCCAAGTTCATCAAGGACGACCTGAAGCTGGATTCGCCCTACGGCATCCGCCTGATCCAGGGCAGCCACCTGATCGTGCCGAAACTGTATGAAGGCGCCCACGCGCACATTCTGCAGAACGAAGACCAGCGTATCGTCTTCACCATTCCGTACCTGAACCACCTGACCATCATCGGCACCACCGACCGCGAATACACCGGCGACCCGGCGAAAGTGGCGATCACCGAAGGTGAAACCGACTACATGCTCAAGGTCGTCAACGCGCACTTCAAGAAACAGCTGAGCCGCGACGACATCGTCCACACCTACTCGGGTGTGCGCCCACTGTGCAACGACGAGTCGGACAACCCGTCGGCCATCACCCGCGACTACACCCTGTCGCTGTCCGGTGGCGTGGGCGAGGCGCCGATTCTGTCGGTGTTCGGCGGCAAGCTGACCACCTATCGCAAGCTCGCCGAATCAGCGATGGCGCAACTGGCGCCGTACTTCACGCAGATGCGTCCAAGCTGGACCGCCACCGCCAGCCTGCCCGGTGGCGAGGACATGACCACGCCAGAAGCCCTGGCCGAGGCTATTCGCAGCAAATTCGACTGGTTGCCGAGCGAGATCGCACGCCGCTGGTCCACCACCTACGGCAGCCGCACCTGGCGCCTGCTGGAGGGCGTGCAATCGCTGGCAGACCTGGGCGATCACCTGGGTGGCGGCCTGTATACCCGCGAGGTCGACTACCTGTGTGCGCAAGAATGGGTAACCCAACCCCAGGACGTGCTGTGGCGCCGCACCAAACTCGGCCTGTTCACCACTGCGCAGGAACAGGACAACGTGCAGCGTTACCTGTCCAAGGTTGAGCAGAGCCGCAGCAAGATCGAAGCAGCCTGACCCCTCCTTACTGTAGGGGCGAGCGTGCTCGCAAAAACCTCAGAGCGCCGCGTTTATTCAGAATAAACGCGGCGTTTTTGCATTCTTCGCCAGTAGGCTCGCTCCTACGCACGTCCTACAGCATTCGGTTTTCCGAACGCGATCCCCCAACCTATTCGGTTTGCCGGATCAAACCGGCAAATATGCGCTGTAACACAAAGTTAATTTTCATATAAATCATATAGTTAACCTTTTACTCAGGGTCTGGCACGACTCATGCTCTACACTCTTTGACGATTGCCTGAGGCACCTCAGGAGCCGTCATGGGCATTCGCTGTACAAGAGAGCCGTAAGCCGGCTTCATAAAAAAAACAAATGTCGAGGAAGTATTGATGCGCATCGTTCCCCCTATCCTGGGCGCAGCTATCGCTGCTGCTCTGATCAGCACTCCAGTTTTTGCCGCCGAACTCACCGGCACACTGAAGAAAATCAACGACTCCGGCACCATCACCCTCGCTCACCGCGACAGCTCCATTCCGTTTTCCTACATCGCGGACGGTTCGGGCAAACCTGTGGGCTACTCCCACGACATTCAGCTGGCCATCGTTGAAGCCCTGAAAAAAGACCTGAACAAGCCCGACCTGAAGGCCAAGTACAACCTGGTCACCTCGCAAACTCGTATTCCGTTGATCCAGAACGGCACTGCAGACCTTGAGTGCGGTTCCACCACCAACAACGCCGAACGCGCCCAGCAGGTCGACTTCACCGTCAATATTTTCGAAATCGGCACCCGTCTGCTGGTCAAGAAAGACAAGGAAGGCAAGCCGTCCTACGCTGACTTTGCCGACCTCAAAGGCAAAAACGTCGTGACCACCGCCGGCACCACGTCCGAGCGCATCATCAAGGCGATGAACGCCGACAAGCAGATGGGCATGAACGTCATCTCCGCCAAAGACCACGGCGAATCCTTCCAGATGCTCGAAAGCGGCCGCGCCGTCGCCTTCATGATGGACGACGCCCTGCTGGCCGGTGAAGAAGCCAAGGCCAAGAAGCCGGACGACTGGGTCATCACCGGTACTCCGCAATCCTTCGAAGCCTACGCGTGCATGGTTCGTAAAGACGACCCAGCGTTCAAGAAAGCTGTAGATGACGCTATCGTCGGCCTGTACAAATCCGGCGAGATCAACAAGATCTACAGCAAGTGGTTCGAAAGCCCGATCCCACCGAAAGGCCTGAACCTGAACTTCCCGATGAGTGAAAAGGTCAAGGCTCTGATCGCCACTCCGAGCGATAAGCCAGCGCCTGAAGTAAAAATCTGACACTGATCTAACCTTATCTCCTGGGGGAGCCAACCCTCCCCCAGGCGTCTGTTACTACCTGCTGGCTATACCTTGGAACACTCGACCTGGCGGTTTTCGAGCCGATCGTGTGTGCCTGGCGTTCATCGTCAGGCGGGAATGGACCTTCCCCAAGCGGGTGCTTGTACATCGATCGATTTCGAGGGGAGACCCTAATGAATTACAACTGGGACTGGGGCGTGTTCTTCAAGTCCACCGGCGTGGGCAGCGAGACTTATCTCGACTGGTACATCGCCGGCCTGGGCTGGACCATCGCCATCGCTGTCGTGGCATGGATTATCGCCTTGTTGCTGGGCTCCATTCTGGGGGTCATGCGCACTGTGCCAAACCGCCTCGTAGCGGGCATTGCGACCTGCTATGTGGAGCTGTTTCGTAACGTACCGCTGCTCGTGCAACTGTTCATCTGGTACTTCCTGATACCCGACCTGCTGCCGCAGAACCTGCAGGACTGGTACAAGCAAGACCTGAACCCGACCACCTCGGCCTACCTGAGCGTTGTCGTGTGCCTGGGCCTGTTCACCGCCGCCCGTGTCTGCGAGCAAGTGCGTACCGGCATCCAGGCGCTGCCACGCGGCCAGGAATCCGCCGCGCGGGCCATGGGCTTCAAGCTGCCGCAGATCTACTGGAACGTGCTGCTGCCCCAGGCCTACCGGATCATTATTCCGCCGCTTACCTCGGAATTTCTCAACGTCTTCAAGAACTCCTCCGTGGCGTCCTTGATCGGCCTGATGGAATTGCTGGCGCAAACCAAGCAGACCGCCGAGTTCTCGGCCAACCTGTTTGAAGCCTTCACCCTGGCAACGCTGATCTACTTCACGCTGAACATGAGCCTGATGCTGCTGATGCGCGTGGTCGAGAAGAAAGTCGCCGTGCCCGGCCTGATCTCCGTGGGGGGTAAATAATGGAACTTGATTTCAGCGGCATCATCCCCGCGATCCCAGGCCTGTGGAACGGCATGCTCATGACCCTGCAGTTGATGGTCATGGGTGTGATCGGCGGTATCGCCCTGGGCACCGTCCTCGCGCTGATGCGCCTGTCGTCCAGCAAACTGCTGTCGCGCGTGGCCGGCGCCTATGTGAACTACTTCCGCTCGATCCCATTGCTGCTGGTAATCACCTGGTTCTACCTGGCGGTGCCGTTCGTATTGCGCTGGATCACCGGCGAAGACACGCCGATCGGTGCGTTCACCTCGTGCGTCGTGGCCTTCATGATGTTCGAAGCCGCGTACTTCTGTGAGATCGTGCGGGCCGGCGTGCAGTCGATCCCCAAGGGTCAGATGGCCGCCGCACAAGCGATGGGCATGACCTACGGCCAGACCATGCGCCTGATCATCCTGCCCCAGGCGTTCCGCAAGATGACCCCGTTGCTGCTGCAACAGTCGATCATCCTGTTCCAGGACACCTCGCTGGTCTACACCGTGGGCCTGGTGGACTTCCTCAACTCCGCCCGCTCCAACGGCGACATCATTGGCCGCTCCAATGAGTTCCTGATCTTCGCCGGTGTCGTCTACTTCATCATCAGCTTTTCCGCCTCGCTGCTGGTCAAGCGTCTGCAAAAAAGGTTTGCCGTATGATCTCTATCAAGAACATCAACAAGTGGTATGGCGACTTCCAGGTGCTGACCGATTGCAGCACCGAGGTTAAAAAAGGCGAAGTGATCGTGGTGTGCGGGCCGTCGGGCTCGGGCAAGTCCACCCTGATCAAGTGCGTCAACGCGCTGGAACCGTTCCAGAAAGGCGACGTGGTCGTCGATGGCACCTCCATCGCCGACCCGAAGACCAACCTGCCGAAACTGCGTTCACGCGTGGGCATGGTGTTCCAGCACTTCGAACTGTTCCCGCACCTGACCATCACCGAAAACCTGACCATCGCGCAGATCAAGGTGCTCGGCCGCAGCAAGGAAGAGGCCACCAAGAAAGGCCTGCAACTGCTTGAGCGCGTAGGCCTGTCGGCGCACGCCCACAAGCACCCTGGCCAGCTCTCCGGTGGTCAGCAGCAACGTGTGGCGATTGCCCGCGCCCTGGCCATGGACCCGATCGTCATGCTGTTCGACGAACCGACCTCGGCCCTCGACCCGGAAATGGTCAACGAAGTACTGGACGTGATGGTGCAACTGGCCCAGGAAGGCATGACCATGATGTGCGTGACCCACGAAATGGGCTTTGCCCGCAAAGTGGCCGACCGCGTGATCTTCATGGACGCCGGCAAGATCATCGAAGACTGCCCGAAAGAAGAATTCTTCGGCGACATCAGCGCCCGCTCCGAACGCGCGCAGCACTTCCTTGAGAAAATCCTGCAGCACTAAAAACAGCCTCACTCCCACCCTGTAGGAGCGAGCTTGCTCGCGAAGAACCCAAGAGCACCGCGGACATCCAGGATGCACGCGTCATCGTTGACGTTTTTCGCGAGCAAGCTCGCTCCTACAGTTGGCCGGAGGGCGGTAGCTGACCCAAGGCATCTGTGATGAAATGCGACCCCAACCAATTTCGCGCCGCACCGCCATCACTTGCCGTGAAACCTCGCCTGATTCGCCAACTGTTCCTGCCGCCGTTGATCATCGCCCTGATGATCGGCCTGGGTTATATCGGCTTCTGGATCAGTGAGTACTACGGCATCCGCACCCTCAGCGACAACGGCGAGCGCCAGCTGGAGCTGCATGCCCGCACCGTTGAAAGTGAACTCAGCAAATACACCTACCTGCCCAGCCTGCTGGAGCTGGAGTCCAGCGTCTCCAAGCTGCTGGCCGAGCCCAATCAGGAAACCCGCAAAGCGGTCAACGACTACCTCGAAGGCCTGAACCGACGCAGTCGCAGCCGGGCCATCTACGTGATGGACACCACCGGCCGTGTGCTGGCCACCAGTAACTGGCGCGATGCCGACAGTTACCAGGGTGAAGACCTGTCCTTTCGTGCCTATTTCCAGAATGCCGTGCGCGGTCAGCCCGGACGCTTCTACGGCATCGGCAGCACCAACGGCGAACCCGGTTACTACCTGGCCCACGGCCTGGAAGAGCACGGCAAGATCATCGGCGTGGCGGTGGTCAAAGTACGCCTGGAAGCCTTGGAAGAACGCTGGCAACGCGCGCGTCTCGAAGCCTTTGTAAGCGACGAGAACGGCATCATCATCCTCTCCAGCGACCCGGCCCGTCGCCTCAAGGCCGTGCGCCCGCTGAGCGATGAGATCAAGGAACACCTGGCCCACAGCCTGCAATATTACTGGGCCACGCTGAACGAGCTGGAACCCCTGGCCCGCGAGCGCTTGAATGACCGCAGCGAAAAGCTGACCTTCCCGGCCAACAGCGAAGTGGTCAACGACGAGCACGAAGTCAGCTACCTGGCACAAACCCGTCCACTCAACGACACACCGTGGAATTTCACCCTGCTCACCCCGCTCAACGACCTGCGCCGCGCAGCGATCAACCAGGGCATCCTGGTGGCTGTCGCATTTGGCCTGGTGGCATTCCTGCTGATTGCCTGGAACGAACGCCGCAAAGTCATCGCCACCCGCCTCGCTGCGCGCGAAGCCTTGCAGGAAGCCAACAGCCAACTGGAACGGCGGATTGCCGAACGCACCGCCGACCTGCGCGCCAGCAACGAACGGCTCAAGGGCCAGATCCGCGAACGGCGCCAGGCCGAGGAAACCCTGCGCCGCGCCCAGGACGAACTGGTACAGGCCGGCAAACTGGCAGCCATCGGCCAGATGTCCACCAGCATTGCCCATGAACTGAACCAGCCGTTGGCGGCGCTGCGCACCTTGTCCGGCAACACCGTGCGCTTCCTCGAACGCGGCGCGCTGGACACCGCCAGCGCCAATCTCAAGACCATCAACGAACTGATCGACCGCATGGGCCGCATCACCGCCAGCCTGCGCTCGTTCGCGCGGCGCGGTGATGACCAGGGCGAAGCGAGCCTGCCCAAAGCGGTAGACGCCGCGTTCCAGGTCCTGGGTGCACGCCTGGACAGCCTGCCGCTGACCCTGCATCGCGACTTCACCGCGGCCCAATTGCAGATCGACCAGACCCGACTGGAGCAAATCCTGGTCAACCTGATCGGCAACGCCCTCGACGCCATGCAGGCGCAACCCGCTCCCGAGCTATGGCTGGAAGGCAGCATCGCCGAGGGCAAATACCGCCTGCGCGTGCGCGACAACGGCCATGGCATCGACGCCGAGGTCCGCAAGCATTTGTTCGAACCGTTCTTCACCACCAAACCCGGCGAGCAAGGCCTGGGCCTCGGCCTGACCCTCTCCGCCAGCCTCGCGGCGGCCACCGGCGGCAGCCTCGCCGTGGAACACCCGGTCGGCGGCGGTACTGCCTTTGTCCTGAGCCTGCCGCTGGTGGGCGCCCAAACAGCTGAGTCGACATGAATATTGATCCCCAAGACCTCACCGTCCTGATCGTCGAAGACGACCCCCATGTGCTGCTCGGTTGTCAGCAGGCCCTGGCGCTGGAAGACATCCCCAGTGTGGGCGTGGGCAGTGCCGAAGAAGCGTTGAAATGCATCGGCGAGAACTTTGCCGGCATCGTGATCAGCGATATCCGCCTGCCGGGCATCGACGGCCTGGAGTTGCTCACCCGGCTCAAGGCCCTGGATAAAAGCCTGCCGGTGGTGCTGATCACCGGGCACGGCGATATCTCCATGGCCGTAGGCGCCATGCGTAATGGCGCCTACGACTTCATGGAAAAACCCTTCTCCCCCGAACGCCTGGTCGACGTCGCCCGGCGCGCCCTGGAACAACGCGGACTGGCGCGGGAAGTCTGGTCACTGCGCCGCCAGTTGGCCGAGCGGGATTCGTTGGAAGGCCGCATCATCGGTCGCTCGCCGGCCATGCAGAACTTGCGCGAACTGATCGCCAACGTCGCCGACACCTCGGCCAACGTGCTGATCGAAGGCGAGACCGGCACCGGCAAGGAACTGGTCGCGCGTTGCCTGCATGACTTCAGCCGCCGGCATTCCCACCAGTTCGTCGCCCTCAACTGCGGCGGCCTGCCGGAGAACCTGTTCGAAAGCGAGATTTTCGGCCACGAAGCCAATGCCTTTACCGGCGCAGGCAAGCGCCGTATCGGCAAGATCGAGCACGCCCACGAAGGCACGCTGTTCCTCGATGAAGTGGAAAGCATGCCGATCAACCTGCAGATCAAATTGCTGCGGGTGTTGCAGGAACGCACCCTGGAACGCCTGGGTTCGAACCAGAGCGTGGCCGTGGATTGCCGGGTAATCGCCGCCACCAAGTCCGACCTCGACGAACTCAGCCGCGCCAGCCAATTCCGCAGCGACCTGTACTACCGCCTCAACGTGGTGACCCTGGAACTGCCGCCCCTGCGCGAACGCCGCGAAGACATCCTGCAACTGTTCGAACATTTCCTGCAGCAGTCATCCCTGCGTTTTGACCGCACCGCGCCGGAACTGGACAACCAGACCGTGTCCAGCCTGATGAGCCACGACTGGCCCGGTAACGTGCGTGAACTGCGCAACGTCGCCGAACGCTTCGCCCTCGGCCTGCCCGCCTTCAAGAAAAGTGGCAACAGCAGCAGCGGCCAAGGCCTGGCCTTTACCGAGGCGGTCGAAGCCTTTGAACGCAACCTGCTGGCAGACGCGTTGCAACGCAGCGGTGGCAACCTGACCCAGGCCAGCCAGGAACTGGGCATGGCCAAGACCACCCTGTTCGACAAAGTCAAAAAGTACGGGTTGAGCCACTGATGGATCTTTTTTTGAAGGCCGCCCTTGGCGCGGCGGTGGTGTTGATCCTGGCGGCGCTGGCCAAGACCAGGAACTATTACATCGCGGGGCTGGTGCCGCTGTTTCCGACCTTTGCGTTGATCGCCCATTACATCGTCGGCAAGGGCCGCTCGCTGGACGATTTGAAGACCACGATCCTGTTCGGGATGTGGTCGATCATTCCGTACTTTGTGTACTTGGCGACGTTGTATGTGGTGGTGGACCGGATGCGGCTGGAGGCCTCTTTAGCCGTAGCAGCGGTAGCGTGGCTGATGGCCGCGACGGTGTTGGTGAGCGTGTGGGTACGCGTCCACGCCTGACACCCCTCCCACATTTTTAATCGAGGCGTGTCAGCGGACGATCTTGTCGACCTGGATGCCCAGCTTCTTCAGTCGATACCAGAAACTGCGCTCAGAGATCCCGATCTTCGCCGCCGCCGCAGCCTGCACACCATTACTCTCCTGCAACGCCGCCAGGATATAAGCCTTCTCCACCTCCGCCAGCGCCGCATCCAGGTCCTGGGGAATGCCCGGCCCGTCGCTGAGGATCGCGGTCACGCCGCCTTCACTCGGCTTAGACGCAAACAGGTAGCCCGGCAAGTCGATATCCTCAATCACGGGTGACGCCGCCACGATGGTCGCGCGCTCCACACAGTTTTGCAGCTCACGGATATTGCCCGGCCAGTGATACGCGGCCATGGCCTGCAACGCTTCAGGGCTGAAGCCGGTAATACGCTTGCCGGCAGTGGCGCTGAGGGTCTGGGCAAAGTGGCGCGCCAGGGGCGCGATATCTTCCACGCGCTCGCGCAGGGCCGGCAGCGGGATCGGGAATACGTTGAGGCGGTAATACAAGTCTTCGCGAAATTCCTTGTTGGCCACCGCTTCCAGCAGGTTCTTGTTGGTAGCGGCAATCACCCGCACATCCACCTTGCGCTCGCGGGGATCGCCCACCGGCTCGATCACCCGCTCCTGCAAGGCGCGCAGGATCTTGGCTTGCAGCGCCAGGGGCATATCGCCCACCTCATCAAGAAACAGCGTGCCCTTGTCAGCCTGCTGGAAACGCCCGATCCGATCAGACACGGCGCCGGTAAACGCGCCCTTGCGATGGCCGAACATTTCGCTTTCCAGCAGCCCCTCCGGGATCGCTGCGCAGTTGACCGCCACGAACGGTTTGTCGGCACGGCTGCCATGCTTGTGGATGGCGCGGGCGACCATTTCCTTGCCGGTGCCGCTTTCGCCAGTCAGCAGGATGGTGGTGCTGCTGTCGCGCACCGAATCCACCGCCTGCAGCACTTTGCGAAACGCCGGGCTGTCGCCGACCAGGCTGTCGAACTGCGTCTGCTCGTCCAGCTCGGCGCGCAGGCGCGCGTTGTCGCGCATGATGTCGCGAAACTGCAGGGCCTTGGCCACGGTGATGTCCAGCTCGTCGATATCAAACGGCTTGGCGATGTAGTCGTAGGCACCGTTGCGCATCGACTGCACGGCGTTTTTCACCGTGCTGTAGGCGGTCATCACGATCACCGGCACCTGGGGATAGCGCAGCTTGATCTCGGCCAACAAGGCCGGCCCGTCCATGCCCGGCATGCGCCAGTCGCTGATCACCAGGTCGATGTCTTCCTGCTCCAGCACCTTGAGCGCATGCAGGCCGTTGCCTGCAATGAACACCTGCACGCTGTTCTGGCCCAGGGCCGACGCCAGCAGGTCGCAGAGCTTGGGTTCGTCGTCGACTACCAGAATGTTATGCGTCATGACTGTCCTCGTCGTCTTCGCCTATCGCTGGAATGTACAGGCTGAAGGTGGCGCCGGCATCGTTTTCGCTGGCGCATTCGATGCTGCCGTCGTGACTTTCCATGATCGAATAGACTTTGGCCAGGCCCAGGCCCGTGCCCGAGGCCTTGGTGGTGACGAAGGGCGTAAAGATACGCTCGATCATCTCCGGCGCGATGCCCTGGCCGGTGTCGGCGATGGTGATGACAGTGTTGTCGCCCACGCTGCGAATGCCCAGGGTCAGGCGCCCGCCTTCGGGCATGGCATCGATGGCGTTGAGAATCAGATTGAGGCAGGCCTGCTTGAGTTGCTTGGCATCGGCGTAGATCGTCGCTCCCGGCGCCTGGTCATCGATCTGCGCATCGATGTTATGGCTGGCCAGTTCCGGCGCGCAGAAACCCAGGATCTCCTCGACCAATGGGCGCGCCGGCTGCAGCACGCGCAGCGGTGGGTTGGGTTTGGCAAAGTCGAGGAACTCGGTGATCAAGTCGTTGATGCGGCTGACCTCGCTGATCACATATTCCAGGTGACGCTTGTCGGCGTCCGGCAGGTCTGCGCGGCGGTGCAACAACTGGGTAGCCGTCTTGATGATGCCCAACGGGTTACGGATCTCGTGGGCCAGGCCCATGGCGACCTCACCCAGGGCGTGCAGACGATCACGCCGGCGCAGCTGGGCTTCGAGGTGGTGCAGCTCGCCGAGGCGCTCGGTCATATGGTTGAAAGTGCTGCTCAATTGCGCCAGTTCGTCGCCACCACTGACCAGCACGCGGTGCGCGTAATTGCCTGAGATCACCGCACCCACGCCTTCGGACAAGTCCCGCAACGGCTTGGTCAAGCGCCGCGACACCAGCACACCGGCCGCCAGGGACAATGCCGAACTGAGCAGGAAAATCAGCACGAACAGGTTGCTCTGGTTCACCAGGCCCACCAGGCTGGTGTGGCGCAGCAGGCCGCTGAAAATCACGCCTTGCAGGTCACCGGCGTCATTGAAGATCGGCCAGTACAACCCACTGTAGCTGTTGGTGAACTGCTCGCTGGGCTGCTTGGTGCTGCGCATCGCGGTCTCGACACTTTTCGGGATGCGCGACGGGTGATCCACGAAGCGCTGGGTCGAGAATATCTCCGAGAACCCCTCGGGGTTGGCCAGGTACAGGCGCAGGTCGAGGGAGTGCACATCGGCCACGCTGGTGAGGAAGCTGCTGTCCAGGTAGGTCGCCACCAACAAGCGGTAGTCGACGCCGTCCTGGCTGGTTTCGAAGGTCGAGACCACAATCCCGGTACTCACCCCCGCCACTTGCACGGTCTGCAGCACCGCGTTGCTGGTCAGGCTGATCTGTTTGACGATGTCATCCGAGGCGGTGCTGAACACCACCTTCTGATCGCTGGTACGGATCAGCGCCACCACATCGATGTCGGTGGCATCGGCGATGTCCGCGGTCAGCCGGTCATGCTTGGCAGCCAGCCGGCTGGAGGGCGGGCTGGTGTAGCGCAGGAACAGCTTGGCCATGCGTGCGTTGTCGTGAAGGATGTCGCCGATCTCGTCCTTGACGATTTTGGTCGATTCCTGCAGCCAGATACGCACGTTGCTGTCGAAAATCTGCGACAGCGTGGTCGCGGCCAGCTCCGCCGCGATCATGGTGGGAATCACGCTGACCAGCCAGAACGCCAGCACCAGCTTGCGCTGGACGCTCCAGCGCGAAATGGCAAAGGGGCGGGCTTTCTGGCGGGTCTTGGTGATCATCAGGTTTCGCTTATCGCAGCAGCCATGGCAGGGTCGGAACGATCCGGTCGAATAAACAGTTTTACAAGCTTGAGCAGGCCGTTGACCAGCCGGTTGCGGTGGCGGAAAAACACACTGTTGCCCTGGAACTCGCAACCCAGGCGCAGCTTACTGGCATACCCGGCCTGGCCGCACTCATACACCGCAATATTGTGCGCAATACAGTAGTCGACATTGGTCAGCCAACTGCGGAAGTACAGGTTGTAATCGCGGGTAAATTCGACGTCATGCCCGAAAAACTTGTCCACCAGCCGGTGCTCGTCCACCAGGATCAGGTTGAACGCCACCAACTGCTCGTCTACCCAGTAAAGAACACAGACGGCGCGCGCTCCAAGACGTTCCAGCACGCCAGTGAAATAGCCGGCAGGCAGGCGCTCGAACTGCAACTCGGCGCGCTTGAGCGTGGCTTCGTACAAGCGCATGACGTCGGGCAGCACGTCGTCGATATTACGCCGCCACTCCACCCGTGGTCCCGGTGCGCGCAGCTTGCGGCGCAAGTCTTTGCGCGTGGATTTACCCAGCGAGCCGAGGTAGGCATCCAACGATCCGTAGGGCAGCGGCAACACCCCCGTAGGCAAACTCGGCATGTTTTGAAAACCCGCCGCTCGGCAACTGTCGAGCCAATGCGGGTCCCGGGAAGGCGCATCCTTAACCGCCAGCAGGCCGATACCGAAGTCATCGGCATCCTGGCGCGCGGCGTCCAACAGGTGTTTAAGCAGCAACGGGCGACGCGACGCGGGCACGCCACTGCCAACCCCGGCGTCGCAACGCTCGGCCACCGGCGAGCCAATGGCATACAGCCCCAATTGCAAAATCCCCGGCCACAGCCGCTCCACACGTTCGGCCAAACGCTTGCCGGCGCCCGACACCGTGGTGTCGAGCCGATAATGGGTGATGAACGCGGCGGCAACGGCCACCAGCGTTCCATCGTCGTAAACCGCCAGGTAACGCCATTGGAAGTCCGCGATGGCGGCGTTTTCCACGGCGACGTAATAATCCCAGTCCTCCAACGCACCGGGAAAGCAGTCGTTCCAGGCGCTACGCTGGAGGGCCCGGATGGTCGGGAAGGCTTGGGTGGTGATCACAGGTATCCCTTATTTCTGTGGTGAACGCCGATCAAATGTGGGAGCTGTCGAGCCCCGGCGAGGCTGCGATGGCATCACCTCGGTGTACCTGAAAGACCGAGGCGCCTGCATCGCAGCCTCGCTGAAGCTCGACAGCTCCCACATCGACCTGTATTGGGTTGAAGCCCGTGTGCTGCTCGACAAAGTCGGCACTCAACTCGATCACCCGGCGGTATTGCAGGTCGACGGTGATCATGTGGTAGCAGTTGTCGAGCAGGATCTTGGTCACCGGCCCGCCCAGATGCCGCTCCACGTAATCGGCGTTCCAACGGCTGGTGATGTCATCCTCGATGGAGTGCAGCACCAGGGCCGGCACCTTGACCTTGGGCATGCGTTTCCTGACCACGGCGTTCATGCGGTGCAACTCGCGCACGGTGATGCCTTCCATGGTCAACAGACCGGCTTCGCTGCTCTGCCCTTCCTTCATCTGCCGCTCGACGATTGCCCGCAAGCGTTCATTCTTGATGCCATAAGGCGGCTTCTCTTCGAAGCGACAGACGTGCACGCCAAACGGGATTTTCATCAGCAATGGCGTGAGGAACGCCAGTTTGTTGATGCTCCAGCCGTCGTACTTGAGGGTGGTGGAATACATCAGCAGCCCGGCGACTTGCCCGGGGTGCTCGGCGGCCACGTACATCGACATCACCGCGCCCATGGACAAGCCACCGACAAACACCTGTTCGTGGCGTTGCCTGACCTGTACGAAGGTCTTGCGCACGCCTTCGTACCAGTCCAGCCAGCCGGTCGCCTGCAGGTCGCTGTTGTCGCCGCAGTGCCCGGCCAAAGTGGGCACGTACACCGTGCAGTTACCCGCCTTGACCAGGCCCTTGGCGACCTGGCGCAATTCGGTCGGGGTGCCGGTCAGGCCGTGGATCAACAGGATCCCGACCGGACCTTCACCGAGAACGAATCCGGCAGTACCTTCACCGAGGTCGATCTCAGCTGTGCTCACCGTTTAGTCGCCCGTACCAGCAGTTGCTCAAGCAGCTTCAGGCCCAGCTCGATTTCCGGGTAGCTGATTTCCAGGGACGGTGCCAGGGTGATCACGTTTTTGTAGTAGCCGCCCACGTCGAGGATCAGGCCGAGTTTGCGCCCATCCACCACCATGTCGCCTTTCATGCCTTCTTCAACCATGTAGTCCAGGGTCGCCTTGTCCGGCGTGAAGCCATCCGGGCCGCAGATTTCGCAGCGCAGGGCCAGGCCCAGGCCGTCGACGTCGCCGATGATCGGGAAACGTTTCTGCAAGTCTTGCAGGCCTTCCAGGAAGAATTTGCCCTTGGCCATGACCATCGCGCCGTAGTCGACTTCGTTGGTCATCTTGAACATTTCCAGGCCCACCGCCGTGCCCAATGGGTTGGAGGCGAAGGTGGAGTGGGTCGAACCCGGTGGGAAGATCTTCGGGTTGATCAACTCTTCACGCGCCCAGATGCCGCCCAATGGGTTGAGGCCGTTGGTCAGCGCCTTGCCGAACACGATCACGTCCGGTTGCACGTCGAAGTGCTCGATGGACCACAGTTTGCCGGTGCGGTAGAAGCCCATCTGGATCTCGTCGGAGACCATCAGGATGCCGTGCTGATCCAGCACATGCTTGAGTTCGCGGTAGAAGTTCATCGGCGGAATCACGTAGCCGCCGGTGCCCTGGATCGGCTCGACGTAGAACGCGGCGTATTCACTCTGGCCGACTTTCGGGTCCCACACACCGTTGTATTCGGTCTCGAACAGACGCGCGAATTGCTGCACGCAGTGGCTGCCGTACTCTTCCTTGGTCATGCCTTTGGGGCCACGGAAGTGGTACGGGAACGGGATGAACTGCGCGCGCTCGCCGAAGTGGCCATAGCGGCGACGGTAGCGATAGCTGGAGGTGATCGACGACGCGCCGAGGGTACGGCCGTGGTAGCCGCCTTCGAAGGCGAACATCAGGCTTTTGCCGTTGGTGGCGTTACGCACCACTTTCAGGGAGTCTTCGATCGACTGCGAGCCGCCGACGTTGAAGTGCACACGACCGTCGAGGCCGAATTTTTTCTTGGCGTCGACGGCGATCATTTCCGACAGCTCGATCTTGCCTTTGTGCAGGTACTGGCTGGCGATTTGCGGCAGGGTGTCGATCTGCTGTTTCAGCGCGTTGTTCAGGCGCGGGTTGGCGTAGCCGAAGTTGACCGCCGAGTACCACATTTGCAGGTCGAGGTAGGCCTGGTCTTCGGTGTCCCACACGTAGGAGCCTTCGCAACGGCTGAAAATACGCGGCGGCTCGATGTAGTGGACGGTGTCGCCGTAGGAGCAGTACTTGGCTTCTTTATCCAGAAGGATCTGGTCTTCGGCAGTGGCGATACGGATATCAGACATGGTGGAAGAGTTCCTGATTGTCGGCAGCAGTAAAGGTGGTGGCGTTGGCGGCGATGCCTTGCGGCAGTCGGGCGAGCAATGCAGGCACTTCGGCGAAGGTGTCGAAGCGCGCGTGAGGAATGTTGTTGGCCTCGCAGTACAGGGCGAGGCTGCCTTTGGCGAAGACGAAGTCGGCGGTGGAGGCCACGCACATGTCGGACTTGCCGTCGCCGATCACCAGCACACGCTTGTTGCGCGGGGTGGATTTGCACTTGCAGTTGCCGGACGCCGCGCGGCAGGCATCGCTGGAATACGGGAAGTCGATGCGCCAGCTGTTCTGGTCGACCTGGCGCAGGCGGTTGGCGAGGATCGGCAGCAAGGTCACGTAGTTGCGCGACAGAATCCGCGCGATGCCTTGCTCGATGCCGTCGCTGACCACTTCGATGGACGCGCCCAGGCCCATGACGTGATCGACGAAATCCGGGAAGTCCGGGTCGATCTCGACGCTGTCGAAATACGCCAGCAGTTCAGCCGGGGTCGCCTGGATCAGCGCCAGTTGGCGGCTCAGGCATTCGCGGGAACCGATATGCCCATCCAGCCATTCCTGTTCGATGGTTTCCCACTCGGGGCCGGCGAAGCGTTGGAGGACGTTGTCGATGACATCGGTGGGGGTAATGGTCCCGTCGAAGTCACACACGATATGCCAGTGGATCATCTGCGTTTACCTTGAGGAGCGCGCTGTGTGCGCTTGCACAAGGGGTAGAGCAGGGAGTGTGCCAACTGGCTGAAGCCCGGCGGGGCTGGGGGCGCGCGGGGATATGTGTCGCAGGAGCTACAATTTTTGTAGCTTGCTACAAACAAGATGAGTGCTTGCGCCAGGGACGCCCTTCGCGCGTTCATGCGCGCATGTCCAGAAAGGAAATCGCTCCATGCTCAAACTCACTTCTGCTGTATTCGCCGGTTTACTGGGGCTGTGGGGTTATGCCGACACCGCCCTGGCCGCGCCGATCACCGGAGAAGTCGGCGCTGGCCTCAGTTATCAGCCCCATGATCCGACCGGCAGCCGCTACGAAACCCGCCCCGTGCCCTACCTGGACCTGGACTGGGGCACTGTCAGCCTGAGCACCGATGACGGCCTGACCTGGAGCGCCCTCAACACCAACGGTTTGACGGCCGGCCCCTATATCAACTACCTGCAGGGGCGTACCTCCAACGGTGAGCTGCAGGGCCTGCGCAATGTGTCGGACATGGCTGAAGTGGGCGGTTTTATTCAATACGCGCCGGCCGACTTCTGGCGCGTGTATGCCCGGATGGGCCAGGCCGTCGGTGGCGGGCATTCCCAGAGCGGCGCGCTGGGCAAGGTCGGCGGCGAGCTGGGCTACCCACTGGGTGGCGGGGTTATCGGCAGCAGCGGCCTGGCGGCGAATTTTGCCGATGCGCGCCAGACCCAGACCTATTTCGGGGTCGACGCCAATGAATCTGCGGCCTCTGGTATTCGGCCGTATAACGCCAGCGGCGGCTTCCAGAACCTCACGTTGACCCAGAGTTTCGAGTTCCCCCTGGCCTCCAACTGGTCACTGCTGACCAGCGCCAGCTGGGTACACCTGGTGGGTTCGGCGGCCAACAGCAGCATCGTCAAGGAAACCGGCGACGTGAACCAGGGCCAGGTACAGACGGCGATCAGCTACAAGTTCGATTGATCACTTCGGACAACATGTGGGAGGGAGCAAGCCCCCTCCCACATGGGGCCGGATTTCAGTTTTCCTCGCCCTCGGCCAGCAGCGCGATTCCGCCGATAATCACCGCAACGCCTACCCAGTGCAGCGGGCTGATATGTTCCCCCAGCCCCAGCCACGAACCGAGCAACACCACCACAAACACCAGCGAACTCAGCGGGAACGCCAGGGATAAACTGCTGCGCCGCAGGATCAGCATCCACACGAAAAACGCGCCGATATAACTGGCGATCGCCGCCAGGATCCCCGGGTTGCGCGCCACCTCGGACAACCACTGCCAATTGAAATCCATCTGCCCCAACTGGTCGCCGGCAACCTTGGTAAACAGCTGCCCGGCACTCTCGGTGCAGATCAGCAAGGCCCACAGCACCACGGTGCCAAGGCGCCCATGCAACCAACCGGTATTCATCGTTTGCGTACTCATGCCTGACTCCCTGCAATCGCTACCAGCATCACACCCAAGGTAATCACCAGGGTGCCCATCCAACGCCGGCGGCTGACGGTTTCGCCCAGTACCACCTTGCCGGCCAGCACCACGCCGCAATAGGCCAGCGCCGCTGCCGGAAACAACAGGCTCAACGGCGCACGAGACAGCGCTTCGAGCCACACGAAAAACTCGATTGCGTAGGCACCGATCCCCGCCCACAGCAGCGGCGCATTAAATACCTGGCCCCAGAACGCATTCAGGCGAAAGCCGCCGTCCAGCTCCGGCAAACGGTCCAGGCCGAGCTTGAAACACAGTTGGCCGATCACATCGAGCACGATGGAAAAGGCCACCAGCAACACCACGGTCAGGGTCACGGGAACAGCTCCTCAAACAGATCGATCAGGGCTTCATTGGTAGCGGCGTTGCGCTGCAAATCCTCCGGGCTCCAGCGCTCCGGTGGCGGCTGGTCGGACTTGGCTTCCCAACGCTTGAACGCATTGCTGAAGGCCGGCGTGGCGAACTCGCCGCACACGTCGATGCCGATAATCCGTTTACCCGCCGCCAACGCCCGCAAGGCTTGCAACAAGTGGGTCAGGCGCATGCCGCCCTGGTCCCAGTTGGTGGCGGCGTCTTCACTGGCCAGCACGTCTTTGTCGATGGTGATCCAGATCGCTTCGGTGGGCAGGCTGGCGATCATCTGTTCGAGAAATGCTGCCCAGTCCAACTCCGCCAGGTTGCGCCAGTGCAGGTGGTTTTCCTGCTGCTGGTGACCGGCACCATCGCCGACCCGACCCCAGACTTTCGACGGCGGGTGCTGCCAGGGAAACAACTGCAAGTGCCCACGCTTGAGGGCGCCGAGGTTGCCGCCGCGCAGTTGCGGGTTATGCAGGTCATCGCTGCACGGGCCGAGGGTGACGATGCGCTTGATCGCCGGCATCTTCAGCGCGCGGTTGACCCACGAGCCACAGTGGCGCTTGGGCGCAAAGCGCACCCAGTCGGGGTGGTTGTCGAAGTGGATCAGGCTGATGGGTTCTTTCAGGTCGGCCAGAAACGCCGGGGTCAGGTGGTGATAATCGCCGGAGCCGACGAACAGGATCTCCGGGCGCGCATCCGTAGGCCGGGGCCGCTGGGCCAGGCGTTCGGCAAAGCGCTTCCAGGTTTTTTCGCTGGACCACAGGCGCAGCTTCGGGCCCAGGTCCAGCAGGTCGATGCGCGTGGCACGGCCACTGGCCAACCGCCGGGCAATCGGTGCCTGACCGGTGAGGCTGTGGTCGAGGTCAAGAATATTCAAGGTGATATTTCCCCTATGGCTTTAGGGGGTCAATGCAAGGGGCGGGCCAGCGCTTACCTCAAGGTCAGTGAGAACCACATGTGGAAGGGGGCTTACTCCCTCCCACATGTGGATCAGTGTTCGACTTTAGTTTTTGGCTTCGCTGATGATCTGGCGAATCGCACCGACAAAGGCTTCGGCCGGCTGGCCACCGCTGACGGCGTACTGGTCGTTGAACACGATGGTCGGCACCGACGTCACCCCACGGGATATCCACAACTGCTCTTGCTCGCGGACTTCGGCGGCGTATTCATCGGAGGCGAGAATCTCGGCGGCGCGCTTTATATCCAGGCCGACACTTTCAGCGATGATCGCCAGGGTGGCGTGATCGGAAGGGTCCTGGCCATCGGTGAAGTAGGCTTTGAACAACGCTTCCTTGAGGTTGTACTGCAAGCCTTCGAGCCCGGCCCAATGCAACAGGCGGTGTGCGTCGAAGGTGTTGTAGATACGGCTTTGGCCGTCGGTGCGAAAGGCAAAGCCCAGCTCGGCGCCCATGTCGCGGATGCGTGCACGGTTGGCCTGGGATTCTTCAGCCGTGGAGCCGTATTTCTCGGTGATGTGTTCGACGATGTTCTGCCCGATGGCGGGCATGTTCGGGTTCAGTTCGAACGGCTGGAAATGGATCTCGGCCTGCACCTCGGTGCCGAGCTGGTCAAGGGCTTCGGTCAGGCCGCGCAGGCCAATGATGCACCAGGGGCAGGACACGTCGCTGACGAAATCGATTTTCAGGGGAGTACTCATGGTAGGCAACCTCGCAGGCTTCAATACGCCGTAAAGGTTGCACGATACACCAATGTCACAGCAGCTTCGAAGGCGCGACCGGATCGATCTGCGCCCAATGGGCGGCATCTTCGCGATGGGCTTGCAGGTACGGCAACACCGCCGTCAGCAGCGGCGCCTTGAACGCTTCCTGGAAACGATGGGCCATGCCAGGAATCAACTTCAACTGGCTGCCCTGGATATGCGCTGCCAGGTGCACGCCGTGCATCACCGGCAGCAACGGATCAGCGGTGCCGTGGACCACCAGCGTCGGTACACGCAGTTGGTTGAGCAGCGGCACACGGCTCGGTTCAGCGAGGATCGCCATGATCTGGCGCTTCACGCCGTCCGGGTTGAAGGCGCGGTCGTAGGACAGCGCCGCCTGGTGCAGCAAGGCCTGGCGATCGTCCTTGACGTTCGGACTGCCCAGCGCCGCGAGCAAGTCGGCCTGCTGCTCCAGCGCCACTTCGCGATTCGGCGCGCTGCGGCGCGACAACAATTGCACCAGCGCCGCATTCGGGGCCGGCAAGCCTTCGGCGCCGGAGCTGGTCATGATCAGGGTCAGGCTTTCCACGCGCTGCGGCGCCATCGCCGCCAGGTGCTGGGCAATCATGCCGCCCATGCTCGCACCCAGTACGTGGAACTGCTGGATCTGCAAGGCATCCATCAAGCCCAGGGCGTCATCAGCCATGTCCGTCAGCGTGTACGGCGCCGATACCGGCAGGCCGAGCTTGTAGCGCAGCACTTCAAAGGTCAGGTTGGCGCTCGCCGGCGCCTGGCGCCAGGTGGACAGGCCCACATCGCGGTTGTCATAGCGGATCACCCGGAAACCCTGCTGGCACAGGGCGACGACGACTTCGTCGGGCCAGTGGATCAGTTGCCCGCCCAGGCCCATAACCAGCAGCAAGGCCGGGTCGGACGCACGGCCGATACTCTGGTAGGCGATACTCACCTGGGCCAGGTCGACCGTTTGGGTCGGGACATTGACATCACATCGAGAAGCCGCAAAAGACGGCAGGCCGAACAGTAGAGCGGCCAGTAAAAGCAACACGCGCATGAAAAACACCGAAACGCAGAACCCCAGTAGAGCGCGAGTCTGATGAAGTTTGTTCAAGCGCGCTGCCACAGTTCCATGACAGTTTGATGAAGAGTGCCCGGCGGTCATGGTCGACATGGATTGCAACATGAGACAAACTCACGCGATTCGAATTCGTCACAAATTGTCTTCATGGAGAGCCCGTGCTCGAAATCCGTCATCTCAAGACCCTGCACGCCTTGCGCGAAGCCGACAGCCTGGTAGAGGCCGCCGAGCGCCTGCACCTGACACAATCGGCCTTGTCCCATCAGTTCAAGGAGCTGGAAGAGCGCCTGGGCATGCCGCTGTTCGTGCGCAAGACCAAACCCGTGCGCTTCACCAGCGCGGGTCTGCGCCTGCTGCAACTGGCCGACGCCACCCTGCCCCTGCTACGCGGCGCCGAGCGCGACATCGCGCGTTTGGCCGGTGGCACCGCCGGGCGCTTGCACATGGCGATCGAGTGCCACAGTTGTTTCCAGTGGCTGATGCCGACCATCGACCAGTTCCGCGATGCCTGGCCGGAGGTCGAGCTGGACCTGGCCTCGGGCTTTGCGTTCGCGCCACTGCCGGCCCTGGCCCGTGGCGACCTGGACCTGGTGGTGACCTCCGACCCGCTGGAGCTGCCGGGTATCACCTATGTGCCGCTGTTCACCTACGAAGCCATGCTCGCGGTGGCAAACCAGCACGCGCTGGCGAACAAGGCGTACATCGTGCCCGAAGACCTGCTGACCGAAACCCTGATCACCTACCCGGTGGAACGCGACCGCCTGGACATCTTCACCCGCTTCCTGGAACCGGCCGACGTGGAACCGGCCCAGGTGCGCACCTCGGAACTCACGGTGATGATGATGCAACTGGTGGCCAGCGGCCGTGGCGTGTGCGGCATGCCCCATTGGGCACTGCATGAATACAGCTCGCGCGGCTACGTGAAGGCCAAGCGTCTGGGCGAGAAAGGCTTGTTTGCGACGCTGTATGCGGGGATTCGTGCGGACATGCTGGATGCGCCGTATATGCGCGACTTTTTGCTGACGGCCAAGGACACGTCGTTTTCAACCCTGGATGGCGTCAGCGCGGTACGCTGAAACCACACCGTTCCAAATGTGGGAGGGGCAAGTCCTAATGCCGGTCAGTTAAGGAGGAACACTGTAACTGTGGCGAGCGGGCTTGCCCCCTCCTACCTTGGATCTCAGTGCGCCGTGAGTTCGCGCCACATGTAGATTTTGTCGAAGTAGTCCACGCCCACCCGTACCGCCAGCGGCTCCAGGCCGTACTGGATAAACCCGCAGCGTCGGTACAGCGCAAACGCTGCATCGTTGCCGGCGGTGACGGTCAGTTGGATCACTTTGAGCCGCGGATGTCGGCGCGCTTCATCCAGCGCTGCCTCGACCAATCGCCGGCCCAAGCCTTTGTGCTGGTAAGCCGCGTTCACGTACATGCCGAACAGGGTCACCTTGTGCCGCGCCTTCTCCCGAGGTTCGAAGGCCAGGCCGACGATGCCGGCCAGTTCCCCGTCGACGTACGCGCCGAGCAAACGGTCCAGCGGGCTCTCCAGGCGCTTTTCCCACCAGCTCAACGGCATGGCTGCACGCTCGGACACACTAGAAGTGAACGCCTGGGGATAAGCGCCATACGCCTCCAGCATCAACGCTCGATAAGCCTCGGCGTCGTTGGCCCCCAGCGCACGGATGCTCATTCGCGTCAGGCCGGCGTGGTCAGTGACGCGCGGTAAAACGGCAGGATCAGGTCACGGGTCAGGGGCGCCAACACCAGGCCGCCATCACCGGCAGGGTCGATCCAGCGCACCTCCTCGATTTCAGCCGCCGGGCTGACCGGTACATCGATCTGCACCTGGAACAATTGCGCGTCCACAGTGAACCCCGGCTCGTTGGCCGCAGGGGCCGAGAAGTGACCGAGGTAGACCGCGTCGCCGGGCTTGATGCGCAGGTTCAGCTCTTCGTACAGCTCGCGGGCCAGGGCCTCGGCGGGCTGTTCACCGGCGTCGATCTTGCCACCGGGTTGCATAAAGGCCTGGGTGCCGCGCTTGCGCACCAGCAGGGTGTGGCCGTCGCTGCCGATCAACAGGGCAGCGGCGATACGGATAGTGCTAGGCATGAACTGAAAACCTTGAATTCAAACAATGAAAATTAATGAAGCACCGCGTCGGTCTCGTCCGGCTCCTTGATAAACACGCTGTACTTGGCGCCTTCCATCGCCTCGAACGCAATCAGCTTGTCCACCAACGGCAGGTTCAGCACCTTGCCGGCATTGAGCAGCAACATGCCGTTATCGGCGTTGAGGTTACGCGCCAGGACCATGCCGTCTTCCAGTTCACGGGTGGAGAGCACCTTGACCGTGGGATCACCCAGGGTCACGTCACTGAGAAACGCAGCGCACGCCAGGATGAAGTCCTCGACCAGCTCCGGATCGTAGAGGCGCCCGGCATATTTGCGGATATACAACAGCGCTTCATCGCTGTTCAGATGCCGCTCAAGGATCAGGCCTTTCTGCAATTCGATGAAGTCCACCGCCAGTTTCAGCAGGCGTGAACCGAACGGAATCGCCTCGCCCTTGAGGTGGTCGGGGAAACCACTGCCGTCCCAGCGCTCCTGGTGATGACGAATAATCCGCGCCGCATCCTTCATCGGCTCCAGGGTCATCAACAGCGATTCGCTCTGGGTCGGATAGCCGCGGTACCGCTCGCGGTCGGTGCTGTGCAGTTTGTCGGCCGGCTCGATCAACATACTGTCGCTCCAGCTCAGTTTGCCGATGTTGTACAACGCGGCGGCCATGGCCATGTCGCGGGCGCTGGCTTCGTCGATGGACTGGGCGGTGCAGTACACGCGCACCAGTTCGATCAGTGCACGGTTGGTCTGTTTGTTCTTGGGCAGGCGCAGGTTGGCCAACAGCGAAAACACTTCGGTACCGGTCACGTAGCTGCGCTTGAGCTCCTCGTAGGCCAGGTCGAGCATGTCGGCGGTCTGTTGCAGCTCACTGGTCCGTGCTGCCACGCGCTTTTCCAGGGTGGCATTCAATAGCTTGAGCTGCTCGTTCTGCTGATGGGCCAGGCGTTCCAGGCGCTGAAGCTCCAGGGCCTGCTGCAGGATCAGCTTCAGTTCGTCATCGTTCCAGGGTTTGCCGATATAGCGGTGGATCGCCCCTTCGTTGATCGCCTTGATGATCGTCGGCAGGTCGGCGTAGCCGGTGAGCAGGATGCGACTGGTGGCGGGATAAAGGCGATGAACCTCGGCCAGCAACTGCGCGCCGTCCATGCCGGGCATGCGCGCATCGCTCATCACCAGGTCGATGGGCTGAGCGGCCATGACCTCCAGGGCCTCGGCGCCGCTGCCCGCGAGCACGATATCGAAGGGTTGGCCGCGCAACAGGCGACGCAAGCTGTTGAGGATCGACTCTTCATCGTCGACCAGCAAAATAGTGGGTTTCGTCGCAAGTAGTTCATCCATGCCTGCTGCGCCTTCACATTGAACTGAATTGAGCTGATTTGAACCCGTGTGCCAAGCCGTCTTCCCTCGCTTAAGGCGCGGGGTTGATTTGACGCCAACTGGCCGCCGAATTCAAGGGACCTCGACTACACTGCCACAGCAGGTCTGCGCCCCGCTCCGCCATGGAATCAAGGAAGGAATGGTTATGCCGTCGAACCTTTTGCAGATGAGACGCGCACTATGAGCCCGAACTCAGAACGGGCCAACCGTCGTATCCTCATCGTCGATGACACCACGTCCATCCACCTGGACTTTCGCAAGATCCTGTGCGCCGACGCCGACGACGAGCCTTCCCTGGATACCCTTGAGCAAACCCTGTTCGGCACAACGACCGTTGCGCGCCAGGCGTTTATGCTGGATTCCGCCTATCAGGGTCAGGAAGCCTTGGACCTGGTGAATCGGGCCCTGGCAGCCAATACCCCCTACGCCATGGCGTTCATCGACATGCGCATGCCGCCTGGCTGGGACGGCCTGCACACCATCGAGCAGTTGTGGAACGTCGATCCCAACCTGCAGATCGCCCTGTGCACCGCCTATTCCGACTATTCGTTTGAAGCGATCGAAGCACGATTGAAGTACAACGACCAGTTGCTGATCCTGAAGAAGCCCTTCGACCACCTGGAAATCCGCCAGATGGCCAGCGCCCTGACCTGGAAATGGCAGCTCGCCCAGGATGCCGCCCTCAAGGTGATCGGGCTGGAACGCACCATTGAGGAACGCGTGCAGGAGTTGCTGAAAGTCTCGCACCTGTTGCAATACGACGCGCTCACGGAGTTGCCCAACAGCGCGTTGCTGGGCGACCGCCTGACCCAGGCCATTGCCCTGGGCCGGCGCCATGACACGCAACTGGCGGTGATGTTTATCGGCCTCGACCGCTTCAAGCGCATCAACAACGCTCTGGGTTATCCGGTGGGGGATGAGGTGCTCCAGCAGGTCAGCCAAAGCCTGGTGGCAGCCGTACGGGAGTCGGACTCGGTGTTTCGCTATGTCTCGGACGAGTTTGTGATCCTGCTCAATGATGTCCAGCACCCCCTACAAACCCAGCACATCGCCCAGAAGGTACTCAAGGCCATCAGCGTCACACGCCATATCGCGGGACACGACCTGAGCGTCACCGCCAGCCTGGGCATCAGCATCTATCCGAATGACAGCAGCACCGCCGTGGAGCTGATCAAGCACGCCGAAACCGCCATGCACACCACGAAGGAGCGTGGCCCGGACGACCTGAGCTTCTACACCGAAGACATGAACCTGCGCGCCCAGCACCAGCAGAACCTGGAAAGCGCGATCCGCCAGGCCCTGGAACACAATGAGTTTGCGCTGCACTACCAGCCCAAGCTGGACCTTAAAACCGGGCGAATCACCGGCGCGGAGGCGCTGATCCGCTGGTTTCAACCGCGCTCGGGCTGGGTTCACCCGGCGGACTTCATCCCAGTGGCGGAAGACAGCGGGCTGATCGTCGCCGTGACCCAGTGGGTGCTGCGCCACGCCTGCGAACAGGCACAGGCCTGGCGCACCATGGGCCTGGCGCCGCTGCGCATCTCGGTGAACATCTCGGCCATCGACTTCCGCCAACGGGAGTTTGTCGACAATCTGGCTGCCATCCTGAAGCAGACCGGCCTGCCGCCCAACCTGCTGGAGCTGGAGATCACCGAAAGCGTGCTGATGCAGAATGTCGACGATACGGTCGATATTCTGAACCGGATCAAGGCCATGGGCGTGCGCCTGGCCCTGGATGATTTCGGCACCGGCTACTCCAGCCTCAGCTACCTGCGACGCTTTCCTATCGATGTGCTGAAGATCGATCAATCATTCGTGCGCGGGCTGCACGAAAATAGCCAGGACGCGCAGCTGATCAGCGCTATCATCGGCATGGGCAGGAGCCTGGAGCTGAACATCATCGCCGAAGGGGTGGAGACCGTCGAACAGCTGAACTTCCTGAGGTCCCAGCAGTGTGAAGAGGGCCAGGGTTTTCTGTTCAGCAAGGCGGTACCTGCGAAGGATTTCGCCCAGTTACTGCAGCTGGGTAGCCTCACGCTGATGCCCGATCAATAGCCCTATGCTTGCAAGGAGTGCTCGCTTGAGCGACGTCTCAACCTACTGTTTCGGCCTCATCCTGACGTTGGGGTTGAGTCTGGGGATGACCGTAACGGCCGCGCCGCTGGACGAAGCGCTCAAACCGTTGCCACCGGTACCGCAACTCGACCCGGCCAAGGTCGAGCTGGGGCGCAAACTGTTCAATGAGCCGCGCCTGTCGGTCAACAACACGCTGTCCTGTGCCAGCTGCCATCACCTCGAATCCGGGGGCGCCGACAATAAACCGTTCTCCATCGGTTTCGACGGCAAGCCCGTGGAGATCAACACCCCTTCGATGTTCAACGCCAGCCTGAATTTCAAACAGTTCTGGAACGGCCGGGTGGACACCCTGGAGGCACAGGTCGAGCAAGTGGTCATCAGCCCGGTGGAAATGGGCAGCGACTGGAAAACCGTGGTGCAGAACCTCTCCGCCCTGCCCGTCTACCAGGCAGCGTTCAAACAGGCCTACCCCGATGGCGTCACCGCCGCCAACGTGCAAAACGCCCTGGCCACCTACGAACGCACGCTGCTGACGCCCAACTCACGGTTTGACCAGTACCTGCTGGGCAACACGGAAATCCTCACGATCCAGGAAAAGTACGGTTACCAGCGCTTCAAGGATTACGGCTGCATCGCCTGTCACCAGGGCATCAACATCGGCGGCAACATGTTCCAGAAGTTCGGGGTGATGGGCGACTACTTCAAGGCACGCGGCAACCCCGTCGAGTCGGACCTGGGGCGTTACCTGCTGACCAAGGATGAAGAAGACCTCCATGTGTTCAAGGTGCCCAGCCTGCGCAACGTCGCGGTCACGGCGCCGTATTTTCACGATGCGTCGGCCAAGACCCTGGAAGAAGCGGTCGACGTCATGTTCAAGTTCCAACTGGGGCGCAACCCCTCGCAGGAGGATAAAGACCTGATTATCCAGTTTCTCAAGACCTTGACCGGCGAATGGTCGGGCAAGCCTTTATGAGCAGACCGTCATGACCCTCTATCGCCGCCGCACCAGCCTGGCCTTGGGGTTCATCACCCTGTTGCTGGCCTCGACGCTGATCTTTCTGTACGTCAAGTCGTCCAGCAACCAGGCGTCCTCTTACACCCAGTCCAGGGACCTGATCCGGCAGCTACAGCAACTTAACGCCCAGTGGGACAGCGAAGTACTCAAGGCCAGGATCGCCATTACCCACAATTACGACCCCCTGGTGGCCCCCCTGACAGAAATGACCCGGCTGTGGGCCGAGCTGGAAGCGCACGACTCGTACCACAGCCCGCAGGACCTGCCCGCCTGGCAAGCCAGCCAGCAGGCTTATCGAGCGGCCATCCAGGAAAAAGCCCGGCGCATCGACCAGTTCAAGTCCCACAATGCCGTGTTGCGCAATTCCCTGGCCTTCCTGCCGACGGCCGAAGACGATATCCAGGCGCAGTTCAACCAGGTCGACGGCGACAGCAAACTGCAGCTGCAAAGCGTGGCCACCGACACCTACGACTTGTTGCTCAGCAGCCTGGAATTCGCCCAGGTCACCACCCAAGAGCGCGCCGCCGACATCCTCGTCGGCCTGGGCAAGCTGGCCGTCAACAAGGAACTGCTGCCCAGCGAGTTCCGCGCCCCGGTGGAGATCCTGAGCAATCACATCGAACTGATCTTGCGCGAGCAGCCCGTGGTGAACACCTTGCTCGAAGAGATCGCCGCGATCCCGGTGGCCGAACGCCTGGATGACCTGACCACCCACCTCAACCAGGACCAACAGGCCGTCGACCTGGTCGAACAGCAATACCACCGCTACCTGCTGGTGTTCTCGACCCTGCTGGTGGCCCTGCTGCTGTACCTGACGATTCGCCTGCTGCGCAGTTTCGCCGAGATCAACCGCGTCAATCGCGCTTTGCAGGCAGTGAACGAAACCCTGGAACAGCGCGTGGAACGGCGCACCCAACAGCTCAAGGATGCCCAAAGCGAGCTGATGGACAGCGCGCGCCAGGCCGGCATGGCGGAGATCGCCACCAACGTGCTGCACAACGTCGGCAACGTGCTTAACAGCGTGAACATCTCCGCCGACCTGGTCACCCGCAAACTGCGCAGCAGCAAGGCAATGGGCCTGGGCAAAGCCATGCAGCTGATCAACGAGCGCCAGGGCGACCTGGGCACTTTTATCACCGAGGATGAAAAGGGCAAGCTGCTGCCCGGCTACTTGAACCAGTTGGTGGACGCCATTGCCGTCGAGCAACAAGGCCTGATCGAGGAGCTGGGGCAATTGAGCAAAAGCGTGGACCACATCAAGGACATCGTCTCCACCCAACAATCCTATGCGGGGGCAGCCTCACTGAAGGAGCCGGTGCAGATCAGCGCCTTGATGGAGGACGCCCTGCGCATGAACGCGGGGGCACTGAGCCGGCACAACGTCACGGTGGTCAAGCACTATGGGCCGGTACCGGAAGTCCTCGGCGACAAACACCGCTTGCTGCTGATCATGGTCAACCTGATCAGCAACGCCAAGTACGCCATGTCCAACCTCACCGACCGGCCACGGCAGATGACCCTGACGGTCCTGCAGCTGGATGATGACACCCTGCAGATCAGTGTGAAGGACGAAGGTGAAGGCATACCGGCCGAGAACATGACCCGCATATTTACCCACGGCTTTACCACTCGCAAGGAAGGTCACGGTTTCGGCCTGCACAGCTGCGCACTGGCCGCCGTGGAAATGAATGGACAGCTCACCGCCCATAGCGACGGGCCGGGCCAAGGTGCAATATTCACCCTGACAATCCCCCTCACTCCTGCCGGAAGTCCCGTATGAACCAACCTCCCAACCGGCGCATCCTGTTGATTGATGACACGCCGTCGATTCACGATGACTTCCGCAAGATCCTGATGCCTGCCGTTGAATCCAACCAGGTGCTGGATGACATGGAGTCGGCACTCTTCGGCAATACCGCCAAAGCCCAGGCCAAGGTGTTCGAACTGCACTCGGCCTATGGCGGCGAAGAAGGCCTGCAGTTGCTCATCACCGCCATGGCGCAACAGCAGCCCTATGCCCTGGCGTTTGTCGACATGCGTATGCCCCAAGGCTGGGACGGTGCGAAGACCATAGAAGAACTCTGGAAAGTCGCCCCCGACCTGCAAGTGGTGGTGTGCACCGCGTACTCGGACTATTCCTGGGAAGACCTGCTGGAGCGCCTGCACGGCCATGATCGCTTGCTGATCCTGAAAAAGCCGTTCGACAACATCGAAGTCCAGCAGATGGCCAACACACTGGCCAATAAATGGGACATGGCCCGCCGCGCCACCCTGCAAACCACCCAGCTGGAACGGCTGGTGGAACAACGCACGCAAGCGCTGCAGCAGGAAATCGAAGAGCGCAAGCACCTGGAAAGCCAACTGGTGCAGTCGGAAAAACTCGCTTCGCTGGGCCAACTCGCCGCAGGCGTGGCCCATGAGATCAACAACCCGGTGGGCTTTATCTCGTCCAACCTCAGTACTCTCGACGGCTACTTCAACCAGTTGCAACAGATGCTGGAGGCTTACCGGCAGGCCGAAGAAAACCTCGCCACGGGTGAACAGCACGAGCAGCTCAAGGCATTGCGTATCCGCCTGGAACTGGACTTTCTACAGGATGACATTCCGATATTGATCCGCGAGTCCAAGGAAGGCATCGGTCGCGTGGCGCAGATCGTCAAGGACCTGAAAAACTTTTCGCGGGTGGACAACGACCAGGCCTGGCAATTTGCAAACCTGCAACAGGGCATCGACTCCACGCTGAACATCGTTGCCAGCGAACTCAAATACAAGGCCGATGTGATCAAGCACTACGCGCCGCTGCCAGAGATCGAATGCCTGGCCTCGCAGCTCAACCAGGTGGTGATGAACCTGGTCATCAATGCGGCGCAGGCCATGGGGCCGGAGCGCGGCACCATCACCATCAGCAACGGTGTGGACGGCGAGAACGTGTGGCTGGAAGTGGCAGACAACGGCTGCGGCATTGCCCCCGAGGCGGTGCAGAAAATCTTCGATCCGTTTTTCACCACCAAGCCGGTGGGTGAAGGCACGGGGTTGGGGCTATCGCTCTCCTACGGCATCGTCAAGAAACACCGTGGCGATATCTCTGTCAGCAGCGAGTTGGGCAAGGGCACGACGTTCCGCGTGGTACTGCCGATTCGGCAGACGGCGGCGTAGGGCACGCCGCCGACCCATCCGTCCTCCCCCACAACCTGTTATTTCTGACAGTAGACAGACTCTTTTCCCAACTCGACACTCCACACAAGCAACACGGTTGCATGCCGGTGGCGTGCTGAACGTGAGGCCCGGACCCTCATCGTCGAAGGAAAGGACACCATGTCTACGCGCCGCGAGTTCCTTACATACGCTTCACTGGGCGCCTTGCTCACGCCACTGGGCAGGGGCGCCCTGGCGACCGATACAACCGACCCGCCCAGCGCGTTTTCCTTCGAAGACCTGATCGAACAGGCACAAGCCGATGCCTTGAAACCCTACACCTACCCCAGCACCGCATCGGCCACGCTGCTGGCGAGACTCGACTACGCCGCCCACGGCCAGATCCGCTTCAAACCCGAGCGTGCCCTGTTCGCCAAAGGCCCCGGCAAGTTCCCCGTGACCTTCTTTCACTTGGGGTCGTTTTTTCGCACCCCCGTGAGGATGTATGTCCTGGACAACGGCATCGCCCGCGAGATCGTCTACGACCCGGCGTACTTCGATATGCCAGGCGACAGCCCGGCCCATGCCTTGCCCCATAACAGTGGGTTCGCCGGCTTTCGTATCCAGGAAAGCCGCCTGGGCGACCAAGCCAGGTTGGCGTGGCAACAGAACGACTGGGTGGCCTTTCTTGGCGCGTCGTACTTCCGGGCCATCGGCGAGTTGTACCAGTACGGTCTATCGGCACGGGCGATTGCCCTGGATGTGGCACAAGCCGGCAAGGCCGAAGAATTTCCCGACTTCACCCACATCTGGTTCGAGCCGCCAAAGAACCCACACGCAAACGCCATGACCCTCTACGCGCGGCTCGACGGTCCCAGTATCTGCGGGGCCTACCGCTTCGAGATCCACCGCACACGGGGCGTGGTCATGGACATCGACTGCACGTTTTTCCTGCGCAAGAACGTCAGCCGGCTGGGCATTGCTCCGGTGACCTCGATGTTCTGGTTCAGTGAAACCGCCAAGCGCACCGCCGCCGACTGGCGCCCCGAGGTCCACGACAGTGACGGCCTGGGGCTCTGGACCGGCAACGGAGAACGTATCTGGCGTCCCTTGAACAACCCGCCACGCACTATGGTTTCGGCGTTCAGCGACCACCAACCGAAGGGCTTCGGCCTGCTACAGCGCGACCGCAATTTTGACCACTACCTCGATGGTGTGAATTACCAGCGGCGTCCCAGCCTGTGGGTCGAGCCATTGGGCGATTGGGGCGACGGCAGCGTGCAACTGATGGAAAACGGCACCGACGACGAGATCCACGACAACATCGTCGCGATGTGGGTGCCCTCGGCGCCAGCGGAAGCGGGCAACCGCTATGCGCTGCGTTATCGCCTGCACTGGCTGGCCCAGGAGCCCTACGCTTCGCCATTGGCAGTGTGCGTGGCCACACGCCTGGGCAAGGGCGGCCAACCGGGCCAGCCGCGCCCTGTGGGGGTGCGTAAATTCGTGGTCGAATTCCAAGGCGCCCCCTTGGAAAAACTTGCGCCGGGGGTCAAGCCCGAGGCCGTGATCAGTTGCTCCAGAGGCGAGCTCAGCCAGGCCTTTACCGAAGCGGTGCCGGATGACGTCGCCGGCCATTGGCGAGCACAGTTCGATTTGACCGTCGACGGCAAGGATCCAGTGGAATTGCGCCTTTTCCTGCGCCTTGACGGCCAGCCGTTGTCAGAGACCTGGCTGTATCAGTACCACCCCTTCAATTCGGATTCGACGGCAATCGGTACCCCTTCAACGGCTGACACCGGCAATCGCCCGTGAGGCTCTATAGCAAATTGGCGCTGTGCTACCTGGCGTTCAGTCTCAGCGGCAGCGCTCTCAGCGCCGGCGAGCAAGACCCCGTCGAGCGCTTGTTGCAGCAGATGACGCTCGAAGAAAAAGTTGGCCAACTCAACCAACTCGGCGTCCAGGACACGCCTACCGGCCCGGTCATTGACCAGGGCGAACTGGCGCAACTGCCCATGAGCACCGTTGGCTCAGTCCTCGGCGCCTATGGTTTCGAGCGGACTCGCCAGTTGCAGGAACAGGTCGTCACGCATTCGCGCCTGCATATACCGCTGTTGTTTGCGTTCGATGTGATTCACGGCTTTCGTACCGTATTTCCCGTTCCGCTGGCAGAAGCCGCGGCCTGGGACCCTGCCCTGGCACAACGGACCGCTCGCGCGGCGGCCGTTGAAGCGACGGCCAGCGGCGTGCATTGGACCTTCGCCCCCATGGTCGACATTGCCCGCGACCCGCGCTGGGGCCGCGTGGTGGAAGGTACCGGCGAAGATCCGTTCCTGGGCGCGGCGCTGGCCAGCGCCAAAGTGCAGGGGTTCCACGGTGACGGGCCTCCAGACCCCACCTTTATGCTGGCGACCGCGAAACACTTCGTGACCTACGGCGCGGCCGAAGGCGGGCGCGACTACAACGTCGCCGACGTATCGGAACGCACTGTGCGGGAAGTGTACTTGCCGCCTTTCCAGGCGGCTGTGGCGGCTGGCGTCGACGGGATCATGCCCTCGTTCAACGAACTGGCCGGGACACCCCTGCACAGCAACACCGCCCTGTTGACCGGAGTGCTGCGCAATCAATGGAGGTTTCGCGGCCTCATTGTCAGTGACTTCAACGCCATTTGGGAGCTGAGCCAGCACGGCATCGCAGGAGGCCCGGCCGACAGGGCAAGGCTGGCGTTCAACGCCGGCGTGGACATCGACATGGCGAGCCAGACTTACCGCCAATACCTGCCCTCGCTGGTGCGCAATGGCCAGGTTTCCCTGGCAGCCGTGGACGCTGCGGTGCGCCGCGTACTCCAGGCCAAACAGCGCCTGGGGCTGCTTGAAGATCCCTACCGCTACAGCGATGAGGCGCGGCAACGGGCCAATGTGCTGACACCGCAGCACCGGGCACTGGCGCGCGAGGCCGCGCAGAAGTCCATCGTACTGTTGAAAAATACCGACGCCCTGCTGCCGCTGTCCAAGCACCTGCGTAACGTGCTGGTGGTCGGCAGCCTGGCCACGGATGCCGAGGCCACGATCGGCCCATGGGCCTTGGCGGGTCATCCCGAAGATTCGATCACGGTCTTGCAGGGCATACGCCGCGCCGTCGCCCCTGACACTGAGGTGGTTTACCTGCCCGGCGCTTCGCCCATCAGCGACGACACTCAGAACCTCATCGAGGTCCGGCAGGCCGCCCGCCTTGCCGAGGTGGTGGTCGCCGTGCTCGGCGAGCGCGCGGATCAGAGCGGCGAAGCCCGCAGTCGCGCGGACCTGGGCTTGCCGGGTGCCCAGGAGGCGCTGTTGCGCGCCCTGCTGGACAGCGGCAAACCTGTGGTCATCGTGCTGATGAATGGCCGCCCGCTGGTGCTCTCGCAGACCGTGCGCCAGGCGCCGGCGCTGCTGGAAACCTGGTTCCTGGGCAGTGAGATGGGCAATGCCGTGGCCGATATCCTGTTCGGTGACGTCAACCCCAGCGGCAAACTGCCGATCACGTTCCCTCGCAGCGTGGGTCAGATCCCCCTCTACTACGCGCACAAGAGCACCGGTCGTCCGCCCAGCGGCGATGAAAGGTATGCTTCCGGCTATATCGATGAGCACTGGGCGCCGCTGTATCCCTTCGGTTTCGGCCTGAGCTACACCTCGTTCAGCTACTCCGCGCCGCGGCTCAGCGCGCAGCGGCTGGCGTCTACCCAAGCGTTGGCCGTAACGGTCACCGTCACCAATACCGGAGCGCGCTCAGGCGAAGAAATCGTGCAGTTGTACCTGCGCGATGATGTCGCCAGCGTGACCCGCCCGGTTCGCCAATTACGCGGTTTTCGCAAAGTGCATTTGGCACCCGGCGAGGCTCGGGAGCTGACCTTCACCCTTGACCAAGAGGACTTCGCCCTGCTGGACAGCGATTTTTCGCCGGTGGTTGAGGCCGGCACGTTCACCGTCTTCGTCGGGGCAGATTCGACCACCGAAAACCAGGCCCGGTTTGAACTGACCGATAGCCGCGCATTGTCTATTTCGGGCCAGTCTGTCCCATCACGGGGATCACACTGAGGACACCTGCAGGTTGTCTGGCCTTTCGTTACTGGCGCAGAATGCCGGATCGACCTGAGAGTCCGAACCCAAGGAAACCGTATGAGCCTGTCCTTGCTAAGCCGTTACGCCTTCTTTGCCGTGTGCGTCATTTTCACCCTCGCCAGCCTCCCCTTTATCCAACACGAATGGCTGTGGCCCATTACCTTGGTCACCGGCGTGTTGAGCCTGATCGGCATTTTCGACCTGCTGCAAAGCCCCCACGCCGTGCGCCGCAACTACCCGATCCTGGGCAATATCCGTTACCTGGTGGAAGCCATCCGCCCGGAAATCCGCCAGTACCTGCTGGAGTCCGACAGCGACGCCCTGCCCTTCTCGCGCTCGCAACGCTCGCTGGTTTACTCGCGCGCCAAGAACGAAACGGCTGACAAGCCTTTTGGCACCCTGATCGACGTGTACCAGTCGGGCTTCGAATTTATCGGCCACTCCATGCGCCCCGCGCCGCTGAGCGACCCCAGCGCCTTTCGCGTGATGGTCGGCGGCCCGCAATGCACGCAGCCGTATTCGGCGTCGGTGTTCAATATCTCGGCGATGAGCTTTGGCTCGTTGAGCGCCAACGCGATTCGCGCGCTCAACCAAGGCGCCAAGCTCGGCAATTTCGCCCATGACACCGGCGAAGGCAGCATCAGCCCCTATCACCGCGAAAACGGCGGCGACCTGACCTGGGAACTGGGCAGCGGCTACTTCGGTTGCCGCACCAGCGACGGTCGCTTCGACCCGGAGCGCTTTGCGGTGCAGGCGCAAAACCCGCAGGTGCGCATGATCGAAATCAAGATGAGCCAGGGCGCCAAGCCCGGCCACGGCGGGATCCTGCCCAAGCACAAGGTGACTAAGGAAATCGCCGAGACGCGCGGCATCCTGATGGGCGAAGACTGTATCTCGCCGTCGCGTCACAGTGCGTTCTCCACCCCTATCGAGCTGATGCAGTTCATCGCACAACTGCGCGAACTGTCCCGCGGCAAGCCGGTGGGCTTCAAGTTCTGCCTGGGCCACCCGTGGGAGTTCATGGGCATTGCCAAGGCCATGCTCGAAACCGGCATCCTCCCGGACTTTATCGTGGTCGACGGCAAGGAAGGCGGGACCGGCGCCGCGCCCGTGGAGTTCACCGACCATATCGGCGTGCCGCTGCGTGAAGGCCTGTTGTTCGTGCACAACACCCTGGTGGGCCTGAACCTGCGCGACAAGATCAAGCTCGGCGCCAGCGGTAAGATCGTCAGCGCCTTCGATATCGCCAGCGTACTGGCCATCGGTGCCGACTGGGCCAACTCGGCGCGCGGCTTCATGTTCGCCATCGGCTGCATCCAGTCCCAAAGCTGCCACACCAACAAATGCCCCACCGGCGTCGCGACCCAGGATCCGCTGCGCCAACGCGCCCTGGTGGTACCGGACAAGGCCCAGCGCGTGTTCAACTTCCACCGCAACACCCTCAAGGCCCTCGCCGAGATGCTCGCGGCGGCAGGCCTGGATCATCCGTCGCAGCTGTCGGCCAAGCACCTGGTGCGGCGCATGTCAGCGACCGAGATCAAGCTGTTCTCACAGTTGCATGTGTTCTTGAAACCGGGGGAGTTGCTCACCGGTGAAGTGAATGGCGAGTTCTATTCACGCATGTGGCAGATGGCACGCGCGGACAGTTTTGAACCCCACGAAGTCGCCGCCGCTTAAAGGACCCAGCTCATGTTGAAAGTCATCGCTGAAGATTTCATCAAACCCGAATACCTCGACATCGTGCGGCCCTGGTACGCCGAACTGGTGGAAAAAACCCGCCAGGAACCGCTGTGCATTTCGTACGATCTGTTTGTTGATCAGAAAGACCCAGGGCACTTCATTTTCATCGAGCAATGGCCCGATCAGGCCGCGCTCGACACCCATTGCCGGACCGAACACTTCACCCGGCTGGTGCCGCAGATCAACGAGTATCAGGCCAAGCCGTGCAAAGTACTGTTGATGGATGCGTTCTAGCCCACCCTTTCCCCGCTGGACCGGACCACCGACGGCATCGTTGAAACAAGGAGCTTCACATGCCGTTACTGGACTTCGCTGTAATCGCCGGGCAACTGCCTGACAGTTGGAAATCCAAGTGCCGGGGCCGGTGGGTGATCATTGATGGCGAGGTGAAGCGGTATAGCTCCCAACCTCGGGTTAAAAAACCCTTCACGGATTAACACGAGGCTGTTGTTTCATGACGATATAGCCGTCGCCATCTTCCAGATATATGGAGTAAAACAAATTATCGACTATGGGCCGGGCGTCGCGTTTCAGGCGTACATCGGCCGAATGTTCGTGGCTGGCTTGGACCACATTGGTGATCCCCACCCTGGCCATCGCCTCTGGTAAAAACAAAAAATCAGCGCCCACCAGATACGGCATGACCGGCATGATTGACACAGTTCCAGCAGAGGCCGGCAACCAAAAGTCCTGAGCACTGGCATTAAAGTAAAAGACCTTTACCGAAGCAAGCGTTGCATTAGCGCTGATCGAATAGGCCAAACTACTCATCAGGTCAGTTTCCAGCGTCCTCTTCAAACTCAAAACCCGACCATAACTATAAGAAACGGACACCATTAAAATTACCGGCAGCACCACCAACACCGTTAACTTGCGCTGCACAGCACTTAACCACTGGTAGATCACCAGCACTATAAAAACCAGTAAAGGCCCGGCCCCCAACATTGCCCTTGAGTCATTATTCTCGTAGAAAAAAACCAGCATGATTCCAGGCACAGAAATTATCATCAACGGTACTATCGACACATAAGCCACACTCATCAGAACTTTACTCACCCAGCCTGGTCTTTCACGCATTCCAGAACACCACGCCCAGGCATAACCCAGCCCAAACAGAATCGCCATCACCGCGAAAAACCCTGCATGCCCACCCGTGTACAAAGGGCGAATCCGTTCTTCAGCGCTTTCCAGGCGCTGGAAGATGACAATCGGCCAATTCTCATCCAAAGCAAGCAGCCGCTGCCGTTCCTTGCCCATGAACGGCACGATCGCGAAGAGATAAAAAAGGGCGGCAACGCCTGCTTGAGCTGCCTTTTCAACACCCAACATCACCCACTCGCGAGTTGCTTTTTGATCGTTAATCGCTCTGTACAACTCGATGCAGCACAACCCGAAAAACGCATTGATGAGTGGCTGATAAACACACAGTGCACAGCCAACCAGTAAACTTGCGCCCCACCATTCAACCCACTTTCTTTCAGACTTCAAAGTGATAGCAAACACTATCATCGCCAACCCTACCGTCATCACCGGGCCGTCGTATTTATAAACGAGATCACTCAAAAACAAGGGACTGAAAAACATCGGCAACACCACCGCCGACGAACACACATTCACCTGACTGAAATAATGAAATGCGAGTTTCTCCAGCGCCTTTGCCATGAACAAACCCGCCACCAGCAAGCCCAATGGAAAAGAGTCGGGCGTGCCATTTGACAGGGATAATAAATGATAAAAACCATCAATTAAAAAACGCCCTTCAGCCCGCCATGACGCATACCCGGACGCGGCCCTGAAACTGTCTTCAACGTAAAAATAGTCAGCCAGAATCAATGGATATACATAGACTAAAACCGCCACCAAAAAGAATATAAAACTTTCTCTTCTCGACCATTCATGCTTACACATGTTCCGGCGCCTCCTCTAAGCCCCCGCTAAACACCGATTTTTTCGCAGGCTTGCTCTACCCGACGCACAACGCCTTTAACCACATAGCGCGGCCGATGTTTGGTTTCCATATAGATACGCCCTACATACTCCCCCAGTATCCCGATCCCAATCAGTTGCACGCCACCCAGGAACAAGATCGCCGTCATTAACGACGGATACCCCGGCACGTCATTGCCAAACAGCACTTTGTCCAACGCCAGGTACCCGGCGTACACCAACGCGATCAGCGAAATCACACTGCCGATATAGCTCCATAACCGCAGCGGCAACGTGCTGAACGAGGTGATCCCGTCCAACGCCAGGTTCCACAGTTTCCATGCGTTGAATTTGCTCTGGCCCACCGTGCGGGGTGCTCGATCGTATTCGACAATGGCCACGGTAAAGCCGGCCCAGGACAACACGCCCTTCATGAATAACTGCTGTTCGGGCAGCGCCTTGATCACGTCCACCACCTTGCGATCCATCAGCCGAAAGTCGCCGACGTTTTCTTCGATATGCGTGTAGGAAATACGGTTGAGCAAGTGATAGAACATCGACGCACTGCGGCGCTTGAGGTAGCCGTCACTGGAGCGGTCACGACGTTTGGCCAGCACCACATCGGCGCCGCCCTGCCATTCATGGATCAAGCGCGGGATCACCTCGACCGGATCCTGCAGGTCCACATCCATGGGCACCACGGCATCACCCGTCGCGTATTCAAGCCCGGCGAACAGCGCGGCCTCCTTGCCGAAATTGCGCGACAGATTGATCAGCACCATATCGCTGTCCGCCATGGCCAGCGCCCGGGCACGTTCGGCGGTACGGTCGGTGCTGCCATCGTTGATAAGCACGACTTCAATCCTGTGAGTCTGCAAATCCTGCGCCTCACGCACTGCCCGGTAGAACGGCTCGATCGCCTGTTCTTCGTTGAACACCGGCACGATCAGCGAAATCTTCATTGCCCACGCTCACGAAACACCACCCACCTGGACAGCAGGAAACCGCAGACCAGGCTCAACAGCGAAAAGCCCAGCACCGTGACGATACCCGGCCAGCGCCAACGGTCCGCCAGCCACCCCACTCCCAGGCTCAAACCGCCCATGCATGCCATAAACAACAGATAACGCGTCAGCGAGACAGGCACGACAAAGGTGTAGATCGCGTTGACATAAAACGAGAAAGACGCCGCCACGCCAAAGGCCAGGACGTTGCTCGCGGCCTGGCTGAGGTCCAGCGCGGTCCTGAACACAAAAAACAGCTGCCAGTGGATCAGCGTGTTGGCGACCCCGATCACTGTGTAGCTGGAGAACCCCTTCCACAGGTTGGTCATGCCGTCCCCCTGTTTCGCCAGCCTCCAGCAAGCCATGGCATCTGTTGTTCGTCTACTGTCAGAATTAACAGGTCGCCGCTGCGCGCAGTTGAGACATTCAGTAATACCCAACCTTTGCAATTGTTTACAAATATCGCCAACCTGCGCCCGCCCGACACGCGGCGTACGACAACGTGCGCGTTCGCCTGTCATTACTAAACTTATTGTTCAAGAGCCCGCTGCCATGCTGAACGGACGCGACCCACGCATCGATTTTTTTCGGGGCCTGGCGTTGATCTTTATTTTCTGGGATCACGTCCCCCACAATCCCCTCGGCCAGATCACCCTGCGCAATGTTGGTTTCAGCGATGCTGCGGAGGTGTTTGTATTTCTCGCCGGCTACGCGGCGGTGCTGGCCTACGGCAAGATCCTGCAACGCGACGGCTACTGGATCGCCTCACTGAAAATCCTGCGCCGCGCCTGGGTGTTGTACGTGGTGCATATCTTTTTGCTGGCGATGCTGATGGGCATCGTGTTCTTCGCCAACAGCCATGTGGAAACCCGCGACCTGGTCGAGGAGATGGGCCTGACCCATTTCGTCACCCACCCGCAACAGGCCCTCACCGATGAGCTGCTGCTGCGCTTCAAGCCCAACCTGATGGACCCGTTGCCGCTGTATATCGTGCTGCTCGCGGGCCTGCCGCTGGTGTTGCCGTTGCTGCTGCGCAGGACCTGGCTGGTGGTGGTCGGGTCGGCGACGGTGTACCTGCTGGCACCGTGGATGGGCTGGAACCTACGGGCGATTGCCGATGGCGTGTGGTACTTCAACCCGGTGACCTGGCAGTTCCTGTTTATCCTCGGTGGCGCGGCCGCGATCCAGGCCACACGGGCGCGCCCCGCAGACACGCGTGCGCTGGCACGCCAGCCGCTGTTCATGGCGGCGGCGGTGTACACCGTGCTGGCCGGTGTGCTGACGCTCTCCTGGCGCTGGCCCGAAGTGCACGACGCGCTGATGCCCGCCTGGCTCAGCGATTTGATCTATCCCATCAGCAAGACCGACCTGTCGCCACTGCGCCTGCTGCACTTCCTGGCCCTGGCGTATGTCACCGCCAAACTGTTGCCCGGCCGCGGCTGGACGCAAAACTGGCTGGCCGAACAAAGTTGCCGCATGGGCCGCTACTCCCTGGAAGTGTTCTGCCTCGGCGTGCTACTGGCCCCCTTGGCGGACATGCTCAACGCCCAAGCCGGTGATGCCTGGCCCATGCAGATTTTCAGTGCCCTGCTGGGGATGGCGTTGATGGCCGGGCTGGCAGCGTGGCTGGAGTTCAACAAACAGCTGGACCTGCGCCAGCGCAGCACTGCGCGGCAGTTAAATAGTTAGCCCCAGCGCCGGCATGCGCGGTGATTCCATCTGCCTTCCACTTATCGTGAAAGGTAGAGCGCATGCCGTCTCATCAATTACTCAACGGCCTGTCCGGCAATTTGCAGTCGAGTACCCGCTGGGCCCAGCAACAGGCGCTGGAGCTGATCCAGCGCAATGTGCTCCAGGCCCTGGATGGCCTGGATGCTGAGGAAAAACAACGTTTCCTGCAGCTGCAACGCCAGGCCCTCGCGGCGCTGACGGCGGTTGACGCCGAGAAAGAACGGGTCGTACGCACCTTCAAGGAAGACGGCCTCGCACAGCTACGCAGCAGGCTCGGCGGGCGCGATCCCGAGCAGTACCGCTTCGATACCACCTACATCGAAAAGGTCCAGCAACCCCTGCCCTGGGACCGGCAGCCAGGTAGCTACGTCAGAGTCCCTCGCCGCTCCGTGCTGGAGTACACCGAAGTCGTCCACGTCAAGAGCATGTCGCTGTGGGAGGCGGCTTGCGTGAATTTCGGTTTTACCTCCTATCTGACGACAGACTCCGGCTACAGCCTGATCGGCGCCAGCCGCGTGGTGGGTTTCAACGGCGACACCAGCCTGAGTGCCCGCGAGTTCGTCGATGTCGCCCGCGAGTTGGACCTGGGCCACAAACTGCAGCAAACCATTCGCGCGACCCTGGGCCAGGACGGCACGCTCAACCGCCTGATGGGTGCAGCGGCCTCGGCCCTTCTGCGGTTCGATGCCCTCGACGCCTGGCGCAACCGCGCGCACAACGGCCTGACCCGCGCCATGTACGACAGCCTCATGGCGTCAATCGAAGGCAGTGGGCCGCCACTGCAGGTCGACAGTTTGAGCCTGACATCGGGCGTCACCCCCATTATCTCGGTGCCCTTCGTACCTTGGGACAACGCCATCCCGGTGCCTTTGCTGTTGATCAGGGTTGCAAGCCTGGGAGTGCTGTCCTATTTCCCCTTCCGCCCCGGCGGTGCGTTGCGCTATCACAGCGATGCGCAATCGGCAGAGGCCGATTTCCGCCAACAGCTTGTGGACAGTCACAGAAAAGACGACCTGGGTTGGTTTTCCCGACAACTGCCGTTAGTGGGGATGTCCGTCTTCAAACCCTTGCTGACCCTGGAAAAGCGCCCGGAAGGCTTGAGTTGGTTGGCGGGAAAACTCTATGACGGTTTTCACAAGGCCTTTCCGGAGCGAACCCTGGATGACATTCGCTTCTCCACCGACCCCTACACCGGCCCCGCCAAAACGCTGCTGCAAACCCTGACCTACCGCCAGTTACAACGTTGTCAGGCCGACATGGACACTCTGGCCAACACCCGCTCCGACACCGACTGGCAAGCACTCAAGGACGCCGCCGCGGCCATCGCCGGCGAAGTCCTGCAGCTGCTGCTCACGCCGCTGCCCGGCGGAGTCACTGGGCTCAACCGGCTGATGCAACTGGCGGTGCTGGGCAGTATGACCTACAGCGTCAGCGTGGGCCTCAATGAAGCGGTCAAGGGCGATGCCAGCGGCTTTGCTTCGACCCTCACCGACGTCGCCGACCTGGCCATCAGCGGGCGTTTGATCGGTATCGCGAGCAAGCTCCATCATCAGCGCATGCTTGAATACCTGCAACGCCTGGGCAACCCGCGCAAAGTCACGCGTCCGGACGGTGTTGAGGAACTGTGGAAGCCCGACGCCCGCGCCTATGCCCATCCAAAGCCATACGTACTCGAGGGCAAACGCGCGGACGCCCTGGGCGTATTCAGCGTACACAACAACTACTACGTCAAACTGCGTCATGAGGAACAGACGGTGGTGGCAGAGGTTGTCCACGACCAGGCCACTCAGCGCTATGTGCTCAAGCACAGCCGCAGCCCCTACAACCCCCCGATTGTGTTTGACCCGGCCTTGCAAGCGTGGACCTTCGACCTGCACGACAACCAAGCCCTATCGGATACCCAACTGCTGCAGCGCATGCTGCCCAGTGGTTCGTCGATTATCCTGGAGGCTGACCTGGAGCGGATGCTGCGCAGCACCGCCACCTCCCGCGCAGCCCTGGAGAATGCCTGGCACGGCGAACCGGCGCCCTGGAACCTGATCGAAGGCGTCCGCCGCCTGCAGGCCGACCAAGTCATCGAGCAAATCATTAATCGCTTTCACGAAGCCGGCTACCTGCCGCCCTATGGCGACAGCGTGGTGCTGTGCCTGCTGACCCAATTGCCCGAATGGCCGGCCGCGGTGCTACTGAGCATCAGCGACCCGCAAGGCAGCGTCATCGAAACCTATGGGAAAACCGAAACGCCCGTGCCCTCAGTGACCACCCTCACGATTATCCGCAGCGCAGAGGGCAGCTATCAGGCCGAAGCAGACCGTGGCCAGCCCCACCATCGGGACGACCCGCTGCTGAGCCTGGTGATTGAGCTGCAACCGACCACCTCGCAGTTGGGCCTGACCGAACAACCCGACAGCACGCCCGAACAGCGGATCCTGGCGGTACGTCGCGCCGTCTGCAGCCTGGCCCGTCGCGAACGCATGGCGCTGTTTTCCGCGCTGGTGAACTACGCCGGTTATGAGAAAAGTGAGCAACTACCGCCGCCCAACGTCAGACGCTTCCTCGCGGTCAAGGCCTCGGCGCCTCTGGTGCCGGCCACCGCCTTGCTGAAAAAATTGCGTGACCACAACAGCCCGTTGACGCCGGCCCTGCTCCAGCGGCTGCTGCAACAGCACCCGCTTACCCTGCGCCAACAGCAGGCCTACCTGCGCGAAGGGACATTGCCAACGGCCTTTGCCGAACACCTGGACAACCACCGCACTGCCCTGCGCATCGATGCCGCGATCGACGCGTTGTATCACCCACGGCAGTTCAACAACGACACCGATCAATGGGCCAGGGAGTTCGCTTCGGCCTTGATCCGCCAACGCCTCAAGCGCCCTTTCGTCATCACCGAAGTCGTCGCGGGCAACATCGCCAAGCCCTATCGCTCCAGCGGCGCTGATGACCTCACGGTGGAACTGCGCCACTACGGCGAAGGCGTGTATGAGGCCTATGACATGCGCAATGCCGGCACGATTGCGGTGTCACCGGCGGTGGACAGTTTTTACCTGGCCATCGGCTCGGTGCTGCAACCCCACGAGCGACAACAGCTGGGCATGAGCAGCGAAACCGACGCCAGAGGCCTGCGCAACACCCTGGGCAACTACATGAGCCAACAACGCGGCCCGGAAGGTTTTGTGCGACTGGCCGATGGCTCGCTGGCGCAGTACGAACACACCCTGTCCATGCCGGCCAATTTGCGGCCCGACGCTCTCGGCATCACCCGCCTTGACGGCGACCAATACCTGCCGCTGTTCGGCTCCTGGTACCGGATCGTCTACGACAAACAGGTACTCAAGTGGCGGTTCAAACACCCGCAAAAGATCGGCGTCGAAACGCCGACCCTGGAGCACAACGGTGACGGCGCCTGGCGCTTGTCCACTGAGAACCCGATGAGTTGGGACGACCACAGCCTGCTCTATCGACTGGGCGGCGACCACAACGCCTTTACCGAGGACACGGCCAGCACGATTCTCGCCCTGACCGATACCCCGCCCCATGTGCTGCGCCGCGTACACCGCAACGGCCACGCTGCTCCACCCTTGCTGACGGATACCTGCAAGCGCTTGCGCATTGACCAGGAAATCGACCGGTTCATCGAAGCGATGTATGAACTGCCCACCGCCTCCTCCGCCCGCCCTGACCTGCAGTTGCTGGTGATCACCAGCCTGCCGGGCTGGCCCGCCAGCCACGTGTTGCAGCTTGTCGACAGCGACAACCGCGTCATCCATCGCTACCACGAACGCCCGCAATCTGATCAGCAGACCGTGGAGATCAGCGTTGCAACGCTCGAAAATCCAAGGCTGCTGGAGGCCCTTCTGCCCCACGATGAGGTGGTCAGGGGCCTGCTGGGACAGTTACCCGAAACGCTGGAACAGCGCCGAATCCAACTGATCACCCGCATCGTTGAGTTCACTGACCGCGAACGCGCGAAAATCCTCGAGTCCCTGTATCGCCAAAGCGAGTCCGAAGGCACCGAGCAGCAGCGTCGCTTCAAGGCCATGCACCCGAACCTGCCCAACAATACGGTCAAGGCGATTCTCGGCCAAGCCACGGCACGCGAGCTCAAACAGCTCAATGAGCGCAACCAACTGAGCCTGCGAATTGGCGAGCAGGCACGCCTGAGCGCCCACGAATTGCGCCTGAACCGCGCGTTCGAAGGCTTGTACGTGGATGCCTGCGCCAATGCCGACAGCGACCGGATCACCCTGTACCTGCTGCGCATCCTGCCCGGCTGGCCTAGGAACCTGCGCATCGATATTCGCGAACGGGATAACCAGGGTCGCTTGCTGGAAACCGCCGGGCACCTGGGCGGCGCATCACGCAAGACCGTGGCCAAAACCAACCGTGGTTATCAGGCCTATGATCTGCAGGGCGAGCCGCTGGGCACACCCTCGACCAGATTGCTGCAGGTCATTCTCAGTACCTTGTCGCCTGCCGAGAAAGCCCTTCTTGAGGTCGACACCCAGAGCGGCATCCGCCATCTGCGCAACCAACTGGCCGAGTTGGCCTTCGCCCGTCGTGTGGAAATCAAGCACCTGCTGGATATCCCCCACTTGCAACCCTGGATGCAACCGGCCATGGGCGTCGACCGCACATTTCTGGTGTACCCGTTCTGGCAGCGTATCTGGCCGTTCCGCGGTCGCCGCCCACCGGACCTGGTGGCCAAGGTCCAGGCGCTTTATCCGCATTTCAACGATGACGATGCGCGACGTTTTCTCCAGACCTTGAACATGACTGACCCGGAAAAGTTGATCGAACTGGAGCGCCTCCAGGGCGAGTTCGTGGCCATGGAAAACGCGCTGATGCGCTGGAGCGAAGGGTCGTCTTCAAACGAAGATCTTGTAGCCGCCCCCCGGGAAGTGCGCCGTTACCCACGTCGCGTTATCGCCGCCCAACTGCGCTCGGCCTGGCAACGTGCAAACACCATGTTCTTCCTGGAAGGGCTGTACCACCTACAGTCACTCGAATTGCACTTGGACGACGAAACCTTTCCCCCGGCGTCCTTCATAACGGACACCCGCGCGTTCAATCACATTGAATACCTGAGGATTTACAGCAACACGTTCCCGGCCACGGGGCCAGATTTCCTGGCCAAATTCACCCAGCTCAAGGCATTGCACCTCGAATGTCGGCTAACGGAACTGCCGAGCGCGATCACCGAGATGACCTCGCTCACCCACCTTTACCTGAGCGACAACGACATTCGGTTGACCGAAGAGGCGGTGGTACGCCTGGCGAGCATGGTCAACCTGCAAAAACTGGATCTGACCGACAACCCGGACCTGACCCTCACACCGGACGTCAGCCAAATGACCCAGCTGAGCACCCTGATGCTCGCCAACACCGGCATTACGCAATGGCCGATTGGCGCCAGTGCGCTGCCGGTGCTGACCCAACTGCACCTGCAGACCAACTCGATCACCACGATTCCGGAAGAGGTCTTCACCAACCCATGGCTGCAAATGACCAATCGCAACACCTTCCTGCACGAGAACCCGCTGTCGGCCGAGACCCTGGCGCGCATCGAAACGTACCGCCTCGATACCGGTATTTCCCTGGGCGGCCGATTGTATACGCCGGCCCATGCACCGGTGGCGTCGAATGACTTCGACACCTGGCTGTCGGGCGTAGCCCCCACGGACGTGCCAGCGCGCCGACAGCTGTGGGAACAGTTGAAAGCCAATGAAACGGCGAGTGCCGACGATGTTTTCCGGGTGCTGCGCGACCTGCCGCGAACGCTCGCGTACCGCACAGTAGAGTCAAGAATGCGTCTGACGGATCGAGTGTGGGACTTACTGATTGCCATGGGCGAGTCGACGCAATTGCGCAACACGGTGTGCCTCAATACCTACGGCTCAGGCAATTGCGGCGACAGCGTGATCCTGGCCTTTACCAACATGGAACTGCATCACCGCATTCACCAGGCCAAGCAGCAACCCAGGAGTTACCTGGCTGATCGGGCATTGCTGGATCTGGCCAGGCGCTGTTTCTACCTGAATCAGCTGGATCATTTTTCCGATCAGTTCATTCTCGAGCGCGAGCGCGCCCGACTGGAAGTCGACCCCGCCGAAGTCACCGTTTACCTGCGCAGTAAACTGGCGCGCGAATTCAACTTGCCGTTCTATCCACTGGAATTGCTCTACACCGTGGATAGCTATGTGACTGACGAGGTGATCAATCGGGCCCGTGCGACGCTGCGCGCGCTCGGCCAGTCACCTGCCCTGCAGGAGGCCATCCTGACGACCGAGTTCTGGATCGAGTATTTGGCCAGCGCTGAGCCGGAGGCGTTTTTTACCGTCAAGAGCACCATCGCCTATAAGGTCAGTGCGTTGGATCAGGAGTTCCCGAGCCGGGACTCCGATGAATACTGGAACCGACGCCAGTTATTGATCGACGAGGAAACCGACGAGTACAACCGCCTGGTACGACAGTTGACGGAGGGCACGCAACGGACGCTACAGCGCGTCTGAACCACGACTGGCCTGCCTGCGGAAAAACAGGCAGGCCATGTTTCAAGGGATCACGCCGAACGCTGTGAACCCACGCCGACCTGGGTCGGTTGCAGTTTGAACACGTAGAACAACACCGTCAGCAGCACCAGGAACACCGGCCCGACATACAGCGCCACGCGGGTGTCCGGGAAGTACGCCATCAGGCCCACCACCAGCACCAGGAACGCCAGGGCCAGGTACGAACTGAGCGGGTACAGCCACATGCGGTACTTGAGGGCTTTCTGTTCGGCCGGGCTCAGGCTCTTACGAAACTTGAGCTGGGCCAGCAGGATCATGACCCACGTCCAGATCGCGCCGAAGGTGGCGATGGACGTAACCCAGACGAAGACTTTCTCGGGTACCAGGTAATTGAGCAACACCCCCAGCAGCAAGGCAAAGATCGACAACAGCAGCGCTTTGCGCGGTACACCGTTGCGCGATGTGGTACCGAACGCCGCGGGTGCCTGGCCATTCTGCGCCAGGCTGTAGAGCATGCGCCCGGTGCTGAAGATGCCGCCGTTGCAGGATGACAACGCTGCGGTGATCACCACGAAGTTGATGATGCCGGCCGCAGTCTTGATACCCAGGCGCTCGAAGGTCATCACGAACGGGCTGCCCTGGGTGCCGATTTCATTCCACGGGTAGATCGACAGAATCACGAACAACGCGCCCACGTAGAACAGCAAAATGCGCCAGAACACCGAGCCGATTGCACGGGGAATGGTCTTCTGCGGGTTCTTTGCTTCACCGGCGGTGAGGCCGATCATCTCTACACCCAGGTAAGCGAACATCACCATTTGCAGGGACATCAACACACCCTGCACGCCATTGGGCATGAAGCCGCCGTGGGCCCACAGGTTGGAGATACCCAGTGCCACGCCGTCGTTACCAAAGCCGAACGCGATGATGCCGACGCCGCCGATCACCATGGCAATGATGGTGACGATCTTGATCAGCGCGAACCAGAATTCGAACTCACCGAAGGCCTTTACCGCGATCAGGTTGATGGTACCCATGCTGATCAGGGCCGCCAGGGCCCAGATCCAGCGCGGCGTATCGGGGAACCACACGCCCATGTACACCGCCACGGCGGTGATCTCTGCCACACACGTCACCAGCCACAGGAACCAGTAGTTCCAGCCAGTCAAAAAACCCGCCAACGGGCCGAGGTAATCCTGGGCATAGCGGCTGAACGAGCCGGCCACCGGGTTATGCACGGCCATCTCGCCGAGGGCGCGCATGATCACCAGGATGGCCAGGCCACCGATAATGTAGGAGAGCATGATGGCCGGACCGGCCATTTCGATGGCCTTGGCCGAGCCCAGGAACAGGCCGACACCGATACAGGCGCCGAGCGCCATCAGGCGAATATGCCGTTCGCCCAGTTCGCGTTTGAGCGGGCCGCCCGAAGCGGTCTCGCCATGGGGCAGGTGGTTGCCGACTGGCATAGGGATACAACCTCGTCTTGTTATTGGATATGAGCCTCCGAGTCCGGCACGCCACGGCGGGTGTGCCAGGGCGTGCCGTGTCCGCTTGACCTTTTGGGTCAACCGGTCTGGCCGGGCCAGATCAGGGGGGTGCAGTATAAAAAGCTCAACCCAGTGATTTTCACTCTATAAACGGCAATATTCAGCGGGAAACCCCGGAAAATTCCGATTGTGCGGTTGGAGTATCGCACGGCAATGGTGCAGCACTTCAAGCCTGGACCTGCCAGTCTGGCGTCCACATCGGCGCTTCGAAGAACAATCTGCGCGCCATGCGCAGGTAGATTTCGCCGCGATGGATCTCCACGGTCTGCCGCACGCGGCCGGTCTGCCCGGCCTGGATACTGGCAAATGCCTGGGCCTGCGCCTGGGCCTGCGCCTGCTTACCCATGCGGTGCTGCTCCAGGGTCTTGAGGTGCGCGGCGGTGAAATGATCGTCCGGCCCGGCCTGGCGCTCATAGTGGAAATGCGCGTACCACAACGGCTGGCGGGTATGCACATCCATTACCACATAGGTCTGCAGCCAATCATGGGGGCTGGCGGCCAGGGCAACCCGCTCGCCTTGGCGAAAAATACGCGCTTCATGATGGCTGACCAGCACGTCCACGCCGGACTGGGTGGGTAGGCGCGCCTTGATGGCAGTCAAGCGCGCCTGCAGGCCCTGCTCGGATAAGCGGCTGGCCGCAGCGCGCAACTCATCGGCTACGGTCCTGGCCCGCGCCTGTTGCGTGGCGGCAAGGCGACCCGGTTCGCTGTGCTGCAATTGACGGTGGATGGCGTCGGCACACTGGCGCAACTTGGCGGCGTGCTGATCCAGAAGGTCCTGCAACGACTGCGGTTCATTGGACTTTGGCGCCATTCTGAGCACCTCGGCGATGGCCGGCGCGACCGACGCCTGCAACGCCTCGCCCTGCTCAATCAAACGATTGAGATTAGGCAGCGCAGCGGCGCGCCGGGGAACCGGCTTCTTGACCGGCTCCCACACCCCGTCGGCGGCGTGGGTAAACGAGGCAATCACGGTGTTCTGGGCGTCCACCACCTCAGCCACCTCGACCGGCTGCTCACCGGTGGTCATCTTGACCTGGGCCACATACAGATCCTGGTTGCGCGTGCGGATGATGTTTTTCAGCGCCGGGCGCGGTGCCGGCGCAGCACGCGGTGCGGGGCTCACAGGGGTCAGGGCCACAGCCAGTTCGCGCTCGACCTCAGCGTGCAATTGGCCACACAGCTGCTGCAACTTATCCAGGTAATCGAGGTGGAATTTGTCCGGCTCCATCGCTCGCCAGAACTCGATGCGGTCATCGGTCTGGGCGTAGACATGGTTGAGGCTATCCAGCAACTCGATACGCAATTGCGCGCTCAGGGGCGCCAACTCATGCAGTTGCGCCTGGGACCGGCTGGCCCAACGTGCACGGTTGATGGTGTCGTCCAGGCTTTGGAAAAAATCCTCGTCCAGCCGCGGCCCCTCGGTCTTAAGCGCCACCGCCCACAACGCCGTGACTTGCAATGACTGCAGATCCAACACCGACGGCGATGCCGCCTGGCCCATCCGCAAGCTCTGGGCGCGGTCCTTGCCGTACTTGGGAACGCCTTCCAGCGCTTGCAGGAAGCTGACTTCCTGGGTGCGCCAGCGGATGGCGTGCTCGTTGCTGTCAGCCAACTGCCGCAGGCCGTCCATCAACGTCTGGTGCGCCTGTTGATTGATATCCCAGCTGCTCTCCTGCTCATTCAACGACTGCACCTGGTCCAGCACCGGAACCAACCGGGTATTGATGGCGATGGTCGTTACGCGGGCCTGCGTCAACAGTTGCTGAAGGTTGAGAATTATCCCTTCGAGCGCCGTCGACAGTTCACGTTCGTAACCCGGCCGGTGCTTGAGTGCCTGCAGGTCCTTGAGGCAATCCAGCTCCAACAGCGCCGCATCCAGCTTATTCTGCAGCTCCTGGGTATAGCGGGTACCCGCCCGGGCGCGCTGCTCGTCGGTGAGATTGGCAACGTCACTGGTCAGCAGGTGGTAAGCCACCACCACGGCCCGATTGGCCGCCTCGCGCCGCTGGCCGTATTGGCGATAATCCTGCTCCAGTTGCTGGCGGCGCGACTCGGTGTTGGTCACCACCGGTGTATCGGCCTGACCACCCAGCAGGCGCAGGCGCAAGTCCACCTCCCAACGGCCAGTGTCCAACAGCTTCAGCCAAGGCCCCATCTCACGACCATCGGCACTGATCACCCGCACACTGTCATCCGTGACCCTGGCCCGATAGACATGCCCGCGCACCAGCACCTGCCACTGCGGCGGCTGTGCGGCGGCGTTGAACAACACCCCGTCGAGCCGTCCGCCTACCTGCGCACCCGGCAAACGCGCCGGCCAGGGCTGAGCGAACGCCTTAAGGCTGAGGCGTTCGAGCCGGGCCTGCAGAGGCGGCGTCAGGGTGTCACGGGCATTGCTCCAACCACCGGGGGCACGCAACGGGATGTTCAGCGGGCCGCGCGTCAGGGTCGGCGGCGCCAGCCTTGGCGGGCTGGGTGCGAACGCCGGATCGCGCAGATCCAGGGTCGACGGCACCTCGCGGGGCGAAGCCCGATGCGCGAGGATCAGCACCAGGTTGCTCAACAGGTCCATCACGCCCTGGGCCTGGGCGGCCGGGTCGGTGCCGCTGATGGCCTGCACATCACGGTGCACGCTGTCCATCACCTGCACCATCCATCCCGCCAGCGCCACCGGGCCTCGCAGAAACGGCAACAGGCTGTTGAACAGCAACCAGCCACCTTCTTTCAACGTCGCCCAGCGCTGCTCGGCGTTGGACACCGATTGGCGCTCTGCCAGGCTGACCAGCGCCTGCACCGTGGAGGCGAACACCCCAGGCAACGGGTCTTGCGCAATCAACTGTTTGCTCAAGCGAACCGACGCCGGACGCTCGGGCACACTGAACTCATCGCCAGCGAGAAAATGCCGTACATGGGGTTCTTCGAAACCGCCATTGGCATACAGCGCCTGGCGCGTTGGCGGCAGCCAGGCGAGCACCGTGTCCTGCAACGGACCGGCCGCCTTGATCGCCTCGAACAACGCCTGGGCGGACGAAAACTCCTGCAGGCTGGGGCTGAACAGTGGCTGGTAGAGCAGATGTGGCCCGTCGTCGGCATCCCTTGGGCCAATCACATACAGATTGAGCACCGTGTCCGGGGAAGACGTGGGCGTGGCCTTGAATGCCAGCGGCCATAACGCCGCCTGCGGCGGTTGCATCAGGGCCGCCTGCACCAGGCGATAGCCGGCGTCGGTCAGACCGTGCTCGCCCTTGAGCTTCATCTGCAACGCCAGCAGCGGCAGTTGCGCCCGCACCTGTCGGGTAAACAGCGCTTCACGGCGCTGCCGCTCGACCGGGTCGTCCAGCAGTGTTTGCTTGAGCAGCGCCGGGTACGTCTGGCCGATATCCACCTCGCTGACACAGCCCAGCAGCAAGGTTGCCGTGAGCCAGTCGGGCGCGGGACTGCCCTTGAGTTTGATCGCCGAAGGCAAGTGCGGAAAACCGCCGAGGTTCTCCAGGGCCAGGTCCGTCAGTGTCAACGTCAGCGGATGTACATCGCCGGTGGCAAAGCCGCCGGCAGTCATGGCCGCCGTGACGATGTGGTAAGTCAGCTCGATATCCTGCGGCTCGATGCCACTGGCGCGGCGATCCTTGCGCAGGCAGTCCTTCAGGGACTGGTCGGCAAAGGTCCGGATCGGCGCGATACCGTCAAGAAACGTACCCGCGCCCGCCACCACCAGGGCCTGCAATGCATGGGCGTAGGCCAGGCTGTCGGCCGCCGAGGCATGGATCAGCCACAGTGGCAGTTGGTCCTGCAGGCGCAGTTGATACGGGGTCAGCACCGACTCGAACCAGCGCGAGGGGTCGGTCACATAATCGAGCATGGCTTGAAACTGTGCGGACGAACGCGGTACCGAACGGTCGATGGCCAACACATCCGCGCGTTGGCGTTCGGCATAGCTGGCGGCCAGCGCATCGAACGGATCGCCCCACGGCTCCTGCACAAACCACTCAAGCGCCTGGTCGGCCAGGCGCGCGCTCAGGTAGTCGGGAATCAAGACTTCGATATCGTCCAGGCGCTTGAGCGGGTGCAGGCCGGTCGCGGGGCTGAACAGCCACTGGTCGAGAATCAACAGCGGCAGCATCTCCGGGGTCTGCGCGCTGCCTTGGGGCCTGACATGAACGGTGTGCACCGGCAACGCTGCCGCGTCCAGGGTCCACTGGCGATCAGGGCGACCGGCCCGCAGCGACGCGCGTGGGAACAAACGAGTGAACTGCGCCGCGTCCATGCCCGGCGGCTGCGGGCTGTCGTACAGCAACGCCAGCCAATCATCGGACAGGTAGGCCCAGCGTGTGGTGTTCACCGGCACCACAGCCCGCCACCAGTCCAGCAGTTGTTCAAGCCAGGCATCGAGCAGGTCCGCCCCAAGCTGGTTGACCACCTCTTCAACATCCAGCAGCGGCGGGCCACCGGGCACATGGATTTCCCGTTGATGCACGAACACCTGATGGTAATCCTCTACATAGCGCGTCGGCTGCGCGCTGGCCAGGCGCGTCACCACTTCATCGGCGAGGGCGCTGTAGTGGGTCTGGTCGGCCGACATCGGGGTGCCGATGGCGACGTGTTCCGCACGCAGGCCGAGGCTGGGGAAGCGCCGATCCAGCGTGGCTTGCGCCTGCTTGATCGCGGCTTCGCGCAGGGTCGGTGGGGAGGAAAACAGGCTGAGGATTTGCTCGATATGGCTACGCCGCGACGAGGGGGTTGCAGGCATGGGTTGGACTTCCTTGTGACGGACGCTGGATTCGGTCCGGTAAGCCCTGAACGGTAAGGAAGTAGCGCGTCCATCTGCGGTAGCCGAGTGCCCCCACGCAGACAAATTCCTCGACGGCGCCAATCAGCGTCTAAGCTCTATTCAAGTCCGATCAATCTGCCGGGATGGGATCAATCGACTATGGGCGCTTTATGGCAAACCGATTCAACCAAGGCTGCGGTTCCCACCGATAGCGCGGATGAACAGCCATTGCCACCACGCCCCCGCAAACGCTTGTACCGGTGGCGCATGGTGTGGCTGCTGCTGGTGATCGCACTGATCGCCGCGGGGTTTGCCGCCCAGCGCGAAATGCGCACCGCGCAGTGGCAAGCCCGCGAACTGAGCCGCCTGGCCGCCACCTTGCGCTACACCCTGGAGCCCGGTGCCAGCGATGCCATCGTGTATCCCGGCGACGGGCCTTTCGACAAACGCCTGGGCTATAGCGACCTCGATCAATTCCTGCCGCGCCTGCTCAAGCGCAATTATCTGATCCAGCGCCAGGTGCGTTTTTCCGCACCGCTCATGAGCTATGTCGAGCGCGGCCTGTTCGTGCCCTATGCGGAGAAGATCCAGGCCGGCTTGTCGATCTACGACTGCCGCGCCGAGCCGTTGTACCAGTTCACCTACCCGCAGCACGCGTACCAGGATTTCAGCGCGATCCCGCCGGTGGTGGTCAACAGCCTGTTGTTCATCGAGAACCGCGAACTGCTCGACCCGGCCCAGCCCCAAGCCAACCCGGCGGTGGACTGGCCGCGCTTCGCCAAGGCGGCCTGGTCACAAGTGGCAAGGCTGTTGCACTTGCCGGGGCAAAGCGCCGGCGGCAGCACCCTGGCCACCCAGCTGGAAAAATACCGCCACTCCCCCGACGGCCTGACGCTGTCCGGTGGCGAAAAACTGCGCCAGATGTTTTCCGCCAGCGTGCGCGCCTATCAGGACGGCCCGCAGACCTTGGCGGCGCGCCAGCAGATCGTACGCGACTACCTCAACAGCGTGCCGTTGTCCGCCGTGCCTGGTCACGGTGAAGTGCACGGCATGGCCGAAGGTCTGCGGGTCTGGTACGGCGCCGACTTCAACGCAACCAACGCTTTGCTCGCCGACAGCAGCATGCAAAACCTCGCGCAAAAAGGCCTGGCGCTACGCGAAGTGTTGTCGTTGATGATTGCCCAGCGCCGGCCGTCCCATTACTTGTCCAAGGGCCAGGCGGAACTGGCGAACCTGACCGACAGCCATATCCGCCTGCTGGAGCAGAACCGTGTGCTCGACCCGGCCCTGGCCAAGGCCGCCCTGGCCAGCAAGGTCAGTTACCGCGACTGGCAGCAGCAACCGACGCTGCAACCGATCGAAACCAACAAAGGCATCAGCATGGCCCGCAGCCGCCTGGCCGCCCTGCTCAACCGCCCACTGTACGACCTTGATCGCCTCGACCTGTCCGCCACCAGCACCTTGCAAAATGACCTGCAAACCCAGGCCACCGCCTACCTCAAACAGCTGGCCGACCCCGTCTTCGCCGGGCAACTCGGCCTGCTCGGTCCGCGCCTGTTGACGCCCGCCAGCACCGCGCAAGTGCGCTACAGCTTCACCCTGTATGAGATGACCGGCGACGGCGCGCGGGTGCGCGTGCAGACCGACAACACCGACCAGCCTTTCGATATCAACGAGAGCAGCAAGCTGGAACTGGGCTCCACCGCCAAGCTGCGCGTGCTCACCACCTACCTGCAAATCATCAGCGAACTGCACGAGCGCTATGCCGGCCAGGCACCGGCTGCGCTGAAAAAAGTCGATGTCGACGAGCAGGATCGGCTGTCGCGCTGGGCCTTGGATTACCTCGCGCAAACCCCTGACCGGAGCCTGCCGAAGATGCTCGACGCGGCGCTCGACCGGCAGTATTCCGCCAGCCCCGCCGAGAGCTTTTTTACCGGCGGCGGCCTGCATCGCTTCCACAACTTTCGCAACGAAGACAACGGCCGCAGTCCCAGCTTGCGCGACGCCCTGCGCGAGTCGATCAACCTGCCGTTCATTCGCCTGATGCGCGACCTGGTGCGCTACAGCACCTATCACGGTGACAACAACAGTGCCGAACTGCTCAAGGACGACAGCGACCCACGGCGCCAGGAATACCTGGCCCAGTTCGCCGACCGCGAGGGCACCACCTTCCTGTTGCGCTTCTGGAAAAAGTACCGCAACAAGGACACCCAGGCACGGCTCGACACCTTCCTCGACGGCATGCGCCCTACGGCCATTCGCCTGGCCGCCGTGCACCGTTATCTGCTGCCCCAGGCCAACCAGGAGAGTTTCAACCGTTTTGTCCGGGCGCATCTGAACAGTCAAAAAACCTCGGAAAAACTCACCGACGACCGCCTGGCCAGGCTCTACACCGATTACGGCCCCGGCACCTATGACCTGCCGGACCAAGGCTATATCGCCAAGGTCCACCCGCTGGACCTGTGGCTGCTCGGCTACCTGTTGAACCACCCCGACGCCACCTTCACACAGGCCGTCGCCGCAAGCGAACATGAGCGCCAGGAAGTCTATGGCTGGCTGTTCAAGAGCCGGCACAAGAGCGCGCGGGACAGCCGCATCCGCACTATGTTGGAGGTCGAGGCGTTCCTGGATATTCACCAGCGCTGGCAGGCGGTCGGCTACCCGTTCGACCACCTGGTGCCGTCGCTGGCCACCGCCATCGGCAGTTCCGGCGACCGCCCGGCGGCCCTGGCGGAACTGGTCGGCACGATCCTCAACGACGGCGTGCGTGAGCCGACCCTGCGCATCGACAGCCTGCACTTTGCCGCCGAGACGCCGTATGAAACCTGGCTGGTGAACAACCCCGACAAAGGCAAGCGGGTGATGCCCAGCGAAGTCGCCACGGCCTTGCGCGGCGCGTTGTCCCAGGTGGTGGATGCGGGCACGGCGAAACGCGTGTCCGGCAGCTTCAAGCTGGCCGACGGTACACCGCTGGCCATGGGCGGCAAGACCGGGACCGGCGACAACCGTATCGAGGCGATTGGCGCTGGTGGGCGGGTCCTCAGTTCCAAGGCGATCAACCGCACGGCAACCTTTGTGTTCTACATCGGCGAGCGGCATTTCGGCACCCTCACCGCTTTTGTCCCCGGCAGCGGCGCGCAGAATTTCACCTTTACCTCGGCGCTGCCGGTGCAGGTGCTCAAGGGCATGGCGCCAGTGCTGATGCCCTACCTGCAACCGGGCAGCCATACCTTGTGCACCCCCGCCGCAATGGCGGTCACCGAGGGCGGTAGCCGGCTGTTTTCGAGGTGACATTTGTTGAACGGAATGTCCGGTTATCCGGGCTGTTCGACCCAGTATTCAAACTTATTCTCGGCCCCTGGCCTCAATAGACTGAAGCGCTTTCATGGCTCTTTTCAGGATCTGTTGCATGGCCGTCATTTCCCCTGTCCCGTTCGCCACCGCGTTTCAAGGTCGGCACTACCCGTTGCTCAACAACGCCTTGCCGCCATGGCTCAAAAGCACCTCCCTGGCACGCCTGCACGCTTTACGCGCCGTGGGGCTCAAAGAGCCGGCGCCGTACCCGCACGCCACGCCAGCCCAGCACGCCGGCCTCAAGCAGGCCGTTGCCGACCACTGGCACACCCTCAACACCCTGGACCAGCGCCTGCAGAAGCTCAATGACGTGTATGCCTACGCCGAGCAGGTTCTGGGCAGCGCCTTGCTGGCGGACTACGGTCCGATCGACGTGAGAAACACCTTCCTGCGCGTGTATGTCACAGCCAGCAGCGCCTGGTGGGTACATGATTTCAAGCAAGGCGTGACCAGCCGCACGGTGTCCCTGCTGGACGCGGCGCTGCACAACTTTGCCGCCACCGAACGTTTCGTCGACTATGCCTTCCTGTCCGCCGCCGATACCCGTGGCCAGCAACGCAGCTTGACGTTCAAACACAAGGCCAATGGCACCCCCCTCACTGCCGAGCGCTTCAAACAGCTGTGCCGTGGCCTGGACATCGGCCGCCATTACCGCGAGCACCTGAAGATCGTCATGGGTGTCTACACCCCCACGGTCGCCCGTGACGTGCACCGGCAAGTGATCGATCAACACAAAGCCGCGTTGAAAGCCGCCGCCCACCTGGCGCTGGTCAAGGGCGATATGGCCCAGGATGCCTGCGACGCCGTACTGGGGCTGATCAATGGGAATCCCACACTGCGCCTCGACGGCCAAACCCTGGCCGCCCATACCCTGGACATGATGAACAGCCGGCTCACCGGCATTTTGCTGTTCTGCGCGACGCCGCCCTCGGCGGCGCGGGTGATCGCCTATGTGCCGGATGACCCCGAACATCCGCTCAAGCAATACCCGACGCCCATGGCCTTCATGACCGAAATCACCCGCCAGTTGCGGGATGCCGAGCGCTATCAGGTGTTCTTCAGCCGTTTTGTCGACCATGACCAGCGTGGCTATTTTTTCGCCAACCTCAATACCCGCCTCAGCCGGGTGCAGTGGCGCGCAAAAGCCCCGACCGACAGCCAGCCCACCTGGCAGGACACACCACTGGACAACCCTCACCTGCAATTTCATGTGCAACCTATCGCGGCTGACCACCCGAACCGCGCTGGCAACGACGGCGCAGATGACCTGTGGGACTACCGCTACCGTGTGCACCTGAACAAGGTGCTCAACGACGCCCAGGACATCGCCGTTTCTACCCTTCGCGCCGATACCCTTGCGCGCCAGGCCTGGTGGGACAACCTGGGAAAAATCCTCGGCGACCTCTTTAACGCTGCCCTGCAGGTACTCACGCCATTTGTGCCGGGGCTGGGGGAAGTGATGCTCGCCTACACCGCCTACCAGATTACCGACGAGGTGTTCGAAGGCGTGGTCGACTGGGCCCAGGGCCGGGGCGCGGAGGCGGCGGATCATTTGATCGGTGTGGCACAGGACTTTGTCCAGTTCGGCCTGTTCGCCGCCGGTACCACGTTGGCAGCGCCACTGCGCCTGAAACTGTCGGCGTTCGTCGAAGGGCTCAAGCCGGTGCAGAGTGCAGACGGACGTCAACGCCTGTGGAACCCAGACCTTGCACCCTATGTCGACGACCAGAGCACACTCGCCCCCGCGCAGCGGCTGATACACGAAGGCGCGCAGTATCAGGTGCAACACGAGCGCATCGTCCACCCACACCGCCCGCAGGCCTATCGGCCACAGCTGTATCGCCGAGCGAACGGGATTGTCGTGCATGAAGCCGACCAGCCCCAGGCCTGGGACAGCCGCACCTTGATGCGCCGCCTCGGACCCAGGGTCGAGGCCTTCAGCGATCAGCAACTGGAACGCATACGCCGCACCAGTGGCTGCGATGACGACGTACTACGTGGCGCGTATCTGCAGGACCAGCCACTGCCACCGCTGCTCGCCGACACGCTCAACCGCTTCGAGGCCTACGCCAGCGCGCAGTTGGCCAGTGATCAGATCCGCACGGGCACGCCCCTGGACCCGGCTGCCGCCTGGTTCGAGCAAACCGTTACCGAACTTGAAGGCTGGCCACTGGACAAGGCCCTGGAAGTGTTCCTCAGCCCCAGCCTGAGCGGTGACTCCCACCGCTATGGCAAGCTCGACGCCGCCCCGGCAGACACCCTTAAGATGAGTGTGGCGCAGGTGATGTCCGGGCAGTTGCCGGAGCTCGTGCTGGGGTTCCTCGATGAGGCACAGGCCCGCCTGCTGCTCGGCGCCCAGATGCCCAAGGCCGGGCGAGTGCAGCACCTGCGCGATCTACTGGCTGCCTACGTCACGCGGCAAGCACCCGAGATCGGCCAGTACGCCCACTTTGTGCGTGAGCTGTCCGATGAACCGGGCATCCGCCTGCTGCGCGAACATTTCCCGCAGATGGACTCAAGCGTGGCACAGGTCCTGTTCGATAGCGCAGACGCCGCCGAGCGCAGCCTGATGCTGGACCACCGGCGCCTGCCTCTGCGCTTGAAAAACCTGGCCCGGGAACTGAATTTTGCCGCCGGCACCAGCCACGCCTACGAAGGCTTCTATTTCACCTGGCGCCAGAGCGCCGACAGCGAACGCATGCTGCTCAATACCCTGAAACGACACAGCGACTTCTTTGCCGACCTGCACCTGCAGATTCGCCAGCACACCGCCGACGGTCCATTGCGTTGCGAGGCTGGCCCCGCCAGTGCAGGCACCCGGCGCATCCTGGTGCGCAAAGACCACCTGGGCTACGAAGTCCGCGACGCCCAACACCGCAAGTTGCATGGCCCCGACACCCTGTACGAAGCCCTGTTGCACGCCGCGCCCGCTGATAGCCGCCAGGCCGTCGGCCTCTCTCCCGGCCAGGGCGAAGGCCTGCGGCACTGGTTGCTGACCACTCTGGAACCGCTGGCCGAGCGCCGCACGGCCCTGGCCCAGACGCCGATCCGCAGCCATGCCGACATCGAGACGCTGACGCTGCTCGGCGCGCCCATGCCGGGACGCACCCCCACGCGGGCCCCCATGAGTGAACACCGACTGATTCTGAACGCCTTGAAAACGGTGTTTACGCACCAGAGCGAAGCGCACATCCAGGCGTTTATGGAGAAAGTCGGCAGCGAGCACCTCAGCGTCCGCGTCAACCAACTGATCGTCGAGCATTACCGCCTGGACGCTGACCTGGCGCACTGGTCGCGCCAAGCCGGCCACTATCCGCCGGACAGGGAGCTTGAGTTGCGCCTGTTCATTCGCGGCAAAATCCTTGAATGCTGGCAGGATCAGATCCGCGCCTACACCGCCCCCTCCGGCACGCGCCTGGACCTCAGCGGCATCACGCTGCCCGATACACTGCCAACGCTGCGCGCCGACTTCAGCCATGTCACCGAGCTGAACCTGATCCAGACTCAGTTCAGCGCTGCCCACAGTGAATACCTGCATCACTTCCCGCAGCTGTCCACCCTGTATCTGGCGGATAACCCGCTGTCTCGCCTGCCGGAAGCAATCCGCGAAATGCGCCACCTGGAAGACCTCGACCTGGCCAGGTGCCCGCTGGATTTACAGGAGGTGGATGTCACCCGCCTGAAAAACCTGCGCTACCTACGGCGCCTGAAGCTCAACAACACCCGCAGCCGCTTGGCCCCGGATATCGGGCGCATGCGCGACCTGGTTCACCTGGACCTCAGCCATAGCCCTATCACGCAGTGGCCCGATGGGCTGTTCGAGGTGCCGAGGTCCTCGCGGTTTTTCCTCAACCTGCAGGGCACCGCCATTACGCACCTGCCCGACGTGGCGCTGGGCAGTACCGAGGCCCGACTTGTTGCCGCGACCTACCTCAATCGCGCAGCACTCGACGCCCTGCAGCGTGAACGCTTCAAGGCCTACCGCGCGTCAGTCGGGCTGGACCCCGAGCGCACCTACGAACCCCGGGGCGACAGCACGCCGTGGCTGGATTACCTGTCGCCGCCAGGGCAGGACGACGCCCGCAACGTGTGGGATGCGCTGGAGCACGAACACGGCTCACAGGGGTTGTTCGAGGTGATCAAGGCCCTGGAAATGCCGGAGCGGTTCCAGACCGATGAAGACCGGCAGCGCTACAGCGCCAACCACCGCATGTTGACACAGCAGGTCTGGACCCTGTTGCAAGCGGCCGCCGTCGATACGCCGTTGCGCAAGCGGCTGTTTGAGATCGCCAGTTTCCCCAGCAATTGCCCGGATGCCGGCACGCAGATCTTCAACGAACTGGGGGTCGAGGTGCTGCTCTACCAGATCGAACACCAGGCGCCGACGCCTGAGGCCCATGAGCGGCAACTGGTCACCCTGGTCAAAGGGCGCGCGCGCCTGCAACAGCTCAACGATGTGATCCGGGCCGACGTTCAACAGCGCCTGGCGCCGGTGGCCCAGGGTGGCCAGGGCCTGCGGTTTCTCACCGAGGTCATCGACGGCGTGGCCGGCCAGGTGGATGAAGTGGAAATCTACCTGGCCTACCAGACCGCCCTCGCCGAGCGCCTGGACCTGCCGTGGATCGCCGAGCATATGCTCTACCGCAGCACGGCCGAGGTCAGTGACGCACAGATCGACGCGGCGTATGCCAAAGTACTGGAGCTTGGCGAGGGCGACGGCCTGGTCAACCGCATGCTGTTGGACCCCCACTGGAGCGCCTGGCTGCAACGTCGCTATGCCGGCCAATATGCCGAACACCAGCAGTGGCTCAGGACTCAACACGAGCGCCTGTTCGACCTGCTGGAGTTAGGCGAACAGTGGCCGCAGGTGCCCGATACAACGTCGCTGCAAACCCAGGTCGATGCCCTGGCCAGCGAGCTGGGCATGACGGCACTGGACCCCGCCGACCCGGCTGCATTCCAGGCCGCCTGCGAAAAACGCGAGGAAGAACTGGGCGACGTCGCCCAGGCATGGATGCGTGAACGCACCCACGCGGCGCTGATGGCGGCGCACGAGTTACGCAATCGCTCTAACCGCTGATCTCGATGGTCTTCTCGGAGGTGCCTTCCACCAGGAAAAACCGATAGATCCGCCCGGCCTGTTTTTCAAAGCTGAAGACCCGGCCGGGGAAGATATGGTTCTTGGTGGTGGGCGCGCAGGCGGTGCGGTCATTCACCGCACAATCCTTGAACTCATCCACCACCACCACGGTGTTGCCGGCATTGCGCAAGGTGTAGGTGCGGCCGCCGTTCTCGACACGGGTATCGAAGCGACTGTCCGTAGGCCGCACGAAGAACACTGTGCCGTAGCCCGCCATCACTTGCACGCCGCCTGCCAGGGTGTTTTCGTAGGCCTGGCGGTCTTCATCGCTCAGCCCGAACCCGTCGTCTTTCTCGGGCGCCACCGGCAGGTAGCGCACGCGGAAGTAGCGCTCGCGATCCCGCTCGCCGATGAACACCAGGCGTGTGCTCTGCATGCCGTCTGCCGGCACGATGAGGCGCGCCGGGCTGGCGACCAGGCCGTTGCGCACGCTGCCGTCGGCTTCGACCCTGAGCGGCACTTCCTCATAGCTGCCGTCCGGTTTATAGAGCATCTCGCTGACGTTGACCTTGACGAAGGCGGTCTGGGTGGCGCCGTTGAAGATGCGTTTGAGGTAGGTACTTTTATCGCCGCGCAAATAGTCGTAGAAGTCACCGACGTTGATGTTCGGCCCGGCGTGGGCATGCAGGGAACACAGCAGCAGACCCAGGGTTGCACATAGAAACTTCATCACCACTCCTCGAAAAACCATCACGGCCGCACCGCATCGAACAGCAACTCGACGCTGCCGTAGTACTCACCTGGGGTAAACCCCTCCGCCGGCTCCACCGCCGAGATATCCAGCAGCACGCGCTTGCCCTGGCTGGCCTCGGCCTGGGGCACTACCAGGGTGTCATCCAGGCCCAGCACCTGGCCGTTGAAGGTCACATTCAAGTCGATGTAGGTGCGCCCGCCATTGAACAGGGTCGGCAGCGCGCCCAACCGTGCGTTGATGCCACCCGCCGAACTCTTCACGTCAAAGTGTTCGCGCACCGGTCGCAGGCGTCCCGGCACCAGGTCCCAGACCATCTGCTGTTCACGTTCCAGGAACCCGGGGTTGATCGGCAGCACATAAAAATCGTGGGTGGGGATGGTCACCGACACGTCAAATACGTGCTCTTCACGGATCGCCAAGGCCTGGGTACTGATTAACGTGAGCACCATCAACAGCAACGCCGCCGACCTGACTTTGCACCTTCTGCACGTAAGGTATGCGCGTGCCTGGGTTATTTCACTGACCATCAGCCTTTGACCTCATAGGTTTTTTTCTCGCTGCCCTCGATCAGGGTAAAGCGATAGGTCCGCCCGGCCTGCCTGGTAAAACCGAAGGCACGACCCGGCAAAATGTGATGCTTGGTCACCGGTCGGCAGTCCTGGCTATCGCCGCTGGCGCAGTCCTTGAACTCATCGACCACCACCACGCTGTTGCCGTCGTTATGCAGCCCGTACTCAATGGGTTGCTCATCGACGCGAGTGGCAAACCGCGTGACCTTGGGCCGCACGAAAAACACCGTGCCAAACCCGGCCAACACTGTGACCCCGGCCGACAGGCGGGTCTTGTAGGCGTCGCGCTCCTCCTGGGACACGGCAAACTCATCGTCCTGCTCCGGCATCACCGGCACGAAACGCACGCGGAAGTAGCGCTCTTTTTCCCGCTCGCCGAGGTACAGCAAGCGCGTGCCCTGCACGCCGTTGGCCGGCACGATAAGGCGTGACGGCGTGGCCATCAGGCCATCGCGGGCACCGGTCTGGGCATCGCTCTGGAGCTCGACTTCCTCAGAACCGCCCTCGCTGTCGTAGAGGATTTCCATCACCGCAACCTTGATAAAGGCCGTGCTGTCACCACTGTTGAACACCCGTTTCAGGTAGGTACTTTTATCGGCGTCCAGGTAGTCATAAAACACCCCGACATTGATATTCGGAGCCGCCGGTACCGACTGCGGCAACCAGCACAGCGCACACAGCGCCAACACATGTTTCATTGCCATAAGCCTCATCTAGAGATCCGAATCCCAAATCACCGAAACCTGGCCCACGTACGTGCTGCCGCCGCGCTCGACCATCTGGTCGGCGTATTGCTTCTGGACCTCGAAGTGCAAGGTGCCGGGTCGTCGGTTGACATAAAACCCAGGCTGAAACTGCTCGGTACCGGCGCCACTCACCAGCAGCGGCTGACGAATCACGGCGCCGCCGTCTTCACGGTTCAGGCCATGGGGCAGGCTGACGCTGACATCCACCGGCACTTCGTGGCCATCGGTGGTGTTGCGCAGGGCGCAGGTGTCACCGATGACGCGCTCGCAGGCCATCTGCATCTTGAAACGCGATGAAGCGGAGATGTTGAAGGTCTGGTCACGGAACAGCCGAGCGGGTTTGCGGCCCTGGTTCAGCCAGGCTTGCCAGCCACCCTGGGGCACCAGCTCGATTCGGTTGCCACCGGGCGGCACTTCTACCTTCAGGTCATGCTCCACGCTCAAGGTGAAGTTGAGAGTGAAGGTGTTTTTCGAGGGCATCATGATGTCGCCAAAATCGTAATCGCCGCCCGGGCCCATGCTGTAGGTGATGCTGCCGGTGTACAGCCCACTGGACATGCCCAACGGGTTGGGCGTGCGCAGCTCGTAGGCGTACTCCATGGTGTTGACGCTCATCCTGAGCAGATCCTGGGACGGTTTCCGGCTGCAAGGGCCAGCACCTTCAGGCGTCAGCCAGAAGTACGAAGCAGACGCGGTACCTGCTGCAAGGTGGTTGGTACTTTGGCAAGGTGAAGGCGCAGACCGCCATTGCGTTGACCAGCCGACCCCTGGCTGCGCCCACGCCGACACGCCAGGCGGTCGAGGGATCGACCAAAACCCGCCGATGCCGGCGATCCGCACCTGAACGATCTCGGTTTCCTGGGTGGCGGTATGCGTTACGGCCAAATCACGCCAATCGGACGGCACCTTGACCATGAAGCCGTGGCGCTCCTGCTCATGATTGGCAATGATCGGCGCATTGCTGGCAATCCTTAGGGTCTCGTCCCGCAGGCTGAAAATACCCAACGCCTTGCAGCGTGCCGGAATATGCGCGGCACAAATCGAACTGATCGGCGTGGTGTTCTCGAACTTGTTCACCATAGGGTTGCTGGGGTCCGGCCTGAAGCGCGCAGTGATGTCCTCGTCAGCCCAAGCCGCGAAAGAACACAGGAGCATGGCCGTGCCCGTGGTGTGCAAAAGAAAGCTTTTCATAACCTTGGGTTTTCTCGTCATCATGCTCAACCGGCAATCTGTTCAGTGGCGGTGGACTCGGCCAACGTGTCCGGCGTGCAGCGCAGGTCGCCGATCATCAATACGTTGTTTTCACTGCGAGCCTTGGAAGGGTCGAGCCGGAACTGGCAGAGCAACTGGTTATTGCGGCGCACTTCCAGGGTCGGCGAACGGGCGTTCATTTCCAGCGAGAAGAACCCGTCGACCTCGCTCACCCCACGGGTGGCGTGATTGATCACATGCAGGCCCTTGAGCGGTTTGCCCTGGGGGTCGACCAGGCGGCCGAGCACGGTGACGGTTTGCATCACGCTGATCTTGCGGTACTCCACCCCGCCCTTGTTCAGGTGGTAACGCGTGCGTGGCGGCTGGATCGAGGCCGACGGCGCATGGTTGCCTTCGAAGTCGAAACTCACCGAGCTGCCCTTGTAGGCGGTGATCGGGATGAAGTTGCGACCGGGGCGCAAGGCGGTGCTGCCGCCACTCATGTCGTCGGCGCGCAGGGCGATGTCGTCGACATCGGTCTCCACGTCCACGATCAGCCCGGAGCCGTTGCCGTGGTACTGGCTGGTCATCACCATCTTTTGCTGGCCGACGGCAACCGTGCTGTCCAGGTTCAGGCCGCCGCTCAAGTCGTTGTTGAACGAGGAGCGCTGCAGGTAACCGTCGCCGTTGACATACTCGTTTTCAAAACTGGCCATGCCGGACAAACCGATGCCGTAGGTGTCGGTGGTTGTCGTGGCGGACACGCTTTGCAGCAGGTGGTCCTGCAGGTCCTTGCGGTACGTCAGCGAGGCGTTGTTGTCCCGGGTGCCGTCGCGGGAAGTCCGTGTGCCGATGCTGGCGGACCATTGCTCGCCCGGCGCGCCGAGGGCCAGGCTGATGCTCAGGTCGACCCCGCGATTGCGCTGGTCGCCCGTGGCGGCGCTGGCGGGCCGGTCAAACACCGAAAAGCGCCAGTTGGCGTCGTTGCCAAACAGGTGGGTACGTTCGGTCCAGCCCAGGTCCAGGCCGACACCTTCGCTGTTGCCCTCGCTGTAGAACAGCCGGCCATTGATGGATCGCAGGCTACTCAGACGATGGTTGACCGAAATCGACGAGTTGCTGGTCTGGCCGATAAACACGTCGCGCTGACGAATGCGCGTGCCATCGGGCAGGGTTTCGTAGGTGTTTCGGGTGTCGAGCCAACTGCGAGTGTGGTTGAACACCACGCTGCCCAGGCCGTAGTTGTAAAGGCCATTGAAGTCGAGGCCGGTGCCGTACTTTTCCGTCCAGTAGACGTTGGCATACAGGCTGGCCTGGTCGGCAAGGGTCCAGTCGAGCGAGGTGCCGTACTGCATGTTGTCCTTGACCTGACGCCCGGACACACCCAGCACCACACGGGGGTGCGCCAGGTAATTGAGGGAGACGCCGGCAGTCGGGCTGCCGCTGCTCTGCTCGTCGAAGTTGCTCAGCAGCTTACTTTCCTGGCCGGCGAACAGGTTGTAGCGCCAGCGCTCGTCGTGGTTGCGCCAGTTGTTGGGCTTGTACACCAACTCCTGGGTGGTGCTGGTGATCTGGCCGTCTTCCACCAGCCGCACTTCCACCTCATAGATGCCACCAGGCAGGGGCCGAGTGTCGAGGCTGTGCAAGCCGCTGCCGACCGGCTGCGTGTTGATCAGCAGGCCATTGCGATAAATCTCCACCGACGCCTGACGGCTGGCGGTGACATAGATCGGGTAGACCGCAGGCTTGGCGTTGCTGATCACCAGGCTATCGGAACTGCCGTACATCACACCGACGGCGGTGTCCGGGCTGGCACCGAACGTGCGCAGTTGGCGTGTCAGGCCTTCGGCATTGGGTGTGAAGTACCCCAAGCGCAGGAAGTTGCCTTCCAGCTCACGCTGGGTGTAGAGCGCGTACACCGCGTGGTTGAGGTCATCATCATCGGGGCCGCCAAGGCGCGAGAACTGCATGTTCAGCGTCTGGCTCCACAGGCCCAGGCTACTGCTGGCGTCGACGCCGAAGCGCCCGCCCAGGTCCTGGCCTTCACCGCCGCTGAGGTTCAACTGGTTGCGCACGATCAGGCCGGTGCTGCCGCCGGTGGGCAGGAAGTAATAACGCTGCTCCTGGGTATCACGCTCGGCGTTTTCGGTGAGCAGGGACACCGTGGAGTTTTCCAGGTTGTAGTGCACGGCCATGAGCCCGGAGGGGCAATTGCTGGCGCAGGCACCGAGGGCCACGCCCTGTTTCAGGTAATCGGCCCAGTGGTCGCGCTCTTCGTCCTTGATGACGCTGCCTTCATGGTCGGTAAAGTCGAGCAGGGTCAGGCGGTCGTCACGCGTCAGGACAATCATCGCCTCGGAGACAAACTCCTGGTCCAGTTCAACCCTGACCGCCAGGGGGACATCAAAAAAGTGCTCTTCAAAGTCCGCCGGCAATCCCTTGGCCTGGGAAAGCAAACTACGAGGTGTCGTGCCATCGGCGGTACCTGCCGCCAGCGCGCCCGCACAAAACAACAAGGCAAGCGCTGCCGCGATGGAAGTCATCGGGAACATGAACGGAATACTCTGATTTCGGACTTCAAACGCAAAACCGGTCGACCGACAGCGACTGCCTGTCGACCGGTATCGCTACCCAACAATAAGCCGGTGCTTATCAGGCCTTACTGCGTTACGCGTGGCACGTGGTCGAACACGATGGTGTAGTTGGTGGTGAACAGCCCGGACACACCATCCGCAGGTTTGGCGGCAGCCACGACCAGGTCAGCCTGAGTGCCTGGCGTGGTGCTTGCGTCATCGGCCACTTCCAGTGGCGAGCCGGTCAGGACCACACCGTTGAAGGTGTTGGTCAGTGCGATCGCAGAGGTGCCGTTGGTCAACGAAGCAGGACCGCCTTCGATGTACGCGTGGATCGAACCGTCAGTGTTTTTCAGGTCGTAGGTGGCGCGCAGCGAACTCAGTTCACCGGTGACGGGGTTGTAGTTCATGGTTTCATCGCGACCGAAGTTGGGATCACGTGGCAGTACATGGAACTGCTTGGTAGGGATCGTCGCCTTGATGTTGATGACGCTGCTGGCTTCACCGGCAGCGAAAACGCTGGACGAGCCGATGGCCAAAGCAACGAGTGGCAGGACGAAAGCGGTCTTTTTAAGCATTTGTTAGTACCTGTGGTGACATCAAACGTTAGTTGAGAAAACTGATTTCTCGCGGCGCAGCAACCGAATAAATCGGTCTTGCGAAGCAGGTAAATAGTCCCTCGAAAAAACTTCTAAAGATGCCGGCACTTTCGCGCTAACTCGTAATTAAACACGACAAAGCAAGAAAGAAAAAAACTATAAAAATCAAAAAGATGAGTATTAACTGTCGTCCCTTTATTACATGCCAAAACTCACTGTACTACTTATATATATCACTCATCTGTAGGAGATAAGCCACAAGGTARATATTATCGGGTTATTCAGGCCATTAGAGCAACTACTCCAATTAACCAGCTTATTGCGTATTCACGAATTTGCCATTTACCACTCGCTATCTGCTGATAAACCCAGACCCTGTTCGGGTGTCACGTGGCCCTTGCGCAGCCGGATTTTCCTGTCGCTACCGTTCGTCAGACGGTTTTGCAACCACAGTAAGATATATCTTAAGTTGTATCTAAATCAGACAGGAGAACACGACAATGAGAGAACCTCATCACCACCGAGACCACGGTGACCACCCCGACGGCTTTGAAAAACGCCCCGGCCGCGAACGCGCTGGCCGTGGTCCGCGCGTCTTTGCGCCGGGTGACCTGAAATTACTGCTGCCGGCGCTGATCGCCGAACAGCCTTGCCACGGCTACGACCTGATCCGCCGCATTGAAACCCTGTTCGACGGTGCCTACAGCCCAAGCCCAGGGGTGATCTACCCGACGTTGACCTTTCTGGAAGAAAGCGAATTGATCGCCGGCGACGCCGAAGGTGGAAAAAAACGCTACACAATCACCGACGCCGGTCGTCTCTTATTAAGCGAGCAGGCGGTGGCCCTCGACGGTATTCGCCTGCGCATGGACGTGAGCAAACGCTCGCTGCGCGGCCACGATCGCCCAGCGGAAATTCACGAGGCCGTGCACAACCTGCGCCATGCCTTGCATTCGCACCACGGGCGCTGGAGCCCGGAAGAAATCGTTCGTGTCGCGGCGCTGCTCAACGGCACCGCCCAAGCCATTGCCGACGGGAAAGCTCAATGAATACCCAAGCCATCCACCGCGTGACCCACGAAATCAAACGCCGCCGTCTCGACGTACTGCGGGTCGTCGATATCACCCCGCGCATGCGCCGCATCACCCTGGGCGGGCCGGAACTGGCGGGGTTTATCAGCCTGGGCAGTGACGATCACATCAAGCTGCTGTTCCCGCAGAACGCCGCCGAACAGGCAGCCCTGGAGCGCCCGACCTTCAGCATCAAGGGTGACGGTCCGCAGCCGGCCATGCGCGACTACACGCCACGCCGTTATGACCTGAGCACCGGCGAGCTGGACATCGACTTCGTGCTGCACGGCGACGGCCCCGCCTCCACCTGGGCCGGCCAGGCCAAGGTCGGCCAGCACCTTTACATCGGCGGGCCACGCGGCTCGATGATCGTGCCGGACATCTTCGACAGCTACCTGCTGATCGGTGACGAAACCGCCCTGCCGGCCATCGGCCGCCGCCTGGAAGAACTGCCAGCCGGGCGCAAAGTATTGGCGGTGATTGAGATCGAAAATGCGGCGGAACGACAAACGCTGAACAGTGCCGCCGATGTGGAGGTGATCTGGGTGGTGCGCAGCCAGGACGACCTGCTCGACAGGGTGAAAAACCTCACGCTGCCGAGTGGCTCGCTGTACTGCTTTGTCGCCACCGAAACCAAGCTGTCGCGCCAGGTCCGCCGGGTGCTGCTGGACACGCATAAGGTCAATGAGGAGTTCCTCAAGGCCGTGGGCTACTGGCGTGCGGACGGCAACGAAGAGGAGTAAGCCTCACGTTACGGGTGTGTCATGGCACCCCCATAACGAGTACTCCGCTGCCGCTGATGGCTCCGGCAGCAGGTAGGGAGCCTGCTCGCCGAACAAGGGAAAACGTCACATCGTCGCCCCCCACGCTGTTGGTAATTTGGGTCAGGAATGAACCATTGACATGAACCGCACTTGCACCACGAACAAGGGCCGTCCCCACGTCCGGGTTGGTCATTCGCAGCAGACGCGTGTCGAACGAAGAGGCGGTGCCTTTGTAAGTGATGGTGATCGGTGTAGTAATCCCGCCGTCCGGGCATGAATAAGTGAGCCGGCGGTTGCTGCGGATGGTCGTGGTCAGCGGATCGGTACCTATTGCTCTCTGGTGAACATTGCCGAAGTTGATCTCGATCGGGTTGTTATTGTTGATCGTGCAGGTGGACGGGGAGATGGTGAAGTTGTTGGCGGCCGTATAAGTGACAGTGAGTTGCGGCCGAGTGGCGTCGTAATTGTTCGAGCTGGTGAGACGTAACAGGCCAAGGGTGTCTCCTGTTCGAACATCGATCGGGTTGGAGGGACTGTGGCGTACCAGAATATAGGGCGTGATATTGATCGGATAGCCGATCCCGTTGTTGGGCATGGTGGCCACCCGTATACCCGCCTGAACCGGGGTATTGAGGAATGCGCCATTGATGCGCAAACCACTCTGTTCACCTGCGAACTTGGGGCCGGATGTCCAGGGCGTCCCTGAGGCATTGCCGGTTTCCCAATAGTCCGCCCCCCAAACAGGACCGGCTCCAGCCGTAAACCGACATTCGAGTCGAGCACCTTCCATCAGAATCCTCGTGCGGTCTGTATCGAGTCGTACAGTTACGGGGACGGTCAAATGAGTGACGCGCGCCCACTCACCGCCATTGACTCGACAGTCTACGGCCTGCGCGGTCGTGTTAACGCCAATCAGCAGGAGAAGCATAATGGCGCTGTCATATAGTCGTTTCATGTTGATCTCTCGTTGCTTATCTACACAGGCGCCATCCAGCGAACAATCAGTCCGTGTAAATGACCTAAAAGCCAATGCGCGTGCACCCGATGCTTGAACTTGTGAATTACGGATAGTCCAGCGTAAACGTAGAGGTCACCCTGTAAGCCCCATGCCCGATGGTCTGGTCCCTGATGGCATTGGGCTCCCCCTGCACATAGGCTTTGAGTTCAATGACATTGCTGCCATTGGCCAAAACCTGTTCGTCGCTGACTTTGTTCACCGGCAATGGCTTATTGCTCAGCGTCTCCAGACCGAGCCCGATACCCGAGGCACCATTGCCGCTATCCAGCGCGAACAACCCGGGCAGCGCCCGGTTTTCCACACCGCCGAAGGTGATGGTCACCGTGTTGCCGATGGTGGTGTCGCAGTCTTCCAGATGCAGCTTGAAGCCTTTGCCCACAGAGCGCGTGTTGATGTAGAGGTGCTTGCTGGTCAGGTCCCAGAGCTCCAAGGTGATTGCCTCGTCGCCAGGCCTGATGTTGCAGGCCTGCTCAACCAGGTTGCCCTTGAAATTCAGGTTGTCCGTCGCAGACGCCTCGGGTATCAGGCTGAAGGCTGGCACCCAGGCCAGCACGGCGCACAGCCACCTGGGATGAACACTCTCATGTCCCATGGATTCAACTCCTACTGGTATTCGGCCAACAGCGTGGCCACCGCTGTAAACCTTGCGGGGGCCAGCGTTGCACCCGGCTGTTTGACCGGTACGACTTCCAACATCGGCGGGGACGACACGGTTATATCCAGTGGCGTATTGAGTCGAAACGGCAGGTTATTCTGGAATATCCGAATGCCCAGGCCTGTCGCACTGGTTTGCACAGCCGAGCCGTCGAACGTCGTGGGCGTGCCGTTGACACTCAACTTCAGCACCCACGGGAGCGTGGCGCTACCACAGTTGATGGTGTAGCCGAGCCCTCGACGGTATCTCACACCATCGACTCGCTTTACGCCGACATCCCCGAAATCGACTTCGATCTTGTTCCCCGCATTGATCGTGCAGGGCGGCGGCTCGTTGAGTGTCCCGCTGAACGTCAAGTTGGCCGAAGCAGCGCTGCTCAGGCCGATCGAACACAAGGCGAGCAAGGCTCGCTGCTGCCAGCATGTCATTGCGCGCTCCTCATCATTGGTAATCGACCACAAGCGTGGCGGCGGCATCAAATGCGCCCCCGAGCAGGATGCTGCCCGCGCGCTTGACCGGCACTGCCTGCACGACGGGGAAGTTGGGATAGGTAAAATTCACGGCCGCATTAAGCGGCCAATCCGCACCGTTAACGAACAGTTTCACCCCAAGATTCGGGTTGCGGGTCGAGAGTACGCGCGCATCAAACGAGGCCCCCGTGCCCCTGAGTTCAAGTCTCATGGCGTTGCTGAAAGGGGCATCACAGGTGACGGTATAAGGCACGTTGCGGCGATAGTTGACACCGTCCACCCGTGACGTCAGAAGGTCGTTGCCAAAGGGCACATTGAGCGTACTCCCGCCGTTAATGATGCATGGCGGAGGTGCGATGATGACCGCGCGGATGATCAGGTTGGTGTCGGCCTGCACACCCAGGCTGACGACCCACAGCAGGACTCCCCCAATAAGAATGGCCCGCGAGCCGACTGCCTTCGTCATTACATTGCCCTCACTCATAACTGAGCCTGAAATCCACTACGGCCCGAAAGGCCCCACTGGTCAACGGCGCGGAGGTGCGCGTGGGTTGAACATTCCAGGTCTGGAGACTGCCGCCCTCGGTCAAAAACAACGGTTCGCCCCGGGAGCCAAGTTGCACGTCCCGGCCCAGGGCGTCGGTCAAACGCAGCCCCATCCCGGTGATGCCTTGCACTTTGACCAACCGTGGATCATCGGCATCGGCAGGCGCGAGAAACGTGACCGACAGCACCGGTTCATGGGAACTCCATGCCAGGTTCCCCGTACGCTCACTGAGGATACTGCCGGCGGTGCGCTGGCAATCCTGGAAGCGCAGTTGAAATGCCCTTGATGGCGCCTGATCGCCAGGTCGTAGCAGTTGGCTGGCCGACACGGCGCCCAGGTCAATCGTTTGATGGCGCGATGTCATCTCCAGGCTGCAAGGCGATTCATGCATGGACCCGTTAACGTTCAACCGCCCTCGTTGACCATCGATGCCTTCGTCATCCTCGGCGCCCACCCGCGCCGCCAAGGCCAATAACGCGCAACCCAAGACTTTCACGGTGTGCGATTTCATGACGTTCTCCCGCAGCAGACGCTACTCATTAGGCGATGAGACTTGCGCGTTCACGGTGCAGGTTTCGCCACTGCAGGTGAAGGCCAGGAACGGGCGTCCACCGTAATCGTTCACGTAGGCCAAATAGGGCGCCTGGCCAAGTGCCTTGGCCGTTGGTCCCAAAGCCTGCGTGCCCTTGGGCGGGATCATCACCGGTTCAAAGCCCGCCACGGTTTTGCCGTCTTTGCTGCTGCGCGCGTCCACCAGGGACACGTAGTAAGGCGTGGGGTTATTCACCTGGTAACGGTCGCCTTGCCGGGTGAGGGTCAGCTTTTCCTGCCAGGGATTGGACAAGTCCTGCTGGCTGGGCATGATGGCTTGCGGACGGTAGAACAATTTGATGCGGGTCTGCAGCGCAATTTGCAGAGTGTTGGATTTGTCGCTTCGCGGCGGAATTTCCCGCAGGTTGAAGTAGTAAACGGTCTCGCGATCCTGGGGCAAGGATTTGACCGCCGGCAATGCCTGAACTTTCACCTGGCTTTGCTTACCGGGCTCCAAGCGCTGAACCGGCGGCAGCACGATCAAGGGCGAGGTGATTTTGTTGCCCTGCTCATCCTCGATCCACCCCTGGGCCAGGTACGGCAACTGGGTGTTGTTATTGGTGATGTTCACGCTGGTGGCATCCTTGCCACCCTCAAAGATCACACGGGTACGGTCCAGGCCAACCGCAGCGTCGGCGGTCGGGGTCAGGCCTGTTGCCAGCAGCGCGAAGACCAGGAATTTAGGGCGCGTATTGAGCATCATGAGGCGGGGTTCTCCGTATCGGTACGCTTCCCGGTCAGCGATGCTGGCTCGGGTGAGGATTGATCAGTGGCTACACTCTGGCAGCGCAGTTGCAGGGCATCGGTCAAGCTGTCGGCTGGTAAAACCATAGGGAGCGTGAGCAGGCATTGTTCGAGGCCACCCCAACTGACGATCATCTGCTCGCCGGCCTGGATGCCACTCAGGTAAACAGCACCGCCGTCGTTCACAATCCCGGTGTCCTGCTGTTTTATGTTCTTCACCGTCGCGCCGAAGGGCGGTGAACTGCCATCCGGCAGGCGCAGCACGGCCATGGCCTTTTCACCGGCAATCACTTCCAGCGATCGATAACCAATGGCCCCTTCGGTGAGTGTCAGTTGCGTCACCGACTGCGTGGCTTCGACGTTGCTCGGCAAGCTCTCCAGGTCAACACTGGCGGCCGTGCGCTGGTAGCTGCTGATATCGGAGATCACCGCCTTGCCGAAGGTGTTGGTGCGGGTCGACACGCCGTAACCCCGCACAGGCACGTCGGGTACCCCGCCGGAATCGATCATCAGACGGGTTCCGCCAACGGCATTGGTTCGGTGCAGGGCTGCACCGTAGGGCGTGAGTGTGCCGCCACCGCGTATAGACGCACTGAGGGTTCTGCCATTGCCTTGTTGTGTGCTGGCGCTGAGATCGATGTCAGCCTGGTCGCCAATATGGCTCAGGTAACCGCTGGTAGAACTGTCGCTTGCACTGAGCTGGTAGCTATTGCGTTCATCAAGGCGGTCACTGTAACGCGTGGCATAGCTCTCTTTGCCCGAGGTCCTGCTGCCATCCAGCGACAGTGTGCCGCTGCGCCCCAACGGCAGGCTGACCGTCAGCGCCATTCCGCTATCCTTGTAGGCGTATTCCTGACTGCGGTACATGTTCAGGGACAGGCTCATGTTCCTGACTGTCCCCAGATTAAAGTAGCGCGACATGGACAGGTTCCAGCGCTGAGTGTCCGGGCGCCCCCAATACGTCTGTTTGTTGTAACTGGCGTAGACGGTCGCCCCAAGGTCACGAAACTGTTTATTGAGCGTCACCGTGTACAGTGACTTGCTGTCGCCAATCGGTTTCCAGCCCTCGATGTACTCTACGTTTTCGATCCCGCCGAGCTCACCGTTCAACCCGTAATGGCTGGCGTCCAGGTACTCACTCATGCTCAAGTAGTTTTTCTCGGAAAACCGGTAACCGGCAAACGTCACCTGGCTGTCGTACTGCTCGAAGTGCTTGGAGTATTGAAGGCGGTAGGATTTGCCCGAGAGCGTCTGATTCCAAACGCTGGCGTGGGACTGAGTGACATCCAGCGATACGGCTCCGAACGCCAACAGGTCACGACCGGCACCGACAGACAACGCACGGTAGTTGTTATCGGTGATAGCGCCGCCGAACAGCGACCAGCCATTGCTGACGCCCCAGGAGAACTCACCGGTACCGAAAAAATTGCCATCGGCGCCGTATTGAAGATCGGAGGGCCGCCCCACCGCCAGCTTGTAACGAACCTGGCCAGGGCGCGTCAGGTAGGGAATGCCTGCAGTATCGATCTGGAAGGTGTGTACCGAACCATCCTGCTCTTCCACCCGCACATCCAGGGTACCGCTCACGGCGTCATTGAGGTCCTGAATACGATACGGGCCTGCAGCGACCAGCGTTTCATACAGCACGCGGCCCTTCTGGCTGATAACTACCCGGGCGTTTGTCTTGGCGACTCCCACCACTTCCGGGGCATAACCACGCAAGTTGGGTGGCAGCTGGCTCGCATCCGAAATGAGTGCGGCACCGGTATAGCGGAAGCTGTCAAACAGGTCCGAATACAGATAGTCCTCTCCCACCGTCAGGCGCGCCTTCAGTGCAGGCACTGCGCGATAAGCGTAGTAACGACTCCACTCCAGTTGTTGTGGGTCCCCGTACCCACTGTCGAGGCCTTTTTCGACACGCCCCTGCCAGTCCGCCCTCAGGCGCCAGGCCCCGGCATTCGCCCCCAGGGTGCCGTTACCACTTAAGTTGTTACGGGTGCCGTCATTCTTTTGGTAGCTGGACTGCACCGTCATGTTGTAATCGATCAGCAACCCCGGCACGCCCTCATCCCAGCGGGAAGGCGGATCCCAATTGATGGCGCTGTATTCAAGGTAGGCCTGGGGCACGCTGATGTTCAGCGTGGAGGTGGCCAGATCGCCACTGACCTCCATGCCCGGCAAGCTTTCTATATCCAGGCAGTCACCGCCTTTCCACCACTTGAGTTCGGCAGCGCCCGACACTTTGAGCCCCAGCAAGTCCACAAGGGCCGGCGACAAACAGGCCTGGCTGCCTTTGGGATCATTATCGGGGGGATAGAAAGCCACCGATTGCTCGGCCATCGCCTGATTATTGATCTGCACAACCATCGAGTAAGTGCCAGGCAGAATAAAACCGCTGCGGGCAAACTGAGACAAGTCAATATTAGTCCGATCACTTAGATCAAGAACGTCTGTATTAAACTCAATATCCCCGGCGGCCAAAGCAGTGCTCGGCAACAATATCAACCCACTAAAAAAGTTTGAGCGCAGCGTATTCTTGACCTTCGCCGTATTCAACATGCAAGCAACCCATCAAAGTTCAGAAATATTCCAACTTGAATCGCACGGCGGCACGGTGCGCTCCGGCCACTATGGGCAATCCGTTGCCAACAAAATGAAGCGTGAAGTGAAGCGTCATGTCGCCTTCCGCCAATGGATGCGGCGTCATCGGCTGACCGGGAATACTCAATTGGCCAACGGAGTCTTCGATATTGAGAGCAACACCTTGGGAGCCACCAAACACCGCAAAAGAGCGACCACCTCTGTCGGAGGGGCCGTCAAACGTCACCCGAAGGTGCTGCCAGTCGGGCAGCGTTACCCCGGGGCGTAACGGATCGGTGCGACTCAATGTGCAATTGACCAGGCGCAACTGGAAGGATTGGTCGCCTCCCCTGGCGCGTCGTAAAAACCGGCCGATGGGCTCAGGGTCCATATCGATGGTTTGATCGACGCTGACCAACTCCAGCCCGCAGGCCGAATCAACGACCTCTCCTCCCAGCATGACGAGCCCATCCCCTTGCGCAAGCTCCTGGGCAATCACCCAAGGGCTGACGCACATCGCCAAAGAAGAGGTGATAGCGAGACTTATGAATGTTTTCACCTATGCCTCCACCCGCCTCCCCCGCCACGCTGGGTGGCGGGGGAAAAAGCTTACTGATAAGCCAAGGTGAAATTGGTCACCGCGCTGAAATCACCCGGCACGATGTCGCCCGTAGCAGCGCCTTGCACATAGGCACCGAACTCCAGCGTGTTATCACCGGTGGCAATGATCTGCGGCGTGGTAGGCACACCCAACCGAACGGGTTGACTGCCATGGGTCATCATGATGCCGACGTTGCCCGCGCTACCGACGGTGCCCAGCGCACCCGGCACAACGCCGGATGGCGCCCCGGTGAAGGTCGTGGTCACAGTGTTATCGGTGAGGCCGGCCAGATCGCAACCTTCGAGTTCAATCAGCAAGCGCCGAGGCTCGGACTTCCCTCCCGCCTGCAACTGATGCTTGGCGATCGCGCCAAGGGGAATGGTTTGATCGACGGAGTCAGGCTTGATGGAGCAGGCGCCGGAATGGACCGAACCCAAAAAGGTGACCGTTCCATCCGCCGCCTGAGCAACAGACATAGACCCTACCAACAACCCGATGGATAACAGCGCAGTGTTCATTTTGGCTTTCATGTATAGAGGCTCACATAGTAATAAACGTCATTAAGTCATTCCGTCGCCTTAGCGCGCAGAACGCCCTATCTTTTTTCCAATTACTTGCATTGCAACTCTGCCCATTTGATGAGGCCTGGTGATTATCCAGTGCAAATTTTAGAAGCCAAGTCGGCCAGTTCATTTAATTACGTAGCCTGAGAACGCCAAGACTTATAAGAAAATTATGGCAATTTGCCAAAACTTTAGATTCATCTGTAAGAATTGGATTACATGAAGTTTAATTATGCAGAATCATAGGTAAATATAACTGTAAGAACAGGACTACATCACCTTAAAGATCAACACTTCTATGTGGAAAGATTAACTAATGAGTTGAAGCGTTCGAGAGGAGGCGCGCAACCGCTCGACGGGACGGTGCTCGCCCAGGAGCGGTGAGGAAGGAATGAATCAGGAGCGGGGCTTGATGAGCTTATCCAGTCCCACCACGGCCAGTGCAACCAGCACAAACCCCGCCAGAATGCCTCCGGCATTCACAAACACCTGTGGATAACCGAGGGTGCCGACATCAATGAACGGGTATTGATATTGCCCGAGCAAATCCCCGCGCAGCAGCACATAGGCGAAGTAGATCAGCGGATAAATCACCCACGCGCCAATGTGCTTGAGGCGCAGGCTGCCCTTGGGTACAGACCAGCACCAGTAGATGACAAACAACACCGGCATCACGTCGTGCAGCAATTCGTCGGCGATCCATTGAAAACCCTCGGGCTGCCACAAATGCCGCAGCAACAGGCTGTAGGCCAGGCCCACCACCACAATGCTCACGGCAATCCCACTGCTGACACTGGGCGCGAGAAAGAACCGCCTGGCGGCGCAGTCCCGACGGATCAGCGCGTAGCTGAGCACCACGGCTGCCAGGGTATTGGTCAGCACTGTGAAGAAACTGAAGAAGTTGATCAGCCCACCCAGCAGGCTGGCGCCGGCTTCCCAGCGCGAATAGAAAATCAGGTACTGCTGAATCGCCAAGCCCACCCAACCGGCCAGCGCCGCTGCTGCCACATACCGCTTCATGGGGTCAATCCAGCGGGCGTTTGGTGCGCATCAGCTTCACATACAAGCCTTCGACCTTCTCCCGCGCCCAAGGGGTCTTGCGCAGGAACGTCAGGCTCGACTTGATGCTCGGGTCGCTCTTGAAACAGCGGACATCAATGCGCTCGGCAAGGCCTTCCCATTCGTAATGTTCCACCAGGGTGGTGAGGACGTGTTGCAGGGTCACGCCGTGGAGAGGGTCGTTGCTTGTCGCGGTCATGCCGGGCCTATGAAAAAAGTGCTCACGAAGGTGCACACCTTATCACTCCGCCCTCGCAGGTAAAAAAAGTTCCCGCTTTCAGCGAAAAAGAGATGTTATATTGTAACTATAAATCTCAAATCTTTTCGTCGTTTTGCCAAGGAATGTCCGATGTCCCTATCCTCCCTATGGCGCTTGTCCCCGCTTGCTGCCGCGCTGTTGATCTGCTCCGAAGCCCAGGCCCTGGAACTGCAACCCCAAGTGATTACCGGCAACCCGCTGGGCAGCGAACAACTCGCTTCGCCAACCACCGTGCTGGAAGGCGATGACCTGACCCTGCAACAAAAAGGCAGCCTCGGCGAAACCCTGAACAAGCAACCGGGCGTGTCGTCTTCGTACTTTGGCCCGGGCGCCAGCCGGCCGATCATCCGTGGCCAGGATGGCGACCGCATTCGCATCCTGCGCAATGGCGTGGGCGCGCTGGATGCGTCGTCGCTGTCCTACGACCACGCGGTGCCGCTGGACCCGGTTAACGTGGAACGCATTGAAATCGTGCGCGGCCCAGCGGCGCTGCTGTACGGCGGCAGCGCCATCGGCGGCGTGGTCAACACCTTCGACAATCGCATCCCCACCGAAGCCATCGAAGGCATCCACGGCGCAGGTGAATTGCGCTACGGCGGTGCCGACACCACGCGTAGCAGCGCCGGCAAGCTGGAAGCCGGCAACGGCACGTTCGCCTTGCACCTGGATGCCAATGCGCGTGAATTCAACGACCTGAAAATCCCCGGCCAGGCCCGCAGTCGTCACGCCCCGGAAAGTGATGACGCCCCCGGCAAGAACGGCCGCCTGGGCAACAGCGACGGGCGCCAGGACGGCGGTGCGGTGGGCGGTTCCTACACCTGGGATGACGGTTACGCCGGGCTGTCCTACAGCAACTACGACAGCAACTATGGCTCCCCCGCAGAACAGGCTGTACGCATCCGCATGCAGCAGGATCACTACGCGTTTGCCTCCGAAATCCGCAACCTGCAAGGTCCGTTTACGTCGGTGAAAGTCGACGCGGGCTACACCGACTACGAGCACCGCGAGATCGAAGGCGGCGAGACCGGCACGATCTTCAAGAACAAGGGCTACGAGGCCCGCGTCGAAGCGCGGCACCAACCTATCGGCCCGTTCGACGGCGTGGTCGGTGCGCAGGTCACCCGCAACGAATTCTCGGCCCTCGGTGAAGAGGCCTTCGTGCCGCAGACCGACACCAACGCCGGCGCGCTGTTTATCCTCGAAGAAATGCAAGCCACCGAACGCCTGAAACTCAGCCTCGGCGGACGCCTGGAACACACCAGCGTCGACCCCGACGCCAAGGGCAACCAACGCTTCGCCGGCGCCGACAAGGGTAACGACTTCACCGCTGGCAGCCTGTCGTCGGGCGCGGTCTACACCCTCACGCCGATCTGGTCCTTGGCCGCGACCCTGGGCTACACCGAGCGCGCCCCGACGTTCTATGAGCTGTACGCCAACGGCGCCCACGTCGCCACCGGCACCTATGAGCTGGGCGACGCTAACCTGAAGAAAGAGAAAGCCGTGTCCAGCGACCTGGCCCTGCGCTTTGACAACGGCACCCACAAGGGCAGCTTCGGTGTGTTCTACAGCCGCTTCTCCAATTACATCGGCTTGCTGGGCACCGGTCGTACGTTGAACGACGAAGGTGAAGAAGACGCAGGCGGCATCCCCGAGTACGAGTATTCCGGTGTGTGCGCCCGTTTCGCCGGCTTCGAGGCCCAGGATCACTGGAAGCTGGGGGAAGGCGCCTACGGCAAGTTCGCGTTGGAGCTGTCGGGCGATTACACCCGCGCCACCAACCTGGACACCGGCGAAGCCTTGCCGCGCATTGCCCCGCTGCGCTTGAACAGCGGCCTGCTGTGGGAGCTGGACCGCTGGCAAGCGCGTATCGACATCGAACACGCTGCCGGGCAAGGGCGTGTGCCGGATAACGAAAGCGGTACCGACGGCTACACCACCTTGGGCGCGAGCGCCGGGTATCGCTTCAATGTCGGCGGCAGCCAATGGCTGGCGTTTGTGAATGGCGAAAACCTCACCAACCAGACCGTGCGCTACGCCAGCTCGATTCTGCGCGATATCGCCCCGGCACCCGGGCGCAGTGTGCAATTGGGCATCCGCACCACGTTCTAAAAACACTGAAAGCCCCAGTGGTAGGGGGCTTGCCCCGATGGCGAAGTGTCAGCCGCTACATTCACCCCTGACACACCGCAATCGGGAGCAAGCCCCCTACCCCCTTATTTGGCAGCGACGATCTGTCACTGTTACCAAATCTGAAATGATGCATCTTGCGATTCGTGCTTTCTCTTGGTGCGCCAGCGCTTTATCCTTGTCCGCAATAACCTGAAACGTTTCACTCCCCGGCCGACCCCATTTTGCTGACTATTCCTACCTACCAAGACAGCGCTGTCTTACACCGAGCTGCGCCTGGGAATAAATCGCCCGCCTGTGGATAACGCCGCTCTCCCCAGAAAAACCTAATTCACGCTGAACCAAGCCCGTGCCGAATCGTCATCTACAGTGAAGAAACACGGGGATACATAATTCCAACGTAACGGAGAAACACAACTATGAGCACTGACGGTGCTTCACGTCCTAGCCGCCTGCTGCCCAGGCTGCTAGGCGTCTTGCTGCTGATCATGGGCCTGGCCTTGCTGGCCGGTGGTATCAAGCTGAGCATGCTCGGCGGGTCGCTGTATTACCTGCTGGCCGGTATCGGCATCACCCTCACCGGCCTGCTGCTGCTGGCCACCCGCCGCGCCGCGCTGGGCATGTACGCACTGGTGCTGTTCGCCAGCACCGTGTGGGCCTTGTGGGAAGTCGGCCTGGATTGGTGGCAGTTGGTGCCGCGCCTGGCGCTGCTGTTCGCCTTGGGCATCGTCATGCTGCTCCCGTGGTTTCGCCGGCCGTTGCTGCGCGGCCAACCTGCCCCGCTGGGCACCGGCGCGCTGAGCGTGGCCGTGGTGCTGGCCGGCGCTGCTGCCGTTGCCAGCCAATTCACCAACCCCGGCGAGATCAAAGGCCAACTGGACCGCGACGCGGTACCGGGCATGGCCAGCGCTGCTCCGTCCCAGGCGGATGGCGATTGGAATTCCTATGGCCGTTCGGCCTACGGTGATCGTTACTCGCCACTGGCGCAGATCACCCCGGAAAACGCCCACAAGCTGGTACCGGCGTGGACCTATCGCACCGGCGACATCCCCGGTCCGAACGACCCGGGTGAAACCACCGCAGAAAACACCCCGCTGAAAGTCAACGGCATGCTCTACGTGTGCACGCCGCACAGCCAGGTGATCGCGCTGGACCCGGACACCGGCAAGGAAATCTGGCGCTTCGATCCGAAGATCAGCAGCCAGGGTGCCGAGAATTTCAAGGGTTGGGCACACATGACCTGCCGTGGCGTGTCGTATCACGATGACGCCGCCTACGCTTCCGAGCAGAGCCCGACCGGCAGCGCCAGCCCGGCTGCCGCGCCAAATGCCTGCCCGAAACGCATCTTCGTGCCGACCGCCGACACCCGCCTGATCGCCCTGAATGCCGACACCGGCAAGATGTGCGAAGACTTCGGTGACAAAGGCCAGGTCGACCTGCGTGCCAATATCGGCAGCTTCGCCCCCGGCGGTTACTACTCCACGTCGCCACCGGCCGTGACCAAGAACCTGGTGGTGATCGGCGGCCACGTCACCGACAACGTCTCCACCGACGAGCCTAGTGGCGTAATTCGCGCGTTCGACGTGCACACCGGCAAGCTGGTGTGGAACTGGGACAGCGGCAACCCGGACGACACCACCCCGTTGGCCGAAGGCAAGACCTACACCCGCAACTCGCCGAACATGTGGTCCATGTTCGCCGTGGATGAAAAACTCGGCATGCTCTACCTGCCGATGGGCAACCAGATGCCCGACCAGTACGGCGGCGACCGTACCGAAGACTCGGAAAAATACAGCGCCGGCCTGACCGCCCTGGACATCGACAGCGGCCACGTGAAGTGGACCTTCCAGTTCACTCACCATGACTTGTGGGACATGGACGTGGGCGGCCAGCCGTCGCTGATCGACATCAAGACCGAAGCCGGCGTGAAGCAGGCCGTGATGGCCTCGACCAAGCAAGGCAGCATCTACGTACTCGACCGCGCCACCGGCCAACCGGTCGTGCCGATCCACGAAGTGGCCGTGCCGCAAGGCGCTGTCGCCGGCGACCACACCTCGCCGACCCAACCGAAGTCCGACCTGAACTTCATGCCGCCGCCGCTCAAAGAGCGTGACATGTGGGGCGTGACGCCGTTTGACCAGATGCTGTGCCGCATCGATTTCAAATCCATGCGCTACGACGGGGCTTTCACCCCGCCTTCGCTGCAAGGTTCGATCGTTTACCCAGGTAACTTCGGCGTGTTCGACTGGGGTGGCATTTCCGTCGACCCGGTACGCCAGATCGCGTTCGTAAACCCTAGCTACATGGCGTTCAAATCCAAGCTGATCCCGGCTGCCGACATCGCCAAGCAAGGCCCACGGGTCAGCGAAACCGAAGGCGTGCAGCCGAACAAAGGCGCGCCGTACGGCGTGATCCTCGAAGCCATGCTGTCGCCAATGGGCCTGCCGTGCCAGGCGCCAGCCTGGGGTTATGTAGCGGCGGTCGACCTGACCACCCACAAAACCATCTGGATGCACAAGAACGGCACCGTGCGTGACAGCTCGCCGGTTCCGATCCCCCTGAGCATGGGCGTCCCTAGCCTGGGCGGCACCTTCACCACCGCCGGTGGCGTGTCCTTCCTCAGCGGCACCCTTGACCAGTACCTGCGTGCCTACGACGTGAAAAACGGCAAGCAACTGTGGGAAGGCCGCCTGCCAGCCGGCGCGCAAACCACACCGATGACCTACACCGGCAAGGACGGCAAGCAGTACGTGCTGGTCATGGCCGGTGGTCATGGTTCCCTGGGGACCAAGCAGGGTGACTACGTGATGGCGTTCAAACTGCCGGATTAAGCGGTACCGGCGGCAAAACAAAGGCGGCTACCCTCACAGGTAGCCGCCTTTTTCATAACCAATACAGATCAAAATGTGGGAGGGGCTTGCCTCCCGGCATTCATCAAACTAGTGTTCGATCACCTCACCGCGCATCACTGCCAACCGGGCAATCAACCGATTCTGCACCGGCACCGCGATCCCCTCGCTGTCCATCGCCTTGATCAAATCCTCCACCAGTGCATTGAAATCACTGCGGCTCACATGCTGCCCCTTGTGACTCTCGGCCATGCTGTCGCCGGTGTAGGTGCACGGCCCGCCCGCTTCCACACAGAACTGTTCGATCAACTTGTTGCGCAGGCGCTGGATATCGATGCGCCGAAAACGATCAACAATGCGTTCATCGCGGGCGATGTTGAGCAGCATGCCTTCGACGATGCGGGTGATGCCGGGCATGGCGCCGAGGTCGCGGTACAGGCTGTCGTCCTTGGGCGGTTGCTGGGCGCAGGCGCTGAGCAGCAACGCCAAAATCACGGGTAACAGACGCATCAGAAGCTCCCCTGCACAGACAAGTAGGTGCCGTTCTGGTTATCCAACGTGGCAATCTCCCCGAGGCGCGCGTAGGCCAGCACGAAGGACACATGCTTGTTGGGAAAGTAGCCGACGAACAGATCGGCCCAATCGCTTTCGCCGGCAAACGAGAGGTTATCGGGCTTCTCGCGGTACTCCACACCCACCGCCCAGCGCGGGTTGAGCAGCAGTGCCACGGAGCCTTCCTTGAGCAGGCTGCGGCTGTCACGGCGGTCGCCGCCAAAACCGAGCAGGCCGGTTTCATTGGCGCGGCTGTAGCGCAGACTGGTGTTGACCAGCACGTTGTAGCCAAACGCCGCGCCCATGAACAGGCGGCTGGCGGCCAGGTAGCCTTCGACATCGCTGTCGCGCTTGGCACCTACCAGGCGGGGGATGTCGAAGTTGGTCTGATGCTTGTACTCCAGGCCCAACGAAACCTGGGGCAAGCGGTCGTAGATCACATCGCCGAACAGCCGCAGCTTGAGCCCCAGCACGTCCTGGCCAAGATTGTCCTCGGGCAGGTTGAGCCTGTGCACCAAGGTGCCGAGGTCGAAGCGTTGGCGCGCGAAGGACAGTTCGACCCGGTTGTCATAGGCCAGCGCCAGGCCGGCCACGTCAAGCCGATAGTCCGGCAGGTTGACCGTGGTGGCGAAGGCCGTGGCCCCCCATTCGTGCTGTTCGCCATAGCCGGCCAGCACCGCCCACGGCGTGATGCCACCACCCGCGGTACCTTCGATACTGCTGGCACCGCCAGTGGCGATCAGTCGACCGTTATCGGCCAGGGTCGTTTGCACGGTCAGGGCGGTCAGGCAGCCGATCAATAGAGAAACACGCACGTCAGCCACTCAATGAACCAGGGAAGTTTGCACGCTGAGGGGCAAGGCCACCCAGGCTTCGAAAGCGTCGGCACTCAAGGGCCGACTGATCAGGTAACCCTGGGCCGTGTCGCACTGCCAGCGTTCCAGCAACCGCAGGCTGTGGGCGTATTCGACGCCTTCGGCGACGACCTTGAGGCCCAGGTTGTGGCTCATCTCGATAGTGGAACGCACGATCACCGCGTCTTCACTGGTTTCATCGAGGTTACGCACAAAGGATTGGTCGATCTTCAATTCCTGCACCGGCAAGCGCTTGAGGTGCGCCAGCGACGAGTAGCCCGTACCAAAGTCATCCACCGACAGAGAAATGCCACATTCGCGCAGTAGGTGCAGGACCTTGAGGGCTTTTTCCGGCTCGCGCATGACCGCGCTCTCGGTGATCTCGAATACCAGTTGTTCCGCCGGCAAGCCATAGCGACGCAGCAACGCCGAAACTCGGTGGGCCAGCTCATCGCCGAGCAAGTCATCCGCCGAGATGTTCAACGACAACTGCAGATACAGGCCGCGCCGGTTCCACTCGCACAACTGGCGAATGCCCTCCTCGATCACCCACTGGGTCAGCAAGCGAATGCTGCCGGAGCGTTCGGCCAGGGGGATGAATTCTGCCGGCGAGACCAGGCCGAACTGCGGGTGCTGCCAGCGCAACAGGGCTTCGGCCTGGCGCACGTGGCCTTGGCGAAGGTCCAGCTTGGGCTGGTAATGCAGCAGCAGTTGGCCCTGGCTGGGCGCGTGGCGCAGGTCACGGATCAAGGTGATTTGCCGCCGATGCGCAAGATCGCGGCCTTGCTCATAGATGTGCAAACGGCCGGGCATTTGCGCGGCGTCTTTCATCGCAATCGCCGCGCGCTCCAACAGGGTCTGGGCGCTGTCGCCATCGGCCGGGTAGGCGGCGATACCCAGACGGCAGTCCAGCGCCAGGTCATGGCCGTTGACGCGCTGGGGCCGCAGCAACAGTTGTTGCAGCTTGTCGGCCAGCCCCACCGCTTCCTGGCTGCCCGCGCCTTCGAGCAGCAGCAGGAATTCATCGGCAATCAAGTGCGCCAGGGTATCGCCGGGGCGCAAGGTGACTTGCAGACGATTACTCACCGTGAGCAGCAATTGGTCCACGGCGTCCGGCCCGGCGGTTTCGCTGGCGGCGCGCAGGTTATCGATGCCCAGGTAAATCAATGCCATCGGCCGTTGCAGGGCAATCGCACTGCTCAGGCGCTCCATGGCCAACGCGCGGTTCGGCAGGCCGGTCAGGCGATCGTGCAGGGCGCTGTGCGCCAGCTGTTGCTCACGCTCGGCGATGCCGCTCTGCATGGCGTTGACCGCCAGCGCCAGGCGCCCCAGCTCATCGCTGCGCTTGAGCAGCACCGGGGTCTGGTAATCACCCTGGCCGATGCGCTCGGCCGCCAGCGCCAGCGCCTGGACCGGCCGCGACACGCTGCGGGCCAGCAGCAAGGCACCGATCAGCGAAGCGATCAATGCCACCAACGCAATGCCGAGGATCTTTTCGTCCAGTGGCATAAAGGCTTGCATCGCCGCGTCCAGAGGGCTTTGCAGCAAGGCCAGGACTTTGCCGTTCTCATCGCTGGCCAACACCAGGGACTGGCTGAGGAACCGGCGCGCAAGGTGGTCGGTGGTGGACACGCCATGGCGCGTCGAATCGACCTGTATCAACTCGATAACGCTGTCATGCAGCCCTTGCGGCTGGGTGCTGACCAACTCGCCAGGACGGTCATGATCGATCGCAAGGAACGACACTTCCAGGTTGCTCAACGAGCGCAATTCCTCGGCAAACGCGGCGTCCATGCTGAACCCCATCACCACCCGCGCAATCGGCAATGGCGCCAGCACCGAGGCTTCTACCAGCAGGTGCGGCTTGCCTTGCAGCGGCACGATCAGCGTGGCCTGGCGATTGCGCCGGGCTTCGCGCAGCGCCTGGTCGTAGCGGAAAGTCGAGCCTTCGGGCACTTCGTCGAGGGTGCTGGCGAGGACCTTGCCGTCCATGCCCAACAGGATCATGTCGCTGGCGTTGATACGCTTGCCGTGGTTGAGCAGCACCGAGCGCATCGTCGCCGAATCGCCACTGGCCACCGCATCGCGAAAACCGAAGTCGGCGGCCAGCAGTTGCACGCCATCGGCCAGGCGCCGACCGCGCAGGTCGAGCAAGCGTTCAAACACCCGCGAGCCTACGTCCAACTGGGCCAGGGCCTGGCTGCGCACCGCCGAACTGGTCGCGACCTTGACGCTGAAATACACCGCGCCGATCACCACCAGCGAGAGCAGGATCAGCACGCAGGCGACGCGCGCCTGAAAGCTACTGCGCAGTTTCACGGGCAGCTCGATTGAAGGCGTCCCCAAACGCGCTCGGCGTGGGCGTCGGTGGCAGATCCGCCGAAGGGGGCTGCAGGCTCAGCACCACAGGGTGACTCAAGCCGGCCGCCGGCACATGCAGGATGCCGCCATCCAGGGGCTGCATATCCGCCAGTTGCGGGTGCCACAGGGTGGCGTGGTAATCGCCGGGCGGCAGTTGCTCCAGGCGCACTCGGCCCTGGGCATCGCTGACGCCGAAGCGGGGGTCATCGGTAACGTAGATGTAGCCGAGCATCCAGTCATGGATATTGCAGCCCAGTACCACCACCCCGGGTTTGTCGAACAGCAGCGGCGCGGCGGGTGTGCCTTCGTACAGGCGCAGTTCAAAGCGCTTGGCGGTGGAGAAGGAGTAGACCTGATGGCGAATATTGTCGCTGTTGGGAAAGCGCACTTGGGTGCCGGTGTGCACCGCCAGCACATGGGGGGCGAAGCGCTGGCCGCGCTGGTCCATATCGGCCTTGGGTGCCCACGTGGGTTGGCCTGCGGGCCCCTGCAAGGTCACAACCGCATCCGCGACCGGACTGCCATCGGCCTGATGCATCAACACCTCAAGCGTCGCTGCCGAGGCCGGGAAAGCCAGCGCCAGCAACACTGCGACAGGCGAAAACAGGTGAGCAAGTGAGGCCATGGGGGATCCGGAAAAAAGCGGCCAGCCTTGGCAGAAAGATAAAACCAATGACGGTATGATGCCGCAAACAAGGCAAAATGCCATCACCCAATGCAACGCTCGGCACCGCCGCTGGTCGGTAAAAACCTATGCAATCGGTCAGGCTCTGTAGAGCTTATCGACCACGCTCGCAAAAGCTGTAGTCCATAGGCGAGGTTTCTAGACCAATTGCCGCTCGCGCCGCATCCACATCTCGAACGCCATGGCATTCAGCGGCCGGCTGATCAGGTAGCCCTGGGCGGTGTCGCAGTTCCATAGCTTGAGCAGCTTGAGACTGGGCTCGAACTCCACGCCTTCGGCCACCACCTTGAGCCCCAGGTTATGGCTCATTTCGATGGTCGAACGCACGATGACGCCGTCGCCACTGGTGCTGTCGAGGTTGCGCACGAACGACTGGTCGATCTTCAACTCCTGCACCGGCAGGCGCTGCAGTTGCGCCAACGACGAGTAGCCGGTGCCGAAGTCATCCACTGACAGGCTGATGCCGCAACTGCGCAGTTGCTCGAGCACGCTCAAGGCCTGCTGTGGGTTGTGCATGATCGCGCTTTCGGTGATCTCGAAAATCAGTTGCTGGGCCGCCACGCCGTACTGCATCAGCAGGGTGGTGACGCGAATCGCCAGGTCATCATCGGCCAGGTCATCCACCGAGATGTTCACCGACAACTGAATGTGCAGGCCGCGCTGTGCCCACTCGCCGACCTGGCGGATGGCTTCTTCGATCACCCACAGGGTCAGGCCGCCCATGCTGCCGGTGCGTTCGGCCAGGGGGATGAACTCGGCGGGCGACACCAGCCCCAGCGTCGGATGCTGCCAGCGCAGCAAGGCTTCGGCCTGGCGCACATGGCCGTGCTTGAGGTCGAGCTTGGGCTGGTAGCACAGGTACAACTCGCCTTCGACGGCAGCGCGGCGCAAGTCGCGGATCAGGCTGATCTGGCGCTGGTGGGCGAGGTCACGGTCCTGCTGGTAGATCTGCAGGTAGCCCGGCAGCGTCGTCGCATCGTGGCGGGCGATGGCGGCGCGGTTGATCAACTCTTCCACCTGCAGGCCATCGGCGGGGTAAGCGGCGATACCGATGCTGACCTCATGACGCACCTCGTCGTTGCCGATGCGCTGGGGTTCGGTGAGCAACGCATAGAGGCGGTCGGCGCGGGCCACGGCGCGGTCGATCTCGATATTCTCCAGCAACAGCAGAAACTCACTGCCGGCAATGCGCGCCGCCGTGTCGCTGGCCAGCAGGCTCATGGACAGGCAACGGCTGGCTTCGCGGAGCATTTCCTCGACGCCCTCGGGACCGAATCCCTCGTTGATCAAGCGGTAGTTCTCGATGCCCAGGTAGAGCAACACCACCGGCCGCCGCGCGCTGATCGCACTGCCCAGGCGTTCCATGGCCAACGCGCGATTGGGCAGGCCGGTGAGCGGATCATGCAGGGCGTTATGGGCCAGTTGCCGCTCGCGCACGGCGATACCGCTTTGCATGGCATTGAAGGCGCGGGCCAGCAGGCCGAACTCATCGTGGCTGCGCACCCGCACCGGCGTGCGGTAATCACCGGCACCGATGCGCCCCGCCGCTTCCACCAGCGCATTGAGCGGGCGCGATACCCGCCGCGCCAGGAACAACGCACCGGCCAACGACACCAGCAGCATCGCCAGGGCAATCCCAAGGAACTGCCGGTCCAGCGGCGCAAAGGATTCCAGCGCGTGGTCCAGCGAGGTTTGCAACAGCACGCGCACTTCATTGCCGTCACCGGTGTTGGCCAGTGGCAACACCTGGCTGAGCACGCGCTGGCCGTAGAACCGGTGGATCCGTGGCTCGGGGGCGATCGGCCCCTGGTGCAGCAGGTTGAGGATGTCGGCGTGATACGCATCGGGCAGGGTGCTGAAGAGCGCGCCGGGCCTGCCGTTTTGTACGCTGAGGAATGACACCTCCAGGTTGCTCATGGAGCGCAGTTCATTGGCAAACAGCGTGTCCATGGGAAAGCCCATCACCACCCGCGCGATGGGCAGCGGGTCGAGCACTTCGTCCTGCACCAGCAAGTAAGGACGAGCGTCCATGGCCACGATCAACATCTGCAAGCCACTGCGCCGCGCGTGGCGCAGGGCGTCGTCATAGGGGAAGAACTGACCGCGAGTGAGGACAGGCAAGGTGCTGACCATGACCTTGCCATCCAGGCCGAGCACAAACACTTCACTGGTCCCCATGCCGGCACCGTGGCGACGCAGGGCGGCGCGGATCGCCGCGTCTTTGCCCTCGACCACCGCCTGCTTGAACGGGCCGTCGACGGTCAGCCAGTCCAGGCCGTATTGCAGGCGGCGTCCGCGCAGCTCCAACAGGCGCTCGAACACCTGGCTACCGGTTTGCAGCTGGACTTGTGCCTGGTTTTCCACCGCACGGGTGGTGGCGCTCTTCACGGCGAAATAGGTGGCGGCGACCACCACCAGCAGCAACAGCGCCAACACCCCGGCAATGCGGGTTTGAAACGTATGGCGCCACGTCATGGCAGTGCCCTCTGGCAGCGTTCGCCTCTCTCTGCCGCCGCGTCCCTTAGTCATGTGCATTCCTTGCGCCCAGACCCGCCGTCAAAAAAACATCCATTTTCAATGGAAATTTTGTTTTAGCAGATTAGCTGGGACAAAGCAGAAGCGCACCGAATAAAACCGGGGATTTTACTGTCATTTTATTGGCGACAACCGACTGACCCTGGCAGGCCGGTCAAAGAACACGGGCGCGCATGAAGTCCCCCCAGCGCCGCACCAGGTAGTTGTGTTCATCCATCACCGAGTTCCACACCGCGATATGCCCCATGCGCTGCTCATAGGAGCCGCCATCGCGTACTTCGCCGATATCGATCAACGGCAACCCATCACTGCCGAGCAACTCCTCCCGTGCAGGCTTGCCGGCGTACCAGTAATCCCATTCGGCACTGCTCAGATGATCACGGCTGCGCGCCGGGTTGCCGATGTAGTAACCCTGGCGCGCCATCACCGCGCCCGGCCAGCCGGACAACCACCAATTGAGGTAGGCGTACGCCGCATCCAGCACCGGGCCCTGGGCATGGCGCGACAACGACAAGCCGCCGAACCAGGCGCGATAGCCTTCGCAGGGCACCGCCAGGCGGTATTTCACCCCGGCGCGGTGCAGGCGCATCAGGGTCGGTGACCATAGGCTCTGGATGTCGATACTCGGGCTGAGCATCAGTTGCGCAGCCTCTTCATCGTCGGACCAGAACGCGGCGAAATGCCCTTCCTTCTGTTTGCGCACCAGAATGTCGGCAAGCACATCGATCTCTTCGATGCTCATATTGCCGATATCCTTGAAGCTGGCCAGCCCCGCGCCCTGCACGGCCAGCGCCGCATCCAGGGCGCCGATGGCGGCATCGCTTTGCAGCGCCGTGCGTGCGCGCCAGGCCGGGTCGAGCAGCCAGCCCCAGCTTTCGTTACCGTGGCAAAACCCCTCGGGCAGGCGTTCGGGGCGGTAGGCGAAGCTGTCGGCATTGTGGGTCAGCGGCAGCATGCTGATGCGTTCGGTGACGGTGCTGCCGAGGCTGCCGTCGTGCTGCACGAATAGGCGCTCGCTGGGCACGCTGCCGCTGCCCAGGCGGTCATTGGGCGACAGCCGCCCGCGCTTGGGCAGGTCGTTGATCTCGTGCCACAGCGCGATGCGCCGCGTGTCGATGGGCTGGATCGCCCGGGCCGGCCACACGAAGTCGACGTTATGAAACCATTGGTCGTAGAGGTCATAGCTGTCGGGCTGCATCACCGCAATGCGCTGGGCCTGTTCGACGTCGTGCACCTGGTACACCAGGCGAATCCCCAGTTCCTGTTCGGCGCGCACGCGCAGGCATTCGAGCAAGGTGACCGAGGTGCCGAGCACACGTAAGGTGATCATCCGGCGAACCGCCGTGAGAACACTTCAAAGGAACGCCGCAGCAGCGCAGGGTCGAGGCCACGCAGGATAAACACCAGGCGCGATTGCCGGTCGGTGCCTGGCCAGGCAGGCAGATGGACCGGGGCATGCAGGCAATGCTGCACGCCATGTATGACGATGGGGGCGTTACTGGCGTTCACGTTGAGCAGTCCTTTGACGCGAAGGATTCGTTCGCCGTGGCATCTTAACAGCATCGACAACCACACCCCGAAGCCGACCCAATCCAGCGGCTGGTCGAAGGTCATACTGCACACTTGGGCTGCCCCGTGGCTGGCACTGGTGGTCTGGTGCAATTGCCAGCGGCTGACTTCCATGGCCGGCTCGGCACTGCGCAGGCCTTCACCGAGCAACAGTTGGTCGCCGCTGTGGATGGCGTGGGTATCGAGGATCGGCGTACCGGCGTTGAGCGCCTGCAAATGCATGCGCAGCGGTTCGCAGTCCCCCACCAGATCAGTCTTGCTCAACAGCAGGCGATCCGCCGCCGCGACCTGGGCCAGCCACTCGGGGTGCAGGCGTTCCTGCAGAGCGGCGTGGCTGGCGTCCACCAGGGTAATCACCAGGCCGATATGAAAACGCCCGCGCAGTTGCACGTCGTTGTTCAAGGTCGCGAGGATCGGCGCCGGATCAGCCAGGCCGGTAGTCTCGAGGATCACCCGTTTGAACGCGGGTATTTCACCACGTTCGCGGCGCTGCAGCAGGCCGAGCAGCGCGTCCTTGAGCTCGCCACGGATGGAGCAGCAGATGCAGCCGCTGGGCAGCAGCACGGTGTTCGGCGCGACTTCCTCCACCAGCAGATGGTCGATGCCGATATCGCCGAACTCGTTGATCAGCAACGCGGTGTCGCCCAGGCTTTCGCCTTGCAGCAGGCGCTGGAGCAAGGTGGTTTTGCCGCTGCCGAGAAAACCGGTGATCACATTCAGAGCAATGCTCATATTTACCTCCACGCCCTGTAGGAGCGAGCTTGCTCGCGAAAAACCCGAGAGCGCCGCGTACATCCAGACAACACGCGTTATCGTTGACGTCTTTCGCGAGCAAGCTCGCTCCTACAGTGGGGTGTTTTCCAGGTGGTCAAGTAGACGCGGGTCAAGGGGATCCAGCGGCCGGCCGAGCATGGTCTCGGCCGCCTGCCAGAGTTGATCCAGCCCGCTTGCCAGTTCCTGTTTGCCGGTGGCGCCCAACAACAGATAGGACGCGCCCTGGAAGTCTTCGACCTTGAGCCGGAACACCGCCAGCACCTGGTTGATCGCAGCGATACGGCGCAGGCGTTCGCGGCGCCTGGGCAGTTCATCGCCCAGGGGGTCGCTCCAGTGCAGGTCTTCGCCGAGCAATCCGCAGAGTCCGCACATGGCTACACCTCACTCATGGCATGACATCGCCGGAGTTCGGACCCAGGGTCTGACCGACAAACAGGTTACCGCCCGGCTCGCTGGCCAGCAGCACGGCGGTGGGCGCCACCTCGTCCGCGAGACCGAAGCGGCCCAAGGGCAGCTCGGCGGCCTTGGCGCGTTTCCAGTCGGTGCTGATACCGCCCACCAATGGCGTCTCGATCGGACCGGGGGCGATGGCGTTGACCAGCACGTTGTCCTTGGCCACTTCCAACGCCAGGGATTTGGTAAAACCGATCACCCCGGCCTTGGCGGCAGCGTAGTGGGTCAGTTCGGCGCCGCCCTTGATGCCCAGTTGCGAAGCCACGTTGATGATCCGTCCCCAGCGCTGCGCGAGCATATGCGGCAAGGCGCGCTGGCTGGCGACGAACACGCTGGTGAGGTCGACGCGCAGCATGTCGTTCCACATCTCGATGGACAGGTCGACGCAACGCGCCTGGGTGAGCATGCCGGCATTGTTGACCAGGATATCGATGCCGCCGAAGTGCTCGACGCAACGGTCGACACTGGCCTGGGCACCTTCCACCGTGCCCACATCGGCCACGCACTCGACCACTTCGGCGCCGAGGTTGCGGCAGGTGATCGCGGTTTCGGCGAGGCTGGCGGCGTGGCGGTCGGCCAATAGCAGACGCGCGCCTTCAACGGCATAGGCACGGGCGATGGCGGCACCGATGCCGCTGCCGGCGCCGGTGATCACGGCGCGGCGTTTATCTAGTTGAGGCATATGAAAATCTCCTGAAGCAAACACAGTTCCAATGTGGGAGGGGCTTACCCTCTCCCACATTTAGTCAGGCCAGCGCACGGTGAGGCCGCCGTCGATGACGATGCTCTGCCCGGTCAGATAACTCGACGCCTCACTGGTCAGGAACTGCACCAGCGACGCCACTTCATCCGCGCGCCCTACCCGCCCCAGCGGGATCGCGCGCGCAGCTTTTGCCAAGCCTTCCGGGCCGAGGGAGTTCTTTGCATCCAGCGATTGCGGTGTTTCGATCAACCCCGGAATCACCGCATTGCAGCGGATGCCCAGGGGCGCCAACTCCACTGCCAGCGAGCGGCACAACCCCGGCACACCGGCCTTGGCGGCGGCGTAGTGGCTGTGGTCCTGCCAGCCATACACGCCGCCGGCAATCGAAGAGATCGCCACCAGCGCGCCGCCTTCGTTCATATGCCGCGTCGCCGCGCGGAAGGTGCGCATCACCCCCGTCAGGTCGACATTGAGCATCTCGTTCCATCGCTCATCCGTCATTTCCAGCAGCGGCGCACGGCGCAGCAAACCGGCGTTGGCTACCGCGTAATCCAGCCGGCCGAAATGCTGTACCGCCTGTTCGGCCAGAGCCTCCACCGAGGCGGTATCGCCCACGTCCAGCGGCAACATCAGGCACTCGCCCCCCGCCTCTTCCACCTGCGACACGGTGATGCTCGGGTCATGGGGGTCGGCCGGGTAATACCCGCCCACCACCGCCACGCCGCAACGTGCATAGGCCACGGCGAGGGCTTGGCCGATGCCACTGGCGGCGCCGGTAATCAAGGCAACTTTACGGCTCATCGAACTCTCCTTACTGAACGGTTTCCGGACGCACATGGCGTGCGGCAAACATCAGGGCACCGGACAAAAAGCACGGCAGCGCGCCGAACCACAGCGCGGCGGTCTGCCAGTCACTGCCGGCGGACAACACTTGGGTCGCCCCAAAGCCCGCGACCACGGCGCCAATCGGGCCCATGGCATGGATAATCGCGCCGCCGGTGGCGCGGATGCTGGTAGGGAAACTTTCACTGATAAAGAACAGCGCCGCCGAGTACGGCCCGATCAGGAAGAACAGGCCCAGGCTGTACAGCCCGACCACCATCGGCATATTGCTCGGGCCAAACAGCATGCCGGCAAACGCCAGGCCGCCGAGCATCCACCCCAGGCCGATCACATTGCGACGGCCGATCTTGTCGCCCATCCAGCCGTGGCTGAGATAGCCGCAGTAACCCACCAGGTTCGACAGCACGAGGATGATCAGCGAGTTCTCGAACGAGATGTGGTGCACGCTGACGATCACCGAAGTGCCGAGCACGCTGAACACCTGGATCGCTGCCCAGTTGAGCAGCAGCGCAGCGCCGATCACCAATGTGGCGCGGCGGGCCGGGCCACGGAACGCCGCCTTGAGACCGGCCTTGCTGTGTTCGTCGTAATCCACGCCGTAGGTCACGGCAACGTTTTGCGCTTCTTTCACCGCGCCGCTTTTACGCAACTGGCTGATGCGCTGGTGGATCTGGAACTGCGGGCTTTCCTTGAGCTTGCGCGCCATGATCGCGATCACCACCGCGGGGATCGCGGCGAAGATAAAGCAGCCCTGCCAACCGATGACAGGCAGCAACAGCGCGGTCAAACCCGCGGCGATCAACGCACCGACCGGCCAGCCGCCCTGCACCAGGCTGTAGATGAAGCCGCGACGCTTGGTCAGTCGCGGGTCTTCGGACGCACCATACAACTCGGTCAAATAGGTGGCGTTGACGGTTTCTTCGGCATACCCCAGGCCGCCCAGAGAACGGATCAGAATCAGCGGCGACTTGCCCCACGCCCCGCCAATGGCGGTCAACGCCGAGCACAGTGCGGAACCGGCCACGGTGAAAATAATCCCTTTGCGCCGTCCCAGCTTGTCGACAATCGGCCCGATGGCCAAGGCGACGACGGCGGTACCCACCGCCACCCAGGTCGCGATTTCAGCCTGCTCCACTTCACCCCAGCCAAAGTGCCGGCCGATCTCCGGCAGCAAGGTGCCGAACAGGATGAAGTCATACACCGCAAACACCCAGGCGAAAAACGCGATCCAGGTGGCGAAGCGCACTTCCTGGGACGTCAGTTGCCGGGGTTTCCAGCCAGTCAGGTCAAGCTTGTTGTAGATGGACATAATCGCGCCTCGGGAGGTGGAGTGGGCTTTCTGTAGGAGCGTGCTTGCTCGCGAAAATCGTCAACGATGACGCGGGCATCCTGAATGCACGCGGTGCTCTCAGGCTTTTCGCGAGCAAGCTCGCTCCTACCGGGGTTGGGATCAGGTACGCGGTTGGCGGCGGATAAAGTCGTCGGCGATTTCATCGAAGGTGACGAAGCGCACGCCGGCATGGCTCTGGATGTGTTCGATCAAGCGCTCGAGCATCAGCAGCACTTGCGGACGGCCGGAGACGTCGGGGTGGATGGTCATGGTGAACACCGCGTGTTCGTGCTCGCGGTAGACCCAGTCGAACTGGTCGCGCCACATTTCTTCCAGGTGACGCGGGTTGACGAAGCCGTGGCTGTTGGGGGCTTTCTTGATGAACATCATCGGCGGCAGGTCGTCGAGGTACCAGTTGGCCGGGATCTCCACCAGGTCGGTTTCTTCGCCGCGCACCAGGGGTTTCATCCAGGTGTCGGGGTGCTGGCTGTAGTCGATCTTGGTCCAGCTGTCGCCCTTGCGCACGTAGTAGGGGTGGAAGTCGTTGTGCATCAGGCTGTGGTCGTACTTGATGCCTTTTTTCAGCAACAGCTCGTTGGTGACCTTGCTGAATTCCCACCACGGCGCGACGTAGCCGGTGGGGCGTTTGCCGGTGACTTGGGTGATCAGTTCGATGGACTTGTCGAGGACGATTTCTTCCTGCTCGGCGGTCATCGCAATCGGATTTTCGTGGCTGTAGCCATGCACGCCGATTTCGTGGCCGGCGTCGGCCACGGCCTTCATCTGCTCGGGGAAGGTTTCCATCGAGTGGCCGGGGATAAACCAGGTGGTGCGCAGGCCGTAGCGTTCGAACAGTTTGAGCAGGCGCGGCGCACCTATTTCACCGGCGAACAGGCCGCGGGAGATGTCGTCGGGCGAGTCTTCGCCGCCGTAGGAACCGAGCCAGCCGGCAACGGCGTCGACGTCAACGCCAAATGCACAGAGGATGTCTTTTGCCATGGTGTGTCTCCTTAAAGAGTGAGGGCTGTTTCGACCGACAAGGCGGCCCTGAGCAGGCGTGCGTCTTCGCCACTGGGAGCGCTGAGCAGCAAGCTGGTGGGTAAGCCCAGCGCATCGACGCCGCTGGGCAGGCTGACGCCTGGCATGTCAAGCAAACTGCCGGGCATGGTCAGGCGCAGGGTGGCGAGGTTGGTGTTCACAAACAGTTCGTCGTCGGCTTCAAGCGGCGCCAACGCCGGGGCGACATGGGCGACGGTGGGGGTGATCAGGATCGCGCCGTCGAGGTCGTCGAGCAGTTGCTGTTGCAGGCGGCGGCGCGCCTCGGTCAGGTGGATCAGTTGGCTGGCCGGTAATGCGCGTGCGGCCTCAAGGCGGCGGCGCACGCGGGGGTCGAGTTGCTCGGCATCGGCGCTGTCGAGCAGGGCCTGGTGCAGGGCGAAGGCTTCGAACGCGCCGAGCCAGCCTTGGTGCTTGATCAAGTTGAGGGTGGCCTGGAACGCGGAGCTTTCACGCTCGTCAATCAGTGCACCTTGCGCCTTCAGTCGCTCAACGGCGCGCAGCAGGTTGTTGCGCACGGCAGGTTCCACGTCGACCAACACGCCTTGCTCCAAGACAAACCGCTGCCCTTTCAGGCTGCGGGCACTGTGGCGCTGGCTGCGGCCGTGGAGCAGGTCGTCGATGGCCAAGGCATCGCGTACGCTGCGGGTCAGCGGACCGAGGCTGTCGAGGGTGTGGGCCAGGGGGAACACGCCGTCACGGCTGTAGCGCCGGCTGCTGCTGCGATAACCCACCAATCCGTTGAGCGCCGCCGGAATGCGGATGGAACCGGCGGTGTCAGTGCCCATGGCGATCGGCACGATACCGGCCGCGACCGCCACCGCCGACCCGGACGACGAGCCCCCGGGAATGCGCGCCTGGTCCGTGCCATGGGGATTGTGCGGCGTGCCGAAATGCGGGTTCAGGCCCAACCCGGAATAGGCCAGCTCGCTGAGGTTGGTCTTGCCCATACTGACCATCCCGGCGCGGCACAACAGGCCCACGCTCGGCGCATCGAGCAAGGCGGCTGGCGCATGGCGGCGATAGGCAGCGCCGGCAGTGGTGATGCTGCCGGCCACGTCGAACAGATCTTTCCAGGCCAGGGGCACCCCATCGAACACACTCAAGGGCTGGCCGGCACGCCAACGGGCGGCGGACGCTTCGGCCTCACGGCGGGCGCGTTCGGCGGTCAGGGAAATAAATACGCGGGTCGAGCGGCTCGCTTGATCGAGTGCCTGCTCAAGGACTTGCACCGGGTCGCTGCGACCGCTGGCGAAATCCTCGGCCAATGAAGTGGCGTCTGACATCAGGAAAACCTCATAAAACGTACATATTCATAAAATGTACATTTTAAGAAGGCAGCTTTCGTGCCAGTCTCTGCGTAACGTTCCTGGCGCGATTACGCTTTCTTACCCAGAGCTACGGGTTAGATGGTGTTGATCAATGGAAAAAAATCCTGCGATACGCTTGTGAACCGCTTCTAACGAAATAATGTATCTTTTATTAATAAGTACATTTTGGTGCAGAAAAGTAACATTCCTACATTCAAGGCCCCAAAAAAGTGCCACCGACGTGGCGCAGAGTGACAGGCGCAACTTATGAGAGAATCCCCGGCCATCGTCCTACATGCCTTTGAGAAATCGATGAAAGCAGTGTCCGCCTCGGCCTCCCGTTACGCGATGATTCACCAGGTATTGCGCGACGCGATCGTCAATGGCACCGCGCGCCATGGGCTGGTATTGCTGGAAGCGCCCCTGGCCGAACTGTTCGGCACCAGCCGCGTGCCGGTGCGCAAGGCGCTGGACCTGCTGCACGCTGAAGGCTTGATCTGCCGTTTCAACGGCCGGGGTTACCTGATCAACCCCGAAGGCCTGGCCGTGGAACCGTTGCGCCTGCCCCTGAGCCATGTGCACCTGGGCCTCAACGGCGAAGCCGAGTTGGTGGACACCCGCCCGTTAGGCGAGCGCATCGTCGAGGAAATCGGCGCGGCGTTGTCTACCTGCATCGCCTTCGGCCATTACCGCCTGGATGAACAGGCCGCCGCCGACCACTACGGCGTCAGCCGCGCGGTGGTGCGTGAAGCGCTGATGCGCCTGCGCGACCGTGGCCTGGTGGAAAAAGAGCCGTACTCGCAATGGCTGGCGGGGCCCTTGACTGCGCGGGAGGTCACCGAAGATTACGAACTGCGCGCGTGCCTGGAACCCGAAGCCCTGCGCCAGAGTGCACCTGACCTCGACCGCGACATGCTTGAAGCCATGTTGCAACGTGTGCGGGATGCCCAGGACAGCCCCCACTGCAGCCTGGAAGCCATCGAGCAGATCGAAGAGGACCTGCACCAGCGCTGCCTGGCCGGCCTGCAAAACCGCAAGATTGCCGCGCTGATTCGCCAGGGCCAGAGCCCGATGATCATCAGCCGGATTTTCTACCGATTGCTGGGGATCGGCGCGGATCCAGCCATGCTCGCCGAACATCGCTTGATTCTAGAGTTGCTGCTGCATGGCGCGTTTGACGCGGCGGCGCTGAATCTGCGCGAGCATTTGCAGCGGGCACGGCAGCGGATGTTGCAGCGCTTGAAGGTGCTCTCGGTATTGCCCGAACAGCCACTCCCCGCCTACCTCCACAAAATCAGCTAACCCACATTGGCCAATGTCACCGCAGTAATTTCATGCAATATGTTGCTATCTCACCCCCACCATTGAAACCACTGCTACCCCGCCCCATCTAACCTGCATACTTCCTTATGCAGGTGCCCCATGAGCGACCAGCAAGAATTCCCTGATTACGACCTCAACGATTACGCCGACCCCGAAAACGCTGAAACCCCTTCGTCCAATACCGGCCTGGCCCTGCCTGGGCAAAACCTGCCGGACAAGGTCTACATCATCCCGATCCACAATCGGCCGTTCTTCCCGGCGCAGGTGCTGCCGGTGATCGTCAACGAAGAGCCGTGGGCCGAGACCCTGGAGCTGGTGAGCAAATCCGACCACCACTCCCTCGCCCTGTTCTTCATGGACACGCCGCCGGAAGACCCACGCCATTTCGACACCTCCGCCCTGCCGCTGTACGGCACCCTGGTGAAGGTGCACCACGCCAGCCGCGAGAACGGCAAGCTGCAATTCGTCGCCCAGGGCCTGACCCGCGTGCGGATCAAAACCTGGCTCAAGCACCACCGCCCACCGTACCTGGTGGAAGTCGAATACCCGCACCAGCCCAGCGATCCGACCGACGAGGTCAAGGCCTACGGCATGGCGCTGATCAATGCGATCAAGGAACTGCTGCCGCTCAACCCGCTGTACAGCGAAGAGCTGAAGAACTACCTCAACCGCTTCAGCCCCAACGACCCGTCGCCCCTCACCGACTTCGCCGCCGCCCTCACGTCGGCCACAGGCAATGAGTTGCAGGAAGTGCTGGACTGCGTGCCGATGCTCAAACGCATGGAAAAAGTCCTGCCGATGCTGCGCAAGGAGGTGGAAGTCGCGCGCCTGCAAAAAGAACTCTCCGCCGAGGTGAACCGCAAGATCGGCGAGCACCAGCGCGAGTTCTTCCTCAAGGAACAGCTCAAGGTCATCCAGCAGGAACTGGGCCTGACCAAAGACGATCGCAGCGCCGACGTCGAACAGTTCGAGCAACGCCTGGAAGGCAAGGTGCTGCCGGCCCAGGCGAAAAAACGTATCGATGAAGAACTGAACAAACTGTCGATCCTCGAAACCGGCTCGCCGGAATACGCGGTGACGCGCAATTACCTGGACTGGGCCACCTCGGTGCCATGGGGCGTGTATGGCGAGGACAAACTCGACCTCAAGCACGCGCGCAAGGTGCTGGACAAGCACCATGCCGGCCTGGATGACATCAAGAGCCGCATTCTCGAATTCCTCGCGGTGGGCGCCTATAAAGGCGAAGTCGCCGGCTCCATCGTGCTGCTGGTGGGCCCGCCGGGCGTGGGCAAGACCAGCGTGGGCAAATCCATCGCCGAGTCCCTCGGGCGGCCGTTCTATCGCTTCAGCGTCGGCGGCATGCGCGACGAGGCCGAGATCAAGGGCCATCGCCGCACCTACATCGGCGCCCTGCCGGGCAAGCTGGTGCAGGCGCTTAAAGATGTCGAAGTGATGAACCCGGTGATCATGCTCGACGAGATCGACAAGATGGGCCAGAGCTTCCAGGGCGACCCGGCTTCGGCACTGCTCGAAACCCTCGACCCGGAGCAGAACGTCGAATTCCTCGACCACTACCTCGACCTGCGCCTGGACCTGTCCAAGGTGTTGTTCGTGTGCACCGCCAACACCCTGGACTCGATCCCCGGCCCGCTGCTGGACCGTATGGAAGTGATTCGCCTGTCGGGATATATCACCGAAGAAAAAGTCGCCATCGCCAAACGCCACCTGTGGCCAAAACAGTTGGAAAAAGCCGGCGTTTCGAAAAACAGCCTGAGCATCAGCGACGGCGCCCTGCGCGCACTGATCGACGGTTATGCCCGCGAAGCTGGGGTACGCCAGTTGGAGAAACAGCTGGGTAAACTGGTGCGCAAGGCGGTGGTCAAGCTGCTGGATGCACCGAACTCGGTGATCAAGATCGGCAACAAGGACCTGGAAAGCTCCCTCGGCATGCCGGTGTTCCGCAACGAACAGGTGTTGTCGGGTACCGGTGTAATCACCGGCCTGGCCTGGACCAGCATGGGTGGCGCTACGCTGCCAATCGAGGCGACACGCATCCACACCCTCAATCGCGGCTTCAAGCTCACCGGGCAGTTGGGTGAGGTGATGAAAGAGTCCGCCGAAATCGCCTACAGCTACATCAGCTCAAACCTGAAGTCGTTTGGCGGCGACCCGAAGTTCTTCGACGAAGCCTTCGTGCACTTGCACGTACCGGAAGGCGCCACGCCGAAGGACGGCCCGAGCGCTGGGGTGACCATGGCCAGTGCGCTGCTGTCCCTGGCGCGCAATCAAGCGCCGAAAAAAGGCGTGGCCATGACCGGCGAACTGACGTTGACCGGGCATGTACTGCCGATTGGCGGCGTGCGTGAGAAAGTGATTGCGGCGCGGCGCCAGAAGATCCACGAACTGATTCTGCCGGAGCCGAACCGTGGCAGTTTTGAAGAGTTGCCGGAGTACCTGAAGGAAGGCATGACGGTGCACTTTGCCAAGCGCTTTGCGGATGTGGCGAAGGTGCTTTTCTGATATTTCACTAGCCCGAGTGGGCTCCTGTGGCGAGCAGGCTTGCCCTGCGTTGGGCTGCGCAGCAGCCCCAAAACTAACGACCCCATTCTTCCAGAAAGAATGGGGTCTTTTTAAAAGGGTCTGCTGCGCAGCCCAACGCAGGGCAAGCCTGCTCGCCACAACAAGCCGGCTCGCCACGAGGGGCACTCTGCGGTCCTCTTGTCACACCTTGTCTCATCTTCGGTTATGCTCGGTCTTCGTCGCCAAACAACGGAGCCCCCATGACCGCTGCCCGCCTGCTTCTCCCCCTGAGCCTTTGCCTGCTCGCCGCCTGCGCCAGTGCGCCGAAGCAAAACGTCACCGTGGAAGAACAGGGCGCTTGCCCGCTGCAACTCAAAACCGGGCAAAACCTGATCCTCACCCTGCCAAGCAACCCCACGACCGGCTACCGCTGGGCCATCCAGGATTCCGCCGGTGGCGTGTTGCGTGCGCTGAGCCCCGAGGTCTACAGCAGTTCGGAATCCGGCGTGATCGGTGGCGGTGGCCAGTCCACCTGGCGCTTCCAGGCGTTCGCGGCCGGCCAGGGTCGTTTGCGCCTGACCTCTCAGCAACCCTGGGAACCGGAAGCCGAGCCCGCCGAGACCTTCGACTGCGCCATTACGGTGAACTGATATGCCATGGCTGATTCTTGCATTGATGGGCGCAGGCACCTTTATCTACGGCCTGAGCACCGGTGCCACGTTGCTGTGTCTGCTGGTCAAGCCGCTGCCGGTGCTGGCGCTGCTGGGCTGGCTGCATGATGCGCCGCCTACCGACTATCGACGCTGGATCAGCCTGGGGCTGATTTTTTCCCTGGTCGGCGATGTATTGCTCGCCTGGCCGGGCGACCTGTTTATCTTCGGCCTCGGCGCCTTCCTGTTTGCGCACCTGGCCTATCTCAAGGCCTATTTCAGTGACTGCCGCCGTTTGGCGCTGTTGCCGTTGGTGTTGGCGCTGGGCGTGGGCGCGGTCCTGCTGAGCATCCTGATCTCCCATGGCCTCGGTGAACTGCTGATACCGGTGGTGGTTTACGCGACGGTGATCAGCGCCATGCTCTGGCGCGCGCTGGCACGCCTGGGCAGCGAGGTGCCGAAACGCTCGGCGCTGCTGGCGGCGGCGGGTGCGGTGTCGTTTGTGTTTTCCGACACGCTGATCGGCATCAATCGGTTTGTGCTGTCGTTCGAGGCCGCGCCGTATTTGTTGATCACAACTTACTGGCTCGGCCAATGGGGAATCACGGCCTCGGCTTTCCATCAGACAACCCGCGCACATGAGGGCCAACTTGGCTAAAATGCCGGCCTTTCCCCCTCGTCGCCGGAACAACCGTGAGCAAAGAACCCGATCGCCTATTCGCCCAGCCCCTGCCCCAGGTGCCGGACTTCGCCTTTAACGAGGACGTGGTGCGGGTGTTCCCGGACATGATCAAGCGCTCGGTGCCCGGTTACCCGACGATTGTCGAAAACCTCGGCGTGCTCGCGGCGCAATTTGCCCAACCGAACAGCGTGCTCTACGACCTGGGTTCGTCCCTGGGTGCGGTGACCCAGGCCTTGCGTCGCCATGTGCGCACGGACGGTTGCCGAGTGATCGCTGTGGATAACTCGGTGGCCATGGTCGAGCGCTGCCGCGAATACCTCAATGGCCAGGACTCGATGTTCCAGGAGCTGCTGCCGGTCGAGGTGATCGAGGGCGATATCCTCGCGTTGCAGTTCCAACCGGCCTCGGTGGTGGCGTTGAACTTCACCCTGCAATTTATCGCCCCGGATGAGCGCCTGGCATTGCTCGGGCGTATCCGCCAGTCATTGCTGCCCGGCGGTGCATTGATCCTCTCGGAAAAGCTGCGCTTCAACGACCTTGAAGAACATGCGCTGCTCACCGACCTGCATATCGCGTTCAAACGCGCCAACGGCTACAGCGAACTGGAAATCGCCCAGAAGCGCAGCGCCATCGAAAATGTCATGAAGCCCGACAGCCTCGAAGAACACCGCGAACGCCTGCTGGCGGCCGGGTTCTCGAAAGTCGTGCCGTGGTTCCAGTGTCTTAACTTTGCCTCGTTGATTGCCTTGCCATGATTGATCTGTCCCCCCTCGCCCGCCATCTGGTCGGCACTCCCCTGGCCGTCTGGGCCCAAGGCCTGCAAGCGCAGCTCGATAGCAAGATGGAAAAGGGTCATGGCGACCTGGAGCGTTGGCAGAGTGCCCTGGACGCGCTGCCAAAGATCCAGCCCAGTGAAGTCGACTTGCTCAATGGCCTGGTGCTGGACACCGATTGCGACGACGCCACCCGCGCGCAAATGCACACCGCGCTGATGGGCTTGAGCCCATGGCGCAAGGGCCCGTTCCACCTGTTCGGCGTGCACGTGGACACCGAATGGCGCTCGGACTGGAAGTGGTCGCGTGTGGCCCCGCACCTGGACCTGAAGGGCAAGCGCATTCTCGATGTCGGTTGCGGCAACGGTTACTACATGTGGCGCATGCTCGGCGCCGGGGCCGACAGCGTGATTGGCGTCGACCCGAATTGGCTGTTCTTCTGCCAGTTCCAAGCCGTACAGCGTTACCTGTCCGAACCCAAGGCCTGGCACCTGCCGTTCCCGTTTGAAGACCTGCCGGCGAACCTGGAAGGCTTCGACACCGTGTTTTCCATGGGTGTGTTCTATCACCGCCGCTCGCCGATCGAACATCTGCTGGCGCTGAAGGACACCCTGGTCAAGGGCGGCGAACTGGTCCTGGAAACCCTGGTGGTCGAAGGCGACCAGCAACAGGTGCTGGTGCCGGAAGACCGTTATGCGCAGATGCGTAACGTGTGGTTTCTGCCCTCGGTGCCGGCGTTGATGCTGTGGCTGCGCCGTGCCGGGTTCAGTGATGTGAGGTGCGTGGATGTGAGCGTGACTACGGTGGAGGAACAGCGCGGGACGGCGTGGATGAAGTATCAGTCCCTCAGCGACTTCCTCGATCCGGAAGATCACAGCAAGACGATTGAAGGGCTGCCGGCACCGATGCGGGCGGTCATCATCGCTAAAAAGTAACCGCTAATCTCCCTGAAACAACAGAGATACAAATGTGGGAGGGGGGCAAGCCCCCTCCCACATTTGCTCATCAGTGTTCTTTAGAGCGGGGGCTTGGCTCGACGGGCCTTGAAGAATTCGCTCAACACCGTGCCGCACTCCTCGGCCAGCACGCCGCCTTCAAACAACACCCGATGATTCAGAAAGCCCTGGGTAAAAAACTGCCCCTGGCTTTGCACAATCCCCGCCTTTGGCTCCAACGCGCCATACACCACCCGTGCAATCCGCGAATGCACGATCAGGCCGGCGCACATGCTGCACGGTTCCAGGGTCACGTACAGCGTACTGCCCGGCAGGCGGTAGTTGCTGACAGCCTGCGCGGCGGCGCGGATGGCGACCATTTCGGCGTGGGCACTGGGGTCATTGCCACTGATCGGGCAGTTGAAGCCACGGCCGATGATCTCACCGTCCTGCACCAGCACCGCGCCTACCGGCACTTCGCCCAGCGCCGCGCCTTGGGCGGCAAGGGCCAGGGCTTCGCGCATGAAATCCTGGTCGCGGCTGCGGTCGATGATCGCCGTGGGGCGAAACTGGCGCATCACGCCACCTCGATGGCGGCCATCAGGCCGGTTTCCATATGGTCGATCACGTGGCAGTGGAACATCCACACCCCCGGGTTATCCGCCACCAAGGCCACGCGAGCGCGTTCATTCTTGCCCAGCAGGTAAGTGTCGGTGAAGTACGGGATCACCTTGTGGCGGTTCGAGGCGATCACCTTGAAACTCATGCCGTGCAGGTGGATCGGGTGTTGGTACTGGGTCATGTTCTTCAATTCGAAAATGTAGCTCTTGCCCTTTTCCAGCTTGGCAATCGGGCGGTCGGCGCAGGTCTTGTCGGTGATGTCCCAGGCCTGGCCGTTGATCTGCCACAGGCTCGGCGGCTTGCCGTTATCGACGTTGACCGAGACCGAGCCGACCCATTCGAAATTGAAGTTGAGTTTCTCCGCATTGGCCAGGTCCGGCTCGGCAATCGGGTTGGCGGGCAATGCCGGTGGCCATTGGGTTGGTGCATCGGTGTTGGCGACTGAGCGGAAAGTGCCCAGGCGCACCGGGCCGTTGCGGATCGACAGTTCCTCGCCCGCCGGCGGTGCCTTGATCGCCAGGCAGATACGCATGCCCGGGCCCAGCCAGTATTCCTTGCCCAGCGGGCGCGGTTCGACAGGGTTGCCGTCAAGGGCGTAGATCTGCGCTTCGACGTCGGGGATGTTGATGCGATAGGTCAGGGTGTTGTCGAGGTTGAGCAGGCGCACGCGGGTGATCTGCCCGGCGGGCAAGTCGATCACCGCCTGGGAGACGCCATTGATCGTCGACAGGCGCCCGGCCGTACCGCCCCGCGCGGCTTCACGGGGAATGCTGAAGGCGACAAAGGCGCCCTCTTCGTCCACGTGCCAGCTCTTCAGGCTGAGGGTGCGTTCGTGTTTGAACCCGGTGGGTTCGCGCTCTTCAATGATCAGCGGGCCGACCAGGCCTCGGCCGAGTTCTTCGCTGCTGTTCACATGGGGGTGATACCAGTAGCTGCCGGCGTCGGGCACGCGGAATTTGTAGTCGAAGTATTCGCCGGGCAACACCGGCAATTGCGAGACGTAGGGCACGCCGTCCATTTCCAGCGGCAGGCGGATGCCGTGCCAGTGGATGGTGGTGGCGACCGGCAGGTGGTTGATAAAGCGCACGCGCAGCCATTCACCCTGGCGCACGCGCAACTCGGTGCCCGGCGCCGACGGGCCAAAGGCCCAGGCTTCGGTCTTGTGCCCCGGCACCAGTTCCACATCGAGCGGCGCGGCGATCAGTTCATAATCGTGCCCCGCTTCGGCTTCGGCGACTTTCCCCAGCCAGTAGCGGTAGGCGCCACCGGCACCGACGCCCACTACGGCCAGGCCTGCAAGACCACCTAGGATTTGTCGACGGGAAAAGGATCGGGACACAACAACCTCACGTATCTGCCGCAGGCACAGGGCCTGCAAAGGGCAGATACGATACACCTGCATTGGCTAAACAGTAAGGCTTCGCATTGCCGCGGATCGGCGGTCAGCGCTTGGCGGCGGCCAGGATCAGGGCTTTCATCTCGGCAACCGCGCCTTTGAAACCGACGAACAGCGCATGAGCCACCAGCGCATGGCCGATGTTCAGCTCGTTGATGCCCTTGATCGCAGCCACCGCTTCGACGTTGTGGTAGTGCAGGCCGTGGCCGGCGTTGACGATCAGGCCTTCAGTGAGGCCGCAGTTCACACCGTCAATGATGCGCTGCAGTTCATCCGCCACTTCGGTCGGTGTGGTGGCGTCGGCGTAACGGCCGGTGTGCAGTTCAATGGCCGGCGCGCCGACACGGCGGGACGCTTCGATCTGGCGCTCGTCGGCGTCGATGAACAGCGAGACTTCGCTGCCGATCTTCGACAGACGCTCCACGGCGGCCTTGATCCGCGCCTCCTGGCCGGCCACGTCGAGGCCGCCTTCGGTGGTCAGTTCCTGGCGGGTTTCCGGGACCAGGCAGATGTGCGCCGGGCGAATGCGCTCGGCGAAGGCCATCATTTCTTCGGTGACGCCCATCTCGAAGTTCATGCGGGTTTGCAGCACGTCCTTGAGCAGCAGCACATCGCGCTCCTGGATGTGGCGGCGGTCTTCGCGCAGGTGCACGGTGATGCCGTCGGCGCCCGCTTCTTCGGCGTCCAGCGCGGCCTTGACCGGGTCAGGGTAACGGGTGCCCCGGGCCTGGCGCAGGGTAGCGACGTGGTCGATGTTGACGCCAAGAAGAATGCGATTGCTGGTGGTCACGGAAGCGCTCCTGAAAAGGGGAAAGAAACGCTGCACAGCATACACGGGGATGTCAGGGCTTTCGAAACAACTCGCGACTGACCAGCGGCCGTCCACCCAAGTGCACGGCCAGGGCCTGGCGCATCAAGCGCTTGGCGGCGGACAAGGCGCCCGGTGCAGTCCAGTCGGCTTCACTCATGGCCAGCAACTCGGTGCCCTGGAACAGGCCCGGTTGCAGCAGGTACACACGCTCCAGGCCTGCATCCACCTGCAGGCGGTACATGCCGTCGGCGGCGATGGGCTCGCCATGCAGGTCATTGTTCAGTTCGAAGCCGTAGCCCAGGTCGTCGAGCAGGCGCCATTCGAAGGCGCGCAGCAGCGGCTCCAGGGGGCGGCCTTCTGCCAGGGCCAGCAACGTGGCGGCGTAGTGATCGAAGACAGCCGGGTGCGGGTCTTCGGCGGGCAGCAGGCGGATCAGCAGCTCATTGAGGTAGAGCCCACTGAACAGCGCATCGCCATTGAGCCAGGCGGACGTGCCGACGCTTTCCAGGCGGCCGACGTTCTTCAACTCGCCCTTGCCGCGAAACTCCACGTCCAACGCCACGAAGGGCCGGGCCAGTGTCCCCGCCTTGCCCCGCGCGCTACGCAACACCGCGCGCAGGCGGCCTTGGGGCGTGAGGAAATCCACCAACGCGCTGGTCTCGCGGTAGGCGCGGCTGTGCAGGACGTAGGCGAGTCGGCTCGGAGGTGGGGATTGGGACATGGGGTCTCTATCTTGAAAACAACACAAACCTAATGTGGGAGGGGGCTTGCTCCCGATAGCGGTGGTTCAGTCACTTATCTATTAACTGACCCACCGCTATCGGGAGCAAGCCCCCTCCCACATTTTTGCCCTGCGGTGTCTTTACAGGTCGCCGTAGCCGAGGGAGCGCAGTGCACGCTCATCGTCAGACCAGCCGCCTTTAACCTTCACCCACAGGTTGAGCATGATCTTGGAATCGAACAGCAATTCCATGTCCTTGCGCGCTTCGGTGCCGATGCGCTTGATGCGCTCGCCCTTGTCGCCAATGATGATTTTCTTCTGGCCATCACGTTCGACGAGGATCAGCGCATGGATATGCAGGGTCTTGCCCTGCTGCTTGAACTCTTCGATTTCGACGGTGATCTGGTACGGCAGCTCGGCGCCCATCTGGCGCATGATTTTCTCGCGCACCAGTTCGGCGGCGAGGAAACGGCTGCTGCGGTCGGTGATCTGGTCTTCCGGGAAGAAGTGCTCGTTCTCCGGCAGGTAGCCGGCGATCACGCGCTCCAGGGCGTCGAGGTTGTGACCGTGCTGGGCCGAGATCGGCATGATCTGGGCGTTCGGCAGTTGCTCCTGTAACCAGCTCAGGTGCGGCATCAGCTCGGCTTTGTCTTCGATGCGGTCGGTCTTGTTCAGCGCGACGATCAACGGGCCGGTGACGTACTGCACACGCTCCAGCACCATCTGGTCTTCGTCGGTCCATTTGGTGCGGTCGACCACGAAGATCACCACGTCGACGTCTTTCAACGCTGCCGAGGCGGTCTTGTTCATGTAGCGGTTAAGGGCTTTCTCGCCGCCTTTGTGCATGCCTGGGGTGTCGACGTAGACCGCTTGCACGTTGCCTTCGGTCTTGATGCCCAGCATGTTGTGGCGGGTGGTCTGCGGCTTGCGCGAGGTGATTGCAAGCTTCTGGCCGAGGATGTGGTTCAGCAGCGTCGACTTGCCCACGTTCGGGCGGCCGACGATGGCAACATAGCCACAGCGTGTTGCGGTTGAATCAGTCATGGCCATTCTCCACGCCCAGGGCAATCAGTGCTGCAGCGGCCGCTACCTGTTCGGCAATACGACGGCTCACACCCTGACCTCGGCTTTTTTCATTCAGTAAGGTGATTTCACATTCCACGAAGAACACGCGGCAATGGGGCTCACCCTGGATATCCACCACTTCGTAGCGTGGCAGGTCACAACCGCGCGACTGCAGGAATTCCTGCAGGCGGGTCTTCGGATCTTTGTTGGTGTCGACCAGCGTGAGGCTTTCGATCTCGGAGGTCAGCCAGGCGGTGACGCGCTCCTTGGCTGCTTCCATGCCGGCATCGAGGTAGATCGCACCGATCAACGCTTCAAGCGCATCGGCCAGGATCGACTCACGGCGAAAACCGCCGCTCTTCAACTCACCGGAACCCAACCGCAGGTACTCGCCCAGGCCAAAGCCACGGGCCAGCACGGCCAGGGTCTCGCCTTTTACCAGGCGTGCGCGCAGGCGTGACAACTGGCCTTCACGGGCTTGGGGGAAACGCTCGAACAGCGCTTCACCGGCGACAAAATTGAGGATGGCATCACCGAGGAATTCCAGGCGTTCGTTATTACGCCCTGCAAAGCTGCGGTGTGTGAGGGCAAGGACCATCAATTCCTGATCCTTGAAGGTGTAGCCGAGCTGGCGCTCGAGACGACTTAGAGAAACGGTCACGGTTTACCCATATCTGTGTGGTGGCACCGGCGGCCATCGACGATTGACGCAGTGTTCAAATTCAAATCCTGGTTGGTATTGCATGGGGACGGAAAATGTCCAAGCCCCAGAAAAGCAGTCGGCGCTGTGTTCACAGCGCCGCTTGTATTACTTGATCAGCCCGACCCGCGAGAAGTTCGGCAGGTGGCTGAGCTTGGGTTCCGGCCAGCTCATCCAGACCGCGAAGGCCTTGCCGACGATATTCTGGTCGGGAACCATGCCCAGCAGATCCTTGGGAATGCTCGGGTCATCCCAGTAGCGGCTGTCGTTGGAGTTGTCGCGGTTGTCGCCCATCATGAAGTAGTGCCCGGCCGGCACTTTCCACTCGCCATCAGGCATGGCGCGGTAGCGGCTCATTTCCTTGCGGATTTCGTGCTCTACCGCCCCGAGTTTTTCCTGGTACAGCTCGGCGCTGCCCAGGCTGTTCGGTTCGGAACCGATCAACTTCTCGGCCACCGACTCGCCATTGATGAACAGGCGCTTGTCGCTGGTGTAGCGAATCACGTCGCCCGGCAGGCCTACCACACGCTTGATGTAGTTGACGTTCGGGTCGCTCGGGTAGCGGAACACCATCACATCGCCGCGCTGCGGATCACCGACTTCAATGACCTTCTTATCGATCACCGGCAGGCGAATCCCGTAGGAGAACTTGTTCACCAGGATGAAGTCGCCCACGTCCAGGGTAGGTTTCATCGAACCCGACGGGATCTGAAACGGTTCTACCAGGAACGAGCGCAAGACCAGCACGATGAACAACACCGGAAAGAACGACTTGCCGTATTCAACCAGCAAGGGCTCTTTGTTCAGCTTCTCGATCACCACGCCATCAGGCTGGCTGACGCTGCCCTGATAGGCCGCGATAGCCGCCCGCCGACGCGGGGCGAAGAACACCAGATCGAGCAACGCCAGGAGACCGCAAACGGCAACGGCGATGACCAGCAACAGCGGGAAATTTAGCGACATAGGACCTAACTATCCAACCTGAGCACCGCAAGGAAGGCTTCTTGTGGAATTTCCACGTTACCCACTTGCTTCATGCGTTTTTTACCGGCCTTTTGCTTCTCAAGCAGCTTGCGCTTACGGCTTACGTCACCGCCGTAGCATTTGGCCAGTACGTTCTTTCTGAGAGCCTTGACGGAGGTCCGCGCAATGATCTGCCCGCCAATGGCGGCCTGGATCGCGACGTCGAACATCTGGCGCGGAATCAGTTCTTTCATCTTCTCGGTCAGTTGGCGACCTTTGTAGTGCGCGTTGTCCTTGTGCACGATCAGTGCCAGGGCATCGACCTTATCGCCGTTGATCAGCACATCCAGCTTGACCAGATTAGCCGATTGGTAACGGTCGAAATGATAATCCAACGAAGCATAGCCGCGACTGGTGGATTTGAGACGGTCGAAGAAGTCCAGGACCACTTCGTTCATCGGCAAATCGTAGGTCACTTGCACCTGGGTACCGAGGAACAGCATGTCGTGCTGCACGCCACGCTTTTCGATACACAGGGTAATGACGTTGCCCAGGTGTTCCTGCGGCACAAGGATATTGGCCCGCACGATCGGTTCGCGCATGTCTTCGATGGAAGACAGGTCTGGGAGCTTGGACGGGTTGTCGACGTAAATCGTTTCACCGTTTTTGAGCAGCAGCTCAAAAATAACCGTTGGCGCCGTGGTGATCAGGTCCAGATCGTATTCGCGCTCCAGGCGCTCCTGGATGATCTCCATGTGCAGCATGCCGAGGAAGCCGCAGCGGAAGCCGAAGCCCAGGGCGTCGGAGCTTTCCGGGGTGTACTGCAACGACGAGTCGTTGAGGGTCAGCTTTTGCAGGGCTTCGCGGAAGTCTTCGAAGTCGTCGGAGCTGACCGGGAACAGGCCGGCGTAGACCTGCGGCTGGATACGCTTGAAGCCCGGCAGCACGTCGACGTCAGGGGTGGAGCTCAAGGTCAGGGTGTCACCGACCGGCGCACCGTGGATGTCCTTGATACCGGCGATGATGAAGCCTACTTCGCCGGCTTTCAGATCAGTGGTCGCGGTGTGCTTGGGGTTGAATACGCCGACGCTGTCCACCAGGTGGATCTTGCCGGTGGACTTGACCAGGATCTTGTCGCCCTTCTTCACACGGCCGTGGCGCACGCGTACCAGGGAGACAACCCCCAGGTAGTTGTCGAACCAGGAGTCGATGATCAACGCTTGCAGCGGATCTTCGTAGTTGCCGGTGGGGGCTGGAATGGTCTTGACCAGGCGTTCGAGCACTTCGTCGACGCCCAGGCCGGTCTTGGCGCTGCACTCGACGGCGTCGGTGGCGTCAATGCCGATGATTTTTTCGATTTCTTCTTTTACGCGGTCTGGATCGGCCTGCGGCAGGTCGATCTTGTTCAGCACCGGCATGACTTCCAGGCCTTGCTCGATGGCGGTGTAGCAGTTGGCCACGGACTGGGCTTCAACGCCCTGGCCCGCGTCCACCACCAGCAGCGCACCTTCGCAGGCCGCCAGGGAGCGGCTGACTTCGTAGGTGAAGTCAACGTGGCCCGGGGTGTCAATGAAGTTCAACTGGTACTTGATACCGTCTTTGGCGGTGTAGTACAGGGTAACGCTGTGGGCCTTGATGGTGATCCCGCGCTCGCGTTCGAGGTCCATGGAGTCCAGCACCTGGGCTTCCATTTCACGCTCGGCAAGGCCGCCGCACATCTGGATGAATCGATCGGCCAGCGTCGACTTACCATGGTCAATGTGGGCGATGATGGAGAAATTGCGGATATGACTCAAATCACTCACGGATCAACACTCAAAAAGGCTGCAGGCAGATTGCCCGCTGAAAAATAGCCGGGAATTGTACCTGATGCTCAGGCCAGACGTCATCTTTGCTGACCAGAACAAAAATGCCCCACTCATTCGAGCGGGGCATTTTTTTGCGCATAAGTACGGTATCAGCCGGCTCGGCGCAGCAGCCAGAACCCAGCCAGGGCACAGATGGCCGTCGGCACCAGCACTGCAAACAGTGGCGAGAACCCGAACACCAGGCTCGACGGGCCGAGCAGATCCTGGGCGATACGGAAGGTGAACCCTACCAGCACGCCGGTAAATACCCGCTGGCCGAGGGTCACGGAGCGCAACGGACCGAAGATGAACGAGATCGCCATCAGCACCAGTGCGGCGGTCACCACCGGCTGCAACACCTTGACCCAAAATGCCAGCCAGTAACGACCGTTATTCAAACCCTGGTCCTTCAGGTAGTGGATATAGCCCCACAGCCCGGAGATCGGCAGGCTTTCGGGGATCATCACTACCGTATTGAGCAGTTCCGGCTTGAGGGCGATGTCCCACTCTTCACTTGGCACATTGATCACTTCGGTGCTGGCCTTGGTGCCTTGGCCGACATTGCGGAAGTGGGTGGTGGTGATGTCGGTCAGTTGCCACTTTTCGTCGCTGTACTGCGCGCGTTTGGCGAAGCTGGACGACAGCATGTGACGTTCCTTATCGAACGTGTAGCGCGTCACACCGATCAACAACCCGCCCGGTTGCACGGCGTTGATATGGATGAACTCATCACCCTGACGGTGCCACAGGCCATGCTTGGCGCTTTGTGCATCGCCCGACCCTTGGGCCAGGGCGCGATTGGCCTGGGCAGTGCTTTCGGCCGGCGGCGCGACGTATTCACCGATCAGCACGCTGCACAGCATCAGCAGCAACATCGGCTTCATGACCGCCCAGACGATACGACCGATGGAGACACCAGCAGCACGCATGATGGTCAGTTCGCTGTTGCTGGCCAGGCTGCCCAGGCCGATCAGGCAACCAATCAGCGCGGCCATCGGCATCATGTCGTAGAGACGACGCGGCGCGGTCAGCGCCACGTAGCTCAGCACGTCCCACACGGTATAGGTGTCGCTGACGTTGCCGACCTCATCGATGAAGGCGAACAACGAGGCCAGGCCCAGGATGATGCCCAGTACCGCCAGGATGGCGATCAGGACGCTGCTACCGATATAACGATCGAGCTTACCCACGAGCCAACTCCTTCTGGCCACGACGGCTCATCATTTTCAAACGAATAGGCTCCCAATAAAGCAGCCCCAGGCCAATCACCAGGAACATCCCGTGCACCCACCACAGGCCGAGGACCGGCGACAACTTGCCTTTTTCCAGGGAGCCACGGGCGGAAATCAGGATGGTGAGGTAAGCCATGTACAGCAGGATCGCCGGCAACAGCTTGAGGAAACGGCCCTGGCGCGGGTTGACGCGCGACAGCGGCACGGCCATCAGGGTCACGATAAACACCAGCAACGGCAGGGAAATCCGCCATTGCAGCTCGGCGATGGAACGCAGTTCCTTGCTACCGAGCAGGTCCGTCGTGGGGATGGCGTCGCGGTCGGTGACTTCGTCGCTGATGTCCGGGCGGGCCAGCATCACGCCATAGGTGTCGTACTTGATCGCACGATAGTCCGCCATGCCTGGGCTGCCATCGTACCGATAGCCATTTTCCAGAATCAGGTAGCGGCTGCCGTCAGGGCGCACTTCCTGGCGACCCGAATCCGCCACCAGCACGGAAATGCCACGGTCTTTCTTGTCTTGGCCAAAACGTTTTTCGGAGATGAACACACCGCCCAGGTTGGCGCGGTCGTCGGTCAGGGTTTCGGTGTAGGTCACCCGCGAGCCGTCATTGAGCGCCTGGAAACGCCCAGGTTCGAGGGTGTCGAATTCAGTCATCGCGTCCTGCTTGTTCAGCACCAGCTGAAATTGCATGGCGCCCTGCGGAGCCAGGCTCAGGCTCAGCCAGGCCACGATCAGCGCAACGCCGGCCGCTGGAATCATGGTCATGCCCAGCAGACGCTGCTGGCTCATGCCGGTGGCCGAGAGCACGGTCATTTCACTTTCAAGGTACAAGCGCCCGTATGCCAGCAGGATCCCAAGGAACAGGCCCAGCGGCAGGATCAGTTGCAAAAACCCTGGCAGGCGAAAGCCCATGATCAGGAACAACGAGCCTGGGTCCAGGGCGCCAGAGGCAGCCTGGGCCAGGTATTTGACGAAACGACCACTCATGATGATGACCAGCAGGACCGCACTCACGGCACTCAGGGTCAACAGGACTTCGCGGGACAGATAACGGAAGACGATCAAACCAGACACTCCAGGGTTGTCAGGCTAAGGCGGCCAAACAAGCAAGCATACCGAGTCAGCCCATTTACACCGGGCCAGCTAAAAAGATTGCGCATTATCCTGTGATTGACCGCGCCTGTCACTGCGCAACCTCACGCACACCTACAAAGCGTGCGCCAAGGGTTGTCAGGCTCCGTCGGCGAGGTTCAAACTGCGGCCTTTGTCGCTGGCGGTTTACACAGCTGCCAAGCTTTAAAGCCTGCGTACAAACGCAGGCTCTCAGACCTTTATAAGGGACCCGAAAATGGAATTGGTTGTAAAAAGCGTTAGCCCCGAAACGTTGAAAACCGCCACCCTCGTGGTCGCCATCGGCGAAGGCCGCACGCTGGGCGTGGCCGCCAAGCAACTCGACGAACTCAGCGGCGGCGCCATCAGCGCGGTCCTCAAGCGCGGCGACCTGGCCGGCAAAGTCGGCCAGAGCCTGCTGCTGCAAAGCCTGCCCAACCTCAAGGCCGACCGCGTATTGCTGGTGGGCGTGGGCAAGGACGCTGAACTGGGCGACCGCCCGTTCCGCAAGATCATCAGCGGCATCCTCAACACCCTCAAGGGCCTGGGCGGCAACGATGCAGCGCTGGCGCTCGATGAAATCGTGGTCAAAGGCCGTGACAGCTACGGCAAGACCCGCCTGCTGGCCGAGACCCTGGTGGACGGCGGCTACTTCTTCGACCAGTTCAAGAGCCAGAAAGCCGAACCCCGCGCCCTGAAGAAAATCACCCTGCTGACCATCAAGGCCGCCCAGGCTGAAGTCGAGCGCGCCGTGACCCACGCCCAGGCCATCGCCAATGGCATGTCGTTCACCCGCGACCTGGGCAACCTGCCGCCGAACATCTGCCACCCGACCTACCTGGGCGAACAGGCCAAGGCATTGGGTAAAGAGTTCAAGGGCCTGAAAGTCGAAGTCCTGGACGAGAAGAAGATCAAGGAACTGGGCATGGGCTCGTTCTATGCCGTGGGCCAGGGCAGCGACCAGCCGCCACGCCTGATCGTGATGCAATACAACGGCGGCAAGAAGTCCGAGAAGCCTTACGCCCTGGTCGGTAAAGGCATCACCTTCGACACTGGCGGCATCAGCCTCAAGCCAGGCCTGGGCATGGACGAGATGAAGTACGACATGGGCGGAGCCGCCAGCGTGTTCGGTACCTTGCGTGCCGTGCTGGAACTGAAGCTGCCGATCAACCTGGTGTGCATCCTGGCCTGCGCGGAGAACATGCCGAGCGGCGGCGCTGCCCGTCCGGGCGACATCGTCACCACCCTCAGCGGCCAGACCGTGGAAATCCTCAACACCGACGCCGAAGGCCGCCTGGTGCTGTGCGATGCACTGACCTACGCCGAGCGCTTCAAGCCGCAGGCCGTGATCGACATCGCCACCCTGACCGGTGCCTGCATCGTTGCCCTGGGCTCCCACACCTCGGGCCTGCTGGGCAACAACGACGAGTTGATCGAGCAACTGCTCAGCGCCGGCAAGGCCGCCGACGACCGCGCCTGGCAACTGCCGCTGTTCGATGAATACCAGGAACAGCTGGACAGCCCGTTCGCCGACATCGCCAACATCGGTGGCCCGAAAGCCGGCACCATCACCGCTGCGTGCTTCCTGTCGCGCTTTGCCAAGAACTTCAACTGGGCGCACCTGGACATCGCCGGCACCGCGTGGACCAGCGGCGGCAAGGACAAGGGCGCCACCGGCCGTCCGGTGCCACTGCTGACCCAATACCTGCTGGACCGCGCCAAAGCCTAAACACCTGCCCGGCTGCCTGCCGCGGTCAACTGTAGGAGCGAGCTTGCTCGCGAAGAGCGTCAACGATAACGCGTTCATCCTGGATGAACGCATTGTTCTCAGGTTCTTCGCGAGCAAGCTCGCTCCTACATTATGACGGCGGCAGGCGCGGCAGCCCAGGAACCGCAATGACCCAAGTCGACTTCTATATATTGCCCAGCGCCGATCCCTCTGCGCGCCTGGACTTTGCCTGCAAACTCACCGAAAAAGCCTGGCGCATGGGCCACCGCATCTACCTGCATTGCAGCGATGCCACCCAACGCGACGAGCTCGACGCCCGCCTGTGGCGCTTCAAGGGCGAAAGCTTCGTGCCCCACGGCCCCGCAGAATCCGAACCCGAAGGCCAGGTTGTCCTGGGTTTGGGCGACAGTTGCGGCGATCACCATGACCTGCTGGTCAACCTCGACCTGAAAGTACCGCCTTTTGCCAAGGCCTTCGCCCGTGTGGCGGAAGTGGTGGTGGAAGATCCGGCTATTCGTCAGGCCGCGCGGGAGAGTTTCCGTTTCTACCGCGAACAGGGCTATCCTTTGCAAGATCACCGGCTACAACGACTTTGAGTACATGATGGACACTCCCAACCCGACAAAAAAAGATGACCACCTGCTGGACGACCTCGAGTCGATCCGTCAGTTGCTGGGTGATGATGGCTTGCAACCGCCGCTGCTGACCGAACAGGCCGATGGCGAGGTACAGATTCCGCTGTTGTTCGACATGGTCGGTAGCAAGCAGGCTGCACCGGAGCCGGTCGTTGAAGCTCCCGTCGTCGTGGACACTGCCCCTGCGCCCGCTGAGAAGGGCCCCGACGCCCTGCTGCTGCACCTGGACAACGAACTGCGTGCCGCTGCGCAACTGATCATGCAAGACGTGATCGACGACTTTGCCCCCCATATCGAAACCGAGATCAAGCGCCGGATGGATGCGCGCATGGAGCGGCTGCTCAGCCAGTACCAGTCTTAAACCGTCCATAGATCCCCTGTCGGAGGGGGCTTGCCCCCTCCCACATTTGCTTGCCTGCCCTTAACCCCGTCTTCGCCTCGCCCTGCGCCCTATCCCCCGTTATACTTGCCGGCTTTCCTGAATAAATGCCAACTAGGGTCCCGCCGCGCATGGATAAGACCTACCAGCCGCACGCTATTGAAACTTCCTGGTACAACACCTGGGAGTCCGAGAACTATTTCGCTCCGCAAGGCGCGGGCGAGTCCTACACCATCATGATTCCGCCACCGAACGTCACTGGCAGCCTGCACATGGGCCATGGCTTCAACAATGCGATCATGGATGCGTTGATCCGCTTCCGCCGTATGCAGGGCCGCAACACCCTGTGGCAACCGGGTACCGACCACGCCGGTATCGCCACCCAGATGCTGGTGGAGCGCCAACTCGAAGCCACCGGCCAGAACCGTCACGACCTGGGTCGCGAGAAATTCCTGGAGAAAATCTGGGAATGGAAAGACCAGTCCGGCGGCAACATCAGCCGTCAGATCCGTCGCCTCGGCTCGTCCGTCGATTGGAGCCGCGAGCGTTTCACCATGGACGACGGCCTGTCGGAATCGGTGAAAGAAGCCTTCGTGCGCCTGCATGAAGATGGCCTGATCTACCGTGGCAAGCGCCTGGTCAACTGGGACACCAAGCTGCACACGGCGATTTCCGACCTTGAAGTGGAAAACCACGACGAGAAAGGTTTCCTGTGGAACCTCAAGTACCCGCTGGCCGACGGCGCCAAGACCGCTGAAGGCAACGACTACCTGATCGTCGCCACCACCCGTCCGGAAACCATGCTTGGCGATGCCGCCGTCGCGGTTAACCCGAATGACGAGCGCTACCAGGCACTGATCGGCAAGTTCGTCGAGCTGCCACTGGTTGGCCGCCGCATCCCGATCATCGCGGACGACTACTGCGACCCTGAATTCGGCACCGGCTGCGTGAAAATCACCCCAGCCCACGATTTCAACGACTACGAAGTCGGCAAGCGCCACAACCTGCCGCTGCTGAACATCTTCGACAAGAACGCCGCCGTATTGCCGGCCTGCCAGGTGTTCAACCTGGACGGCACACTGAACGAAAGCATCGACGGCAAGATCCCGGCCGAATACGCCGGCCTTGACCGTTTCGAAGCGCGTAAGCAGATCGTTGCCGCTTTCGACGCCGCCGGCCTGCTGGTCAGCGTTGACGACCACGGCCTGAAAGTGCCGAAGGGCGACCGCTCCGGCACCATTATCGAGCCGTGGCTGACCGACCAATGGTACGTATCCACCAAGCCGCTGGCAGAACCTGCGATTGCTGCCGTGGAAGACGGCCGCATCCAGTTCGTGCCTAAACAGTACGAAAACATGTACTTCTCGTGGATGCGTGACATCCAGGATTGGTGCATCAGCCGTCAACTGTGGTGGGGCCACCGCATTCCGGCGTGGTACGACGAGTCGGGCAAGGTCTATGTCGGCCGCGACGAAGCCGAAGTACGTGCCAAGCACAACCTCGGCCCGGACGTTGCGCTGCAGCAGGACAACGACGTACTCGACACCTGGTTCAGCTCGGGCCTGTGGACCTTCTCCACCCTGGGTTGGCCGCAACAGACCGAGTTCCTGAAAAAATTCCACTCCACCGACGTGCTGGTCACCGGCTTCGACATCATTTTCTTCTGGGTTGCCCGGATGATCATGCTCACCATGCACTTGGTGAAGAATGAAGACGGCACCCCGCAGGTACCGTTCAAGACCGTGTACGTGCACGGCCTGGTGCGTGATGGCCAAGGCCAGAAGATGTCCAAGTCCAAGGGCAACGTCCTGGACCCGCTGGACATCATCGACGGCATCGACCTGGAAACCCTGGTGCAGAAACGCACCTCGGGCCTGATGCAGCCGAAACTGGCGAAGAAGATCGAGAAGCAGACCCGCGACGAGTTCGCCGACGGCATTGCCAGCTACGGCACCGACGCCTTGCGTTTCACCTTCTGCTCGCTGGCGTCCACCGGCCGCGACATCAAGTTCGACATGGGCCGCGTCGAAGGCTATCGCAACTTCTGCAACAAGATCTGGAACGCCGCGCGCTACGTGCTGGACAAAGGCGAAGACTGCGGCCAGAACGGCGAAGCCGTCGAACTGAGCCTGGCCGACCGCTGGATCATCTCGCAACTGCAGCGCACCGAAGCCGAAGTGACCCGTCAACTCGACCAGTTCCGTTTCGACCTGGCCGCACAAGCCTTGTACGAGTTCATCTGGAACCAGTATTGCGACTGGTACCTGGAACTGTCCAAGCCCGTGCTGTGGGACGAAAACGCGCCGATCGAACGCCAGCGCGGTACCCGTCGTACCCTGGTGCGCGTGCTGGAAGTGGCGCTGCGCCTGGCGCATCCGTTCATGCCGTTCATCACCGAAGAGATCTGGCAGCGCCTGGCGCCGCTGGCCGGTATCGAAGGCAAGACCATCATGCTGCAACCTTGGCCGGTGGCCAACGAAGCACGCATCGATGAGGCGGCCGAAAGCGATATCGAATGGCTCAAGACCCTGATGCTCGGCACGCGCAACATCCGCGCCGAAATGAACATCGGCCCGGGCAAGCCTCTGGCGGTGTTCGTGAAGAACGCCAGCGCCGAAGACCAGCGTCGTCTCACCGAGAACGAAGCGCTGCTCAAGAAGCTGGCGAAGCTGGAGTCGATCACCGTATTGGCCGATGGCGCCGAAGCACCACTGTCGGCGACCGCACTGGTCGGCGACATGGAAGTGCTGGTACCGATGGCCGGCCTGATCGACAAGGGCGCGGAACTGGCCCGTCTCGACAAGGAAATCCTGCGCCTGCAAGGCGAAGTGCAACGGGTGGGCGGCAAGCTGTCCAACGCGGCATTCGTCGACAAGGCACCGGCTGAAGTGATCGACAAGGAGCGCGCCAAACTGGCCGAGGCTGAACAGGCTTTGGGCAAGCTGGCCGAGCAACATGCGCGGATTTCCAGCCTCTAAGGCTTGATTCGCGTGGAGAAAGAGACCTTCGGGTCTCTTTTTTTTGCCTGGATTTTCCCAATCCCTTGCTGGCAATACAGTCAATGTGGGAGGGGGCTACACCCCGATGGCGATCTGTCAGCCAGGCTAGTCTTGACTGATCCACCGCTATCGGGAGCAAGCCCCCTCCCACATTTGACCGAGTTATCCTCGGGAATGTGTGACAATGGCCGCCACTTTGAGCCAACACCAGAATCATCATGACCGCCCCCACTACGCCCAAACCTCCACGCAAGAAGCCTAAAACCGCTGCAACGGCCAAACCCGTCGCGCCGCGCAAAGAGGCTACCCTGCACCCGCGCAACCGCCACACAGGCCGTTACGACTTCCAGGCGTTGATCAAGACCACGCCGGAACTGGCGCAATTCGTGATCATCAACCCCTATGGCAAAGAGAGCATCGACTTCGCCAGCCCGGACGCGGTGCGGGTGTTCAACCGGGCGCTGCTCAAGGCCTTCTATGGCATCCAGCATTGGGACATTCCGGCGGATTACCTGTGCCCGCCGGTACCAGGGCGTGCCGACTATGTGCACTTCCTCGCCGACCTGCTGGCCAGTGTCAACGACGGCAAGATCCCGCGCGGTTCAATCGTCAAGGTGCTGGACATCGGCATGGGCGCCAACTGCGTCTACCCGCTGATTGGCTATATGGAGTACCGCTGGAACTTCCTCGGCTCGGAGGTCGACCCTATCGCCGTGGCCGCCGCCAAGGCCATCGTGCAATCCAACGACCTGAGCAAGGTCATCCAGTTGCGCCAGCAGGAAAACCCCAAGCACATCCTGCTGGGCCTACTGGAGCCGGGTGAGCGTTTTGACCTGACCATGTGCAACCCGCCGTTCCATGCGTCCATGGACGAAGCCACCAAGGGCAGCGAGCGCAAATGGCGCGCCCTGGGCAGGGCCGATCCGAAGCGCAAATTGCCGGTGCTGAACTTCGGTGGCCAATCGGCCGAGCTGTGGTGTGAAGGCGGTGAAGCGCGCTTCGTGACGCAACTGATCGCCGAGAGTGCGCACTTTGCCCACAAGGTGTTGTGGTTCAGCACCCTGGTGTCAAAAGCGTCAAACTTGCCCGCGATCGAGACCGCGCTGAAAAAAGCCGGCGTGCTGGAAAGCCAGGTGGTGGAAATGTCCCAGGGCCAGAAGCAAAGCCGTTTCGTGGCCTGGACGTTCCAGACCAAGAACGAGCAGCAGATCTGGCGCCAGCGCTGGGTGCGATAGAGACAAATCGCAGGCAACAAAAAACCGTGCCCGGATCGCTCCGGAGCACGGTTTTTTTTGCTGCGTCTTACTTGTTAACAGCGTCGGTCAGGCCTTTGGCCACAACCAGCTTGATAACTTTCTTGGCAGCGATTTCGATGGCAGCGCCAGTCGAAGGGTTACGGCCAGTACGGGCAGGACGCTCGGTCACTTTCAGTTTGCCAACGCCTGGCAGAGTGATTTCGCCGCCGTTTTCCAGCTGATCAGCAACAACTTGGCTCAGTTGGTCCAGCAGAGCGCGCACGGTGGTTTTCGGTGCGTCTACTGCTTCAGCCAGGTCAGCGATCAGTTGGTCTTTAGTAATAGCCATTGTGGTGTTCCTTCCCTATCAAATTCATATGGATTGCAGAGTGCAGTGTCAGCCGTCGAGCCCGACCGTCATGGCCTGGCACCCCCGGCTATAACCACGGAGATCGGGGTTATAGATGCTTGAAACGGGGATTGGTTCGACCTGACAGATGCTGAATGCACGCTTATCGCCGAGACTTGGCGTAAGACGGGGCAAAACTAGCACAGAGACGGGGAAATATCCGCCTCTACCTACCCATTTGGTCAGCTTTATCGCTCTAAACCGTGAAAAAAAGGCATATGGCCCGTCGGAAGGCACCCAAAACACCTTCGAAGCACGTCTTGGCCAATGGGTGCGGTACACTGGGCGACTTTTCGGGGAGGCCAACCGCTCCCCTTCAACCAGCCGAGAAGCCTATGCCGATCCGTCATTGCATCGTCCACCTGATCGACAAAAAACCCGACGGCACACCCGCAGTTCTCCACGCCCGCGACTCCGAGCTTGCCGAGTCGGCCGCCATCGAGAACATGCTTGCCGACCTCAACGAGAGCTACAACGCCAAACAAGGCAAGGCCTGGGGTTTCTTCCATGCCGAATCCGGCGCGCACCCGTTCAGCGGCTGGTTGAAAGAATATTTCGAGGGTGGCCAGGATTTCACCACGTTCAGCCGCACCGCCGTCGAACATCTGCAAAAACTGATGGAAGAGTCCAACCTCTCCACCGGCGGCCATGTGCTGTTTGCCCACTACCAGCAAGGCATGACCGACTACCTGGCCATCGCCTTGCTGCACCACAGTGAAGGCGTGGCGGTGACCGACGAGCTGGACGTGACCCCGTCGCGCCACTTGGACCTGGGCCAACTGCACCTGGCAGCGCGTATCAACGTGTCCGAGTGGCAGAACAACAAGCAATCCAAGCAGTACATCTCGTTTATCAAAGGCAAGAACGGCAAGAAGGTCTCGGAATACTTCCGCGACTTCATCGGCTGCCAGGAAGGCGTCGACGGCCCGGGCGAGACGCGCACCCTGCTCAAGGCCTTCAGCGACTTCGTTGAAAGCGAAGACTTGCCGGACGAATCCGCCCGCGAAAAAACCAAGACTCTGGTCGATTACGCCAGCAGCCAGGCCAAGCTCGGCGAACCCATGGGCCTTGAAGAATTGTCGGGGTTGATCGATGAAGATCGGCCTAAGGCGTTCTACGACCATATCCGCAACAAGGACTACGGCCTGTCGCCGGAAATCCCGGCGGATAAACGCACCCTCAACCAGTTCCGCCGCTTCACCGGGCGCGCCGAGGGCCTGTCCATCAGTTTTGAAGCGCACCTGTTGGGCGACAAGATCGAGTACGACGAAGCCGCCGGCACCCTCATCATCAAGGGCCTGCCGACCCAACTGACCGACCAGCTCAAGCGCCGTAACTGATGCTCGGCGGGGTTCTCAAGAAAGTCCTGCTGGTGTTGCTGGTGGTGGTGGTTATCCAGAACTGGGGCAAGATCGAGCGGGTGTTCAACCCTTCCCAGGTGGTCTCGGAGAAGACGCGGGCATCGGCGCGAGTGGCGCTGTATACCACCGAGTGGTGTGGCTACTGCAAGCAGATCCGCCGCTTCCTGGACCAGAAAGGCATTCCGTACCGGGCCTTCGACATCGAGGAGGACGCCCAGGCGCGCAAGGCGTATGAAGCACTGGGCGGTGGCGGGATTCCGTTCGTGGACGTGAACGGCACCTTGGTCCGAGACTTCGCACCCGAGAAAATAATGAATGCGCTGAATCTCCCATCCACCGGAAACGCGAAGGCGCATTGACCCGCGCCTTGCGTATTCAGGCACCACGTTAATAGGGGGGATTGCACCCGTTAGCCTCGGCCACTTGTTCTGAGGTGTCCTTACGGCGGGGTTCAAGATTCCAGGGGACCTTGTTCCTAGCAATAACGTAATGGCATACCAATTGCCGACGCATACCACCGCCGTCGTTGTCTTTCCACCGTGGGTCATCGCCAAACTTTTTCTGCAGTTCCGCGAAGACTGCATCGGTTCTATCGGCCGAAGCCTGTTGACCATATTGCGTCGGCGTCATGGATAAACTCCATTCATTCTTACCACTGCCAGGGTCAAACCGCTCGATCCATACGGCGGACTGAATATATTCAGACGCAGGTGATGGCGAGCACTGCTGATCACTGGGTAAGTACGCAAAGGTCGCGTCCGCAGAGAGTGTCTGCGGCAGTATCATTTGAATGATAGGAAGGCACTCACCAGCGCTTTTCAAAAAGTCCGTTTGATCATACTGAGCATCCGCCAAACCACCTGGCAAATAAAACAAGGCTTGTATCGGCAGGGTTTTGGGTTGACTAGGATCCCAGATAGCAAGACGCAATTCATTTTGCTGGTCAAATGTGTCTTTATCCAACACTGATGCTCTGATAAAAGCTTCAAAAGATTGAGTAGCTTTTTCGTTGGCACTGTCTCGCACGTTAAAGGCGCATTGATTGATATTGCTCAGACCATCATTATTATGCTTGGTAATCCATTGTTCAGCTGTCAGTATATTCTGCTCGTGACATACTCGACTGTCCGTTGTTGCTTTAGTGCTGGGGCCACAGCCTTGTTGGGCGGGACGTGTAAAGGTCCCCCCATCTTCAGGAAACGCACATAACACATTCGCGATTTGTTTTCCGGGTGGCGTCAAAAGAGGTGGATAAAGGATATTCCCGTTATTCTCATCGCGCACTGTTCTCTTAAACTTTGCATCTTGACGTAGATAAGAGTACGACCATCCTCCATTTGCAACAGACGTCGGGCTTGGAGCCCAAAAATTGAAAGCCGTCGAAGGTATCGTCACCCTTAATATAAGGCCGTTGCACGTAAAGCCAGGTGCAGACAGTCGCGTACAAGACATTCGCTTATCTAAGTAACGCGCGCGCAGATCGGCAACAACCCGCTGCCCAACTGCATCACCAACGGCATCTGCAATTGCGTAATTCGAAGAGATACAAGAAAACAACAATTTAAAAAAGACAACCATCCACACCCATTTAAATTTCATGACAACCTCACATAACTCATCACGAACAAATATGAAAGCTCCGATTATCCATACAACAACACACTTCATTTTCTATATGGGATTACACTGGGCGGCTACGGCCTCTGCGTGGGACACGTTCGGACGGAACGGCTCAATGTTATACGTCGTATTATTCCGATATTGATCCAACAAACATGCTAACTGACGACGAACACCGCCTTTATTCTCTACCAACCACTGGGAATCTCCGCCGTACTTGGCGACCACCTCAGCGTAAAAACTATCCAACTGATTAACTTGACTCAGCCTGCCGCAATCCGTGGGAGTAACTTGCAGCGTCCAGCGATTAGCTTGCACACCTGGGTCGTAGCGGTTCACCCACTGGGCTTTATCCACAAATCGGCGGCATAGGACAGTGTTCAAGGGTGCCTGGTCTTCAGCGGCATAGAGGAATGCGGGATCCTGATCAGGCTTCATCGGTAAGGCTATTTGGACTATTGGAATGAAATTCCCAGAATCCTGATAAATTGCCATTTGATCTTTTTGCGCAGCGTCCTTACCCAACATAGAAGGTGCGCCGGTAACAGGATCTTTATTTACCCAAAAAATAGCCCAGATGGGTACGCGACTACCGTCACTGTGAGGCCAAGATTTTATACGTACCTCATTATTACTCGCGCCTGCAACGGCGAAGTGTTCATCCAACACATCTGCAAAATTATGCGCATATACAAATTGCATAAAAGCAGCTGCACCCGCAGGTTCAAAAGCAGGTCTCACATCAAATCCACATTGCCGATGATGCGACTTCCGATTGACCCGGTAATCTTCAAGCCAAGCGTCCGCCGTGGTAATACCTTCCGCCTGGCAACTGCGCTCTATTTCCACTGTGTTACTCGCATCCCCGCACCCGGCCTCTGTTCTGACGTGAGAGCCTGCGTCCACGGGAAATGCACATAGCACTTCAAGCTGAATATAATCAGTAGGCACATCGAACATAGCACGCATAACATAACCATGCCGATGGTCAGATGCGAACTGACGAAATTTCGCATCCTTACGCAACCAGGAAAATGCAGTGGCTTCAACTGAGGAAGGTCCATAATTCCAGAAGCGATAAGTGTCAGAATAGACCGTACCGCGCAAAAACAAACCTGAGCATAAAAATGCTGGGCGCCTAGGCGTACCACAATCAGCAACTGTATTAGCGTAACGCTTCCACATATCAAAAACGGTGGCAGCCCCTGTTTGATCATGCGTGACATATTGAGCGATAGCAGGGCTGCCAAAGCCAAGAACAGCAGAAACAATACAAGTACTCAATAAACACTTCATACCCGCACCCTCTATAAGTCCAAGACAACTCCTTCGACTTAATAAAAGCGCGCTACTAACAAAGCGTCTACTGTGAAACTTAACAGGCTGGGAGATCTATTAGTAATGATCAACACGCTATTATTCCAAATCACACTGGCGCGTCGTCCACATCGCAGAGTTTAACAGTATCTTTTGTGGCATCTATAGACTAAGGATCATATTCAACGCACCACGATCACCCGCCCCAGCAGGCTGTGCTGCTCGAAACCCAACACCGCCTGCAACGCGTTGAGTACCGCCTGCGGGTCCTTGCTCGGGAAGCTGCCGCTGACGCGCCTGGCGCCCATCTCTTCGTTGAGCAGCAGGATGCGGCCAGGGTAGTAACGCCCCAAGTCCTTGACCACCTCCGCCAGCGGCGCCTTGTAGTAGTTGAGCCAGCCATCACGCCAGGCCAGGCGGGATTCGCTGTCGACCGCGTGCAGCGGATCGGCGATGCCATCGGCGTAGGCCACTTGCTGGCCCGCCGTCAGAATTTGCTGCTGGCCCTGTTTCGACGGCGTCACGCCAACCCGCCCCGACAACACCGTCACCTCGGCCCCTGCCGGTTGCAGGCGCACTTCGAACTGCGTACCCAGCACCCGCGCTTCGCCGTTGCCCGCCCCGACCACAAAGGACTCGCCGGTGTGGGTGACGCTGAAAAAACCTGCACCGCGACGTAATTGGATATGCCGCTCACCGTGGCTGAAATCCACCGCGATGGCGCTGTCCGCATCCAGCGTGACCTGGGATTGATCGGCCAGGATGACGGTCTTCACTTCTCCCGGTGCGCTCACGTAATCGGCGCCGAAGTCATCGACCCAGCGCGATGGCTGCCAGCCGGCGCCCACGCACACCATCAACACCAGGCACGCCGCCATGGCCAAGGCGCCGGACCAGCGCACCACCCGCGAGTGCGTCGGGGTGTTCATCGCATTGAGGTAACCCTGTAACGCCTGCGCGTCTTCATCCGCCAACTGGCGCGCCGGCACTTCGCTCAACTCCCAGAGCACCTGGGCCTGGGCGTACGCTTCGACGTGCGCAGGATCAGCCCTAAGCCAGCGGCTGAAGGTGGCCTGGTCGCCACTGCTGGGCTGGTCATGCAACCGACTCAGCCAGGCCAGGGCGGCTTGTTCCTGGTCGGACGTAGGGGTGACGTTCACGGTGCTTTCCCTGGCGTGCGTGGGGACGATGGTTCGCGAAGGCTGGCTTTGCAGGCTTCGAGGGCACGCATCATATGTTTTTCCACAGCGCTTTGGGACAGGCCCATGGCCTTGGCGATTTGCGCGTACTTGCGCCCATGAATGCGGTTGAGCAGGAAGATCTGCCGGGTGCGCTCCGGCAAGCTGCGCAGGGCGGCTTCGACGTGCCGCAGGTCGTTGCCCGCCTCAAGCGCCGCCTGGGGTTCGGAGCCCTGGTTATCCTGCTGTTCCGGCAGCCAGCCTTCGCTGCTGCGCACCCGCGCGCCTTCGCTGCGCAGGTGGTCAATGGCGATATTGCCGGCGCAGCGCAACAGGTAGGTGCTGAGTTCTTCAACCTGCACCAATGGCCGACGCCAAAAACGCAGGAACAGGTCCTGCACCAGGTCGGCCGCCGTAGCGCGGCAGCCCACCCGCCGGCTGACCAGCGCTTCCATTTGCGAACGCTGGGACAAAAACACCTGCAGGAAATGCGCACGCCCACCCGCCGCGTCAGCCTGTGGGCTGTCCTGGGAATCGGGTGGAGTGCTGATCATCATGGCGGCGGCTCAGAACGTTGCGAAGGCGGCAACAGGGCTGACCAGCAGGCCGACGCCTGCCAGGATCAAGGCCAGCCTTGGCCGATACGGCAACAACAGCACCAGCAACAGGGCGCTGAGCATCAACACCGCGCACCACTCCACCAGGCCTTGGCCCCAACCGGCGATAGCCACGGCGGGCCAGATCGAGACACTCAGCAGCAGCCAACCGATGACGCGCAAAGCAAGGCGCCGCCGAGGCGATGGCTTGCTGTGCAGCAGTTCGCCGTGGTGGCGGTCGGTGGACAGGCATAAGGCGGTGAACCCGGCGTAACACATCAGCAGCGCGAGGAGCATTCAGTGCGCCTCCTGCTTGAGATGAAGTGGCCGCGCACGCTCGGTCTTGGGCTGCGGGGCCTTGCGGTGTTGCATCTTCCAGGCCGCCCAGGCGAGGAACACGCCGCTGGCGAGGCAGGTCAGGTCGAAGCCGGCCATGGCCCAGTCGCCACGGGCCAGGGATAGGCCAACATGTTGCTGCGTGGTCAGTGCATTGAGCAACGGGATGGCGGCAAACAGCAGTGCTGCGCAGCTCAATTGCTCAACCCACCCCTTGCGACCCCGGCGCAGGATCGCGTGCAACAGGCTCAGGCCCCAGGCGATAAAGAAGGCCTGCACTTCCCAATCGGAGCGCGCGGCGAAGCTCACCGGCAGCAGGCGGTTAGCCCAGAAGAACGTCGCAATAGCGATCAGCAGCCCGGACATGCTGGCGATATTCAGCACTTCCACCAACCGCAGTTCAAACGGCATCACGCCGGTTTTTGCATGCTTGAGTTGACGTTTGCCGAGCCAGATCACCAGCCCCGTACCGATCATGGCCGTGCCCGCCAGGCCGCAGATAAAGTACAACCAACGCAACACCGGACCGGCGAAATGGCCCATGTGCAGGCCATAGAAGCTGCCGCCGATCGCCGCCGGCAGCGACTGCTCGCCACTGACCCGCAGCAGTTCGCCGGTAGTGCCATTGAACGCCACGGTGCTGCCGAAACCATGCACCACGCTGTCGGAACCGGCGCGGAACACATTCACCGACGCGTTCACATCGCTCGGGTTGTTCACCGCCATGCGCCCGACATGCCCTCCCGCCCACTGGGCCCGCGCTTGCTCGTACATCGGCAGCAGCGGCAACAGTTTGCCCGGCTGTCCCAGCGCCGGCGCATTATTGGTGGCCGGGAATACTTCATTGAAGAAGGCGCGGGTGTCGTTGCCGTAGGAGGCCACGATCGGCGCCGGCATCACCATGCTCATGAAAATCACCAGGCTGCTGTAGGTGATCATCAGGTGAAACGGCAGCACCAGCACACCCACCGCGTTATGCCCATCGAGCCAGGAGCGCTGGCCTTTGCGGGGGCGGAAGGTGAAGAAGTCCTTGAAGATTTTCTTGTGGGTGATGATGCCGGTGATCAACGCCACGAACATCACCATCGCTGCGATGGTCGACAGCCAGCGGCCCCACGGGTATGGCATTTGCAGTTGGAAGTGGAAGCGATAGAAGAACTCCCCGCCCATGCTTTCACGGGCCTCTACGGCTTGCCCACTCACGGGGTCGAGGGTTTTCTGAATGAAATTGCCGCGCTTGCCAGGGTCGACTTTGTCTTGCCACATCACCGACAGGCCAGGGTCGCGGCTATCCGGCAAGGTGATAAACCAGCGTGCGGCCGTCGGTGCGACCGTTTGCAGGTAGCCCTGGGCGACGCTCAGACTGCGCGCATCATCCAGGGGATGGGCCTGCACCTCGGGCTGCATCCAGTGGCTGATCTCATCCTTGAAATAGGCCAGGGTGCCAGTCAGGAAAATCGCAAACAGCAGCCAGCCAAAGATCAGCCCGGCCCAGGTGTGCAACCAGGCCATGGCCTGGCGAAAGCCCTCTTTCATGTGCGTGCCATCCACAAGCCCACGCCCGCCAGGGTGGCAAACGCCGCACTCGGCAGCATCACGCCACACCAGGCGCGCCATGCCGTACGACAGGCAAAGCACCACAGCACTGCCAACAGGTAGAACACGAACGAACTCATCATCCCGGTAATCACCGCATCGGCGCGTGAGGTTGGCATCCACAGTGCCAGGCAGATGCTGGCCAGGGACGCCATCAGGTAACCGCCGACGACAGCAGCCAGCACGCGCGACGTAACGGCGAGACGATAGGAGGCAGGCAGTGAGGTTTTGCTTTTCATGCGGGAGGCGCCAGGTTCATCAGCGCGCAATATTAATGATAAATATTCTCATAAGCAAAACAGAACGGATGAAACACCTGCCTTCGTGCATTGCCGAACGGTTTCCGGCGCCCTACAATGCGAACAATTCTTGTTCTCTAAAGCATGCCCATGCTTGTGGAGTGTTTGCGTTGCAGCCGTCCAACCCTGTCGAAGTGCTCTACAACGACCATCACCACTGGCTCACCGGCTGGTTGCGACGCAAGCTCGGCTGCCCGCAAAGCGCTGCGGACCTGGCGCAGGACACCTTCATCCGGGTCCTGACCGCACGCGAAGCGCCGACGCTGATCGAGCCCCGCGCCTTCCTCACCACGGTCGCCAAGCGCGTGTTGTTCAATTTCTACCGCCGCCAGGACCTCGAACGCGCCTACCTCGACGCATTGGCGCAGATGCCTGAACAGGTGGCGCCCTCGGAAGAAGACCGCGCGATCATCCTGCAAACCCTGCTGGAGCTGGACCAATTGCTCGACGGCTTGCCCACGCTGGTCAAGCGCGCGTTCCTGCTGGCCCAACTCGACGGCCTGACATACGCGCAGATCGGCGCTGAACTGGGCATTTCCATCGCCACCGTCAAACGCCACCTGCATAAAGCCGCCATGCGCTGCTACTTCGCCCTATGAATGTCTCGACCCAGGTCGCCGAACAAGCCGTGCGCTGGCTGATGGAAATGCAGCAAGGCACGCTCAACCCACGCCAGCAAGCGGCCTGGCAGCAATGGCTGAATGCCCACAGCGAACATCAGCGCGCCTGGGACCATATCCAGCGCGTCAACCAACGCCTGCGCGGCATGCCGTCGCCCCTGGCTCACGCGGCACTGAACGCACCGACCACCACCAGCCGCCGCCAGGCGCTGAAGTTGCTGCTGATCCTCGGTGCCGGTTCGGCTGCGGCCTGGAGCCTGCGCCAGCAACATATCTTGCCGCCGCTGACCGCCGACTACCGCAGCCCGGTCGGCCAACGGCGCAAGGTGCAATTGGCCGATGGCAGCCAATTGCAGCTCAATACCGGCAGTGCGGTGGATGTGCATTTTGATGGACAGCAACGGCTGATACGCCTGCTCGAAGGCGAGATCCTGCTGACCGCCAGCGCAGGCAACGCGCCGCTGCAGGTGCTGACCGGCCAGGGCCTGCTCAGCAGCCAGGCGGCGCGCTTGAACGTGCGCCAGTTCAACGACCATACCCAACTGGCGGTCTTCGCTGGGCGTGTCGACGTAATGCCCAACCGCTACAGCGGCCTGCCCTTGACGGTCGAAACAGCGCACCAGGTCAACTTCACCCGCAAGGGCTGGGACACCCCGCGCCCTACCGACGCCAACAGCGGCGCCTGGGCCGACGGCATGCTGGTGGCCGCGCATATGCGCCTGGAAGATTTCCTCGCCGAACTGGGCCGCTATCGCCGTGGCCAGCTCAATTGCGATCCGCAGGTCGCCAACCTGCTGCTGTCCGGCAGCTACCCACTGGACGACAGCGAACGCATTCTCGACCTGCTGGAAGTCAGCCTGCCGGTCAAGGTGCGGCGTTTTACCCGCTACTGGGTGACCGTCCAGGCCCGTGCGTAAATTATTTTCAGCCACCGTGAGCCGTTTTCCGCACCTCGCGTGACAGAGAAGGAAAGCCCCCTTGATCCTTCTTTCTCAGGACCGCCCTCCATGCCCCAGCAACCGACCCTTCTCGCTCGCACCTTGCGCCAGCTGCTACTGGGCGCCAGCCTCAGCTTCACCGTACTGCCTGGCGTGATGGCGGCCGATGCCAAGCCGTATCACATCGCCCCAAGCTCGCTGGAAGCTGCCCTGAACCAGTTTGGCCGTGAAGCCGGCGTGTTGATTTCCTTCGGCTCCGAGGTCACCGCGGGCATGCAGAGCCGTGGTCTGTCCGGCAACTACAGCGCTGCCGAGGGCCTGCAACAGCTGCTGGAAGGCACCGGCCTGCAAGCCCGCGCCGAAGGCGACAATGCCTTCAGCCTGCAACCGGCAACAGCGCCGGCGGCTGTCGAGTTGGCGACCTCCAGCGTGGTCGGCGACTGGCTCGGCGATGCGGCACAAACCAATGTATTCGAACACCCCGGCGCCCGTGACGTGATCCGCCGCGAAGAGTTCGAACGCCAGGGCGCCACCCAGGCCAAGGACGTGCTCAATCGCATTCCCGGCGTCAACGCGCCGGACAATAACGGCACCGGTAGCCACGATATGGCGCTGAACTTCGGCATTCGCGGTCTCAACCCGCGCCTGGCATCGCGCTCAACGGTGCTGATGGACGGCATCCCGGTACCCTTCGCGCCGTACGGCCAACCGCAGCTGTCCTTCGCGCCGATCAGCATGGGCAACATGGACGCCGTTGACGTGGTACGTGGCGGCGGCGCGGTGCGCTACGGCCCGCAGAACGTTGGCGGCGTGGTCAACTTCGTGACCCGTGCGATCCCGGATGCACCCACCGTCAAAGGTGGCTTGCAGACCGAAACCAGCCCGTCTTCCAGCCATGACGGCTTCAAGACCACCGGCAACCTGCTGGCCGGCGGTACTGCCGAGAATGGCCTGGGCGGCGCGATTTTGTATTCCGGCACCCGTGGCGGCGACTGGCGCGAAAACAGCAACACGCGCATCGACGATCTGATCCTCAAAGGCAAATACCAGCTCGACGACGCCAACAGCTTCAACGCCATGGCGCAGTACTACGAAGGCCAGGCCGATATGCCTGGGGGCTTGAACGTTGCGGACTACAAGGCCGATCCGTATCAGTCCACCCGCCCCTACGACAAATTCTGGGGCCGCCGTACGATGTTCAACGTCGGCTATCGCTACGAGCAGGACCGCCGCGAATTCACCGTCAACAGCTTCTTCACCAAGACCCTGCGCAGCGGCTACCTGGATCAGGGCACCTTCCTGTCGCTGTCCCCGCGTGAGTATTGGGTGCGCGGCGTGGAAACCCGTTTCGCCCAAGGCTTCGACATCGGCCCGACCAGCCATGAAGTGGGCGTCGGCTACCGCTACATCAACGAAGCCGGCCACGAGTTGCGCTACCGCACGCCGATTTCCGCCAACAACCAGCAAATCCCCAGCACTGACAGCCGCAACGACCGCGACACCCGCGGTGGTACCGAAGCCAATGCGTTCTTCGTCGATGACCGGATTGATATCGGCAAATGGACCATCACCCCGGGTATCCGCTACGAGATGATCGAGTCCCAGCAGAGCAACAACCTGACCAACGTCAAATACAAAGGCGACTACAACACTGCGCTGCCGGCGTTGAACGTGCTCTATCACCTGACCGACGACTGGAACCTGTACGCCAACACCGAAGGTTCATTCGGCAGCGTGCAGTACAGCCAGATGCCCAACCGTGTGACCAGCGGTGAAGTCAAACCGGAAAAAGCCCGCACCTGGGAACTGGGTACCCGCTATGACGACGGCACCTTGCGCGCGGAGATCGGCGCGTTCCTGATCAACTTCGATAACCAGTATGAAAGCAACCAGACCAACGACTCGGTAATCGCCCGGGGCGAGACGCGCCACCAGGGTATCGAAACCAGCGTCAACTACGCCCTCGATGGTTTGAGCCCGGCGTTGGCCGGTATCGATGTGTACGCCACCTACGCCTACGTCGACGCCACCATCCGCGAAGACGGCCCGAACAAAGGCAATCGCGTGCCCTTCTCGTCCAAGCACAAAGGCACCCTCGGCGTGGGTTACACCGAAGGGCGCTGGAAGCTCAATGTGGACAGCAGCTACCAGAGCAGCCAGTTCGCCGATAACGCCAACACCGAGGCCGAGACCGCCGACGGTGCCAACGGACGCATCCCCGGCTACATGCTGTTCAGCAGCCGCGCGGCCTATGATTTCGGCCCGCAACTGTCGGATTTGAACGTGGCAGTCGGCGTGAAGAACATCTTCAACAAGCAGTACTTCACCCGTTCGTTCGACGATAACAACAAGGGCAAATACGTCGGTGAACCGCGTACGGTGTACGTGCAGACCTCCATCGCGTTCTAACTGCCCAAGCAACACACAACCTGTGGCGAGCGGGCTCGCCACAACAAACCCGTTTTGCTCGCCCTGACCTGCCGGCTCTAACTGCCCGCCAGGCAACTGGGGGTGGCCGCGACCAACGCATCGATTGCACAACGTGTCTTGGCCGGCATATGCACGGCCGTGGGCCAGATCACATGGATGGGCGCAGGTTGCTCGCGATAGTCGGGCAACACCGCGACCAACTGCCCACGCATCACATAGTGCGCAATCAACCAACTCGGCAACCAGGCCAGGCCCACGCCTGCGATGGCGGCATCCGCCACGGCCTGCATGTCATCCATTATCAGCGGCGAGGCCACGCGGTTGCGGTGCGGGGTAATGCTGCGATAGGCGATACCGCGATGGCCGGCAAGGTCTTCGATGCATTCAATCGGCCCGACGCGCTGCAAGTACGCCGGTGATGCCGCCAGTCCCACGGCCTGCTCGCCCAGACGACGCGCACTGAGGCGGTCGGTGTCGGGCAGCGGGCCGATGCGCACGGCGACGTCGAAGCCTTCCTGTGCCAGGTCCACCAGCCGATCGGCGAAGCTGATCTCGATCTCCAACTGCGGATAACTCGCCAGCAACCCCCACAGCGCAGGGGCCGCGTAGTGGTGCCCGAAAGCCAGCGGCAAGCTGGCCCGCAAACGGCCGCGTGGCTGCTGCCGGCCGCTTTCCAGCACCGATTCGGCAGCCTCAAGTTCCGCCAGCGCACGTAGGCAATGTTCGTAATACGCCTGACCGTCCTCGGTCAAACGCTGGCGCCGGGTGGAGCGCTGCAGCAGACACGTGCCCAGGCGTGCCTCCAATCGCGCCAGGCCCTTGCCGACCGCAGAGCGCGTGAGATTCAGCCGTTCGGCGGCCTCGGTCAGGGTGCCGCTTTCGACGATTTGCAGAAAGAGTTCAACACCATCAAAACGTGGAGTGGTCATGCGGTAATTGTCGCTCCTGATTCCCTTATCAAGAGAAAAATTATCACGAATAAAGAACCAGATTCCCCTGAAAATAACCCGACACGTCATCCACAGGAGAATCCCATGCCACCCGCCGCCACGTTATCGGCTGCCAGCCCCCCGCTCACCGCCAGAAACAACCTGGCACTCACCGCTGTGTGCCTGGTGGCACTGATGTTCGGCCTGGAAATCTCCAGCGTGCCCGTCATCCTGCCCACCCTGGAACGAGAATTGGGCACGGGCTTCCAGGACGCCCAATGGATCATGAACGCCTACACCCTGGCCTGTACCAGCGTGTTGATGGCGGCCGGCACACTGGCAGATCGCTTTGGTCGTCGGCGCATGCTGGTGTTGTGCCTGTGGGTGTTCGGCTTGGCCTCGCTGGCCTGCGGGCTGGCCGAGGATGCGTCGCTGCTGATCACAGCGCGGTTTGTCCAGGGCATCGGCGCCGGGGCGATGATGATTTGCCAGTTCGCCATCCTGTCGCACCTGTTTCGCGAACCGGCAGCGCGGGCGCGGGCGTTTGCAATATGGGGCGTGATTGCCGGCGTGGGCCTGGGCTTCGGTCCGATGATCGGCGCATTGATCCTGGCGGTGGCGGATTGGCGTTGGGTGTTCCTCGTGCATGTGCCGCTCACCCTGTTCACCCTGGTGCTGCTGCGCATCAGCGTGCAGGAATCCCGCGATCCGGCCGCTCATCGCCTGGACATCGCCGGCATGCTCACCTTGACCCTGTCGGTGTTCGCCCTGGTGTACTTCATCACCCAAGGCAGCGAGCACGGCTTCGGCGCTCCGGCCATGCTCGGTTGGGCGGCGTTGTCGGTGCTCGGCTTGCTGCTGTTCATCACGGTCGAGTTGCGCAGTGCGCACCCGATGTTCGACTTCTCGGTGTTCCGCATCCAGCGGTTCAACGGCGCGCTGATGGGCTCGATCGGCATGAACTTCAGCTTCTGGCCGTTCATGATCTACCTGCCGTTGTACTTTCAGGCGGGCCTGGGTTACGACACCCTGACCACCGGCGCCGCGTTGCTCGCCTACACCCTGCCGACCCTGCTGGTGCCGCCGCTGGCCGAGCGCCTGGCCCTGCGCTATGGCGCCGAACGCATCATCCCCCTGGGCCTGGGCCTGATGGGCGCGGGTTTCCTGGCCATGGCCGCGGTCAACGGGGCCCAGCATCCACGTATCGAGTTGGTGCTGCTCAGTTGCGTGATCGCCGGCGTAGGCCTGGCGCTGACCAACTCGCCCACCACCAACACCACCACCGGTTCGGTGTCGGCCGACCGCGCGGGCATGGCCTCAGGCATCGATCTTAGCGCACGGCTGATCACCCTGGCGCTCAACATTGCGCTGATGGGGTTGGTGCTATTGCTGGGGATCAGCCATCAGTTGGCCGAGGTGCTGCCCGCCACCACGGCAATGGATTGGCCGGTTATCAGCCAAAGGATTGCCGCAGGAAAGTTGCAGTCAATGGAGCTGACAGTCAACGACGCCCAGGCGGCACTGCGCAACGGCGCCGGTTGGGCGATGCTGTTTGCCGGTCTGGGTGCTGGCGGGCTGGCGATGCTGAGCCGGTATTTTTTCCGACGCGGCCGCTGAACGAAAACGGGCCTGCAGATGCAGGCCCGTTTGCAGGGGGTGAAAAGAAAGTTAGCCGTTGATGACAGCGTTTTCGTTTTCCAGGAATTCCTGTTCCAGCGCGTCTTCGTTCACTTTGTTGATTGGCTGGTTTTTCGCGGCAGCGCGGGGCTTGCCTTGCAGTCTGCCGAACAGATGTTCCAACGCGTGATCCAGCTTGGTGGCCGCACTGTCAATCGCCTGTTCCAGGGTATCGCCCTTGGCGGACACCGACAGCGGTTGATGGCCTTTTGGCCGCGCTTCCAGGCGGCAACTTAAATCGTGGGGACCGGGCTTGTCGCCGTTCTCATCCCGCAGGTAGACCTCCACTCGGGTCAGGTCTTCTTCATAACGTTCAAGCGTGCTCTCAATGGTGGTACGTACCCACTCCTCCAGTCGGATGCTGCTTTCAATATGGTTATCGCTATTGACTTGGATTTGCATAGTTCTTCCCTTATTTCAGCTAGCTCGCGAGAGATCACAAACTGCAACACCGGGGTGGTGAAACCATGACCTCTTGATTACACAATTGAGCAGCCAGAGAAACATTTCAACCCCTTTGCAAAGATAAATCCCACATTACAAATTAACCCTGACGACAAGCAAAAACGCTGTTAGGGTGGGGAGTTAGTTACATCTTCTTACGCCACGCGATCCTCACAATTGCCCCTCTCCCAGGGGGTGCAATGCGCGAAAAATCCCTGCTTCCTCTACCAGCCAGTCATGCACCGCGCGCACGCCCGGATGGCTCAGCGCGCCCGGCGCGTACAGCAGCACATAGCGTTTGTGGTTGGGCACCGCGAGGCCGAACGGCACGATCAAGGTGCCGCGCTCCAGTTCATCGTTGAGCAAGGTGCGTCGCGCAATCGCCACTCCCATGCCGGCGATGGCAGCTTCGATGGTCAGGTGGTTGCGGTTGAAGGTGTGGCCACGGCGAACATCGGCGTCGTGGTAGCCAATGGCATTCAGGTAGAACTCCCACTCGGCATACTCATAACTCCCACGCCAGGCGGTAATGTCGTGAAGCAGCGGGAAATGCACGAGGTCGGCCGGACCGTGCAAGGGCGGTCGACCGCGCAACAGGCTGGGGGCGCAGACCGGGAAAATCTGCTCATCCAGCAGGGCTGTGGATAACAGGCCGGGGTAGCTGCCGTCATTGAGGTCGATGGCCAGGTCGAAGTCGCCCTCGTGCAGGGCGATGCTGCTGTCCTCGGCGACCATGCGCAATTGGATGTCCGGAAAACGCTGCTGCAAGCGGGGTAAGCGCGGAGTCAGCCACTTGCCGAGAAACGACGGAATCGAGCGCAGGCGCAAGGTGCCGCTGATCATCCCCGCGTCCAGGCGCTGCAATTCGGCATCGATGCTGCCGTAGGCTTCCCCCACCGTTGCCGCCAGCCGCTGCCCCTCGGCGCTCAGCTCCACACCGCGCGCCCGTCGATGAAACAGCCGAAAGCCCAAACGCTCCTCCAACTGACGGATTTGTTGGCTTACCGCTCCCGGGGTGATGTGCAGTTCTTCGGCGCAGCGGGTGAACGACAAATGCCGCGCTGCGCAGGAAAACACGTGCAGCCAGACATAAGTCTGGCCATGGAGAGGGCGAGCCATAGAGTTTAGTCCTGCTAAAGGGTGTCTTAGGATAATTCGTTGGTCAGTGCCGATCCAGAGGCTCAGTATCGCGCCAATTGCGCTCGTCCTACAAAACATGGCAGCGATTCCTACTCCATTGCTTGTAAGGCTTTAGCATGGCTATCAGTGTTTTCGATCTATTCAAGGTGGGCATCGGCCCGTCCAGCTCCCATACCGTCGGCCCCATGCGCGCGGCGGCGACCTTCGCCCAGGCCCTGACGGACCAACAATTGCTGAGCGAGACCCGTCGCGTCGAAGTGCGCCTGTATGGCTCGCTGTCCGCCACCGGTGTCGGCCACGCCACCGACCGTGCCTGCGTCATGGGCCTGATGGGCGAATGGCCGGATCAGGTCGATCCCACCTCGATCAACACCCGAATCCAGCAACTGCGCGAGTCCGGGCGGCTGTTACTGGCCGGCCAACAGGAAATTGCCTTCAACTGGCACACCGACCTCCTGCTGCTGGACGAAAGCCTGCCCTACCACCCCAACGCCATGTCCCTGCACGCCTACGGCGACAACGGTTTGCTGAGCGAACAAACCTACTATTCGGTGGGTGGCGGTTTCATCATCGAAGCCGCTGAAGCGGCTTCGGGCATCGCGCCGACCAGCGATGTGCAATTGCCCTACGACTTCTCCAGCGCCGTCGAACTGCTGGCGCTGTGCAACAAGCACGGCCTGCGGGTTTCCGAATTGATGATGGCCAACGAGCGCGCATGGCGCAGCGATGAACAGATCCGCAGCGGCCTGCTGCATATCTGGTCGGTGATGCGCGAATGCGTGGAACAAGGCCTGCGCGATGAAGGCATCCTGCCCGGTGGCCTGGATGTGCCACGGCGCGCGGCGAAATTGCACCGCAGCCTGTTGGAAATCGGCAAACCCAATGTAATCACCTCGACCTTGTCGGCCATGGAATGGGTCAACCTGTTCGCCCTCGCCGTCAACGAAGAAAACGCCGCCGGCGGGCGCATGGTCACCGCGCCGACCAATGGCGCGGCGGGGATCATCCCGGCAGTGCTGCATTACTACATGAAGTTCAACGCCGACGCGTCCGACGACGATGTGGTCAATTTCTTCCTGGCCGCCGCCGCCGTCGGCATTCTGTGTAAGAAAAATGCCTCGATCTCCGGTGCCGAGGTGGGTTGCCAGGGCGAAGTCGGTTCAGCCTGCGCCATGGCCGCCGCCGGCCTGGCCGACATCCTCGGCGCCACCCCCGAACAACTGGAAAACGCCGCCGAAATCGGCCTGGAACACAACCTCGGCCTGACCTGCGACCCGGTTGGCGGCCTGGTGCAAGTGCCGTGCATCGAGCGCAATGCCATCGCGGCGGTCAAAGCGATCAACGCCACGCAGATGGCCCTGCGCGGAGACGGCAAGCACTTCATTTCCCTCGACCGCGTGATCCGCACCATGCGCGATACCGGCGCCGACATGCATGACAAATACAAAGAAACTTCACGGGGCGGCCTGGCGGTCAGCTGGGTGGAGTGCTGATTGCGCTGTCTGCGATCGTTTTTTCCGTGCTGCCCTGAAACGGATCACCGATCTCAATAACAAGATAGAACCCATGTGGAAGGGGGCTTGCTCCCGATAGCGGTGCATCAGCCAAGTATTCATT
>NZ_LHVO01000036.1 GCF_001269925.1 Pseudomonas sp. MIACH
CTGCAAAAGCCAGAGCAAAAGCAGACCGAGATCTACCTGATATATGCAGATCCAAATGTGGGAGGGGGCTTGCTCCCGATGGCAGTGGGTCAGCCACAGATGCATCAACTGACACTCCCTCATCGGGAGCAAGCCCTCTCCCACACTTAACCGAGTACACCAGTGACAACTCCGGTCGGCTCGAAGACTGCAAAAGCCAGAGCAAAAGCAGACCGAGATCTACCTGATATATGCAGTTCCAAATGTGGGAGGGGGCTTGCTCCCGATTGCAGTAGTTCAGCCACAGATGCATCAACTGACACTCCCTCGTCGGGAGCAGGCCCCCTCCCACAGTGAATCAGTTAGTGTGTCGCCAGTGGCGGCGTGCGCGGCGGGATCAGGCGTTTGCTGCCGGTGGCTTCATACGCCGCCGCAAACCGCAGCAACGCTGAATCCTCGTAGGCCCGCCCGGCGAAGGTCAGCCCGACCGGCATGCCGATGTCCGCCATCACGCCCATGGGCACGGTGACGGTAGGCACGCCCAGGTGGCGGATGGCGAGGTTGCCGTTGGCCACCCACACACCGTTGCTCCAGGCAATGTCCGCACTGGCTTCGTTCACATCGGCATCCGCAGGGCCTACATCGGCCACGGTGGGGAACAGCACCGCGTCGAGGCCAAGCTTATCCATCCAGTCTTCCAGGTCGATCCGCCGGGTTTGCTCCAGGCCGCGCAGGCCGTCGGGGACGGTGCTGATCTCGTTCCACGGGGTGATGCCGCGCTCGGCCATGCGCACGTACTCGTCCATGCCGGCTGCGAGGTCGTCTTCACGGTTGGGCAAGGTGCCGGGGTCGTGGGGGAAGATCTTCGGCCCGTCCACATCGGCCAGGCGGTTCAGGGCCGGATCGTTGTTGGCGCGCAGGAAATCATCGAAGGCCCAGGCCGACAGTTCCCACAGCTCATCGTGCAGGAATTCCTTGGACACCAGGCCACGGGTAAACACGGTCGGCGCGCCTGGGCGGTCGCCTTCGCAGTTGGACACCAGCGGGAAATCCACCTCGATGACTTCTGCGCCGGCCGCTTCAAGGGCCTGGCGTGCGTCTTTCCACAAGTCGATCACGCTGGCCCGGGTGTTGATTTTCTGCCCGGTCGGGCCGCCGATGCCGGGCTTCTCGCTGGTGCCGGCCTCGGGGTCGGCATTGATGTACATGCGCGGCACGCCGAAGCGTTTGCCGGCCAGGGCTTCAGTGTTGACCGCCAGTTCAGCGTAAGACGCCGGGCGCACCGAGGCGACGCTGGGGATCGGCACCCACGGCTGCAGGCGCCACAGGTCGCCACGGGTGTCCGGGTCGTCGGCCACCACCACGTCGAGCACTTCCAGCAGGTCGGCCATGGTGCGGGCGTAGGGAACTACCACGTCCATGGTCGGGGTCAACGGCCAGTTGCCGCGCACCGAAATCACCCCACGGGACGGGGTGTAGGCGCACAGGCCATTGTTGGACGCCGGGCCACGGCCGCTGGACCAGGTTTCTTCCGCCAGGCCGAAGGCGGCAAAGCTGGCGGCGGTGGCGGTGCCGGCACCGTTGGATGAGCCGGAGGCGAACGGCGCGGTGAGGTAGTCGGCGTTATACGGGCTTTCCGCGCGGCCATATACGCCGCGCTGCATGCCGCCATTGGCCATCGGCGGCATGTTGGTCTTGCCCAGGCAGATGGCGCCACCGGCGCGCAGGCGCTCGATGGTGAACGCATCGCGCTGGGCGACAAGGCTGGCAAAGGCCGGGCTGCCCGAGGCGGCCGTCAGCCCTTTGACCAGGTAGCTGTCCTTGGCGGTGTAGGGAATGCCATCCAATGGCCCCAAGGTTTCGCCCTTGGCCCGGCGTGCATCGGAGGCCTCGGCTTCCTTCAGGGCTTCGGGGTTACGCACGACGACGGCGTTGAGGGCGGTAGCGGTCTGCGGGCCGTCGTAAGCATCGATCCGCGCAAGGTAAGCCTGGACCAGTTCAACGGCCGTGGTCTGGCCGGATTCGAGCGCCGCGCGCAATTGGGCAATGGAGACTTCGGTAACTTGCATGACGTTTTCTTCGCCGCCTTAAGTTGAGGTATGGCGGCAGTCTACGTACAGATATTTCACAAAACCAGTGCGGCATTTTCCCCATAGGCGGCGCGCATCACCTGCCAGGTGACGTCGTCAGCGGGAATCAGATGTTCGATGCGCAGGGAGGTGAGGGTGATGTCCTGGGGCATGCCGAAGGTGGTGAAGGTGGACAGGAAATTCAGCTCCCCCCGACTGGAATGCAGGCGGGTCAACACCAGCGGCGGCATTTCCGGCGGTGGTGTTGTGTGGGCGGGGGCGGGCAAGCTCGCCAGTAGAGCGGCCAATACCGGATTGCCCAACGCCTCGCGGCTTGCCCGTTGCCAGGCCAGGGTGCGGATTTCTTCAGCGTTGATCAGGTGGTCGCCCAGGCCACCGGGTTGCAGCAGGGTGGTCAGCAGGTTCAGGCCTTCCATTGGCGGCGTGACCCCCACCAGCCCCAACAGCACGCCAGTACTGGCATTCGCCGCCAGCACCTCCCAATGGCTGCCCAGCAGGATCGCCGGGGCCGGGTTGTTGGCGTGCAGTACATGGCTGACCGCCTCGCGAATTGCGGCCATGGCCGGGGAGGCGAGCGGGGTAGCGGTATAGCGGGGCGCAAAACCGGCGGCGAGGAACACGCGGTTGCACTGCTCCAGCGGTGTTTCCAGCGCGCTGAGCAGGTGATGCAACGTACCTGGGCTCGGCTTGGCGCGGCCGGTTTCGAGGCAACTGAGGTGGCGCTGGGACACGCCGGTCATCAGGGCCAGGTCAAGTTGGCTCAGACCAGCCTGTCGGCGTAGCTGGCGCAGATGTTCGCCGGCAGTAGCGGGGTTATCCATGGCGTGACTATGACCTCCGAGGTCATTGCGAGGGGGGCAACCTTATCACTAGGGTGGGCCTCGATCACGTCAAGGAACAGACCATGCACAAACCTTATCTGGCACTCGCCGCTCTGCTGGGCTTTTCGCTGTACACCCTGTTCACGCTGCTCACGGCCGAGCAATCGTTGCTGGCCTTCGGGCAAGAGTTGATATCGCGCCCTGACACCGCACAGGTCGTCATCGACCTGTACCTGATGGCCGTACTGGCCTGCGTGTGGATGTACCGGGATGCACGGTCGCGGGGGCGGTCGCTGGCGTCGGTGCTGCCGTACTTCTTGCTGACGGCGGTGTTCGTCTCGGTGGGGCCGTTGCTCTACATCGTGCTGAAGGGATTTCGGGATGAATGAGCTGTTGCACATTTACGCCCTGTGCGTGCTGGTGCTGTGCCTGAAGATGTTTGGCATTTCCTGCTATCAGGGATTTTTCCGGCTTCGCGGGCTGGCGTTCACCAACCGTGAGGATGCGGCGGTCTTCAAGCGTGCTGCACATCCCGTGGAGTTACCCCAGGTGAGTCGGGCGTCCAGGGCCTGGGCCAATGACCTGGAGAATATCCCGATGTTCTTCGTGCTCGGTGGCTTGTGTGTGGCGCTGGGCACTGCCGGTGAGCCCACGGCCTGGTTGTTCGGCGGTTTCACCCTGGCGCGGATGGCCCATACGCTGATGTATCTGGCGGGATGGCAGCCGTGGCGCACGCTGGCGTATGGGCTGGGGGTGGCGTGCCTGTTCGGGCTGGGTGCAATGGTGCTTTACGCATTGCGATGAACCGCAGCGACACCCCCGGTTTTTGTGGCAAGCCCTAACGTCGTTCAGTTAAACGAAGGTGATTCACTGACTGGCATTAGGATAACCGTTTATGGGTTGAGGAATGCCTGGTAGTTGTCCTTGGTGATCTGCTGGTAAGGAATGGTCAGCTCAGCGTCATACGGCTGTTTCTTGACCATCTTCACCGCCAGGTCAATCGAGCCCACTGCCTGCCCTTTGTTGTCCTGGTACGCCGTCACCACCAACTGGCCTTTCTTCACTGCGTCCAAACCGGCCGCGCCGCCATCGCTGCCGGCCACCAGAATATCCTTGCCCGGTTGCATGCCGGCCTGGCTGATCGCCATGGCCGCGCCAATTGCCATTTCATCGGCATTCGCTGCCACGGCGTCGATTTTGCGCCCGGACACGATCCAATTGTTCATCAGGTCAATCGCCTTGCTGCGCTGCCATTCGGCGCTCTGTTCCTCGACGATCTTGATGTCGGGATAGTCCTTGAGCACGTTTTTGACCCCCAGCGTACGGTTGTGGGTGGCGTTGTTGGACAGCAGCCCGAGCATGATCGCCAGGTTGCCCTTGCCACCCATCTTCTCGGCCAGGTAGCGCATCTGGATCTCGCCGGCCTTGATCTCATCCGAGCCGACATACCCCACCCCCGGCGGCACTTCCTTGAATTCGGGACGGCGGTTGACGTACACCAATGGGATCTTGGCTTGCTGCGCATTGACGGTCATTTTCTGTGTGGCGGCGGTATCTACGGCGTTGACGATGATCGCGTCCATGCCCTGGGCGGTGAAGTTCTGCACCTGGTTAAGCTGACGCACCACGTCGCCCTGGGCGTCTTCGAATTGCAGGGTCACGCCGGGCAGTTCCTTGGCGTGGGCGGCCATGTAGTCACGCATTTGCGCGAGAAATACGTCGTCGACCTGGGCGATGCTCACGCCGATACGTATATCGGCCAGCGCCCAGGGGGTGATGGCGAGCGTCAAGAGTGCCGCAAGGAGTTGCTTCTTCATGGTTGTGCTCCGTTGTTTTTGTTGTTGTTAAAGCATTACGCCTGGCGCTTGGCCCGCAGCTGCGTCACGGCGGCGGCGAAGTCCGCGTGCGCCCAGCGTTCGTCGAGGGCTTGCAGCATCAGCTGTTGCCCGGTTTGCGGCGCCAGGCCCTGCAAGGGTGGGTCGGTGTCGAGGTTGGTGGGGAAGGAATAGCCGTCGGCGGTGCAGGCCACCACCGCTGCAATCGCCTGGGCATCCAGGGCGGTATTGGCCAGCAGGGCCGGGTAGACCGCCAGCATCATGCGGTCGCGGTCGAGGGCCTCCATGGGCTTGCCGAAGGCCGAGGAGATTTGCAGCAGGTTGGCCATGCGCTGGTGGCCGGTCGTGCGGTTGGTGCCGGCGGCGTGGAACAGCGCCGGGTTGAAGAACAATAGGTCGCCCTTGTTCAGCGGTAATTGCACGGCGTGCTGCTGGAAGTGATCGATAAACTCGGGGCGCCGCCAGGCCAGGTACCCCAGCGCGTATTGCTGGGAAAACGGCAGCAACTGGGTGGGGCCGCTTTCCAGCGGCATCTCCGAATGGGCCACGGCGCCTTGCAACGTCAGGTACTGGGATAGCACATGCAAGGGCAGGGGAAAGCGCTCCACGACATCCGTGGTCTGGAAGCCCAGGTGATAATCACGGTGCGGCTGTTGCGCCTGGCCTCCGGGGTGCACAACGTTCACTTGCGCCGTCACCTGATAGCTCGGGCCCAGCCACGCCTCGGCGATCAATCCCAGCAGCGGGTTAGCGTAATACTCGACAAAGGATTGCGGCGACTGCAGCGCGGCCTTCTGCAGTGAATTCCAGATACGCCCGTTACTGCCGGCCTTGGCAAAGTGGTCGGCGGCCACGCCTTGGGCGGCCTCATGGGCGAAGATCGCCTCAAACACCTGGCTGTGGCGATCCACCACTTCCAGGTCCTCATAGGCGCGACGCACCACCATTACGCCCGGTCCGTCACGAAACAACCGGTGCAGTTCATTCATCACCGTGGGGCGGTCGCTGTTGCGCAAGTTGCGGGCCTGATAGACCGGCACGTTGCTGAGCACTTCAGCGGCCAGGGGATAGTCCTCGGCACGCGCTTGTTGTGCGCAAATCCGCCTGAAATCCTCAATGCGTACATCGTGCGCTTTCGCAAATGCCGACATCACTCACCCCCCAGGCTCAGGGCCTTGAAGGGCTGCGGGCTGCCGCTGTCGGTGCAGCCGACCACGCCTTGCTCCAGGTCGATCACCGAGCCGGTCATCATTCCCGACTCGCGCGACAGCAGGAACGCCACGCTTTGCGCCACCTCTTCGGGCTTGAGCAGGCGACCGAACGGCTGCGCGCGCTCAGCCTCAGTCAGCCAACCGTCCTGGGCACCGTGGTACTGGCGCTGGATCTCATCTTCATGGGGGGTGTCCATCCAGCCGATGTTCAGGCCGTTGACGCGGATACGGTTGCGCATCGCACTGAACGCCACGTTCTTGGTCAGGATCGCCAGCGCACCTTTGGACGCCGCATACGCGCAAAGGAACGATTGTCCGCCATGACCGGTGATGCTCTGGATATTCACCATGGCGCCTTCCACGCCCTGGCTGATCATTAACTTCAAGGCGTCCTGCATGAGGAAAAACGGCGCCCGCACATTCACCGCCATCAGCCGGTCGAACAACTCCGGCGAGGTATCGACAATGGTGCCGCGATCCGACATCCCGGCGCAGTTCACCAGGCCATGCAAGGTGCCGAAGTGGGTGCGGGCAGCCTCGATGATCGCGCGGCAGTCCTCGACCTTTTCCAGGTCGGCTTCGACAAAAAACGCCTGGCAATCCAGCTGCGCCAATTGCCGCACCTGTTCTTCACCCTGGGCGCGGCGGCGCCCGCAAATGATCAGCCCGGCGGCGCCACGTCGGGCCAGGGTATGGGCCACGGCGGCGCCCAGGCCCTGGGTGCTGCCGGTGACGACAAAATATTGGCCGCTGAACGAGGTGACGAGGTCGGCATGGGGCATGGGGTTCTCCTGGATTGTTGTTGTTTTGGTTGCCCGGCTCGACGCCGGACAAAACTGAGACTAGCATTGCAAAACCTCAGTAATACCCAAAAAAGACCTCATAAACACCTCAGGCAAAACCCATGCTCGAACGCGCCAAACACTTCTCCATCAAGCAGCTCGCGACCCAGGCGGGCGTGAGCAAGGCCACGGTTGACCGCGTGCTGCACCAGCGCGGCAGCGTGCATGCCCAGACCCGTCGACGTATCGAGCAGGCGCTGGATGAGCTGGAGTCCCAGGAAAAAAACGGCCTGGCGGTAGGGCGCACCTTCCATGTCGACGTGATCATGCACACGCCCCAGCGCTTCAGCGCCGCGGTGCAGGCGGCGATCACCGCGCAACTGGCTAGCCTGGCTCCGTTTCGTATCGCCCCGCGTTTTCACCTGTTCGAAGAAATCGAACCCCAGGCCATGCACGATCAGTTGCTGCGCTGCCTCGACACCGGCAGCCAGGGCGTGGTGCTCAAGGCCGCCGACGAACCGGCGGTGAACCAGGCCGTCAAGCATCTGATCGCAGCGGGCATCCCGGTGGTGACCTTGGTGACGGACTTGCCGCAAAGCGAGCGTATCGGCTACGTCGGCATGGACAACCGCACCGCCGGCCAGACCGCCGCCTATCTGATGTCACGCTGGCTGCCGGCGTTGCCCCAGGACGTGGCGGTGGTGATCGGCAGCGAGTTGTTCCGTGGCGAAGAAGAGCGCGAGATGGGTTTTCGTGCCTGGCTGCGCGGGCGTGCCCCGCACTTGCGGGTGCTGGATGTCAGCGGCGGCTATGGCGTGTACCCGCGCACCTTCGAGCGGGTCACCCAGGCGCTGCAACAGCATCCCGACCTCAAGGCGGTGTACAGCGTCGGCGGCGGCAACCGTGCGATTGTCGATGCCTTCGCCGCCCTTGATCGCCCGCTGGAGGTGTTTATCGGCCACGACCTCGACGAAGAAAACCGCCAACTGCTGCTGGACGAAAAAATCGCCGCGATCATCGATCACAACCTGCAGATCGATGCCCGCCACGTGTTCCTGCACATCCTGCAATATCACCGGTTGTGGAAGGCCGGGCCGATTGCACCGTCACAGGTGCAGATCGTCACCCCGTTCAACCTGCCGGACTGAGCACTCCCCCCAAACAACAAGATCAGGAGTTCAACCATGCTACGTATCGCCGTCCTAGGTGCCGGGCGCATCGCCAAGATCCACGCCGCCAATGTCGCCACCCACCCGAATGCCACGCTGGTGCTGGTGGCCGATCCCTGGCGCGAAGGCGTCGATGCGCTCAGCAGCCAACTGGGCTGCGAGGCGGCCTACGATTGCGCCGCCGTCCTCACGCGCAAAGACATCGACGCCGTGGTTATCGGCACCCCTACCGACACCCATATCGACCTGCTGTTGGCGGCGGTCGCCGAGGGCAAGGCGGTACTGTGCGAGAAGCCCATCGACCTTGATATTGCCAAGGCCCGCAGCGCCGCCCAGGCCGTGGAGCGCCAGGGTGGCAAGGTGATGCTCGGCTTTAATCGCCGCTTCGACCCCGACATGCTGCGCCTGCGCCAGGCCCTGGATGCCGGCCAGATCGGCGCAGTGCGCCAAGTGATCATCACCAGCCGCGACCCAGGCCTGGCCCCGCGCGACTACCTGGAACACTCCGGCGGCATCCTGCGCGACATGACCATCCACGACTTCGACACCGCCCGCCACCTGCTCGGCGAGGAACCGGTGGAGGTCAGCGCCATCGCCAGCCGCCTGGTGGACCCGAGCCTGGAACAGATCGACGACTACGACAGTGTGATGGTCCTGCTGCGCACCGCCTCCGGCAAGCAATGCCATATCAACTGCTGCCGCCAGGCGGTGTACGGCTACGACCAGCGGGTGGAGGTGTCCGGCGCGCTGGGTGTGCTGCTCACCGACAACCATCGCCCCAGCACCCTGCGCCACTGGAGCGCCGACCACACCGAAGCGCTGGAACCGTTGCAGCACTTCTTTCTGGAGCGTTACGCGGATGCCTATCGCAATGAGCTGACCCAGTTTATCGATGCGCTGAACAACGGCCAGGCACTGCCCACCAGCGTGCGCGATGGGTTGTATGCACTGCATCTGGCGGATTGTGCGTTGGAGTCGGTGAGGACGGGGCGCAGTGTGGCAGTCAATTACGACCTTTCGCTGTAGGAACCAGACCCCGTCCGATCCACCAACCGAATGCTATCCCGTCCGCCACGCTTGGACTCATACAGCGTGGTATCGCCCAGTTCGATCAACGCCGCCAGGCTGGCCGGCGGCTGGTCGAACAGGGTGGCGCCGATGCTCAGGGTCACGGGCGCGGGCGTGGCGAAGGTTTGCGCGGCCAGTTGCTGAAACTGCTCGCGCAGGCTGCTGCCCAGTTCGACGATCTGCTCGGTCGAGGCCGGGTTGAGCAGGATCACAAACTCATCACCGCCCAAACGCGCAGCCAGCGCGCCTCGGGGCACGACGGCGCGAATCATCTCGCTCAAGGCGATCAGCACACGGTCGCCGGCGGTATGGCCGTGGAGGTCGTTGACCGACTTGAAGTTGTCGATGTCGATCAGCAGCAGGGCGCCCGGTTGTTGCGCCGACACCTGGGCCAGCAGGCGCGGCGCGCGCAGGTCGAGGGCGCGGCGGTTGTAGAGGGCGGTGAGCGGGTCGCGGGCGGCGAGGCGGGCGATCTGCTGTTCGCGACGGTAGCGTTCGGAGCCGGTCATCGACAGCGCAATCAGCATGATCGCCATGGCGCCTTCCACCAGGGACACCTGGATGATTTCGCCCTTGAACGCGGCGAGGTCGATCAAGGTGCCGGGGATCACCACCGACAGCGCCTTGGCCAGGTAGAAAACCCCGTGGACCAGCAGCACATAACGCAGTTGCACCGCGCCGATGCTCAGCGATTTGCCATGGGGTCGCAGCAGGAAACTGGCGCGCAAAGTCGGCAGTGCCACCAGCAACGACTGCACGCCCAACATGGCTTTGGACCATGGCAGGTCGGTCGGAAGCATCAGCATGCCCAGCCAGACGCCCAGCATCAGGCACCACAGCGGTGACAGCCGTACCTGGGTAAAGCGCGCGACTCCGAGCAGAAACAGGCAGTGCGCACCTATCAGCAAGCCGTTGGCAAACCAGATGCCGATGAGCAAGTAGCCATTGATGCGCAGCAGGGCCAGGGTGGAGCCGACGGTGATGATGGCGAAACCGGCGCTCCAGAACAGCAGCGAAGGTTCGCGTACGCTGCGCCATTCGATGGCCAGGTACAGGGCGGCAGCGGCGGCCAGGGCAACGGTAAGTGCCAAAATCGTGGGAGGGTCGAGCGTCATTTCGTGCCGGGTCTGCCTGGGTGTGCGTTTAGACCGGGATTGTAAGCGCACACGCAGGTTTTTCAGAGCACAAAGGATAATGGCACACAGCCATCCGATGATCGGCGGTCTAGACGCCTTTGGTCGACGGCAGCAGTATCGTCAGGATGCCCACCAGCGGCAGGAATGAGCACAGTGTGTAGACGTACTCGATGCCGTGGCTGTCGGCGACCAGTCCGAGCAGTGCCGCACCGATACCGCTGAAACCGAACATCAGGCCGAAGAATATCCCGGCGATCATGCCGACGTTGCCGGGCACCAGTTCCTGGGCGAACACCACGATGGCCGAGAACGCCGAGGCGAGGATAAAACCGATCACCACACTGAGCACGGCCGTCCAGAACAGGTCGACGTAGGGCAGGGCCAGGGTGAACGGCGCGGCGCCGAGGATCGAGAACCAGATGACCTTCTTGCGCCCGATCTTGTCGCCGATCGGTCCGCCCGCGAAGGTGCCCACGGCCACCGCACCGAGGAACAGGAACAGGTACATCTGCGAACTCGATACCGACAGGTGGAATTTTTCAATCAGGTAGAACGTGAAGTAGCTGGTCAGGCTGGTCATGTAGAAGTACTTGGAGAACACCAGCACCGCCAGCACCACCAGGGCAAACGTCACGCGGCCTTTGGACAAGCCGTGGGTGGCTTTGCCGCCTTGCTTGAGCTTGAACAGGTTGAGGTGGTTGCGGTACCAGCGGCTCAAGCCATACAGCACCAGGATCGCGAACACGGCAAACAGCCCGAACCAGGCGATGTTGCCCTGGCCATAGGGAATGATGATCGCCGCGGCAAGCAACGGCCCCAACGCGCTGCCGGTGTTGCCGCCGACCTGGAAGGTCGATTGCGCCAGGCCATAGCGCCCGCCGGAGGCCAGGCGCGCGACGCGCGAGGTTTCCGGGTGGAAGGTCGATGAGCCGACGCCCACCAGGGCTGCCGCCAGCAGGATCGCCGGGAAGCTGCCGACAAACGCCAGCATCAGGATGCCCACCAGGGTGCAGACCATGCCTGCCGGCAGCAGCCACGGCTTGGGATGCCGGTCGGTGTGGTAGCCGATCCAGGGTTGCAGCAGCGAGGCGGTCAGTTGGAAGGTCAGGGTGATCAGGCCGACCTGGGTAAAGCTCAGCCCATAATTGGCTTTGAGCATCGGGTAGATCGACGGCAATACGGCCTGGATCAGGTCATTGATCAGGTGCGCCAGGGCGCAGGCGCCGAGGATACGCATGACTAACGGGCTTACTTGAGGCGGACTCGAGGTGGCGGCAGGTGATGCGGTCAAGGTCGACATGCAGGCATTCCATACAAGGCAGCGAACTGGGGCAGCGAGTACTTAAGCTCGCTGCCCATTTCAATTTGTTTCAGAGCTTATGCTAGATTCGCCAAGAATGCCTGTCTCGCGTAATTCGGGAGGCAACCATCGTAAAAAGGGCGAAATGATCAAATCACTGGATAAATTTCTGCAGGAGATCGATGAGGGCGCCTGGGCCGTCATCAGTTCGGCCACCGATTATCCAGAAAATTGGGTGATCCCCGAGCACAGCCACGAGAAGCACCAATTACTCTACGCCACCGAAGGCGTGATGGTGGTGCATTCGGCGCACAACCAATGGACGGTGCCGCCCAATCGCGGCTTCTGGATGCCCAGCGGGCGGGTGCACTCGCTGCGCTGTGTGGGCGCGTTGAAGATGCGCAGCGTATTTGTGCGCCCCGACAGTTTCCCCAACCTGCCGACCGAGACCAAGGCGGTGAGTATTTCGCCGCTGCTGAGCGAGCTGATCAAGGCCTCGGTGAGTCTGAAACCACCGTATGCCGAAGACTCACGGGATGCGCGCATCATGCACTTGATCCTCGACGAACTCGCGCTGTTGCCCGCCTTGCCGCTGTCGTTGCCGCAGCCGGCCGACCCGCGAATCAACCAGATCTGCCTGGCGTGGCAGGATGACCCGGGCGATGCCTCCACGGTGGCGGATTGGAGCGAGCGCCTGGCCCTCGACCAGAAAACCATCCAGCGCCTGTTCCGCAAGGAAACCGGCATGACCTTCGGCCAATGGCGCCAGCAGGCGCGGCTGCTGCTGGCGCTGGAGCGCATTGCGGTGGGGCAGAAGATTATCGACGTGGCCCTGGAGCTGGGCTACGAAAGCCCAAGCGCCTTTACCAGCATGTTCAAGAAACAGTTTGGCAAGACGCCGAGTCATTTTTTCCGCTGACGCCGTCGCTATACGCGTCCAGCAGGCCATTGAAGGCGTTGAGGTCCAACGGCCGACTGAGGAAGTAGCCTTGGCCCTCTTCACAGTCCACGGCCTTGAGCAGGGCCAGGTGTTCGGCGGTTTCAATGCCCTCGGCGGTCACCGTCAGCGCCAGGGCGCGGCCCAGTCCGACGATGGCTTGGATGATCGCCTTGTCGTCGGCACTTTCCTCCAGCCGGGTCAGGAAACTGCGGTCGATTTTCAACCCGTCGAACGGGAACGCACGCAGGTAGCTCAGGGACGAATAGCCGGTGCCGAAGTCATCCATGGCAATGCGGATGCCCAGTTGCTTGAGCGTGCGCATCACCTCAAGTGCGCCGACGGCGTCCTCGAGCATGACGCTTTCGGTTATTTCCAGCTCCAGGCGCGCAGGGTCGATGCCGTAGGCGTCCAGGGCGTAACGCACGCGCTCCACCAGGTTGCCGCGCTTGAACTCGGTGGGTGACAGGTTCACCGAGACGAACAGCGTGTCCGGCCACTGGGCCGCACAGGCACACGCGGTTTCGAGCACCCAGTCGCTCAGCGACAGGATCAGCCCCGACTCTTCGGCAATCGGAATAAAGGTGTCCGGCGCGATCAGGCCGCGCACCGGATGCTGCCAGCGCACCAGGGCTTCGGCCCCCACCATCTGTCCATCGGCAATGCGATAGCGCGGTTGGAAGTGCAGGCGCAGTTCGGCGTGCTTGATCGCAAAGCGCAGATCGCTCTCCAGGCGCCGCCGCTCGATGATCCGCGTATTCATTTCCCCGGAGTAAAAGCGCCAGGTATTGCGCCCGGCAGCCTTGGCCTCATACAGCGCAATATCGGCATAGCGCAGCAGTTCGGTGGCATCGCTGGCGTCGTTGGGTGCCATGGCAATGCCGATACTGGCGCTGATAAACACCTCTTGTTCGTCAATTTTGATCGCCTGCTCGATGGACCCGATCAAGCGCCTGCACAGGCTTTCGACTTCGTCCTGGGTCCCGGCTTCGCTGAGGATCAACACAAACTCATCGCCGCCGACGCGGGCCACCAGGTCACCGTGGCGCACGCAGGCGGCCAGGCGGGCGGATACTTCATTGAGCACCCGATCACCGGCGGCGTGGCCGAGCAGATCATTGACCGGCTTGAACCGGTCCAGGTCGAGGCTGAGCATCACCAGCGGTTGTTCGGCGCTGGGCAGGGTCTTCAGTTTGCCGTCCAGGAAGGCTTGCAGGCGTGTGCGATTGGGCAACCCGGTGAGGGCGTCGTGTTCGGACAGGTATTCGATGCGCCGACGGGATTCGACTTCTTCGGTCACGTCGGTGGCCGTGCCGCGAAACCCGCCGCAGGGCATTTCCCGCGCCGACAGCCGGGTGGTGCGCTCCTGTCCCTGGGCATCGATATAGCGGCACTGCACACTGACGTCCACGCGCCGACCCGGGGTGCTCAACCATTGCGACAGCAGGTCGGCTTCGGTGTCCAGCAGGTCGCTCATCGCGGCGCCGAGCCAGGCTTGCCGGGCCAGGCCGGTGACGCTTTCGAAACGTTCCGACAGGTAGGTAAAACGCCAGCCGGCATCGATTTCCCAGACCCAGTCGGAACTCGCCTCCACCACATCGCGAAAGCGTGCTTCGCTGGTCGCCAGGGCGTTCTGGCTGTCCAGCAGTGAGGCGTGGCTGGCATCCAGGGCGAGGGCGGCGGCAGTGGCACGGCGCAGAATCACCCAGGTCATCAGGCACACCAGCAGCGCGGCCAGCCCCAGCAGCGGCAGGCCTACGCCCATCAAGCGCAGGCCGGGTCGCGCAGGTTCCCAGTGCAGGCTGCCGGCGGCGCCGTTATCGCCCAGAGGGAAAACCAGGGTATTGCCGATATCGTCGGGTGTGGCGACGTGCAGCTTGCCCACGCCGAACTCATCGCCGATCGCCGTCAGTTTGGCGCTGTTGAGGACGTCGACGAAGATCAATACCGAGGCTGGCCGGCCATCGGGCTCGACCGTGGGGTCGGTGCCGGGCGTGATCGCGGCGGCGGCCACCAGCGCGGGACTGCCGTGTACGTTAATGAAGGCCGTGACCGGTGTTTCGTTTTCAGCCCCTGCGCGCGCCTGCTCGATGATCTCGGTCAGGGGTTGGTCGAGCCACTGCGAGAGTTCGATGTTTTGCAGCTCGCCCTTGATCACCGAGTAAACCGTGCGATTGTCGTTGTTGACCACAAACAGGCCTTGAAAACCGAAGTCCTGATACAACGTGGCCCCGACATTGCCGCGCGCGTAGGCCCAATCGGTGTCCACCTTCATGTGCAGGTGCTTGTAGGCATCGCTCCAGAAGGCGTAGTCCTTGACGGTCACCCGCAGGGATTTTTCCAGGGACTGTACGGCTTTGCGGGTATAAAACGCGCTTTCCTCCTGTTCGGAATGGTCCAGTTCGTGCGCGAGGTAAACCAGGGAGTAGGCGGCGGCTGCGAACACCAAGGCCAGCAAGGCCACGAAATTGAACAGCGATGTACGTGCCAGCGACAGGCTGGTGCGATTGGAGAGCTTGCGCACAATGGGGGCGAGAGAGTTCGGCATATTTCCCGCAGGACGTCGCTGCAAGTAAGGGATATGCCTGGGTATCGGCTGTCTGGGCCGAATAATTAGGTTGTCAGGGGGCGTTATTCGCGCTGGAGCACGGCTTCACCGGAACGCTGTCGCCGTACCCGCTCCACTCCTGCATCTGCTTCCTGTGGCGAGCGGGCTTGTCCCGCGTTGGGCTGCGTAGCAGCCCCAAAACCAGACGCAGAGAAGTGTCTGATACACGGCATTCGTCTTCATCAGGGGCGCTTTGCACCCCAACGCTATCTGCTGGGCGTTCAGTATGCCCCGGCCTGGCGCATGAGGGTTTATCGAGATCACTTCAAGTGACTGTCGAAGAAGCTGGTGAGCTTGGCGAAGGGGATCAGATTGACCCGGTCGTAGAGGTCCACATGGCCGGCGTTCGGGATGATCACCAGTTCCTTGGGCTCGGCGGCGCGGTGGTAGGCGTCTTCGCTGAACTCAAGGGAGTGCGCATCGGCACCGGCAATCAGCAACAGCGGGCGAGGCGAAATCGTCTCGATGTCGTTGAACGGGTAGAAGTTCATGAACTTCACGTTGCTGGTCAGCGTCGGCATGGTGGTGGTCTGCGGCGACGCGCCGGCCGGTGTGACTTCGCCGCGCGGTGTGCGGTAGAAATCGAAAAACTCATCGCCAATCGGGTTGCCGGTCCGCTTGAGCGGCGTGCCGCTGGTGTAGAGGGTCTCGCCGCCCTGGAATTCCACGTAACGCTGGTTGGCCGCCTGCACCAGTACCTGCCGGCGTTGTTCCGTTGTCATGCCGTGCTTGAGACCGTTGCGGTTGGCGGCACCCATGTCGTACATGCTGACCGTGGCAATGGCCTTGAGGCGAGGGTCGATCTTTGCCGCCGCGATGGCAAAGCTGCCGCTGCCGCAGATGCCGATCACGCCGATGCGCTCACGGTCGACCAGTGGCCGGGTGCCGAGGAAGTCCACGGCGGCGCTGAAGTCTTCGGCGTAGAGGTCGGGCAGCACCGCATTGCGTGGTGTGCCTGCGCTTTCGCCCCAGAACGACAGGTCCAGCGAGAGGGTGACAAAGCCCTGTTCGGCCATTTTGGTGGCGTAGAGGTTGGCGCTCTGTTCTTTGACGGCGCCCATCGGGTGGCCGACGATCAGCGCGGCATTTTTCGAGGCCGGGGCGAGCTGTTTGGGCACGAACAGGTTGCCCGCCACCGGCATGCCGTATTGATTGTTGAAGGTGACTTTTTCGACGGTCACCTTGTCGCTTGTGTAGAAGTTGTTTGCACCGTTGGACATGTCGGCTCCCAGAGAAGAGAACGAAATCACCAGCAGACTCAGGGTGAGCAAGAGGCTTTTCATGGGTGGATCCTTGAGAAGGGGGTCGGCACATTTTCCCGACGTGGCCCACGGTTCTGTAGTGCGTTCCAGTGGATTACTTGCCTGATCCTCTGAGTCTGGCGGGTTGGCGGGGACGCAAGCGGTCCGGTAGGGGTAAAGTCCAACGATCAGAGAAAAGGGCCCTTTATGAAGATCAACCAAACGCCCCTGGACTTGCTGGTCCACGCCATCGGCTCAAGGGTCGGCGTACCCGGCGACTACCCCATGTCCATCCCCGGCCTGGGCTTTTATCGGCGTGAGCAGCCAGCGACACCCGTGGTGTGCATGGTCGAGCCGAGCATCGTGCTGGTTGCCCAGGGTGAGAAGCGGCTGTGGGTCGGCGGCGAAGGGTACCCGTATGACACGGCGCGATTTCTGGTCACGTCGCTGGATATACCGGCCAACTCCGAAGTGCTGGTTGCCAGCCCGACCCGCCCGTGCCTGGGCCTGACCTTCAAGCTCGACCTGCGCATCCTCGCCGAGCTGATCGCCCAGGGGGAGTTGCCGCCAACGCGGGAGCGGGCGGTGATGAAAGGCGTGGGGATTGGGGTCGTGACCGGCGCCATGCTCGCATCCTTTGCGCGCCTGGTTGAATTGCTTGATGAGCCCGAAGCGATAGCGGTGCTCGCGCCCTTGATCCAACGCGAGATTCACTTCCGGCTATTGCAGAGCGACCAGGCCGGCCGACTGCGCCAGATCTGTTCTGTGGACGGGCAGGGTTATCGGATTGCGCGGGCGATCGACTGGCTCAAGCTCAATTACGACGTGCCGCTCCGCGTAGAGGAGTTGGCCGCGCGCGTGCAGATGAGCGCGGCGACCTTTCACCATCACTTTCGCCAGCTGACGGCGATGAGCCCGTTGCAGTATCAGAAATGGCTGCGCCTCAACGAGGCGCGGCGCTTGATGTTGAACGAGCATCGGGACGTGTCCAGCGCAGCGTTCAAGGTCGGCTATGAAAGCCCGTCGCAGTTCAGTCGCGAATACAGCCGGCTGTTTGGTGTGCCGCCCAAGCGCGATATGGCCATGCTGCGCGGCAAAGCGCTGGTCACTGATCCGTTGTCGTCAAGTTAGCGTAGAAAATGCAGCCGATCAGCCGCGCAAACAGGCTGAGGGTTTCCGGCAGGTTGGGGTCGTCAAACAGCATCGCCCGGGAATCCAGCGCACACAGCGCGCCGAACAGGCGACCATCCGGCAGGAAGATCGGCGCGCCGGCGTAGCTCTCGATGGCGTATTGCTTGACCACCGGGCGGGTGGCTAAACGACCATTGGCGCTGACCTGCGGGATGAACAGGGTCTGCGGGTTGATGCAGAACTCGCTGCAGAGGGTGGTTTCCAGGTCGAGCACGTCGTCGACGTGAATGCCCATGTCGGCGGTGTCGTGCACCGAGCAGACGATCCATTCCAGGTCGGTGAACTTGGCGATGCCGGCAAAGCGCATGCCGGTCAGGCGGGTGACCAATTGCAGAATGCTGGTGGTGGCTTCGATTTCGGCGATGGCAGCGCGTTCGTCGGCGCTGAGTAACGAGTGTGTATCGGTGAAGCTTGCAAGCATGGTTGAACACTCCAGTGGCGTGGCGGCCCTTGCCGCCACGCTTGGTCAGGTCTTAATTGATACGCGGATGCTGCTGGACCAGATTCTGGCGCTTGGCTTCCAACTCGGCAATCTCGGCGTCGATGTCTTCGATTTTCTGCTCGATATTGTCGTGATGTTCCTGCAGTAGTTCCTTGGCTTCTTCCATATCGGAAGCGGCCGGCGCGGCGCCGCGCAGGGGTTTGTTGGCGGTTTCCTTCATGGTCAGGCCGGTGATCAGGCCGATCACGGCAAATACCATCAGGTAGTAGGCGGGCATGTACAGGTCGTTGGTGCTCTCCACCAGCCAGGCCACAGCAGTGGGGGTGACACCGGCGATCAACACCGAGACGTTGAAGGCACTGGCCAGCGCGCTGTAGCGCAGGTGGGTGGGGAACATCGCGGGCAATGTCGAAGCCATCACGCCGATAAAGAAGTTCAGTACCACCGCCAGGATCAACAGGCCGCCGAAGATCAGGCCGGTCTTGCCGCTGGTAATCAGCATGAATGCGGGGATGGACAGGAACAGCAGACCGATACTGCCGGCGATGATGAAGGGCTTGCGGCCGATCTTGTCGCTGACAAAGCCAATGAAAGGCTGCACGAACAGCATGCCGACCATGATCGCGATGATGATCAGCACGCCGCTGTTTTCAGGGTAATGCAGGTTATGGGACAGGTAGCTCGGCATGTACGTGAGCAGCATGTAGTACGTCACGTTGGTGGCCGCGACAATGCCGATGCAGGTCAGCAGGCTGCGCCAATGCTTGGTGGCGATTTCCTTGAAGGATACTTTGGGGCCGTGGGTCAGGCCTTCGCGGTCGCCTTGTTCGAGCTTGTCGACATGCTGTTGGAACGCCGGGGTTTCTTCCAGTGCGTGGCGCAGGTACAGGCCGATCATGCCCAGGGGCAGGGCGAGGAAGAACGGCAGGCGCCAGCCCCAGGCCTCGAAGTCGGCCTCGCCGAGCACCGTGGAGATCAGCACCACTACACCGGCACCCAACACAAAACCGGCGATGGAGCCGAAGTCCAGCCAGCTGCCAAGGAAGCCGCGCTTGCGGTCCGGCGCGTATTCGGCGACAAAAATCGAGGCGCCGGTGTATTCACCACCCACCGAGAAACCCTGGGCCATTTTGCACAGCAGCAACAGGATCGGTGCCCAGATGCCGATGGAGGCATACCCAGGAATCAGGCCGATGGCGAAGGTGCTCAGCGACATGATCACAATGGTCGCGGCGAGGACTTTCTGGCGTCCGTATTTATCCCCCAGGGCGCCGAAGAACAGACCGCCCAGGGGCCGAATCAGGAACGGCACGGAGAAGGTCGCCAGTGCGGCGATCATTTGTACGCTGGGGGAGGCACCGGGGAAAAACACCTTGCCCAAGACGTAGGCGACAAACCCGTAGACGCCGAAGTCGAACCATTCCATGGCGTTACCCAGTGCGGCGGCGGTGATCGCCTTGCGCATCTTGGCGTCGTCGACGATGGTGATGTCTTTCAAACCGATGGGTTTGACGCTTTTCTTACGTAATTTCATGCGAACCACTCTAAAACAGAACAGGGGAGGTGCCATCGTTG
>NZ_LHVO01000037.1 GCF_001269925.1 Pseudomonas sp. MIACH
TCCCACATTTGGATCTGCATATATCAGGTAGATCTCGGTCTGCTTTTGCTCTGGCTTTTGCAGTCTTCGAGCCGACCGGAGTTGTCACTGGTGTACTCGGTTAAGTGTGGGAGGGGGCTTGCTCCCGATGAGGGAGTGTCAGTTGATGCATCTGTGGCTGAACTACTGCCATCGGGAGCAAGCCCCCTCCCACATTTGGAACTGCATATATCAGGTAGATCTCGGTCTGCTTTTGCTCTGGCTTTTGCAGTCTTCGAGCCGACCGGAGTTGTCACTGGTGTACTCGGCTAAGTGTGGGGGCTTGCTCCCGATGAGGGAGTGTCAGTTGATGCATCTGTGGCTAACCCACTGCCATCGGGAGCAAGCCCCCTCCCACATTTGGAAATGCATATATCAGGTAGATCTCGGTCTGCTTTTGCTCTGGCTTTTGCAGTCTTCGAGCCGACCGGAGTTGTCACTGGTGTACTCGGTTAAATGTGGGAGGGGGCTTGCTCCCGATGAGGGAGTGTCAGTTGATACATCTGTGGCTGAACTACTGCAATCGGGAGCAAGCCCCCTCCCACATTTGGAACTGCATATATCAGGTAGATCTCGGTCTGCTTTTGCTCTGGCTTTTTCGGCCTTGGAGCCAACTGGAGTTGGGCTGGTGTACTCGGTAAAAAATGTGGGAGGGGGCTTGCTCCCGATGAGGGAGTGTCAGTTGATGCATCTGTGGCTGACCCACTGCCATCGGGAGCAAGCCCCCTCCCACAGTTCTAACCGCATTTCAAGTCAGGCCATGTAGGGCACGGCAATCAGCAGGATTGCCGTGCCATGGCAGGCCGTCGCAGCCAACACGCCATGACGCATGCGCACCAGTGCGCAGGCCAGCCCTTCGATCAGGGTAAACAGCAACACCGGCCAGCCCAGTTGGGTCACGCTCAAGGCCAGGAAGGCATGGCAGGCAGCAAACGCCACGCCACTGATCAGCGCCGCTCGCAGCGGTGTCACCTGCTGTTCAAGGTAGCCCTGCAAAAACCCGCGAAACAACACTTCCTCCAGCGCATTGGCGCCATACGCCAACACCACCATACCCGGCAGCCACACCCAGTAGCCGGGGATCGCGTGCGGCTCTATCCCTTGATAGAGCCGCAACGGCACACCGATCAGGCAACCGACCGCAAGCCCCACCGGCAGGCCCAGGGCGCGGTTGCCCCGGGTCCACAGCACCAGGCGCCACAACTCCGGCGCCACCTGGGATAACCCTACGACCAGCAGCACCGACAGGCCACCCAGCGCTGCCAATACAAAGGCATTCGCGGTAAAGGCGATTTGCACCTCGTCACTGAGCGCCCACATGCCCAAGGGCGTCATCGCATCGCGCATCAGCACGAACGCCGCGAGCAGAATCAGGATGCGTATGGCCGGCAGCGACTTGGGCGTCAGCGCGAACCACAGGCCAAACAGCAACAAACCCGGCGCCAGGTGCAGGCCATAGTTGAGCAGTACCACCATGCCTTGGCTGATCATCAGTCGTGCGCGACCGCGATCATGTCGATCTCCACCGCCGCCGACTTCGGCAACTGCATCACCCCCACTGACGTGCGCGTATGCACCCCGGCACTGCCGAGGATTTCGTGCAACAGGTCCGAGGCGCCGTTGGCCACTTCACTCTGCTGATCGAAGTCCTCGGCGCTGCGCACATACACGGTGATCCGCAGGATGGCCTTGATCCGGTCCAGGGAGCCGAGCGCTTGCTTGAGCAGGCCCAGGCAGCGCAATGCACTGATGCCAGCGGCGATTTGTGCCTGGGCCAGGGTCAAGGTGTCACCGACTTTACCCGGCAGCATGATCGTGTCGCCTACGCGAGGAATCTGCCCGCTGATGTACAGGTGGTTGCCGTCGCGCACCAGCGGCGTGTAGTTGCCGCCGACTTTGAATTCATCCAATTGATAGCCGAGGCGTTGTTGCACGGCTTGGTATTTTTCATCCGGTGTCATGCTCGGGAGTCCTCGTTGCGACGCTGCCACTCATCCACCACGTCGCCGATCGTCTTGGGTGTTGCGTTGCGAATCCAGGCCATAAAAGGCCGGTCGAACTTGAACCCCGGCCCACAGTGTTCAAGCATGAAACGGCGGACATTCTGGGTGTTTTTATAGTGTGGGGTCACGGGAGTGGCGCGGGTGATGGGGTCGCTGTGCCAGTCAAAATCCATTTTGTCTTTCCTGGGATCTGTGGGTGAGGCAATAGCATAGCGATGTGCTACTTACACAGGAAATCAGCGTTAAGCCAAGCCATGTGTTGAGACATCGTACAAGAAGCTCGAATATTTATGACGCCTTGAAATCCAATCCTTTCAAGATTTTTCAAATTTCACTTTCCTTCCCCAGGAAAAATACGGCATGGTTGTACGATGACTCAATGAGTCACGTCCGCCCCCAACAACAATAAGGAAACACCCATGCAAAACGTCAAAGTGCTGATCGGTTTTCTGTGCCTGTTCAGCGGGTATGTGGCCGCCGCCCCTGCCGCCGACAAAGACGTCGCCCAAGCGGTCGACCACCTGACCCAGGCGATGCTGCATAAAGACCTCAAGCAGCTCCAGAGCCTGACCGCCGAGAACCTCACCTACGGCCACTCCAGCGGCAAGATCCAGAACAAGCAGGAGTTCATCGCCGATATCGAGACCGGCCGCAGCGGCTTCAAGACCCTGGAAATGCAGAAACAGACCATCACCCTGAGTGGCGATACCGCGCTGGTACGCAACCACTTCTCCGCCCTGGCGGTGAACAGTGGCAAAGAAGTGCCGACCGAAATCGAGAACTTCCAGATCTGGCAAAAACAGAAAGGCCACTGGCTGCTGATCGGTCGTCAGGCGTTCAAATTCTGATGGCTGCGGTGAGCCGCCCGGCTCACCACGTCACCACCTTGCGCACCGTCAACAACGCTTCACGCAGCGCCGGCATGTCTACCGAGCCCAAGGCCAGGCGCAGCGCGTGGGGCACATGCGTGGAGACCGCAAACGGTTCGGCGGTGGACACCGAGATGCCCTCGCGCTGCAACAGCATGGCGACCTGATCGGCGCGTACATCCTCTGCCAAAGGCAACCACAAGAAATACGAAGACGGATGGCTGATGTACGCCAGCCCCTTCAACACCTGCGCCGCCAAGGCCTGTCGGGCCCGCGCATCCTGGCGTTTCTGCGCTTCAAGTTGCGCCACCGTGCCGTCTTCGATCCAGGCGACCGCAATCGCACTCATCACCCCCGGCACGTTCCAGGTGGTGGCCATGATGCTGCGCTCCAGCGCTTGCACCCAGGCTGGAGGGGCTGCGATAAAGCCCACACGCAAACCGGTCGCGACACTTTTGGACAGCCCGCCTACGTAGACCGTGCGCTCCGGTGCCAATGTCGCCAGGGGCGGCGGCGCAGCGTCGGCAAGGAACGCGTAGGCGGCGTCCTCGATGATCATCACGTTGTGCTGACGGGCGATCGCCACCAACTGCTCCCGCTGCGCCAGGCTCAGCACCCAGCCCAACGGATTATGCAGGGTCGGCATGCTGTACACGGCACGCACCGGGCGCTTGCGACACAGGCTGTGCAGGTAGTCCAGGTCCGGACCATCGGCCGTGACCGGGAGGGCGACCATCTCCAGGTGCAGCGTCTCCGCCAGCACTTTGAACCCCGAATAGGTCAGCGCGTCCACGGCGATTACATCCCCAGGCTTGAGCAACGCCATCATCGTCACCGCCAGGCCGTGCTGGGCGCCGCTGACCACCAACACCTGTTCGGCCGCGACCGTCAGCCCTCGGTTCAACAGATGCCGCGCAACGGCGGCTCGCTCATGCAGGCGACCGGCGTGGGGCTGGTAACGCAGCAGCGCGTCCAGGTCGCCGGACAGCGCTAATTGGCGCAAGGCCGTGCGCAGCAAGTCCGCCTGACTGGGCAATGAGGGGTAGTTGAAATTCAAATCCAGCATGCCCGCCGCCACGCTCATCTGCCCGCTGCCCTGCCCCGGCGGCAGCGAGATCTCGCGCACGAAGGTGCCTCGGCCGATCTCGCCACTGACCAGGCCCATGGCCTCCAGCTCGGTGTATACCCGGCTGGCGGTGACCAACGCCAGGCCATGCTCGGCGGCCAACTGGCGGTGGGTCGGCAGCCTTGTACCGGGTGGCATGCTGCCTGAGCGAATGGCCTCGGCGAAGCGATCGACCAACGACTTGTAACGAGCGCGGGGCATAAGCGATGTATCCATGACAATTTTTTGATTGTCTTTATCTTCAGCCCTAGGCTGCGCCCTACGCAACTCATCCTTTTAGGGCGCCGCTCATGGAACTTACGTCCCCACTCCGCTCCCTGGACACCCGCACCCAGGGCTGGATCAATGGCTTTATCGGCGTGGTGATCTTCAGCGGTTCACTCCCGGCCACGCGCCTGGCGGTGATGGAATTCGACCCGGTGTTCCTGACCATGATCCGCGCCGCCATCGCCGGCCTGCTGGGGCTGGCCTTGCTGTGGCTATTCAAGGAAAAACGCCCCGCGCGCCATCAATGGACGCCCCTGACCATCGTCGCCCTCGGCGTGGTGATCGGCTTCCCCCTGCTCACTGCGCTGGCGCTGCAATACGTGACCTCCGCACACTCCATCGTCTTCATCGGCCTGCTGCCGCTGGCGACCGCCGTGTTTGCTGTGCTGCGCGGCGGCGAGCGCCCGCGCCCGGTGTTCTGGCTGTTCTCGATCCTCGGCAGTCTACTGGTGATGGGTTACGCCTTTGCCCAAGGCTTGAGCGCCGCACCTGCAGGTGACGTGCTGATGCTGTTGGCGGTGCTGGTGTGCGGCCTGGGGTATGCCGAAGGCGCCAAACTGTCGCGCAGCCTGGGCGGCTGGCAGGTGATCTGCTGGGCGCTGGTGGTGGCGTTGCCGGTGGTGGTGCCGCTGAGCCTGGCGCTGGCACCGTCAAGCGTCAGCGGCATCAGCCTGCCGGCCTGGCTGAGCCTGGGCTATGTGTCGCTGTTCAGCATGTTGATCGGTTTTGTGTTCTGGTATCGCGGCCTGGCCCAGGGCGGCATTGCTGCCGTCGGCCAATTGCAACTGCTGCAACCGTTCTTCGGCCTGGCGCTGGCAGCGGGCTTGCTGCATGAACAGGTCAGCCTGGGCATGCTGCTGGTGACGGTTGCGGTGATCGGCTGCGTGGCCGGGGCCAAGCGCTTCGCGCGCTAACGCTGCGGCGCGACCATCTTGAACTTGATGTTGATGTCGTTGGACACCACGCTGTTGCCGGCCCACTCACCTTCGCCGATCTTGAAGTCGCCGCGCTTGAGGATGAACTCACCGTCGAACACGCCGATACCATCCAGCTCCTTGAGCACTACGTTGACCGCCACCGGGCGCGTGGTGCCCTTGATCGTCAGGTTGCCGCTGATGTTGAAGCGGTTATCCCCCAGGGCCTTTACAGCGGTGGACTCATACACGCCCACCGGATAGGTCGCGGTATCGAACCACGAGGCCCGTTGCAGCTCGTCGTTGGCATCGGGGCTGCCGGCATCGATACTCGCCAGCTGGATCTTGAGCAAGGCATGTCCGCTTTCGGGCTTTTGCGTGTCAAAGCTCAGCGTGCCTTCGAAGTCGCCGAAGGTGCCATACACCCGCTGCCCCAACTGCTTATAGGTAAAACTGATCTGGCTGGCGGTGCGGTTGACATCCGTGTACTGCGCCGCCTGGGCGCAGCCGATAACGCCCAGGACCAGGGCCAACGTGAGAATTCGACGCTTCATGCCACGCTCCGCAAAAAAATGGATGTATTCCCATCAGGTGCCTGTACTGCTAAACAGACTCGTCACTCACAACAATAAGGACGTTGCATGCCTACCCCTTTTCTACAGGACATCACCGCGCCGGAAGGCATCTGCTATGGCTGCGGCGGCAGTAACCCCCATGGTTTGCATATCAAGAGCCGCTGGGATGCCGATGGTGTCCATCTCATCGCCGAACATCACCCCGAGGCAAAATACAGCGGCTGGCCCGACCTGGTCTACGGCGGCCTGATCGCCATGCTGGTGGACTGCCATTCCAACTGGACCGCCATGGCCTACCACTACCGTGCCGAACAGCGCGAACCCGGCAGCCTGCCGCGCATCGACTGCGTCACCGGCAACCTGGGCATCAAATTTATCAAGCCCACGCCCATGGGCGTGCCGCTCACCCTGCGGGCTCGGGTCGAGGGCGAAGTGGGGCGCAAAAGCCGCGTGGTCTGCAAGGTGTACGCCGGCGAGGTGCTCACGGCGATCGGCGATTCGCTGTTCGTGCGCGTCGACACCCGCGAACTGGCTGCGGCCGCCCATGGCCGTGAAGGCTGATCCTGGTCTACATTGACTGGCACCGCTAATCGAGGACCGAACCGATGACTCGTCTCACCGCGAAAGACTTTGCCCCCGAACTGCTGGAACTCTACGACGGCTATGCCCACGGCAAGATCAACCGCCGCGAATTTCTCGACCGCGCCGCGCTGTTCACCTTTGGCGGCCTCACCGCCTCGGCCCTGCTTGCGGCCCTGAGCCCCAACTATGCCCTGGCCGAACAGGTGAAATTCACCGACCCGGACATCGTCGCCGACTACATCACCTATCCCTCGCCCAAGGGCAACGGCACGGTGCGTGGCTACCTGGTGCGTCCGGCCAAGGCCGCCGGCAAGTTGCCGGCTGTGGTGGTGGTCCACGAAAACCGAGGTCTCAACCCCTACATCGAAGACGTCGCCCGACGCCTGGCCAAAGCCGGGTTTATCGCCCTCGCGCCGGACGGCCTGACCTCAGTGGGCGGCTATCCCGGCAACGATGAAAAAGGCGTGGAACTGCAACAGAAAGTCGACCCGACCAAGCTGATGAACGACTTCTTCGCCGCCATCGAATGGCTGATGCACCACGACAGCAGCACCGGCAAGGTCGGCATCACCGGCTTCTGCTATGGCGGCGGCGTGACCAATGCGGCGGCGGTGGCTTATCCGGAACTGGGCGCGGCGGTGTCGTTCTACGGGCGCCAGCCGGAAGCCAAGGACGTGCCGCGCATCAAGGCGCCGATCATGCTGCATTTTGGCGAGCTGGATACGCGGATCAACGAGGGTTGGCCGGCGTATGAAAAAGCCCTGAAGGCCGCCGGCACGACCTATGAAGCGTATATCTACAAGGGCGCCAACCATGGCTTCCACAATGATTCGACGCCGCGCTATGACGAGGCAGCGGCGAATCTGGCGTGGGAAAGGACACTCGGCTGGTTCCACAAATACCTGGCCTGATCGCAATCCAAATGTGGGAGGGGGCTGCCCCCTCCCTCATTGGAAAATCATCACATTCCAGATCAGTGTTCCAAGGCATACCGGCGGCAGTGGTTGAGGTAGCCCTGCTCATGACTACCCACCAACTGCACCACGCTGGTCCATAACCAGGACGGTGCATCCAGCTGTCTGGAGCGGTTTTCCTGCAGCACCGCCATCCACTCCTTGCGTGTCGCGCGGTCCATCTGCCGGGCATGGGCGATACCGACCACGCGCGCCAGGTAGCCGGCGGCGTGCATGGCATCGAGTTCGCTCAGTTCGTCCAGTTCCAGCTTCATGTCCTGGGGCAGCAGTTCGCGGATGAAGAAACCATGGTCCAAAAACCGCGTCGCTACCATGCGTTCACCCAGGCCCGGCGACAGTTGGCGGGCGCCCTCCACCACCCGGCGGCCGTTATCCCGGGGCATCTTCGCCCGTGCCGCACGCGGTGCAGCGGCGCCGACGGCTTCCTTGATGTCGATCAGGCAGTATTCCTGATCGTCTTTGTCGCCCACCCCCAGCAAGACGGCGTAGCGCAACAGACCGAGGGAACTGCAGCCCTTGACCCAGTAAGCCGAGTCCAGCAGTTCGACCTTGGCGTCCTTGGGGCGGCCTTTGAGTGAGGAGACCAACTGATGGATTTCATCCGACGCACAGACCGTTTCCAGCGCAGCTTTTTCCGCTCGCGACAGCGACCAGAAATGCTTGCCCAGCGGGATGGTCGGCCGCACGTTGTCGATGCGTTCACGGGCCAGGCTTTTCCAGGTGCGCTCGACAGCGCTGCGCATTCCTGCCTTGACCTGGGACGGGCGCGGCGGCGCCTCGTCGGGCTTGTCCTTGAACGCCTGTTCGTAGCCCACCATCATTTCTTCGAGCATGCGCGCGGTGGTCACGCCCGGCAGGTCTGAACCGCGCGCGGCGGTGGCCAGGGACAGGGCCAGGCGCACCAGGTCATGGGCCGGGTTGCCGATCACGGTCTGGTCAAGGTCGCGGATATGCATATCGATACGGCCCTTGTTGTCGCCAGTCGGGCCCAGGTTGCCGGCGTGGCAGTCGCCGCAAATCCAGATCGCCGGACCTTGCGGCAGACGCCTGCCCATCTGGCTGTGCAGCCACTCGTAGAATTGCACGGTGCTGCCGCGCACATACGCGTGGGCGGAGCGTGCCATCTTCAAATTGCGCAGTTGGGTGAGGTGTGGCATGCGAGCGGAGGGGCGCGGTATTTTCATGGAATAACTCAGTGCAGGTGTAGCGGTAGAACGCCGGCCCCGAGCAAATGTTTCATTATGTTTCAGAAATAAACTCAGACACGCCCACTCTCCTCCAGCAACCACGCCTTGAAGGCCTGCATGGCCGAGGTCTCGGTCCGCGACTGCAGGCGCGTCAGCCAGTAGCTGCCGGTGCTGATGCCGATGTCGAAGGGCTGGCGAATCACATCACTCTCCAGTTGCCGCGAGAACATCATCGCCGGCGCCAGCGCCACGCCGCTGCCTTGCAGCGCAGCCTCCATCATCGCCAGCGACGAGTCGAACACGATGCTGCGCGGTACCAGAGTGTCGGCGGGCAGCCCGGCGGCCTGAAGCCACAGGCTCCACTCATCCACGCGGTAGGAGCGCAATAGCGTGTGTTTCAGCAGGTCGGCCGGCGTGTGCAACTGCTCGGCGAGTGACGGCACGCACAGTACCGTGAGCGGCGCTTCAAGCAATTCAATGGCTTCGGTGCCGTGCCAGGCGCCGGCACCGAAGCGGATCGCGTAATCCAGGCCCTCGGCGGCAACATCCACGCGGTTGTTGTGGGTGGACAGGCGCAAGTCGATAAACGGGTAGCGGCCCTGAAACTCCGCGAGGCGCGGCAGCAGCCAGCCCACCGCGAAGGTGCCCACTGCGCCGACGGTCAGCACCTCGCGGTAATGCCCGCCCTCGAACTGGCCTAAGGTATGGGCAATGCGGTCGAACGAATCACGCACCACCGGCAGCAAGGTTTCGCCTTCGCGGGTGAGCATCAGGCCGCGCGGCAGGCGCTTGAACAAAGTGACATTGAGTTGGGCTTCCAGGCTTTTGACTTGATGGCTGACCGCTGCCTGGGTCACGCACAACTCGATGGCCGCGCGGGTGAAGCTCAAATGCCGGGCCGAGGCCTCGAAGGCGCGCAGGGCATTGAGGGGCAAATGGGAACGGAGCATGCTGACCCCAGATTTTCTAATGGCTGGTGCGAGATATCATCGTTTGTTCGGGGCCGGCAAACTGCCTACATTTGCCTCGCCCGCGCAGGCTCTTCATTCAATCGATCATTCTCATGGAAGCGTTATCATGCCCCAACATTTATTGTCTGGCGTGCGTAATTTCACCGCCCTCTCAGTGTTTATCGCCGCCGGCAACTGCCTGGCCGCCACCGACCTGCAGGCGGTGGTGGATGCCAACGTCAAACCGCTGATGCAGCAGCAGTCGATTAACGGCCTGGTGGTCGGTGTGGTACGGGACGGCAAGGCGCAATACTTTAACTACGGCGTCGCGGCCACCGACACCCGACAGCCGGTCAGCGAAAACACCTTGTTCGAAATCGGTTCGGTGAGCAAAACCTTCACCGCCACCCTGGCCGGTTACGCGGTAGCCAACGGCAAACTCACGCTTTCCGACCCGGCCAGCCACTACCTGCCGGCACTGGGCGGCGGCAAGTTCGATCACATCAGCGTGCTCAACCTCGGCACCTACACCGCAGGCGGCTTGCCGATGCAGTTCCCCGCTCAGGCGGATAACAGCCAGCGCATGATCAGCTACTTCCAGCACTGGCAACCCGACTTCGCCCCTGGCACCCGGCGCCTGTATTCCAACCCGAGCCTGGGGTTGTTCGGGTACCTGGCGGCGCAGAGCCTGAAGCAGCCGTTCGATCGCTTGATGGAGAAAACCCTGCTGCCCCAACTCGGGCTCAAGCACACCTACGTCAAGGTGCCGCAGAGCCAGATGAGCCTGTACGCCCAGGGCTATGGCAAGGACGGCAAACCCGTGCGCGTCAGCCCTGGCGCCCTGGACAGCGAAGCCTACGGCATCAAGACCAGCGCTGCAGATCTGCTCAAGTACGTCGAGGTGAACATGTACCCGGCGAAGCTGGATAAAACCTTGCAGCAGGCAATCAGCCTCACTCACACCGGTTACTACCGCGTGGACGGCATGACCCAGGGCCTGGGCTGGGAAATGTACCCCTACCCCATCCAACTCGATGCGCTGGTTGCCGGCAACTCCACGCCAATGGCGATGGAGCCGCACACGGTCAACTGGCTGACCCCGCCCGAGGCGCCTCACGCCGACACGCTGGTGAACAAGACCGGCTCCACCAATGGGTTTGGTGCCTACGTGGCCTATGTGCCGAGCAAGGGATTGGGCGTGGTGATATTGGCAAACAAGAACTACCCGAATGCCGAACGGGTAAAACTGGCCCATGGGATCTTGAGCGCGATTGACCAATAAGCCCGCTCAACACAACAGCCCTATGGGCCGGGCGTTCATCGTTGAGCCCATACCTATGCCCCGATGGCGGCAGATCAGCTATCGATAAGCTGGCTGACCCACCGCTATCGGGGGCACGCCCCTCCCACATCTGATCTCTACAGTATTCAAACGAATTACTCGGCATACGCCCACGTCATGCGAAACGATGCCCCGCCCCACTCCGAATCCATCACTTGCACCTGCCCGCCGTGCCACTGCGACACCCGCTGCACCAGCGCCAGGCCCAGGCCAAAGCCACCGGTACGGCGATCACGGCTGGCATCCAGGCGTGTGAAGGGCTGGAAGATCTTGGCCCGGCCCTCTTCGGGTACGCCGGGGCCGTCGTCACACACGCGCACCTCATAACCTTCGCCGAACTTGATCAGCGACACCTCGACCCGGCGTTCGGCATAACGGATGGCATTGCGCAGCAGGTTGATCACTGCGCGGGCCATGAAGCGCGGTTCGATCTGGATAAAGTCGACCTCGCAGGTGCGCAGCGACAGCTGTATACCGGCCGCCTCTGCCTCCAGCGCGACGCTGCCGATCACGCTGTCGAGCCAGCTGTGGGCCTCAATGCGCTCGCGGGTGACCTGGGTGGCGCCGCGCTCCAGGCTGGCGTAGGTGAGCAGTTCGGAGACCATCTCTTCCAGTTCGCCCAGGTCGGCGTACATATCGGCGATCAACTCGCGGCTCTGGCGCGGGTCGGCCTGTTGCTTGAGCTGGTCGAGTTCGAATGACAGACGCGCAATCGGCGTGCGCAGTTCATGGGACACGGCGTTGGTCAGTTCGCGCTGGTTGGCGATCAGGCTTTCGATGCGCTCGGCCATCTGGTTGAAGTGCCCGGCCAGTTCACGCACGGTGGAGCGGCGTGGCAACAGGATGCGCGAGCCGAGGTCGTTGTCGCCGAAGCGTTGCGCGGCCAGGCGGATATGCTCCAGGTCGCGCCAGTGCGGGCGCACCCAGAAATACAGGACGATGGCCAGGCACAGCCCGAGAAAACTATAGGCCCACAGGTACAACCACTTGGGCTCCTCCGGCAGCTTGATTTCCAGCAGTTGCGGGCCGCCATCGATGGCCGTGAGAAACTCCATGAAGTCGCCGCGCACCACCAGCAAGCCCTGGTCCAGGAGCTTTCGTTCGCGCTCGGTGAGGGCCTGGGTGTCCTTCTGCACCAGCTTCAGGCGCAGCCCGTAATGAGGCTGCAATTCGTCCAGCCGGGCCTGACGCGCCTCCCCCTGCAGGGGCCGCAACTGCTCTACCAGTCCATATGCCGGGCCACGCACGGCTTCGCGGTTATAGGTTTCATTGGCTTCGGGCATCAGCTCATCAAACGTGTAGTTGACCGCCCAGATAGCCGCCGCCAGGCCGATCGCCAGAATCACATACAGGCGCAGAAACAGGCGCAGCATCTAGACCTCCCACGCAAACGGATTGAACAGATAGCCCTTGCCCCAGATGGTCTTGATGCACACCGGCTCACGGGGGTTGTCATTGAGCTTGCCGCGCAGCTTGCTGATGTATACGTCGACGCTGCGGTTAAGGCCGTCGAAGGCGATGCCGCGCATGCGGTTGAGGATATCGTCGCGGGAAAGAATCTTGCCCGCGCTGCTGGCCAGCAACCACAGCAGTTCGAACTCCATGGTGGTGAGGTCGATCTGCTCGTCTCCCAGGCTGACCACCCGGCAACTGCGGTCAATCGCCAAGCGGCCGAACGCGAGGGCACCGCGCACCGTTGGCTCCGGCGCCTGGCGACGTTGCAGGGCGCGCAGGCGGGCCAGCAGTACCGGCGGTTTGATCGGCTTGATCACATAGTCATCGGCACCCGACTCCAGGCCGAGGATGTGGTCGAGGTCGTCTTCCTTGGCGGTGAGGATCACAATCGGCGTGTCGGACACCGTGCGGATCCCGCGGCACACATGCAGGCCGCTTTGGCCCGGCAGCATCAGGTCAAGCACGACGATCTTGGGTTTGAAGTCGAGGAACGCCGCCAGGGCTTCGTCGCCGCGGTGCACCACGCGCACCTCAAAACCATGCTGTGACAGAAAATGCGCGATCAGCCCTGCCAGCTTTTCGTCGTCCTCAACGAGCAGGACCTTGCCCAGACCCAGGTTTTCCATAAGTTCTCAGTGTGCAGACGCGGATTGAAGAGCGGGCATTATAGGTGGCAAGCTGGGCAACTAAAGCAACTGGCCAGCGGGCGCCGACGAAGCTTCATGCTTTTAAGAGTTTTTAACAAATAGCCTGCACTCTTTAACGCCATTCACAGGGAGTTGTATGCGCAAGGATTACCTGGCGTTCTTCGTTTCACTGTTCCTGTCGCGGCTGGCGGATCAGATTCTGTTGTTTATCGTGCCACTGATCGTGTTCCAGACCACCCACAGCGTGTCCTGGGCGGGGCTGGCCTTCTTTGTCGAGTCACTGCCGCGCTATCTCGCGTTTCCGGTGTGCGGGGCGTTGTGCGACAAGTATTCGCCGGTGCGCATCCTGCATATCAGCCAGGTTTACCGGGCGTTGGCCTGTGTGGTGGCGGTGGCATTGTATGGGGTGTTCGACGGCATCTACTGGCTGGTGCTGCTGTCGGCGTTGTGCGGGGTGCTGACGACCCAGGGCATCATGGCCCGCGAAGTGTTGATGCCGCATGTCTTCCCGCAGTACAGCTATGCCAAGACCCTCTCCTACTCGCAGATCGCCGACCAGAGCGGCCTGGTGCTGGGGCCGCTGGTGGCCGCGCTGATGCTGGGGGTGTGGGCCTGGCATTGGGTGGTGCTGGGGATTGCCGGGCTGTTTGTGCTGGCGGACCTGGCGATGCTGGCCTGGCAGCGCAAAACCACGGCAAGCCTGGAAACCCATCAGCAGCACCGGGATATCTGGCTGCAACCGCTGCGCATCGCATTCGGGCATATCCGCAACCTGGCGGACCTGAAGCGGATCATTACCCTGGCGGTCGGTGTGAACCTGATCATCGGCGTGACGCTGGCCACGTCCGCGGCCATGGTCACCGGCCTCTACGCTGCCGACAAGGACACCTATGCCCTGCTGCAGGCGGCCGGCGCGGGGGTGACCATCGCGATTCTGTTTTACCTGGCGCGCGCCACGTTGCCCTTGAAAGTGCTGGGCGGGCTGTCTTACTCGATGATCGGCGCCGGGGCGTTGGTCATGGCGGTCAGTCCCAGCCTGTGGGCGTACACCTTGGGATTCCTGCTGGTCACCGGCTTCGACAAGATGTTCAACGTTTACCTGCGCAGTACCCGTCAGCGGGTCATTCCGGTGCAGGACTTCGGCAAGACCGTAGGCGTGATCACCTTGCTCAACAACCTGGCCCAGCCGCTGGCGGGCCTGGTGATTGCAGTGCTGGCGGCGCCCTTGGGCACGCAGACGGTGATCCTGCTACTGACCGGGGTCAGCGCCTTGATCGGCGTGGCCGTGGCCTCAGGCTGGCACGCCACTGTGAAAGCGGAACTCGATGTCGGGTGATTCGATCAGCTCCTGCTCGGCCGCCCTCACCCGCTTGATCACCTGGGCAATGTCCTTGGCGTCGCCGTACTGGTAGGCCAGTTTCAGGTAACCCTGAAAGTGCCGCGCCTCGCTTTTCAGCAAGCCGAAGTAGAACTTGCCGAGTTCTTCGTCCAAATGCGGCACAAGTGCTTCGAAACGCTCGCAACTGCGCGCTTCGATAAAGGCGCCGACCACCAAGGTATCCACCAGCTTGACCGGCTCGTGGCTGCGCACCACCTTGCGCAAACCCGAGGCATAACGCCCGGCGTGCAGTTGGCGCAGTTCAACCTTGCGCTTTTTCATCAGGCGCATGACCTGCTCGTGGTGCACCAGTTCTTCCCGGGCCAGGCGCGACATCATATTGATCAGGTCAACGTGGCCGTGGTACTTGGCGATCAGGCTCAGGGCGGTGCTGGCCGCTTTGAATTCGCAGTTCTTGTGGTCGATCAGCAGGGTGTCCTGATCGGCCAATGCGGCCTGCACCCAGGCGTCGGGGGTGGGGCAACCGAGGAATTCGTGGATTTCGGGCAGGTTCATCGGGCTCACGGGCAAAGGCTCAGAAAAGGCCGCCGATTATACCGACCGCGCCGCAGACCACCAGCCACCGGCCTTGATGTGCATCAACATGACGTCTGGCGGGCAGCAACTATAGTTGTTCCACGCCCACCTTTTTGGAGATCCGATCATGCAAGCCATTCGCAGCATCCTGGTGGTCATCGAGCCCGAGCATTCGGAAAGCCTGGCCCTCAAGCGCGCCAAGCTGATCGCCGGGGTTACCGACGCGCATCTGCACTTGCTGGTCTGCGACAAGAAACATGAGCACTCGGCGCTGTTGAGCCTGCTCAAGTCCGGCTTGCAGGAGGACGGTTACAGCGTCAGCACCGAGCAAGCGTGGAATGAAAGCCTGCATGAAACCATTATCGACGTGCAGCAGGCCGAAGGTTGCGGGCTGGTGATCAAGCAGCACTTTCCCGACAGCCCGCTGAAAAAAGCGCTGCTGACGCCGGCGGATTGGAAGCTGTTGCGCTACTGCCCGACGGCGGTGTTGCTGGTCAAGACGTCCACCCCTTGGGCGGAGAGAGTGATTCTGGCGGCGATTGATGTGGGCAATACCGATGCCGAGCACCGCTCGCTGCATAATTCGATCATCGATCACGGCTTTGATATCGCCAGCCTGGCGAAGGCGCAGTTGCATGTGATCAGCGCCCACCCGTCGCCGATGTTGTCGGCGGCGGATCCGACGTTTCAACTCAAGGAAACCATCGAAGCGCGCTATCGCGAGCAGTGCAAGGCGTTCCAGGCGGAATTCGACGTGGATGACGCGCACCTGCATATCGAGGAAGGCCCGGCGGATGTGCTGATTCCTTTTGCGGCGCATAAATGGCAGGCGGCCGTGACCATCATCGGCACCGTTGCACGCACCGGCATTTCCGGGGCGCTGATCGGCAATACGGCGGAGGTGATACTGGATGCGCTGGAAAGTGATGTGCTGGTACTCAAGCCGCAGACCTTGATGGATCACCTGCAAGAACTGGCGACCAAGGCCTGACACCGATTCTTCAAACAATGAAGATCAACCTGCGGGAGGGGGCAAGTCGAATCGTCGCACCGCCCCTCCCGAATTTGGATGTGTGTTGTCAGTCAGCCAGCGCGTCTTTAAGGAACCCCGGGGCGATATAGCGCTGGTAATGCGCCTCGGACAGGATAAAGAACTCACGGTCGATGGCGTCGCGCAGTTCCGGCAAGGCCCAGTCGCGAAACTCCGGCAACAGCACCATGCCGTACGCTTCCAGGTTATTGATCACCCGCGCTCCGCGGGCAATCAACTGGTACGCCCAGCAGTACTCGGACTGGTGCGGCACGAAGCGGATCTTGCGCTGCTCCAACTGACCGCGCAGGGTCTTGGGATCGAAAACCTCCAGCTTGCCGGCCATCACTTGCACCAAAAGCTGCTCCAACCGCAGCCATACCGCGCGTTTTTCTTCTTCGTTATAGCCGTTCCACTGGATAACTTCGTGGTGAAACCGCTTGCAGCCACGGCACACGAGATCGCCGTAAACCGTGGAGCACAGGCCTACGCAGGGGGTCTTGATGGTTTGGTTGGACATGGGCGACAACACGCAAATCAGCGAAACAGTGCGCCATGTTAGCCCTTTGTCTAAGGTTGATCACCCAGCAAACTTGGTGAGGCAACTTACCTTTAGAAATTTTTTGCCGTAGAATCACCCGGCCTTGTAAGGCGCCAACAATCCGCTGGAAGCTGTTTTCAAAGCGTCACGAGCACAGTCGTTCCTTCAGAACGGTGTTGGCGCAGGTTCGACCCGGTAGGTCAGGACCCGCGCCAACCCTCATCAGCTCCGTTCTGCAGGCGTAAAACTTTGAAAGCAGCTTCTGTGAGGAATGCCGGCAGCGCTGGCTTTGCGGCCCAAAAAGCCCCCGAGCGCATGCGTGCCGTTCATTTCTGGATGAGCGTCCCGTGGGACCACTGATGAGGGTAATAACTGTGCTTGAAGCCTACCGCAAACATATCGAAGAGCGCGCAGCACTGGGTATCGTTCCCCAGCCGCTTAACGCCGAACAAACCGCAGGCCTGGTCGAGCTGCTGAAAAATCCCCCGGCTGGCGAAGAAGAATTCCTCGTTGACCTGATCACCAACCGCATTCCACCAGGCGTTGACGAAGCTGCCTACGTCAAGGCCGGTTTCCTGTCTGCCCTGGCCAAGGGCGAAGCCACTTCCCCCCTGATCGACAAGAAACGCGCTGTTGAACTGCTCGGCACCATGCAAGGCGGCTACAACATCGTGACTTTGGTCGAGCTGCTGGACGACGCCGAGCTGGCGCCTGTCGCGGCCGCCCAACTCAAGCACACCCTGCTGATGTTCGACGCGTTCCACGACGTCGCCGAAAAAGCCCGCAACGGCAACGACCACGCCAAAGCCGTGATCCAGTCCTGGGCTGACGGCGAGTGGTTCCGCAACCGCCCTACCCTGGCCGACAAGATCAGCCTGCGCGTGTTCAAGGTCACCGGCGAAACCAACACCGACGACCTGTCCCCTGCCCCGGACGCCTGGTCCCGCCCTGATATCCCGCTGCACGCCCTGGCCATGCTGAAAATGGCACGCGAAGGCATCGTACCGGACGAGCAAGGCAAGACCGGTCCGATGAAGCAGATCGAAGAAATGCGCGGCCAAGGCTTCCCTATCGCCTACGTCGGTGACGTGGTCGGTACCGGTTCGTCGCGTAAATCCGCTACCAACTCGGTACTGTGGTTCTTCGGCGACGACGTTCCTTACGTGCCGAACAAGCGCGCTGGCGGCTTCTGCTTCGGCAGCAAGATCGCTCCAATCTTCTACAACACCATGGAAGATGCCGGCGCACTGCCAATCGAGTTCGACGTCACCAACATGAACATGGGCGACGTGATCGACCTGTACCCTCATGCTGGCAAAGTCTGCAAGCACGGTACCGACGAAGTCCTGACCACCTTCGAAATGAAGACTCCGGTCCTGTTGGACGAAGTTCGCGCCGGCGGCCGTATCCCGCTGATCATCGGCCGTGGCCTGACCGACAAGGCGCGCGCCGAGCTGGGTCTGGGTCCTACCGACCTGTTCAAGCTGCCTGAAGCACCGGTCGACACTGGCAAGGGTTTCACCCTGGCCCAGAAAATGGTCGGCAAGGCGTGCGGCCTGCCGGAAGGCAAAGGCGTTCGTCCAGGTACGTACTGCGAACCGAAGATGACCACCGTGGGTTCCCAGGACACCACCGGTCCGATGACCCGTGACGAACTGAAAGACCTGGCGTGCCTGGGCTTCTCGACCGATCTGGTGATGCAGTCCTTCTGCCACACCGCGGCCTATCCAAAGCCGATCGACGTGACCACCCACCACACCCTGCCTGACTTCATCATGACCCGTGGCGGTGTATCGCTGCGTCCAGGCGACGGCATCATCCACAGCTGGCTGAACCGCATGCTGCTGCCGGATACCGTCGGCACCGGTGGTGACTCCCACACCCGTTTCCCGATGGGCATCTCGTTCCCGGCCGGTTCCGGTCTGGTAGCGTTCGCCGCAGCCACTGGCGTGATGCCTCTGGACATGCCGGAATCGATCCTGGTGCGCTTCAAAGGCAAAATGAAACCTGGCATCACCCTGCGTGACCTGGTTCATGCCATTCCTTACTACGCGATCCAGGCTGGCCTGCTGACCGTAGAGAAGAAAGGCAAGAAAAACGCCTTCTCCGGCCGCATCCTGGAAATCGAAGGCTTGAACGACCTGACGCTGGAGCAGGCTTTCGAGCTGTCCGACGCCTCGGCTGAACGTTCGGCTGCCGGTTGCACCATCAAGCTGTCGAAAGAATCCGTCACCGAGTACCTGAACTCCAACATCACCCTGCTGCGCTGGATGATCGGCGAAGGCTACGGCGATGCACGTACCCTGGAACGTCGCGCCCAAGCGATGGAAGCCTGGGTAGCCAACCCGGAACTGATGGAAGCCGATGCCGACGCGGAATACGCCGAAATCATCGAGATCGACCTGGCCGAAATCAACGAGCCGATCCTCTGCGCACCGAACGACCCGGACGACGCTCGTCTGTTGTCCAGCGTTGCCGGTGAGAAGATCGACGAAGTGTTCATCGGTTCGTGCATGACCAACATCGGTCACTTCCGCGCTGCCGGTAAGCTGCTGGAGCAGGTCAAGGGTCAGCTGCCAACCCGTCTGTGGCTGTCGCCGCCGACCAAGATGGACGCTCACCAGCTCACCGAAGAAGGCTACTACGGCATCTACGGCAAGGCTGGCGCGCGCATGGAAATGCCGGGCTGCTCGCTGTGCATGGGTAACCAGGCACGGGTAGAGCCGAACTCGACGGTTGTATCGACGTCTACCCGTAACTTCCCGAACCGTCTGGGTGATGGCGCGAACGTTTACCTGGCTTCGGCTGAGCTGGCGGCAGTCGCCTCCACCCTGGGTCGCCTGCCGACCGTCGAAGAGTACATGGGCTACGCAGCGAAACTGGACACCATGGCCAGTGACGTCTACCGCTACCTGAACTTCGACCAGATCGCCGAGTTCCGCAAAATCGCAGCAAGCGCCAACATCCCGGTGATTCAAGCTTAACGGTGTGTTGATGTGAAGGACGCCGCGTATCGCAAGGTACGCGGCGTTTTTTTATGCCTGGAATACCAACACATTCAGTTGATCCATCTGTCACTGACCCACCGCCATCGCATAAGCCCCCTTCCTCACGCTTTTCCTACCTCAAGCGCCAGCTGCACCGCGCCATCGACGCTCAGGCCACTGAGCAATACATGGGGCGCCAATGCCTCAGGCAAGCCCTGCAACACCTCACGAGCCTCATGCCGGACGCGGGCCAGCACCAAGCGCTTGCCCTCCCCACGTACCTGGGCAAAAAACGCCGCCAGCGCTTCGATACTGGTGCCGTCGAGGTCCGGCGATTCTTCCAGGCTCAACACCACCACCTCTACCTGTGACTGCCGCATCAGGCGTAAGGCGGCGCCGAGGATGCGCTCGGCATTCGCAAAAAACAGCGCCTCGCTGGGCCGTACGATCAAGACTCCAGGCACGGCCAGGGCATCGGCATGGTGCTGACGGTCGACAAAGTCATGGCTGTCACCCAGGCGCCCCAGCACTTGAATGTCGGCTGACGACATCTGGCGCAGCATCAACACCACACTGATCCCCACCGCCACCAGCAAGCCATCCAGCACACCCAGCACCAGTACCGCCGCCACCGCGCAGATCACCAGCACGCGATCACGCCGCCACAGGAAATAACGCCCGAGGGGCTGCAAGCTCAAGCCGCGCCCCAGGGCATAGATGACCACAGCCGCCAGCACTGGCTCGGGCGTGAGCGCGACATAGGGCAACACCGTCAGCACGATCAGCAGGATCACCAGCGCCGCGACAATCCCCGCCAGACGCGAATAAGCGCCGGCCGCCTCGTTGGCCGACGTCGCCGAATAACCCGCCCCGGCCGGCATGCCGTGGAACAGCCCGGAAACCAGGTTGGCCGCGCCCAGCGCAAGCAGATCCCGGTTGGATGACACGCGGTCGCCATGCTTGAGCGCGAACGAACTGATAGAGCCGTAGGACTCCGCGTACAGGATCATCACCAGCGCAAACGCCAATTCCCCAAGGCGCAGCCAGTCGGCAAACGGCAGCACCGGCAAATGCCCCAACTCCAGGCGCAGGTCGATCATGCCGATCTGCGCCACGCCATAGGCCTGCAGGTCCAGGTACTGCCCCGCAGCGATGCCGAGCACCACGACCACCAGCCCACCAGGCACGCGCGGCAGGCGTGCGCACAGCCACAACACCAGCAACGCCAACGCCGCCACCAGTGCGGCAGGCCAGTTCCAGCGCGGTAGCTGCTCCAACAACTGCGGCAGAAAACGGATCAGGTTGTTATCGCTCAGGTGTACGCCCACTACACTGGCCAACTGCTTGAGGATGATGGTCAACGCCAGACCGAAGGCGAAGCCCCGTAACACCGGCTTGGCGATAAACGAGGTGACGCCGCCAAGCTTGAACAGCCCGGCCAACAGGAAAAACACCCCGGTCAGCAACACCAAGCCGAAGGCCAGGGACAGCCTCAATGCCGGATCATCCCCTGCCAGGCTCGCCGTGGCGGCCGCCAACACCGCTGCCGACGACGAGGTAGCCGAAACAATCGCAAAACGGCTGGTGCCGAACAGGCCGTAGCACACCAGCCCGGCAAACAAGGCGATCACCCCGGCCTGGGGCGGCAGCGCGGCAATACTGGAATAGGCCACGGCCTCCGGCAGCAGCAACCCGGCGATGGATAAACCCGCCAGCAGGTCCTGGATACGATTCGACGGTACGGCAACGGGTGCATCGGTTTCAGTCTTCAATCGGCCCAACCCATCCTGGCAAAAAGCGTGCGTAAGCTTAGCCCTCATTGCCCGACGGTGGTTGCGCCGCGTCAGGTTTTGCGCAGGCAAAAAAAAGCCGATTCGTGCTGTGCACGAATCGGCCTGTTTGCGTACGCCCCGGTGTCAGGACATCAGCGAGTAAATCAATGCAGTAATCGCCACCAGGCCCACCGCCGTGACAAACACGTTGGACGCTTGCCCACGGTACTTGGCCATGGCCGGCACCTTGCGGATCGCGTACATCGGCATCAGGAACAGGATCGATGCAATGATCGGCCCGCCCAGGGTCTCGATCATGCCGAGGATGCTCGGGTTCAGCGTGGCAACGATCCAGCACACCACCAGCATGAAGGCGGCGGTCATACGGTCGAGAGTCTTGGCGGCCGGGCGGCGACCGCTTTTGAGCACCAGGCCCTTAAGGCCTTCGCTGGCGCCGATGTAGTGGCCCAGGAACGACTTGGCAATCGCCACGAACGCGATCAACGGCGCGGCAAACGCGATGGTCGGGTTGTTGAAGTGGTTGGCCAGGTACGACAGGATCGACAGGTTCTGCTGTTTAGCTTCAGCCAACTGCGCCGGCGACAGGGTCAGCACGCAACTGAACACGAAGAACAGCACCATCACCACCATCAACAGGTGCGCGCGGGACAGGATCTGCGAACTGCGCTCATCGGCGTGCTCGCCGTACTGGCGCTTCTGGTCGACCGCAAACGCCGAGATGATCGGCGAGTGGTTGAACGAGAACACCATCACCGGAATCGCCAGCCATAGGGTATTGAGCAGGGCCGAAGGCGCCGGGACCACACTCGCAGTGCTGAGGATGCCACCGTTCCAATGCGGGATCAGGTACACCGCGAGGAACAGCAAGGCGACGATAAACGGGTACACCATCAGGCTCATGGCCTTGACGATCACCTGCTCACCGCAACGCACCACCGCCAGCAGGCCGAGGATCAGCACAAATGCCAACAGCGCGCGCGGTGGCGGCATGATGTGCAGTTGGTGCTCCATGAAACTGCTGACCGTGTTGGTCAGGGCCACGCTGTAGATCAGCAGGATCGGGAAGATCGCGAAGAAGTACAGCAGCGTAATCAACGCACCGGCCTTGACGCCGAAATGTTCTTCGACCACGTCGGTGATGTCGGAACCCGCACGACCAGAGAGTACGAAACGGGTCAGGCCTCGGTGGGCAAAGAACGTCATCGGGAACGCCAGCACCGCCAGGATCACCAAGGGCCAGAAGCCGCCCAGGCCGGCGTTGATCGGCAGGAACAAGGTACCGGCGCCAATGGCGGTGCCGAACAGGCCAAGCATCCAGGTGGTGTCCTGGCGGCTCCAGCTTGTGAGGGTTGCAGGTGTCGTTGCATAGCGTTCGTCGACGCTATTGGCCTGATCATTCATCCGGTCGGATCTCCGCATTTACACGGCCGGGACGAGTCAGAAAAACCTGACAGGCAGCGCCCCGACCATAGAAGGGGCCGGATTGTCCGGGATTCTCTTGAATAAGCAAAGACTTAGCTGAAGAACGGTTATGCGGTGCAGTCGCTCAAGCGCGGCCCTGGGCGGTGGTTTCGGGGAGCTGCGGCTGGTTTTTCGAGTGGCTGCCGAGCTGCGTTGACGAGCGCGCGCTGGGACTCTAATCAATACACTTCCCATACTTTTAGAGAAGTCGCCTACAGAAAAACCAGAGACTTCCTGTATCTAATTAAAAGTTTAATCACAACGCCCTTGCAATTGTTACACAACCCTACACAGCCATTGAGCAAGCGCCAAAAACCAAACTAACATCGCCCCGCTCCAATCGAAGAACAACATGCTTATTTAAAATAACAAGGATTCCAATATGCGAAGACTCACTGTTGTTTTTGCTGGATTGTTAATCACGGGCCTACTCTGCTCGTCCGAAAGTTACGCCAATCAAGCGGTGCCTGAACCTGACGTTCACGCACTGGCCTCCTCGCCTCAATGGCTGACCACCAAGGTTTATATCGAAGGCGAGCCGGACACCGACGTCAAGGCCAGCTACCCCGGCGTGGTAGGCATCTCGATGTGGGACCCGCAGCGCAATCGCTATGAGTTCTTCTACACCGATACCGGTCGCTCGAAGCACGCCGATGGCGGCGGCGGTTACTTCCTGGTCACCGGCGATAAGAAGACCCATATCCTGGTTCCTGACGTTGGCCCGACCAAAACCATTGTCAGACGGCTCGAAAAACTCGACAGCAGCGAATTCACCTATTCCCGCGAAGTGCCGCGCGACATGGTCAGCACTAACCCGCCCGTTCGAATTTATGTGGTACACGCCCCCTACACCGGCCCCATAAAGACAGTCATGTCGAACTAATTAAACATCAATGTTTAGCAACAAGACCGAATAACAAGCGAGGTACCTGACAATGAATATGCGCAAGCTATTACTACCTGCACTGCTGGCCGCGACCCTGTTACCCGGCGTGGTAATTGCACAAACCACAACAGCCACTGCCGCACAAAGTACTGCAGCCACGCCGGACAATTCCGTCATGTTGACTGTATTTCTTAAACACGATCAATCACGCCCGCTGGGCGAGTTGAAAGAACAACTGGCCAAGCAGGAGTTTCACAAAGTATTCCCGCCTGCCGGAGTGGAAGTGGTCAGTTGGAACATCACCATGGGCATCGGCCAAGTCATTGTGCTGCGCCTGCCTGCGTCGCGGCTGGCAGAAGTCAACCTGGCGATTGAAAACACCGCATGGGGGGTCTACACCACGGAATTCTTTCCAACCTACAATTTCATGCCCATCGCCCAAGCAGAGCAGGAAAAAGCTAGAAAGCAGTGATTGCCTGATGGCGGCAACGCCCCTGTTCCGGCAGCTCGTGAGGTAAAGAGCTATCGGGCAAGCTCCTTAAGGCCCCGCCAGCAATGGACGGGGCTTTTTGTTACTCCGCCTACTGGCACACACCGACTGACGTCAGGTACCGACAGGAGTAAGTTTTTTCTATCCCAGCAAAACGCTCTGTCCTACAAATCCCGCATACTCAACCTCTCAAACCCTTCAGGAAGAGCCTTCCGATGACCACCACTGTTCTGGTTCTGGTTGAAACCATCAATGAATACCTGCAAATCATCGAGAGCAACGACTTTCATGTGATTCTGGCGCCAACACCCGCCGAGCGTGCCCAGGCTATCAAGACCCATGGCGGGCAGATCAAGGCCGTACTGACCCGTGGCCCGTTGGGCTTGTATGCCGAAGAAATCGCCGCCCTGCCACTGCTGGAGATCATCTGCGTGATCGGCGCCGGCTATGAGCACGTGGACCTGCAGGCGGCGAGCAATCGCGGGATCGTGGTGACCAATGGCGCCGGGGTCAATGCACCGTCAGTGGCCGACCACGCCATGGCGCTGCTGCTGTCACTGGTGCGCGGCATTCCCCAGACGGACGCCGCGGTACGCCGTAGCGAATGGCCCAAGGTCATGCGCCCTTCCCTGGCTGGCAAGCAACTGGGCATTCTCGGACTCGGCGCCGTCGGCCTGGAGATCGCCAAGCGCGCAGCCCTCGGCTTTGGCATGGAAGTGAGCTATCACAACCGTCAGCCGCGCGATGATGTGGACTACACCTACTGCGCCACTGCCGTGGAACTGGCGCGCGCCTCGGACTTCCTGATCCTGGCCACGCCCGGTGGTGCCAGCACCCGTCACCTGATCGACCGTCACGCCCTGGACGCTCTCGGCCCGAACGGCTATCTGGTGAATATCGGCCGTGGCAGCGTGGTGGTCACCGACGACCTGGTTGCCGCCCTTGAGCAACGCCGTATCGGTGGCGCCGCACTGGACGTGTTCGACGATGAACCCAAGGTACCGGATGCCCTCAAACGCTTGAGCAATACCGTGCTGACGTCCCATGTGGCCGGCCTCTCGCCGGAAGCGGCCCACGATACCGTGCAACGGGTGGCCGACAACCTGGTGGAGTACTTCGCCGGCCGACCGGTACTCACCCCGATCGCCTTGCCCGCGCCCGTAAAGTGACCGATCAGGCACGCTGATCATCGTCCAACACGCTAACCTATTAAGCCGCCCCGACCTTGTCGCTGGGCGGTGGTGCGCATTAGATTAGGAAATAGTCCGACGCCTTTAGAATAAGCAGAAGGGATAAGCATGGCGCTTAACGACCAATCAACCCAGATTCGCCCAGGCGAAGAACTTGATGCCAATCTGATCGATCCCTACCTCAAGGCCCATATCCCGGGCCTGAGCGGCACGCCCACGATCAGCCAGTTCCCCGGTGGTGCGTCCAACCTCACCTACCTGCTGGAATACCCCGGCCAGGAATTCGTGCTGCGCCGACCGCCCTTTGGCCACAAGGCCAAGTCCGCCCACGACATGGGCCGCGAATACCGCATTCTCAACCAGCTCAAGGATGGCTTCCCGTATTGCCCCAAGGCCTATGTGCACTGCACCGATGAGTCGGTGATTGGCGCCGAGTTCTATGTCATGGAACGCGTCAAAGGCATCATCCTGCGCTCAGATCTGCCTACCGAGTTGGGCCTCGACGCCACCAGGACCGAGGCGCTATGCAAAAGCTTTATCGACAAGTTCGTCGAACTGCACCAGGTCGACTACAGCGCCTGTGGCCTGGCCGACCTGGGCAAGCCTGAAGGTTATGTGGCACGCCAGATTGGTGGCTGGAGCGATCGCTACGAGAAAGCCCTGACCCCCGACGCGCCCAAATGGGAGGCCGTCCGCGCCTGGCTCAACGATAAAATGCCCGCCGACCACCCCACGTCGAGCATCGTGCACAACGACTACCGCTTCGATAACGTGATCCTCGACCCGCACAACCCGATGCAGATCATCGGCGTGCTGGATTGGGAGCTGACCACCCTCGGCGACCCGCTGATGGACCTGGGCAACACCCTCGCCTACTGGATCGAAGCCGGCGACCCGGCACCGGTACAACTGATGCGCCGCCAGCCGAGCAATGCCCCTGGGATGCTCACCCGCCGCCAGTTCGTGGATTACTACGCCGAGCGCTCGGGCATCCAGATCGACAATTTCGACTTCTACTACACCTACGGCCTGTTCCGCCTCGCCGGCATCGTGCAGCAGATCTACTACCGCTTCTTCCACGGCCAGACCCAGGACAAACGCTTTGCGCAGTTCATCCAGATGAACAAGCTGCTGGAGCAGATGAGCCTGAATGTCATCGGTAAATCAGCCCTCTAAGGAATCGCTAATGTCCAAGACCAACCTGTTCGACCTCGACGGCAAGATTGCTTTTGTGTCCGGCGCCAGCCGTGGCATCGGCGAAGCCATCGCCAAGTTGCTGGCCCAGCAAGGCGCCCATGTGATCGTCTCCAGCCGCAAGCTCGAAGGCTGCCAGCACGTGGCGGATGCCATCATCGCCGACGGCGGCAAGGCCACGGCGATTGCCTGTCATATCGGCGAGATGGAGCAGATCACCCAGGTATTCGCCGGGATTCGCGAGCAGTTCGGCCGCCTGGACATCCTGGTCAACAATGCCGCGACCAACCCGCAGTTCTGCAACGTGCTGGACACCGACCTCGGCGCCTTCCAGAAGACCGTTGACGTGAACATTCGCGGCTACTTCTTCATGTCAGTGGAAGCCGGCAAGCTGATGCGCGAGAACGGCGGCGGCAGCATCATCAACGTGGCGTCGATCAACGGCATTTCGCCGGGGGTGTTCCAGGGCATCTACTCGGTGACCAAGGCCGCCGTGATCAACATGACCAAGGTGTTTGCCAAGGAATGCGCGGCGTTCGGCATCCGTTGCAACGCGCTGCTGCCGGGTCTGACCGACACCAAGTTCGCCTCGGCGCTGGTGAAGAACGACGCGATCCTGAAAATGGCCCTGGCGCAGATTCCACTCAAGCGCGTAGCCGATCCGAGCGAGATGGCCGGTGCGGTGCTGTACCTGGCCAGCGATGCGTCGAGCTACACCACCGGTGTGTCGCTGAATGTGGATGGCGGCTTCCTGTCCTGAGTGCACCTGGGTTTCTACGGATCGATTTACGCGTAACCTTGGCGTAGATCGATCTGTCTCAGGATGAAACATGGAACTGCACATCGTCATCAACGGCCGCAAGGACTTGGCTGCCCAGCTTTATCAACAGTTGCGCGAAGCCATCGCCGCCGGGCGTCTCGCGGCGGGCGCGCAACTGCCGCCCAGCCGCCTGCTGGCCGCGCAACTGGGCGTATCGCGCAAGACCGTGTCCGATACCTACGCCACCTTGACCTACGAAGGTCTGCTGGTGGGCAAGATTGGCCGAGGCACCTTCGTCAACGCATGGGCGCCACAGCCCAATCGCGTGCAGACCGCCACCGACCTGGCCTGCGCCGCCAACCTGGCGAAGTGGCAGTCGCTGCCCTCGCCCATGCACCACCCCACACGCGACAGCACGTTGCGCTACGAATTTATCGGCGGCGCCACCAGCCGCAACCAGTTCCCCCAGGATGAATGGCGGCGCTGCACCCAGGATGCGCTGCGGCGCATCGCCCAGAACAGTGGGTTCTACAGCCAGCCCGAAGGGTTGCCGGCACTGCGCAGTGCCATCGCCGGGCATATCGCGTTTTCCCGTGGGGTCAAATGCCGCGACAGCGACATCGTGGTCACCAACGGCGCGCAACAGGCGTTGGACCTGATCGCCCGCGTAGTACTGGAGCCGGGCAGCATCGTCGCCATGGAAGATCCCGGCTACAGTCCCGCGCGCCAGTTGTTCATGGCGATGGGGGCCTTGGTCATCGGTGTTCCCGTCGATGAGCAAGGCATCCAGGTCGACCAGATTCCCGATGGCGCACGGCTGATCTACGTCACGCCCTCCCACCAGTTCCCCCTCGGCATGCCCATGAGCCTGCCGCGTCGAGAGGCGCTGTTGGCACGCGCCTTCGAGCTGGGTGCGATCATCATCGAGGACGACTACGACAGCGAATTCCGCTACGAAGGCCGACCCACCGACTCCCTGCAAAGCATGGACAGCCGTGGCGTAGTCACCTACGTCGGGACCTTCTCCAAAACCCTGCTGCCCGAGCTGCGCCTGGGTTATGCGGTGGTGCCACCGGCGATTTACGGTGCGGTGCTCAAGGCCAAACAATTGACCGACCAGCACAGCTCCACATTGCCGCAATGGGCGCTGGCCAAGTTCATCAGCGAAGGCTATTTGCTCAAGCATATTCGCCGCTGCCACACCGTGTACGCCGGGCGCCGCGAGCGCATTCTGCAGCGCCTGGCGGCAGACCTGTCGCCGTGGTTCGAAGCCGTGCCTACCGTGGCCGGGTTCCATATGGCGGCGCTGTGCAAAGTACCGGTGAATATCCCGTTGCTGATGGAATTGGCGCGCCAGGTGGAAGTCGGCCTGTACCCGTTGGACGTGTTCTTCCACGACACGCCGGTGCGCCAGGGCCTGATCATCGGGTTTGGGGCCATCGAGACCCTCGACATCGACCCGGCGTTGGACAAGGTGCGCGATATTCTCCAGCAGATTGGCTAGGGGGTTTTCCGGCGCATTGGTCATTGGTCACTCGAACATCCCGGCGTACGGTGGGCAGGTCTCGAACTACTCGGAAACGTCGCCATGAAACGCCTGCTCGCCACCACCCTGATGCTCGCCTCCGTCAGCGCCTTTGCCCACGAACCCGTGTACAACCAGGAATCAATCAAGGTCCTGCAAGAACACGCGCTGACCAATGTGCCCGGCAAGAAAACCCTCATGCTCACCGTGGACTACGCCCCCGGCCAGGCCACCGTACCCCATAGTCACACGGGCACCGCCGTGGCCTATGTGCTCGAAGGCGCGATCACTTCGAGGGTCAATGATGAGAAGGCCGTGACCTACAAGGTGGGCGAATCGTTCTACGAACCGGCCGGTTCGCGGCATTTTGAATCCAGCAACGCCAGCCAGAGCCAGCCGGCCAGGTTGCTGGTGGTGATGGTGCTGGATGACAAGGCCGAGGTGCTGACCCCCCTTCCAAAATGATCAACCGCACCACCAGTCAGAGGTGTGGGTGGGGGGGCTAAAGGTGGGAGAGGGCTTGCCCCCGATAGCGGTGAGTCAGCGACTCACGGCCGTTTGAACTGGCGGCGCAACGCTTCAATCTGCGGGCGGCAGGCACACCCTTCAAGGTGATCATTAACCATCCCCATTGCCTGCATCAGCGCATACATCGTGGTCGGCCCGACGAACGTCCAGCCGCGCTTCTTCAACGCCTTGGACAGCCGCACCGACGCCGGCGCGGTGGGATTGCCGGTCCAGTAAGCCAGGTCCACCACTGCCGGGCGTTCTTCAGGGCCGGGTTCGAACGCCCATAACCACTGCGCCAGCGAGCCGGTCTCATCCACCAACTCACACGCCCGGCGTGCGTTGTTGATCGTGGAAACGATCTTCGCTCGATTACGCACGATGCCCGGGTCCTGCATCAACCGCGCAATATCCGTCTCGCCGTACTGCGCCACCCGGCGAAAATCAAAACCGTCGAACGCCGCCCTGAATTGCTCGCGCTTGCGCAGGATGGTGATCCAGGCCATGCCGGCCTGGAAGCCTTCCAGGCAAATCTTCTCGTACAGTTGAACATCATCCGCCACCGGCACGCCCCACTCGTGGTCGTGATAACGCGGGTATTCCGGCGCAGCCGTGCGCCAGGTGCAGTGGGTCTGCCCTGCTTCGTCGGTGGTCAGCCCTGGTTTATCCATTAATCACCTCATGTGCCAGGCGGCGGATGATAAGCGAAAAAATTTACCCCCTGCCAACCGCTCAAGCATCCCCCTTCGCGACCAACTGGTCAGACCGGGACCTGTCAACCGACGAAGAATGACTTGTTATTTCAAAAATACCTGGCCTAGACTGGCGACGCACTGGACTTACCGGTATGACCACAACAATTAAGCCCTGGAACCACCGGGGCACCGCATAGAGATCCCTCCCATGCTCAGATGGTGCTCGCGTTCGATTTTCCTGCAAGTCGTGATTGGCCTGATGCTCGGCATCGTGTGCGGCCTGGCCCTTCCCGAATTCTCCTCGCAACTCAAACCCCTGGGTGACGGCTTTATCAAGCTGATCAAGATGCTGATCGGCCTGATCGTGTTCTGCGTAGTGGTCAGCGGTATTTCCGGTGCCGGCGACTTGAAGAAAGTCGGGCGCATCGGCCTCAAGTCGGTGATCTACTTTGAAGTGCTCACCACCATCGCCCTGGTGATCGGCCTGATCATGGCCTTCAGCACCGGGATCGGCACCGGCGCCAATATCCACCTGGAACAACTGTCCTCCGCCGGTCTCAATGAACTGGCCGACAAAGGCCAGCACATCAAGGGCACCAGCCAGTTCCTGATGGACCTGATCCCCAACTCGGTGATCGGCGCCTTTGCCGACAACAATGTCCTGCAAGTGCTGCTGTTCTCGGTGCTGTTCGGCAGCGCGTTGAACCTGGTGGGCGAAGCGGCTTCCGGTATCACTCGGTTGATCAATGAACTGAGCCATGTGATTTTCCGCATCATGGGCATGATCGTGCGCCTGGCTCCGATCGGCGTGTTTGGCGCGATCGCCTTCACCACCAGCACCTACGGGCTGGACTCCCTGCAACACCTGGGCAGCCTGGTGGGCCTGTTCTACCTGACCTGCTTTGCGTTTGTCGCGCTGATCCTCGGCCTGGTGATGCGCCTGTCGGGCCTGCGCATGCTGCCGCTGCTCAAGTACCTGCGTGAAGAACTGCTGATCGTGATGGGCACCGCCTCCTCCGATGCCGTGCTGCCGCAGGTCATGCGCAAACTCGAACACCTGGGCATTGGCAGCTCCACCGTGGGCCTGGTGATTCCCACCGGGTATTCGTTCAACCTCGACGGTTTCTCGATTTACCTGACCCTGGCCATCGTGTTTATCGCCAACGCCACCGGCACGCCACTGTCGATGACCGATCTGCTGACCATCCTGCTGGTGTCGCTGATCACCTCCAAGGGCGCCCACGGGATTCCCGGCTCGGCTCTGGTGATCCTCGCGGCAACCCTTACGGCGATCCCAGCGATCCCGGTGGTCGGCCTGGTGCTGGTATTGGCAGTGGATTGGTTCATGGGTATCGGTCGCGCGTTGACCAACCTGATCGGCAACTGCGTCGCCACCGTGGCCATTGCCCGCTGGGAAAAAGACATCGATATCCAACGCGCCAACAAGGTGCTGGACGGCCAGCAAGGTTATGCCTTCCAGGCCAAGAAGCCGGTAGTGCCGGCCCACCAGGAATTTTAAAACGCTAAACGCTTTCCACTGTAGGAGCGAGCTTGCTCGCGAAGGTCGTCAACGATAACGCGGGCATTCTGGATGCACGCGGTGACTTGAAGTTTTTCGCGAGCAAGCTCGCTCCTACAGTGCAGGGATTATTCATTTTTTAAGGAGCGCACGACGTGATCAGCACCTCAACCGTCGTCAATTCAGTCGTAGAAAAACTCCGCGCCGCCCTGGCTCGCGGTCAGTGGCGCCGGGGCGAAATGCTGCCCGGCCAGCGCGAACTGGCCGAGCAGATGGGTATCAGCCGTCCCAGCCTGCGTGAAGCGGTGATCGTGCTCGAAACCCTTGGCCTGGTGCGTTCCATGCCCGGAAAAGGCGTGGTCGTGCTGGAAACCAGCGTCAGCGAACCGCAATCGAGCGACGCCGTGGCCGACGCCAGCCTCGAAGATATCCTGCAACTGCGCTACACCCTCGAACCCTTCATTGTCGGCCTGGTGGCGCAGTCCATCAGCAACAAGGAGGTCGGCCAATTGCGCCTGACCCTGATGGACATGCGCGAAGCCCTCGATGCCGGTGATGCCGAAGCCGGCATGAACGCCTACCTCGATTTTCACGAAGAACTGTTCGCGCTCACCTCCAACCCGATCTTCCAGAACGTGGTGCAGCAAACCAGCAACGCCCTCAAGCAAAGCGCGCAAGTGCTGCGCAACTCCCCCGAGCATCTGGCGGAACGCTTGCAGGAAAACGAAGCGGTGGTACGCGCCATCCGCAACAAAAACAGCGCCCTGGCCAGTGCCGAGATGCGTCGGCACATCCTCCAGGAAGGCCTGCGCATGGGCATTCACTTGAACATCCCGGACGACCACCTGGGCAGTTGATTTTTTGGAGACCGGCCATGACCGCTCACGCCCTGCAACACGATCCCTTCCTGCCCACCCTGCGCCTGGTGGCCGGTAAAAAACCTTCGGTGGATGACATCTACCCTCGCCTGTTCGACGCCATCCTCGAACAACGCATCGCCCCGTCCAGCCGCTTTACCGAAGAAGGCCTGGGCGAAACCTTTGGCGTGAGCCGCAGCGTGATTCGCCGGGTGCTGGCCAAGCTGTCCCATCAGCAGGTAGTCATTTTGCGCCCCAACCAGCGTGCCCAGGTCGCGGCACCGGATGCCCAGCAGACCCGGCAGATTCTTGAAGCACGGCGCATGACCGAAATCACAGTGGTGCAATTAGCCTGCGCCCAGGCGACAACCGCGCAGATACGCCAGTTGCGCGAGCTGATAGCACGGGAACGCGACTGTATAGAACGTAACCAGCGAGGGCCGGCGATTCGATTGTCCGGGGAGTTTCACCTGCAATTGGCGCAGATGGCGGGCAACGCGCCGTTGGCGCAGTTTCTCAACAGCCTGGTGCCGTTGACGTCGTTGATCATCGCCCAATTCGAAGCGAAAGCCTGCACGTATTGCACGTGGCAAGAGCATGTGGGGATTGTGGATGCGATTGAGCAACGCGACTCAAGCACCGCAGTGACCCTGATGACCCAGCACCTGGATCACCTGGAAAGCAAACTACTCAAACACCACTGATATCCAGATAAATAAAAATCCAAATGTGGGAGAGGGCTTTGCCCCCTCCCACATTGGTTTCACCCAGGCATCAAGCCGGTTGCAGCACCGACTGACCGCTCATCGCCAGGTCCAGCAACTCACGGTTAGCCACCGCGTACATGGCGTAGTCCGTGCCAGCCGCAGCACGAATTTCCAGCATCATCGCAGTCCAGCGATCAGCCATGTCCTTGTGCTGCTCAAGCCACAGGGCCACGCGGGCTTCCATGTCTTGTGGCGCGTCGGCCATTTGCAGGACGGAAATGGTGATCGCCCGTTGCTGCCAATCCACGTCGTCGCGGAACGCTTCGCGGGCCTGGGCCTGCCAGTTGTTGGCCACAGGCAGATCGCTGATCTGCTGCAGGTACCACGGCAAGTCCAGGGCGCTGCCAACGGCGAAGTAGGCCTTGGCCACTTCAGCGGCGTCATGCCCGGTCACGTCAGCGGCTTCAATGATCGGCAGCAAGGTGTACAGGTGAGTGGTGCCTGCAACCATGCGCGCCAACAACTCCGGCACGCCGGCTTCGGTGTAGGCCTGGTAGCGGGTCTGCCAGCCTTCGCGGGTCGGACCTTCCAGCAGTTCGTCGAGCTTGAGGCCCAACGCGGCCAGGTGCGGACCGAAGTGCGCGGTGTCACGGCCAGCGTCCTGCTCGTTGCGACGGCTGCGCAGGAACCAGCGCGTAGCGCGACGGCCCAGGCGCATCAGCTCATCCATCAACTGCAACTGCACGTCAGCGGAGACCTGGTGGTCCAGGGCTTCGATCTGGCGGAACCAGTGCGGGAGGTGGAAGATGTCGCGCACGATCACATAAGCACCGGCCACGTTCGCCGGGCTCATGCCGGTGGACTCTTTGAGTCGCTGCACGAAGGTGATGCCCATGTGGTTGACCAGGTCGTTGGCGATCTGGGTGCTGACAATCTCGCGCTTCAGACGGTGACGACGCATGGCCTCGCCGAACTTGGCGACCAGGCTCGGTGGGAACGCCGTCTCCATGTCACGGGTGAGGTATTCGTCATCCGGTACCAGTGACTTGAGCAGCGCTTCCTTGAGGTCGATCTTGCTGTAGGAGATCAGCACCGACAGCTCCGGACGGGTCAGGCCCTTGCCGGTGGAAGCACGCTCGGTGAGCTGCTCTTCGGTCGGCAGGTACTCGATGGCGCGGTCCAGCTTGCCACGGCCTTCCAGGTCGCTCATCAGGCGCTTGTACTCGGCGGCACGCTCGTAGGCACGGCGTGCAGCCAGGGACAGGGCCTGGGTCTGCTTGTAGTTGTTGCCCAACACCAGGCTGCCGACTTCGTCGGTCATGCTCGCCAGCAACTGGTTGCGTTGCTTGTCGGTCATGTCACCGGCCTGCACCACTTCGTTGAGCAGGATCTTGATGTTCACTTCGTGGTCGGAGCAGTCCACACCGCCGGCGTTGTCGATGAAGTCGGTGTTGGAACCGCCGCCATTGAGGCCGAATTCCACACGACCCAGTTGGGTCATGCCGAGGTTACCGCCCTCGCCCACTACCTTGCAGCGCAGCTCGTTGCCGTTGACGCGCAGCGCGTCGTTGGCCTTGTCGCCCACATCCGCATGGCTTTCGGTGCTGGCCTTGACGTAGGTACCGATACCACCGTTCCACAACAGGTCCACCGGCGCCTTGAGCAAGGCGTTCAACAGTTCGGTCGGGGTCAGCTTGTCGGCCGAAATGTCGAAGCGTTCCTTCATCTGTGGCGAGATGGCAATGCTCTTCGCGCTGCGCGAGAAGATACCGCCGCCTTCAGACATGATGCTGGTGTCGTAGTCGGTCCAGGCCGAACGCGGCAGCTCGAACATGCGCTGGCGCTCGACGAAGCTGGTGGCCGGGTTCGGGTTCGGGTCGATGAAGATATGCAGGTGGTTGAAGGCCGCGACCAGTTGCAGCTTGTCGGACATCAACAGGCCGTTACCGAACACGTCACCGGCCATATCGCCGACGCCCACCACCGTGATGCTGTCTTCCTGCACGTTGATGCCGCGCTCACGGAAGTGACGCTGCACACCGACCCACGCGCCTTTGGCGGTGATGCCCATTTTCTTGTGATCGTAACCGGCGGAACCACCGGAGGCGAACGCGTCGCCCAGCCAGAAGCCGTAGTCGATGGCGATGCCGTTGGCGATGTCGGAGAAGGTCGCGGTGCCCTTGTCCGCTGCCACCACCAGGTACGGGTCATCGTCGTCATGGCGCACGACGTTGGCCGGCGGCACCAGGGCGCCGTCCTTGAGGTTGTCGGTGATGTCCAACAGGCCGGAAATGAAGATGCGATAGCAGGCGATGCCCTCGGCCGCGATCTCGTCACGGCTGCCGCCCAATGGCAGGCGACGCGGCAGGAAGCCGCCCTTGGCGCCCACCGGCACGATCACCGAGTTCTTCACTTGCTGGGCTTTTACCAGGCCGAGCACTTCGGTGCGGAAGTCTTCTTCACGGTCGGACCAGCGCAGGCCGCCACGGGCAACGTTGCCAAAGCGCAGGTGCACGCCTTCGACACGCGGCGAGTAGACGAAGATTTCAAACTTCGGCACCGGCTTGGGCAGCTCGGGGATGGCGCGCGGGTCGAACTTGAAGCTGAAGTACGACTTGTTCTGGCCGTTGGCGTCGGTCTGGTAGAAGTTGGTACGCAGGGTCGCCTTGATCAGGTCCAGATAGCGACGCAGGATGCGGTCTTCGTTGAGCACCTGGACGTCATCCAGGGCGCTGAGGATCGCTTGTTCCAGGCGTTGCTGCTTGTCTTCGAGGTCATCGGCGGTGAGCTTGCGCGCCAGGTAGAAGCGGGTTTTGAACAACCGGGTCAACTCGCGGGCGATGTCGGTGTGGTTGTTCAGGGTACTGGCGATGTAACCCAAGTCGAAGCCCAGGCGGATCTGCTTCAGGTAACGGGCGTAGGCACGCAGCAGCGCGACGTCGCGCCATGGCAGGCCGGCGGTCAATACCAGACGGTTGAACGCATCGTTCTCGGCATCGCCGTGGACGATGTGCACGAACGCATCCTGCAGGGTGTCGTTGAGCTGCTGGATATCCAGGTTCACGCCTTCGGCAGCGATGAACGCAAAATCGTGAATCCAGAACTCGCGGCCGTTGGCATGGCGCAGGCGATACGGGAACTCACCCAGCACGCGCAGGCCAAGGTTTTCCAGGATCGGCAATACGTCGGACAGCGCCAGCGGGGTATCCGCGTGGTAAAGCTTGCAATGCAGCTCGCGCTGGCCGGACACCTGGCCCAGGGGCTGATAGAAGCTCATCACCAGTGGGTTGGCTTCGGTGAGGCTGAGCAGGTGCTGCATGTCGACCACGGCCGAATGCGCAGCGAAACGCTCGCGGTAGCCGGCCGGGAAGCCTTTCGGGAAGTCCGCCAGCACGTTGGTGCCGTGGGCTTCGCCGAAGCTTTCGACGACGAGGCTGGAGTAGTCGTCCTGCCAGCTGCGGCAGGCCTGCACCACTTCTTTTTCCAGTTGCAGCGGATCGATGTCCAGGCGGTTCTTCGGATCGACCCGCAGAATCAGTTGCACACGCGCCAGCACGGATTCGGAGAAGAACGTCCAGAACTCGCAGTCCGAGGCTTTCAGGCGATCCATCAGCACTTGCTGGATCTTCTGGCGCACTTCGGTGGAATAGATGTCGCGCGGCACGTAGGCCAGGCAGTAGCAGAAACGACCGTACGGGTCTTTGCGCAGGAACACGCGGATCTTGTTGCGTTCCTGGATCTGCACGATCGACATCACGGTGCTGAACAGCTCGTCGACCGGGGTCTGGAACAGGTCATCGCGGGGCAGCACTTCAACGACCTGCGCAAGCTCCTTGCCCAGGTGCGCCTTGGCCTGGAAGCCCGAACGGCGTTCGATTTCCGCGACCTTGCGGCGGATATAAGGGATCACGCGCACGCTTTCGCCGTACACCGAAGAGGTGTAGAGGCCCATGAAGCGGCATTCCTTGATCACCTTGCCGTCGGCATCGATCTGGCGGATCGACACGTAGTCCGGGTAAGCCGGGCGGTGAACGCGACTTGGGTGCGCGGCCTTGGCGAACGACAGCACAGTCGGTTCGCGCAGGTACGACACGGCGTAGTCTTCGATGCGCAGGTCGTCGGCGGTGAGGCCGGCGCGCAGCAGTTTGGTCAGACCGAGGAACGAGCTGGCGTCATATTCAATATGACCGCCGTCCGCCTCGTCACGTACCACAAACTCTTCATAGCCGAGGAAGGTGAAGTGGTTGCCCACCAGCCATTCCAGGAAGTTCTTGATCTCGGCTTTCTCTTCGCCGTCGATGCCGAACGGGCTGGCGTCGATACCGTCCAGCAGCTCCTGGACCTTGGCCTTCATCGGTTCGAAATCGGCCACGGCCACGCGCACTTCGCCCAACACCTGCTCAAGCTCTTTGCTCAGCACGTTCAATTCGGCGGCGTTGGCGCAGCGGTCGATTTCCAGGTACATCAGCGATTCTTGCTGGATACCTTCGCCCTGGGTGCCTTTGGGCAGGATTTCCAGCAGCTCGCCCTTGCTGCCACGGCGCACGCTGAGCACGGTGGTCTGCAGGGTGTGGATGCTGTAGCCACGGCGGTTCAGCTCGGTGCGTACCGAGTCCACCAGAAATGGCAGGTCATGGTGCAGCACTTCGACCGCAGTGTGGGTCGATTGCCAGCCATGACGTTCGTAATCGGGGTTGTAGACCCGCACTTGCGGTTGGGTGTGATCAAAGCGCTCAAGCAGGCGCCAGGCAGACAGGGTGCAACCGGCCAGGTCGGAAAGGCGACGCTGGGTCAGTTCATCCAGGGAAATGATGCCGAAGAATTGTTCAGCGAACAGCGCCACTTGTGGCAGTGCCTGTTCACTGATGTGCTGCGCCAGTGCCGCTTGCAGTTGATGCTGGAAGTCGGCCTTGCTGGCTGCGGTGAAGAACGCCATCTGTGGTACTCCGCTTGGGCTTGTTATTGATGGAAGCGTCGCGTGTTATCCCCTTGCGGGGAGACCGTCAGCTCTGTTCGCAGGTAACGAGTTAAGCACCATAAACGAATCAGGGTGACAGGTGGGTGAAGCTGGACAAGACAATGAGGTCACATACAACTTCCATAAGATGCGGGCCTTGCCGGGTGACGGTACGACGGGCAGGTCAGACGCCTGGCAGGCTGTGGAACGAGAGCCGCATCCGTTGCGCAGCTTAACGAGTGTAGGAAGCCGCCTGCTTGCGAGGCTGCGACATATTCGGTCATCGGTAAGCAGGCCCGGGGTTGCAACTTGGGCAACCCAGGATCATCCGGGGAAAAACCAGCCTTTCCCTACACTGGATGTGTCGGAAATGACTGATTCAGCTCACAAGGTCACGCATGAGCGTCTGACACAGGATGCAGCACAAAATTCGCCGCAATGGCACAATCACCCACGCAACGCCCTACTCCAGACAGGATTCCCCATGCTGCAACTGAATACCGACGCCCTGATGGCCACCCCGTGCGACGAAGAAGAAGACAACATGGCCATGCTCTGCTGCCACGGCAAGAACGGCGAGATGTTCATGCTCAGCCGCTACCCCGACGAAGATGAAGTAGAACTGACCTGGGACTACGAGCCCTCGACCCTGAATGGACTGAAAGTCACCCTGGGTGACACCACCCTGCTGGTCGAACTGGCCGCCGGCGATACCGATGCCCTGGGTGGCAAGGATTGCCTGCAGATCAGCCACAGCACGGCGCCGGCAGATATGTCAGAAGTGGAAGAAACCCTGCAGAACATTCTCAAAGGCACCGGCACCTACATTCGCGCCTGAATCGCGTCCGGCACCCGTCGATGCAGTCACGGCCAACGCCCTTGACCGTTGGTCGCCACTGTTATTTCTAACAGTACCCGCCTGGGTGTTTTGCGCCTTAGCTCATCGAAGCAACGATGACTGCACGGGTGCCACCATGAAATCCACCAGCAAACTCCTGGCTATCGGCCTGTTGGCCGCTGCCTCATCAGCACTGGCGGCGCAGGCGCCCTCCCCTGACTATTCACACTTGGTCCTGCTGATCAAAGACGACGGATCCAGCTCGCGAACCCTTCAAGACCGTAGCGATCCGTCCAGCACCTTCCAGTCCCACGTGCCCAACATCACCCCCCTGGTGACGCCCGCCAAAGCGCGGACGCTGGAGGATGTAGACGCCCTGCGCCGGCACCGACTGGACCGCTACTACCTCATCGATACCCGCCACCTGACCCAGCAACAGGCGGAAACACTGGCCCTGCAACTCAAACAGGACCCTGCCATCGAAGCCGTCGACTTTGAACCCCGGGTAGAAGGCATGTACGAGGACAAGGCCGAGCCCATCGCTGAAACTGCACGCAACAGCATTCCGGACTACACCCCACGCCAGCACTATCTGCTGGGCCGGCAAGCCGTGTCGCCCTACAAGATCGGCGGCGTGAATGCCGTGCAGGCCTGGAAGGTTCCCGGTGGCAAAGGCGAGAACATGCGGGTGGTCTCTGCGGAAATCGATCATTGGTCCTACGATCACGTGGACTTGCCCAAACCTTTCCTGGCAGTCGATGAAGGGGCCATCACCGGCTACCACGACACGGCCAGCGTCGGCACCATCGGCTCCAGGGACAACGGCTTCGGCACCACCGGCATCGTGCCCTTGGTCCAGTTGGGCTATTCGCAATTTGGCACCAGCCGATTGATGCAAACTGCCGAACAGCTGAGCCCGGGTGACGTCGTGCAACTGGGCGTGCACCTGAGTTACTCGGCCCTTCCTGGGATAGGCTGCAGCAAGGACTGCTTCATGCCCCTTGAATACAACCGGACGGTGCGGGACATCATCACCTACATGACGGTCGAAAAAGGTGTGCATGTCGTCCTGGCTGCGGCAAACGGCAATATCAATTTGGATCACCCTTACTTCAAGGATTATTTTGATCGCAATACCTTCGATTCCGGCAGCATTTATGCGGGCGCCGTCTCCCCCACCACCGGCTTGAGAGCCAGCTTTTCCCAATACGGCAGCCGCGTCGATCTGTTCAGTTGGGGCGGCGCCGTCACCACGACGACATGGAGCGCCGCCAACCCCACCACCGGCTATACCCACACCTACAGCGGCACCTCTTCCGCGAACCCGATCATTGCGGCGGTCGTCGCGTCTCTACAGGGGGTCGCGCGGTCCCATGGCCTGGGCAATATTCCACCAAAAACGCTGCGTAGCATCCTCGTGGCCACGGGCTACCCGCAGGTTAACGGCAATCGGACCGAAATCGGCGTACAGCCTGACCTGGACGCGGCGATCAGGAAACTGCTCGAAGAGGGTGCCGGCCAACCGCCCACAGGCCGGCTGGCTATCCCCGAAGAAGCCAAATCGGGGCAGACGTTCAACAGCCATGTCTACGCTGAATCGCCGACTCAAAAACCGCTGGCGTACCGCTGGAATGCCAGTGGATTCACCCCGCCCTACGGGGATGGGTCAACCTTGGCTTTGACCGCTCCGATCGTCCCCGTCGACACGCTCACCTCGATATCGGTGACGGTGTCCGACGGCACGCACACCCTCGATCTGAGCGAGAACATCACCATCAAAGCGCCTGACGCGCCTCCGGTCGGGGACTGCGCCGCTGCCTGGATCGCGAGCAAGGTGTATGCCTCAGCCGGCGAAAAAGTCTCCTACGGCGGTTACAACTACCAAGTGACGCACTGGACGCAAAACAATCGCCCCGATTTGCATTTTGTCGAATCCGGCGCCGCCAAACCCTGGCTACGCCTGGGCACCTGCGGTAGTGGACTGCCAGTCGCCAGGATAACCGGGCCATCCACGGTTGAAGCCGGCAAAGCCGTGCTGCTGTCGGGAGTGTCATCCACAGGTCAAGGCTTGCGTTTTGCCTGGGCAGCCAATGGATTCAACCCGGCCACATCGACACAGGCGTCCAGCAGCTTCGTTGCACCCAATACTGCCGGCGCGCGCAGCATCCTATTGACCGTCACGGATGAACACAGCCGCACGGCGACTGCCAGCCACACCCTGACGGTGCTCGCCGGCACACCGGCCAACCGCCCACCCGTGGGCAGCCTGCAGGGCAGCGATACGGTGGATTCAGGCAAAGCCGTGGCCTTCACCGCCAACACCAGCGACCCGGACGGCGACCCAATGACCTACGCCTGGACGCGTCCGGGCGGCTTCACCGGCACCGTCGGCAATACTCGCAGCGTGACCCTCACCGCCCCTGCCGTCACCGGCGATACCCACGCCACCGTCAGCGTCGCGGTCAGTGACGGGCGCGGCGGCGTGCTGCGGCTGGACAAACCAATCACCGTCAAGGCGCCACCACCGTCCGGCAATTGCGGCGCTATTGCCGCCTGGTCGGCTACCAAGGTGTATTCGACCTCCGCAGAGTCGGTGGCGTACAACGGCATGATCTACAAGCAGAACTTCTACAGCATCAACAAGCCACCGGATGCCAACTCTGCCGCCTACGGCAAGGAATGGCAGCTCGGCGTGCCCTGCCCTTGAAGCAAAGGTGGTGAGCGCACACGCCAGCTCACCGCCATTTGCGCCTCTCACACAATTTTCCTACAAGTTTTGCTAAAAATACCCCGCGCGCCGTTAGTCGCTAGCCCCTGCCATGCATTAAAGTAGGCGCCCCAGGCTGTCGTTTGTTACATGACGCACAGGCTCATCTCTCCAGGAACCGTCATCGATGGAACATCGTGAAGCGCTGCTCGCGCTGCGAACCTTTCTTTCTACGCAGATTCTCGGCCAGGAAAAACTCATCGATCGCCTGCTGATCGCCCTGCTCGCCGACGGCCATATGCTGGTCGAAGGCGCACCAGGCCTCGCCAAGACCAAGGCCATCAAAGAGCTGGCCGAAGGCATCGAAGCGCAGTTCCATCGTATCCAGTTCACTCCCGACCTGTTGCCCGCCGACATCACCGGCACCGAAATCTATCGCCCGGAAACCGGCAGCTTCGTGTTCCAGCAAGGGCCGATCTTCCACAACCTGGTGCTGGCGGACGAGATCAACCGCGCCCCGGCCAAGGTGCAGTCGGCCCTGCTGGAGGCCATGGCCGAGCGCCAGGTCAGCGTCGGGCGCAGTACCTACGACCTGTCCCCGCTGTTTCTGGTGATGGCCACGCAAAACCCCATCGAGCAGGAAGGCACCTATCCGCTGCCCGAGGCCCAGCTCGACCGTTTCCTGATGCACGTCAAGATCGGCTTCCCCGACGCCGCCGTCGAACGGCGCATCCTGCAACAGGCGCGTGGCGAAGCGCTCAACGGCGAAACCAAGCCCGAGCGCCGCGTCAGCCAGCAGGCGATTTTTGCCGCGCGCAAGGAAATCCTCGGCCTCTACATGGCCGATGCCGTGGAGGAATACCTGGTGCAACTGGTCATGGCCACGCGCACCCCGGCCAAGTTCGACCCGGAAATGGCCGAGTGGATCGCCTACGGCGCCAGCCCGCGCGGCTCCATCGCCCTGGACCGCTGCGCACGAGCGCATGCCTGGCTGGCCGGCCGCGACTTTGTCAGCCCGGAAGACATCCAGGCCGTGCTGTTTGACGTGCTGCGCCATCGCATCATCCTGTCGTTCGAAGCCGAAGCGGCCGGGATTGACCAGGACCGTGTGGTGCAACGCATTCTCGACGTCGTTGCCGTCGCTTGAAGTCGATGAACGCCAGCGTAGGGGTGCACGTCACGCTCAGCGAGCTGATCGAGATGCGCCACCGCGTGCGCGAAGTGCAGCTGTTCTCCACGCCGAGCCAGCGCAGCCCGCTGATCGGCCTGCACCATTCCAAGCTGCGCGGGCGCGGTGTCGACTTCGATCAGGTGCGGGTGTACCAGGCCGGCGACGATGTGCGCACCATCGACTGGCGCGTCACGGCACGTACCCAGGAGCCGCACACCAAGCTGTTCCACGAAGAGCGCGAACGGCCGATTTTCATCATGGTCGAGCAAAGCTGCCGGCTGTTTTTCGGCTCGGGGCAGATGTTCAAGTCCGTACTCGCCGCTCAGGCCGCCAGCTTGATCGGTTGGGCGGCGCTGGGGCATAACGACCGCGTCGGCGGGCTGGTGTTCGGCGACAACGAGCACTACGAAATCAAGCCGCGCCGCAGCAAGCAAAGCCTGCTGCAATTGCTCAACCGCCTGGTGCGCGTCAACCAGAGCCTGGACACCGAACGCCGCCCGGAGGCCGACGCCCTGGGCATGGCCCTGCGCCGTGGCCGCGAAGTGCTGCGCCCCGGCAGCCTGGTGATTGTGATCTGCGACGAACGCGCCCTCACCGAAGGCGCCGAGCAACAATTGAGCCTGCTGTCACGCCATTGCGACTTGCTGCTGTTGCCAATCTCCGACCCGTTGGACCACGCCCTGCCGGCGGCCGGGCTGTTGCGTTTCGCGCAACGAGGCGCACAGTTGGAACTGGACACCCTGAACTTCGACTTGCGCCAAGCCTACAAGGCCCAGGCCGAAGCGCGCATCGCCCGCTGGGAGCTGCTCGCACAGAAGCTGCGGATACTGCTGATGCCCTTGAGCACCCAGAGTGAAATGGTCGAGCAACTGCGCGAATACCTAAACCCGCAACGCCCGGCCAAAAAACAATGAGCAGCCTCGACCAACTGCAACCGCTGATCGCCCCGCCGACCATCGGCTTCTGGCCACCCGCGCCGGGTTGGTGGCTGTTGTTGCTGGTGATTCCGCTGATCGGTTGGGGGTTATGGTCACTTCGGCGCTTCCTGCCGACCCGACGCCCCCTGGCCCGCGCCGAACAACCGCTGGACCCGCTGCGCATCGCTGCGCTGGCCGAATTGGCGCTGATGCCCAAGCCCTACGACGGCGCGCCCGCCGGTGCCTGGCTGCAACAGCTCAACGGCCTGCTCAAGCGCCTATGCCGCAATGACTACCCCTACAGCCAGAGCCACACCCTCAACGGTCGCAAATGGCTGGCATTCCTCGACAACCGCTGCCCGGCTGCCGGCCTCACACGCTGGATGGTCCTGGTGGAAGGCGCCTACAAACCCGAATGCAAACTCGACGACAAGGCCATTGCCGGCCTGACCCAAGCGGTCGACACTTGGATTCGCAAACATGTTTGAGTTCGCCTGGCCGTGGATCTTCGTCCTGTTGCCCTTGCCCTGGCTGATGCGCTTGGTCCTGCCGGCGGCCGACAGCGGCGAGCCCGCCCTTAAAGTCAGCTACCTCAGCGACCTCGAAGGCCTGGCCCGCCGCCGTGCCCGGGTGAACCTGCCGGGCTGGCGCCAACAGGCACCCTTCGTGCTGCTGTGGCTGCTGCTGTTGACCGCCGCCGCGCGCCCGGAATGGCTCGGCGAACCACTGCCGATTGCCGCCAGTGGCCGTGATTTGCTGGTGGCGGTGGACGTGTCCGGCTCGATGGATTTTCCCGACATGCATTGGCAGGACGAAGACGTAAGCCGCCTGAACCTGGTCAAGCACCTGCTCGGCGACTTTCTCGAAGGCCGCGAAGGCGATCGCGTGGGCCTGATCCTGTTCGGCAGCCAGGCCTACCTGCAAGCGCCGCTGACCTTTGACCGCCGCACCGTGCGCACCTGGCTGGATGAAGCGCGCATCGGCATCGCCGGCAAGAACACCGCCATTGGCGATGCCATTGGCCTGGCGCTGAAACGCCTGCGCCAGCGCCCTGCGCAAAGCCGCGTGCTGATCCTGGTCACCGATGGCGCCAACAACGCCGGGCAGATCAACCCGCTGACCGCCGCGCGCCTGGCAGCTGAAGAAGGGGTGAAGATCTACCCCATCGGCATCGGCGCCGACCCTGAGCAAACCGGCTCCCTGGGCATCCTTGGCGTCAACCCGAGCCTGGACCTCGACGAGCCGGCGCTCAAGGCCATCGCTGAAGCCACCGGAGGCCAATACTTCCGTGCCCGTGATGGCGAAGAGCTGGAAGCGATCAAACAAACACTGGACAAACTTGAGCCCGTCGAACAGCAACCGACCCAGGCGCGCCCGGCGCAGGCGCTGTACAGCGGGCCGCTGGCCCTGGCGCTGATCCTGAGCATGTTGCTGGTGATCCAGGAGCGCTGGCCGAACAACGCATTGCAACGCGGGTTCAACAAACTGTCGAGCAAGGGGATCTTCCTGCAACAGCATCCGGAATGGCGCCAGCGCCTTAAACGCCTGCGTTTGCGGAGGCGTCGATGATCGACCTCTGGCCGCATTGGTTCCGTCCCTGGTGGCTGTTGCTGCTGCCCCTGCTTGGCTGGTTGCTGTGGCAGCTGTGGCATCGACAAAAACGCGCCGGGCGCTGGCAGATGATCCTGCCGCCGGCCTTCCACGCCGTGCTGCTCAGTGGTGGCAATGGGCGCGAAAGCAAATCGCCGTGGGTGTTGCTGGGCCTCGCCTGGCTGTTGGCCGTGCTGGCGTTGCTGGGTCCCAGTTGGCAGCGGGTTGAACAAACCAGCCAGAAGCCCTCCGACCCGTTGGTGGTGCTGCTGGAACTGACCCCGGAAATGCTCGCCACCGACAGCCCGCCCAACCGCCTGGAACAGGCACGGCGCAAGCTCTATGACTTGTTGCAGGCGCGCACCGATGCGCAAACCGCCATCGTCGTGTATGCCGGCAGCGCCCACACCCTGGTGCCGCTGTCGGATGACCTGGCCACCAGCCGCAACCTGCTCGAAGCCCTGCGCCCCTCGATCATGCCCGAGCCCGGCCACCGCGCCGACCTGGCCGTGGAGAAGGCCCTCGACCTGCTCAAGCACGGTGGCCTGGGTCAAGGACGCCTGCTGCTGGTCGGCTCATCGTTGTCCAAACAGGAACGCCAGGGCATTCGCCTGCTGCTGCAAAGCAACCAGACCCCAAGCCTGTCAATCCTGGGGATCGGCAGCCGTGAAGGCACGCCGGTGACCCAGGAAAGCGGCGAATTCCTCAAGGACGAACAAGGCGCGATCCTCGTGCCACGCCTCGACAGCCCGACACTCAAGGCCTTCGCCAGCGAAATGGGCGGCCGTTACCGTGCCGCACGCCTGGACGATAAAGACCTGCGCCAGCTCGGCGTGCTGGACCCGCCCCAAGCCCTGCGCAACGACGGCCAGTTGCTGCACCTCGACACCTGGGCCGACCAGGGTTACTGGTTACTGCTGCCGCTGTTGCTGCTGGCCGCCTGCGCCGGGCGGCGCGGCTGGTTGTTCTGTTTACCGCTGCTGCTGTTGGGCGCGCCGCAACCCAGCTACGCCTTTGAATTCCAGGATTTGTGGCTGCGACCCGACCAGCAAGGCCAATACCTGCTCAAGCAGAAACGCCCCGCCGAGGCCGCCGAGCATTTCCAGGACCCGCAGTGGCAAGGCGTCGCCCTGTACGAGGCCGGCAACTACGCAGAGGCCATCAAGCGGTTTGCCGAGGGTAATGACGCCTATTCCCACTACAATCGCGGCAACGCCCTGGCCAAGTCCGGTGAGCTGGAAGCGGCCATCGACGCCTACGAACAAGCGCTGGAAGCCCAGCCCGACCTGCAACCGGCGCTGAAAAACAAGGCCTTGGTAGAAACCCTGATCCAGGAACAGGCAGAACCCGAGCCGGAAAAGCCGGAAAAAAACGAGGATGACGAAACCACCCAACCCGGCCAAACTGCGCAACCGGGCGCCAGCGGGCAAAATGCCACGGGTGGCGAACAATCGTCCCAGGGCCAGGGCGAGGCCGGCACCGGCGATACCCAGGCCGGCACCCCGCCGCACGCTGGCGGCAACGACGTGCCGGGCAGCGAGTTGGGCGATGAGCAAACCACCACCCCGCCACTGCTTCCTGCCGACGCCAACCTCGACGGTGAACACCGCCAGGCCCTGGAACAATGGCTGCGGGAGATCCCGGACAACCCCGGTGAACTGCTGCGACGCAAATTCTGGTACGAACAGCAACAGCATCAGGACAAGACTCGATGAGCCGCCGCACCACCCTTCTGCTTCTGCTCGCGTTGTCGGCAGGCCACGCCCAGGCGGCCAGCCTGGTCGCCAGCGTCGACCGCAACCGCCTCAATTCCGGGGAAACGGTGGAACTGACGGTGGAATCCAGCGATGTCACCCAGTTCGGCAAGCCCGACCTGTCGCCCCTGGATGCGCAATTCGAAGTCAGCGGCACGCGCCAACTCAACCAACTCACGACACTGGGTGGCGATAACCATGCGACCACGCGCTGGATCATCACCCTGCTGCCCAAGGAAAACGGCACGGTGGTGATTCCGCCGCTGCAAGTGGGTGAGTACACGACCCAGCCGATCAGCCTGCAAGTGCTGGAAACCAGCAGCCAGGACACCAACGCCGAGTTGGCCCCGGTGTTTGTCGAAGCCAACCTCGACCAGACCAGCGTCTATGTGCAGGCCCAGGCATTGTTGACCGTGCGCGTGTACCACTCGGTGTCGCTGTATGACGACAGCAGTCTCACGCCGTTGCAGATCCCCGATGCCCGTGTCGAACAGTTGGGCGAGTCGCGCACCTACGAAAAGGTCATCAACAGCATCCGCCATGGCGTGATCGAAACCCGCTACGCGATCTACCCGCAGCACAGCGGTACCCTGGAGATTCCGACGCAGACGTTCAGCGCCACGCTGGTGGAATCGCGGCCGCCCCAGGAAAACACGCTGCAAGGCACCAAGCCGGGCAAACTGATCCACGTGAGTTCGCCGGCGCTGCCACTGGTGGTCAAGCCCAAGCCAGCGCTGTACCCCGTCGATACGCCGTGGTTGCCGGCCCGTAGCCTCACCCTCACCGAGAGCTGGAACCCGGAGCCTGAACAGGTACAAGTCGGCGACTCCCTGACCCGCAGCCTGACCGTCAAGGCCGAGGGTCTGTCCAGCGCCCAACTGCCAGCCCTGCCCAGCACCGACATCAACGGCCTGCGCCGCTACCCGGACCAGCCGGTGCTCGGCAACCAGACCAGTGACCGTGGCCTGATCGGCAGCCGCGAAGACCGCGAAGCCCTGGTGCCCAACCGTGTCGGCGCCCTGGAACTGCCCGCTGTTGAAGTGGTGTGGTGGAACACCCACGAAGACCATCTGGAACGCACCAGCCTGCCGGCCCGTACCCTGCAAGTCGCCAATAACCCCAGCCTGGCGGTGGACACACCTGCCACGCCGACCATCATCACCGCGCCGGACGACAGCCGTCTGTGGCTGTGGCAACTCAGCACACTCATCCTCGCCTGCACCACCCTGCTGGGCTTCGGCCTGTGGTGGCGTGCACGCTGGCAACCGGCGGTATTGCGTGCCGCACACACCGGCCCGAGCCCACGGACCTTGCTCGACGACCTCAAGCGCGCCACCCAGGCCAACGACCCCCAGGCCACCCGCCAGGCACTGGATGCCTGGGCGCGGCAACAGCCGGAAACCCTGGCGGACATGGCGGCGCGGTTCGTGCCGTTGTCGGATGCCTTGGATGGGCTCAACGGCGCGCTCTACAGCGAGAGCGGTCAATACTGGCTGGGCGAAGAGCTGTGGCGTGCGGTCAAAGCCATCCCGATGGCCGAGCGCGAGCAGGACCCGGCGACGGACAGCACCAGCTTGCCGCCGCTCTACCCCAAATAACCCCCCGCTATATTCCTGACACTCCACAAAATCAAATCAACGCTGAACTACGGCTGTTGTGGGAGATTTTTCAGGGTCTGAAAAGTTGTGTAGATACCTACGGCCATCGGAGGCAAGCCTCCTCCCACATTGGATCGGCGTCGTCTGGAGCAGCGGGTTCGCAATACAGGTAAACTCCCCTCCTTTTCATCTTCTCCACGGAGTTCGCCTTGCGTCTGTTCCACACCTCCGACTGGCACCTTGGCCAAAACCTGCATGGCCAGGAACGCGACTTCGAACACGCCTGCTTCCTCGAATGGCTGCTGCGCCAGATCGCTGCCCAGCAACCCGATGCGCTGTTGATCGCTGGCGATATCTTCGACACCGTGAACCCGCCGCTCAAGGCCCAGGAGCGGCTGTATGACTTCATCATCAGCGCCCACGAACAAAATCCGAAACTGACCATCGTGATGATCGCCGGCAACCACGACTCCGGCTCGCGGATCGAACTGCCCGCGCCGTTGATGCGCCGTTTGCGCACCCATGCGCTGGGCCGCGTGCTGTGGCTGGACGACGGCCAGTTGGACGCCGAGCGCCTGCTGATCCCTCTGCCGGATGCCAAGGGCAAGGTCGCCGGCTGGTGCCTGGCGCTGCCATTCTTGCGCCCGGCGGAAGTCACCGGGGCGCACCTGGGTGACGACTACCTGCACGGTATCGGCCAGGTCCATGAGTGGCTGATCGCGGCGGCTAACGCCAAACGCAAAAAAGGCCAGGCACTGATCGCCATCAGCCATGCGCATATGGCCGGCGGTTCGGTATCGGAAGATTCCGAGCGCAGCCTGATCATCGGCAATGCCGAGGCGCTGCCGGCCAAACTGTTCGATAAAAGTGTCGGCTATGTTGCCCTCGGCCATTTGCACAAGCCGCAAAAGGTCAATGGCGAAGAGCGCATTCGCTACAGCGGCTCGCCGATTCCGTTGTCGTTTTCCGAAATTGGCTACAAGCACCAGATTCTCGACGTGACGTTCCAGGGCGAACGACTGGTCAGCGTCGAGCCGCTGCTGATTCCCCGTTCGGTCAACCTGCAACGTCTGGAAGCAGCGCCCCTGGCAGACATCCTCAAACAGCTGGCCGACTTGCCCGACATCGACCTGCTCGCCGAAACCCAGCGCCACCCCTGGCTGGAAGTGCGCGTGCGCCTCGACGAGCCGCAACCGGATCTGCGCCAGCAGATCGAAACCGCCCTGCAAGGCAAGGCCGTGCGCCTGGTGCGTATTGCTGCCGAATACGCCGGTAAACGCGGCAGCGAAAACACCGATGATGAGCACCTGATCGAACTCGACCAGCTCACGCCCCAGGAGTTGTTCAGCCGTGCCTGGCAGGACAGCTACGGCAGTGAAGTGGATGAACAGACCTTGAAGGATTTCGCCGTGCTGCTCCAGGAAGTGCAACAGGAGGGTGAACAGCCATGAAGATCCTCGCCATCCGCCTGAAAAACCTCGCCTCCCTGGCGGGCCCGTTCGAAATCGACTTTACCGCCGAACCCTTGGCCAGTGCCGGGTTGTTCGCCATCACCGGGCCGACCGGGGCCGGCAAAAGCACCCTGCTCGATGCCCTGTGCCTGGCGCTGTTTGGCGCGGTGCCACGCCTGGGTGACACCGGCCAGGCCAAGATGCCGGATGCCGACAGCGATATTTCCATCGGTGACCCACGCACCCTGATCCGTCGCGGCACCGGTGGCGGGTATGCCGAGGTGGACTTTGTCGGCGTCAGCGGCCGTCGCTATCGCGCACGCTGGGAAGCCAACCGCGCCCGCGACAAGGCCAGCGGCAAGCTGCAGAACAGCCGTCAGAGTCTGATCGACCTGGACAGCGACCAACTGCTGGCCAGCCAGAAAACTGAATACAAGACCCAGCTGGAACTGGCCCTGGGCCTGAACTTCGAGCAGTTCACCCGCGCGGTGTTGCTGGCGCAAAGCGAGTTCAGCGCCTTCCTCAAGGCCAACGATAACGAGCGCAGCGAACTGCTCGAAAAGCTCACCGACACCGCGCTCTATACCCAGCTTGGCCGTCGCGCATTCGACAAAGCCAAGGAGGCCAAGGACGCGCACAAACACCTGCAGGACCAGGCCACCGGCGTGGTGCCCCTGGCCCCCGAAGCTCGCGCCGAACTGGACCAGCAATTCGATGCGGCCCAGCAGCAGCTCAAGACCCAGCAGGCCCAGCTCAAGCAGTTGGAGTTGCAGCACACCTGGCTCAAGGAACTGCATGAATGGCAAGACCGCCAGCGCAGTGCCACCGAACAATTGCAGCGTGCGCAAGCCGAGTGGGACAACCAGGCCCCGCAGCGCCAGGACCTGAACCGTCTCGACCAACTGGCACCGCAACGCCATCAGTTTGCACGCAAGGCTGAACTGCTCACCTTGCTGACGCCCCTGGCCGCGCAGATTCAGCGGCACACCGAGCAACAGGTCGAACTGCATACCCGCCAGGCGCAACTGCAACAACAGCAGACCGCCGCCCAGACCGCGCTGGTTGACGCACAGCAGCAGCAAACCGCCGCCGCCCCCCTACTACGCCAAGCCTTCGATGCGCAAAATACCCTCGCCCACCTGACCGAGAGCTTGGGCAAATTCGCGTCTGAAAAACACTTGGCGCAAACCGCCTGCACTGAAGGTCAGGCCAACTTGAATGGCTTGCTCGACAAGCAAAAACAAGTCGACGAGCGCCTGCAACGCCTCGCCGCCGAACTGGAACGCAGCAGCGCACTCGCGCCGTTGAGCGATGCCTGGAACGCCTACCGCGATCGCCTGCAACAGTTGATGCTGATCGGTAATCGCCTGAAAAAAGGCCAGGCCGAACTGCCACAGCTTGAACAGCGTGCGACCAGCGCCGCAGAAAAATTTGCCCAGCAACGCGAAGCCCTCGACCTGCTGTATCAAGAAGCCGGCGCCGAACCCCATGCCGTGGCCGAACAGGTGCAACTGCTGGCCAGCCTGTTGCAGGACAATCGCAAGCAGCAGCGCGCCTTCGAAGACCTGTCACGCCTGTGGGACAGTCAGCAGCAGCTGGAGCAGCAAGCGGTTGCCATCACGCAAAAGCTCGCCGATGCCGCGCAGCAACGCGACCAACTGAACCAGACCGGCCTGCAAACCAAGGCCGAGCTGGCGGTGGCCGAACAGACCCTGACGGTGACCAAGCAACTCTTGGAGCGCCAGCGCCTGGCGCGCAGTGCCAGCGTCGAGGAATTGCGCGAGCAGCTGCAGGACGGCCAGCCCTGCCCGGTGTGTGGCAGCGACGAGCACCCGTATCACCAGCCCGAAGCCCTGCTGCACAGTCTCGGTCGCCACGACGACAACGAAGAGGCCACGGCGCAGCAAGCCGTCGAGAGCCTCAAGGAAAAACTCACCGAGCTACGTGGCGAAGTCGGCGGCCTGATCGCCCAGCAAAAAGAATTCCTGCACCAACAGGAGCTCCTGGCCACGCAACAACAAGCACTCAAGCCCAGCCTGGACGCGCACCCACTGGCGGCCTCGCTGTTCAATCAGGACGAAGCCAAACGCAGCCATTGGTTGGCCCAGCAACTCAGCCAACTGAGCCAAAGCATCACTCAGGACGAACAGCGCCAGGGCGCCCTGCTCAACCTGCAGCAAAACGCCGGGCGCTTGCAGCAACAACTGCAAACCGCTCAGGACAGCAGCCAGCAGGCCCGCCAATTGATGCTGGATCAACAGCGCGAACTGTCCAACGACCGCGAGCGTCTTGACGAAGAGCTGCACGCCTTCGCCAGCCTCCTGCCGGCAGAAACCCTCGAAGGCTTGCGCAGCGAACCCGCCGCGACCTTTATGCTGCTCGACCAGCAGGTCAGCCAACGCCTTGAACAACTGGGCCACCAACGCGATGAGCGGGACGAGCAACAGCAGCGCCAACAGGCCATCGAGAAAGAACACACCCATCAACAGCATCGCCAGCAGCAACTCGATGCCCTGAACCAGCAATTTGCCGAACTGGCAGCGCAGCAGCAGGCCGCCCAGGAAAAACTCAGTGCCTTGCTGGGCGAACACCCCAGCGCCGAACACTGGCAACAGCAACTGGAACAGGCCGTGGTGCAGGCACGCCAGAGCGAGGCCGATGCCAACCAGCAGTTGCAGGACATCCGCAACCAACTGATCCAACTGGCCGCCGACCTCAAGGCCCAGCAGGAGCGCGAGCAAGCCTTCGAAGCCGAACAGCACAGCCTCGATGCCCGCACCACCGAATGGCGCGCCCTGCACCCCGAGCTGGATGACGAGGGCCTGGCGCGTCTGCTGGCGTTCGATGACGCGCACATCACCGCGCTGCGCGAGCATCTGCACAGCAGCGAAAAAGCCGTTGAGCAAGCCAAGGTGTTGCTGCAAGAGCGCGAACAACGCCTCGCCGAACACCAGGCCCTGCACAACGGCAACCTGGACGCCGAACAACTCGATGGCGCCCTGACCGCACTCAATCAGCACTTGGCCGAGGGCGAAAAACACTGCGCCGAACTGCGCGCGCGCCAGTCCGAAGACCAGCGTCGCCAGGACGCCAACAGTGCCCTGGCCGAGCAAATCGCCAAGGCCTATGAGGAGTGGCAACGCTGGGCGCGCCTGAACGCGCTGATCGGCTCCGCCACCGGCGACACCTTCCGCAAGATCGCCCAGGCCTACAACCTCGACCTGCTGGTGCACCACGCCAACGTGCAACTGCGCCAACTGGTGCGCCGCTACCGCCTCAAGCGCGGCGGCAGCATGTTGGGCCTGCTGGTGATGGACACGGAAATGGGCGACGAACTGCGCTCGGTGCATTCGCTGTCGGGTGGCGAGACGTTCCTGGTCTCGCTGGCCTTGGCCTTGGGCTTGGCATCAATGGCGTCCAGCACCTTGAAAATCGAATCGCTGTTTATCGATGAGGGCTTCGGCAGCCTCGACCCCGAGTCCCTGCAATTGGCCATGGACGCCCTCGACGGCTTGCAAGCCCAAGGCCGCAAGGTGGCGGTGATCTCCCACGTACAGGAAATGCACGAGCGCATCCCGGTGCAGATCCAGGTCAAACGCCAGGGCAATGGCTTGAGCACCCTGGAGGTCAAGTGAGCGAGGCGCTGCTGTATTCGTTTCGACGCTGCCCCTACGCCATGCGCGCTCGCTTGGCATTGCGCTATGCGGGGCTGGCGGTGCGTATCGTCGAGGTGAGCCTCAAGGCCAAGCCGCCCGAAATGCTGGCGCTGTCGCCCAAAGGCACGGTGCCGGTGCTGGTGGTGGATGGCGGGGTGATCGATGAGAGCCTGGGGATCATGCAGTGGGCCCTGGCGCAGCACGACCCGGATGACTGGTTGTTGCAGGGGAATCCGGCGGTGCTTGAGCTGATCGCCGAAAACGACTCAACGTTCAAACATCATTTGAATCGATACAAGTACGCCGAACGCTACCCGGAGCAACCGATGGAACGTTATCGGGCAGACGGCGAAGTGTTCTTGCAGAAGCTGGAAGGGTTGCTGGCACAGAATGGATACTTGCTGGCCGACCACTTGAGCCTGGCCGACGTGGCACTGGTACCGTTTGTGCGGCAGTTTGCCCACGTGGATCGGGAGTGGTTTGCCGGTACGCCGCACACCCGTTTGCAGTGCTGGCTAGCGCGGATTCTGCAATCGCCTCTGTTCTGTGCGGCAATGGCAAAACCCTAGGGCCGGCAAATATTAAGATGTGAAACCGACCTGTTGTGGCGAGCGGACTTGTCCTAATACCGTTTTGTAGGAGCGAGCTTGCTCGCTCCTTACTACGCCTGGCGCCAACCCACCGACAAGATTTCGTTGATCCTGCGCTATGTGAAGTCGCTGAACGATATCATCCTGCATATCGAAACACTGGAAGTCGGCCAGGCCTGGCCCGAAGGCTCGCCGGTCAAGCGCTTGATCTACCGTGCGCAATTGCAACCGTTCAAGGGCTACCGGCCGCAGCTGTATTACGTCATCTCGACCAACTTCACTCGCGCACGAGCGGTCGACCTGAACGAATCACTGCGGCGCGTACTGACCATCAGTTGATTGATGAGGTTGTGCCAGATCAGCGCTGGGTCTTGTGATCCAGGGCCGCATAGAAATTGGCGCTTTGTTGCAGGTATTTCTGGGTGTAGGCACTGGTGCTGGATTTTTTGCCGGTGACGTCCACGCTGGCGGCAGCAGGCAAAGCCACGGTGGCGGAAACGGCGGAGGCGGCGATGATGGAGAAGAGATTCAAATTCATGTCGGTAACCCTTGTGTGCGTTTGGTTGGGTGGCCGGGGAAGGCCTTGGAACCCAACTTACGCCCGAGGGTTGAACCTTAGAAATGCTTTGAAACAGTAGCCGCTATTAATACAATTAATACAACGAGTCAGGCCCCGCACGGCGGGGCCTGTGGCTTATTGACGCACCAGGAACTTGAGGTCGCTGGGGGCATCAATCGCCAGTTTCTGCACGGTTTTACCCAGCAGGCCGGTCTTCGGGTCGCGTTCAACCACCACGATTTCATTGCTTTTCTGGTTGGCGATCAGCAGGAACCTGCCGCTCGGATCCAGGCTGAACTCCCGTGGGTGGTCGCCTTCCACCGACCGCCGCTGCAACTCCTTGAGGTGCGCGGTGGCCGGATCGATGCTGAACACCAGCAGTTGGTTGGCGGTGCCGCGATTGCTCACATACAGGAACTTGCCATCGCTGGATGCGTGCAGCGCGGCGCCGGCCTTGTCGGATACCGGTTGCCCGGCGGCGAACTCCACGAGTTGGGTTTGCGTGAGCTTGCCATCGGTGTAATCGAATACAGCGACATGGGCGCTCATCTCAGTGGTTGCCCAGGCATGTTTGCCATCGGCGCTGAACAGCAGATGACGCGGGCCGCTGCCCGGCGGCAATTGCACAAAGGCCGGATCGGCGGGCGTCAGCGGCAGCTCGTGGTTGGCCTTGGGGTCGTAGCGGTAGGCAAAGATCTTGTCTGCCCCCAGGTCCTGCACAAACACGTACTTGCCATCCGGCGACGACACCACCGAATGCACATGGTTGGAGGCCTGGCGCTCAGGGTTTACACGGCTCGCCGGGTGCCCGCTCAACTGCACCGGTGCCGACAGCTTGCCCTCGGCATCCACCGGCAGGATGGCCAGGCTGCCGCCCGGATCCTGCAGCACCGAATAGTTGGCAACGAACAGGTAACGCCCATCAGCCGCCACACTGGAGTGAGTCGGCTCGTTGCCCAGGCTCTGTACCTGGTTGATCAGGGTGAGCTGATGGTTCTGCGGATCGATGCTGTAGCTGCTCACGCGGCCAACCGGGTCTTTCTGGCCCGGGCCGTTTTCGTTGACCACGAACAAGTGCTTCTGGTCCTTGGACACGGTCAGCCACGACGGGTTGGCCGCCTTCGCCGCCAGCACCGACTGGCCCTGGAAATGGCCGGTACGGCTGTCAAACTGCAGGCGGTAGATCCCTTGGCTGGTGCCGGCGGTGTAGCTGCCCACCAGCAGTTCGTAGGTGTCGGCCGGCGCGGCCTGTACCGACATCGCGCCGACACTGCCGGCCATCAGCAATGGCCAGAATTTACGCATCATCATGCTCGTCTTCCTCGTCGTTATTGTTGCCGGTGAAGGCGGCCATGCACACCAGGCGGTGCTCGCCCGAATCACCGGTGAGGGTCCAACTTTGCAACGCGTCATCAAAGGTGGCGGCCTGCACTTGCGCCAGGCTGAAAGACCAACGTTTCTCAACGCGGCCGTCCATGGAGATGATCGACAGTTTTTGATCGTCGAGGGTGAAATCAAAGGCATGCAGGCCGTCGATTTCGAGCATGTCGCTGGCGTGAAGTTCAGTAAGCAGGGAGGCGGCAGTCATCAGGATCATTCATCACGGGAAAAAACGTTGATGATAGGCCAATCCATGGCCGGCGTCGTGTCGCGTTAACGGGCTACCGCACCCGGCCAACCACGGCTTGCCATTCTGAGGGCTGACCCTCCACAGAATGGATTCGCTGATGCCGGACACTTTATCCGCCCCCCTGCTGCTCCCCCATCGCAGCAACACCCAGGCCATGGCGGTGGCCCAACAGTTTGCCGGGCGCCCTACGTTGCGCCAGGTGCTCGAACGCCAATTGCATGAACGCCTGCTGGAACAATTCCCGTCGCTGGTGCTGGACATCTCCACCGTCAAGCTGGCGATCCCCAACCAGCGGCGCGGCTGGGACCTGCGGCGGCTGACCGATGTGGTCCTCGACTACCTGGGCAACGGCACGCCGTTGAACCTCACCGAGGCGATCGACGAGCGCCGCTGCTTCCTCTCCCAGCGCCCACCGGCGCGCTTGACCTATGACACCGACGGTCCTCGCGAACCGGACATGGCGATTATCGAACAGTTGATTACGGACCTGCCCGCTACCCTGCCCGTCGGCTTTCAAGACGCCCTGAACACGTATTGGAACGGCGCCGGCGACACCGGTGCCAGCCGCTGGCAATGGCTCGGCGACCTGCTGGCCGACAACCTCAACAGCAGCGCCAGCCTGCTGCCGGCTGGACCCGCCCAGGACATGCTGTACGCCGTGAGCCGGCAACCGGATCGTCGCGAACGCCAGACCGTGCGCGCCTACTGCCTGGAAGGTTGTGTGATCCACCAGGGCCGCACCACACGCCTGCTGAGCACCGACCTGCTGTTGGTGCAAGCCAACCAGGTGCTGCTGTGCCAGGCCTCGGGCAATGTGGAAGGCTTTGCCTCACTGGACGCGTTCAATCAGGCCTGGGGCCAACGCCTGGCTGGCGGGTTGCTGGCCGACAAGATCCTGGTCAAGCACTACGAGCCTGACGGCAACGTGTTCGACATCCAGGCCGCTCTGCTGCTTAACCAGCAACTGGACGACCTCGACGCCATCCATCTGCCTGCCGCTGACGGTGTACGCGCCCTGGAGCAACGTTTCGCCGACGCCACCGACCCGGTACCGATGTTCGTCGACGCGCCGGCCCCCGACCCGACGCACCAGGAACGCATTCGCACAGCGCTGCCTGACTGGCTGCAAACGGCCAGCGCCGACCAGCGCTTTGCCTATCGCCAGGCGCTGGTGGACCAGGCGCGGGTGCAGCGACAAACCGGCGGCGCGTCGTTTGCAGACGGCATCGAGAGCCTGCAGGACTTCACCCTGCGCAGCTTGCGCGAACAGATGCGCCGCGATCATCCCGAGTCCAGCGTGGAACCCGGCAATCTGCAACTGACCTTTCATGTGCCAGTGGGCGATCTGCACGGCGGCTACCTGGCGCCGGTGAGCATGAGCCTCAGCGAATTGGCGATCAATAACCTCGCCGCCGCGCCACAGGGGCGCCTGACCCTGCACGACACCTCGGGCGCAGCCCTGCCCGCCTGGCTCAACGAAGACTATGTGCTAGGGGAGAAAGGCCTGTTAAGTAGCACACCGGGGCTGATTCGCCAGGTGGACATTGGCCGCCACTACCCGCAAACGATCCGCGAACTGCTGCTGGGCGACAGCCCCGAGATACGCGAACGCGAAACGCTGTTTGGCGAGCAACTGGAGGTGCAACTGCCACGCCAGGCCCTGGAACACACGATGCGCCGGGAACACGGTTTCACCTTCGAGGGGTATCGCTACGTCAAGGCCGTGCTGCAGCGCAGCGCACCCGGGCGGGTGGTGGATGGCCAGGACATCGTCATCCGTCCGCTGGCCTTCGCCCGGGCTCCCGGTGCGCTGCCGGACATCGTCGCCCATATGTTTATCATTGAGCCCCGTGCCTCGGGCAGCGGCCCGCACCTGCTCTATCGGCCGTTGTACCAGGACGCGTTGCGGCAGTTCGCCAGCCGCCAGGCGCTGTTCGACGCCATTGCCGAGCCAGGCGCCCTGCAGGACAGTGTGCTGGCCTGGCTGACGGACAAGGCGCGGCCGATCTACAGCCATGGTGGCTTTCATAGCCCGCATATCCTGCGCTTCGGCCAGGGCGACGACACCGTACAGTGGCCCGCACCGCCGCCCGCGCAGTTGGCGCAGGACCCCAATGGCGGCGAAGTGCCGGGCTCCCTCGCACAATCACTGGCGTCCGGCAACCTGACGCAATACCTGTACGGCAGCAATGCCCGGGCCCTGGTGGACCTGGCCGACCGCGACTCGGTATCGAATGCCGAAAGCCGCTGGGCGGTGCTGCTGGAAGGCGGCTGGTTGCTGTTCAACGCGCTGTTGATGCCGCTGTTGCGCGGCCCGGCGATGGCCGCGGGCTGGATCCTGCAACTGGCCGTCAGCCTCAAGCACGACATCACCGGCCTGCAAAATGATGACGCGGCCGCCCGTGAACTGGCCTGGGTCGATGTGCTGTTGAATATCGGCTTATTGGTGTTGCACGTGGCCTCTCCTACCGAGATCGCCCCGCGCATCCCCGCCGTGAGGATACGCACTGAACCCTCGCTGCCGACGTTGATAGAGCAAGGCCCGGTGGGCCTGCCGTCGGAGCCGGTGGCCGGGGACAACACGCAGGTGGACTTCGTACATTCCAACGCCCGCGATGCCTCACGCCGACGCCTGCTGGATGCCCTGCGCGAACTCCACGTGGCCTGGCCGGTGCCCGCGCCTTCGCCGGTGCAAGTTGGCCCGCACCGTGGTTTGTATGCGATCGGCCAGCGCTGGCATGCCTCCGTGGCCGGCTTGCTGTTCCAAGTGAAGATCGATGCAGAAACGGATGCCTTGTTTATCGTGCATCCGCAAAAACCTCTGCATCCAGGCTTTGAGCTCAAGACTGATGGCCAGGGCCACTGGTCACTGGAGCTGGGTTTGAAACTGCGCGGTGGCGGGCCCAAGAACCGGCTCAAGGCCAAACTGGCACAGATTGAACAACAACGCGCCCAGGCACGGGAGAACGCCCACCGCATTGAAGGCCTGATCGCGGCGGTCAGCGGCGAGCAACTGAGCTTTATCGACGGAATATTCCCCGCCAAGACCCTGCTTGAAACCCTCGACCAGCAACTGCTGCTCACCCACACAGCGCTGCGGGCGTCGCCGGACAACCCAGTGCTTATGCAGGCGCACGCCGCCACCGCGCGCTCCAGGGCCCAGGCCAAGGTGAGTTTCCAGGTGCTGCTGGAGCGCTTCGAACGCACCGCCGGCCCCCAACAGCAACAGCGCCGCGACCTGCTGGAGGCCTACCGGCAAATCAAGGTGGCAGACGGCAAGTTCGACTATGAAGCCAATGCGCTGGAGCAATACACAAGCATGCTGGCCAGTGACGAGTTACGCATTGCCTTCCGGGATGCCTTGCACCGAAGCACTTTCGTCTCTGACCAGGGTGAATCCCTCAGCGAGCTGGCCGGCAGGCCGGGCGACGCCCAGGCCATACGGTATGTCTATGACCTGGTGCAAACCAACTTTGCCGCCAGTGAGCGGCATTTAGAGGCGGTGATCGACATCGAAAACCTCCTCGAAACACTCGCCGGCGACCTCAAGAGCGGGCCGGCAGAGCGTTTGAAGTACCTCGGCGCAGAGCCCCACCGGCGCTTCTACAACAGCGTGAGCGGGACGCTGGAAAGCCTGGATCTGCTGTCACTGTTGAGCATCGACCTGGCATTCGAACCGACCACCGCAGAAGAGCTGCATTTCTTCCAGAACCAACGACTGCTGCACACCATCGAGTCCTCAAGGGTGGACACCCACCTTGAACTACTGAGCACCGAGGGCTTCACCGCCGCCGAACGCAAGGCGGTGCTGCTCAATCTGATTGACCATTACAGCCGGCGCCTGCAGATCTACCGCGCGCTGACGGACATCAATTCCCCGTTGGTCATGCCACGTTACATGCCGCTGCTGATCGAACGCCTCGAGACCGTACGCAGCGCGGCCGAGGCTGACTTGGCCGAGGTGCTGCGCGAGGATGAGTTCCTGCCGCCGCAAACCGGTGCACTCAAGCGCCTGAAAATCGCCGCGCCGGGCAAGCGGGTGTTCAAGTCCCGGGACAAGGGTGCACTGGTCGGCGAGCTGCAAGCGCCTGACGCAGACACGCCCTTCACCACCATCATCACTCGCAACCCGATCACTCAGCAGCCCAGTGGCCGCTTCATCGAACACCCAGGAGAAGGGTGGGTCGAGATCGTTGAGGCCAAGCCCAGCCACCCGGTAGCCCCCGCCCCGGCCCGTTCCCTGGCCAGCTTACGCACCCAGGCCCAGCAGTTACTAGACGACGTCGGCTCGATCGAGAGTTCCATCAAGTTCCAGAAAAGCAAACTCAAGGACCCACTGCGCCGCGACGACCTCAACCCCCACGACTGGGACGACATGCTCCAGTATCAGGCCCAGCGCATCGAGTCGATTGCCGATGAGATCCACCGACAGCACCAAGAGCCACAGACGGTGGAGCGCCTGCGCCAACGTGCCGGCGAGCTGCGCAACCAAGGTCGGCAACACTGTATCGAAGGGCTCAAGGCACAGCGGCCCCGCCAGGAAAATATCGACTACCTGCGCACCCACGCCGCCGTGGATATCGGCCTGGTCCACGGCCCGCAACGCACCGCCGCCGGCGACTATGTGAGCGAGTTTGCGGTGCGCGAGAAAAACGCGCTCACGGTGCTGTGGTACGCACATTTTCACTACGCGCGTGTCGGCGCACCGGCGGCTGAGTACACCAAGGCTCACCTCAAACGCCCCGAACACCGCTTTATCACCCTCAAGGATTTACTCGCCCAGGCCGGGCCCGACAGCCGCACCATCGCGCGCAACCTGTACAACCCGATCACCGCGCCGCTGGACCAGCGCCTGTTCCTGAGCCTGCAGCCCGCCTAGAACCTGCCATGAATGGCACTGAATTGCCAAAAGGATGTTTATGCAATCCCATGACTCTATTGCGCACGCCGTCAGCGCGCGCTTTGCTGATCGCCCCCTGCTGGAAAGCGTGATTCGCCAGCAACTCGCCACCGCCATCAGCGCCAGCTACCCCAGCCTGACGTTGGACCTGAGCCGCACGCGTCTGGCGAGGCCGCAACGCCGCAGTTGGTTGCTGCAACCGTTTATGCCGGTGGTCCACGACGCCCTGGCCAGCGGCACGCCGCTGGACTTCAGCGATGTCGGCAACCTGGCCTGGTACCTCTCCGACGAGCCACCCAAGCGCTTGAAACTCCCGGGCTTGACCCAGGAAAAACTCGATATGCAGGTCATCGCCAAGCTGGTGGGCGAAATCCCCCAGACCTTGCCCATCGCACTGCAAAACGCCCTGGCCGCCTATTGGGATGCTGGCCACTGGCGCTGGCTGGCCGATGTATTGAAGGACACCTTGCGCGCCGCCGCCCTGAGCCAGGCCGACCTGGATCAAACGGCCCGCGAGACCCTCGACCAGTTATTGACCACTCCTGAGCGCGAGCCCCGCCTCGCTCGCCATCGCGAAGGTGCGGTGTTCGCCTACGGGCTCGAGGCCACCCTCAAGCGCGAGGCGCACAGTGTCAGCCTGCTGGGTCCGCAACTGGTGCTGGCCCGCGCGCTCAACGGCAAGGTGTCGGTGTTGCTGTGCAGCCCGCAGACGGGTATCGAGGTATTCGCCAACATGGATGCACTGATCCAGACCGTGGGCCAACGCCTGGGCCATCAGTACCAGGTCGACGATATCGTGCTGCAACGCTATGAACCCGACGGCGATCTTTTCGAGCACCAGGCCTCGTTGATCCTCAACCGCCAGCTCGAAGACCTCGGCAACCTGAGCCTGCCAACCGGCCAGCCCTTCAGGGTGTGGCAGGCGTTGTATAACGAGATCACCGACCCTGGGCGGTTTTTCCGTGACGCCCCGGCCACCCCGATCCTGGCGACCTTGCGCACCCATTTGCCGGCCTGGCTGCAAGGTGCCAGTGCCGACGACCAGGCCGCTTATCGCCGCTACACCCTGGCGCTGGCCGCAGCGAAACAGCGTGCTGCGGGCCGCACCGTGTTCAGCGGTATCGACGACCTCCACACCTACACCGTCAACGCGCTGTTGCAAGCCCTGCAAGGGGATGCAGTGACGTTTGAAAAGCTCGTGCCGACTGCGCCTTCCGTTGCGGCCCTGCATCCCGACGACCTGCTGCTGACCTTTTCCGTGACAGCCGGCTACCCAGGAACCGTCGGGATCACTCGCAACGAACGCATGAGCCTGACCCAACTCGCCATCGACAATCTGTCCAGCCGCCCCAGCGGCAGCGTAACCCTCGCCCACCGGCATGGCCTGCCGTTGCCGGCATGGCTGACCACAGAGTACCTGATGGGTGCCGGCGGCCTGGTGGAGCGGGTGGACATTGGTCAGCAGTACCCACGCCTGCTGGAAGCCCAACTGCTGGGCGACAATCGCGAGGCGCGCGAGCGTGAAGTGCTGTTCGCCGCACAGCAGGCCGTGCAATTGCCGTTGCTGGCCCTGGAACTGAGCCTGAAACAGCAAGGCGGTCTGAGCCCTCAGGGCGCGCGCCTGGTCGCGGCGGTGATGGAGCGTGATATCGCCGACCAACAGGTCGACCGGCAGCCGGTGGTGATCCGCCACCTCGCCCTGCTGCAGATGCCTGGCGCCCAACCGGACGTGGCCAGCGCCATGTACCTGATCGAAGCCCAAGACCCCCGCATCGGTCCCCATGTGCTGTACCGACCGTTGTATGCCGAAGCCCTTCAGGAATTTGCCAGCCGCGGCGCGTTGTTCGAGGCCATCGCCGAACCGGGGCCGCTGCAGAACAGCGTCTTGACCTGGCTGAGCGACCCGGCCCGGCCGATTTACGCCAACGGCGGGTTCCGTGAGCCCCACTATGTGCGTTTCGGCCAGGGCGATGAGTTTGCGCCCCTGGGCAAACCAACGCCGGCGACGCTGTCCGCCGATGGCATCAACGACGAACTGCATCAATGCCTGGTGACCGGGCGACTGATGGCGTACTTGTTCAGTGACCATGCGCGAGCCTTGGTGGAGCAAGCCAACCGTGAGTCGGTGTCCAACAGCGAGAGCCGCTGGCAAGTGTTGCGCGAAGGCAGCAGCCTGTTGTTCGGTAACCTGCTGCTGCCCCTGCTGCGCGGCCCGGCCATGCTCACCGGCTGGCTGTTGGGGTTGATGGCCAGCCTGGGCCAGGATATTCCGGCGCTGGCCGCCGAAGACCCGCATGCCCGGGAGCTGGCGACCGTCGACCTGCTGCTCAACCTCGGACTGCTGTTACTGGAGGCCGTGCCGGTGGTGATCCCAACGCCCGCGCCGCTGGCAACGGGGCTCAAGCAGCAGGCGATGCCCTCGGCTTTGCGCCCGTGGATCGCCGAGCAATGGCCGCAACCGCCCGCGCCGAGCATTCGTGAAGGTGCAGTCCTGCTGCCCGAAGCACTGGCGCAGAAAGACAACACCGTGCTGGATTTCAGCTTTGCCCAGGCACGCCAGCGTCTGACCCCGACCCAACGCACCCGTCTCGCCACCTTCAAGGCCCCGCGCCCGGCACTCCTGCCCCAGCCGGTATTGAACGGACCGCGACGCGGCCTCTACCTCATCGAGAACACATGGCACGCGCTGGCAAACGGCGAGTGGCTGCAGGTCTCGCTGGAGCCTGAGGGCGACATCCGAGTGGTGATGCCGAGCGATGCACGTGTGAATGGCCCTTACCTGCGCAGCGATGCCCAAGGCATGTGGTCGGTGGACACGCGCCTGCACCTGCGCGGGGGCTTGCCACCCAAGCGGATTGCTGCCGAACGTCAACGGCGGGCGCAGCGCATCCGCGAGCTGCAGGACAGTTATGAACGGTTCATCCAGGGCCAGGTGGCGCGGCAAACCCGCATCGAAGTGATCCTCGGGGTCATGACCCGCGCTGCTGACGACCCGCGTTTCAGCGAGGCGCAACTGGCTGACAGCCGCCGGCGCTTCGACACCGCCCTGCAAGAGCAGACCGAGGAATACCAACAGCAACTGGACAACCTGAAAGAACGCAACGAGTTGGACATCGCCCTGCCGCCGCAGTCCGTCGCGAGCCTGTTGGAAAATATGGTCAACAACGCGCGCAAGCATGTGGTGGTGGCCGAGAAAGACCGGGGCGCGCTGTACCGAACCCACGCTCATTTCACGTCCAAAGCCCCACGCCTGGCCGAAGCCATTCTTGGCGACTTCCCCGCTTACCAGCAGTTTATCCGCAGCATGATTGCTATCAATGAACGCTCGATCCGTTGGCTTGAGGTGCGTGATCGCTACCTGGACCAACTGTTCAAACTGGGAACCGCCGGCAGCGACCATTACCGCCGCCTGACCTGGGAACGCCCGCAGGAAATCAGCGCCCTGGCGGTCAAGGACCTGCTGATGCGCAACTATGAGCTGATGACCCACAAGCACCCGGGTCACGCCTTGGTGAGCGTGATGATCGATATCCTTGAGCCGCTGCAGGAGCACTTGCGCACCCACAGTGACCTGAACGAGCTGGAGCTGACGGCCGAGGAACGCATCAGCGTGTTGGAAAGCCTGGTGGAGCACTACGGCCGGGGCCTGGACGCTCTGGAGGGGGTTGGCATCGTGAATGCCGATGAGCTGGACGGCGAGTATTTCGCCAAGCTGGTCAAGCTGGTGGATGGGTTGTACCAGCAAGCGGCCCAGCAGTTGGCCAGTGAAATCAAGCCCGTCGCCCAAACCGCCCAGCGCCCAAGCCGGCGCCCTCCGGTGGTCGCCGGAAAACCGCCGAAAAAGGTCATTCGCACGGCGAAAAAGGGCACCTTTATCGGCGAGGTCAAACCCGTAGGCACACTGGAAACCGTCGAGCTTCGTTCAGAGGTCACCGGCGAGGTGTTAAGCACGTATTCACAACGAGGCGAGCAATGGATCGAGTTCAAAGACGCGACCCCACCGCTTTCGCCCTTGACGCCGCGCAGTTTGAGCCTGGTCAAGGGTGAGGCGCGCAAGCTGCTGGGCATGCTGGAGAAACACCTGCTGCGCGGCGAGCAGTACAAGAAAGTGTCCCGGCACCCGCAGGAAGTCCAGGAGGTGCTGCAGTCTGAATCGGTGCGCTACGACAAGCTGGCCACCGAACTGCACCTGGCAATCCAGGCCCAACCCGCCGAAGCCCGCACGCCGGCTGACCTGGCCCTGGAAAATGACATGCGCCAGGCGGCAGTGCGCCTGAGTGAACGCGGCCAGGCGCTGCGCATTCAACTAAGCCTGGAACTGCCACCGACCCACGGCAACCTGGAATACCTGATCGAGCAGAAGCGCGCAAACATGGCGTTGCTCGGAGAGCGCATTCAACTGAGCGGCGAGCGCCGGGATTTTGTCCAGGAGTATGCGGTCAACGACTCGGGTGGCTATCCATTGTGGTACGCCCACTTCCACTACCCGGCCGCCGATACGCCCAAGGAAAACTACACCGCTGCCCACCTGAAAACCCTTGAGCAACGCCGGGTCAGTTACTACTCGCAACTGGCCCGTGCACAAAGCCCGCAGGCGGTGGTAGATGTGCATCGCGGCTTGCTCGGCAAGGCGCTGGCCGAGCGCTGGTTCCTGCCGCTGGCCCGCTGAAAAACGAGTCAAGGCTTTTTGTAGGAGCGAGCTTGCTCGCGAAGCACTCAGGGCCACCGCGTTTATGGAGCATGAACGCGTTGCCTGGGCGTTTTTCGCGAGCGAGCTCGCTCCTACATGACTGGCGCTTTAGTGGGCAAACAACGAGTTGCCCTTCTGCCCCGCCAGCTTCTCGGGCTTGATCAGGAAATGCGCGAGTGCCGGCAGCAGCCACAGTGCACCGAACATGTTCCACAGCAGCATGAAGGTCAGCATCAGGCCCATGTCGGCCTGGAACTTGATGGCCGAGAAGATCCAGGTGCACACGCCGATCGCCAGGCACAGCCCGGTGAACAGCACGGCTTTACCGGTGGACTTGAGCGTCTGGTAATAGGCTTCCTGCAACGGCAAACCCGCGCGCAGGAAGCTTTCCAGGCGGCTGTAGATGTAGATGCCGTAGTCCACGCCAATCCCCACGCCCAGGGCCACCACCGGCAGGGTCGCGACCTTGACGCCGATGCCCATGAACGCCATCAGCGCATTGCCCAACACCGAGGTCAACACCAGCGGTAGCACGATGCACAGGGTTGCCGCCCAGGAGCGGAAGGTGATCATGCACATGGTCGCCACGCACAGGTACACCAGGATCAGGATGATCAGCTCCGATTCCTTGATCACCTCGTTGGTGGCCGCTTCGATCCCGGCATTACCCGCAGCGAGGATGAATTCCAGGCCGTCCTTGTTGTTCTCCTTGGCGAAGTCCTGCACCGCATGCACCGCGCGGTCTAGGGTTTCGGCCTTGTGGTCGTTGAGGAACACCAGCACCGGCGCCAGCGAGCAATTGTTGTTGTACAGGCCATCGGCACGGGCGATGGAGTTGTTCAGCACATCAGGGTTACGCGACAGGGTCTCCCACTTCAGGTTGCCCTCGTTCATGCCCTTGATCATCTGCTTGGACACAGTCACCAGCGAGATCGCCGACTGCACGCCCTCGGTGTTCTGCATCTTCCACATCAACTGGTCGATGGGCGCCATGGCTTCATAGCGCGAGCAGCCTTCGGCCTTGGTCTTGACCATCACCACCAGCACGTCGGAGCTGGTGGAGTAGTTGCTGATGATGAAGTTGTTGTCCTTGTTGTAGCGCGAGTCGGGGCGCAATTCCGGCGCGCCCTGGTCGAGGTCGCCGATCTTCAGGTTCTGGCTGTACCAGAGGCCACCGCCAAACGCCACCAACGCGAGCAGGACCGAGACCGGCGCGACTTTGGGGCTGGCGAATTTCGACAGCAGGCGCCAGAACGGATGTTCGCGGTGCGCGTCCTTTTTGCTCCGGGCGATGGCCCGCTTGCTGATACCCGCATAGGAAATCGCCACCGGCAGCAGGATCAGGTTGGTGAACACGATCACCGCCACGCCGATGGACGCGCCGATGGCCAGTTCGCGGATCACGCCGATATCGATGATCAGCAGCGTGATAAAGCCCACGGCGTCCGCGAGGATCGCGATCATCCCCGGCAGGAACAGTTGCCGGAAGGTACGCCGCGCGGCGGTCAGCGCGTTGTCCGCCTCGCTGGATTGCAGGGCGATACCGTTGATCTTCTGCACGCCGTGGGAAATCCCGATGGCGAAAATCAGAAACGGCACCAGCATCGAATACGGGTCCAGCCCGAAGCCGAAGAAGTGCATCAGGCCGAGTTGCCAGACCACCGCCACCAGCGTGGTGCTCAACACCGCAATGGTGCTGCGCAGGCAGTTGGTGAACCACAGCAATAGAACCAGGGTGATGATGAATGCAACACCGAAGAACAGCACCACCATCACCAGACCGTCGATCAGGTCGCCGACCTTCTTGGCGAAGCCGACGATGTGGATCTTGACGTTGGGGTTCTGGGCTTCGAACTTGTCGCGGATCTTGTCTTCGAGTTCATGGGAAAACTTGCGGTAATCCAGGGCCAGCAACTTGCCTTGGTCCTGCGGGTCCGGGTAGGACTCCAGCAGCGGGATATCGACGATGCTCGATTTGAAATCGTTGGCCACCAGACGCCCGACCTGGCCGGACTTAAGCACGTTGTTGCGCAGTTGATCGAGGCTTTGCGCCGAGCCGTTGTAGCTCTGCGGGATCACTTCACCGCCGGCGAAGCCTTCTTCGGTGACTTCGGTCCAGCGTACGCTGGGGCTCCACAGCGACTTGAGGCCCGAACGATCGACGCCCGAGATGTAGAACACCTCGTCGTTGATCTGGCGCAGGGTCTCCATGTACTCCTTCGTGAAGATGTCACCGTCCTTGGCCTCCACTGAGATGCGCACCGTGTTGCCCAGGTTGGCCAGGTCGTTGCGGTGTTCCATCATCTTTTCGATGAAGGGGTGCTTGAGCGGGATCATCTTTTCAAAGCTGGTGGACGGGCGAATCAACGTCGCCTGCCAGAACAGGAAAATACTGACCAGCAGGCAGATCACGATGACTGCCGGGCGGTTGTTGAAGATCAGGCGCTCAAGAAAGGTCGCTTTATCGTTGTGATGACTGCTCATGCTTTCCCCGCCTTCTTATTGTTTTGTCGGTTCGGCGCCAGTGGCTGTAGCGACGCGAACACCACCCTGCCCGACCAGAATCAAGTTGCCATTGCCTGCCGCCGTGACGGCCGATAACGAAATGCGGTCCGGGCGGTTGAACACGCTGAAGGTCTGGCCGTCGTCATGGCTGACCACCACGCTGCCACCGTTACCGACGACCACGATGGCGCCGTCCTCCAGCAACGTCGCCCCCGACAGGCCGAACTCCAGGGCGCCGCGTGCGGCATTCAGTTCGACCTGTTCCCAGGTGCTGCCGAAATCCGTAGAACGGTAGAGATTGCCGCGCAAGCCGTAGGCCAGCAGGGTCTGCGCTTGTGCGGTGCTGATGACGCCAAACAGCGACCCCTCGTAGGGGCCTTCGAGTTTTTCCCAGGTCTGGCCGTCGTCGCTGGAGCGGAACATGCTGCCCTGCTCGCCGACGATAAACAGGCCGGCATCCTTGACCTGGGCGATGGCGTTGAGGTGGAACTGGTCTTCGTTGTCGAGGCGGTCGCTGACGTCTTCCCAGGTCTTGCCGCCGTCGGTGGTTTCGATCAGCGCACCGTAGGCGCCGACGGCCAGGCCGTGGCTGGCGTCCTTGAACCAGATGTCGAGCAGCGGGGCTTCGCGCTTGAGGTCCTGGTATTGCTGGGTCCAGGTAGCGCCGCCGTCGGAACTGGCGAGGATTTGTGCATCATGGCCGACCGCCCAGCCCTGCTTGTCATCGACGAAATACACCGCCGTGAGCAGTTGCCGGGTGGGGACCTTGGCTTGGGTCCAGGTACTGCCCTGGTCATCGGAATAGAGGATGTGCCCGCGATCACCGACCGCCACCAGGCGCTTGCCGGCATGAACCACATCGATCATCAGGCCTTTGGCGGCCTTGGGGGATTCAATCGCAAAAGGGGTATCGCTGGCGGCCTGGACGACGGTCGGCAACGCGACAGCCCCAAACAGCGAGAGCGCTGCGGCCAGCAACGCAACCTTGCGTGCGGCGCGTGGGCGGCAAACAACCCAACCCATGACAGGCTCACTCATAGACCTTTCTCCCATTTATTATTGTTAGGTCGTCTCGCCTTCCCGGGCCCTGAAACCTGCAATCTAGAGCGCCTGGAGGAAGCAGGGGCCATCCTATCGGGCTTTCGAATCGTCTGACAATCGGTGCTACGTTATCTTTTGTTAACTGGCGGCGTTTAGCCATGCCTGAATAGGAGGACATTAGCCAGACTGATTAATGAATTTTTATTCCATATCTTGAATTATGCGAATTTTTATTCCATTAATAGCCTCCCTGAAAACAATAATCCAAAGGACCACGGCTATGCGTGAACTCGGAATCGGCTTGATCGGCACAGGCTTCATGGGCCGCGCCCATGCCCTGGCGTTCAACAACGCCCGGGCGGTTTTTGAACTGCCGGTACACCTCAAGCTGGCCGCCCTGGCCGATGCCGACACCGAACGCGCCCAGCGCTGCGCCACGGCCTGGGGATTTGCCCAAGCCCACGGCGACTGGCAGGCGCTGATCAACGACCCGTCGGTGGACGTCGTGGCCATCACCACCCCCAACCACCTGCACTACCCCATGGCGATGGCGGCGATTGCGGCGGGCAAGGCGGTGTATTGCGAAAAACCCCTGGCGGTCAGCCTCGAACAGGCCGACGCGATGCGCCGCGCCGCCAGTGCGGCCGGGGTGGTGACACGGGTGGGCTACAACTATCAACACAACCCGATGATCGGGCTGGCGCGGCAACTGATTGCCAAGGGCGAGCTCGGCGAAATCATCAGCTTCCAGGGCGAGTTCAGCGAAGACTTCATGGCTGACCCGGCGTCACCGTGGTCGTGGCGCTGTGAAGTGGAGCATGCCGGTGGCGCCCTGGCGGACCTGGGCAGCCACTTGCTGTCGATGGCGCGTTACCTGGTGGGCGACGTGACCAGCGTGTGTGCCGACACCCAGACCGTCCACGCCCAACGCCCGACCGTCAAAGGCAGCGCCGAGCAGAAAGCCATCGCCGTGGACGACCAGGTACACGCCCTGCTGCGCTTCGCCAACGGCGCGCGCGGCACGGTGAGCAGCAGTTGGCTCAAGCACGGTTACAAGAACCACCTGAGTTTCGAGATCAGCGGCACGAAGGGCACGTTGGCGTTCGATCAGGAACGCTTGAATGAACTGCGCCTGTGCCGTGTCGGCCAGGACGGTTTCCAGCGTTTGCTGGCCGGCCCTGCCCTGCCCGGCTACGCGGCCTTCAGCCCGGCGGCGGGGCATCAGCTGGGGTACAACGAGCTGAAGACCCTGGAAGTGCAGGAGTTGATCATGGCCGTGACGGGGCAAGGCGCGGATGGCACGGACTTTGAAGCCGCGTGGGAAGTGGAGCGGTTGGCGACAGCGATTCGTGTGGCTGCCCGTGAAGAACGCTGGGTCAACGTGAACTCGCTCTGAAGCACAATGCAAAACCCTTGTGGGAGGGGCAAGCCCTAACGCCAATCAGTTAAGGAGGAACATCGTAACTGTGGCGAGCGGGCTTGCCCCGCGTTGGGCTGCGAAGCAGCCCCAAAACACAACCCCGGGGCTGTCTGGCATACAGCAGCGTTCTTACTTGGGGCTGCTCCGCAGCCCAACGCGGGACAAGCCCGCTCGCCACAGGGAGATTTGTCAGGGTCTGAAAAGTTGTGTGGATACCCAAGGCCATCGGGAGCAAGCCCCCTCCCACATTTAGATCGCCTACACACATTTAAATCAGCGCAAGGCTCGGCGCAGTACCTTGCCCACCGTGGTCTTGGGCAACTCGGTAGTGCGAAACTCCACATACCTGGGCACCTTGTACCCCGTCAGGTATTCCCGGCAGTGCTCAAGAATCTGCTCCTGGGTCAGGTTCGGATCCTTGCGCACCACGATGATCTTGACCTTCTCCCCCGTCACCCCGTCTTCCACCCCGATGGCCGCCACTTCGCCGACGCCGGGGTGCAGCGCCACCACATCTTCGATTTCATTGGGGTACACGTTGAAGCCCGAGACCAGGATCATGTCTTTCTTGCGGTCCACCAGACGGATATAGCCACGTTCGTCCATCACGCCGATATCACCGGTGGACAGCCACCCCTCGGCATCCAGCACCTCGTCGGTTTCCTTCGGCCGTTGCCAGTACCCCTGCATCACCTGCGGGCCGCGCACTTGCAGTTCGCCCTGCTCGCCGATATCGGCCAGTTCGCCGTCTTCACGCATGAACCGCACCCAGGTCGACGGTAAAGGAACGCCGATGCTGCCGGTGAATTCCATCTCGCGCATGCGCGCAATGTTGATCGGGCTGATGCTCACCACCGGCGAGCATTCGGTCAGGCCGTAGCCTTCGATGATCGGCAGCCCGGTGACTTCCTTCCAGCGCTTGGCCACCGCCGTGTGCGTGGCCATGCCGCCGGCAATCACCATGCGCAGGTCGGAGAAGTCCCGCGCACAGAACTCCTTGTTCTCCAGTAGGCCGTTGAACAGCGTATTGACCCCGGCGATGCCATTGAAGCGTTCCTTGCGCAGGATCATCTGCACCCGTTTCACATCCCGGGGGTTGGCGATGAGGATGTTGCGCCCGCCCAGGCACATGAACATCAGGCAATTCACCGTCAGCGAAAAGATGTGGTACAGCGGCAGCAGGGTGACATTGGTTTCCTGCTTGTCCTGGTCCAATTGGTCGCCGACCCAGGCCTTGGCCTGCAGCAGGTTGGCGATGATGTTGCGATGACTGAGCATCACGCCCTTGGCGTCCCCCGTGGTGCCGCCCGTGTATTGCAGGAAGGCCAGGTCATCGAGGTGCATGTCCACCGGGAAGTGGTTGAGCGCGCGGCCCTGTTTCAACACCTGGTTGAACCGCACCGAACCAGCCAGATTGAAATCCGGCACCTGTTTTTGCACGCGGCGCAGGATGAAGTTCATCGCCGCGCCCTTGAAGGTGCCGAGCAAGTCGCCGATGGCGGCCACCACCACGCGCTTGACGCTGCTGCCGGCAATGACTTTTTCCAGGGTGTGGGCGAAGTTTTCGAAGATCACCACGGTTTCCGCGCCGCTGTCCTTGAGCAGGTGCTTGAGCTCGTGGGAGGTGTACAACGGGTTGACGTTGACCACCACCGCGCCGGCCAGGATGGTGCCGAGCAAGCAGATCGGGTACTGCAAGCAGTTGGGCATCATCAGCGCCACGCGGTCGCCCTTCTTCACCCCTTGGCCTTGCAGCCAGGCGGCAAACGCAATGCCCTGCACCTGCCAGTCGGCGTAGGTCATTTCGGTGCCGATGCTGACGTAGGCGACCCGCTCGCGAAACTTCTCCAGGTGCTCCAGGAACACCTCGCGCAGCGACGGGTAATCCTCGATAGCGGCATCGATGTCCGCCGGGACGCCGGGCAGGTAAGCGTTCAACCAGACCCGTTCGGTGTGTTCCAGGCTGATAGCGTTCATGGCAGTCTCCTTATTGTTGTTTTTGATAGCGCTACTTTTCGACGATGGCGGTAATGCCCAGCCCGCCCGCCGCGCAGATGGATATCAGGCCGCGACCGCCGCCACGCTCATGAATGGCCTTGGCCAGCGCCGCCAATTGCCGGCCACCGGTGGCGGCAAACGGGTGACCGCAGCCGAGGGAGCCACCGTTGACGTTCATTTTGGCGCGGTCGATGGCCCCCAGTGGCGCGTCCAGGCCGAGGCGCTCGCGACAGTAATCGGCGTCTTCCCAGGCCTTGAGCGTGCACAGCACCTGGGCGGCAAACGCTTCGTGGATCTCGAAGAAATCGAAGTCGGCGAAGCTCAGCCCTTCACGCTTGAGCATGCGCGGTACCGCATAGGCCGGGGCCATCAGCAGGCCTTCGCTGCCGTCGACAAAATTCACCGCCGCCGTCTCGCCCGTGCGCAGGTAGGCCAACACCGGCCAGCCATTGGCGGCCGCCCACTCTTCGCTGGCCAACAGCACCACCGAGGCGCCATCTGTCAGTGGCGTGGAGTTGCCCGCCGTCAGGGTGCCGTTCTGGCGATCGTAGGCCGGGGACAGCCCGGCGAGTTTCTCCAGGCTGGCGTCGGCGCGCAGGTTGTTGTCCCGCGCCAGGCCGCGATGGGGGCTGATCAGGTCGTCGAAGAAACCGCGCTTATACGCGGCGTCCAGGCGCTGGTGGCTGGTGAGGGTCAGCTCATCCTGGGCCAGGCGCTTGATCTGCCAGCGCTGGGCCATTGCTTCGCAATGCTCGCCCATGGACAGGCCGGTGCGCGGCTCGCCATTGCGCGGCAACAGCGGCTTGAACAACATCGACGGACGCACCTTCAGCAGCGCCTTCAACTTATCGCCCATGCCCTTGGCGCGGTTGGCCGCGAGCAAGGTGTGGCGCAGGGATTCATTGATGCCGATGGGCGCGTCGGAGGTGGTGTCGGCGCCACCGGCGATGCCCACCTCGATCTGGCCGAGGGCGATTTTATTCGCCACCAGCAAGGCTGCTTCCAGGCCGGTACCGCAGGCTTGCTGCACATCGTAGGCCGGGGTCTGCGGTGACAAGGTGGTCGACAGCAGTGACTCACGCGCCAGGTTGAAATCCCGCGAATGCTTGATCACCGCGCCGGCGGCAAACTCGCCCAGGCGCTGGCCGTGCAGGTTGTAACGGTCGACCAGGCCTTGCAGCGCCGCTACCAGCAGGTCCTGGTTGCTGTCGTGGGCGTACACCGTGTTGGAACGGGCAAACGGGATGCGGTTGCCGCCGATGATCGCCACGCGGCGGGTCGGGGCCGGATTGAAGCTGTAGTCACTCATGTAGGGCTCTCATTCCAGACAAATAGCCCGCGCATATGCGGTTTGTCGCCGGCGAAATTGCGCACTTCGAATTCGCGGCGCGGGCCGCTCACGGGGTGTTGCCACAGGGCGACCTGACCGGGCAAAAAGATCGGTAGCTTGAAGTCGCAGTGGGCTTCGGCCTGATCCAGGCCAGCGGGCGGTTGTTGAGCGGCCAATGCGCGGCCGAGGGTCCACATGCCATGGGCAATGGCGCGGCGAAAGCCGAAGAGCCTGGCGCCGATCAGCGAGGTGTGAATCGGGTTGAAATCCCCCGAGACCTTGGCGAAGCGCCGACCCAGATCGGCCGGCAACACCCAGCGCTGGGTGCGCAACAGGCCCTCCTCCTGCAACGCCAGCGCGTCTTCCCAAGGCTCGCCGACCGGATTTTTCACCTCGCGGCGCAGGTACAGGCTGTCGCTTTCCCACACCAGGGTGCCGTTGCTGTAGGCGCGGGTGGCGATGCTCAGCGCCTGGCCCTTGGCGTGGGCCACCCAGCGTTCGCAAAAGACTTCCAGGCGCAACGCCTGGCCTTCATGCAGGCGCTGGTGCTGCCGGATGCGGTTGGCCAGGTGCACCATGCCGCTGGCCGGGTACGGAAAACTCGGACGGGTCAGCAGCATCAGGTGCAGCGGGAACGCCAGCACATGGGGGTAAGACAGCGGCACACCCTGCTCGCGGCGAAACCCACAGGCACGGCCATAGGCGGCGATGCCGCTGGCGGACAATTCCACCGCCGAGCGCACCAGGCGCTCCTTGGGCAACGGCGGTGCGCCGTCGAGCTTGGGTTTGCGCAGGCCACGCACGCCGTCCAGCAGCAGGCGCGTGCGCGAAGGCGGTGGGTCGATAATCTGCGTCACGTAGTCCATGGCTCAGGCTCCCAGCAGGCTTTGGCCGCACACGCGCACGACCTGGCCGTTGACCCCGCCCGACGCCGGGTGCGCCAGCCAGGCAATGGTCTCGGCCACATCGATCGGCTGACCGCCCTGGGACATCGAGTTCATGCGCCGCCCCGCTTCGCGAATCATCAGCGGGATCTTTGCGGTCATCTGGGTCTCGATAAACCCCGGCGCCACCGCATTCACCGTGACCTGTGCCGCCGCCGCACGCGGCGCCAGGCCTTGCACCAGGCCAATCACGCCGGCCTTGGAGGTGGCGTAGTTGCTTTGCCCGAGATTGCCGGCAATACCGGAGATCGACGACACACACACGATGCGACCTCCAGGATTCAAACCCTGGTTGTCCAGCAAGGCATTGCTCAGGTTCAACGGCGCTTCAAGGTTGACCGCCAACACGCTGCGCCAGGCCGCTTCAGTCATCTTGGCGATGGTCTTGTCGCGGGTGATCCCGGCGTTGTGCACCACCACGTCGAAGGCGCCGTATTGGCTGACGTGGGCTTGAAGCTGTGCAGCGGCATCCGCCGCCGTGATGTCCAATGGCAGCGCCGAACCGTCCACACTGGCGGCCGCCTGTTGCAGCGATTCCTGGGCCTGGGGCACATCCACGCAAACCACGTGGGCGCCATCGCGGGCCAGTACCTGGGCAATCGCCAGGCCGATGCCACGGGAAGCCCCGGTCACCAGCGCGCGTCGGCCGGCAAAGGGTTTATCCCAGTTGACGCTGGGGTGGCCGTCCACCGGTTTTTCCAGGCGTACCACCTGCCCGGAGACGTAGGCCGAGCGGCGCGACAGGAAGAAACGCAGGCTGCTGTCCAACGCCGCTTCGGCACCCGGCGCGACGTAGATCAACTGCACGGTGATCGCGCGGCGCAGCTCCTTGGCCAGCGAGCGCACCAGCCCTTCGAGGGCACGCTGGGCGATGGCCTGGGGCAGGTCCGCGCAGTGTTCGGGCGCCGTGCCCAACACCACCACCCGACCGTGCTGGCCGAGGCGTTTGACATTGGCGTGGAAGAACTCGTACAGCTCATCCAACTGTTTCAGGTCGACCACAGCGCTGGCATCGAATACCGCGCCTTGCACCTTGACCGTGGACGGCGCCTTGAGCGTCGCCGGGGTGGCAGTGACCGTGTCGGTAGCGCTGAACACCTGTTGCACCTGCGCAGCCAGGCGCCCTGCCCCGGCGACAATCACCGGGTTGGCCAGGCCAGGCTGGCCGCTGCGATGGCGCTGCAACGGCACGGGCTGAGGCAAGCCCACCGCCTGGGCCAGGCGACGGCCCCAGGGGGAATTGACGAACGATAGGTAGCTGTCACTCATAGATAGATCCACTCACAACACAAACTTGCCGTGTAAACCCGATCCATGTCGGAGGGGGCAAGCCCTACATGACTGGCATTGGACCCAGGCCCCTCCCACATTGAACGCGTTTGTCCTAGTTGACCGAGGCGTTTTCGCTTTGGCTGCTGCGCCGCTTGGCGACCGGCTCTAACGCCTGCTTGCGCTGCTGCAACGCCTCCAGCAAACCGAAGTCCTGCGGGAAGTCATCCACCTGGATAGCGTGGTCGGCGTATTCCACATAGCGTCCCAGCAAGGCGTCTTCGTCTTCGCTGATCAGGTCCAGCGCCCGCGCCTTGACGCGCCAAGCGGTGAAGGCCGTGGCGGAGATCGGCATCGGGTCGAGCAGGCCCTGCTTGATGGCTGGCTTGAGTCGGGCGTCGATCAGTTCTACCTGCGGCAACAGGCGGAAACCCAACTCGCCGTAGGCCAGCTTGTCGATTTCCGGGCGCGGAATGTAGGAGTTGGCCAGCAGACGGTCGCGGGTTTCGCCGGGGATCTGCACCACATCCGCCACCTGGGCCAGCAGGCGATCCGAGGGTTTGTGCAGGGGAATGCCGAACGGGAAACTCAAGCCACGCACCACAGCTGCTGCGGCTTTCGACGGGTAGTTATCCAGCACTTCGGCCAGGGCTTCATGGGCCCGCAGCAACGCATCCTGCGCCGCCCAATGCACCAGCGGCAGATCCGCCTGGGGCCGGCCGTCGTCCTCAAAGCGCTTGAGCACGCAAGACAGGATGTACAGCTGCGAGAGAATATCGCCCAAACGCCCGGTGATACTTTCCTTGCGCTTGAGGGCACCGCCCAGCACGCCCATGGAAATATCCGAGATCAGCGCCAGCACCACCGACAGACGATTGGCCTGGCGATAGTAGGTTGCCAGCGCGGGGTCGGTCTTGGCCGGTGCGGAAATCAGCCGCCCGCCGGTAAGAGAATGCACCGCCGCGCGTACGGTGTTGGCCAGCACAAAGCTCACATGACCGAACATCGCGCTGTCGAATTCCTCCAGCGCCTTGCGCCGATCCGGGTTGCGGGCGGCCTCCATTTCCCGGAACACATAGGGATGGCAGCGGATCAGGCCCTGGCCAAAGATGATCAGGCAGCGCGTCATGATGTTCGCGCCTTCCACCGTAATGGCGATGGGGCTTTGCTGGTAGGCGCGGGCCAGGAAGTTATTGGGGCCCATGCAGATGCCCTTGCCGGCAACAATGTCCATGCCGTCGTTGACGATCAGCCGCGCGCGTTCGGTGACGTGGTACTTGGCGATGGCCGAGATCACCGAGGGTTTCTCACCGGCATCCAGGGATGCCACCGAGACCTTGCGCACCGCATCGCAGGCATACAGGTGTCCGGCCATGCGTGCCAACGGCGCCTGCACGCCTTCGAATTTGCCGATGGGCAGGCCGAACTGTTTACGCATCGCCGCGTAGGCCGTGGTACCGCGCACCGCGACCTTGCCCAGGCCGACGTTGGCCGACGGCAGGGAAATCGCGCGGCCGGCAGCCAGGCATTCCATCAACATGCACCAGCCGTTGCCGACCTGCTCACGGCCGCCGATGACCCATTCCAGCGGGATGAACACATCCTTGCCGGTGGTCGGGCCGTTCTGGAACACCGCGTTGAGCGGCCAGTGGCGACGGCCGCTGTTCACGCCGGGATGGGAGGTCGGAATCAGGGCGCAGGTGATGCCCAGCGAACCTTTCGGCCCCAGCAAACCGTCCGGGTCTTCGGCGCGAAACGCCAGGCCGAGCACCGTGGCGATCGGCCCCAGGGTGATATAGCGCTTGTCCCAGGTCACACGGAACCCCAGTACTTCCTGGCCTTCATGGGTGCCTTTGCAGACGATGCCCAGATCGGGAATCGCCCCGGCATCGGAGCCCGCATACGGGCTGGTCAGGGCAAAGCACGGGATGTCTTCGCCCCGGGCCAAACGCGGAAGGTAGTAATTGCGCTGGGCGTCGGTGCCGTAGTGCAACAGCAACTCGGCCGGGCCCAGGGAGTTGGGGACCATCACCGAAATCGCCGCCGCCGAGCAGCGCGTCGAGAGCTTCATCACCACCTGGGAATGGGCATAGTGAGAGAAGCCTTTGCCGCCGTACTGCTTGGGAATGATCATGCCGAGAAAACCGGCATCCTTGGTGTACTGCCAGCCTTCGGGAGACATGTCCTGCCAGACCTGGGTGGTTTCCCAGTCGTTGGCGATGTCGCACAGGGTTTCCACTTCATTGTCGAGGAAGGCTTGTTCCTCGGCGCTGAGGCTCGCCGGGGCGGCTTGCAGGAGGCGCTGCCAGTTAGGTTTGCCGCTGAACAGCTCAGCGTCCCACCACACCGTGCCGGACTCGATGGCGGCGCGTTCCGTGTCGGACATCGCCGGCATGATCGTGCGAAACAGGCCGAGGGCCTTGCTGGTCAACAGCGTGCGGCGCAGCGGTTTGAAGGTCATCAGCAAAGCCGGTAACACCACCAGCACCGCCGCGACGGTGGCACCAAAAGCCGCCACTACGTTGAACAGGTAACCAATCGCCAACCAGACCAGGCCAGCGCCCAACCACAGGGTGGCGGCGGCTTGTCGATACGCCAGGGCAATCGCAGCTGCGAAACCCACCAATAACCAGATAACCATGGGGATACCTCTACTCGATTCAGGGCGTGGTTTACGTGCGGAAGGTCGGATTGACCTGCGGCGTAAAGCCACACTACAAACTTGGAACGCTAAATTCAAATTTTGTTTTGAAATTTTTATTTAATGCTTGGGCGAAAAAATAGCGGGCCGAATGGATCGGCCTGATCAGTTAAGTGGCTGGCACTCGGAACGGGTCGCGTGGGCGCAGCGCCGATACATAACCGGTGTAAAACCGTGCAGAAAGATGCGCTGACGGCAGGTTTACACCGGTATTGCACCCGGCAGCGGCGCATCAGAACTCGTAGGTTAAGCCCAGGCTGACAACGTCCCCATAGGCATCGGCCTTGCCATCCAGGGTTGCCCCACCCAGGCGGTCCTGGTTATGCGTCTGCAACTTGGCCTTCTCTACGAACTGGTGGGAGTAAGACCCGTCGATACCCAGGCCTGGAATGGCGCGGATTTTGTAGCCAAACCCCAGGGACGTGAAGATCCGGTCTCCGTCCGGGATACGCGGATCGCGTGTGGAATTGCGCGTTGGCGTCTGGTCGGTGGCGACACCGGCACGCAGGGTAAAATCGTCGGTGAGCTTGTAGTCACCGCCGAGGGAGACCATCCAGGCATCCTTGTAGTTGTAAGGGATGGCAACGATGGTCTGGCCCTCAGATTTCAAGGTCAGGTTCTTGAACGATGACCATTGGGTCCAGGTGACGCTGGCGCCGAGGGTGAACCGGTCGGTGAACTGGTGCACCCAGTCAACGGAGGCGTTGGCTGGAACGTCCAGTTGAGTGGTGGCTTTGGCGCCGTTGTTATTAAGGGTGAGCCCAGGATAGGCAGCCGTAACAAGACCGGAGTCGATCAGGCCTGCCGAAAGCGGGTCCGCGTAGATGCTGTATTTACCCTCCAGCTTGTTTTTGATCTTGGCGTGGTAGTTAAGGCCAATAGTGTCTTGCGGCGTAGGCTTCCAAGCCAAGCCTGCGAACCAGCCTACCGAGGTATTGTCGACCTTCACGCGCATCAGCGTGTATCCCGCGCCAGAAGGAAAGGGAATACCAATGTTTGGCGACAGAGCAGCGGCGGCAAACAAGTCGACGTTCTGGCTGACGAAGCCTTTAGTGTGCTGGACGATGGCGCCGGCGCCGACAGAGAACTCATCATTGACCTTGAAGGACAGGGAACCGGTTACCCCCACCGTTTCGATCCGCGTGTCGACGGCGAAGTCACGGCCGATCCAATCGTCATCCCAAGTGGTACGCGCGCCCATCGGCACGACCTGGCTGAGGCCGAAGGCAAAACGGTCACCCAGCGGCATCACCGCAAAACCGGTCGGCAACCAGGCAGTGAAACCACCCTGTCCTCCGTCACCTGTACGCGGTACAGAAGATACATCACCCGTTACGGGGTCAAGGGTGACTTTGGCTGGATCATTGCCTGCGTAATCCTTTGCGGTGCCTTTGTACTTGATATTGATACGGGCGTAATCGATGTTGAATTGGGCGATATTGTGATCAATGAATGCCATCGCCGCAGGGTTGTTGTAGGCCGAAGACGGGTCGTCTTTGAACATCGAACCACCGCCAAATGCACGCCCCCAACCTTCCGCGCCGAACGTAGGGGTAGCGAAGCCACCGGCTTGTACGGATCCGGCAGCGACCATCCCGCTGAGTACTGCCAATCCCAATAATGTGCGAGCGTGTTGTTTTTTATTATTCATGTACCACTCCTGATTATTTTTATTACCGACACCACCGGTATGCCCTGTATGACAGGCACTGAAACTTACAAATCCCTAACCGTCTTGCAGGCACTCCTGATTAGGCTTTACCTACACCTACTTGGACACAAACAGAACACTTACCTCTAACTTAAACCGCGTAACAGGCGCCTTACCTTATTTGCAAGAGACTCAGTGACTGGCTCTTAGCATTGATCATGGAATAGCAGCAACAGGTCCAGCCGATGACCCTAGAATCGTCACGTCCAGCCGCTGCACCGTACAACTTCCTGACAGCGGCTGGTTAATTGCAGTCAGCCGAGCTGTCTGATTATCGTAAGAAACCAAGATAGTCGAAGGGCCGCAGTGAGAGGACGGCGCACCCAGCGCACTCGCAGAGTAACCGACCCCCTCTAAACTACCGGCTGATGAACCGCCTACCAGATTAGTAACCGTCCATACCATTGGGTAAATCAACATGGCTTGTGGCGATATACACAGCGCACTCAAACCATTTAATGTCGCGGAGGTAAATCTGCCCACCCCCATACTGTCAATATTTCCGCTGAGCGAGACATTGCACGTAACCGCCAACTGCAACGACGATGGAGACTTCAATACAATCGTACCCACCGCATTAAACCCAGCATTAATTGGACTCAAACTGTAGGCGTTGACCGTGGAAGCAGCCCCCAGACAAATGACACACGCCAGCAGTGACACAAGGCTGTTTAAGTCTTTCACTGTCTTCCCTCCCGATTCAACATTGAATGGCCGTCAAGCAGGCGCCTCGTTAGAGGCGCGTGCGTTTCGGTGGGTGATCAGCCCGGGATTTTTACACTCACATTAAGGAATAACAGTGATCGGCGTGGTGCCGCCCGAAACAACGGTCACGCTCAAGCTTTGCACCGTGCAGCTGCCAGCCAGAGGCTGGTTAGTTGCAGTCAGAACTTTGGTAGTGTTGTTGTACCCCACCACAATAGTGGACAGGCCACAGTTAGACGGAATCACGCCGGTGGCAGTGATTTTGTATCCAACATTGTCGACTGTGCCGGTGGCGTTTACGCCAGTCAGGCCGGTTGCTTTCAACGTCCAAGGTGTCCCTTGGATCTGTGGCAAGCCACACAGCGAGTTCGAACCACCTACGGTGACGCCGGTAATGCTGCCTTCACCTGCTGCGGTAACATTTCCGGTAAACGTTACGCTACAGGTGACCGGCACCTGCAGCGAAGATGGAGATTTGACGACAATTGTGCCGGCGGCTGTGAATGGGGTGTTGATTGGGCTGAGACTGAAAGCATTCGCCATCGAAGCAGCACCCATGCAAACAGCCAAAGCAGACAACGACACGAGGGTTTTCAAACTTTTCATTGTTTTTCCTCACATGTTATGGCGAGTCATTTCGCCAGGGGTAATGGCCATGAACGAGAGGTCACGGTGAAACTGCAGAACTTCCCTTTCCAGCCAAATTTCAATTCAATTACCGCAGCACGTTATTCAACAACTTTGAAGTTCGGCGGCATCTTGATCGACACCGTCTTGATCTTGCAGTCTTCGCCAATCGGTACATTGGCGGCTTCCAACTTGCCGGTGGCGTTATCCCAGGTGCCATCGGCGGTAGAAGGCCCGCACTTGCCGCCCAGGCCGAAGGCGTGAACATCGACGCTGATCTTCGACATGGAACCGCTCTTGGTATCTTTGGCGACCAGAATCCACGGCAAGTTGATGGCTTCGACCCGGCTGCACTTGAGGCCACCGTCGAATTCAACTTTGTCGACATTGACCGAGGTACCGTCAGGCGCCACTTTGCCGGCGACCTTGATGGTGCAGTCGGCGCTGATCAGCGCGCCTTTGGAGAAGCTGATCGGGCCTTGGGCGGTAAACGCGCTGCCGGCCGGTTCGATACGTGCGGCCTGGGCCTGGTGATAGGCGAGCAGGCCCAGCACGGCCAATACGATATGGGTGGTGAACTTGGCAGGTGTTTGCATGGTGTACGTCCTTCCCTTTAATTATTTTTGTTCGGGTCAAAGCACTTTCTCTGGGCGATAAAATCCTGCGCGGCAATCAGGCCCCGAGCACACAACGAAACTAAGTGTTACTTCAGATCAAAACGGCTTGGCACTGCCGCTGTACTTTTCCAGGTACTTCAAACGCTGTGAAGGTTGAAGATTGGTCAGGGTGATATCCCCGGCATAGTGGTTGAGGACTCGATGGTCCATGCGTCGTCGCCACAAGTAAGGCACATACGCCCAGACAATCATGCTCGCGTAGCCATAAGGCAGTTGTGGCGATTCATCAAAGTGACGCAACGACTGATAACTACGGGTGGGGTTGGCATGGTGGTCGGAATGCCGCTGCAACTGGAACAGAAAGATATTGGTGACAATCCGATTGCTGTTCCAGGAGTGCCGAGGCGAACAACGCTCATAACGACCGTTGGGCAACTTCTGGCGTTTAAGGCCGTAGTGCTCCACATAGTTCACCACTTCCAGCAACGAGAAGCCGTAGATGCCCTGGATAATCAGGAACGGAATCACCGCTGCCCCCAGCCAGGCAATCATCGCGCCCCACAACACCACGCTGTACATCCAGGCACTGAGCACAGCGTTTTTCCAATGCCAGGCCGGCAGGCCGAGTTTGCGCAGACGTTCGCGCTCCAGGTTCCAGGCTGAGTGTGCGCTGAACCACACCGAACGCGGCAGGAAAGCCCAGAAGCTCTCGCCCAGCCGCGAGCTGGCGGGGTCTTCCGGCGTGGCAACACGTACGTGATGGCCACGATTGTGTTCGGTGTAGAAGTGCCCGTAGAAGGTCGGCGCCAGGGTCACCTTGGCGAGGAACACCTCCAAAGCGTTGGGCTTGTGCCCCAGTTCATGGGCGGTATTGATCGCGATACCGGTGGCGGCACCGGTCGACATCGCCATGCCCAGGTAAGTGAACCAGCTCGGTTCGCCATGCAGTTGAGTGCGCGCGGTGATGTAGCTGGCGGCGTGGGACAGCCAGCTGGAAGGGTCCAGGTTCGCGGCAGCCTGCAACAGGCCACCCTGGATGATCCAGTCGATCCCGCCGGCGGCCAGCCAGCCGGTGATCACCACCGAGGAGATCACGAACAGCACGCCGGTATAGACGATCCAGCGGTAGTAGCTTTGGGATTCGAGGTGGCCAACGGCGGATTCGGGCGGGTTGCTCACGTCTTCACCGAGCAGACCGTCGATCAATGGGATCAGGCCGAAGATCACCAGCACGCCGACCCACCACAGTTGCTGGATACCGGTCGTGATCGCCAGGGTGCCGGACAACAATGGCGTGGCCAGCGGCATGATGCCCAGCCACCACAGGTGACGCTTGCCGTCGGTCCACACGCTTGGGGCAGCCAATGTCTGATTCATGGCTGCCTCCGGATGAGGCGGGTTGGCAGGGACGCAAAAAACAGGTTCGAGGAATGCTGGGCACCCCAGGAAATCAACCATGCGATAAAAGACGTTTTTTTCATTTTTATTCGCTCTTAGGCATTTCAAAAATCATTTCAAAATAAATATTGAAATATTTTTTTAAATAAATAGCGCGGAATCGATAGGTCGTCAACTACTTTTTCGAGGCCTTTTTGGCGTGACTGAACAGTCGTTTTTTCAGCTGTTGGGTCAGGTCTCTAGGGCAGGCATTTCGGACATTCGATCCAGTAATCGGGGCCATGATTATTTGTTGGCCAGGGCAAAGGGCGCGTGCAATACCGTAGCGCTCTGGGCCGGTCGGACACGCTTGGCTATCTGCTCCACCACCGCCGCCACCCGTTCAGTCGCGGTAATGGGCAACATGTGGCCGCGTCCTTCCACCAACTGCAATTTGAGCCCCGGCACCTTGCTGGCCAGGGCCTGACCATGTTTCTGGAAGTCCAGCACCTTGTCCCGCGCGCCATAGATCAGCCCGATCGGCAGGGTCAGTTGCGGGTAGCGCTTGACCATGTCCGGCAGGTGATCGTTGACCTGGTTGATCTCGGTGGACGCGGCGTAGAAGTTATCCGGCCGCATGCCGAGCAGCCCACCGCCACGCGTGGCGAAATCGGCCGGGGCGGCATCGGGGGCGAACACGCCTTTGACCACCGAGCCTTTGGTCAGCAGGCCGATGGGCACGGTCAGGGTGTGCGACAGCCAACGCCGCAGCCACGCCGGGCGCACCGCCAATGACAGGAACACCAGTGGCAACAGGCGTTGGGGATGGGTCAGTGGCGCCACCAGGATCAACCCGGACACCGCGTGGGGGTGGTCGAGGGCCAGCGCCAGGGCAATCGCGCCGCCGAGGGAATGCCCCAGCACCAGCGGTTTTTCCAGGCCCAGCGTTTGGATAAAGGCCGCGATTTGCCGGGCCTGGGCCGGCAGGTCGGCCGGCGTACCCGCGTGGCGGGTGGAATAGCCCGATCCCGGGCGGTCGAGGGTGATGACCCTGAAGTGCTCACGCAACTGGCCGGACAAGGCGTAGGTCAGGTTGCGGCTGCTGCCCATCAGCCCGTGAATCATCACCAGCGGCGGGCCCTTGCCCTCTTCGTAATAATGAAAGCGCTCGCCATCGACCTCCACAAAGCGCCCATTGCCTGGAACCGCTGCTTCAATCCGCCGTGTCATCCAGGCACTCAAGCCCCAAAACACGACGCTCGCCCCCACCAGCACACCCGCAGCAATCAACCATTGCACAGCCATAGCTCGGTCCTCTGCTTCCCTGCTGCCGCCGACCTGACCGGAATTGGTCAAGGCCTCGGCCAACGTCCACACCCTGGACCTGAACAGCGTGCGTACCTCGCTCGTCCGTCGGACAAGTCGCACATAAGGAACAAGGTCCTAGCGTAGGCGATATTTTCAGGTAGATTATTTAAAATCTTTTTTAA